>NZ_CYUD01000012.1 GCF_001458295.1 Ruegeria denitrificans
CGGCTTCTTGTTCGCCTCACGGGCGATTTCAATGTCGGATTTGTAGCTCATTGGGCAGGGTCCCTGATTGAATGCCATGCAAAACCGACGCGATGCGTCGGTGCTGTTTAATCCATACCGTTGTGTACAATGCGGATGGCTATAGATTCCGACATATTTATGCCGCGAAACGGCGTTGGTGTATTCTGTCGTATCGAATTAGAAACTGAGGTGGCTTATGGTGCCCAGTCCGGTTGATCCGGCACAAACAATGTCACCTGGTCACCGAGCTTAAGCACGCCCGGTCTCTCGACCCAGGCGGTGACACCACGCCGGCCCTTCGCAGCTGGTTTGAACGCCGCGCCATAGCCAGGCAAATCCGCTTCAATCTCGCGCCCAGGAAGCACACAGGGGCGGTTCTCCATATCTACCGTCATGGTGACGCCGCTCGGGGCCTGCAGGCGTGAAGACGGCGGGATATGGGTGAAATCCGGGATGCCGCGAAGCACAATGCTGGCTCCCAGAAAAGACGGGTCCAGCCGGTCCAGACCCATCTCTTGTGCAGTCGCTTCGATCTCTTCGGCGGACAGCACTGACAATTGCCGGACATTGCGGATTTCCGTGCCCTCCGGGTAAAGGTTCTTGACCCGTATGCATGAATTTCGGTTCACGCCTTCATGCCGTGCGCCCTGCTCACCCGAAAACCCCAGATCAAGCGTTTCGACAGCATTGCCTCGAATGGTGGCGGCAGCAGGAACATGGCCCAGCCAGACCACCCTGCCCTTGTATTCAGTTTCGCGCAGGACGGGCATTTCCGTTCCTCTTCAATGCTAGTCAACGGGTCGGACTAAAAAGTAGTTCACTCTGATTGAACAGACAAAAAAGACCCGGGACAATGCCCGGGCCTGGTATTCTTATGCCGAAGGTTCCGGCTCCATCCCGCCATCGGGCGGGGATTTCTTGACCTTGGTCTTCGGAATGGCAGTCACGCTGGGCGCGCTGCCTTCGTCGGGCTTGTCGCCATCGTCATCACCTTCAGTAGGCGATTCACCGTTCATGACACGCTTGATCTCGTCCCCGGTCAGGGTCTCATACTCCAGAAGCCCCTGCGCCAGACGCTCCCATTCCTCGTTTTTCTCGGTCAGGATGCTGTGCGCGCGCTCATAACCCTGCTGGATCAAGCGCTTGACTTCTTCCTCGATCATTTCCTTGGTATTGGCCGAAACCGAGAAACCGGCGGTGTTGCCCGAATACCCCTCATGCGCCTCGGCATAGTCGATATTGCCGACCTTGTCTGACATACCCCAGCGCATCACCATGGCGCGCGCCAGTTGGCTGGCCTGCATGATGTCACCGGCGGGACCGTTCGAGACGTGATCCTCACCATACTTGATGACCTCGGCCGCCTTGCCCGCCATTGTCATGGCCAGCTTCTGCTCACACTCGTCCCGGTGATAATTCAGCTGATCCATCTCTGGCAGACTGACAACCATACCCAACGCACCACCGCGCGGAATGATTGTCGCCTTGTAGACCGGATCGCACAGCGGCAGGGTCATGCCAACAACGGCGTGGCCCGACTCGTGATAGGCAGTTTTTTCCTTCTGGTCTTGCGTCAACACCATCGAGCGGCGCTCGGCCCCCATCATCACCTTGTCTTTGGCGTTCTCAAAGTCTTCCATGGTGACAAACCGGCGACCCACACGGGCCGCCATCAAGGCGGCCTCGTTCACAAGGTTTGCCAGATCAGCACCCGAGAAACCCGGCGTACCTCGTGCAATGATGCGCAGATCGACATCCGGGCCCAGAGGTGTTTTGCGCGCGTGTACGCCCAGAATCTTTTCGCGACCTTTGATGTCGGGGTTGCCAACGGTCACGTTGCGATCGAAGCGGCCCGGACGCAGCAGCGCGGGGTCCAGAACGTCTTTACGGTTGGTCGCCGCCAAAATGATCACGCCTTCGTTGGCCTCGAACCCGTCCATCTCGACCAGCAACTGGTTGAGGGTCTGTTCGCGCTCGTCGTTGCCGCCGCCGTAACCGGCACCGCGATGACGGCCCACAGCGTCAATCTCGTCGATAAAGACGATACAGGGCGCGTTTTTCTTGGCCTGTTCGAACATGTCGCGCACACGGGATGCACCAACACCAACGAACATCTCGACAAAGTCGGAACCTGAAATGGTAAAGAACGGCACACCCGCCTCACCCGCGATGGCACGGGCCAGCAGCGTTTTACCGGTACCCGGAGGGCCAACCAACAGCGCGCCTTTCGGAATCTTGCCGCCCAGACGGCTGAATTTCTGCGGGTTACGCAGGAATTCCACGATCTCTTCCAGCTCTTCCTTGGCCTCATCGATGCCCGCGACGTCGTCAAAGGTCACACGGCCATGCTTTTCGGTAAGCATCTTGGCCTTGGACTTGCCAAAGCCCATGGCACCGCCTTTGCCACCACCCTGCATCCGGTTCATGAAATAGATCCAGACACCGATCAGCAACAGGAAGGGCAGCAGCGTGATCAGGAAGGACTGAAATCCGGATTGCTGCTGTTTCACGGCTTGAACGGGAATGTTTTCGTCGATCAGCAGCTTGGTGACTTCGGCGTCGGCGGGTTTGATGGTGACATAGGTCGCGCCGCTTTGCGTGGAATAGCGAATCTGTTCACCGTCCAGTGTCACGTTTTTGACTTCGCCGCTTTCAACTGCACTGACAAAATCGGAATAGGTTCTTTCATTGCTCTGAAGCGTTCCGCCCTGACCACTGAAGAAATTGAACAGTGCAAGGATCAGCAGAAACAGAACGACCCAGAAGGCGATGTTACGAGCGTTGCCCAAGGAATATCTCCCAAAAGATTTCGGCAGGTGGGGGTCTGCCGGTTTGTCCTATAAAATAGAGATGATTCAAGCAGGTTCAATGCGATAAAAGCGAAGAGTAAAACTCGGGCCTTTGTGGGGCAATTTTGGCCGTCCAACCATTGGAATAGTCAACCAGGGGAGCGGCAAGCAGGTTTTCCCCGTTCCAAACGGCAGGCGAGGCCAAAAGCGCCTTGCGGGGTTTGCCCAAAACCCGCCAGTCTGGCACCTGCGGCAAACCAGCCTCACCCAGCGCACGTACTTCGGCGTCCGGGGTCCGGGGACCAGACAGAATCCAGCGGTTGTCCCAGATTTCTTGCGGCGCTGCGATTTCCGTCGCTACTGCGTTTAGCTCCCTGCAAAACCACATTTTATCGCCTTGCGGGATTAACAGGCAGCCCGCCAGCGTCAAGGTCTGCCCATCCTGAATGGTCGTCACGGCCTGATCCACCGATGACGCGCGCGGCGGATAGCCCGGCCCCGCAATCCACGCGATGATTCCAACAACCAACCGCCTTTGGATTTCCGCCGGAAGCAGTTCAAAGCCGTTGCAGTCAACGCAAATGTCCCCGCCATACACCGCGGCGACTCGGCGTGCGGATTCCTGCGTATAGCGCGCCAGAGCTTCACGCGCTTGTGCTAGATTTTCGGCGACACGCGACAGCGATCGCACGGAAATCCCCAACGGTTCCAGCCCCGACAGTGCTTCACGCGCCCTGATCCGGTCGAATTTCAGGTCGTGATTCGACGGGTCCTCGATCCAACTTGCGCCAATCGCCGACAAATAATCCCGCAGAGTTTGCCGAGTGATTCCCAGCATCGGACGTAGCAGCGCCACACCGTCGTGTTCCCGCGCGTAGGACATGCCCGACAGGCCGGTTACCCCTGCCGCCCTGCCCAGCCGCATCAACACAGTCTCAGCCTGATCGTCCGCAGTGTGACCCAAAGCGATAGCCGGAATGTCATTGCGATTCGCCCAGTCAACCAACAACCGGTATCGCGCCTGACGGGCCTGATCCTGTAAGTTGCCAGTACCATCCCAACCCTGCCACAGCAGCGTTTCATGGGGGATACCCAGACCTGCCGCCTGCTCGGCCACGCGAACGGCCTCAGCCGCCGACTCGCGGCGCAATCCGTGATCCACGGTCGCCACGAACAGATCGACCTGCACTGCCTGCGCGATTTCATGCAACAAATGCATCAGCGCAACAGAATCCCCGCCGCCGGACGCGGCTATACCCAAACGCGGCGGCAGCTTGTCTGGCAGCCGCGTGCGGAGTATGGATCGAAGCGTATCGGCCTGGTCGGTCAAGAACAGCCCAGCGACGCCATTTCTTGTGTCGCGGCGGAAACTGTGGCCGAGGCCGGAAAGCGCACGCCAACTTCTAGTAGAGTAATACAAGCCTGTTCAGTCTGGCCCAGACGGCCCAGTGCAGCTCCCAACTCAAAGAGGGCCTCGGGGGCAAACGCGCCTTCGGAATCGCCGGTAAAGCTGGCCAGAAACGCTCGCGCGGCCTCACGCGTGTCGCCTAAGCCTTCCAACGCCTGCCCACGTTTCAAATGCGCTTCGGGGGCGAGCGGGCTGCCGGGATACGAAGTATCGAACTGCGCGAACTGGTCGGCGGCGGCCTGAAAATCCCCCTCTGACAGCGCCAGTGAGGCAGCTTCGAAGTCGGATTGTTCACCGATTGCCAGTTCCCCCTGCTCAATAACCGAAGGGGTCGCTGGCGATATGGGCGCCACAGGTCCGGCCGTAGCGCCTGTATCACCACCCAGGGTCGAGGTTTCACCAAGCGTGCTCAGATCACCACCTTCCAGTTCGACCAGGCGGAACTCTAAGTCGCCGATCCGATTGGTGCCGTCGGTCACGATGTTCTGTACCCGCTGATTTAGCTGCTCGGTCTGGCGCGTCAGGCGCTGAAGTTCAGCCTCGATCGCATCGACTCGTTCCAGAATAGAACTGCCGGACAGATTCGGAGCCGGAGAGCCAGTCGTCGAAAACTCACGCTTCAGGCGTTGAATTTCCACATGTAGCACCGTCAGTTCCTGCCGGATATCCGCCAGAGTCTGCTGATCCTGCGCTTGTGCCACACCGGCGGTCGCCATGACCGCGGCCAGAACCCATCCTGCAAATCTCATCATTTTACCCCAAGGTTGAACCGGTCAGCACCGTAACCGCGCGGCGGTTTTTGGAATAGCAATCCTCGGTGCTGCAAATCTCAATCGGGCGTTCCTTGCCATAGCTGACGGTCGTCAGGCGGTTGCCTGCCACCCCGCGCGAGATCAGGTATTCGCGGGCCGCATTCGCCCGGCGCGCGCCCAAAGCAAGGTTATACTCGCGCGTGCCCTGTTCATCCGCGTGACCTTCGATGGTGGCCACGAAATCCGGGTTGGCCAGCAGCCAATCGGCTTGCCCTTGCAGAACCGCTTGTGCCTGCGGTGTCAGAGTGGATTGATCCACTGAAAACAACACCCGGTCGCCGACCGTTTGCTGGAAATAAGCGGGCGAACGGGGATCGCTGGGTGAACCCGGCGCAATGGCACTATTCGCGCCACTTCCGAAACCGCCACCCAGTGCTGATGGATCGTTGTTGGTACAGGCGGCGATTACACTCAGCGCGCCCAAAGCCAGAACTTTGCCCAATACGTTCATTTCAAGTGCCTCGTTGTTTTATAGGTTTATTGCCGTCTCTGTATCACAGTGCAGGATTTTTGTGAACTTTTCCAACCGCCTGCCCTGATCAATTCTGCAATGGCCCCCAGGACGGATCGCTGCCACCGTCCGGAGTGCGTACCGGCCGCAAGTTTCGGCCCGAGATATCCACCGAATATAGCGTCGCCCGGCCGCTGGCACCCTGCGTTTCGCGGGTGAACATGATGACCCGCCCATTGGGCGACCATGTCGGCCCTTCATCAAGGAAGGACGACGTAAGCAGGCGTTCCTCGCTTCCATCCGTGCGCATGACACCGATATGGAAGCGGCCCTTGTTTTGCTTGGTGAACGCGATCAGATCGCCACGCGGCGACCAGACCGGGGTGCCATAGCGGCCCTGGCCAAAGCTGATCCGGGTCGCCTCACCTCCATTTGCGGGCATGATATACAGCTGCGGCGTACCCGAGCGGTCGCTTTCAAACACGATCTGCGAACCATCAGGCGAATAGCTGGGCGCGGTTTCAATCGCAGGCGTGTTGGTCAAACGTACGCTTTGACCCGAAGCCAGATCCATCTTCCACAGATCGGTATTGCCACCTTGAATCAGCGAATACACAATCGACCGTCCATCGGGTGAGAAGCGCGGCGAAAAGCTCATCGTGCCGCCCGGAGTGTTCAGTTCGGTTCGTCTGACGCGGTCGACATCTAGAACATAGATGCGCGGCTGGCCGGTTTCATAGCTGGTATAGAGCAACCGGTCGCCCGTGGGTGAAAACCGCGGGGCCAGAACAATGGCGGCGCTGTCGGTCAGATACTGCACATTGGCACCGTCGTAATCCATGATCGCCAGTCGTTTCAGACGCTGATCCTTGGGCCCGCTTTCCGAAACAAAGGCCACGCGGCTGTCGAAATAACCACCTTCGCCCGTAATCCGGCTGTAAACCTGATCGGACACTTTATGCGCCATGCGCCGCCAGCCCTCGGTGGTACCCGCAAACTGCAGGCCATTACCTAATTCCTGGCCCGAGAACACATCCCACACTCGGAACCGTACAGTCAGACGATTGCCCGAAACATTTACCGCGCCGGTCACGAGCGCATCGGCGTTGATGGCTTTCCAGTCTGCAAACTGGACCGGTGCGTCAAAACTGCTGACCCGGCTGATGAAAGCGTCTGATGAGATTTCACGAAACAGCCCGGTGCCTGTTAAGTCAGCAGCGACAACACGAGAGATGTCGTTGGCATATTGCGCCGCCGCTGCGCTGTCGGGCACAAAATTCGGTACCGCGAAGGGCAAGGGTTCGATGATACCCTGATCCAGTTCCAGACGCAGCGGTCCGTCCTGAGCGTTCACCGGCGCCGTCAAAATCGTCAGGCCAAGTAACAGGCTGGTCAGAAATCTCATCATTTGATCCGCATCCTCTCGGGATTGAATGTAATCTCAATATCTTTCCACTGCGCGTATTTGTCAGCAGGCAGGGTGTATCCTTTGGCGCCGCAGCGTAAAATTGCCCGCCGGGCAGCCTCATAGGCTTGTTTTGCAGACGCATCCGTTCCGCCAGAGCTGTCAATCATGCGTAGGGTGCCGCCAACAACCTTGCCGTCCGGGGTAAGCGAAAACCCCACCACCACGACTGTTTGCAGCGCATCCGTGGACAAAGACCCCACATTCCAACACTGCGACACGGCCAGGCGCATTGCATCTTTCTCACCGCTTGTCAGTGGAGGACCAGAGGGCTCGCTGCTCTCTTGCAAAGCCTCGGCCAAAGCATCTTCAACCGCGCTTTCGTCAACTTGTGTTGGTGGCGTCGACTCCTGCTCCTCGGCCACTTCTGTTTGTGCCGGAGGCGCGGGTCGGTTGGGCCGCTCCCTTGGGCGCGGAGACGTACGCGGTGCGTTCTCTTTGGTTTCCTCGGCCTCGGTCACGATCTCATCCGTAGCCTCGTCCGGGGCGGTCTGATCTTGTTGTTCCTGCTGCGTCTCGGCACCTTCATCCAGCGACACGGCAGGTGTTTCAACTTCGTTCGGCTCTGCCTCGGGTGGCGGTGGTGCGATGGGTTCCGGCGCGACCTTGTCGGCGGGACGTGGCTGTGCTTCGGGGCCCGGAGCTACAGGCAACACTTCAGTCACAGGTTCGGGCGGATCCAGCGTTGGTGCTTCGTCGACCACTTCGGGTTCGGGCGGGGCCTCGACCGGATCGGGCACAAGATCGGGCTCGGGCTCGGGCGGGGTTACAACCTCGGGTGGGGTCTGTTCTTCCTCAACCGGTGCGGGCGGGGTCACTTCTTCGGTTGGCACTTCGGGGGGTTGCAGGGCAACAGGCGTCGGCACTTCGGGCGCCGTGCGCTGTGCGGTCATTGCGTCGAACTGATCAACTGAAACCACCGACACCTCCTGCACTGCCATAGGCAGGGGTTCGGACCGGAACGTACCGCCGAGCAAGGCCCATCCAATCAAGGAAACGTGGGCAATAGCCGAGATCTTGGTGCCGGTATCCACCGCGCGGCCTCACTCTCCACCTTCGTCCAGGGCTGGCCCACCGCTATCGGTCACAAGGCCCACATTGGAAAACCCACCCGCATTCAGCGCGCCCATGATCTGCATGACCTGCGCATAGGGAATTGCCCCATCAGCCCGCAGAAACACACGGTCACTGCTGCGTTCTGACGCAATGGCGCGCAGTTTACCAATCAACTCTTCGCGCGCCACGTCGGTCGTCTGAATCTGCACCCGCCCATCGGCTGTCAGCGTCACGGTCAGGGGTTCTTCGTTATCGCCAGGCAAGGCGCTGGCAGCGGTCTTGGGCAAGTCTACAGGCACCCCCACGGTCAACAACGGGGCCGCGACCATGAAAATGATCAGCAACACCAGCATGACGTCGACAAAGGGCGTCACGTTGATTTCGGCCATCGGCTGCGCCCGACCGCGGCGTCGTCCGCGTCTGCGTCCGTTCCCACCCCCGTTTTGTTGAACCGCCGCGCCCATCGTCAGCTGTCCAATTGCCGCGACAGGATGGTGGCAAACTCGTCGGCAAAGGCTTCGTAGCCGCCGACGATGCGGTCACTATCCGCGCTGAGCTTGTTGTAGAAAATCACCGCCGGAATCGCCGCCAGCAGGCCCAGACCTGTGGCCAGCAACGCCTCGGCAATACCCGGTGCCACAACGGCAAGGTTGGTGTTCTGTTGCTCGGCAATCTCGATAAAGGCGTTCATGATGCCCCAGACGGTGCCGAACAGACCGATAAAAGGCGCGGTCGAACCAACTGTGGCCAGAATCGGCAGGCCCTTTTGCAGCGTCTCAGCCTCTTTCGCGATGGCAACGTCCATGGATCGGTCGATCCGCGCCGTGGCCCCCGCAATCAGCCCGCCATCGGTGCGATGAGAGCGCCGCCATTCGATCATACCAGAGGCAAATATCTTTTCCGAACTGCCATCCGGCTGCGTTCCGATCTGTTCGAACAATTCATCCAGAGGGTTCCCCGACCAGAAGCTTTCATCAAACACCTGCGCTTCGCGTCGGGCCGCGCGGTAGTTGATCAGCTTTTGAATGATAATGCCCCAAGACCAAACAGATGCGCCAATCAGCATCAGCATCACCAATTTGACGATAAAGGTCGCGCGGGCATACAGCCCCCACATGGAGAAATCGATCTCCTGCGCCAGCGCCAGCGTTTCAGCTTCCATGAACCTGCTCTTTGTTTTGCCTGTTGGCCGTTCGTTTGGCCTTGTTTTGCCAAACGCTAACCCAGATGGTCCTCAAAAGCCAACAGAACCACCCCGGCGCAGCAATTTATTACAGCAATGCGCGAATCTCTGCCGGAAGCCGCACTGGTTTGCCCTGCGCATTCATGCAAACGGCGGTGACGGTGGCACGGAAAATCTCGGTCTCGCCGCGTTTTACCAACTGCCCCATCGTAAGCCGAACGCCCGAACGTGAAATGAAATGAGTTTCAATGGTCAACTCATCGTCGAACCTCGCTGGCGCCAGATAATCAGCTTCAATCCGACGGATCACCCAGACAATCCCGTCGTCACGCATAGCATTTTGGTCGTTCCCCAACCCGCGCACATAGTCAGACCGAGCACGCTCGATGAATTTCAAGTAATTCGCGTGATAAACCACGCCGCCCATATCGGTGTCTTCATAATAGACCCGTACCGAATAAATGTGTTTTGGCTGTTCGGCGTTGGGGTCGGTCATACGTGCATTCAATCCTGTTTAAATCTTTTGGCAGGGGCAAGATATGCCTCACACAGATACAGGTCATCGTGCAATCCCCGCAGGACCACATAATTCTGACCACCTGACTGGGCCGCCATCGGGCTATTGATCAAATGCGCTCAACAGCAGGTTTCCTACTGCGGAGCTTGCAACCGTGCAAACAGCCGCAGCGCGTGCGATGCATCTTGCGCCGCGCCGGGCAAGACCGGATCATAGGCACCCCGGATCAATTCGGCGATGTCCGGGCGCAGAACGGTTGTTTCCCCGGCCATGGCCAAGGGAGATTTTTCCCGAAAAGCGGTGTCCGACCACAACAAGATAGTCTGCACCACCTGGCTGAGCGCCAAAGCTTCCGCCGGAACTTTCAACAACTCTTTATCCATCCTCAGAAAAACAAAGGCGGCGCGGATTGCCCCGTCTTCTTCAAACCGGAAAATCCGGTATTGGTTGGCATCCGCCGTGACCAGCCGATCCACCAAAGGCGCCAGATCGGGGATCAAACGACCCAGATCAGGTACCTCCAACAACTCCTGCCAGTCGCGGAAAAAGAATACCATGCAATTGGCACCCAGTTCCGGATCGGTTTCGGCCATCTTATGCCCGGCCAATGTCACCACGGCTTCGAATGCGCCTTTGACGGTGGACAGAGTCTCGTCCTCAACGCCGAAGACGATGGGCACAATTGGTCGCCCCCAGCGGGCAAACAGAAACTCACCACTTTCGCGCGTAAACAGCGCCTCGATCTGATCGGGTGTCACGCCCAGCCCCTTTCTGAGTCAAATACGGACGCCAGTGGCATAAAATCTAATAGCGAGTACTTCAACCGAACAGATCGCTCTGTCCTTTCGGCGCAGCCATGCCCAGATGCGTCCACGCCTTTTGCGCCAACATCCGGCCGCGCGGGGTGCGTTGGATCAGACCTTGTTGCAACAAGAAGGGCTCGATCACTTCTTCCAGCGAGTCCCGACTTTCCGACAGTGCCGCCGACAGAGTCTCAATCCCTACCGGACCGCCAGCGTAATTCTCGGCAATCAGCTTCAGATAGCGCCGGTCCGCGCCGTCTAGCCCTAGATGATCCACACCCAGTCGCGTCAAGGCCCCGTCGGCCAGTTCGCGCGTGATCCGACCGTCGCCTTCGACAATGGCGAAATCGACGACCCGCCGCAGCAGCCGCCCAGCAATCCGTGGTGTCCCGCGTGAGCGGCGCGCAATTTCGCGCGCACCATCGTCATCCGCAGGTGCCCCCAGCTTGCGTGCATTGCGGGTGACGATCTCATGCAATTCGTCAACCGTGTAGAACTGCAGTCGTGTTGGTATCCCAAACCGGTCGCGTAGGGGGGTGGTCAGCAGACCCATCCGCGTGGTTGCGCCGACCAGAGTAAACGGCTGCAACTCGATCCGAACAGTCCGGGCAGCGGGGCCTTCGCCGATCACCAGATCCAGTTCGAAATCCTCCATCGCCGGATACAGCACTTCTTCGACCGCCGGGTTCAGCCGGTGGATTTCGTCAATAAACAGCACGTCCCGCGATTCCAGATTTGTCAGGATCGCAGCCAGATCCCCCGCCTTGGCCAGCACCGGCCCCGAGGTCATGCGAAAGTTCACCCCAAGCTCACGCGCCATGATCTGCGCCAGCGTGGTTTTCCCTAGGCCGGGCGGACCATGAAACAGCGTGTGATCCATCGCCTCGCCTCGCTGACGGGCTGATTGGATAAAGATACGCAGGTTCGCGCGCGCCTCGGCCTGACCGATGAATTCGTCCAGACCCTGTGGACGCAGGGCGCGGTCATTGTCCTCGGGCATGGGCTCGGGCCGCAGGGTGGGGTCAGCGTCTACCATTCAATCACCCCTTCGGAGCAAGCAGTTTCAGCGCCGCGCGGATCAGATCAGCCTCGCCCGCATCAGGCAGGCTGACCGCCGCCTCGGCCACGGCGGATGCCGCGTCAGATGGCCCATATCCCAGATTGGACAACGCCGACAACGCCCCCGCCGAGGCCGCTGCCGACCCCGAAGACTGTTTCACCGCCCGCTTTGGCATGGGCACCGGTTCAGCCGGTTCGACAACCTCTAACTCGGGGCCGTCCATTGCTTCGGTTATGGTTCCACCCATAGCCATCACGCTCGGTGCTTTGTCCTTAAGGTCCAGCACAATCCGCTGCGCGGTCTTGGGACCAACCCCCTTAGCCGCCTTGACTGCGCCCCAGTCGCCCAGAGCAATCGCGCGGCTCACTCCATCCGGCCCCAGCGCCGACAGAATGGCCAGTGAGACCTTTGCCCCAACCCCCTGAACCGAACACAGCAGGCGATGCCATTCCTTCTCGACCAGCGACAAGAAACCGTAAAGCTGCATCAAATCTTCGCGCACGACCATGTCAGTGTAGATCGAGATCGCCTCGCCCACACCCGGAAGTGCCGCCATTGTCCGGTCCGAGCAATAGACGATGTAGCCAACACCACCCACATCGATCAGCACGTGATCTAACGCGCGATAATCCAACCGCCCTGTTAGTTTTCCAATCATGCCCGTACCTCTTTCATCCGCGCCTGTGGCGCAGCGCCGTAAAACGAGTGACAGATGGCAATCGCCAGCGCATCCGCCGCATCCGCCCCTTTGGGCTGACAGCCCGGCAATTGCAGTTTGACCATATGAAGGACTTGCTCTTTCTCGGCGTGACCTACACCCACAACCGTTTTCTTGACCCGGTTAGGTGCATACTCCCCCACCGGCAACCCGGCCTGCGCCAGTGTTAGCAGGGCCACCCCACGCGCTTGACCCAGTTTCAGTGTCCCGGCCCCGTCCTTGTTGACAAAGGTCTGTTCGATAGCGGCCTGATTGGGCTGATATTCGGCGATGACTTCGACGATTTGGTTGTGCAGTGACAACAACCGTTCCCCCAGATCGTCCCCGTCCGACTTGCACAAGCCGTTGGCAACATGGCTCAACCGGCTGCCATTCGATTCGATGACGCCCCATCCCAGGGTCCTAAGCCCCGGATCAATGCCCAGAATTCGCATGTCTTGCCTCGGCCTGCTCGGGTTTTTTGTGATCTTTGTTTCGGATTAGCACGAAGCGTGAACATTTTCCAAGCGAATTGACACGAAGCCTGAAAACGACACACCTGCTTCACCGGCGACAGAACGGCCTGTTTGCGACAGCGAAATGCCTGAATTCGACACGTTTCATGACCATCAAATGGTCAATAAATTAAGGGTTTTTTAGAGAATTCGACCCTTGCAAAAATTGCATAGGACACATGCAATTTCTGCTCTTGCACGGCCAAATAGCCGTCACTAGATGCCCGCTTAGTAACAAAACAGTAACACCAACCAGAAGGAAACAGGATATGGCTGCATTGGACACCACCCGCACCACCACTGGCTCATTCGGCCTCGTCGGCCGTATCGGCGCAACTTTCGCATCGGTCGTGAACACCGTTGCGGAATGGAATGACGCCCGTGTAACCCGCAACACGCTGAGCGGTCTGACAGATCGCGAACTGGAAGATATCGGCCTGTGCCGCGGCGATATTGACGTCGTGGTGGAAGGTCGTCGGTAAGGCACAACCATCACTCACTCGCCCCGTTCTTCCTCAGGGGCATAAAAGAACGCCGTGCATCTCGCGATGCGCGGCGTTTTCTGTTACGGCGGGCTAATCTCAGTGGATGAGGTTGTTGATATAACTTGCCAGGAACTCTGACACCGGGTCGATCTGCATAAGCCATGCTCCGGCCTGTTCGACCGACGTCCCCTGCGCCAGGCTGTCAACGCGGTACTGATAGGCCGATGCGCCGAGGCTGGTCAGCAAAAATACCTTGAACGCGAACAAACCGGCAAGGCATATCAACAGCAATTTGGCCGGAACCGCAGATTTGACCCGCTGCGGTTTCATTACCACAAGCCCATCCTTGCGCATCGTAGCGCGATAGCCCCGGCTAAGTTTAGCGTGTTTCTTGTTCAGGCGATGAACGCGCTGATCAAATTCCAATTGTTTTCCCGTCATGGCAGCCTCCTCAAGAACCGCCCCCGTAACCACGTACTGACGGTAGTTACAGATTGCGACAAAAAAGAGGCGAGAATCCATGAAACTCCTGCAAATGGTCTAAATTACGCCCTGTTTGCTTAAGATTAGCGTACTCCACTCACCAATCTCGTCTCTTTTCATAAGATTGAACCCATTCTGGCGATAAACTGAAATCACATCGTCGGCCTGTTCGTTGAGGATTCCCGACAGGATCGCATAACCTCCGGTTCGCAGATTCGCTCCGATTTCAGGGGACAGAGCGACCAGCGGGCCTTTGAGAATATTGGCAAAAATCAGATCGTATGGGGCGTGTGACTTCAGGTCCGGGTGATCAAACCCGGCGGCCTCGACACAGTGAACCCGACCGCCCATTTCGTTGGCTTTCAGGTTGGCGTCGGCCACGTCCACCGCAACCTGATCAATATCGCTGGCGATGATATCGCCATCCCAGACCCGCGCGGCAGCCATAGCCAGAACCGCAGTGCCGCATCCTATGTCGGCCACTTTGGACGCCGAAAACCCGTCGTCCAGCAGGTGATCCAGCGCCTTGAGGCAGCCCAAGGTCGTGCCATGGTGACCGGTGCCAAAGGCCATCGCGGCCTCGATCAGCAACGGAATGCGCCCTTCGGGCAGCTTGTCGGCATCGTGGCTGCCATAGACAAAGAACCGCCCTGCCTCGACCGGGGCGAGTTCGCGGCGCACATGGGCGACCCAGTCGGTTTCGGGCAGTTCCGAGACCACAAACGGCTTGGCCTCGAAGGCTGCGGCCAAAACAGCCAATGCGGTTTCATCGGGGGCCTCGGTGAAGTAACCGCCGACTTCCCACAGGCCCGAGCCGTCCTCGACCTCGAACACGCCGACGCCGGTGGGCTCCGGGTCCAGGCGCTCCATCGCTTCGCCCAGACCTTCGGCGGCCTTTTTGCCGGTCAGAGTGGTAAGCGCGGTGAATGTGGGCATGGGGGCCTCCTGTCTCGGTTGAGACAGCGCCTAGGGTGTGGGCCCGCCAAGGTCAAGCAATTGCGCCTATTCGGCGGCGGCCGGGGCGTATTTCGACAGAATAGTTTCGTTGCCCGCTTCCGGGTGACGCGGGATCAGCAGCGACAGGCCAAGTGACACCATTGCCATCGCAGCGGCCAGTCCAAAGACCGCACCGGGCGAAACCACCCAGAGCAGACCCAACAGCGCGGGCAGGAACACGGCCGCGATGTGGTTGATGGTAAAAGCCACGGCTGCAGTGGGCGCGATGTCGGCCGGATCAGCGATCTTTTGGAAATAGGTCTTCAGCGCCAGTGCCAACGCGAAAAGCACATGGTCGATCACATACAGGATCGCGGCAAGAAGGACGCCCCAGCCGAACCAGTAGATGCCGCCATATGCAGCGAACACGATGGCCAGGCCGGTATATTCAAAGATCAGGGTGCGCCGTTCACCAAACCGTGCCACCGCCTTGCCCAGCAAGGGGGCGGCCATCATGTTGATCATCAGATTGATCAGATAGAGGCTGGTCAGTTCATGTACTTCAAAACCAAACTTCTCCACCATCATAAAGCCCGCGAAGACGACGAAAATCTGCCGCCGAGCGCCGGCCATGAACTGCAAGGCATAATACAACCAATACCTACGACGCAGGACGAGTTTCTTAGTCTGCGGCGTGGGTGCATCAAATTGCGGGAAGGCGAACAAGCAAAACAGCGCCAACAGGGCTGTTGCTCCACCTGCCGCCATGAACACGAAGTTATAGGACAGATCGAACCGTTCCCAGGTCAACACGATCAGGCCATACACAACAGCCGTAGCTGCCGAACCCATCGCAACCAGCCAGCCCAGCACCTGCGGTGCGCGGTCCTTGGGCAACCATTGCAGTTGTAGCGACTGGTTGACGGTTTCGTAGTAGTGAAAACCTATCGAGCTGAACAGTGTTACGAACAGCAGCCCACCCAAACTTGGGAACCACGCGGTCACCGCCGTTGCAACACCCAGCATCATCAGCGATATCATCGCCAGCACCTGTTCGCGGATGAAGATGATCACCGCGATCACACCGATGGCCAGAAAGCCCGGAATCTCACGCACCGTGTGCAAGAGGCCGATATCGGCACCATCGAAATTGGCAACCTCGATCACGAAGTTGTTCAACAATGCGCTCCATGCGTTGAAGGCGATGGGCATGGTCAGCGCCATCACGAACAAGAGCGTGATAGGGCGGCGCCAGAACGGCAGGCTCTGCGCCTCGGAAAGCGGCATGGGTTTCAGCATCGGACTTCCTCTACGCCCATTCTCTTGGTTTGGCGAGGGCCAAGAACGCCGCGCACAATGGCTCTGCGCTGGCGCAGGGTCAGTAAAAATTTTGCGGGTCAATATCAACGGTCAGGCGGAGGTCACCTTTCAGACGCAAGGGGGCGATCCAGCGGGCGATTGCGTCTTGAATAGGTGCACCTTTTGGGGCCTTGACCAGCAAACGCACGCGGTGCCTGCCCCGGATACGCGCGATTGGCGCGGGGGCCGGACCGAACACCTGCGCTCCGATCTCGCGCAGCGGCGCATCGTTGCGGGCCATGGCATTGCCGATATCAAAGACAGGGCCGACCTCCGGCCCGGACAAAACAATCCCGGCCATCCGCCCGTAAGGCGGCACGCCAGCCGCCTGCCGCCCGGCGGCTTCGGCCTTCCAGAAACCTTCCTCGTCCCCCGACAAGATCGCACGGATCACCGGATGTTCCGGCTGAAAGGTCTGCAACAACGCCTGCCCCGGCTTGTCCGCCCGTCCAGCCCGCCCTGCAACCTGCCGCATCAACTGGAACGTGCGCTCAGCGGCACGCAGGTCCGCGCCATGCAGGCTGAGATCGGCGTCAATCACGCCCACTAGCGTCAGCTTTGGAAAGTTGTGCCCTTTGGCCACCAACTGCGTGCCGATGACGATATCGGCATCCCCGTCCGCGATCTCTTCGATCTTGGCCTTCAGGGCGCGCGCCGAGCCGAATAGATCAGAGCTGAGCATCGCAATCTTTGCCTCAGGGAATGTCGCCTCGGCCTCTTCCGCCAGCCGTTCAATCCCCGGCCCGACCGGGGCCAGCTTGCCTTCGACACCGCACGAGGGGCAGGTATCAGGCATCGGTTTGGTCTCACCGCATTGGTGGCACATCAGACGTTTGAGGAACCTGTGCTCAACCATCCGCGCGTCGCAGTGATCGCAGGCGATTTGTTGCCCGCATGCCCGACACAACGTGACCGGCGCATAGCCGCGGCGGTTTATGAACAGCAATGATTGCTCACCCCGTTCGATCCGCTGCCGCACCGCCTGCCGCAGGGACGGGGAAATCCACGTCCCCGGCTGCATTTGCTCGGCTCGCATGTCGATGGGCTTCATCTCTGGCAGAACCGCCGCGCCGAACCGCGAGGTCAGGTCAAGCCGCTCGTACTTACCCGCCTCGGCATTGGCCCAGCTTTCTAGCGACGGCGTGGCGCTGGCCAGAATCACGCGTGCGCCACAAATGGCCGAGCGCAGAACCGCCATGTCACGGGCGCTGTAATGCACACCGTCTTCCTGTTTGTACGAGGTGTCGTGCTCCTCATCGACCACAACCAGCCCAAGGTCCCGAAACGGCAGGAACAAAGCAGACCGTGCCCCCACAACCAATTGCGCATCCCCCTGCCCGACCATCCGCCAGACCCGGCGGCGTTCTGTCATCGTCGCGCCCGAGTGCCACTCGGCCGGACACGCGCCAAACCGCGCCTCGACCCGCGTCAGGAATTCGGCTGTCAGGGCAATCTCGGGCAGCAAGACCAGCGCCTGCCGCCCCATTCGCAGTGCCTCGGCCACAGCTTCCAGGTACACTTCAGTCTTGCCCGAGCCAGTCACTCCTTTCAGCAACGTCGTACCATAGTCGCCGGTTCGCTGACCGGCCTGCAGCTTGGAAACGGCTGCCGCCTGATCTTCGGTCAGGGTCTTGCCCGGCAGATCCGGGTCCAGATGCGGATAGGGCAAATCGCGCGGGCTGTCCTCTTCTCGCACGGCACCTTGTTTCACCAAGCCTTTGACAACAGACGATGTCACACCCGCCTGTTCTGCCAATTCCTTCAGCGTAAATGCCAACCCGCCATAATCCCGTAAAACCTCCAAGACACGGGTCCGCGCATCGGTCATCCGGTCTGGCTCACCTTTCCCAAGGCGGTAAATCTTGCGCATAGACGGAGAGTCACCCAATCCCGGTGCTCGCGTCGCCAGCCGCAACATCGCAGGCGTCGGCGTCAGCGTGTAATCGGCAACCCGCCCTAGAAACACGCGCATCTCTTCACGCATCGGCGCGACCTCAAGCACGCGGATCACCGATCGGGCTTTGCTCAGATCAAAGCCCCCCTGCCCCGGCCCCCAGACAACGCCCAATACTTTGCGCGGGCCCAACGGCACCTCGACAAACGCGCCCAGAAAACACCCCCCCTCAGGCGCCTTATAATCCAGCGTCCGGTCCAGCGGTTGTGCGGTCAGTACCGCCACCAGCTCACCTTGGTCGAAATACTCCTGAGTGCTCACCGCATATCCTTGGGTCGGGGGGGTTTCAGCATGGGTCTCTTTGAGGTAAAGGCATCCGCGACCAAGGCCAACCCATCAAAGGACTGCCCTCATGAAATTCTTCGTAGACACAGCCGAGATCGACGCAATTGCCGAACTGAACGATCTGGGCATGGTGGACGGCGTGACCACCAACCCCTCGCTGATCCTGAAATCGGGCCGCGACATTCTGGAAGTAACCAAAGAGATCTGCGATCTCGTCGACGGCCCCGTATCTGCCGAAGTGGTCGCGACCGAAGCCGCCGACATGATCGCCGAAGGCCGCAAGCTGGCCAAGATCGCCCCCAATATCGCAGTTAAGGTGCCGCTGACCTGGGATGGCCTGAAAACTTGTAAAACACTTTCTGACGAAGGCCAGATGGTCAACGTCACCCTTTGCTTTTCCACCAACCAAGCGATTTTGGCTGCCAAAGCAGGCGCGACCTTCATCTCGCCCTTCATTGGTCGTCTGGATGACATCAACCTCGACGGCATGGACCTAATCGCCGACATCCGCCAGGTCTATGACAACTATGGGTTCGAGACAGAGATTCTGGCCGCTTCGATCCGCACCGTGAACCACGTGACCGACAGCGCCCGCATTGGCGCCGACGTGATCACCGCGCCGCCTGCCGTGATCAAAAAGCTGGCCGACCACCCACTGACGGACAAGGGTCTTGAAACCTTCCTGGCCGACTGGGCCAAGACCGGTCAGAAAATCCTCTGATCCTGTAACGCACCCGCGCGGCGCCGTCAGGCGCCGCGCCCGGCCCAACTGCAAAAACTGATCACCTGATCAGTGCGTTGCAGGCGGGAGCCTTTCCGACACATTCCAAGCTTAATTCTACCTTTGCCTGCATTTTTCCCAAGGCAAATGCACCAACCCGTGTTATAAGCCGCTCAACAAAAAAAGACCGGACAGGACATGAGCAGCAACACCATACTCAAGGATAATCTCCGCGCCGCGATTCTGGCCGAACCAGACGCCGTGCTGGACGACAAGGATTTGATGCAGGCGCTGGTCGCCGCCGATGAACAGGCGCGTGGGGACAATGTCATCGACCTGCGTGGCATCGCCATGCAACGGCTCGAGGCGCGGTTGGACCGGCTTGAGGACACCCACCGCTCGGTCATCGCAGCGGCTTACGAAAATCTGGCAGGCACAAATCAGGTGCACCGCGCCATTCTCCGTCTGCTGGAACCTGTCAAGTTCGAGGATTTCCTGCGTACGCTTGGCGGCGAAGTGGCCGATATCCTGCGGGTCGATCACATCACGCTGGTTCTGGAAACAACCGTGATGCAAGAAGATCAGGCAATCGAAAAGCTGGGCGGTGTGCTGACCGTGGTCGAACCGGGTGCGATCAACGCCTATCTCAGTCAGGATCGCGGCGGCCCTGCGCGCGAAGTTGTCTTGCGTCAAACACCAAACCCAAGCCCCCGGATTTTCGGCGCCACGGCTAGCCAGTTCCGATCCGAGGCCTGCCTGAAACTGAACCTGGGTGAAGGGCGCTTGCCCGGCATGATCGTCATGGGTTCCAAGGACGCCAACCATTTCACCCCGCAACTGGGCACCGATCTGCTGTCCTTCTTTGCCGGTGTTTTCGAACGGTCGATGCGCCACTGGCTGTCGTGAGCCTGATCTCTCCAGCCTGCCGTGATGCGCTGCAGCATTGGCTGAACAGTCTGGGGGCATTGGCCGGGCGATCTGAAAACACACAAACCGCTTATCGCGGGGATGTCACTGAATTTCTATCCTTCATGACCCTGCATCATAGCGAGAGTCAGGGTATGGCGGCACTGGCCAGGATCACCGTATCCGACATGCGCGCCTGGATGGCCGATCAGCGCGCATCAG
The DNA here is from genome assembly GCF_001458295.1 of Ruegeria denitrificans. GTDB lineage: Bacteria > Pseudomonadota > Alphaproteobacteria > Rhodobacterales > Rhodobacteraceae > Ruegeria > Ruegeria denitrificans. Next base: position 20,129 of record NZ_CYUD01000012.1, read on the forward strand.
GCGTGGGCGCGCGGTCGCTTGCCCGTAAACTTTCGGCGGTCAAAAGCTTTTATCGCTGGCTGTCCGAGCGTGAGGGTTTCGAACCCACCGCTGTCCTGTCAACCCGCGCCCCGAAGTTTACCAAGAAACTGCCCCGTCCGTTGGACGAAGACGCCGCCCGGACCGTGATCGAAACGGTCGAGCTGCAATCGACCAGCGACTGGGTCTCGGCCCGTGACGTGGCTGTGGTTACACTGCTCTACGGCTGCGGGCTGCGTATTTCCGAGGCGCTCTCTCTGACCGGCGCCGATGCACCCTTACCAGAAACACTGCGCATCATCGGCAAAGGCGACAAAGAGCGGATCGTTCCTGTTTTACCCGCCGCCCGTGCAGCCGTTGACCACTACCTACGGCTTTGTCCGCACCCGCACGCCAAGGACCAAGCCCTATTTCGGGGCGTGCGCGGCGGCCCTCTGAACCCGCGCGCCATCCAGGGGGTAATGGCCAAAGCCCGGATGCAACTTGGCCTACCGGCAACAGCCACGCCGCATGCGCTGCGGCACAGCTTTGCCACACACCTTCTATCCGCCGGAGGAGACCTGCGTTCAATTCAGGAACTGCTTGGGCACGCATCGCTTTCAACCACACAGACCTACACAGCCGTCGATACCGCGCGGTTGATGGAAGTCTACAACCGCGCCCACCCCAAAGCGTGATGTCTCTGCATCGTGACGTTGGGCGCTCATTCTAATCTTGCTTTTGGTTTGCATCTGCCGAATGCATCGTACATGAACCCTGCATGACACTTAGATTCAAAGCCCTTTCCGTCCACCTATTCACCGCCACCGGTGCCGTTTTCGCAATGTTGGCCATGCTGGCGGCCGTCGAAGAAAAATGGAGCCTGATGTATCTGTGGCTGGTGGTCTCGTTCATCGTGGACGGTATGGATGGCCCGCTGGCGCGACACTACCATGTCAAAAAGAACGCGCCCGAGTTCGACGGGGTGCTGTTGGATCTGATCATCGACTATCTGACCTATGTATTCATTCCGGCATTCGCGCTGTTCAAATCCGGGCTGATGGACGGATGGACCGGCTGGTTCGCCATCATCGTCATCACCTTTGCCAGCGCGATGTATTTTGCCGACACCCGGATGAAAACAAAGGACAATTCCTTTTCCGGATTCCCCGGTTGCTGGAACATGTTCGTGATCGTCATCTTCGCGCTAGAGCCCAATTTCTGGGTCATCTTGCTGCTGGTGTCGTTGCTGTCGCTGGCAATGTTCCTGCCTCTGAAATTCATCCACCCGGTGCGGACCGAGCGCTGGCGCACGGTGTCGCTGCCAATGGCGTTTGCCTGGACCTTCTTTGCAGGTTGGGCGGCATGGGTTGATTTCCACCCAGAGAGTTGGGCGCATTGGGGTCTGGTGATAACCAGCCTGTATCTGGTCTTCGCAGGCATTGCGCAGCAGATCGTTCCACAGCGCAAAAGCGCAGGCTACAAGACTTCCTGAACCTCGAACTCGGTGCCGTTATGGGTGAACACATCGCCCTCTTGCAGGCCTACCATAGCCAGATAGATGGGGCTTTGGGTTGAAATACCCATATAGGTTTTGTGGTCCACATCAAACCGTGTGGTTGAAACGCAGACCACGAAACGGCGATTGTTGAATTTGACCACCGCCCCGGGCTGCACCGTGTCCGTAATGCTGAAATCGGTGTTTTCGATCACGTCGATCTTGGCGTGATGGGCATGCACGGGGGCATCAAAGGCCGCGGCCAGATCCGCATTCTCGCGTGAGGCGGCAATGTCGTCCTTGTCATGCCCTTCCCGGTCATCCAGTTGAGAATCCTTCAGGAAAGCGTCGTAATGGGCCTGTGCCGTCGCTAATTCTTGCTCTTCCAGCGACATCAGTCGGTCAATTATGGCCTTTTTCCGGATGGCCGGGTCTGTTGAGGCAGTCATGCAATGCGATCCTTTGAATTCTCTATCTGATACAAGTTGAGCCTCAACCAGCCGGATTGCAACAGATTTCCGTGTATCAGATCAGCAGCCCCGCCGCCCGTTCGTGGCGTAACAGGGCGACTTTAGTCTCAATCCCGCCATCTCCAGAAAAGCCACCCAGACTGTTAGCAGCCAGTACCCGGTGGCAGGGAATAATAACCGGAATTGGATTGGCCCCGCAGGCCTGACCCACCGGCTGAGGCGGTTGGCCCAGTTCCTTCGCGAGATCGCCATAGGTCCGGGTTTCACCCAGCGGGATGGCGTACATCAGATCGCAAACCTGTTGCTGAAAATCGGAACCGGCGACGCGATAAGGCAGGTCAAACCGATCAAGTTTCCCTTGATCATAGGCCCTCAGTTGCGAGGCGGCCTCTTGCAGCAAGGGAGTCTCGGGCCCCTCATCCCGCCCATTCCAAACAAGGCGTGTAAGGGCGCCGTCGCTCTCTTCGACGCCAAGGCGACCAAACTGGGTATCAACGGCAATCATCGGCATGAGAGCAGCGTTTCAGATCGCCAGGCTCAGCGCAAGAAAAGAAAAACCCCCGGCGAGTGGACCGGGGGTTTGATAGTTAACTCAGCGCTTCGTCGCAGCGTCCGCAGACGCCCTCATGGGCGTGGCGGCCCACATCGGGCAGGATTTTCCAGCAACGCTGACATTTGTTGCCCTCGGCCTTTTCGAACAGCACCGCAACGCCTTCGATTTCGGGCACGCGGAACGCCTCGGCCGGGGCCGGGTCGCCGGTCACAGTCAATCCGGAAGTGATGCACATGTCATCAACGTCGAAAGTTGCCAGCAGATCGCGGGTGTCGCCATCCTCGACATGAACAATCGGGGCCGCTTCTAGGCTGGATCCGATCACCTTGTCCTGACGCTGAATTTCCAGCGCAGCAGTTACGGCCCGGCGCACGCGGCGAACCTTGGCCATGTTGGCTTCCAGATCTGCATCGCGCCAGTCGGCAGGCGTATCCGGGAAATCCACCAGATGAACCGAGCTGTCATCGCCCGGGAAGCGCTCCAGCCAGACCTCTTCCATGGTAAAGACCAAAACCGGGGCCAGCCATGTGGTCAGGCGGTGGAACAGGAGGTCCAATACGGTACGCGCGGCGCGACGGCGCAGATTGTCGCCATCGCAGTACAGCGCATCCTTGCGGACGTCGAAATAGAACGATGACAGGTCGACGGTGGCAAAGGTGAACACGGCGCTGAACACACCCTGGAAATCGAAGGACGCATAGCCCTTGCGCACCTGCTCATCCAGATCAGCAAGACGGCTGAGCACCCAACGCTCCAGACGCGGCATATCTTCAGGCGCGACACGGTCGGCTTCGGTGAAGTCGGCCAGCGAGCCCAGCATGAAACGCATGGTGTTGCGCAGACGGCGATAGCTGTCGGCAGTTCCTTTCAGGATTTCGGGCCCGATCCGCTGGTCGGCGGTGTAATCGGTCTGGGCCACCCACAGACGCAGGATATCCGCGCCGTATTGCTTGACGACTTCCTCGGGCACGATGGTGTTGCCCAGCGATTTGGACATCTTGTTGCCCTTGGCGTCCAGCGTGAACCCATGGGTCACAACGTTACGATAGGGCGCGCGACCTTTGGTGCCACAAGCCTGCAGCATCGAAGAATGGAACCACCCGCGGTGCTGGTCGGTGCCTTCCATGTAGACATCAGCGATGCCGTCCTCGGTTCCGTCCCCGCGGTCGCGCAGAACGAAGGCGTGGGTTGAACCCGAGTCGAACCATACATCCAGCACGTCGAACACCTGATCGTAGTCATCAGGGTTGGCGATCCCTTCGAGGATCTTCTCTTTGAACCCGTCGGTGTACCAGACATCCGCGCCGTCTTTCTCGAACGTCGCCTTGATGCGTGCGTTCAGCTCTGCGTTGCGCAGCAGGTAATCCGCGTCGGTGGGCAGAGCACCTCTCTTGGTGAAGCAGGTCAGAGGAACGCCCCAGGCGCGCTGGCGAGACAGAACCCAATCCGGGCGTGCTTCGATCATCGAATACAGACGATTGCGGCCGGTCTGCGGCGTCCACTTCACTAGCTCATCGATGGACCGCAGGGCACGTTCGCGGATGGTGTCGCCCATCTCACCCATGCCGTCATCCAGCTTGCGGTCGACGGACGCAAACCACTGCGGCGTGTTGCGATAAATGATCGGAGCCTTCGAGCGCCACGAATGCGGATAGCTGTGCTTGATCTTGCCGCGCGCCAGCAGCCCGTCGACCTCGACTAGCTTGTCGATCACGGCCTTATTGGCGTCACCTTCGCCACCCTTGCGGGACAGGATGTACTTGCCACCAAAGAACGGCAGATCAGCACGGAACGAGCCGTCATCCATCACGTTGTAGGTGATGACTTGTTCCAACATGCCCAGATCGCGGTAGAGTTCGAATTCTTCCATACCGTGCGACGGCGCACAATGGACGAAGCCGGTTCCTTCGGTGTCGGTTACGAACTCAGCAGCGCGGAAATCTCGGATATCGTCCCATTCACCATTGCCACCCTCGGCGCGGGCCAGCGGATGGGTCAGTTGGACATTGGCCAACTCATCAGTGGTCACGTCACGCACACGGGTCCACTGATCGTCGTTCAGACGCGCGCGGCCCAGCACGTCGGCAGCCAGATTGTCTGCCAGAAGGAATTTGTCGCCAACACTGGCCCAGCATTTGTCTGGCGCACCAGTAACTTCGTACAGACCGTACGAGATGTCTTTGCCGTACACGACCGCCTTGTTCGATGGCATGGTCCATGGCGTCGTGGTCCAGATCACAACAAAAGCGTCATCCAGATCGCCTGCATTCACGACCTTGAACTTCACCCAGATAGTGAAGCTTTCCTTGTCGTGGTACTCGACTTCGGCCTCGGCCAGAGCGGTTTTTTCGATGGGCGACCACATCACGGGCTTGGAACCCTGATACAGCGTGCCATTCATCAGGAACTTCATGAACTCGTCGGCGATCACAGCCTCGGCGTGGTAATCCATGGTGATGTAGGGATCGGGCCAGTTGCCAGTGATGCCCAGACGCTTGAACTCTTCGCGCTGGATGTCGATCCAGCCTTCGGCGAACTTGCGGCATTCCTGACGGAAATCGACGATGTTCACCTCGTCCTTGTTCTTGCCCTTCTTGCGGTACTGCTCCTCGATCTTCCATTCGATGGGCAGGCCGTGACAGTCCCAGCCCGGCACATAGCGCGCGTCATGTCCCATCATCTGATGCGAGCGTACGATCATGTCCTTGATCGTCTTGTTCAGCGCGTGGCCGATATGCAGGTGACCGTTCGCATAGGGGGGGCCGTCGTGCAGCGTAAAGGGCGTGCGGCCCTCTTTTTCACGCAGGCGGTCATAGACGCCGATGGTTTCCCACCGTTCCAGCCATGCGGGCTCGCGCTTGGGCAAGCCAGCGCGCATGGGGAATTCGGTTTTGGGCAGGTTCAGCGTGTCTTTGTAGTCAGGTGTCTGGATCGTGTCGGCGCACATTGGGGGCGTCCTTTGGATGATCTGGTCGTCTTATGGCTCGAAGCGGTCGGTGCGAAGTCTCAAACACCTTTGCCCGGCGTCTCAATGGGTCAGAGCGCCGGGGATATAATTCGAATAATGATGGCCATCCGGTCATACATGGCCGCGCTTATAGGACGCCCGCTCTCAATGGTCCAGAGGTTCCGGGTCCTGTGGCGAGTGGTGCAGCTTGGCCCAGCGGTTCAGCCAGGCCAGACCGGCCAGCGCCAGCCCAAGTGCAAGCAGCGAGAACACCCGGATCAACCCGCCCAAGCCCGCGATGTCGATCAGAAAGACCTTGGCCACGGCCAGCCCGATCACCGCCAAACCCGCCTTGCGCATCAGTTCGGATCGCCGCGCCAGCGACTGGTAGAACAGCACTGCGCCAATCGCTAACAGGGCCATGGTGTAGGTGTACAGTTCGGGCTGGGTCACGCCGTTGCCCTCATACATCCCCGCAGCTCCCTGCCAGACATGGCGGATCATCAGCCCCAGCCAGATGGCCGTCAAACTTCCGGCAAGTCCCCAGCTGGCGTGTCTTAGCCAAGGCGGGGTTGCGTGAATGCGCCAGACTGAGAAGCCAATAATCAGTGCGGGCAGCAGATAGGCCACCGCAAGTGTGTTCAGCACCGGCAGCCCCAGAACCGGTGGCACGCCAATGCTGAGCAGCGGGTTCGCCTCGACCACCGCCTGCGCCAACCGCAGCAACCCATGGCCGGCAAAGAACGCCGCCAGCAGGTAGCGGACGTAGTTCAGCTTGCCCCCCAGTTCCAATCGCTGGACTTGCGCGAAGGCCAGCAGCAACCAGATGATCGCCAACAGGCCCAGACCCCAGTGACTGTTGGTTGCGTTACCTTCGCCAAAGCTCTGCAGCCAGCGTTCCAACAGCAGGGATAGCAGGATGCCCCCGGTTGCCCAGGCTGCGCTTTCCAGCAGCAGGCCCGCCACCGGACGATGCAACGATCGCAACAGCAGCCACCCGATTACAAATCCCGCAGTGGCCCCGCCATAGACCAGAACCATCTCGACCACCGGCGCAGAGCTGGCCCATACAAGGCCCGGGGTAAGGACCAGCCGCACAGTAACGGTGAACACGCCCGCCCAAATAAACCAGCTCATCGGGGGCAGCGTGAATTTGCGGTCCAGCGCTGCTGCCACGACGACCATCACAACCAGCGCAATGGTCAGTGCGGCCGAGCTAAGAACGATGACGCAGGCAAAGCTCAGACAGGACAGGGCCGATATCGTCGCCAGAGCCGGGCGCATCCGGTCCTCTCCGTCCACGCGTGCGAAGCGTTCCGCCAGCACGACCATCAGCACGCCCAGCGCAATCGCATGCAGGGCCCAGGGGTACGCTCCGATAACTTCGGCCGGATGCCAGCCGATCTCAAGCGCGATGGCCAAAGCGGGGGCAAGAACCGCCGCTGCCCCGGCCCAGATTGCCGCGTATTTCTGAGCCTGCATCGACCGCCATGCCGCCGTGATCGAAATCATCGCTCCAAGGGCCGTCAGAATGGTTACCACCCACGGAAAATCTGCCTCGGGCGTTTCTGCATAGGTCTCGACAAACTGACGCAATACGACCCCGTTGTCCCAACCATGTATCAGGACAAACCAGATGAGACCAAGCGCAGGCAGTGCCGTGGCATCCTGCAACGCTTCCGCCCGCTGTGCCCACAGCATCAATCCAAAGGTCATCCCCGACAGCAGAACAACGCCCAGCCAGAACTCATCGACGCTGTCCGCCCAATGCAGTGACACAATTGCTGTACTAACAGCGACTGCACCAAAACCCAGCCGGGTCGGGAATTCCGGCCATGCATCACCCTTTTTACGCCTAATGATTTCGCTGATCATCGACCCGCCATGATTGGGCCAAATGCGCCGGACCGGTATTGCGATGGCGATCACAGCCAACGCCGTCACGCACATCAAGTATGCGGCCTCGGTCAGGGGCGAAGACAGCACCAGCAGCAGGCAAGTCGTGTAGGCCCCAAACAATGTCAGAACCGAAATCCATGCCCAACGCCGCACCGTGTCGATCCCCAAACCCAGAACAGCGATGGCAAGGAAATAGGCATACAACCAACTTGGATTCTCGGATGTGCCACCAACGACAAAGGGGGCGGAAAACGCTCCGATCAATCCGACAGCGGCCAGCAATGGACCGTGAAACCAACCCAACACAAGCCCCACCAAGGCGACGACAACCATTGCTGTCAGTGCAACCTCGGGGCCGATCAAGTCATAAAGCTGCCGCGCGGACAGAACACCTCCGAACAGCGTGACCAGCCCTGCACCGGAAAAGACCGAGGGCAGATAGGCCGTCGCCGCGGCTTCGTCATCCCCGTATTTGCGGCGGATGACCTCACCTGCAACAATCAGAACCGCGCCGAAAAGCAACGCCGCGACCACTCTTGCAGCTGGTGGCAACAACCCGTTTTCAACGCCGTATTGAACCAGAAAGATCCCCGCGAGCGCCAGTGACAGGGCCGAGACCGCATAGAACCAGTTCTCGCGTAGCCAGTTTGTCAAAGCGGCCAGCCGATCCTCGCGAAAGACAACGGCTGCGGGTGGTGTATTTTCGGTAGATTGCTGGACCGGTTTCGCCTTGGCGGCAGACCACAGGGCGGGCTTTGACGGCTTGTCCGGCTTCTTGGTCGGCTTGCGCACCTCGGCCCGCCGCGGCTCCGGTGCATCACTGCCAAGCGTCCGAATTTGCCGCTCTAACTGCTCCACCCTGCGGCGCAGGCGCGTCTGGCTCACCAACAGCACGATAATTGTGACCGGGATAGCCAAGACGACCAATCCAACTAGTACAAGAAGGGATTCCAATGATATCTCCGAGTGGTTTAAGCGTCAGGCTACCCGAGGCGCGCGGCCTGTAACAGTCAGGAATCCCAATGAATTGCTTATGGGGCGCTTGGGCTACACCCAACCAATAGACGGGCGCGCAATCATCAGCCAGATGATGATTAGAACCGCCGCAAAAGCCGGGAACCCGCAAACGAACCATATTCGGAACAGATGGTGATAGGCACGAGGCAGCGGCGCGTTCGCAACCGCCGCGGCTTGCGCCATCCCGCGAAGCCGCACCTGTATCCACACCACCGGCAACCAGAACACGCCCGCCACCACGTAAAGTACCAGCGAGGCCAAAATCCAGCCTTCGGTCAGAGGCCACCCCAGCCGCCATGCCAGCAGCTCGCCTGTCACTGGCTGCAGTACAACTGCACTGACCGTGAACACCAGGTCAGCCAGTACAACGGTTCCGGCAGTTTGAGCTATGAACCGGGCATCACCGGTGCGATGCGCCACCAGCATGAAAAACGCGATCCCTGCCCCGGTGCCCAGCAGAACGCAGGCTCCGATAACGTGCAACCATCGCAGGATCAGATCAGGGTCCATCAGCGGCTCTGTAGTAAGGGCCAGGCGACAAGCGATAAGGTCATCGCCGGCAAGGTTTTGATCAACGGGCCAAGCGGATCCAACCAAAGGCCGGACACAGTGAAACTGGCCGCAGGCAGGTAAAATATGGCGACCGCGACCTGCGCCAGACAAGCACGCGCGGCCCAAGGGCGCCACAGGATGGCAAGCCCCAGCGCAATGTCTACAAATGACCAGAACAGAACGCTGGCGACGGCCATTCCCGTGCTCCACCCTACTCCGGTCAGAACCGAAGTGGCCTTGGGCAGACCAACAAGCCCGAATAGGCCAGACAGCAGCCAGAACAGGCTGAGCACGGCGACGACCAAAGGCATCAGCAGCGACATCCGCGCAGCCAGCCGATGTTCGCGGGAACAGATCAGGCCCGCATAGATCTGAGGCAATGGCGCCAGTTTCTGACCCGTAGCGGCGCGATAGGGTTCCGGATCACCAACCACTCCGTCGCCCATCACGGTCATTGCGTTGCTGCGCAGGGGTGAGCGCCATCCCAAATGGCCCAGCGCGTCCGCACCGCGCGCAACCAGACGCGTGATCACGGGTGGCACAATTATGGAGAACTGCGCCTCGGGGAAGCCCAACCAACTGCGTGTCGCGGCCAGCACATCGCTCAACACGGCAGGCATATCTTCGACCAGATCGTAGGTGCCCTGCGGTATCTCATCGACCAAGGCTCCGGTCACGGCGTGGCACAGGTCCGGCATACCCACGCATTGAACAGGCGCTTGTGGATACGCGATGGGTTGCACAAAAGGAACTGCCGCCAGCATCCGCAGCAGCGCTGTTCCGCCATAATCGGATTGCCCGATCACCAGCCCGGGTTTGAATATCCAAAGCGGTACGTCACAAGCCCGCAGCGCCGCGTCCCCCGTCGCTTTGGTGCGCATGAAATCCGTTTCCGCATCGGTATCGGCACCAATGGCCGAGATCTGGACCACCGCAATGCTGCGTTGTGCGCAAGCTTGCCCCAGGGCGGCGATAGCGTTGTGGTGAACGGTCTCGAGATCATCAGCGGGGCCATCCTGCAACGCGCCCGCACAATTCACGACACAGTCAACGCGTTCCAGATGCGCCGCCCAATCCTCGGGCCGCAGACAGGTCCGCAAATCGCCTTGCACCTGCGTGACATCCGGCAATACCTTCGCCCCGGTTTTCAAGTTGCGCACAAAGGCCGCCACATGCGCGCCCTCGGCTTGCAGAGACCGTGTCACCGCCGCGCCAATAAATCCATAAGCCCCTAAAACCAGAACGTTTTTATTCGAAAGCCGCAATACTTGCTCGATCTATAAATCCTGTTTGCGGCAGCGTAGCCATTCGCCGGAATTTGAACAGCCCAATGCGGCACCCTGCGACAATCTTGGCCGTCAGGGGTGAAACAGCGAGCCCACAAGGTACGCGATCAACGCCGCTGCCCCGCCAATCAAAAAAGTCTCGAGTCCAGACCTCCACCACGGAGACAACGACCAGTGGGCTTTGAAAGCTCCGATGGCAAAGAAAACACCCATGGTCATGCAAGCCGAAACCGTAAAAGCCTGATCAACCGACAATAGAAACGGCAGCAGTGGCACCGTTCCAGCGACTAGAAAAGCGATGAAGGTCGCCATTGCGGCCTTGAACGGATGAGGGTCAACGCTGCCTAATCCATATTCGCCTTCGACCATCAGATTTATCCAGTTGTCATGGTTGGCGGTGATTGCATCGGTTGCCTCGTCCAGAACATCGCCCGACAAGCCCTTTTGCGCCAAAATCTCGCGCACTTCGCGGCGTTCGCCGTCCGGATATAGGCTGATATGGCGTTCCTCGATGACGCGGATTCGTCGGATGTTGTCCAGTTCGGCCTTGGTGCCCGAGTAATTCCCCGCGGCCATGGAAAACCCGTCGGCCAGAACATTGGCCAACCCCAACGCCACGATGATGAACGGCGACAACCCCGCCCCGGCGACCCCGGCCACGATGGCAAAGGTGGTGACCGAACCGTCAATGCCGCCATACACAACGTCCCGCAACACCCCCCGTCCCGGGGGCGCATTGATCCGCGCAGTAATTTCCTGCTGGCTGTGTCCGTGATCGGTCATGGCTGGCTCCGGCTTTGTTATGCACGCCAGCCGGCCACAGGACTTTGCGTCAGGTCAAGTTTTGGAAAACAACCCGCTGAGCGCGCGTTTGATCATCCCGCGCGTTGACGGTTTGTGCCGGTCGGAAAATGGCAGCGGTCGGCAGACCTCCATCGCGGCAACGCCAACCCGCGCGCTGAGCGCACCGTTTACCAACCCCTCACCAAACCGGCGCGAGAGTTTGCTGAGGACCGACCCGCCCAGAATAGGTTCCAACAGATCGTCACCCACAGCCACGGCCCCGGTCGCCACCAGATGCACGAACACGGCACGGGTCAGACGCCAGCTGCCCAGAAACCCAGCACGCCCGCCATATATCTCGGCCACCCGGCGGATCATCCGCAACGAGGCCGCAAGCGCCGTCACCACATCGGCCAACGCCAAGGGCACCAGAGCGGTCACCGTGGCAACCTGACGGGCGGCCGCCTCGACCTCGCGGCTGGCGGAGGCGTCCAGAGGGGCCAGCAATTCATCTTCAGCCAGGGTTAGCAGGGTCGAGGCGTCAAATTGCTCTCCAATCCGTTCAGCCAGACGGTCGCGGCCCCACCGGGTTTCCTCACGCCCTTTGTAAAACGCGATCAGGCGGTTGGTGACTGCGCGGGCCTGCGCCAAATCACTCTCGGCCAGTGCGGCATCTGCGGCGCGGCGCATCCCATCCACGCGAGACAAGCGTCCGATGGCTGCCAGTTCCCGCAGCGCTATGATCAGAGCAACCAAGACCAGCGCACCAATCAGACCAGTTACAACCCAGCCCAATATCGGCGACCGCAACAGCAGTGAGGTGGCGAAATCCCATGCGGCAACAGAAACCACCGCGCTAATCACAGCCAGCGACAGGCCCCAGAACCACCGCGACAAGACCGAGGGTTTTCGAGCCGCCAACCGGGCTGCCGCTTGCATCGCCTGACCCTGCGGCGGCTCAAAATCCGGCACTGGCGGGGCCTGTGCCACATCGGCGGCAGGTTCTTCCGTATCAAGATCTATCAGTACCGGGCCCTTAGCCATCCGCCGTCCCTTTCCGCCGCCAGACATATTTGATGTCGGGCAGGTTTTCATCATTGTCGGCCCCGTCACTGCGGGCAACTTCGGCAAAACCATTGCGTTCATAGAACCGGCATGCGCCGTGGTTTGCCTGAAATGCAAATAGAGACAGCTCTGCCCGTTTGGATTTGGCGTGATCCAACAGGCGCTGCCCAACCCCCTGCCCGCATTCTGGCGGCGTCAGATACAGCGAGTGGATTTCCGTCTCGTTAAGCGCCAAAAATCCCACAACGCCCGTGTCAGTTTCAGCAACCGTGACCCAATCCTGATCGATCATCAAACCGCAAAAGGCGATGGTTTCAGCGCAGGTATGTAGCTCGGGCATCCAGTCGTTTTGCCGCGAAAAACCGTGCAGAATTTCTCCGATCTTTCCGGCATCCGTAGTTCGGGCGGGGCGAAGAGTTACGGTCACAGGCGGTCTCCGATCAGGAACTGCGCGGCGCGGTCCAAGCGGATATGGGGTGGACCATCGCCCGGTCGCAAGGTCAGATGTGTGGGCGCAAAGGCCATGAAACCGAAATCCTCATCCAACCAGCTTTCAGCTCCGTTTCGGGCCGGGCCCAACAGGTGGGCCGGATCATCAGGCAGATCACCGGGGTAAAAGGCGGCTTGTTTGCCGTTCAGCAATGTCCCACGCACGCAGGGCAGATCCGCCCCGTTATGCGTTCGGATTTCTTCGGTCGTGGCACGCAGGGCAGCCAGCGACAGCGCCGCTGTCTCGGCCCCGGCAAAGCTGGCCCGGTCGCGGGCATCGCGGGTCAGGGCTTCCATGATATGGGTCAGGCTGGGGTGCTGTGTATGGTGCAGGTGATCGGCCTTGGTGGCCGCGAACAGGATACGTTCAACCCGCTTTCCCAACAGCAACTGACTGAGCCACGCATTGCGCCCCGGTCGAAAGGCCGACAGGATATCAGCCATCGCGCGGCGCATATCCTCAACCGCTTGCGGCCCTTTATGGATCGCGCCCAGCGCATCGACCAGAACCACCTGACGGTCGATCCGTGAGAAGTGATCCCGAAAAAACGGTTTCACCACTTGCGACTTGTACGCTTCATACCGTCGCGCCATTTCACGGTGCAGGCTGCGGCGCGGCGCGTGGCCCTCCACCGGCAACGGCGCAAAGGTCAGGACCGGAGAACCCGCCAGATCGCCCGGCAACAGGAACCGCCCCGGCGTGCAGTCATAAAAGCCTGAATCCCGTGCGGCGTTCAAATACGCTGCAAAGGCTTTCGCCAACGCCTGCGCCGTGGGCTCATCATGCGCATCAGCGGGGTCTGCTGCCCGGGCCTGCGCAAGAAACGTCGCCGCCTCGGTCCGTATATCGATGCGGTTCAGGGTTTCCGCTGACCAGACCTCGTAGGATTTGTCCAGAAGGGCCAAGTCCAACAACCACTCGCCCGGATAATCCACGATATCGAGATGAATCTTGCGCGGCCCCTGCAGACCCGCAAGCAACCCTGCCGGACGGGCCTTGAAGGAAAGGCGCAGCTCGGACACGGCGCGGGTGCTATCTGGCCAATGAGGCTGCGGCCCGGTCAGCGCAGCCAAGTGGTTTTCATAATCAAAGCGCGGCACCGTATCGTCCGGCTGGGGTTGTAAGTAGACCGAATTGATGCGGCCCTCCTGCTGCGCGACCAATCCTGGCATACGCCCCCGGTCCAGCAGATTCGCAACCAGGGATGTGATGAACACCGTCTTTCCCGACCGCGCCAACCCGGTAACGCCCAGACGGATGACCGGTTCAAACAGAGTTTCAGACACACGGTCGCCCACGGATTCGACACCGCGCACAAGACTGTCTGCCAGGGATGAGATGACCAAACTGTCGCCCCGCTTTTATCGTTTCGCTCAAGATAGGTAGAGGGCGCCGTACATACCAGCGCTTTCCCACTCTTGCCCGTTCCCGCGCGGCGCGCTACGAGCAGCCCATGCCTAGATACGCGCTGAAATTCGAATACCAAGGGGAACCGTTTGCCGGATGGCAGCGGCAAAAGGAATTGCCGTCTGTGCAGGGAGCAATCGAACAGGCCTTGTCGCGAATTCAACCTGGTGATCACACCATTGCTGCAGCGGGCCGCACCGATGCGGGCGTTCATGCGCTGGGTCAAGTCGCCCATTGCGATCTGGTCAAGGATTGGGACCCTTTCCGCCTGTCTGAGGCGCTGAACTATCACCTCAAGCCGCAGCCGGTGGCCATCGTCAAAGCCGCACAGGTTGACGATAACTGGCACGCCCGGTTTTCCGCGTTAGAGAGGCAGTACCTGTTCCGCATCCTGATGCGTCGTGCGCCCGCGACCCATGACGCCGGGCAGGTCTGGCAGATCAATCACCAGCTGGATGTCGATGCCATGCAAGCCGGGGCGGATATGTTGATCGGGCAGCATGATTTCACCACCTTCCGCTCATCCATCTGTCAGGCCGCCAGCCCGGTCAAAACGCTCGATGAGCTGCGGGTTGAACAGGTTGAGGGCTTTTCCGGACCCGAGATACATTTCCACGTGCGCGCCAGGTCGTTCCTACACAATCAAGTGCGCAGCTTCGTCGGAACGCTGGAGCGTGTCGGGGCAGGCGCGTGGACGTCCGAGGATGTGCGCGAAGCGCTACAAGCCGCTGATCGCGCCGCCTGTGGGCCAGTTTGCCCGCCGCAGGGCTTGTACCTGGCGCGGGTCGGGTATCCCGAACCGGTCTTCGATTAGATCGCGCGCAGCAGCAATCCGCTGGCAATCACCGCAATCGTCAGCCCCGCCACCAATTCGATGGTCGGGGCCAGCACGGATGCAAACCGCGTGGCCGAGGCTGACGCCAGCAATCCCCCCCGCAACCCGAACGACGTCCACCCGACCAGAGTCGTTACTGTTGCCGTGCCCAGCGCCATGGCAAAAGCCCCCGCGACGCCAACTATTGCGATGCCCATCTGCCATGTCAGGATCAGCACAAACAGCGCCCCGGTACAGGGTCGGGCCGCGATACCGGCAATCAGCAGCAACGCCTCGCGCAGACTACCGACCTGCGCAACTTCTTCCGCTGAGGGGCCGTGACGATGGCCGCAATCTGAGCAGACATCGTGGTCGTGATGATGGTCGTGACCATGATGGTGATCGTGGTCGTGATGCGCTTGTGCCGTGTTACTGCGGTGTCTACGGGCAAAGCTGCGAATGGCGCGAAACACCAGCCACAGACCTATCGCCGCGATGGCAGCATAGCTGATCGGGGCCATGACCTGTTCGGTCGTTCCCACAAGGCTTTCGCGAGACATCTGAAACACCAGAACGCCAGCGTAAACCAGCACAACCGCTGTCACCGCCTGCCCCAGGCTGGATAGCACGCTGATCGCAGACAATCGCCAGAAAGCGACCCGGCGACCAAGCCCATACCCGCCGATCAGCACCTTGCCATGACCCGGGCCGATTGCGTGAAAGAACCCATAGGCGAAACAGACCATCAGCAGGGTGGCGACGGCCTCGGGCTGTTCTGCCCGTGCGGCGCGTAGGGATCGGGCGATCTGGTTCTGAAACTCCCGCTGCTCGCCCGCTGCCCATGCGGCCAGACTGTCAAACCCACCACTGCCCCAGAACCACAGAAGCAACGCAGTGACGATGGCAACTGGAACAATCAGGTATTTGGACATGAAATGAATATCTCGGTCGCAAAGTTTTCCCCGACCAGCGGGATATCGTTTTCCTCAAGGTCGTAATCGGCATCCAGCGTCAGCAGAAAGGCCTGCATCTGCGCCAGCTGCCCATCTATATCGGGGTCGACCCGGTCCACCTGACATGACACGGGCCCGGTCACTGTGACGGGGCGAGTCATTTCGTAGGCGGTGTAATAGGTCTCATCAAAGGCCTTTGCCGTCAGCGCGGCGGCCGATACCGCGCCGCCCTCGACCTCGCGCAAATGACTTGTGACGATGCGCCCGTCTTCGGTGGTGGCGGTGGGTTCAAACGGGCCCGACAAAGTCACAGGTGCACCATCCGCCGCCACAAGCAGATCGCCATTATACCCTTCGACCCATTGCGCATCGAAACCGGCCAACCGGTGCTTTTCACCGTCGTTCAGAACGCCATCAGCATCCTGATCCAGTTTCATGTCTTCCAATACCAACAGCGAATAAAACTCGTCATAGGCCCAAGTCACCCGCACATGGGTTAACTGGCCAGCGTCGTCCACAATGAACTCCAACCCGGTGTCGATAAAAACATGCGGGTGCGCCATGGCCGGGATCGGCAGGCAGAAGGTCAAAAGGGTTACAAGCCAGCGCATGTGCGAAAGATAGAGCCACGGCCCACACGCGGCAATACGATTCACGCACTGCCTGCGAAATCCGGCCAAGGAATCACGCAGGTGGAAACAGAACCAGCGTTTGCAGGGCAGTGCCGACCGGGCCTTGCGTGTCATACAATACGGACTGAGACATCCCGATCCCGGATGACTGCCAATGACACACCGAGTCAGATGCCAGCCAATCCGAGACGGGCTCGCGATGGATTTGCACAGTCAGATCGGTATTCATGAACCCCATCTCGGTTGTCGGTGCATTCCACGAAATACCATTGCCGCAATCGGCAAACGGGCACAGCGCCTGAATCGGCGATGGCACCTCGCCCTCAAGCAAGGCGGGGGTGCGCATCCAGATCGTCTTGGGCCCAGCCCCCTGATTACCGTCCTTAGGGTACAGCACCTCGGAATGGTTTGCGAAGCCCGGCAGGTCGTGGCGTATTTCACCGATCGGAAACGGCCCGGGCACTGCGTCTTCCAGCCGGGGCGGAGGCATCGTGACATTCGGAACCGGCCCAAGATCGCGGCGCGCCAGGTGCATCGTCGTTGCTGTGGCGCAGAGTGTGTCGTCCAGATCGTGTACCGTAACTCGCGTGGTCGCCAGCGTCTTGGTGTGGCGCGTGGTCTCGGCCGCCACACGCAGCCCGGCCAAGGGTTGCGGACGCAACAGATCGACCGTCAGACGGGTCAGCATCTTCTCAGGGCCCACCTCGGTTTCTGCGGCGCGCACGATCAGACCGCTAACTGGCCCCGCGTGACAGTGATCCGCTGACCATGGCCCACGCGCGGGGTCATTGCCCACAAAAGCGCCATCCGGGCGCAGATGGAAATAGGCCTGCTGGCTCAGGTCTTGGGTCCCGTTCATTCGCTGCCTCAAGTGTTTTCTGTACGCACCCGCTCGCTCGAACCTGCGAACAGGCTTTACCTTCGGTCCAAGAATGACTTAGCTGCGGCAGCAATGTCCAGTTCGGTGACGGGACGTCATCACAGGCAAAATGAAGCAGAGGGAGCGTGATATGGCGTTGTTGATCGAAACCGGGTTGTCCGACTGGATAAGCGACACCGACATTGCCGGCGACATTCGGCGGCTGCTCCCGGACGCGGATGTGCGGACGCCGGATACCTTGGGCAATCCGGCCGACATCACCATGGTCGCCGTCGTTGCCCTGAACAACGACCACCCCAAGCGGCTGCCCAACCTGAAACTGGTGCAAAAGCTGGGCGCCGGGGTCGAGACCATCGTAAGCAATCCCAACCTGCCTGCGCATGTGCGTATTGCACGGCTGAAACCGGACGCCCCCGCACAAGGCATTGCCGAGTGGTTCGTCGCGTATGTTCTTCGTCACCAGCGGCACATGGTTTTTCATGAAAAGGCGCAAAGCCGCGCAGAATGGACCCCCAGGGCACCGCTCTATTCGCCAAACACTGTGGTCGGTGTGCTGGGGCTGGGCCATATCGGTGCCCGCAGCGCCAAAATGCTACGCGCCGTCGGGTTTCAGGTCAAGGGCTGGAGTCGCTCGGCCAAGCAGATTGAAGGCGTCACCTGCCTGCACGGCGACGCGGCCCTGCCCGAGATGTTGGGCCAGTGTGACCATGTTTGCGCAATTCTACCTTCGACCCCGCAGACGATTGGGCTGTTTGATGCCGATATGATGGGTGCGATGAAACCGGGCAGCCAGTTGCTGAACGCAGGTCGCGGCGATCTGATCGACGAGACCGCCCTGATCACAGCACTGGATCACGGCATACCAGGTCACGCCGTACTGGACGTGGTCTCGACCGAGCCGCTTCCCTCCGACAGCCCGCTTTGGACACATCCCGGCGTCACCATCACGCCACATGTCTCGGGCTGGCATCTGGGCGAAGCGCTGACTGATGTAGGCGAGAATTTCCGCCGACTGACTACCGGCAAGCCCCTGCTGCACGAAGTCGACAGGGCTCGTGGCTACTAGGCCCCTGTTACGGAGTCAGAATCCAGTTTCCGTTCGCGTCACGGCACCGGCGGGTTCTGACTTCGCGCGTTTGATCCGCTCCTTCAGGCCGAATGAAATGCTGCAGGTGCACGCAATTGTCGCGCACATCGCGCACGCGGATCGTGCCTTTCGATCCGGTTTCGTCGTTTACCCAATTGCTTTCTGCACCGACCCGAGGCGCACCGCCTGCCAGCATCGCGTCCGAAGTCGCACTCAAGATCTCAAAGTCTGCCGGGCTCAGGCCCATATCTGCGATGATTCGGGAAATAGTTTGGGCCTGCACACCCAAGGACGTTCCCAGTATCGTGATTGCTACAACTGTAGAAGAAATCCAGGCTTTCATGATCGCCTCGCCTTGCTGAAATAGATTTGCATTCAAGACTATACTGGCAAAGAACGGGGGCCAAGCCCTGTCGGGCCATTGCTGGTGATTTCCAAAAAGCTTCATTCAATACCGTAGAGCCCAAACTGGTATGGTCTTCTTTGCGTAACGCCCGCGATGAAACTGAGACACCCAAGCTAATCCCGCGCGTAGTGCGCGGGCGGAGCGAAACAACTATTGCCTTCCACACCATGACGGGTACCGGAATATATCGCCCCTAACCATTTACGTTGATTCAGTTTTTCCGACACGGGGGTTCACATAAGCGCATGAATCTGGTGAAATAACCCTGACTTTAAGCACTGGAGATTGTTCAATGGTACTGCGCGGATCGCTGCTGGCACTGGCAGCTGTAGTTGGCCTGACGGCCCTGGAGGCAACGCCAGTTGCCGCCAAAGAGGAAGCCAAATCGGTCTTCGTCATGAGCCGCACTTGGGCTGTTACACAGGTCTCGGATGCTCCGGTTGTGTACCGCGCCACACGCGACAACAACAACCTGAATCCGTTTGGCCCGCCACCACGTTTGCGCACATTACAGGCCATGGCGGCCATTCAGGCGGCGACTGGGTGCAAACCGATCCGCACCAGCATGTATCAGAACATTTCGGGCCAGTTCTTTTCACAGGTCAGCTGCAATTGATCCTGCGGCGAAACGGGCATTGAGGTCAGCGCAACCCGCTGCCATAGCTTGCGCATGAAACTCGCAATCAACGGATTCGGCCGTATTGGCCGCACGATCCTGCGGCAGCTGCTGGCGTTGCCGTGGGGCAAGGATATTGAGCTGGTGCTGATCAACGATATCGCGCCACTGGAAACCTGTGCCTATCTGTTCAAATACGACAGCACGTTCGGTCCCTATCCCGGACCTGTCGAGACGGGGGATGAGGCCCTTGTCATTGACGGCCACACCATTCCGGTGACACACAGCCCGGACCTTTCCCGCGTTGATTTGAGCAGGGTGGATGTCCTGATGGATTGCACCGGGGTCGCACGCACCTCGGACGTGGCCAGCCAGGGGCTGACTGCGGGGGCGGGCAAAGTGCTGATCTCGGGCCCCTCGCCCGCAACCGAAGTGACGATCGTTCTGGGCGCTAACGAGGCTAAGCTGGGCAATGCCCGGATTGTGTCGAACGCGTCCTGCACTACCAACGGGCTGGCCCCTCTGGTCAAAGTACTGGATGGGATCGGGGGCATCGCATCGGCCCATATGACGACCATCCACTGCTATACAAACAGCCAGCCCATGGTCGACGCCCCACGCGGCGATCTGGCGCGGTCACGCGCCGGGGCGCTGTCCATGGTTCCCACCACCAGCAGCGCCACGCATCTGATTGATGAGGTCATGCCCCACCTCGCAGGGCGTATCTCGGGTGCAGCAGTGCGTGTCCCCACGGCCAGCGTCTCTGCGGTGGATCTGGTCGCGACACTGGAACACGGCATGTCCGCCACAGATTTTGAGACAGAACTGCGAAACGCAGTCACGCACTCTACCGTTCTGGGCTGGACCGATCACCCGCTGGTATCGTCAGATTTGCGGACAAGACCGGAATCGCTGGTGATCGCGGGCCCCGAGACACGGATGATCGGCGACCGGCAGGTGCGCATATTCGGTTGGTACGACAATGAATGGGGCTTTTCAGCACGCATGCTCGATGTTGCCCGACTGATGGCGCAATCCTGACCTTGCAGGACTGCAGCGTACAGGCTTGCCTGTACGCTGCCCGGCCCAACGGGCCCCAAGCATCTTGGATGCGAAGAGGCCGGGCGGGAGCGGCCCCGAACCGCCACCAATTGCTGACGCTTAATAATAGCCGCTGCAACAGGGACCTGACGGGCACACAAACCGGTATTTTGGCACCGTTTTCGATAAGTCCTTTCCCTGCGTGGAAACTGATGCTCTAACATGAACGTTATCAGCCGTTGTATTAAACAAGACGGCCAAATTGATTTCGACTTGGGGCAGTTGGAGCCATTCGATGCAGGGAAGCAGGCCACAGGCCTTCGTGAAATACTGTCTGCTTGGCGCGATTGCGGCCGCCCTGCCCTCGTCTCTGGCCGCGCTGGAAATAACCCTGTCCGCGCCCGGTGCGCCAAAGTCCGTAGTTGAACGTATCGAAGAAACCTCTTCGGTCGTAACGGCTGACAATCGCGGGTTGGACACACCGCTTGAGGTCCTGTCCGCCGCCCTGTCGGATTACCGCACAATTGTTCAGATTTTGTATGATGAAGGGTATTTCAGCCCTGTCGTCAGCATCAAATTGGATGGTCAGGAAGCGGCTGAAATAAGTTCGCTGACTGTGCCCAACACAATTACTCGCGCGGTGATTACGGTGAATACCGGGCCGACCTTTACCTTTGGTACGGCCGTCGTCGAACCGATAACGCCCGAGACCACTCTGCCCGAGGAGTTCGCCTCTGGCAAATTGGCGACGACCGGGGCCATTCAACAGGCGGCCTCGGCCGGTGTGCAGGGGTGGCGGGATGCCGGATATGCAAAGGCCCAGCTTGAAGATCAAACTGTCATCGCCCGCCACGCGCAGAAAAAGCTGGACGCTGAAATCGACCTTGACCCCGGGCCGCGCCTGACCTTTGGCAAGATGTTCATCAAAGGCGATACAGATGTACGCCCCCACTCAATCAACAAGATCGCCGGTTTTCCCTCGGGCGAGGTCTACTCGCCAGCGGAAATTCAGAAAGTCGGCACCCGGCTGCGCCGTACCGGCACATTCAGCATCGTTTCGATTGAAGAACATGAAACCCCAAACCCCGACGGCACGCTGGATTTCGACGCTACCTTCGAAGACATGCCCAGACGACGCCTGACCTTCGGGGTCGAGCTGGCCTCGAACGCCGGGTTGGACGTCACCGCGACCTGGACCCATCGCAACGTCTTTCGCCGCGCGGAACGGCTGCGGTTCGAAGCCGCGCTGCGCAACATCGGCGGCAGCGAGGATCTGGACGGCCGCATCGGTCTGCGTCTGGATCAGCCCGACCGGCTGGGCCCGGACGACAACACCTTCTGGAGCGCCCTGTTAGAGCGCCGAAACACTGACAATTACAACGTCGCAATCGCATCGCTGGCATACGGTGCAAGGCGTACCTTCTCCGACCGGCTATATGCCGAAGCCTCGGCCGGATTTCAGTGGTCGGATGCGGATGACGCCTATGGCAGTGGCCGCAAGTTCCGCTATTTCATCATCCCAACCCGGTCGGAATGGGACGAACGAGACAGCAAGGTCAGCGCGACACGAGGCTTTTATCTGGATGCCCAGATCATGCCCTTCGTTGGGTTTTCCGGTACGGACACCGGCATTCGCCTATTCGCTGATACGCGCGCCTATACCAGCCTTGGCACAGGCGGGCGGCTCGTACTGGCTGGTCGCGCGCAGATAGGATCTATCATCGGACCTTCACCCAGCAATGTGACACCGGATTTCCTGTTCTTCTCGGGCGGGGCTGGAACCGTGCGCGGGCAACCTTTCGAAAGCCTCGGCATTCCGGTCAATGGCGGCGTGGCGGGCGGTAAATCTTTCCTTGGGCTGTCGGGTGAGGTCCGTGGCAAGATCACCGACACGATATCCCTTGTCGGGTTTTATGATTTCGGTACCGTGGACACGTCCTCATTCATCGGCACCGATGCGGAATTCCATTCCGGCGCCGGGCTTGGTTTCAGGTATGATCTGGGTGGATTTGGCCCGCTGCGCCTTGATCTGGCGGTGCCGGTTCAGGGTGACACGGGCAGCGGCCTGCAATTCTATATCGGGATCGGACAAGCGTTTTGATACGGCAGTATTCATACCCGGTTGTGACAACGGTACTGATCCTGGCAGCGCCGCCCCTGTTCGCGCAGGAGGATGACGGCGGCGGCAGCATGTTGGAGCGTTTCCTGCAGGACACCTTGTCAGGGGATGATCAGAACGTCACCGTCAAAGGGTTGCAAGGCGCGCTGAGCGCCCGCGCCACGATTGAAGAAATCACCGTATCGGACGACGAAGGCGTTTGGCTGACCATCAAGGACGCCCAACTGGATTGGAACAGACTGGCCCTGATCCGGGGTCGGTTTTCCGTCAATGCCCTGACCGCGCAGGAAATCGACATCGCCCGTGCGCCCGGTACGACCACCAAGGACACTCCAGCGCCGACGGCCGAAACCAAACCGTTCGAACTGCCGGAACTACCCGTTTCCATTGAGATCGGTGAAATCAAGATAGATGAACTGTCACTGGGTAAGCCTTTGATCGGCGTCGCCGCCGATCTGTCGGTGACGGGAAACCTGTCGTTGGCCGATGGCGCGTTGGACACCAATCTGGATATCACACGCCTGGACCGTGCGGGGGATGAGGTAACGCTGACCGCCGGGTTCCAGAACACCTCGCGCGAGATCAACCTGGATCTGCAGGTGAAAGAGGCGGCAGGCGGGGTGATCTCAACGGCGCTAAACATCCCTGACAGCCCGCCGATTGGCTTTTCGGTCAAAGGTGCGGGTCCGGTCACCGATTTCACCGCCGATATCGCCCTGAGTAGTGACAACCAACAGCAAGTCACAGGACAGGTTCAGCTGCGCGCTGCTGAAACCGGCGCGGCGGACGGGATCGCCTTTACCGCCGATTTGGGCGGTGACCTGACGCCTTTCGTGACCGAGGATCTGGACCCGTTCTTTGGCCCCAAAACGCGCCTGTACGTAGAAGGGCAAACCAAACCACAGGGCGCGCTGGACATCTCCGATTTGGAATTGACCACGCAGGCTCTAAACTTGAAGGGTGAGTTGCAGTTGGCCGAGGGCGGCACATTGCAACTGGCGGCGCTGCAAGGCCGGATCACCCCACCCGACGGGAAAACGGTGGTGTTGCCGGTCAAGGGTGGCGACACCTCGATTGAAGCGGCGCAGATTTCCGCGTTGTTCGATCAGAAAAACGGCAACCTGTGGGATTTGAGCCTGACAGCGAATGCGTTTCAATCGCCACAGGCGAAACTGGACACGGCCCGCATCACGGCGCAAGGCACTTTGGAACAGGGCACCGCATTCAGCGTCACGGGCGACCTTCAGGCCATCGTTGACGGGATCGACCTGAATGATCAGGCCCTGAACACGGCACTGGGCGAAAGCATAACGCTGGACGGGCAGTTCGATTACGGCAGCAATAAATCCCTGGACCTGTCGGGATTCGAGCTGGTGGGAACCGACTATACCTTGGCGCTGGATGCTTTGATCGACGGGCTGAACAGCGGTCTGACGGTTGACGGGTCAGCCACGCTTGAGGCGTCGGACCTGTCGCGGTTCTCAGATCTGGCACAGCTTGATCTGGGCGGGAAGGCCTCGGCGCGGGTCGAGGGCAAAGGCTCACCGCTGGAGCGCAGCTTTGACGGCAACCTGGTGGTTGAGGGCAACAATCTGGTCACCGGACGCGACGACATCGACCCGGTCATCAAAGGCGAAACCACCATCACCGTAGATGGCAGCCGGGGCAGCGACGGCATCACCATTCGCGAGTTTGACCTGAACAGCGAGGCCGCGCAGGCGCAGGCCAGTGGCGAAGTCACCACATCGGACGGCAACCTGACAATTGATGGCAAGGCCAGTGTGAATGCGTCAGACCTGTCGGTCTTTTCTGGTTTGGCCAAGCGTGAACTCGGCGGTGCCCTGCAGGCAGATGTGGACGGCAAAGGCACCATACAAACATTGGAATTCGACGGCACCGCCAGCGTAACCGGGCAGGACATCCAGACCGGCATGTCCGACATTGATCCGTTACTCACCGGCAAAACCGCTATCACCTGGGACGGTGCGTATACTTCAGATCGAATCGAAATCCGCGAAGCGACGATCAACGGTACCGCCCTGACCGCGCAGGTCGCCGCAACAGTGGATGACCCCAGCGGAGACCTTTCGGTCGACGGAAATGCCCGCTTGAACGCTCCCGATTTGTCGCTGTTCTCGGGGCTGGCGAAACGCGATCTGGCCGGATCGGTCGCTGCGAATATGCAGGGCAACGGAAATCTCGCGAACCGAGTCTTCGACGTTCAAGGCAACGTGGACGCTGATGACATTCAGACTGGGATCGAACTGGTCGACAAATTGATCCAGGGCCGCACGACCCTGAGCATTGATGCTGACAAGGGCGAAGAAGGCATAGAGGTCCGCACTTTCAGCCTGAAGGGTTCCGCCCTCTCTGCAACCGCGTCGGGCAAGCTGGATCGAGAGGCAGGAGGTCTGACCTTCTCAGCACAGCTTGACGATCTGTCACGCATCATTGCGTCGATGTCCGGCCCACTGACGTTGGACGGAAATGTTGCCCCAACTAATTCGGGACTTGAAGGGGATGTGCGGTTGAACGGGCCGGATAGTTCTTATGCAGCCCTGACCGGAACAGTAGACACCGATGGTTCGGCCGATCTGGACTTCGACGCCAAATTGAACAAGATCGAACGTTTCGCGCCCGAATTCCCTGGCACCGTGGCAGCAACCGGCAATGCCAAGCGCGACAACGGCGTCTGGACCATCGACGGATCTGCCAATGGCCCGGCCGAGATCAACAGCACAATCGCGGGCACCTTCGATGAAAACAGCGGCGAGGCCGATCTGCGGGCGCAGGGCGGCGTCAACCTGGGTGTCGCCAACATCTTTATCTCACCCAACAAGATCGAGGGAACCGCCCGCCACAATCTAAGGCTTAAAGGGAAGCCCGAGCTTGGTTCGCTTAGTGGCTCCGTCACCACCTCGGGGACGTCGCTGGCGATTCCTGCCATCGGGCAGACTGTCACTGGCATCAGCGGTTCGGTCGAACTGGCGCAGAGCCGCGCCAATATCTCGGTGAATGGCGGTATGCGGGCCGGTGGGACCTTTACCATCTCGGGGCCGGTGGACCTGACACCGCCGCTGAACGCGAACATTGTCACGCGGCTCAATCAACTCGTGATCACCGACAAGCTGTTGTACGAGACGACGCTGAACGGCGAGATTGCCTTGACCGGGGCTTTGGCAGGCAACAGTGCCATATCCGGGCAGATCACCTTTGAGGAAACCAATATTAACCTCGCGGCCGCTGCCGGGGCCGTTGGGGCCGCACCGATCCCCGAGATCAGGCATGTGAATGAAAACGCGGCTGGTTACCTCACGCGTGAACGCGCGCGACTGGTTGTCCAGGAGGATGCCCAGAAAAGCGACTCCCGTATCGCGCTGGATGTCAGCCTTCTGGCACCCAAGGCGGTATTCGTGCGTGGCCGGGGTGTAAACGCCGAACTGGGCGGGCGGCTGAATATCGGCGGCACGACCACCGCAGTTATCCCATCCGGCCAGATCGAACTGATCCGGGGGAATTTTGACATTCTGGGCCGCAGACTGGCCCTGACAAAAGGGATTGTGACACTGCAAGGCGATCTGAAGCCGTATATCGAATTCGCTTCGTCCACCAGCACGTCCGATGGCACCGCGACAATCGAGATTGCAGGCCCACTGGATGCGCCCGAAGTCGATGTCTATTCCGACCCTGAACGCCCGGCGGAAGAGGCGCTGGCTATGCTTTTGTTCGGCAATCGATTTTCGGAAATTTCGCCCTTTGTTATCGCCCAGATGGCGGCGTCACTGGCGCAACTCAGCGGTGCCGGGGGGGACGCAACCAAGGGGCTTCGCGACTCGACTGGCGTTGACACGGTGGATATCGGCGCGTCCGAAGGCGGCGCAGGCCGTTTGGGGGCGGGAGCATACTTGAGCGACAATCTTTACACCGATTTCACGGTCAACACCGAAGGGGACACCGAGGTGAACCTGAACCTTGATGTTTCGGATAATTTCACCGTCCGTGGCTCGGTCGATGGGCGTGGTGAAACCGGTATTGGCGTATTTTTCGAACGGGATTATTGATCGCGCCGACGGATACCAATCGCGAGCCCAACCTGCGGTGCGGGGTCCAGATTGGCGTGATCCCGAACCATCCGGGCCAATCGCGCGACCGCCCAGTCCGGGTAAGGAGCTGAACGCCCCGTCGAGTGACTGACATTCATGAACAACGCCTCTTGCGTCGCACAGAGTTCGCCATCATCAGTCAGCATCTGCGCAAAATAGTGCCCTCGTTTTTGATCGGAATCCAACATGCGAAAGCGAAACCAGAACAGTGCGTCCTGATGTATTTCGCGTAGAAAATTCATGTGCGATTGCAGGATGTAAGGCCCCTGCCCCAATGCGCTGACCTGCGCCTCGCCCAGCCCCAGATGGTCATCCATCAGGTGATCCAGCGCACGATCAAAGGCCACGCCATAATACCCCACATTCATGTGGCCATTATAGTCGATCCATTCCGGCGGTACTGAAAACCCCCGTATTTCAATCGGCGCATCATAAGACCCGTCATGGCCACTGAGAGGGTTAGTCATCCAAGCCCTCCTCGAATATCGCGACAGCGCGGACAAATCCCGCCGAGGCACCTTTGATCTTGAACGGAAAACACGATATTTCGAACCCAGTGGGCGGCAGGTTTTCCAGATTGGTAAGTTTTTCCATGTGGCAATACCCGATGTCCATTGATGCCCGATGACCTTCCCAGATGATCGACGGGTCGCGGGTTTCAGCATATTCCTGTTCCGTCAGCGCAAAGGGCGCGTCCCAGCTCCAGGCATCCGTGCCGGTGACCCGCACGCCGCGCTGGGTTAAGTACAGCGTCGCCTCGCGCCCCATTCCGCAGCCTTTCATCAGGTAATCATGCTGTCCGTATTGCGTACCCGCCGAGGTATTCACGATCACGATGTCCAGTGGCTGCAGGCTATGCCCAATCCGTTTCAGCTCAGCCTCGACATCGGCGGCGGATACCACGTAACCGTCGTCGAAATGGCGAAAGTCCAGCTTGACGCCGGGGTTCATGCACCATTCCAGGGGTACCTCATCGATGGTGATCGCCCTTTCGCCATTATTCATGGTCGAGTGGTGATGATAAGGCGCGTCCAGATGGGTGCCGTTATGCGTTGCGATCTGCAGCCGCTCGATGGCCCAGCCTTCGCCGCCAGGCAGGTCTTCCTTTTTCAGGCCAGGAAAGAAGGACATGACCTGTTCGGCGGTCTGATCGTGGGTCATGTATTCGATTTCGGGCAGCATGATCGGCGGGTCCGAAACGATCCCGGTTTCCAACGGAACGGAAAGATCAACGAAACGGCGAGCCATGTGAAACTCCTGCACCAATGATGACGACAGGGTTGGCCGCAAGTAACGTGCTGTCAAGGAAAGAAAAAGGCGGCCAAATAGGCCGCCTTTCATGCTGCGTGTGCGATGGGGTTATTCTGCCGCGACAGCGTCTTCGATTTTTTCGACCCGGATTGCCGAGAACTTGAACTCGGGGATTTTGCCAAACGGGTCGATAGCCGAGTTGGTCAGGATGTTCGCCGCCGCCTCGACATAGGCGAAGGGGATGAACACCATGTCCTCGGCAATGGCGCGGTCCGCGCGCGCCATGATCTCGATCGAACCACGCCGTGTGGTCAGACGGATCATTTCGCCCGGTTCGATCCCCATCAGCTTGAGCGTTCGGGGGTTCAAGGAACAGTTCGCTTCCGGTTCTACCGCATCCAGAACCTTGGCGCGGCGGGTCATGGACCCGGTGTGCCAGTGCTCCAGCTGACGGCCTGTGGTGGCGATCATCGGGTATTCGTCATCCGGCGCTTCGTCCGGTGGGATGACGCTGGCAGGGGTAAACCGCGCACGGCCATCGGCACGCGGGAAACCATCGCCAAACACAATCGCCTGCCCCGGATCGGTTTCGCTGAGCGATGGGTAGGTGATCGTCTCGGTTTCCAGACGCTCCCACGTAATGTTGTCGAGCGATGCCATGGTCAGCTTCATCTCGGCAAAGACCTGAGACACATCCGTGTAATCCCAGTTCAGACCGATACGCTGCGCCAGCTCCACCGTAATCTTCCAATCCTCGCGCGCCTCACCCGGAGGCGTCACAGCGGGGCGCACCCGCTGCACCTGACGGTTGGTGTTCGACACGGTGCCGTTTTTCTCGTATAGCGCCGAGGCCGGCAGGATGATGTCAGCATAGTTCGCCGTTTCGGTCAGGAAGATATCCTGCACGATCATCAGATCCAGTTTCGCCAATGCCGCACGGGCGTGGTTCACATCCGGGTCGGACATGGCCGGGTTTTCACCCTGAATGTACATGCCCTTGATGTTGCCAGCATATGCCTGATCGATGATCTCGGTCACGGTCAGGCCCTTCTCGTTCGAGAAGTCCTCGGAGTTCCAGACATTGTTGAACTTGGCGCGGATGTCATCGTCCATAACCGACTGATAATCCGGCAGGAACATCGGGATCAGACCCGCGTCCGACGCGCCCTGCACGTTGTTCTGGCCGCGCAACGGGTGTAGGCCTGCGCCCGGTTTGCCGACATTGCCGGTCATCAGGGCTAGCGAGATCAGGCAGCGCGAGTTATCCGTGCCGTGGATATGCTGGCTGACGCCCATACCCCAGAAAATCAGACCGGCCTTGGCTTGCGCAAAGGTCCGCGCCACACGGCGCAGCTGATCCGGCTCGATGCCACAGATCGGGGCCATCGCCTCGGGTGTGAATTGGCTCAGATGTTCCTTCTCAGCTGCCCAATTCTCGGTCCAGGTGTGGATGTATTGGCTGTCATACAGCTCTTCCTCGACGATCACGTTCATGATCGCGTTCAGCATCGAGACATCCGCACCCGGACGGAATTGCAGCATCTCGGTCGCGAACTTGCGCATGCCAACACCGCGCGGGTCCATTACGATCAGCTTGCCACCACGCTTGGTGAACTGCTTGAAGTAGGTCGCCGCAACCGGGTGGTTTTCAATCGGGTTGGCCCCTATGATGATGACGACGTCCGAGTTCTCGACCTCATTGAATGTTGCGGTCACAGCACCAGAACCGACGTTCTCGATCAAGGCAGCCACAGACGACGCGTGACACAGACGTGTACAGTGGTCGACGTTGTTGTGCTTGAACCCCTGTCGGATGAACTTCTGGAACAGATAGGCTTCTTCGTTGGTGCATTTGGCAGAGCCGAAACCTGCAACGTTACGCGGATCATCTTCGCGCAGTGCCATCAGCCTCGTGGCGGCCAGATCCATCGCCTCTTCCCATGTCGCTTCGCGGAAATGGGTGTCCAAATTTCCCGGGTCGACGTTCAGCCCCTTCGCCGGGGCATCGTCGCGTCGGATCAGCGGTTTGGTCAGGCGGTGAGGGTGGTGGATGTAGTCAAAACCAAAGCGACCTTTGACACACAGACGGCCTTCGTTTGCCGGGCCGTTGATGCCCTCGACATACTTCACCTTGCCGTCCTTGACCTTCAACGAGACCTTGCAGCCCACGCCGCAGAACGGACAGACGCTTTCGGTTTCGCTGTCATAGTCCTTGCTATCGCCCTGTTGCTGATCGTCCAGCACTGTGGCGGGCATCAAAGCGCCAGTTGGGCAAGCCTGAACGCATTCGCCACAGGCAACACAGCTCGACGCGCCCATCGGGTCGTTCTGGTCAAACACCACCTGCGCGGTATGTCCGCGACCGGCCATCCCGATCACGTCATTCACCTGCACGTCACGGCAGGCGCGGACGCAAAGGTTGCAGTTGATGCATGCGTCCAGATTGACGCGCATTGCAATGTGGCTGTCATCCAGCAGGGGGATTTTCTCGGCCTCCTTCGCCGGGAAACGGCTATCGCTGACATCGTTCAGCTTGGCCATATCCCAGAAATGGCTGGACACGTCATGCGGTTGCTCAGGTTGGTCTGCGACCAGTAGTTCCATCACCATGGCACGCGATTTTTCGGCGCGGTCGGTGTCGGTCTTGACCACCATACCTTCCGACGCGGGGCGGATGCACGAGGCGACCAGAGTGCGCTCGCCTTCCACCTCGACCATACATGCGCGGCAGTTGCCGTCGGGATTGTAGCCCGGCGCCGGTTTGTGGCAAAGGTGCGGAATTACCAGTCCACGACCGTTAGCCGCTTCCCAGATCGTGGTGCCCTCGGGCACGGTGACGTCATCGCCGTTCAGGTTGAAGGTGACGGTCTTGGTTGGGCTTGTATCAAGCATGGCTCTGTCTCCCTCAGATTTCGTCAGCGAAATGTTTCATGACCAGGCGGATTGGGTTCGGAGCCGCCTGCCCCAGACCGCAGATGGACGCGTCGCCCATGACCTGACACAGGTCCTCCAGCAGGTCCTGATCCCACTTGTCGGCCTGCATCAGCTTGACCGCCTTTTCACAGCCCGCCCGGCAGGGCGTACACTGGCCGCAGCTTTCATCCTCGAAGAAGCGCAGCATGTTCAGGGCCGCATCGCGGGCGGTGTCCTGATCGGACAGAACCACCACGGCCGCCGAACCGATGAAGGTGCCATGTGGTTGCAGCGTGTCGAAATCCAGCGGGATATCGTCCATCGACGCCGGCAACAGACCCGACGAAGGACCACCGGGCTGATACGCCTTGAAGGTCTGGCCCTCGGCCATACCGCCGGCAGCCTCGATCACATCCAGGATGGTCGATCCGGCGGGCAACAGATAAACCCCCGGCTTCGCCACCCGACCCGAGACCGAATAGCTGCGCAGACCCGTGCGGCCATTTTTTTCAGTGCTGTTCAGGCATTCCGGCCCCTCGCGGCAAATCTTCGAAACCCAATACAGCGTCTCGACGTTGTGGACCAAGGTCGGACGGTTAAAGACGCCAACCTGCGCCACGAACGGCGGACGGTGACGCGGCAGGCCCTTTTTGCCCTCGATCGACTCGATCATCGCGGATTCTTCACCGCAGATATAGGCCCCCGCACCCCGGCGCAGGTCGATATAACCCGGCTCGACAATCCCGGCTTCTTCTATCGCCGCAATCTCACGACGCAGAATTTCCAGAACCGCCGGGTATTCGTCACGCATGTAGATAAAGCAGGTTTCCGCCTCGACCGCCCACGCGGCGATCAACATGCCTTCAAGAAAGACATGCGGCGTAGTTTCCAGATAGTAGCGGTCCTTGAACGTGCCGGGTTCGCCTTCGTCGCCGTTCACGGCCAGATAGCGCGGCCCGTCGTTCATGCGAACAAAGCCCCATTTCTTGCCCGAGGGGAAGCCAGCGCCGCCCAGACCACGCAGGCCCGAGGCCAAGACATCTTCCTGCACCTTCTCCCAATCGCCACCATCACGTAGCTCAGCCAGCTTGGCATAGCCGCCATTTTCGGCATAGGCGGCAAAGGTTTCATAATCGGACAGATGGGCATGAGTATCGCCCGCCGCGATTGCGGCATGCACCTTTTCCGGCGTCGCATTGTCAATGTGGTTGTGGCCGATCTCAAGCACGGGGGCGGTATCGCACCGCCCCATGCAGGGCGCGCGCAGGACACGAACCTGTGATGCATCCACCCCGTCTTCCAGTGCCTTTTGCAACTGCTGGGCCCCTGCCATTTCGCAGGACAGGGAATCGCAAACCCGGATGGTCAGCGCCGGAGGAGGTGCTTCATCCTCTTTCACTACATCGAAATGGGCATAGAAGGTCGCCGTTTCGTAAATCTCGGCCTGCCCAACCCGCATTTCCACGGCCAGCGCAGCAATATGATCGGCGCTGATATGGCCATGTTCATCCTGAATCAAATGCAGAAATTCGATCAACAGATCGCGGCGGCGTGGGCGGTCGCCCAGCAGGCGTGTGATTTCAGCCTGCGCCTCATCCGTGAACTGACGGCCTTTGGGCGTGTGCCGCCCTTTGCCTTTACCTGACTTCCAAACGCCCTTTGGTGCGCCTGATGGCTTGGTATCTAATGGTGCCATGATGCCCTCCGATTGAGGTTCCGTCTCTCATCAGAATAGCATATCGTCAAATCGCTTATCGCAATCGTACGATAACGACACCTTATCACCGCAAAGAGGTCACCACAGCTCGTAAAGCTTCGACTGTGGGCAATTCTGGATCGCGGGTCAGGGTCGCCAGACAAATTGGCTTGCTGACTACGGGATCGACCAGCGGCAGAACCTTCGTGTCCTCCAAGTCACCCAGCGCGCGCACCAAAACGCGGGGGACAACGGTGGCAGCCAGCCCTTCGCGCGCCATGACCATCGAGGCGGTAAAACCGCTGGTTTCGGCAACAACATCCGGATGCAGGCCCTGTTCGGCAAAAATACGGTCAAGAATGCGCCGGTTCTGCATCTGAGGCTCAAGCAGGCTGAGCGGAAACTCCGCCACACGCGCCCAAGGGATCGGACCACTTTGATCAATCATGTGAGACGGAACCAGCAGAACATAGGTCTCTTCGTATAAGGGCTGCACCTGACGCAAATCGGTTCCGATGCTGTCCCCATAGGTGATGCCCGCATCGAGGCTGCCTTCATCCAGCCGGTGTTGAATAGCGGTGGCCGACATCGTTTCAATCCGGGTGACAATGCGGGGGTGCGCATCGCGCAAACGTTTGGTCAGGCGCCCGGTGAAAGCAATCGCAGTAGGGATCACGCCCAGGATCAGCGTACCAGTAATCTCTCCCTTTGCGGCCAGCACCTGCTGTTCCAGCGCCTTGGTGTCATCAAGGATACGCCGTGCCCGCTGGACGATCATCTCACCCTCTTCGGTCAGGCCTTGAAACCGGTTGGCCCGGCGGACGATCGAGACGCCCAAACGATCTTCGAGGTTGCGGATACGCATGGAGAATGCAGGCTGCGATATCCCGCATTCCTCGGCCGCTTTGGCAAAATGACGGTGCCGCGCCAAAGCGCTGAGCAGTTGCAGGTCGCGGATTTCGATCATGCCGTTTTTCTTCTTAAGATCAGAAGCGCAGAGTAGCGTGTTTGCCGCCCGGTGAAAGCACTAGTTGCGATCCGGCGACCCGCAGAGGGCACTTTCCCCTATAGCAAGACGCGCGCTATCGTGAATTGGTGTCGACATGACTGACGGAGGAAGCCAATGACCAGACAACTCACCGGCTTGGCAGCGCGTATTTTGACATTAACACTACTACTGACAATTGCGGCAGGAGGAAACGCGATGGCTCAACAGAATGATAACTCCGCAACAAAAAATCTGTCACGACAGGCCGTGGAAATGTGGGCCGCAGATTCCACTATTGACCAATCAATTTTCGCTGACGGATATCAAAACCATCAGGCACCTTTGGCAACTGGTGGCACCGGAAGCGTCGATTTGGCAA
Organism: Ruegeria denitrificans; assembly: GCF_001458295.1. Lineage (GTDB taxonomy): Bacteria > Pseudomonadota > Alphaproteobacteria > Rhodobacterales > Rhodobacteraceae > Ruegeria > Ruegeria denitrificans. Next base: position 53,971 of record NZ_CYUD01000012.1, read on the forward strand.
CTTGGGTTGATATTGTCGAGGGAAACCACAAAGCCTTTCCCGATTTGAAGGTCGAGATTTTTGGGCAGATCGCCGAAGGCGACCGCGTGTCCACCCATTGGCGCTTTTTCGGAACCCAGAAAGGGTCGTACCTTGGTGTACCCGCCTCTAACCGGCCCGTAAATTGGACCGGCGTTCAGATCGACCGGATCGCCGATGGAAAGATTGCGGAAAGCTGGGTTGTTTGGGACTATTTTACCTTACGGCAGGAACTGGAACCCTGAAACTAACCCCAGCGTCTAAAATGCGCCCGGCCCCTGATAGACCGGGCACACAGAGATCGCTTAGGTGTTGAACAAGAAGTGCATTACGTCGCCGTCCTTGACGATGTAACCCTTGCCCTCGGCCCGCATCTTGCCGGCCTCTTTCGCGCCCTGCTCGCCATTGGCCGAGATAAAGTCGTCATAAGCGATGGTCTCGGCGCGGATGAAACCTTTTTCAAAATCACCATGGATTACACCAGCGGCCTGCGGTGCAGCAGTGCCGGTGCGGATGGTCCAGGCGCGGGCCTCTTTCGGGCCGACGGTGAAATAAGTCTCAAGCTTCAACAGGTCGTAACCAGCTTTGATCAGACGGTCGAGGCCGGGTTCTTCCAAACCCATCTCTTCCAGGAACATCTGCGCCTCGTCCGTTTCCAGCAGGCTGATCTCTTCTTCGATCTTGGCGCTGATGATGACATGTGAATTGCCCTGCGCCGCCGCCATCTCGGCGACCTTGGCAGAATATTCATTGCCTTCAGCTGCTTCTTCTTCGGACACGTTGCAAACGTACAAAACAGGCTTGGTGGTAAGCAGCTGCAACATCTTCCAAGCTTTGGAATCCTCGTCCGACACCTCGACCAGACGCGCAGGTTTGCCATTTTCCAGCATGGCTTGAGCCTCGGCCAGCAGACGATCCTGCTGTTGCGCTTCCTTGTCATTGCCTTTCAGCTTGCGCACCAGATTGGCGCGGCGCTTTTCGATGCTTTCCAGATCGGCCAGCATCAGTTCGGTCTCAATGGTGTCTGCATCGGCCACGGGGTCAACGCGACCGTCCACATGGGTCACGTCGCCATCTTCGAAACAGCGCAGCACATGGGCGATGGCGTCGGTTTCGCGGATATTGGCCAGAAACTGGTTGCCCAGCCCCTCACCTTTGGACGCGCCTTTAACCAGACCGGCGATGTCCACGAAGGTCATCCGTGTCGGAATGATCTGTTTCGAGCTGGCAATCGCTGCCAGCTTATCCAACCGGTCATCAGGTACGGCCACATCGCCCACATTGGGTTCAATGGTGCAGAACGGGAAATTCGCCGCCTGAGCGGCTGCGGTTTTGGTCAACGCATTAAAGAGGGTCGACTTGCCTACATTCGGCAGACCCACGATTCCCATTTTAAAGCCCATAGCGGCCTCCTGATGCCATTCGAGACGTGCTTCTATGCAGGTCCGGATCAATGCGCAAGCCAGACTGCGGAAAGGAAGAAAAGATCAATTTACAACATCACGAAATCGTTCGTCGTTCGTGAACTTGCCCGGATTGAAATTGGCACACTAAGATCACCACGTAAGGTGTTGCAAACAAACATATAGTGAAAGCGTAATATGAAGTTTACCTCTGCAATTTTTGCGCTGCTTTTGGCCGCACCAGCAGCGCAAGCTCAATCCCTTGTATTTGGCGCAGGATTTTCAGATTTCTCGGATAGTCAATCTGAGGACGAGGCTGTGTTCTCACTCGAGTATCAGCACAGCCCCTTTCACGAGGCCTCCCGTTTTTCCGCCACATGGGGCAGCGCCCTGACCGTGGATACCGCGGGTGATATTCATATCGGTATTGGCCTGATCGGAACTTACGGGTTTGCCGACCGATGGTTCGTCGAAGGCAGTGTCATGCCAGGGTACTTCTCTGAGGGCGAAGGCCGAAACGATCTTGGGGGTGAGTTCCAGATTCGCACTCTGTTGGGTCTCGGTTACACCTTGGACAGTGGTAACAAAGTGTCCGTGGCAATCACCCACAAATCCAACGCCAGCACACAGGATGACAACCCGGGTGTTAACTCGGCACTGCTGCGTTATCATTTCGCATTCTGAAGGTATCCCGCAGGACCGGGATTGATTTTCGGCAAAAGTTTCTGCACATCAGGTCGAAACCTGACTGCAAGGACATCCGATGACCCGTATCGACGCCAAGTTCGCCGCCCTGAAGGCCGAAGGGAAAAAGGCTTTTGTCGCCTATATCATGGCCGGGGATCCCGACTATGAAACCTCGCTTGAGGTGGTCAAGGGCTTGCCGGGCGCTGGCGTGGACGTGATTGAGCTGGGTTTGCCGTTCACCGATCCCATGGCGGATGGCCCGACCATTCAGGCCGCCGGACAGCGGGCATTAGACGGCGGCATGACCTTGCAGCGGACACTGGATCTGGCGCGGGCTTTCCGTGAAACCGACGACACCACCCCGATTGTTTTGATGGGCTATTTCAACCCAATCTACAGCCGTGGCGTCGAAACCTTTCTAGCCGATGCGCAGGCTGCTGGAATTGATGGGCTGATTGTCGTCGACCTTCCGCCGGAAGAAGATGAAGAACTGTGCCTGCCAGCCCAGGCCGCCGGGCTGAACTTTATTCGCCTGGCCACGCCGACCACCGATGACAAACGCTTGCCCCGCGTTTTGCAGAACACATCGGGCTTCGTTTATTATGTCTCGATCACCGGTATCACTGGCGCGGCTGAGGCACAGGCTACGAATGTCGGCCCCGAAGTGGCACGGATCAAATCGGCAACTGATCTGCCCGTGATCGTAGGATTTGGCATCAACACACCGGAAAAATCCAAAGCCATCGCCAGCGTTGCCGACGGCGCGGTTGTCGGCTCGGCCATCGTCAGCCAGATCGGAGCGGGTAAACCCGTGGCCGAGATTCTGGATTTCGTGAAAACACTGGCCGACGGCGCTCATTCCGCCTGATCCGTCAACCACCAGCCTATCCGTCAACACCGTAGCAGGCCGCCCGCTTGCTGCGGTGTTTTGGTGTCTGGACCTCCGTGGCGGACATGTTAGAAATTGGCTTGAAAATCTGACCAAAATAGCGAAAGCGTCCGAACATGGCTGTTATTACAACAATCGAAGACCTCCGCCGCATCTATGAACGACGCGTACCACGGATGTTTTACGACTACGCCGAAAGCGGCAGTTGGACCGAGCAGACGTTTCATGACAATAGCTCAGACTTCGCGGATATTCGGTTACGTCAGCGCGTTGCCGTGGACATGGCGGGGCGGTCAACCGCGTCGCAGATGATCGGCGAGGAAGTTGCGATGCCCGTCGCGCTGGCGCCGGTTGGATTGACGGGTATGCAGCACGCGGACGGCGAAATGAAAGCCGCCAAGGCTGCCGAAGAATTCGGCGTGCCCTTTACGCTATCAACCATGTCGATCAATTCGATCGAAGACGTAGCCGAATACACGTCAAAACCATTCTGGTTTCAACTGTATACGATGAAGGATCAGGATTATGTCAGCCGCCTGATCCAGCGCGCCAAAGACGCGAAATGTTCGGCGCTGGTCATTACGTTGGATTTGCAGATTCTCGGGCAACGGCACAAGGATCTGAAAAACGGCCTGTCTGCACCGCCGAAACTGACCGCAAAGACAATTGCGAACCTGATGACCAAATGGTCATGGGGCATCGAGATGCTGGGCGCACATCGGCGCGAGTTCGGCAATATCGTCGGCCATGTCGAGGGAATCTCGGACACTTCTTCGCTGGGCGCATGGACGGCTGAACAATTCGACCCCAGCCTTGACTGGACAAAGGTCGAAAAACTGATGGAACAATGGGGCGGCAAGGTCATCCTCAAGGGCATTCTGGACGCCGAAGACGCCAAAATGGCTGCGAAGCTGGGGGCCGACGCCATCGTCGTATCCAACCACGGCGGGCGGCAGCTGGACGGTGCGCTGAGTTCTATTCGCATGCTGCCGCAGATCATGGATGCGGTCGGCAGCGACGTCGAGGTTCATATGGACAGTGGCATCCGCTCGGGCCAGGACGTGCTAAAGGCATTGGCGCTGGGTGCCAAAGGCACCTATATCGGCCGCGCCTTCGTCTATGGGCTGGGGGCGATGGGTCAGAAAGGCGTCACCACCGCGCTGGACGTCATTCAAAAGGAACTCGATACCACCATGGCACTGTGTGGCGAGCGGAACGTGGATGATCTGGGTCGTCACAACCTGCTGATCCCCGAGGATTTTGAAGGTCGATGGCAAGATACGCCGCCCGCTAACTGACCGGCATTGGACTGGCGGTCTTGTCAATTCATGAATTGCACTTTGGTTCAATACAACGCGCCGTCTGCAGGCTGAGATATATGTTTCAGGGCCTTACAGATTGTAGGGCCTTGGCATTTGAGGGATTTACTGCCTGGGCGCGAGCCCTGCGAATTCGCCCAGAACCAGTTGGGCCACTTTAACCAATTATACATCCTGCTACGGCACCGAGCTGACACAGGACGACCTCTCTGGATATAACTGGCTTTCGAGCCCTCAGCAGGACGGGCATTATTTTTTATTTTCAGAATGAGCCTCAGCCCTTCCCCACGATATTCTGAACGTTGGAGGTTTCGTCGACGGCAGTCTCTGCAAGAAATCTGCGGGCATCTATCAGATCGACCGTATGCTCCCCTCCTGTCACTGTTTCCAAAACATTAATTAAGTCGGAAGTGGGAACGGGAACGTCTCCAGATTTTTTGCAGAGTCTGATAAAATCAACCGCGGTCCGAAGCTCGAACATTTTTGCCTGTTGTCGCCGGGCCGTGTCCAAGGCCTTACGAAACTCCGCTTCAACAATTCCGCCTTCGGAAGTCGCTATCGCATAAACACGGTCTGTTTCAGCCTGTGCCCATCCTTCATTTGTGAGGTTTTGATGCTTGCGTGCATCGGCCAATGAACGCAAGGCACTATCCCGCTCACCTATTTTCAAACTGAGTTCGGCAATCAAAGTAAGAAAGAAAGGTTTGTAATTTCCGGCCCCGCTGGCCCACCATGCTTCCGAAGCCTCTCGAAAAGATTGGATTGTTCTGGTCTCGGGTGAAACATAGGCATTCACCCAGCTTCGCCAAAGAGCTGCAGTCAACGACATGAATTTAAACGAGTGTTTGGAAGATAGCTCCTCAAGCTGGTTTGCGACGTGAAGCACCTGGTCAGGCTCGCGGCGCAAAAGATGCAGCATGCACAGGTAGGTTAACGACTGTGCGATGCTGTGAGCATGCTCAAGCCTTCGCGCTGCTGCGACGGCTTGCTTCTGAACTTCAAGTGCTTTGTCTGGCGCTCCGCGCATCCAAATAGCTATACTCAAGAAACACGACGTGATCGCGGCATGGTCTGATCCGAAGATATAGGCCAGGTGCCCATGACGTTTCCTGTCGTATAACTCCAATGCTTTATTCAAATGTTGATACGCCAGGTCCAGTTGCCCAATATGGAACAGGACTGCGCCCATCGCCCGATGAGCCACCATCTGATGTTGTGTTTCATTCGTTGAATCCGCCAAATCCAACAATTGCGCTGCAACATTTCTGGCCAAATCGTACTCCGCACGCACCAAATGAAAGGAATACAGACCATTCAAAACCGGGAATAAATGTTCTGTCTCTTCTGCCCGCTCACATAAGTCGCGTATTCTTGCGTAGACAGTCCCGGTTTCGTCGGCGGCTATTCCTGCAGTCGATCGCAAAACACCCGCTCTGAGAACTTGAACTTCGATTTCTTTCCGATCCCGTTCAATACTGTGCTGCAATTCTTTCAACTGCTCGATTGCCAAGGACAGTTGCGTGTTTGCTTCAATATTGGCAGAACGCTGAACTGCACGCTGGCCAGCGAGATAGCGGTGGTCGATGGCCTCTTTGCCCATCCCCGCCATTGTGTAGTGGTGAGCCAGGATTTCCGGACTGGCGTCGCCAATATGAGATGTTTTGTCATTCAATACTTCTGCGACACGGGAATGCAATATCCGACGCTCGCTCTTTAAAAGGCTGTTGTAGGCTGTGTCGCGAATAAGCGCATGACGATAGCTGAATGTTTCAATGTTTTCTTCTTCAGAAACTGTAACAATGCCCGCATCGAACAGAAGCTCTAATCCCGCGCGAAGCGCCTTGTCGCTGATACGGGCTACTTTGGCGATCAACGGGTATGAAAATTGAGGTCCGATTACCGCGCCGATTTGAGCTATTTCCTTGACCGAACTCAGGCGATCCAGCCGCGCCATCAGCGCATCATGCAACGTACTGGGAACCGAACTTGCCGGAGAAGCCCCACCCAATGAATATGCGGCCGTTCCCTGCGTCAAATTCCCGGTTTCCAGAAGATCCTTTGTCACTTCTTCGACATACAATGGGACACCGTCGGATCTGGCGGCAATCGTGTCGTACATTTCGTCAGCGATCGACTGACCTTTGGCAACTTCGTCCACAATGCTTTTCACTTGTTGAAAATCCAATTGCTTCAAAACCACCTTTGAAAGGTTGGATTGCAATACCCATCCCAGGTCGAATTCAGGCCTGAATGTCATCACAACCAATACCCGAAGGTCGCGAATCCGGTCCGCAATTCGATCCAGCAGCAACTTAGTTGTCGGGTCGATCCAATGCGCGTCTTCAAACAAGAGCAGCACTGGTTTTTCCTCTGCCTGCGACGCCAGATTGCTCAGCAGCATTTCCAACGTCTGCTCCATGTATTGCTGCGGGGACAGATCCAGAGTCCCCAATTGGTCTTCGAATGGAACCGAAAGAAGGGACGCTGCCAGCTTCAGGGCATGATTGGACCGATCGCTCATAACGGAGGAGATCTTTTTGAGTTTCACGTCGTCTGGTTCGTCGGCGCGCAGACCTGCAGCATTTTCAATTTGTCGAATGACCGGATAAAACGCACTCGCGTAATGGTAGGGAGAACACTGATATCGAATTTGAGCGTGCGACACCCTCGGAATATTCTGCCTTAATTCTTCAACCAGTCTGGACTTGCCAATTCCTGGTTCACCGGACACCAGCACAACCTGTCCTTGACCGGCACTTGCCAGCTTCCACTTTTCAGTCAGGGTTTCATATTCTGTGGCACGACCGACCAAAGGGTTCAGTGAGATGTCATCTAACGCCATGAAGCGGCTGACTGTATCTCGTGCTCCGGTCACTTGCCAGGCTTCAACTTCCTTAGCAAAACCTTTGAGGTTGAACGCACCACGCAGTACATATTCGAAAGCATCACCCGCCAAATGATGCGTGCTGGGAGCGACGATCAGCGTGCCAGGATCAGCCATTGCTTGCAGACGTGCGGCCAGGTTCGGCGTCTCCCCCATCGCCGTTCCATCCTCAAACATTTTTTCACCACGTAAATCGCCGACAACGACCAACCCAGTCGCTATCCCTACGCGAACATTCAGTTTTGCATGAGTGCGAATATTGGGAATTTCCTCGATAATGCGCAGACCCGCCCGAATAGCTCGCTCTGGGTCATCTTCATGCGCGTGGGGAAACCCGAAAAAGACCATAATCCCGTCGCCATAGTAGCTTGCGATGTGGCCATCAAAAGCGGCAACAGAAGCGGCGCAGGTTTCTTTGAACAGTCGAAGTACTTCTGCCAGATCTTCCGGGTCGACGCGCTGGGAAATTTCAGTTGAGCCGACCAAATCTATAAACATGACAGTAAGCTGCCGACGCTCAGCGACGATTGCAGGACCTAACGCAGTGTTGTGCGGGCGAGTTCCCCCCACTGCATCGGCTCGAACGGCTTTCATGAAACGCCGCCGCGGACCTAGAGCCAGTCCGATCATAGTGAGATCTTTGTCCGTCAACTCGGTCAAATCACCAAGTTCGATTTCGTGCTCAGCAAAGGCCGCAGCATACTTGGACAAGCCATGTTTCTCTAGCCAGCGCGAGATTTCAGACATTTGATCCTTTCGCTTGCGGCCGCTGCAGCACTTTCGTCTGCAACACACCGACATGCATTTCATTGTCTATTTGGTTTTTTCAAAGCGCTCAGAAGTATCTTCTAACCACCCGGTCTTCTTTCTTTAAATGAAGAACGCCGTATTCGTTTGGTCAAGGGTTTCATCGGTTCCAAACCAGCCCCTTTCTGCATTGGATCGCGAAAGACGTGGTCACAGATTGCTTGGTTTCTACATCATTGCAGACGGCTCTGCAGAACTTGTGAGTGCGACTGTTGCCCGCGACAACACACAGCGAATGAAGTCTGCCCTAGTCGTCGCCAGATGGTATTGGCGTGATGCACTGGAATCCCTTGTTCATCTGGCTCAATATACCTCCGAACGCGAGGCAGAGCTTCGCTGAAAATTATTCGGTCTAACCCCTTTCCAAACCCAATGAATCAAGCTAAGGACGCGGCTTCACGCGGGCATACAGCCTTGGAGGATGCCCGCCCTAACTTTGGAGAATTATCATGGCTGGAGAGATTCCTGATCTCGTAGCTCTGGAACGGACGGGGACAGGCAAGGGCGCCGCTCGTCAGGCACGCCGCGACGGCATGGTTCCGGGCATTGTTTTTGGTGGCGATAAAGAACCGCTGCCGATTCAGATCCCGTTCAACGTCCTGTTCAAGAGCCTGAAAGCAGGCCGGTTCAAGTCGACCTTGTGGAACCTGAAAGTTGAAGGTCACGAAGACGTCCGCGTCATCTGCCGCGACGTTCAGCGTGACGTTGTCAAAGACCTGCCGACCCACCTGGACCTGATGCGTCTGCGTCGGACCACCAAGATCGCGCTGTTCATCCCGGTTGAGTTCATCAACGAGGAAGAAGCACCCGGCATCAAGAAGGGCGGCGTTCTGACCGTTGTTCGTCCGGAAGTCGAACTGATGTGCACCGCAGGTGACATTCCTGAGAAAATCGTTGTTGACGTGACCGGAATGAACATCAACGACGTTGTCACCATTTCCTCGGTTGACCTACCGGTCGGCACCACGCCGACCATCGACCGTGACTTCGTGATCGCGAATGTCTCGGCACCGACAGGCCTGTCGACCGATGACGATGAGGAAGAAGGCGAAGAAGTGGCTGCAGACGAAGTCGAAGTCGTCGGCCAGGAAGAAGCCGAAGAATAAGTCCGGACTCAACAATTCGGATTTGGAAACGGGGCCTTTTTCAGGCCCCGTTTTCTTTTGGTGCAACCGGGCTGGAAAACTGGTGGCATTCCATGCCATCAACCACCTGCACAGGTTGCAAGGCACAAGGACGAGACTATGAAACTGTTTGTCGGATTGGGGAACCCGGGGTCGAAATACGCCCGCAACCGGCACAATATCGGCTTTATGGCTGTTGACCGCATTGCCGAGGATCACGGCTTTGGCCCGTGGAAATCCAAGTTTCAGGCCGAGATCACCGAAGGTCGTCTGGGCCACGAAAAGGTGCTGCTCATCAAGCCGCAGACGTTCATGAACCGTTCTGGTCAGTCCGTCGGCGAGGCGATGCGGTTCTACAAGCTCGACTCAACCGATGTGACCATCTTTCATGATGAGTTGGACCTCGCCCCCGGCAAGGTGCGCGTCAAGGCGGGCGGTGGGCATGCCGGGCACAACGGGCTGCGCTCGATCCACGACCATATCAGCCCGGCCTATGATCGTGTGCGGTTGGGGATCGGCCATCCGGGCCGCAAGGAAATGGTCTCGCCTTACGTTTTGGGCGATTTTGCCAAAGCCGATGGTGACTGGCTGGATGATGTGCTGCGCGGTGTGTCGGACGGCGCAGGCTATCTGGCTGATGGGGATGGCGGCAAGTTCATGAATGCCGTCGCTCTGCGAACGGCCCCGCCGCGGTCATCAAAATCTCTGGCTGAGGCGCCCAAACAATCCAGCAAACCCGCCCCTGAACCCGAGGTCGACACGCGCTCGGCCATGCAAAAGCTGTTGGACAAGTTCAAATAGGGTGGCTGACCTTGCCGTAACGTCCCAATTGCAGAACGGCTTCTGCCGCGCTCCAATACGGTACGGCTAGGAGGGGCGACATATGAGAGTTTTTTTAAAGTGGCTGCTGCGCATCGTTTTGATGCTGGTGCTGGCGGCGGTCGTCGTCGGATTCTGGAAACGCGAAGAGCTGCAACGGTTGATGGCCGTGAACTCTTTGTTTTCCGAGGAAAAGATCGTTCACAACTTCTCTCATATGAACGACGCATTCCTGACGGTCGACCTGCCGCGCGGCGATGGACCAACCTGGGAATTACCCTATGGCGCTGGCTTTGAGCTGCCTGAGGGCACTGATGAATGGATCGAGGATCGCGCGGTCACCTCTCTGCTGGTGATGCAGGACGGGCATATCCGGTTCGAAGAATACTACCTTGGCACTGCACCCGAGGATCGCCGGATTTCGTGGTCAGTGGCCAAAAGCTATCTGTCCGCTCTGTTCGGCATCCTGTTGGCCGAAGGCGCAATCGACTCGCTGGACGATCCGGTGGTGAAATATGCGCCGAAATTGGAAGGCACCGCCTATGAAGGCCCATCGGTTCGCAATGTGTTGAACATGGCCAGCGGCGTCACCTTCGATGAGGACTATTTCGACCCCAATTCAGACATCAACCGCATGGGGCGCGTCATTGCCCTGGGCGGAGAGTTGGACGATTTCGCAGCCTCGCTGCAGGACAGTTTCGCCACGCCGGGCGAGACCTGGCAATACGTGTCGATTGACACCCATGTCCTCGGGATGGTGATCCGCGGGGCTACGGGGCGCAGTGTGACAGATTTATTGGTCGAAAAGATCATTCAACCCTTGGGTCTGGAACGCGACGGCTATTACGTGACCGACGGTGCCGGGGTTGCGTTTGTTCTGGGCGGTTTGAACTTTACGACGCGCGATTTTGCGCGCTTTGGTCAGATGATCCTGCAAAATGGCGCCCATGACGGCCAGCAACTTGTGCCTGCGGATTGGATCGCCGAATCCGTCCTGCCCAGCGCCCCAACCGCACCCGGCAAGATCGGCTATGGCTTTCAGTGGTGGATTCCCCTCGGTGCGCACGAAGGCGAATTTCTGGCCCGTGGCGTGTACGGTCAGTACATCTATTTCGACCAGCCGCGTGGTGTTTTGATTGTCACAACTGGCGCAGATCGCCAGTTCCGTGACCCCGGTATCAATGAGCTAAACGTAGAAATGTTCCGCAAGATCGCCCAAAGCCTGTAAGATGGTCCCATGCAAAAACAAGACAGTATCAATGTATTGGGCGGTGTGCTCAGCCCTTGTTCCCGTGATCCGCTAACCGGGTTCTTTCGGGACGGGGCTTGCAACACCTGCCCCGAGGATCAGGGCAGCCATACGGTTTGCGCGGTGATGACCGCCGAATTTCTGGCCTTTTCAAAATATGTAGGCAACGACCTGAGCACCCCGCGCCCCGAGTTCAATTTTCCAGGTTTGAACCCCGGTGACAGCTGGTGTCTGTGCGCCGCGCGCTTTCTGCAGGCCCATGACGAAGGTTGCGCCCCGATGGTGCATCTTGAGGCGACCCATCAGCGGGCGCTTGAGATCATTCCGCTGCGCCTTCTGAAAGAGAACGCCGCTTCAGAGTAAGCGGGCCGGCCCGGGAAACCCCGGACCGGCCCTTATTCGGAATTAATCCCGCAGTTTGACGAGGTCGGACATCAACCCTTCGGTCCCGTTATGGACCGCCAGCCGCTCGACCTTCCCGGCGATGGTTTCCAGAGCTTCCAGCTCTTTCAACCGTAGCATCACCGGGTTTTCCGCCATCACCTTCGCGGTGTTCAGCAGAGACCGTGTGGCGTTGGTTTCTTCCCGCCGCCGGATGACGTTGGCCTCGGCTTGTTTTTCGGCGGCGACCACAGCGGTCAGGATTTCCCGCATCTCCCCGGGCAGGATGACGTCTTTCAACGCGATCTCCCCCACTTCGATACCGATCCCGGCCATCTGTGTCCGCACCCGATCCGCAGCCTCGGTGTCGACGGTCACTTTCTCGGCCAGCAGCCGGTCCAGCGTCATCGCCCCCAAGGTTTTCCGGAACGCCAGTTGCAGCGCCCGGTGCAGGGACTGATCGAAATCCTTGACCGCCCCCACCGCCTTGATCGGATCAACGACCCGGTAGTCGGCGGACAGGTTGACCCGGATGGTGACCCGGTCCTTGGTCAGGATCTCTTGCCCTGTCACCTCATGAGTCCGTTGCCGCAGGTCGATTTGCTTGACCTCGACCTTCCGTCCCACTTTCCAGAAGGCATGCGCCCCGGGATTCAGCTGATCTACGAACACCCCGTCAACCGTCAGCAGCCCGGTATGCCCGTCGGCAACCTCGACCTGCGTCAGGTTCAGCCGCAGCCCGGCCCGAACCAACCGCTGTGCCGTCGCTTTGGGCACAGCCATCGTCTCGGTCAGTGCGTGATGTTCGACCTTCCACGGCCCTGCAGCCTTCCAGACAAGCGCCCGCGCTTCGGGGTTCAGGACCCGAACAGGCACCTCATCCCGCAACAGAACCAGAACTTCGTCAGGCCCAGCCCGGAACTCAGTCAGATGCGTGGCGGCCAGTTCAGGCCGGTTCTGCATCAGCGCCCGCTCATAGGACGACACGAAAAAGAGATTCTCCAGATCGTGCAACTCGGTCAGTACATCCTTGCGAGGCAACCGGTGTTTCCCGGCACCCAGGATTGCATCGAACACCCCGTTGCGCAGGACCAGCATCCGCTGGGTCTCGGTCAGGGTCAACCGCCGGTAGCCGGTCAGCCGGTCAATCAGATCTTGGAACAGTGTCATATCATTTCTCCTTTTCGTCTCGCTCTATCGTCGTCGCAAATGCGAACTCCTTTTCATGTTTTCAGTGGGTTGCACCCCGAACGGATGACAGGTGTGAAGCCTTTGGGCGAAGGCTGGAAAGATCCGGACATCCCCCGCGCCATGCCCCTGCGCGGGAGGGTCAGAGAGAGGGGCGCGGGATCCATGCGCCGCCTTACCCTATGGGGTAAGCGGGGCACCGATACGGCGGCACCATCATCTGCCCTCCGGCACAAAGCCAGAGCAGCGAAGACCCCTGCCCCGCCCGACTAAAGCCTGACGTTGCGCGGTGTCGCCCCTGCTGGGGAACACCCGGCCCCTTATGATTTTGGACCGTTTTCACGGGCCGGCGTGGAAGGCCGGTGCTGACTTAACAGCTTTGTCAAATGACGGGATTCGAACCCGTTACACATCGATTTGCGGTCGATTGCTCTCACCAGAATGAGCTACATTTGGAGCTTTGGAAGGAATTGAACCTTCGCCTACAGATGGGAAACCTGCCGCTCTATCCAATTGAGCTACAAAGCATACCAATCCCGGGTTCGGCCCTGGCATACGGGGTCGGCAATGCTGTCCGCACCGAGAGAGTGATCACCTCTGCCCGCTAGGGTCCGGCCCGTCGTGACCGGTAACGGCGGGTTTAGGCGAAGCCGCTGGATTCGCTCAATAATTTTTTTAGGCCCGGAATCAGACCTGTGGCTGTCGCGCAACAAAATTACCCAGTTGCGCAATATTCAAAAAGCCCAGGACTAAAATACAAAGCGGCGCACCCGGTTCAGGCACGCCGCTCTTGTCGAAAATTTCAAATTTTACCACTTGGTCAGTCGGCGCTGCGGCCTTCGGTATCCGACATGTCGAAGTTCAGATATTTGGCCACGGTCTGCACGTCCTTGTCACCGCGCCCACACATGTTCATGCAGATCAGGTGATCCTCGGGCAGTTCGGGTGCGATTTTCATCACATGCGCCAGCGCGTGGCAGGGCTCCAACGCCGGGATGATGCCCTCGGTCGCGCAGCACAGCTGGAACGCCTCAAGCGCCTCTTTGTCGGTGATCGCAACGTAGTTGGCGCGGCCAATATCGTTTAGCCAGGAATGTTCGGGCCCGATGCCCGGATAATCCAGCCCGGCCGAGATCGAATAGCCCTCCAGAATCTGGCCGTCATCATCCTGCAGCAGATAGGTGCGGTTGCCGTGCAATACGCCCGGACGTCCACCTGTCAGCGAGGCGCAATGCTCCATCTTTTCGTTCACGCCTTTACCACCGGCCTCAACGCCAATGATGTTGACCTCTTTGTCATCAAGGAACGGATAGAACAGACCCATCGCGTTCGATCCACCGCCAATGGCGGCAATGATCGTGTCGGGCAGACGGCCTTCGGCCTTCATCATCTGTTCCTTGGCTTCCTTGCCAATGATCGACTGGAAATCGCGGACCATCGCTGGATACGGATGCGGCCCCGCGACGGTGCCGATGCAGTAGAACGTGTCGCGGACATTGGTTACCCAGTCGCGCAGCGCGTCGTTCATCGCGTCTTTCAGTGTGCCACGGCCAGAGGTCACCGGAATCACCTCGGCCCCCAACAAGCGCATACGGAACACGTTCGGAGCCTGACGCTGCACGTCATGTGCACCCATGTAAACCACACATTTCAGGCCGAATTTGGCGCAGACGGTGGCGGTGGCCACGCCGTGCTGGCCTGCCCCGGTTTCCGCGATTATCCGGGTCTTACCCATACGCCGCGCCAAAATGATCTGGCCCAGCACGTTGTTGATCTTGTGCGCGCCGGTGTGGTTCAGCTCATCACGCTTGAGGTAAATCTTTGCGCCACCCAGATGCTCGGTCAGGCGTTCCGCGTAATACAGCGGCGAGGGGCGGCCCACATAGTTCGCCCATAGGTCGTCCATCTCGGCCCAGAAGGTGGGATCATCCTTGGCCTTTTCATATTCCTCTTCCAGCGACAGGATCAGAGGCATCAGCGTTTCGCTGACGAACCGCCCGCCGAATATGCCGAACCGGCCCTTTTCGTCGGGGCCGGACATGAAGGAATTGAAAAGATCGTTGGCCATGGGTGTCTCCCTCGTCGTACCCGTTGTTCATAGGAGGTGACGACAGGATTTGCCATGGCAAAACGTATCATTCCGCCGCTTCAACAAGCTGCGCCCAGACCTGCAATGCCTGCTGGTTGCTGGGCACTGCAATGCAAGGGAAATGGTAGAACTGATTTACGTCTGCGAGCCGCGAGGCCACCTGCACCACGCGGCGGTGAGGGCCGGACTGGGCGAAGGTCAGCATGGCTTCGAGGTCATGCCAAACGCTTAGGGAGAAATACAAACCCTGATGCGGGAACACACCGGCGTGCAGACACAGCGGATCACCGCGCGCCTGCAGCAATGCCTGATGCGCGCGCCAGTAGAACTCTGGCCCATAGTACCACCGTTTCAATGAAACTCCGCCGATTGCCGCCAGCATGATTGCGTCCTCCCCTACCGGGGATACGCGGATGCCGGTCGATCAGATCACCGGGTTGCGTCGATAAAGGCCTGAACCAATGCTGCATCCTTGACGCCGGGCGCGCTTTCGACGCCTGACGACACATCGACTTGTCGCGCGCCGGTCATTCGGATCGCCTCGGCAACGTTTTCCGGCGTTAACCCTCCGGCCAGCATCCATGGGCGCCGCCAGTATTTACGCCCCGCCAACAGGCGCCAGTCAAAAGCCAGGCCATTGCCGCCCGGCAGTTCCGCATTTCGGGGCGGCTTGGCGTCGATCAGCAACTGGTCGGCAACCTCGGAATAGAGGTTAATCGCAGCAAGGTCTTCCGCTTCGGCCACGCCGATGGCCTTCATCACTGGCAAACCAAAACGGTCGCGAACCTCGGCCACACGATCCGGGCTTTCCTTGCCGTGCAATTGCAACATGTCCAACGGCACATTGGCCACAATCCGGTCCAGATCCTCATCTGTCGCGTTCACCGTCAACGCGACCTTGGCAACCCCGGCAGGCACCAAGTGGGCCAACTCTGCCGCGGACGCCACCTCCAGATGACGTGGCGACTTGGGGAAAAAGACAAACCCGACATAACGCGTACCGGCATCCACCGCCGCGCGCACGTGATCAGGGGCGGTTAAACCGCAGATTTTGACGGATACATCAGACATAAAAGGGCCTCAGCTGGCCTCGTCCAACAGTGCAAGGACTTCGTCCTGACCTTCGTTCTGCTTTTTCTTGAGCTTCTTGACCTCACGCTCAAGCTTGCGGACTTCGCTTTTCTTTGTGGACGCATCGCGGCGATGCTTATGCTCGCGCAGCCATTCCCAAAGGAAACCGATGACCAGACCGGCAACCACACCGCCCAGCACCACAACAAACAGCGGCAGCGAAGTGCTGAGGTTAAAGCCCAAAAGCTCGGCAAATGCATCGGGCATCAGGGTCAGTTCAACCGTTTCGCGGTTTGCCAGCGAAACGGAAATAAGCACGATCCCGAGGATCGCCAGAAAAGCATATCGAAGGTAGCGTATCATGCCTTAGGCTTTACCGTTCAATCGGTCCCTAAGCAACTTGCCAGTTTTGAAAAACGGTACACATTTTTCTTCGACCTGAACGGTTTCTCCGGTGCGCGGATTACGACCAACGCGCGCGTCGCGCTGTTTTACCGAAAAGGCACCGAACCCGCGCAGTTCCACACGGTCACCGCGGGCCATTGCATCCGTCACTTCTTCGAACACGGTATTCACGATCCGCTCGACGTCGCGTTGATACAGATGCGGGTTTTCGTCGGCGATTTTCTGAATCAGTTCTGAACGGATCATAAGCGTTACCCTCCCAGGCGACCGGTTATCCATGTCTATTTATTTGGACAGTATAGGAAAAAACCGTGATCGGGGGAACGTAAACTCTTTGTGCAAAGCCCTCAATTTCGCGCCAAGATACGCGTTTTTTTGCTTGTGGGCATGAAATACACGTCTAAAGCGTAAACGACAGCCGGAATAAGCCCAAAATTAGGAACATATTGATTCGCAACAAAAACGGCCCCGCGCGGAAACGCGGGGCCGTAAATTCGGCTAAGGCTTAGGCCCGGGCTTAGTCGCCCGATTTCAGCGCTGCACCCAGGATGTCGCCCAGCGATGCGCCCGAGTCGGAAGAACCGTACTGTTCCACGGCCTCTTTCTCTTCGGCGATCTCGCGTGCCTTGATCGACAGACCCAGACGGCGAGTCTTGCTGTCAACGTTGGTGACGCGGACGTCGACCTTGTTACCGACCGAGAAACGCTCGGGGCGTTGTTCGGCACGGTCACGGCTCAGGTCCGAACGGCGGATGAAGGACTTCATGCCTTCGTACTCCACCTCGATACCGCCATCTTCGATCGCAGTAACTTCGACGGTGATGATCGAGCCACGCTTCACGCCGCCCACGGCTTCGGCGAACTTGTCACCTCCCAGGGCTTTGATCGACAGCGAGATACGCTCTTTTTCCACGTCAACTTCCGAGACAACGGCCGAAACCATGTCGCCTTTGCGGTAGTTCTGGATGGCATCCTCGCCACGCTCGTCCCAGGACAGGTCCGACAGGTGAACCATGCCGTCGATGTCGCCTTCGAGGCCGATGAACAGACCGAATTCGGTGATGTTCTTGACTTCGCCTTCGACTTCGGTGCCCTCGGGGTGTGTTTCTGCAAACACTTCCCACGGGTTGCGCTGAGTCTGCTTCAGGCCCAGAGACACGCGACGCTTGGCGCCGTCGATTTCCAGAACCATGACGTCGACTTCCTGGCTGGTCGAAACGATCTTGCCGGGGTGGACGTTTTTCTTGGTCCAGGACATCTCGGACACGTGCACCAGACCTTCGACACCAGCTTCCAGCTCGACGAACGCGCCGTAGTCGGTGATGTTGGTGACGCGACCCTGATGGACCGAGCCCAGCGGGTACTTGGCAGCAACCAGATCCCACGGATCTTCTTGCAACTGCTTCATGCCCAGGCTGATGCGGTGGGTCTCTTTGTTGATCTTGATGACCTGAACCTTGATGGTTTCGCCGATCGTCAGGATCTCGGACGGGTGGTTGACACGACGCCATGCCATGTCAGTGACGTGCAGCAGGCCGTCAACGCCGCCCAGGTCAACAAATGCACCGTATTCGGTGATGTTCTTGACGACACCCTCGACGGTCTGACCTTCGGACAGGTTGCCGATAACTTCGGCACGTTGTTCGGCACGCGATTCTTCCAGGATTGCGCGGCGCGAAACAACGATGTTGCCACGGCGGCGGTCCATTTTCAGAATCTGAAACGGCTGCTTCAGACCCATCAGCGGGCCAGCGTCGCGCACGGGGCGCACATCAACCTGCGAGCCGGGCAGGAACGCAACTGCGCCACCCAGATCGACGGTGAATCCACCTTTGACGCGGCCAAAGATTGCACCTTCGACGCGCTGGTCGTCGGCATATGCTTTTTCCAGACGGTCCCATGCCTCTTCACGGCGGGCCATCTCGCGCGAGATGACGGCTTCGCCACGGGCGTTTTCTGCGGCGCGCAGGTAGACTTCTACCTCGTCACCAACAGCGATTTCAGGAGCTTCGCCGGGATTCGCGAATTCTTTCAGATCAACGCGGCCTTCCATTTTGTAGCCTACGTCGATGATGGCTTGGCCGGCTTCGATCGCCAGTACCTTGCCTTTGACAACAGAACCCTCTTCGGGCGTGTCCATTTCGAAGCTTTCGTTCAGGAGGGCTTCGAATTCCTCCATGGTTGTATCAGCCATCTGGCAGTGTTTTCCTTTACATACGTTTTTACTGGCCGAGCGGTTGTCTCCGCCGGTCTTGTTTCATGACGTCTTCGGGCGTGATCCGGGGCGCATCCGACTACACAAACACAAAGGGCCGAGGTAACCCGGCCCTGCTCAGATACGTCATCCGGACGTTGACCGCCCTTGTTAGACAGCGCGCGTATAGGCGGATTCCCAGCTATGTGCAAGAGCAAAGCCCATGTTTTTAAGGTTCGGCAGGTCTTTGCAGGCGCCTTATTCAGCTTTTGCCACTCCAAACCCTGGCATCACGCCGCAGCATGGCTTGTTCAATTTCATTCAGGCGCGTCAGTGCAGCAGCGGGGTTGCGCGCGCCACCGGCCCGGTTCCATATCTTCTGTGCGGAAACAGGGCTCCACGGCAGGCAGTCCGAGGCCAACCATTTTCGCAGCCCCATTGGAAGGGAATCGTAGACCTGCATAGGTGCCACGTGCCGCCGTCGGCGCTTGAGGCCGCTCCGCAGATTCCGCCCAACCCTACGGCCTTGTTCCAGTTGTTCCAGCAAAGTGCTCGCCCTTTAGCTATATAATGTTATTACATTACATTTCATAAAGAACAAGAACTCTCACAACAGCAATCCGAGGGCGGGGAAGTAACGCCCCGCCCATCATCTATTTCAAATTACTCGCAATACGAATCGCAACGAAGATCTAGAACAGCTGCAAATCCTTAGCACCACTTTGAATTTCAGCGAAATTCGGCATGTTCTGAATCGTCACAGGTGCCGGTGTGGTGCCTGGCATCGGCACTGTCGGTTTCATTCCGGCGGTTTTGCCAAAGGCTGGCCGCTCCAACTCACCTCGGATTTCACGTAGCAGCGTTTTGTGATCCGGCATTGATTTGATTATCTGCGCCAGATCCGCCTTTGCGCGTTGCATGCCCTGAAGCCAAATCTGTTTCTTCAACGGCCGTATACGATCGCGGATACCGGTACCATAGCCGGTATCATAAGACTGTTTTCCCAGAAGAACTGTCTGGTAAACGCGATGGTCAAAAAGCGTGGCGAATTCGACATCGTGATCCATCGGCAGACGGTGCTGCCACAACTCGAGATTTTCGGCCAACCGATCCGGCACCTTCATCTCTGTGCGTGCGTCGATCCAGTATTGATCATCTTTGCGGTTGCCCAACCGATAGTGCAGACAGATGAATTCCAGCACCTCGTTATAGAGCTTGTCCATCTGCCGATTGTATCTGTCGCGCAGTGATGGTTCGACGTCTTTAGTGGGCAAATGCTCGGCAAACCAACGTACGGCATGATCAACCATATGGATCGCAGTACTTTCCAACGGCTCAATAAATCCGCCGGACAGACCGATTGCCACACAGTTCTTGACCCAAGCGTTGCGAACACGACCGACACGCATCGGAATGACGCGCGGCGTAGCCCCTTTACCGCTGTCACCCAGCCATTTGAGGTATTCATCTGCCGCCTGATCATCCGTGCGATGTGCGGATGAGAATACATAACCTGTGCCGACACGATTATAGAGCGGCACCCGCCATGTCCAACCGGCACCAAGAGCGGTAGACCGCGTGAGGCTTTCGATCTTCTCTGGTTTGGGATGCTCAATCTGCAACGCCATAGCTCGATCATTGGGCAGATAGTCCGAATAATCCAAAAATGGCTCGCCCAGCGCCTGATTGATAATCAGCCCGCGGAACCCCGTGCAGTCTATGACCATTTCGATGTCATGGCGGCCCTTGCGCTCTAGCATCAGATGGCTGACGTTGCCCTGTTCATCCAGCTCGACTGACTGGACCTCGTCCCGGATATGCTCCACGCCGCGCTTGGTGCAAACTTTCGTAAGCATGCCTGCAAACTTCACCGCATCCAGATGATACGCATAGCCAAAACGTTGCTCAAATTCGGGTTGCCCCAATTGCCTCGCGCCCTTGCATAGGCGGCCCAGATGATCGTGTGGTGAGATGGATTGCGTAAAGTCCCGATCGCCGTTGCCGAAACGCAGGAAAAACTCGGCCGCTTCCAAACCCTGTACCATCTGGCCATGGGCAAAGGGGTTCACATAATCAATACGATTACCCTTGCGGTCCTTGTTCCAATTGCAAAACTTCACACCCAGCTTGAACGACGCATTGGTTTCGCGAAAAAAGTCCCGCTCAGAAATGCCCGCTTGCCGCAACGTGACCGGCATACGCGGCACCGTGGCCTCGCCGACACCTACGGTTGCAATATTAGGGCTTTCGATCAGGCAGATGCGCGGACGATCCTTAGAAGCTGATGTGCGTGAAAACACCATGTCTAGGATCAGCGCGGTCATCCAACCCGCTGTGCCTCCACCCACGATGGTGATCTGGCTCAAACGATTGTTCATATTTTCTGTCCCTGTTGGCTCGAGGGAATTTTTTTTGCTGCCTCCTCTTTCTTTGAGGCTTATGAAGCAGCTTTCCCTTTTAGCATGGGAAAGACTATAGCAGCTTTCCCGCATCCAGCTAGGGTTTGCTGCATACATCTCCAGCCCAGTGAGACACAGCGGATTCGAAATGAGCGCACATTCCGTGCAGGGGTCAGATTTCTTCACCCTTTTTTAGCAGATCCTCGATCAATTGCCGCTGTAATTCATTGCTGTCACCGCCACCAAATTGGATCGCGCCACCGCTATAGGACGTGCCGTAAGTTGTGGCGATATTCACCGTCTGCGCCAGACCAGAGATCAGCTGATCCTTCTTCAAAGACGAAAGAGGATGAATAAACGTTGCCCAAACAATGCCGTTCGCAATTGCATAACGGGCGTCCAGGGCAGTGTCGAAATTAGCCTGCATCATACGGTGCAGCTCCTCCTTCGACAGCTCGTTTGCATTGCGGATTGCGACCATCGCGCGCATTCGATCAGTGCTGACATCGGTGACGACAAGAACAGGAATGTCTGACAGTGTCAGTTCAAAACCTGGCCCCTGAGGCTGCGCATCGGGATCAAGAGCAAAGAGGATCTTGCCCAGGCGTTCATAATCCATCGGCGGCTCGGCTTCAGGCGCGTCCTGGGCCGCCAGACCTCCGGCCAGAAAAATCAGCATTAGGGCTAGTCGGATCATGGCATCTCTCCTGCAGGCTACACCCTTACCATAGGCACCTACCCACATCCTGACCAAACAAAGCTTGGTGAAGAGTATGTCGCGTACCGCCACAAGTTTGAACGATCTGCAAAGTTTACCGGCCTTACTGCGATAGCCCGTTCAAAACTCTGCCTCTAACTTTGTTTCAGAGGTTGGTTCCCCAGCCAACCCGAACCTGAACAGTAAAGGAAAACACAATGAAATCTCTGGTTCTGACAACCCTGATCGCCACCCTGCCCCTGATCGCCGCACCGGCCTTTGCAGCGGATGAGATCAACGTCTCAAACGGTATCTCGGCTGCAGGCGCGCCCTTGGCCGCACATGGCGTTGATCTGGTTGCCCTGATAAATGAGGGCAACCCGGTAGAAGGGTTTGCCACCCATTCTTCGACCTATGACGGCGCATCCTATTACTTCACCAGCGCCGCAAATCTCGAAGCGTTCGAGGCCAACCCCACCGCATATCTGCCCCAACATGGCGGCTTCTGTTCGTTTGGCGTATCGGTTGGCAAAAAATTCGACGGTGATCCGGATCAGTATCTGGTCGCAGACGGCAAGCTGTACCTGTTCCTGAATGCCGAAACCCGGGCCGCGTTCCTGAAGGACGTACCTGCCACCGCAAAAACCGCTGACGATCAGTGGGCACAGATCAGATCTGTCGCTGTAGGCAAGCTGTAATTCCCCCCACCCGCGGCGTTAAGGCGTCGCGGGGCACTTGCTTTCGACAAGGGCCACGGCCTGCGCCAAGGCGGCCTCGACACTCAGATCGGATGTGTCCAACAGCACGGCGTCCGCAGCAGGTTTCATCGGCGCAGTACTGCGTTCGGCATCCCGCACGTCACGCTCGCGCACATCCGCCAGCACAAACTCACGGGTCACATTCGCACCCTTAGCGCTCAGTTCAAGAAAACGACGTTCCGCCCGCACCTCGGTACTGGCAGTAACGAACAGTTTTACTTCTGCCTCAGGGCAGATCACCGTTCCAATATCGCGACCATCCAAGACCGCGCCCCCTGCCCGTCGAGCAAAGACACGCTGGAAATCCACCAGCGCCGCGCGCACTTCGGGAACCACCGCCACTTTTGACGCTGCTTGCGCAATCTCGGCTGTACGCAGATCGCCTTGTTGCAGTTCTTCTGCAGTCAATGCCTGCGCGGCCTCAACAGGATCGGTCCCATCCAGCGTCCGACGTCCAACCGCACGATAAAGCAACCCCGTATCCAGATGCGCAAAACCGAACTGCGCCGCCACCCCTTTCGAGATCGTCCCTTTGCCCGCCGCGGCGGGACCGTCGATGGCGACGGTGAAACTCATGTGCGTGCGACCTTGGCACCCAGCGCCGCCATCAGCGGTTCAAAAATGGGAAAAGAAGTCGCGATTGGCCCACCATCATCCACGGAAACCGGAGTTTTCGCGCCCATCCCCATGACCATGAAAGACATGGCAATGCGGTGATCCAGAAAGCTCTCACAGGTGCCGCCGCCGGGGACATTGCCAATGCCCATCCCTTCGACCGA
The DNA here is from genome assembly GCF_001458295.1 of Ruegeria denitrificans. Lineage (GTDB taxonomy): Bacteria > Pseudomonadota > Alphaproteobacteria > Rhodobacterales > Rhodobacteraceae > Ruegeria > Ruegeria denitrificans. The sequence continues at coordinate 77,131 of NZ_CYUD01000012.1, forward strand.
CCACCATTCCTCGCCTTCCTCCACGGTGACGCCATTGGCCCGCAGGCCGCGCGCCATAGCATCAATCCGGTCACTTTCTTTGACGCGCAGCTCTTTCACGCCGCCCATCATTGTGGTGCCGGTGGCATTTGCCGCAACCACAGACAACACCGGGTATTCGTCGATCATCGAGGCCGCGCGCTCGGGCGGCACATTGATGCCCTTCATATTAGGCGAGTATTTTGCTCGCAGATCGGCGACGGGTTCACCGCCCTCTTTACGTTCATTCTCGTAGGTCAGATCAGCGCCCATGTCGCGGAGTGTAGTAAACAGTCCTGCACGGGTCGGGTTCAGGCCGATACCTGGCACCAGCACATCCGAACCCGGCGTGATCAGCGCCGCACAGACCGGAAAGGCCGCGCTGGACGGATCGCGCGGTACGGCGATGACCTGCGGTTTCAATTCGGGACGGCCGGTCAGGGTAATCACCCGGCCCTCATCGGTATCCTCGACGGTGATTTCGGCACCGAATCCGGCCAGCATCCGTTCCGAATGATCGCGGGTGGCCTCTTTCTCGATCACAACAGTCTTGCCCGGCGCATTCAGACCGGCCAGCAGCACGGCGGATTTCACCTGAGCCGACGGCACCGGAACTTCGTACCGGACAGAAACCGGCTCTGCCGCGCCCACAATGGTCATTGGCAGACGGCCACCCGAGCGCCCCACCGATTGCGTTCCGAACAAAACCAGCGGATCAGTCACACGCGCCATCGGGCGCTTGTTCAAGCTGGCATCACCGGTAAAGGTCGCCGAGATCGGACAGGTCGCCATAGCACCCATGATCAGTCGAACACCGGTGCCCGAGTTACCGCAATCAATCACCTGATCCGGCTCGGCAAAGCCGCCGATACCCACACCATGCACAGTCCACTTGCCATTGCCATGATCCGTCACTTCGGCTCCAAAGGCGCGCATGGCTTTGGCGGTGTCCAGCACATCCTCACCCTCAAGCAGGCCCGAAATTCTGGTCTCACCCACCGCCATTGCACCCAGGATCAGCGACCGGTGCGAGATCGACTTGTCACCGGGCACCTCTGCCGTGCCGGTCAGCGGGCCGCAAGGATGCGAGGTCATCGGGATGGGCGTGCCGTGTCCGGACATGGGGGCTCCTGTTTTCGCTATCAGTTCAAGGCGGATTAGCGAATTGGGGCCGGTTGGTCCAGCCGCAATCAGCCTTTACGCCGGAAGGTCAGATAATGTGGCGTCCGACCTTCACGCAGGGCCTTCTGTTCATAGCGGGTGGAAATCCAGTCATCCCACGGCTCACGCCAGTCAGCGGGGCGTTCGGCCAACCACTCAAACCCGGCACGCGGAACCTCTTCCAGCGTCTGGCGCACATAATCAGGAATGTCGGTGGCCACGCGGAAAATCGAACCGGGCTTCAGGACGCGTGCCAAGGGCTCTAAATGTTCCGGCGTCACAAAACGGCGACGATGATGACGCGTTTTGGGCCATGGGTCAGGATACAGCAGAAACGCACGCGAAATGCTGGCCTCGGGCAGAACATCAAACAGATCCCGCGCATCGCCGGGATGAACAGCCAGATTTTCGACCCCAGCCTTGCGGATTTTCCCCAGCAACATGGCGACACCGTTGATATACGGCTCAGCCCCAATAATACCGATATCGGGATTACTTGCGGCCTGATGCACCAGATGCTCACCGCCGCCAAAGCCGACCTCAAGCCAGACCTCCTTACCGCTGAACAGCGCCTTCAGGTCCAGCGGATGACGTTCGGGGTTAGCCTCCCAATCCACCGCACCCGGCGACAAGGCGTCGAGGTCTTCATTCAGATACGTCTTTTGACTCTGCTTCAGGGTTTTGCCCTTAAAGCGGCCATAGAAGTTTCTGCGGGGGCGTTGGGGTGTCTGAGTGCTCATGGCGGTGCCCATACTGCGCAGGCAAAGCCAAAGCAAGGGGCGGTCGCGTCAGTTCTGCCGGCACGCCGCCCCATATTGCATTTCTAACAATAGAGCGCGCCCGCAAGGGCGCACCTTTTGACAGCGGAACGGTTAGACCGCCGCCTTCAGTGCGTCAGTCAGATCCGTGCGCTCCCAGCTGAAGCCGCCATCTGCATCCGGCTGACGCCCGAAATGACCATAAGCAGCCGTGCGCTGGTAGATCGGCTTGTTCAACTGCAGATGCTCGCGAATACCGCGTGGTGTCAGGTCCATGACCTGACCAACGGCTTTCTCGATCTGAGCGTCCGCAATTTGACCGGTTCCATGCGTGTCGGCATAAATTGACAGCGGCTTGGACACGCCAATCGCATAACTCAGCTGAATGGTGCAACGATCTGCCATGCCCGCAGCAACCACGTTTTTGGCCAGATAACGCGCGGCATAAGCAGCCGAGCGGTCCACCTTGGTTGGATCTTTCCCCGAGAACGCGCCTCCTCCATGCGGTGCGGCACCGCCATAGGTGTCCACGATGATCTTACGCCCCGTCAGGCCCGCATCACCGTCCGGACCGCCGATCACGAACTTGCCCGTGGGGTTCACGTGCCATTCGGTTTCGTTGTTCAACCAACCATCAGGCAGGGTTTCACGGATATAGGGCTCAACAATGGCGCGGATATCGTCCGAACTCAGCGCCTCATCCAAATGCTGCGTCGACAGCACGATTGAGCTGACACCGACCGGCTTGCCATCCCGATAGATCACAGATAGCTGCGATTTCGCGTCCGGGCCCAGCGCGGGCTCAGACCCGTTCTTGCGTACCTCGGCCAGACGCCGCAGGATCGCATGGGAATACTGGATCGGCGCGGGCATCAGCGCGGGTGTCTCAGTGGTGGCATAGCCGAACATGATACCCTGGTCGCCGGCACCTTCGTCCTTGTTGTCCGAGGCATCTACACCTTGCGCGATATGGGCGGACTGTTCGTGCAACAGGTTCGTCACCTCGACGGTCTCGTGGTGGAATTTGTCCTGCTCGTAACCGATATCCTTGATACAGGCACGCGCAATCTCGTCGATGCGGCCCATATAGTCGTGCAGTTTATCCTGATCAGACAGACCTACTTCGCCGCCAATGACGACACGGTCTGTGGTCGCAAAGGTTTCACACGCCACGCGGGCTTCGGGTTCTTCGTTCAGAAATGCATCAAGTACAGCATCCGAGATCCGGTCGCATACCTTATCCGGGTGCCCTTCGGAGACTGATTCCGAAGTGAAAGTATAGTTCTGTCGGGACATGAAAGTGCTCCATTAAGATTTCCCCATCACGCCAGGAAGCCGTTGTGACGAGCATTCGAGGGGATACGCCCACACAAACACAGGGTCAATCGGTAATTAAGCGTGTGCCCGCCGTGCGTTGCGCCAAAGCAGCGCAACCAAGGCTCCCAGAAGGACAAAAACCGGGACATCGCCAATTTTGGAATAAGCAGTAGGGGCAAGCGGCGCGGGCAGTTTTGCATCTATAAACCCGGCCTGTCCCAGTGGCAGCGCTTTGGTGATACGCCCTAATGGATCAATCATCGCAGATACACCGGTATTGGCTGACCGCATCATCGGCAGCCCCTGTTCGATGGCGCGCATCTGCGCTTGAACCAGATGTTGATACGGGCCAGACCTCGTGCCGAACCAAGCGTCATTGGTAATCTGTAGCAGGAAATCCGCGCGCCCCGGAGCGGACAGCACATCCTGCGTAAACACGGCCTCATAACAGATCAGCGGCAGCGCTTTGCCCAACTTCCCCGCATTCATCAAGGCTGCCCCCGGCCCCGCGCTGAACCCATGGCCACTGGTGGCAGCCATGCCATAGATACCAAATTTTGCCATCACTTCACCAAACGGCACGTATTCCCCAAACGGGGCCAGATGGTGCTTATCGTACAAACCTTGCTGCCGGCCCTGCTCATCCAGGTAGATCATCGAGTTATAGATGCGCGGCCCGTCGCCCCTCTGAATGCCCAAAAACACCGGCGTGCCCTGCGCCGCATCGGTAACAGCGTTCAGATAGGGTTGCGCGCTGCCCAGCCATGCTGGCACCGAGGTTTCGGGCCAGATGATCAGGTCGGGTCGGGGCTGAGCGGCGGTAAACTCGATCTGACGCGCAAAGAACAAGGGGGCGTAGTCCGGGTCCCATTTCTGATGTTGGGGCGCGTTGGGCTGGATCAGGCGTACGACGTGGCCGGTTTCCGTAACCGCAGGGCGCATGGCGGCATAGCTCAGCGCCAAACAGGCGGCGGCCCCAGTCAGAGCAATCGGCAACGCAAACCCACTGCGTTGCGTCAGTGCCGCCCCCAAGGGCAATGTCGCCAACAGGGTCAATGCACCCAAACCGTAGGGTCCGAACAGTGACAAAAGCTGAGCTACCGGAGAGCTAACCCAGACCTGCGCCAACCCTGCCCAAGGGAACCCCGTCAGCACATAGCCGCGGGCGAATTCCGCCAGTGACACGGCTACAGCCAGAAAGGCGGCCTGCGCGACTGCACCACCCTTTGGCCGTCGCGCGATCCAAAAGGCCAGCGCCCAGAACAGGGCAAGCCCCCCGGCCATGAATATCAGAGCAAAAGGTGCCATCCAGGCGTGCCGTTCAGCGTCTACGAAGAATGGCTCGACAATCCAGCTCAGGCCATGCGCGAAATACCCGGTGGCAAAAGCCCACCCCAACCAGGCGGCCCTTCCCCGCGTCTCGGTTGACAGAAACAGCGGCGCGAGCAGCACCAGCGCAATCAGCGTTGCGGCCCACACACCAAAGGGCGCAAGCCCAAACGCCGCCAGTGCACCCAAAAACGCGGCTAGAGCGCATCTCAGCCAAAACCTCCAGCCCTGAGCAGGGTTCATGCAGCGAGGTCCGGCAACATGACACGCAGACGCTTGATCCGGCGCGGATCGGCGTCGATGACCTCGAATTCAGGGCCTTCGGGATGCAAGACAACCTCGCCCCGTGTGGGCACCCGACCCGACAGCATGAAGACCAGACCGCCCAGCGTGTCGATCTCTTCTTCGTCCACATCCTCGTGGCTGGTCAGAGAGCGCCCGATCTCGGCCTCGAACTCCTCCAGTGGGACGCGGGCTTGAACGATATAACAGCCGGGCTTTTCCTGAACCCATAGCTGATCTTCATCGGCGTCATGTTCATCGGCAATTTCACCCACGACCTGTTCGATCAGATCCTCGATCGTCAGCAGCCCGTCGACACCGCCATATTCGTCGATCACAAGCGCCATATGGCGACGTTCCGTCTGCATCTTGGTCAGCAGCACGCCAATCGGCATCGAGGGCGGCACAAACAGCAACGTCCGCAACATCGTGACCAGTTCGAATTCACTGGACCCGCCATTGAACCCATGGGTCAGGGCAAAATCCTTGAGGTGCACAAATCCCAAAGGGGTATCCAGCGTGCCCTCATATACCGGAATCCGCGACAGGCCGCTTTCGCGGAACACCTGCGCCAACTCGTCTTTGGTGATTGTTGAAGCGACCGAGATGATCTCGGCCGTCGGGATGGCTACGTCCTCAACCCGCATCCGTCGTAGGTTGATCATGCCACGCGGCTGTGCCTTGTCGACATCGTGACCGTTGGCCACCTGACCCTCGTCATTCTCGCCCTGCGGAGAAAACGCGTCCACTATTCGAGAAAACAAACCGGCTTTCTCTTTGCTATCTTCACCGCCGTTCCTGGATTGCGCGCCCTGCGCCGCCATAGAACTGCCGTCTGTCTCGCCCATAATCCTATTCCAAATAATCGGCCTAGATGGCCCGTCTACGTATTATATGGGTCATCGATACCCATTTTGCCAAGTATAGCGACCTCAACCGTTTCCATCAAAGTGGCGTCGAGGTCACGAATGTGATCATAGCCCAGCAAATGCAACGTTCCGTGAACGATCAGATGCGTAACGTGATCATCCATGGTTTTCCCCGCCTCATCCGCTTCGCGTGCACATGTGTCGTAGGCAATCGCGATATCGCCCAGTGCAATCTCGCCGGTGAAGTCCGGCGCGGGCGGCGTCGGGCACTGCCCCGGTTCATCGGCGGCCAGGTCTTCGGCAGGCCAGCTGAGCACATTGGTCGGATTGGACTTTTCACGGAATTCCGCGTTCAGCTCTGCGATCCGAGCATCATCACAGGCCAGCAAACTGATTTCGCACAGATCGGCGTCCAGATCGCAATAATCCAGCACCGCCTGAATGCCGCGCGTGGCCAAGGGCTCCAGCCCCTGCCAACGCGCATCCTCAATTGTCAGTTCAAGGTTCATATCACCACGTCCAAAGCCTGCGGCCGCGGACGATTATCCCGTCTCACGGCCCGAGTCGGCCTCATACGCTTCGATAATGGCGGCGACAAGCGGGTGGCGAACAACATCCTTCGAAGTGAAATAGTTGAAGCTGATATTCGGGATCGTCTTCAACAAACGTTCCGCATCTTGCAGCCCCGACTGAACCCCGCGCGGCAGGTCCACCTGCGAGCGGTCACCGGTGATCACCATACGGCTGCCTTCACCCAGACGGGTCAGGAACATCTTCATCTGCATGGTCGTGGCGTTCTGCGCCTCATCCAGCACAACAAACGCATTGGCCAAAGTCCGACCGCGCATAAAGGCCAGCGGTGCAATTTCGATTCGTTTTTCCTCGATCAGCTTGGCCAGTTGCTTGCCGGGCAGAAAGTCGTTCAGCGCATCGTAGAGCGGCTGCATATACGGATCGACCTTGTCCTTCATGTCACCGGGCAGATAGCCCAGTTTCTCGCCGGCCTCGACCGCCGGACGGCTGAGGATAATCCGATCCACATGGCCGCCGATAAACATCGACACACCGACGGCTACGGCCAAATAGGTTTTACCTGTACCCGCAGGCCCGATTCCAAAAGCCAATTCGTTGTTAAACAGCGACTGAACATAGGCCTTTTGCGCATCGGTACGTGGTTCGACCAGCTTTTTGCGGGTCTTGATTTCGACCGTGCCGCCCTTGAACATTTCAAGCTGATCGCCGTCGCGACTGCCAGTATCCTGTTCCGAACCGCCCATCCGCAATTCGCGATCCACATCGGCGGCTTCAACGTCACGCCCGCCTTCCAGACGGGTGTACAGGGCCTGCAGCACCTCAATCACCTGTTTTTGCGAGTCTTCATCTCCCATGACAACCAACTGGTTGCCACGGCGCACAATTTGCACGGACAGCTTTTGTTCGATTTCGGTCAAGTTGCGGTCATACTCGCCGCACAAATCAATCAGCAACCGATTGTCAGGGAATTCAACAAACGCCTCACGTTGGGGCATGTCATCTTGCGGTGGGGTAAGGGCACCGATGGCCAATCCGTTCTCCTGTCTTGGCGTTTATACCCTGAGCGTAGACAACAAGTCTCGGTGGGCGCAAGCCACAGTTTCAAATTTTCCCAATCGGATGGCAAAACCGCCGAAGGAAGTTGCAGCCGTTGCCTGCACCAATCCCCCGCATTTTCAGAACGTGTAGTTCAATCCAAAGCGCACACCACGGTATCGCGGCGTGGACTTAGTTGAGAACCCATTGCCAAAATCAACATCGCGCGAGTCGAACTGAACGTATTCAAATTCACCTGTAATCGACCAGTTGTCGTTCAGACTATGTTCGGCGCCAATGCTGACGGAATACCCATCACGCGAGTCGCTGTCTTCAAAGGATTGCAGCGTGCCGAAGGAAGCCAGACTGCTTGTGGTCGTCACGTCACCCTGCACATATCCAACCGAGACAAAATATAAAACCGTACCGCTTTTGTTGGTCAAACCATTGCGAAAACGCAGCGACAGGATGTCCGAGACTTCAGAGCCGCCGGTAACCGTTACAGCGCCAACCTCGGTCGACACCTCATCGTCGATTTTTCCGAAGTCATAGCCGAGTTCGAAGCCATAAACGTAGTCTCTGCCGCCGATAGATGGCAGTACACCGCGCCACCCCCCACGGATACCACCGTAGCCGCCACTCAGGTCCAGTTCGCCAATCGCGAAAAGGTCCGTCGGTGTCCGAAACCCGAATCGATCCGTACCGCCCGAGGCATAGGCCCCGCTCAAACCGACATAGAACGCGCTCACATCACTTCCGAGACGCGTTGGGCTGACGACCGGAGGATCGGTCACACCCTGTTCGAGGTTACCCGCAACGGTCGCGCTGGAAAAAAGTGAAAACACCAGCACTGTCGAAAAAACAAACCGACCGTTTTGGCCAAAGAAACGTGTTAGGAATTTCACTCGTACCCTCCATCGTTCCAACCCGACAACCGGGTCAGTACCGACCTGAATTTCAGGAAACAGAAACCCTTTTCCCCAAATGCGCCCGGCTTTTGTCCGAGCATAGTTACCAGCGATAAATCAAGGGTTAAATTTTGGAACAATTACCCGCTATGGCTTTCAAACGGCACTGTTTGACTGCCTCAGAACAAAGCCCCGGCCAATGAATTTGCCCCCGAACCGGTGATCTGAACATCCCGCAATTCTCCAACCGCAACATCGGCCTCAGACACGTGAACCGAATGCAAATACTCGGATTTTCCGACCATCTGCCCCGGCAACCGACCGGGTTTTTCAAACAGAACTCTGACCTTGCGCCCAACCATTGCATCCTGAATTTCCCGCTGATGCTGCGTGATCAGTGCCTGTAGGCGTTGCAGGCGATTATCCGCCGCCTCAGGATCGACCTGAGGCCGTTCGGCCGCGGGCGTTCCCGGGCGTGTCGAGTATTTGAAGGAATAGGCGTAGCCGTATTTGACCTCTTCCACCAGATCCATGGTGGCCTGGAAATCCTCTTCGGTCTCTTCGGGAAAACCGACGATAAAGTCACCAGACATCACGATATCGGGACGCGCGGCGCGGATACGCTCGATCAGACGCAGATAGCTTTCGGCGGTGTGACTGCGGTTCATGCGCTTGAGGATGCGATCCGAGCCCGACTGCACAGGCAGATGCAGATACGGCATCAGCTTTTCGCAGGTTCCGTGCGCCTCAATCAGGTCATCGGCCATGTCATTGGGGTGCGAGGTGGTAAAGCGGATGCGCTCCAGCCCATCGACCTTGTTCAACTCCCAAATCAGCCCAGCCAGTGTCATGTCGCCGTTCACGCCAGCGCCGTGATAGGCGTTGACGTTCTGACCCAGCAAAGTGATTTCGCGCACGCCGCGTTCGACCAGATCTTGCGCTTCGCGGATGATACGATCTGCCGGACGGCTGACTTCAGCCCCACGGGTATAGGGCACCACGCAGAAGGCACAGAACTTGTCACAGCCCTCCTGCACGGTCAGAAACGCCGTCGGGCCGCGCTTGGCCTTGGGGCGGTTTTTCAGCTTTTCGAATTTATCTTCTTCAGGGAAATCCGTGTCCAGCGCCCTGGCGCCAGTGCGCGTCTTGGCCTCCATCTCGGGCAGGCGATGATAGCTTTGCGGCCCCACAACCAGATCGACCAGCGGCTGTCGGCGCATGATCTCTTCGCCCTCGGCCTGCGCCACACAACCCGCTACGCCGATCTTGAGGTCAGGCTTTTCCGCCTTCAAACCTTTGAACCTGCCAAGTTCGGAATAGACCTTTTCGGCGGCCTTTTCCCGGATATGGCAGGTGTTCAGCAGGATCATGTCGGCATCATCGGGGCTTTGCGTTTCCACATAACCCTGCCCACCCAGCGTCTCGGACATGCGTTCGCTGTCGTAGACGTTCATCTGGCAACCGTAGGTTTTGATATACAGCTTTTTGGGTTCCGACATGGGTATGGCCTTTGCACTCGCTGGATCGGCGTCATCTATACCCTACGAACGCCGCTTGCAATGCCGAGGCGGATACCCGATTTTAACCGTAGATTCCAGCCAAGTGGAACCGGACAGGCAATGCAATACGACTCTCTCGATGATTTCCTCACCTCAGGCAAGTCCGCCCTGGCCAAGGGCCCTGTCGCGCTGATCTTCGTCGAAGACAATGTCGAGGTCGACAGCACCCTGCGCCACCATCTGCATCTGGGTTTTAAATCCGTGATTGCGTGCATGCCGCAGGATTTCGCGCTGGGTTCTGAACTGTCTGAGCGCATCCACAGGGTCACCCTGACCTGCGTGCCCAGCACGGTTGCATTTGACACCATCAACAAGATCATTCAGGCCGCGCCGGGTATCTGGATGTATTACTGCTATAACGCCGAGTACCTGTTCTTTCCGTTTTGCGAGACCCGCACGGTGGGCGAATTGTTGGCCTTCCACACCGAGGAACGCCGCGACGCTATGCTAAGTCATGTCGTCGACCTTTATGCTGACGACCTGAACACCTTTCCAAACGGCGTTGCCCCGGATCACGCCATGCTGGACAGCACAGGATATTACGCCCACACCCGCCATGACGCCGAAGGCCACCCGGTTGAGCGGCAGTTGGATATGTCTGGCGGCCTGCGCTGGCGGTTCGAAGATCACATCCCCTATGAACGCCGCCGCATCGACCGGATTGCTCTGTTCAAATCGCGCAAGGGGTTGGAATTGCGGCCCGACCACACCTTTAACGAGCCGGAATACAACACCTATGCCTGCCCGTGGCATCACAATATGACGGCGGCTGTGTGTTCATTCCGCGCGGCCAAAGCGTTGAAAACCAACGCCGGGTCTACCTTCGATATTCCTAGCTTCTGCTGGCACAACTCGGTGCCGTTTCAATGGAAGTCCGGTCAACTTCTGGATCTCGGACTGATCGAATCTGGTCAGTGGTTCTGACCCCGCCCTAGCGCCGTAGCAGTACCGGGAACCAGTCCTCGCGCAGCCGTTGGCCGGGGATCATGTCATGACCGGGGAACGGCGGAGAGGTCCGGCCCGGACGTTCTATATACCGCGCATCATCTCCGACCAGCCGCAGAGAAAACGCCCGGCGACGACTGTCGGATTGGTTTCCCCGCGCGCCGTGCAGGGTGCGATAGTTGAACGCCACCGCGTCGCCCGGTTCCATTTCGAATTCCACGACCCTCATGCCCTCGGCGTCCGGGTCCGGAATGGGGATATACTGGCCTTCATCGGGAAAGAACCCCTCTTCCGACACCCAACGGGTCGGCAGAACCTCTTTCTCCCAACGGTGTGACCCCGCCACGCAGCGTAACGTTGCCTTTCTAACCGCATCCAGAGGCGACCAGAAGCTGATCGTCTGCTGCCCTTCCACGAAATAATACGGCCCGTCCTGATGCCACGGTGTCGCCATCGAGGTACCGGGCTCTTTGACCAGAACGTGATCGTGGAACATCTGCACGGTTTGCGACTGCATAAGGTCCGCTGCAACCTCGGCCACCGGAGAGTTTTCGATCACTTCCCGAAACTGATCAATCCGCGACCAGTTGCAGTAATCGTCAAAGAACAGACCGGTCTCGCCCTGTTTCTTGTTTTCCGACGCATACGGGCCCGGCTCGGCCATATTTGCGGCAACGCCTTCGCGCAACGTTTCGACGTGATCAGCATACAGCCCCCTGATCAGGACAACGCCGTCCTGCTGAAAAGTGTCAATCATCTCTTGCGTGACCAGTGGGTGCGTCATGTCTGTCTCCGTGCCGATTGGTTGGATGATCTGCACATGGGAAAGCCCTCTGTTCAAGTCATATCTTTCAAAGGTAGACTTAACTTCATGTTATATATTTCACTACGCAAATACGAATATGTCTGTGCCATCGGGCGCCATGGCAGCCTGTCCGCCGCCGCGCAGTACCTGAATGTCTCGCAGCCCGCGTTGTCCAATGCGTTGACTCGGGTCGAGGCACAATTAGGCTATCCCCTCTTCGCCCGTAGGCGCGGGGCAGCCATGGCGCTTACACCGCAAGGGCGCAGTTTCATCGAAGAGGCCGAAGCCCTGCTGGCCAGCGCCGCCCGGTTGGAAAATGCTGCTGAAACAGGCGCGGGCAAGGCACGATTGCGGTTGGGATGTTTCGTTGATCTGGCACCCTTTCTACTATCGCGCGCTCTGCACCAATTGCGCGTGCAGATGCCGGACGTGGCGATCACTTACAGGGTGGACAGTTTCGAGGGGCTGATCTCGGGCCTGATTGATGGACGGATCGACCTGGCGCTGACCTACGGGCTGAGCATGGATGCCGGCTTTACCCAGCAAACTCTGTTTACCAGCACACCGCATGCGCTGATGTCTCCGGATCATCCTTTGGCGACACAAAACGACGTTGGCCTGCAGGATCTGGCGCACTACCCGCTGATCTTGTCAGAAGAAGGTCTTTCGGCGCAGCATGTGCTGGGTTTGTTTCGGCAGATCGGGGAAAATCCAACAGTGGCGCATCGCGCGGCCTCGTTGGAAATTCAGCGCAGCCTTGCGGCGCATGGCGAAGGGGTTACGATCAGCTATGCCAACCCGCCAGCCAAGATCACTTATGACGGGATGCCGCTGTTAAGCCTGCCCGTTTCGGACCCGTTCGCGGCAGAACCCGTGGTGCTCGCGCGGCACGGCACTGGCCCCACAGACGCGCAGATTGCGAATGCAGAGCGGGCTTTGGCCGATCTGAATACGTGAGATTATTTTTTTCGCAGACGGATCACGACGTCGACAGACGCAATTTCCACCCCTTCGGGCGCTTCGGGCAGACGCTGAATCACCAACTGATCCGATGGTGCATCGCTCAGGCGGCTCTCATCCTCCCAGAAAAAATGGGGGTGATCATGGGTATTGGTGTCGAAATAGCTTTTCGAACCATCCACCGTGATTTCCTGCAGCACCCCGGCCTCGCAGAACGCGCGTAGGGTGTTGTAGACGGTCGCAAGTGAAACGGCATCGCCATTCTTCTTGGCCGCATCAAACAGGCTTTCCGCTGTGACGTGGCGATGTTTGCCGTCGCCCACCAGCAATTCGGCCAAGGCAACGCGCTGACGCGTCGGGCGCAATCCGGCGTCTACCAACCAGGTTGTGGCTATGTTCTGGCTCTGAGGTGTCATTAATCCGATACCTGATCTCTGTTGAAGTATATATAAGGGTTCCGGCTAGGCAATTTCAAATGAAATTCATTCGCAAAGAATGCCCTGAACACAACATGATGTGGGCGACCGCTCTTGCAGGACCTTGCATACGGGTGCTAGGTGAGGCCAGATTAGATAAACGGACCCCTGGCAGGAGAGGCGGCAGAATGGCCCAATTCCCGAGCAGCTTTGACAAAGACGATCTGCTGAAATGCGCCCGTGGCGAGTTATTCGGCCCCGGTAACGCGCAGCTACCTGCTCCACCGATGCTGATGATGGACCGCATCACCGACATTTCGGAAGATGGCGGTGCGCACGGAAAAGGCCATGTGCTGGCCGAATTCGATATTACCCCGGACCTGTGGTTCTTTGACTGCCACTTTCCCGGCAACCCGATCATGCCTGGCTGTCTTGGGCTGGACGGTCTGTGGCAGCTGACCGGCTTCAACCTGGGCTGGCGTGGCTGGCAAGGGCGCGGCATGGCCGTGGGCGTGGGCGAGGTCAAACTGACCGGCATGGTGCGCCCGGACCGCAAGATGCTGACCTACAAGATTGATTTCAAGAAAGCGATCCAGACCCGCCGCCTGACGATGGGCGTGGCAGATGGTATCGTCGAAGCGGACGGCGAAATGATTTACGACGTCAAAGATATGAAAGTCGTTCTGTCCGAAGCCTAAGCCGGACTGGCTTGAAATAAGGAGCACGCACATGCGTCGAGTAGTTGTCACCGGTCTGGGGGTTGTCTCTTCCATCGGGAACAATGCCGAAGAGGTTCTGGCCTCACTCAAGGCTGGGAAATCCGGCATCGTGGCCAATGAACAGATGGTCGAACATGGCTTTCGCAGCCAGATCGCCGGATCGCTGGATATCGATGTATCCGAGCATGTAGACAAGCGCACCTTGCGCTTCATGGGCCCCGGCGCGGCCTATGCCCATATTGCCATGACCCAGGCGATTGCCGATTCCGGTCTGAGCGAAGATCAGGTTCAGAACCCGCGTACCGGGCTTGTGGCCGGATCGGGTGGCCCATCAACCAGCGCCATGCTGACCGCGCATCAGACAGTGCTGAAAACCGGCGCAACCAAGCGGATCGGACCGTTCGCGGTTCCGAAATGCATGTGCTCGACAATTTCCGCGAACCTGGCGACTGCGTTTAAGATCAAGGGCATCAACTATTCAATCACGTCGGCCTGCTCGACCTCGCTGCATTGCATCGGCAACGCGGCGGAACAGATCATGATGGGCAAGCAGGACGTGATGTTTGCCGGCGGTGGCGAAGAACTGGACTGGACGCTGTCCTGCCTGTTCGACGCGATGGGGGCGATGTCCTCGAAATACAACGACACGCCCGACAAAGCCTCGCGTGCGTTCGACCAGGATCGCGACGGGTTCGTGATTTCCGGCGGTGGCGGTATCGTCGTGCTTGAGGATCTGGAACACGCATTGGCACGCGGCGCAAAAATCTATGCCGAAGTGACCGGCTACGCCGCAACCTCGGACGGGCACGACATGGTGGCCCCGTCCGGTGAAGGTGGCGAGCGCGCCATGCGTCTGGCTATGGCAACCCTGCCCGAAGGCCGCAAGGTCGGCTACATCAACGCCCATGGCACCTCGACCCCGGTCGGCGATGTGGGTGAGGTCGAAGCGGTACGCCGTATCTTTGGCGAAGGCAACGTGCCCCCGATTTCATCGACCAAGTCGATGACGGGCCACGCACAGGGGGCCGCTGGCGCGCTTGAGGCGGTCTTCTGCCTGCTGATGCTGCACCATGATTTCATTACTCCGTCGATCAATGTCGACACACTTGCCGAAGGCATCCTGCCCGGTGAAATTGCAACTCAAGTAGTTGAAAACGCAGGCTTGGACAGCGTAATGACCAACAGCTTCGGCTTTGGTGGCACGAATGGGTCCATGGTTCTGTCTAAGTATAACGGGTGAAAATGATGTCGGATCTTCTCAAGGGCAAACGCGGCCTGATCATGGGCGTGGCAAATGACCGCTCGATTGCGTGGGGCATTGCCAAAGCCATGCACGAAGCCGGCGCAGAGCTGGCCTTCACCTATCAAGGTGAGGCGTTCGGCAAACGGCTGGAGCCTTTGGCGCAAAGCCTGGGCAGCGATTTCATGGTAGATGCGGATGTCACCGACGACGCCTCGCTGGACCGCGCGTTCGACGAACTCGGCGCACGTTGGCCCAGCATCGACTTTGTGGTTCACGCGATTGCCTATTCGGACAAATCCGAACTGACGGGCCGCTTTCTGAACACCACGCGGGCGAATTTCAAGCATTCCATGGATGTCTCGGCCTACTCCTTTATCGAAGTCGCGCGCCGCGCTTACCCGCTGATGAAGGACAACGGTGGCTCGCTGCTGACGCTGACCTATCAGGGGTCGAACCGGGTTGTGCCGAATTACAACGTCATGGGCGTGGCCAAAGCGGCGTTGGAATCGGCGACGCGCTATCTGGCCAATGATCTGGGCCCCGAAGGCATCCGCGTGAACGCCATCTCACCCGGCCCGATGAAAACGCTGGCCGGTGCGGCCATCGGCGGCGCGCGCAAGACCTATAAGTTCTGCGATCAGAACGCGCCGATGCGCGCGAATGCAACGCTCGAAGCAGTCGGCGGCACCGCAGTTTACCTGACTTCGGACGCCGGAGCCTGCACCTCAGGCGAGATCATCCGGGTCGACGGAGGGTTCCACGTTCTGGGCATGCCGCAACCCAATCACATGTGACCCGATCTTTCCCTGCCCGTGCCCAGATTTAACCATCTTTCACGGGCACGGATAGCGGCATGAGCAAAGCAGAACAAATCATCGCAACCACCACGCGGGCTTCCCGACGAAAATCGGGTTTTCTGGGTCAACGCGGCCGGATCGCATTACTGACCCTGACCATGCTGCTGATGCTGTTTGTGTTCTTCACACAGCCGGACGTACGCACAGCCCTAACTTCCTGGACCAGCCTGACTTCAGGCTGATCCAACAAGCGGGTCAAAACCTGGTCAGTTAATCGATACGACCTCGATATCGAAAATCAGATCCTGCCCGGCCAACGGATGATTGGCATCCAGAGTAACGGTTGCCTCATCCACTTCCACCACCGTCACAGGCAATGCCTGCCCATCCGGTGTCTGCATCTGCAATTGAGTGCCAAGCTCCAGCGGGATGTCATCCGGTATCCCTTCGCGCGGGATCTGCTGCCGCATCTCCGGGTTGATCGGACCATAGGCATCCACACAGGCAATTTCGACACGCTTTTTCTCGCCGGC
Organism: Ruegeria denitrificans; assembly: GCF_001458295.1. Classification (GTDB taxonomy): domain Bacteria; phylum Pseudomonadota; class Alphaproteobacteria; order Rhodobacterales; family Rhodobacteraceae; genus Ruegeria; species Ruegeria denitrificans. Next base: position 93,319 of record NZ_CYUD01000012.1, read on the forward strand.
CGCCAGACCTGGCATGGCCGTATCCAGACCGGGAATGATCTGACCGGACCCAACCACAAATTCCAGCGGATCGCGCCCTTCGGAACTGTCGAACACGTTTCCGTCCAGCAAAGAGCCCTTATAGTGGATGCGAACCGTGTCGCCTTGCTTGATCTCGGTCATAAGTGGCCTCCGGCCGTAAATAAATTGAGCGGCCAACCCTAGGGGGTGACACGGTATTGTAAACCCTTCCCTCTTTTGTGCCTGCAACTCTTGTGCCAACCTGCGCCCAATTGAGGGAGGGGAATTGATGCCGATCACCACTTGCGTATTCGACGCCTATGGCACGTTGTTCGACGTGGCCGCCGCCGCACGGCAAGCCGCCGCCGAACCCGGATTCGAGAAGCTGCAACAGAAATGGCCCGAACTGGCCAATCACTGGCGGCTGAAACAGTTGCAATACACGTGGCTGCGCGCGATCACCGATGCCCACGCCGATTTCTGGGACGTTACACAGGACGGTCTGGACTGGGCGTTGGAAGCCACCGGGCTTGAGGGCGCCCCAACCCTGCGCCAGCGTCTGTTAGATCTGTATTGGGAATTGCAGGCCTATCCGGAAGTGCCCCAGATGCTGACGGCCCTGAAAGAGGGTGGTCTGAACACCGCGATTCTGTCCAATGGATCGCCGCCCATGTTGGATGGTGCCGTGCAATCGGCAGGGATTGGAGGCGTGCTGGACGATGTGCTGTCGGTCGAAAGCGTCGGCGTCTTCAAACCGCACTCCAGTGTCTACGATCTTGTGCAGCAGCGCTTCGGTTGCGCCCGTGACGAAGTGCTTTTTGTCAGCTCGAACGGTTGGGACGCTGCCGGTGCCAGCGGGTATGGGTTCACGACCGCTTGGGTTAATCGCGCGAACGAGCCAATGGACCGCTTGCCATGGAAGCCTGCGCATGTTCTGTCCGATCTGACGACGATCCCTCAACTGGCCGGTCTTTAATGGCTTTTTTCACTACCTCTGACGACAGGCGTATTTTCTTCGAAGACACCGGGACCGGCACCCCAGTGCTGTGCCTTGCCGGGCTGACCCGCAACAGCAGGGATTTCGCGTTCCTGGCACCGCATATCACCGATTTACGGATGATCACGATGGATTACCGGGGGCGCGGGCAATCGGACCATGACCCCGACTATATAAACTACAACATCATCCGCGAATCCCTTGATGTGGTCGAATTGCTGGATCATCTGGGCCTGGACCGCGTTGCTATTTTGGGCACATCTCGAGGCGGGTTGATTGCCATGACGCTGGCCGTCAGCCATCCCGAACGGCTTTCCGGAGTGGTTCTGAATGACGTCGGCCCCGTGATCGAATCCGTGGGTATTGCCAAGATCATGGAGTATGTGGGCAAGCAGCCGGTCTCAAAAACTTATGACGAGGCCGCATTGGTCTTGCAACAGGCGATGGAGCAGCAATTCCCCGGTGTTTCGCTGGCCCGTTGGCGACAACAGGCGGATTTCCAGTACGAACAGACCCAAAACGGCCTGACCCTGCGCTATGACCCGGCCTTGCGGACGGCGCTTCTTGAACAGGCTGCAGCAGGTACGCCCCCGGATTTATGGATGTTCTTCGAAGCCCTGCGCGGCATACCCACCGGAGTCATTCGGGGTGCAAACTCAGATGTGCTCGGCAAAGATACGCTGGCCGAGATGCACAAACGTCACTCCGGTCTTATCTCTGCAGAAATACCAGATCGCGGCCACGTACCTTTTCTGGACGAACCGCAGTCTTTGGCCCTTATCCGCAATGTACTGGACACCGCATGAGCACGTTGGAGATGATCGAAGCCGCCGCTGACCGACTGCATGGCCACGTTCGGGAAACGCCGCTGTTGACGTCGCCATTTCTGGACGAACTGGCGGGGCGTCGGGTGCTGGTAAAACCAGAATGCCTACAACATACTGGCAGCTTTAAGTTTCGCGGCGCGTGGTCGGCAATTTCCGCACTGAACGCCAAGGAACTAAAACGCGGCGTGATCGCCTATTCCTCGGGCAATCACGCGCAGGGCGTGGCCCTGGCCGCAACACGGCACGGCATTTCGTCGGTGATCATCATGCCCTTGGATGCGCCGCAGCTAAAGATCGACAACACGCGCGCACTGGGGGGCGAGGTCGTCCTGTATGATCGCGCCAATGAAAGCCGCGAAGAGATTGGTGAGGCTTTGGCCAACGAACGCGGCCTGACCTTGATTCGCCCTTATGATGAGCCGCTGGTGATTGCCGGTCAGGGCACCACCGGTCTAGAACTTGCCCGGCAAGCGGCAGAACTGGACGTTGATCGGGGGGATGTTCTGGTTTGCTGTGGCGGCGGCGGGCTAACCTCGGGGATAGCGTTGGCGCTGGAAGGTCACGCACCCGGACTACGCGCCCGCCCCTGTGAGCCAGAGGGGTTCGATGACGTTAAACGCTCTTTGGCCACCGGGCAGATCCAGAACAACAACGCCGCTGCGGGCAATATCTGCGACGCCATCCTGACGCCTCAGCCTGGCGACATCACCTTTCCGATCCTGAAACGCTTGTGCGGTCCGGGCCTGTCAGTCACCGAAGAGGAAGCGATGCGCGCCATGGCCCTGGCTTTTTTGCGCCTGAAAATCGTGCTGGAACCGGGTGGCGCGGTTTCGTTGGCTTCGGCACTTTTCCGCAAGGACGAAATCGAAGGCGACGCGGTGATCGTCGTGGCCTCGGGCGGAAATACCGACGCAGAAGTATTTGGAAAAGCTCTGGAATTCCTGACCTGACAATGATCATAGCTTAGGTCAACCTGATACTTTAAAGTGTGGCGACAGGGGATTGGGTCATGCAAATCGCAGATATTGGAGAGGTGCAGCTGCACTACCGCGTCGATGGTGATCCAAACGGCGCGCCCATTGTATTTGCCAATTCGCTGGGGACCGATCTGCGTCTTTGGGACGCGATGTTACCCCATCTGCCGGCCGGTCTTCGGATCATCCGATATGACAAGCGCGGGCATGGCCTGTCGTCACAACCGCCTGCCCCGTATTCCATGGGGGCACTGGTGCGTGATGCCGAGGCATTGCTGGATCTTCTGGACGTTCGCGATTGTGTCTTTGTCGGCCTGTCCATCGGCGGGTTGATTGCGCAGGGGTTGGCGGTCAAGCGCATGGATCAGGTTCGGGCGCTGGTCCTGTCGAACACCGCCGCCAAGATCGGCATCCCCTCAATCTGGCAGGACCGCATGGATGCAGTGCAGCAAGGCGGTATCGAAGCACTGGCCGATGCAACGATGGAGCGGTGGTTTTCGAAGAGCTTCCGCACCACCCCAGACCACTTGCTGTGGCGCAACATGATGGTGCGACAACCCGTCGACGGTTATCTCGGTTGCTGCGCTGCAATTTCGGGTACGGATTTTTACACCCCGACCAGCGGCCTGCGCCTGCCGACGCTAGGCATCGCCGGCAGCGAGGACGGCTCGACCCCGCCGGACCTGGTGCGCGAAACCATCGAGTTAATCCCTGGGTCGAAATTCGAATTGATGCGCCGGGCCGGTCACCTGCCCTGTGTTGAACAACCGGCAGAATACGCGGCCCTGCTGCGAGATTTTCTGACCGATATTGGACATATTTGAAGGAGCACAGTTTTGGCAGATTTTCTGTTGGTCCATGGATCCTGTCATGGCGCCTGGTGCTGGCGCGATATGATCCCCGCCCTGACGGCATTAGGGCATACGGCACGTGCGATTGACCTGCCCAGCCACGGCTCGGACCCGACATCGATTGCCGATGTCACGCTGGACAGTTGCCGCGATACGGTTCTGTCGGCCTCGACCCCGCAAACGATTATCGTTGGTCATTCCTGGGGCGGCTATCCCGTCAGCGCCGCCGCCGAGACCACCCCGGACGCCATGCGTGCCCTGATTTATCTATGCGCCTATGTTCCGCAAGATGGCCTTTCGATGGTTGAGATGCGCAAACGAGCCCCGCGCCAACTGATCGTCGACGCTGTAGAAAAATCAACCGATGGCCTGTCTTACACGGTCAGACCTGATATGGTGCATGACCTGTTCTATCATGACTGCCCACCTGAAACCGTGCCTTATGCCCTTGCGCGCATGTGTCCACAGCCCATCGCACCGCAGGAAACTCCGCTGTTCGTGTCTGATAATTTCGCACGCGTCCCCAAGGCCTATATCCGAGCCACGGACGACCATACGATCCCAACCGAATACGAAGAACAGATGAGCCACGTCGCGCCCAAGGGATTGAGGGCAGATATCAACAGCTCACATTCTCCGTTCTTCTCCCATCCCCGCCTTCTGTCCGAAATCCTGGACGATCTGGAGCAGAAATTACCGGCGGTATAACCTGACGTCACAGACGCTTCACACGTGAACCAAGCGTGTTAGGGTCCGAGTGAATCTCACGAGCGGTTTCCATGCGTCTGCCTTTTCTTTTCGTTCTCGGTACGGTCATGATCGACGCCATGGGCATCGGTCTGGTGTTGCCCATCATGCCGGACCTGATTGTTCAGGTTCAGGGCGGCACCCTGGCCGACGCGGCTATCTGGGGCGGCGTACTTAGCACCGCCTTTGCCGCGATGCAGTTCGTTTTCGGGCCGATCCTAGGCAATCTGTCCGACGCCTATGGCAGGCGCACAGTTTTGCTGGTGTCCTTGTTTGTCATGTCCTTGGATTATGTAGTGATGGCGATTGCGGGCAGCATCTGGCTGTTGCTGGCCGGGCGTATCGTGGGTGGTATCACTGCGGCCACCCATGCCACCGCAGCAGCGTTCATGGCGGATGTCTCGAAACCGCATGAAAAGGCGGCGAATTTCGGCCTGTTGGGGGCTGCCTTCGGGGTGGGGTTCGTGCTGGGCCCGGTCATCGGCGGACTGCTGAGCGAATACGGAACCCGCGCACCATTTTGGGCGGCAGCTGCTTTGTCGGCACTAACTTTCCTGACCGGTCTGCTGGTGATGCCGGAAACGGTGACTGACAAAACCCGCCGCGCATTCAGTCTACGCCGCGCAAATCCTGTGAACTCTCTGCGCGCCATCGCTTCCCTGCCCGGTATCCGCCCAATGCTGTGGGTCTATTTCCTCTATTCGGTATCCATCTACGTCTACCCTGCGATCTGGGCCTATTTCACAACTGAACGGTTCGGCTGGTCGCCGCAAATGATTGGCCTGTCATTGGGCGTATACGGGATCGCCATGGCTGCGGTGCAAGGTGGACTGATCCGTCCCGCAACCCGATATCTGGGCGAGCGAGGGACGATCATCTACGGTATGGGCTTCGAGTTTGTTAGCTTCCTGCTGCTGGCCTTTCTGACCAATGGTTTCATCGCCCTGATGCTGATCCCAATCACCGCCGCCGGAGCGGTTGTGACCCCCGCCTTGCAGGCCCTAACTTCCCGCGCCACCCCGGATTCGCAACAAGGTGAGCTGCAGGGTGTACTTACCTCGCTGCATGCGCTGTCGATGGTGATCTCACCGCTGGTCATGACCAGCGTGTTTGCGCATTTCGCCAAACCTGATGCCCCGATCTACTTACCCGGCGCTCCATTCCTGCTGGCTCTGCTGCTGATGGTCGTCGGATTTTCCCTGTTTTTGCGCTCGCGCCCTGTCGTGGCGTAACAACGACCTCAGGATGACGGTTTCCGTCTTGCGGCAAGCAATTTCCCGCGCCACCGTGACCAAAAGGGAGTGAGAGACCACATGCAAACCATCAAAGCCGCCGTCTGCCGGGCGTTTGACGAACCTCTGGTCATCGAAGATGTCTTGCTTGCACCACCGGGCGCAGGTGAGGTCGAAGTGACATTAGAGGCCGTGGCGATCTGCCATTCCGACATCACCTTTGCCAGCGGGGCATGGGGCGGGCATTTGCCAGCTGTCTATGGGCACGAAGCCGCGGGGGTGATCACCGCGATTGGCGATGACGCCGGAGGGTTCAAGGTCGGCGACCCGGTCGTCGTCACCCTGATCCGTGCATGCGGGTCATGCCCGTCTTGCGCTGGCGGACGTCCAACCATCTGCGAAACACCTTACGACACCGTCAAGGGCCCATTACGGACAGCGAATGGCGGTCCATTGGATCAGGCGATGGCCTGCGGTGCATTTGCCGAGAAAGTTGTCGTCAGCCATCGGCAGATCGTAAACCTTCCCGCTGAAATGCCGAAGGATGTGGCCAGCCTGCTGTCCTGCGGTGTGATCACCGGGGTTGGCGCGGCGGTAAATGCCGCGAAACTGCGGCCTGGTCAGGACGTTGTGGTAATCGGCGCGGGTGGAGTTGGTCTGAACGCCATCCAGGGTGCTCGCATCGCCGGGGCACGCCGGATTGTGGCCGTCGACATGAACGAAGAAAAGTTGGAGATCGCCAAGGAATTCGGTGCGACACATGGCGTTTTGGCCAGCCTCAAGGAACCTTGGAAAGCCGCTTTCAAGGCGCTGGGCGGTCGCGGCGCGGATGCAGTGCTGATCACGGTCGGTGCAATCCCGGCTTATGATCAGGCCCCACGCTATCTGGGCCGGGGCGGCCGGGCGATCATGATCGGCATGCCGCATTCGGGTGATATGTCCAGTTATGAACCCGTGGTTCTGGCGGCGTTGGGTCAGGGCATGGTGGGCTCGAAAATGGGCGACGTCGTCATTCAGCGCGATATCCCGTGGATGATTGACCTTTATGAACAGGGGCGGCTGAAACTGGACGAGTTGATATCGGGCCGGTGGTCTCTGGATCAAATCAACGAGGCAATCGAAGACACCAAGACCGGATCGGCCAAACGTAACGTGATCCTGTTCGACAAGCGCTGACGTCATTCAAGGGGAGGATACCGGATGAAACTGCAGGACCTCGACATCATCGTCACCGCACCACCTGCACCGGGCTGGGGCGGGCGATATTGGATTTTAGTCAAGGTTACGACTGATACCGGGATCACCGGCTGGGGCGAATGCTACGCGTCCTCGATCGGCCCCGAGGCGATGGGCCACGTGATCCGGGACGTGTTCGAGCGACATATGCTGGGCGAAAACCCCGAAAATATCGAGATGATGTTCCGCCGCGCCTATTCCAGCGGCTTCACCCAACGCCCCGACCTGACCGTAATGGGCGCGTTTTCGGGACTTGAGATCGCCTGTTGGGACATTCTTGGTAAGGACCGGGACCGCCCGGTCTATGCCCTGCTGGGCGGGCTGATGAACCAGCGCATCCGGGCCTACACCTACCTCTACCCCCTACCCCAGCATGATCTGTCCGACTTTTGGACCTCACCCGATCAAGCTGGCGAATGCGCAGCAGAGATGGTGCGGCGGGGTTTCACCGCCGTGAAATTCGACCCCGCAGGCCCTTACACGATCCGCGGCGGGCACATGCCTGCAATGTCCGATATCTCAATGTCGGTCGCGTTCTGCAAAGCCATTCGCGAAGCCGTGGGGGACAGGGCCGATCTGCTGTTTGGCACCCATGGTCAATTCAACACCGCAGGCGCAATTCGGTTGGGACAGGCGCTGGAACCCTATTCGCCGCTCTGGTTCGAAGAACCCACCCCACCCGACATGATCGAGGATATGGCCCGCGTCGCCCGCAACGTCCGCATCCCTGTAGCGACCGGAGAGCGCATGACCACCAAGGCTGAATTCGGTGCGGTCCTGCGCACGGGGGCTGCCGAAATCCTGCAACCTGCCCTTGGCCGCGCCGGAGGCATATGGGAGATGAAGAAGGTCGCCGCCATGGCCGAGGTGTTCAACGCCCAGATGGCACCGCATCTGTATGCCGGACCAATCGAATGGGCCGCCAATATCCATCTGTCCGTGTCGATCCCGAACCTGCTGTTGTTGGAAAGTATCGAAACGCCTTTCCACAATCAGCTGATCAAAAACTCCTTGCGTGTTGACGATGGTTTCGTGACCGCCCCAACCGCCCCCGGCCTTGGGATTGAGGTGGACGAGGATCTGGCCCGCGCGCATCCCTACACCGGCGATGGATTGCATCTACAAATGCAGGAAGAGCCTTGCGACTATGTCAACGGCAACGCCTTTCAGGGCGGTGCGTCAGCCACCGAGGGGTGACAACCAAACCCGTTTCAGGGCATATTGGTCCAACCCCATTGCGAAACAGGCCGCGTGTGACCCCCAAAGCCCAAGACACCGAAAGCGCACATTCCGAAAACCCCGCGGACATGAAAGAAAGCGCCGCGCGGGCCGCGACGTTTCTGAAGACGCTGGCGCATGAAGGCCGGCTGATGATCCTGTGCCATTTGGAAGATGGCGAAAAATCGGTGGGTGAGCTTGAGGACCTACTGCAAATCAGGCAGGCCGCCGTTAGTCAGATGCTGGCCCGACTGCGGCAGGAACGGCTGGTGTCCACACGTAGGGATGGCAAGACCATCTATTACTCGCTGCAGGACGGCAACACCGCACAGGTCATCGAACTGCTTTACGAATTGTTCTGCAAGCCCAAGATCTAGTTCGAGACGTACCCAGCAATCACCTGCATCAGCTTGAACGCGGTCGCGGCATCGTTTTCGACGACCGCCAGGAATTCCTCTTCACCGATCCTCAGGCATGACAGTTCTGTCTCGGCAATCATGCTTAACGCGCGGGGTTCTTTGCGGATCAGCCCGAGTTCGCCCACCAGTGCCCCCGGCCCCACTTTTGTGATCAGTTGATCCGGGCCTTCCATCTGCGGCAGGTACAGCCCGGCCTCGCCTTCAAGCACCACATAGGCGCCATCTGTGGGTTGGTCATCTTTCAGAAATACAACCTCGCCCGGCTTGGCATCGAACCAGCGCGCACCAAAGGCCAGCAGACGCAACTGCCTGCGGTCAAGACCGGAAAACAGTGGCGTCTGTTCCAACGCGCGCAGCTTGCGCGCCAGATCGGCTGAGGCGGCGCTGTCCTCTTCCACGGTGTCATATCCTTCATCCGAGACCACCCGACCTTGCCGGATTTCAACATACATGTCGAATACATCCGGGTTTTCGAACTGGTCATTCAGATAAAGGACGGTCGTATCTGGCAGCAGCTCACGCAGGTTTTTGTAAACGGCAACCTGGGTGGCCATGTCATAGCTGGCCAGCGCGTTTTCCAGGATCAGGATGTCCGGCTTTTTGATCGTCGCACGGGTAAAGGCCAGTGGTTCGGCAAAAACCGCGGGCAGGTTCTGACCACCGAGCGCGACTGGGATATCGTAGATCAGCTCAACCACCAACGGCCGCGCGCCGTTATCGTCCAGCACGTCGACAATCAGCTTGCGGGCCTCGTCCGACCGACCGCCTCCGATTTGGCTGACCTTGCCGAACAAGGCGTTTTCCATAACTGTCAGGCCCGGCGCAAATGCGGTTTTGTCCAGCGAGACAAAAACGTCATGCAACCGCCCAAGCAATTTCTCGGAATGACTGTGGCGCAATTCGAGGATGCGGTTCTTCAGCTCATCCGTGAAAGCAGGCCCGATCTGTTCGGCCGAGATCACGAATGGTACCGCCAGCAGATTGGCCAGTTGTTCGTCCTCCAGTCCAGACACGCCCTCGTTCCTGGTTCGCTCAACCAATTCCAGCGCGGCCTCATAAGTCTGTGCCTCAAGGCCGAGCTTGCGGAACAGCGGGTGGTCGGTGCCGTCCAGACCAAAGATCTGGCGCAGCATCTCGATCACATCGCGCGTCAGACCGACCAGAGTTTCATCCAGCCCCAACTCGCGCAATTGCCCCAGAAATACGGTCTGACGCGCCAGCAGTTCTTGCGTGACCGGCACACGCGGCGTGGCGAACAGCAAGTTTTCCACCACCGGCAAGGCCGGGTTGTAAGATTCGCGATCAAACACGAGGGCCTGTTGCTCCAACCCTGCCTTTTGCACAGCCAGTTGGACCAGAGGGCGCAACTCGACCAACTTGCGGGCCAATTCCGGATGTTCGTTTGCATCAAAAACCTGCTCTGATCCACGCTGGAACAAAGCCGCCCCAGACCCCATGCCATCGATCAGGTGCAGCCACCAATCGCGCAGCGCATCGGGGCTGTCCAACCCGGCCAGAGACGGATCCAACCACTCGGCATCATACGGATCGGCGCTGTTGCCTGCACGTTGGGTCTCGGCAAAATCAGGATCTTCAGATTGGGATGTCAGCGGCTTCTGACGCATCGGCATCATGACATTGTCGCCCAAGGTCCCTTTAAACATGACCGGGCGCGACGAGGCATAGCCGATGCGTGCGGCCACCACACTTTGATGCAGGTCCGACAGGTTTTCACCGTCAACTTCGACCCGGCCTGCGCTTGGCAGGACTTCCCTTGTCAACAGTTCGGCGACGGCGCGCCGATCCTCTTCGCTGGGGGCGGCGATACCGATGGTTTGCCCGCCCTTGAAGGTCAGGTTCAGATCATCCAAAACCTGATTGCCGTCCATATCCCGGACCGAGACCCGATCCAGCACGATATCCCCGTTCAGGTGCGGCTGCGTTTCGGGTTCGCCTTCAAACAGCTTTTCATCAGGCATTCCCGGCGGGGCGAAACGTTCGATCACTACGTCCCAGCGCAGCGACATATCCTGCGTCTGATTATAGTAGGTCAGCAGCTCTTTCCATGGCGAGCTTAGGTCCTTATACGCCGCCAACGCTGCCACCAGCGCCCCCAGCGAGACTGATCCCTGCAACACCAGAAGACCGCCAACCAGATAGAACATGAAGGGCGTCAACTGCGAGATGAAGTTGTTGATGAATTTCATAAAGAATTTTTTCTGGTAGATATCGAACCGAATACCGAACAGCCGCCCCAACTGTTCCGAGATCATCGCCCGGCGATAACGCCAACCACCATTGGCCCGCAGGGTCGAGGCCCCGGCGGCATTCTCGCCGATCTGCGCGGCCAGAATGCGAACCTCTTGAATGCGTTTCTTGTTCAACAGGTTGATCTGGCGTTGCAGTTTGGGAATCAGCCAAGCCTGCAACGGAATCAGCGACACGGCGGCCAGCCCGAACCAAACGCTTTGCAGGAACAGAAACGACAGGATCGTGATCATCTGTCCCGCCTGCAGAACCGGCTGGCTGATCGCATCGCCCATAAGCCCGCCCATCGGCTCGCTTTCGGCGGTGATCATCGACACCATTTCACCCTGGCTGACCCGCTCGAAATACGGTTGGGGAAAGCGCAGGGCGCGGTTGATCAATTGATACCGGAAGCGGCGCAACATCCTTTCGCTCAGCACACCTTTCATGGTGTTGATACGCATTTTCATCAGGCCATGCGCCAGCACTGCCAGCAAAAACGCACCACACAGGATAATCAGGAATGTGGTCTGTGGAACCTCATACCCCAGAACATCCACAATCGGACTGGTCGCACCGATGGCATCGTTGATGATGCGCTTGGGCAGCTCCAGCGTCAGATACAACAGCGGAAACAGCGTAGAGGTCACGGCCAGCAGGATCAGCTGATCGCGTTTTGAGTATTTCCAAATAAACCGGAAAATCGAACGTTCTATGGAACCTGCCCCTGCTATGAATCACCGATCCGATCTGGAAGAAAGGGCGGCAAACCCAACACTCTGAATTTACAGCAATCGTGACAGGTGACGCAATTAATTACCAGTTTGAACATTAATCCGCCTTGTGTGAACTAGTTTATTTGCGCCGCACAGGTTTAGCCCCTAAGGTTCGCATTAGGACGATATCGGGAGGATAAATTTGACTGCCAGCTTAGGCGCAGTGTTGTTGATGCTCTGCTTATTGCAGATCAAACATATGTTTGCTGACTTCTACCTCCAGACTCCCAAAATGTTATCCGGTCGTGGTGAATACCTTCACTGGGGCCGTGCCCAGCATGCCGGTGTGCACGTTATCGGATCGGTTATCGTCTTTGTGCTGTTTGGCGCCCCGTGGTCATTTATTCTGATCATCGCTGCGCTGGAATGGATCGTGCATTTCAACATCGATTTTGCCAAGGCCAGCTATTCTGACAAGAAACAGCTCACGCCGACGCAGGCTGCTTTCTGGCGCGCTGCCGGATTGGACCAGTTCATGCATAACCTGACCTATATTGCGATGGTCTGGGCCTGGGCGACTTTCGCCACCTGATCAATTTTACCGTTTCAAGTGGAATTTCCCGCAGTTGATGCACAATAAACCTGAAACCATCGTCGATCCAAGTCGTCAATCTTGCTTGGGTCGAACCTGTCTGCACCCTCCCAATATCGCCCCGAAGGGACGTGGTATCCCAGTTCGTCTTCCATCAGCAAGATATCTTTCATTGCACCGGTTTCAGGAAGATCGAGGTTAGCCAGATCATTCACCCCAACTGAGGGAAACAACAAGCGGCTTTCCCCTTTTGACAGTCTGGCGACACGGCATCTTTGCGCCGCGCCAAACAAGGCCAGACGCGCAGACTTGGCCTCGAGCGACCGCAAAGTGATATCCGCGCGCAGAGGATCCGCCTGACCGGTTCCGTAGAAATGCGTTTTCCCGGTTTTGGGGTAGATCATGTCACAGCCGAAAAAGGCCAGAACCGTAGGTTGCAGGGCTGCCAACGCCCAATATCCGGCTGTAAAAGCCATCGTCCCACCGGCATAGACGAACCCTCCGAAACTGTTCTGCACTGGCACGTAGATCTGTGCCGTGACGATCCGCTGATGTGTGGCAAGTTCAGTCGGAAGGTTTTTTTCCGGAAAATCCTCAGGGTGGATCAGAACATCCCAATCGGGCCGGATGCGCCAGGCATTGTTGATCGCAACGATATGGGTGAAAGGGTCACGCGCCCAGTCCCGCGCGGCCAGCGCGCCGAGAGCGCTACCTAGTATCAGAACTCGGTTCGTTGGCTCGGTCATCCGGGACCCCGTACATAGCTCCCGGAAAGATTAGGGTGTTTTTGCGGGCATGCTAACCCAGAACCGAAAAACTGCTTTCTTCATTGATCGGGCGTTTTCGCGAATAGAACCCGACGTCGATCATTCGCTTGATGTAGGGCAATTCGAACTGCAGTGGCTGCACGTCGTGATCCACCCCACCCTCGCAATAGTCGATCAGGGCCACCATCATCTTGCCCGCAATCGGCGCATTCTTGTACTGGTTCCCGCTGGTGCCACACGCCATGTAGAACCCGGGCAGACAGGACTTGTCATAGATCGGAATCCAATCGGTCGATGCATCATACAGGTCGACTACTCCGCGTGTTTTCGACGGAATACCCAAGCTCGGTACCCGCTGAGCATAGCGCATGGCCTGCGTCGTCCATTGGTCGGTGAAGTCGTGGTTAAAATGTACGTCATCTTCGCACCATTGATGCGGGTCGCATTCCGGGTCTTCTGAACCAACCAGAATATGATTGCCATGTTCGGGTCGGCAATAGCAGGCGATATCGCTGTCTGACACGATAGTACCGTCATTTTCGAAATCGAACCCTTCGGGTGCGGGAACGTGGACCACTTCCTGACGCAACGGGCGGGTTTCGATGGTCATGTCCTCCAGCACACCTGCCATCTTGTTGATGATAGCAGATCCCGGTCCGGCGACATTCACCACCACTGTGGCACGGACTTCCTCGCCCGAGGCCAACTTGACCCCGGCGACGCGACCTTCTTCCGTCAGAACTTCGACAACCTCAGCCCCGGTGCGTACCTCGGCCCCATGCTGTTTGGCCGCATCCATCAAGTTCTGCGCCGACAAGGCCGGGTCAGTGACGTATCCCGCCTGCGGCCAAAACACGCCACCTTGCATCTTGCGTCCGTTCGGCTGACCGAATTCCGGATCGTCCATACGTTTGGGTGGCGTAAAACTATCCAGAGAATAGACCGGCAGGCGTTCGATGATTTTCTCGGATGACCAGTCCTCGAACGGGCAATCCAGATTGGCGCTGTTTTTCATGTGCTTTTCCAGCATCCCGTTGGCCTCGGTCTTCATCACCAGACATCCGGTTTCGCGAAACTGTGCCAGATTGGCATCTGCTGGCAGACCCAAATAATCGGCCCAGTCGCGCCAATAGTGATAGCCTTCCCAAGCAAAAGCCGTGCCATCAAAGGTCGAATAGTGCATCCGAATGATCGCGCAAGACCCGGCGGTCGAACCGTGACCGACCTGCGCGTTACGATCCAGCGACAAGGTTTTCCATCCGGCCTTGGCCATCTCGAATGCGATGGCTGCGCCGATGACACCCGTGCCGATGATAATTGCGTCTGGTTGGCTCATTCTGTGTTTCCCTTCCAATAGCACTTTGAACAGGTATTGAATTCCTAAACTTCTTCGGATCTGGATTCGACTCCGATGAAGACGATCCTTCCGGAAACCCTCGTGAACTCAGGCTCCGAGGTTTCTGACAAACCAACCCCATTGCGGATCACCTTGCATTCCTGCTCCACAATTTCCAGAACTCTTAAGCGTTAACGTCTTTTCAAACCTTTCGGCGCGAAGGAGAGCGGCGCCTTAAGCATGGCCAACGCGGCAGGCGAAATTCACGGTTCACCTCTGCCAGGGCAAATGTGCACTGTCATTTCCGCGCAGGATCTTTGAATTAAATTCACAAATTTATAGCTGCGCGCTGGGCCGGGCACTGACCGTCTCAAACCACGCCAACGTGGCCGAATTTTCCGTCGGTATCCGCGCCTTGATCACACGGGCGAAGTCAACGAAGACAAAGGCCGAGATATCGGCCAAGGTGAATTCGGGCCCGGCGACATAGGGGCTTGCCGCCAATCGCTTTTCCAGCAGAGTAAAGAAATGCACGACCCGCGCTGTACCCCGCTGCGCCAGTTCGGGTATCTGGGCGTAATGTATTGGGCCGGGAATCGCCCTGTCGGCAAAAGCGGGATGCCTGTTGCGCAATGTCTCGGCAATGGGTTTGCCACCTTGTTGTTCAACGATGCTGTTCCACATCAGAACCTGCCCTTTTTCGTCCGGAGTGCGCCCCAACAAAGGTGGCTCGGGAAAACGAGATTCAAGATAGGCAGCAATGCCAAGGTTTTCGGTCAGTGCTGTGCCCTCATCCGTAACCAGCACCGGCAGGGTTGCGTGCGGATTAACCGCCGTGAACGCGTCACTCAGCTGTTCGCCATTGGCGATCGAAATCTCGCGGGTTTCAATGTCCAACCCTTTTTCCGCAATGAACATGCGGGCCCGCCGTGGGTTCGGAGCGGTCACGCAATCGTAGAACAGCATCGAACGCTCCTATGTTTCAGCGGCGATAGACAAAGCAGCGGCCCTGAACCGCACCCGGCGGCAGGGGCAGTTCGGTCAGATCGTCGAAATAAGTCCGGTCACTGGACACCATCAAACCACCCTCTGCCAGCAACGGCTGAATCAGAGGCGACACGAATCTGGCAAAGGCGTCGTTCTTCTCCCGATTATGTCCGCCAAGGTCTGCGTGAATCACGCTGGCGGTGGCCCCGAAGCGTCTAAGTGCTGCCGGCAGCGTTTCCCGCACATCGCCCAGAATCACCCGATCTTCGGGCGGCGTCGAATCCGGATGCGACGCCACGGCGCGCTCGAACACGTAAACGGGGCGGCCTTTCACATTCTGCACCATGTGATGATAGGTACGCCCATTTCCCAAACCCAGTTCAAAAACCGGCCCCGGCATGCTGCGGGTTTCGGCAATCGCAAAATCCAGACAGGCGCGCTGCGACACCATACGGTCAATGAACAGATCGAGTCGGCTTTGATCGTCGGGCACGGGGAAATCTCTCCTTGATATCAGTCGATTTGCCAAATGGGGTCGACTCGGCCTGTGATGGCAAATCCTCAAGACTTTGTGTAGACAAATTGGTGTCAGTTTCACTTTTTCGCGACAATTCACCCCAAGAACGGGTTTGACTACCCCGCCCCAACCGCGCGAAACTGCATCAAAAAACACAGGGAGTTGATTAAGCCGATGCCGACCCACGGCCAAACGGGTAGAATGCCCGCATGACAGCGCTGTTGTCTGTCCGCGATCTCAGCATCGGATTTGGTGCAGGTGATTCCGTTGTCAAAGGCGTCAATTTCGACGTCGAGGCCGGGCAAACTCTGGCTTTGGTTGGCGAATCCGGTTCCGGCAAAACCATCTCATGCCGGGCGGCGTTGCGGATATTGCCGCGCACTGCGCAAATTCGCAGCGGCACGATCATTCTGAATGATTCCAAGGGCACAGAAGATCTGACCAAGATCAGCGAAAAACAGATGCGCAACATTCGCGGTAACCGGGTTTCGATGATTTTTCAGGAACCGATGCGATCCCTGTCACCTCTGCACAAGATCGGCAATCAAGTCAGCGAGGTTCTGTGGCTGCACCGTGGCGCGTCCGAGGCGCAGGCCCGTAAAGAAGTTCTGACCCAGTTCGAACGTGTGGGTTTTCCCGATCCGCAGCGTGCGTATGATTCTTACCCGTTTGAATTGTCCGGAGGCATGCGGCAACGCGCTATGATTGCTATGGCGATGGTGTCCAAACCGGAATTGCTGATTGCCGACGAACCGACTACCGCACTTGACGTGACGACACAGGCACAGGTTCTGGGCCTGATCAAGGAATTGCAGCGCGAAACCGGCATGGCGCTGATCCTTGTCACGCACGACTTGGGTGTGGTCGCCAACATGGCCGAGCACGTCGTCGTCATGCACAAGGGACGCGTGATGGAATCCGGAGCCGCCGCCCCGATCCTGACGGACCCCGCGCATCCCTATACGCAGCAGTTGTTCAACGCCGCACCCGAGATTCCGGATGAGGACGCTGTTGGAATACCGATGCCCAGCGAGGATCTGATCCTACAGATCAAGGATGTCTCGAAAACCTATACCTTGCGATCCAGCAAAGGCTGGCAAGGTCAACAACTGATCCATGCCTGCCGCGGTGTTGATTTGAGCCTGGCGCGCGGCAAGACGCTGGCTGTGGTCGGTGAGAGCGGCTCGGGCAAGACCACGGCAGCGCGTATCGCGCTGGGGGCCGAACTGCCCGATCCGGGCGGCGAGGTCCTGTTCCGAACTTCGGCGACTGAAGATCCGATTACCGTTCACCGTATGACCCGCGCCCAGCGCACCGCCTTTCAGCGCAAGGCGCAAATGGTGTTTCAGGACCCCTATAGCTCGCTCAGCCCTCGCATGCGCATTCAGGATGCCATGACCGAGCCGCTGGAGATCCACAAAATCGGCACGACTGCCGAACAGCGGGCCAAAGCCGCCGAGATGCTGCAACGGGTTGGGCTGAATTCCGACATGCTGAAACGCTATCCCCATGCTTTCTCTGGAGGTCAGCGGCAGCGCCTGTCTATTGCCCGCGCCATGATGCTGGATCCGCAGCTGATCGTCTGTGACGAGCCGACCTCGGCCTTGGATGTCTCGGTTCAGGAACAAATTCTGACGCTGCTGGAAAACCTGCAGGACAGTCTGAACCTGTCCTATTTCTTTATCTCGCACGACCTTGCCGTCGTAGCGCGCATCGCCGACGAGGTAGCCGTGATGCGCCGCGGGCTGGTCGTTGAACAGGCTCCGCCCGAAACCCTTTTCTACAATCCCCGCCACCCTTACACCAAGGCGCTGATTGCCGCTCAGCCAGAACCTGACATCAACCGTCCGATCGACCTGAAATTGGTTGCTTTGGGCGCAGGTTCGCCAGACAGTTGGGATGACGCCTTCCGATTTACCGACTCCGTGATACCTTCGCTGGTAGAGATGGAACCCGGCCATAAGGTACGATGCCATGTATAAGACCACTCGCCCCCTGTTTCTGGCTGCTACAATGGCAGCTGCATCATGGATGCTGCCCGCCGCCGCAGACACACCCACCCCACAGGAAAGCGGATTTTGGGAAAGTGAAGTGAATGCGGGCAATCTTCCACCCGTTCAGGACCGTCTTCCAGACGAACCGCTCGTTGTCGATCTGTCGGCCAAAGGGCGTGAATTCGGAACGCCGGGCGGCACATTGCGCACCATGGTGACCCGCTCCAAGGACATCCGGCAGATGGTTGTCTATGGCTATGCGCGATTGGTGGGCTTCAACGAAAACTACGAACTTGTCCCTGATCTGCTGGAGTCGTTTGAGAGCGAGGACAACCGCAAGTTCACTCTGAACCTGCGCGAGGGGCATAAATGGTCTGATGGATCGCCGTTTACTTCGGAAGACTTCCGATATTGGTGGGAAGACGTCGCGAGTAACGAACTGCTCAGCCCATCCGGCCCGCCTGATTTCCTGATCGTTGAAGGCAAGACGCCCACGGTATCCTTCCCCGACGAAACAACCGTTGTCTTTGAATGGGAGGACCCGAATCCGGACTTCCTGCAATCACTGGCACAGGCGCGCCCGCCCTTCATTTACAGACCGGCCGCGTTTCTGAAACCTTATCACGAGAAATATGCGGACCCCGATGAAATGGCCGCGCTGGTCGAAGACAATCGCGTCAAAAGCTGGGCGGCGCTGCATAACAAGCTGGACAACCTCTACAAGTTCGACAACCACGAACTGCCCACGCTGCAGCCATGGCTGAATGCCAGTTCGGGCAAGAAAATCCGGCACAATTTCGTGCGTAACCCCTATTACCACCGCATCGACAGTAAAGGCGTGCAGTTGCCCTATGTCGACGTGGTAGAGATGGAGATTGTCGCCCCTGGTCTGGTCGCAGCGAAAACCAATGCTGGTGAAACCGACCTGCAGGGACGTGGGTTGGCGTTCCGCGATGCCTCGATCCTGAAAAAGGGGGAAGAGGGCGGCAATTACAAGACGCGGCTGTGGAAGACCGGGGTCGCCTCACAAATTGCGATCTATCCGAACCTGAATTTCACCGACGAGGGTTGGCGCGAAGTTCTGCGCGATGTCCGCGTGCGCCGCGCTCTGTCACTGGCCATTGATCGCAAGACGATCAATCAGGCGCTGTATTTCAAGCTCGCGAAACCCGGCGCTATGTCGGTGCTGCCTGCATCCCCATTCTATGATGAGGAGAACGCAAAAGCCTGGGCCCAGTTTGATGTCGGGCAGGCCAATGCCTTGCTGGATGAGGTCGGATTGACCGAGCGCGACAAGAACGGCATCCGCTTGCTGCCCGACGGCCGCCCGATGGAACTGATCATCGAAACCGCTGGTGAGCGGCAAGAGGTCGAGAACGCCCTGCAAATCGTCACCGACACATGGCGCGAAATCGGTGTGGACCTGGTGATGCGTCCGCTGGACCGTGACATTCTGCGCAATCGTGTATTCGCTGGGAACACCATGGCTTCGGTCTGGTTTGGCTGGGATGACGGTATTCCACAGGCACACACCTCGCCCGCTTATCTGGCACCGACTGATCAGGTCTTTCTGGCCTGGCCAAAATGGGGGCAATTTTATCAGACTGGCGGTGACGCAGGCGAAGCCCCCGATATGCCTGAGGCAGAACGCCTGATGCAACTGGCCCACGATTGGGAAACCGCCACGAACGATGATGATCGCAAGGCGATCTGGACCGAGATGCTCAACATTCATGCCGACCAACTATTTGCTATCGGCATTCTGAACGGCGCACCACAGCCCGTCGTGGTATCAAACCGCCTGCGCAATGTGCCTGAACAGGCCATGTGGGCGTGGGAGCCCGGCGCGCATTTCGGCATTCACCGGCCGGACGAATTCTTTTTCGCCGACTGATCAGGAGCAGCTAAATGGTCATGCTGCGCTATGCGGTGTATCGCTTTTTCACGATGCTGCTGACTCTGTTGGTGGTGTCGGTGCTGATCTTTGTGATCATCAACCTGCCGCCCGGTGACTACCTCAGCAACCAGATTGCCGAGTTACAGGCTTCGGGGCAGTCGGCTGGCGTGGCCAAGGCGGAGTTTCTGCGCGCAGAATATGCGCTAGACCGGCCCGTCTGGGAACAATACCTGATCTGGATGGGTTTCTGGCCTGGCCCCCACGGGTTTGAGGGTCTTTTGCAGGGCAACTATGGCTGGTCCTTCGAATTCGACCGCCCCGTGGCCGAGATCGTGGGCGACACCCTTTGGCTGACCGTGGTGGTCAATCTGGCGGCAATCCTTTTCGTCTATGCTGTAGCTCTGCCGCTTGGTGTTCTCGCCGCTGCCAAGTCCCGGACCTGGATCGACTATACGTCGGCTTTTGTGGGGTACCTGGGTCTGGCCACGCCCAACTTTCTGCTAGCGCTGATCCTGTTCTACTACGGCCATCGCTATTTCAACCTGCCCATCGGCGGCTTGATGGATCCGTCCTTCGAAGGGCTGCCCATGAGCTGGGATAAACTGAAATCCATCCTTGTCCATCTGATCGTTCCGACCTTTGTGATCGGCACATCTGGGGCCTCGGCAATGATGCAGCGCCTGCGGGCCAACATGCTGGACGAGCTGGGCAAACCCTATGTGGAAACCGCCATCGCCAAGGGTATGGCCCCGTCTCGAATGCTGACAAAATACCCGTTGCGCGTGGCGTTCAACCCGTTCGTGGCGGATATCGGCAACCTGCTGCCTTCGATGGTGTCTGGCTCGGTTTTGGTCTCGGTTGTTCTCGGCCTGCAAACCATCGGCCCCACCCTTCTGACAGCATTGAAAACGCAGGATCAGTTCCTGTCTGCCTTCATTCTGATGTTCGTGGCCCTGCTGACCCTGATCGGCACTATGATATCCGATATTCTGCTGGTCATGCTTGACCCGCGCATCCGGTACGAGGGGCGTGAAGCATGACCCAACTTCCCGACGGTCGTTATGTCGACGACACACCCTATGACCCGGACGCCGCCCTGCAACAGCTTGAGCGCGCTGATCTCGACGCCCCAAACTGGGTGCTGGTCTGGCGCAAATTCAGGACCCACAAGCTGGGCCTGATCTCGGGCGTTTTCCTGCTGCTGTGCTATCTGATGCTACCCTTTGCGGGGTTCATCGCGCCCTATGGCCCGAATGAACGGAACGGAGAGCACCTCTATGCCCCGCCGCAAAGCATCAACTGGTTTTACGAGGGCGAATTCATTGGCCCGCACGTCTTTCCCATCGTTGCCGAAGCTGATCTGGAAACCTTCCAGTGGAAATTCGTACCCGACCTCGAAGACCCTCGGCCAATCAAGTTTTTCTGTGGGGCGTCAGAATATAAACTGGCTGGCCTGATCAAAACTGACACCCATTTGTTCTGCGCCCCTGAAGGCGCAACGCTGTTCCTATGGGGGTCTGATCGTCTGGGACGTGATGTTTTCAGCCGCATTCTCTATGGCGCGCAACTGTCGCTGACCGTGGGTCTGATCGGCATCTCGGTGTCTTTCACCCTTGGAATTATTTTCGGTTCGATGGCTGGCTATTTCGGCGGCAAGATCGACTGGGTGATAAATAGGATCATCGAAATCCTGCGATCCCTACCCGAACTGCCCCTGTGGCTGGCCCTGTCCGCCGCTGTGCCTTCGAACTGGAGCCCGGTGGCGGTGTTCTTCATTATCTCGATCATCCTCGGCATACTTGATTGGCCTGGTCTGGCAAGATCCGTACGCGCCAAATTCCTGTCGCTGCGCGAAGAAGAATACGTACGCGCGGCCGAGATGATGGGCGCAAGCTCGGGTCGGGTGATCCGCAAGCACTTGCTGCCGAACTTCATGTCCCATCTGATTGCATCGGCCACCCTGTCGATCCCTGCGATGATCCTGGGGGAAACGGCGCTCAGCTTCCTTGGTCTTGGGCTGCGCGCACCCGCAGTCAGCTGGGGTGTGATGCTGAATGACGCACAGAACCTCGCCTCGATCGAGATCTACCCGTGGACGGCAATCCCGATGCTGCCGATTATCGTTATCGTGCTCGCCTTCAACTTCCTGGGCGACGGATTGCGTGACAGTTTGGACCCGTATCAGCAATGAGCCTGATTTCCGCCCTCCCCGCTGTAGACAGCTACAAGTCGACCGGGAAGGGCGCATGGTCCAGCGCGCTTGCTGTATCCGAACTGGCAACCGCCAGTTTCGCTGCCGTTGGTCAAGAGTTGGCGCGCCTGATCACAGCGATGAACCTTGCACCCACAGCGCCTGAGATATCGATCAATCATCGTTTGGCTTCACTGTGGTACGGGTCTTCGTTCAAACCGGACGGGTGGGAGATGCCCAGCCTTTGGGACCCGATCGCCGGGGATTATCAGGCGTCGGATGGCTGGATCAGGCTGCACACCAATCTGTCCCGCCACCGGGCAGCGGCGCTGAAGGTGCTGGAGGCGAAAGCCAACCGGGACGCGGTTGCACAAGCTGTGAAAAACTGGTCCATCGCCAATTTGGAAACCTCGGTTGTGGCCGAGGGTGGAGCGGCCGCCGCCATGCGCGGCCGGACCGAATGGCTGGAACATCCGCAAGGGCGGGCGGTGTCGCGCGATCCGCTGATTGGATGGCACAGCCCGCGACATATCACGCTGCGCGACCGTCCTGAGGCAACGGCCCGACGTCCATTGGCGGGCTTGCGCGTCCTGGACCTGACGCGCGTTCTGGCCGGGCCGGTCTCGACCCGAACGCTGGCGGGGTTCGGGGCCGAAGTGCTGCGCATTGATCCCCCCGGGTGGGATGAGCCGGGCGTCATCCCCGACATCTCATTGGGCAAGCACTGTGCCTATCTGGACCTGAAATCGCCCGCCGGTCTAAAAAAGCTGGAAGACCTGCTGGCGCAAGCGGATGTTTTTATCCATGGCTACCGCCCGGGTGCTTTGGATGCGCTTGGTCTGACCAAGGTCAAACGGGATGAGCTGGCCCCTAACCGAGTTGAGGTCACTCTGAATGCGTATGGCTGGCAGGGGCCATGGTCCAACAGACGCGGTTTTGACAGCCTCATACAGATGAGCGCTGGCATCGCAGATGCCGGTCGTGCTTGGGCCAAGGCTGAAAACCCCACCCCGCTGCCGGTTCAGGCGCTGGATCACGCGACAGGCTATCTGATGGCTGCTGCGGTCCTGTCCGCACTGGCCGAGGCCGCCTCCTCAAACTCCATCATGCTTGCGCAGCTGTCGCTGGCCCGTACCGCGGAACTGCTGGCCGCGCTGGCAAAATCCGAACAGGACGAAGAAATCACAACCGCTGCGGCAACAGATTGCGCACAAGAGGTTGAACTATCCGACTGGGGGCCCGGCCATCGCCTGAAACCGGCATTGTCCGTAGGCCCGGCGCGCATGTCTTGGCCTGTACCGGCTGCGAAACTCGGCACATCCCAACCCATCTGGCCTTCGCTGGCCACCTAACCCGGTCGCCGCGCGGCACGCGCGGCCCGGCCAAACGCTTTGGGTAGCGTCTCGTTAGAGACGCATCCCAAAAGAGCGGGAGCCGCCCCTAGCGGTCATCCCCTCCGGGGCCGATATCATCCAGATAATCCTCATCAATCGCCGCCTGCACTGCGCCGGTCACGGCTTCGCGCTGCTTCGGCGTCAGATCTTCGGGTTCTTTACCTTCGGCCAGCCGCACGGTGACTTCGCGATGGGCAAACTTGATCCCTTCGCGTGCAAACAGCTCTCGGATATCCTGATAGACTCTCTTGCGTACCAGCCACTGGTCACCGGGCTTGGTCATAAACTTGACCCGGATGATCATCGCGGAATCCTGCATCTCAATCACACCCTGCGATTTCAGCGGCTGGATAAAGTTGTCGCCGATCACAGGGTCGCTCAGCAATTGCTGACCCAGCTTCTTGATCAGCTTGCGCACCTTTTCAACATCGGTGTCATATGTCACGCGCAAGGGCAGTTTCATGATCACCCAATCGCGAGAATAGTTAGTCAGCACCTTGATCTCACCAAAGGGAATCGTATTCAGCGCACCCAGATGGTGGCGCAGCTGGAATGACCGGACCGAGATTTTTTCGACCGTCCCCTTCACATCCCCGATGTCGATATATTCCCCTTTACGAAAAGCGTCATCCATCAAGAAGAACGCCCCCGAAAAGATATCCCGCACCAGCGTTTGTGACCCGAATCCAACGGCCAGCCCCACCACACCGGCACCGGCAAACAGCGGGCTGACATTGATCCCCAGCTCCATCAACGTAATCAGAGCAATGGTGACAACGACAACGGCCAGGATCGCGCCCCGGAACAGGGGCAGCAGCGTCGCCAGACGACTCTGCCCGCCTTCGCCTCCCTCGTCGCCCAACTCGGCCTCTTCACCGCCATCATCGGATTCCTCGGCGATTTTCGAGTCGATCCAGATGCGGAAAAAGTGGAACAGAATATAGCCGATGAACAGGATGACCATCACATCTAGCGCACGTTCGACCGGCAGGTCCTCGCTCCAGCTGGCTTCGGGGTTCCAGATCACCACCAACGCGTAAAGACCGACCACAAAGGCCAAAATCCCCGCCACGCGACGAGCCAAATCCTCATATGTCAGGATCGAGTGTTGGCGCATTTCCGCCTCGGGTGTCTCGACCGCTTCTTCATCCTCTCCCGCTGCCACCGCATTCATGTCTTCTATCTGGCGATTTCGGTCAAAGTAACGCTCCAGCAGGTAATTCATCGCGCCATAGGCCACGACCACTGACATGAAAATCAAATAGCTGCTGGCCACGATCGGTATCGAATTCTCATTCTCAAGAACCAGATCCACCGCCAGCTTGAACCAACTGAATACGATGTAGACGACCAGCACTGGCGCCCACGCGAATGAGATGAACCGCAAAATCCACGACACTTGGTCCGGTGCGCGTCCGCCGCGAATGGCATTCGATATTGCGCGCGCATTGAACAGGATCATCAAAACATTGCCCAGCGCGCCCAACATGGTCAGGCCACCATAGACCAAGGCATAGACATTGTAGTTCAACCCGAAATCCGCCACCCAGGTGGCGAACAGCACAACTGAAATATCATAGGTCGCCAGTGCCGACGCCCAGAAATACAGCCGCTTTGCGTCCCGATCCGAGAAGGGTGGCAAACGATATTGGCTCAGATAGGGGGACAGAACCATCCGCCACAGGTCGGATATCGTGCGCGACAGAAAAAACGCCGTAAAGATCGCCGTGACCGTAAACTGAATCGAGATGTCTTCGGCCTCACCAAAAAACAGATACCCCACGATCAGCGCCATCAGCATGGCAAAGATCGTGCCCCCGATCCCCATAAAAAACCGGAAGACCAAAAACGGCATCTTTTCCCGATACCCCTGCGGGTTTTCCTTGGACCGCGCCACAACCAACTTTTTGGCCATGCGCTTGCCGTAAATCTCGGTGGACAGCCAGCGCCCCAGCAGCAGGAACAGGATGTTCCAGGCCAAAACCTCGACATATGTCTGGATACGGCCATCCGGGCTGGTTTGCCGCAGGACGTACTGAACTTCGAATATCGAATAAGGCAAGGCTTCTAATCGCGATTGCATGGAGGCCCGGAAATCTGAAAATTTCTCTTGCGCCTTCATCAGCTGCGACCCTTCGGCCATCGCCCCATGCACGTCTTCGACCTGAGTTTCATTGCCCTGCTGGCCACCCGAGGACACGATTTGCCCAGCACTGTCGATGACAATCACACTGGCACCCGCCTCAGTCGCAGCCTTGATCGCGGCTGCCAGGTCGCCGTCTGTGCCAGCGTCTGCTTCGGCTTCAGGATCCGACGTATATCCCGGGATAAACGGGACCTGCGCTGCCGCGTCGGTAACGAAGGCTGCTGCAAGCACCCACAGGATCAGAGCCATTCCAGCAATTTGTCTGAGTTTCATCGAGTTCTCTGTCCAAGTCCTAGGTTGCGCCGAAGGTTACAGAAGCACCGGAGCGTATTCAAATATCCAGCCTTTTACGCCCCAAGTTCGTGTCAATTCGTGTTCCCACTGCAATGCAAGCGACAAGAGTGTTTGCAACCCCGGAAAAACTGAATATGACCGACCGTGTAATATGAGCGGAATAGCAAGATCAACATCAGCCATAGCGGGCAAAATCGCCCCGAAAACCGCTGGTTCTTTGGATGTTGCCATTTCGCCATGTTTGACGAATTTGCAAGATCTCGAACCCCCCTTTGGCAAGCGGCGTCAAAGAATATACGGTATCCGAGGTAAACGCGCGGATTTGCACTCAGAAACACGGCAGGCGAAGGCATGGGCCTAGGAATACAAAACAACAACACCGGCCGTGCGCCGCGCATACTGTTCTACAGCCATGATACATTTGGACTGGGGCATCTTCGCCGGTCGCGCGCCCTTGCCGCTGCCATCACGCAAGCCAACCCGCAGGCCTCGGCTTTGATCCTGACCGGGTCACCTGTGGCTGGTCGGTTCACCTTTCCACGACGGGTTGACCACGTGCGCCTTCCAGGCGTGACCAAACGCGCCGATGGATCATACGCCGCACGTACAATTGGCATGGGAATCGAAGAGGTGACCGAACTGCGCGCGGGTCTGATCCAGACTGCCGTGCAGCAATTCGACCCCGACATGCTGATCGTCGACAAAGAACCGACCGGCTTTCGCGGCGAGCTACTGCCAACGCTGGAAAACCTGCTGCAATCGCAACGCACCAAGTTGGTCCTTGGCTTGCGCGACGTACTTGACGAACCCGAAGTTCTGGCCGCCGAGTGGGATCGGAAAGAAGCTCTTGCGGCGACCGAACAGTTCTATCACGAAATCTGGGTTTACGGTCTGCGCTCGATCTATGACCCGACCAAAGGGCTGCCGCTCAGCCACGCGGCGCAATCGCGCATTCACTGGACCGGCTATCTGCGCCGTGACCTGGGCCCGGTGGGCGAACCGCCGCAACAGCCTTATATCCTGATCACGCCTGGTGGTGGCGGTGATGGCAAGGCGATGGTGAATCAAGTCTTGTCTGCCTATGAAAAAGACCCGACCCTGTCGCCGCGCGCAGTGTTGGTCTATGGCCCATTCTTGTCGGGTGAATTGCGCGATGAATTCGAGACCCGCGTTGCCGCGCTGAATGGTCGGGTCACCGCGGTGGGGTTCGAATCCCAGATCGAAACGCTGTTTGCCGGTGCCGCCGGGGTGGTCTGCATGGGCGGCTACAACACATTCTGCGAAGTCCTGTCCTTTGACAAACGTGCCGTCATCGTTCCGCGTACAACACCAAGGTTGGAACAATGGATACGCGCCTCGCGCGCCGAAGGGCTGGGCCTTGTCCGGATGCTGGACGAAAACCGCGACGGGCTGACAGCGGATGCGATGATTGAGGCGATCCGCAACCTACCGCATCAGCCCTTGCCATCGCAAGCCATACAGGACGGGCTGCTGGACGGTTTGGATTACGTAACCGACCGCGTTGAGGCATTGCTGAGCCAGGAACAGGAACGGGCCACCGGATGACCGCAGCCCAGCCGAAACTGGCGGTGCTGGTCAAAGGATGGCCGCGCCTGTCCGAGACTTTCATCGCTCAGGAACTTGTCGCCCTGCAAGACGCCGGGCACAGCTTTGACATCTGGTCTTTACGCCACCCGACCGACGTGAAACGGCACCCGCTGCACGATCGGTTCCGGGGTCAGGTGCACTACCTGCCCGAGTACCTGTACGAAGAGCCGCAGCGTGTCTGGGCCGCGCGTCGGGCTGCGCAAGCCCTGCCTGGCTATGCCGAGGCCTATAGGGTCTGGCGCGCCGATCTGCGCCGCGATCCGACCCATAACCGAATACGGCGCTTTGGCCAGGCTTGTGTTCTGGCCGCCGAATTGCCCGACGCGACTCGGGTGATGTACGCGCATTTCATGCACACCCCATCCTCGGTCGCGCGTTACGCCGCTATCATGCGTGGCCTACCGTGGAGTTTTTCTGCCCACGCCAAGGACATATGGACTTCGCCCGAATGGGAAAAGGCGGAAAAGCTTCAGGCCAACACCCATGGCGCGGCTTTTGGTGCGACCTGTACGGCCATTGGGGCCGACCATCTGCGCAGTCTGGCCGACGACCCCGCGCGTGTCGACCTGATCTATCACGGGCTGGACCTGAGCCGTTTCCCCACCCCGCCGGATCGTACACTGCGCGCGCCGGATAGTCCGTTTCACATGCTTTCCGTCGGCCGTCTGGTCGAAAAAAAGGGCTTTGACCGCCTGATCGATGCATTGGTCATGCTGCCCGAAACGCTGGACTGGCACTGGACGCATATCGGTGGCGGCACCCTCAGCACCGCGCTGCAAAACCGGGTCGAGGCCGCAGGCCTGTCGCATCGTATCACGTGGCAAGGCGCCTGCGATCAGCCCGAAGTTATCGCCGCAATGCGCAGCGCGGACCTGTTTGTACTGCCCAGTCGGATCGCCGAGGACGGAGACCGCGACGGGTTGCCCAACGTTCTGATGGAGGCCGCATCACAGCTGTTGCCCATATTGTCGACGCCGGTCTCGGCCATCCCCGAGTTTATCAAAACCGGCACTCACGGCGTACTGTCCGACGATGATCCAGCTGCGCTGGCCAACGCCATCACCCGCCTGGCCGCCGAGCCGCAACAGACTGCTTTGATGGCCAGCGCCGCCTATGACCGCCTAATCGCCGATTTCCGCATGGATCCCGGCATCGCCCGCCTGTCCAAACGGCTTCGCGCATTGGGTTCGGGCATAGATTGATGGCGCGGGTGGCCTTTTACTCGCCGATGAAAGCCCCGGACAGCCCGGTACCGTCGGGGGATCGCGAAATGGCCCGCAACCTGATGCAGGCAATTGCCGCGCAGGGGGATACGGTCGAACTGGCCTCGCGGCTGCGCATCTATGACAAAACCGGGGATGCGCAAGTGCAGACCACGTTGCGTGCTGAAGCTGACGCTGAGGGGCGACGTCTGATAGACGACCTGCCTTCGGACACCGCGCTGTGGGTGACCTATCACAACTACTACAAGGCACCCGATCTTCTTGGCCCGCGGTTCTGCAAGGCCCGCAACATTCCTTACGTACAATTGGAAAGCACCCGCGCGACCAGCCGCCTGACTGGTCGCTGGGCCGGATTTGCCCAAACCGCGCACAAGGCCTGCGACGCGGCGCAAGTGATCTTTTACCACACCGCCAATGACCTGATCACCCTGGAACGGGAACGGTACGGGGATCAAAGCCTTGTCGAACTGCCGCCCTTCCTGCCCCGGTCGGATTTGCCACCCGCCTCTGGCTGTGACGGCCCGATGTTGACCGTCGGTATGATGCGGCACGGTGACAAGCTGGCCTCTTACACCCTTCTGGCGCAGACGCTGTCCCTTCTGGCCGGCGACTGGATCCTGGATATTGCGGGTGATGGACCAGCACGCCCCGCGGTCGAGACGCTGATGGCCCCGTTCGGATCAAAGGTCCGGTTTCTGGGGCAATGTGACCGCGATGCTTTGCAAAAGCTCTATGAAACAGCCTCGGTTCTGGTGTGGCCGGGCGTGAATGAGGCCTATGGCATGATCTATTTAGAAGCACAGGCCAGCGGTCTGCCGGTCGTTGCGCAGGACCGACCCGGCGTGCGGGATGTACTGGCCCCGTCGGACTATCCCTCGGTCGAAGCTGGCCCCAAAAGTCTGGCCGCGCGGCTGCGCTCTTTACTGGATAACCCCGCGTTGCGCCTGTCCCAAGGGGCCAAAGCCCGCACTCACATTGCCGAACGTCACTTGATGCCTGCGGCCACCGATCGGTTCTGGCAGGCAACGCGACCTTTGATGGAGGTTCGGTCATGACCCAGCTGGCACTGCTTCGGCATGGTCACACCCACTGGAACCGCGCAGGGCGCATTCAGGGGCGCAGCGACATTCCGCTGGACGACGATGCGCGCGCGGAGCTGGCAGCTACGCAACTGCCCATGCAGTGGAAGGACTCGGCCCTCTGGTCCAGCCCCCTGCTGCGGGCCAGCGAAACGGCGCGTCTGGTCGCCGGGCGTGAGCCGAAAACTTCGGACGCGCTGACCGAGATGAACTGGGGCGATTGGGAAGGTTTGCGCGGGGTCGACCTAATTGCCGATCCGAACAGCGGATACCGCCATATTGAAGACTGGAGTTGGGATTTCCGTCCGCCAAACGGCGAAAGCCCGGCTGAGGTCTGGAACCGCCTGCACCCCTGGATGGACGCTTTGTCCGGCGACACGGTTGCCATCTGCCATATCGGCATCATGCGGGTCATTCTGGCGCGGGCCTGGGGATGGGATTTCAATGGCCCCGCCCCCTTTAAAATCAAGCGAAACCGTCTCTATATCGTTGACATCGCATCGCTCTGCCCCCTGCCTGAACCCGTCCGACTGATCAGACCCGAGGTGTCGCAATGAAGGTGATGATCGTTGTCACGCACTTGCTGGGCACCGGACATCTGAGCCGGGCGCTGACTCTGGGCCGGGCTTTCGTACGGGCCGGGCATGAGACCTTTGTTGTCTCGGGCGGAATGCCTGCGCCTCAGTTGGACAGCGCGGGCATGACCCTGTTGGGGCTGCCACCGCTGCGTTCGGATGGTACGGACTTTACCCGGCTTTTGACCCAAAGCGGTGACGTGGCCGATGCGGCCTATCTGGCATCGCGCGAGATCGCATTGGTCGAGGCCGTTCGGAGCTTCGCGCCGGATGTGCTGATCACCGAGTTGTTTCCCTTTGGCCGTCGGTCTCTGGCGGCCGAGTTCAATGCCGCTCTAGAGGCCGCTTGGAACATGCCGCGGCGCCCGGTCATTCTGGGCTCGATCCGCGATATTCTGGCACCGCCTTCGAAACCATCAAAGGCAGAGCGTACGGACGAGATCGTGTGTCGATATTACGACGGTATCCTCGTCCACTCAGATCAGAACGTTGTCCCACTGGAGGTCAGCTGGCCGGTGACCAATCGTTTGCGTCCGCAATTGTTCTATACCGGTTTCGTCGCGCCCGAGGCCCCTGCGCTGCATCCGGATGAGGTGGGCAAAGACGAAATACTGGTCAGCGCCGGTGGCGGATCAGTGGGACAGCCAATCTTTCGCGCGGCCATCGAGGCCGCCCGAAAGATGCCCAACAGGCGCTGGCGCCTGTTGGTGGGTGGACAAGACGCAAGGGCGCGTATTGATCAACTGGCGCAGCTCGTGGGCGAAGCCCAGGTGATACTGGAGCCAGTGCGCCCGGATTTCCGGCAAATGCTACCCCACGCGGCGGCCTCGGTCAGTATGTGCGGCTACAACACAGCACTGGACATTTTACAATCAGGCACACCTGCGGTTTTTATCCCCTTCGACGACGGTAAAGAAGTTGAGCAGGGCTTGCGCGGTCAGAGCCTCTCGGACCTGTCGGCCATCGATGTGTTGCCCAGCAAATCCCTGAATGGGGATTCTTTGGCGCAGGCCGTTGCGTCGGTCATGTCAGATGGCTCACGCCAGGTTTCAATGCAGGGCTTTGACGGGGCCGCAAGATCGGTCGAGATTGCAGTGAACCTACGGGCGCAGGTATGATGATGGACTGGAGCCCTCTGGAGGCCGAATTGAACATCTGGCGCGCTCAGGGCTTGTCGCTGCCGCTGTGGTGGCGTGATGATGACGCCGTTTCAAAGACAACGCAGCTCGAGAAACTGTCAGAGCTCTCGCGTTCGCTCGACCTGCCCGTGCATCTGGCGATCATTCCACGCGATGCCGATGCTGGACTAGTGGATTACGTCGCACAACAGCCAACGCTGATCCCGGTGGTGCATGGCTGGGCGCATCAAAACCTTGCACCACCTGATGAAAAGAAATCCGAGTTTCGGCTGCACCGCCCGCTTGCGGATATTACCGCCGATGCGCAATCCGGACTGAATCGGCTGCGCACGTTGTTCGGAGACAGGCTGTGTCCGATGTTCGTACCGCCGTGGAACCGCATCGCGCCCGAAGTGGTTCGGGAATTGCCTGATCTGGGTTATTGCATTGTCTCGACGGCGACGCCGCGAAAAAAACGGGAACCTGCGCCGGGGTTGGAGCAGATCAACACCCATCTGGACCCGATTGACTGGCGCGGATCGCGCCGGTTGGTAGCGGCGGATAAGTTGATCAGTCAAACAACGGACCTGTTACGCGACCGGCGTGAGGCGCGCGCCGACATTACCGAACCTTTTGGCGTCTTGACCCACCATCTGGTCCATGATCAGGACATCTGGACCTTTACTCAAGAGCTGCTGAGCCGTCTTCTGGATGGCCCTGGCATTGCCTGGGCAGAATCAAAAAAACCAACCGGAGAACCCGAATGAGCCGACTGGATTCCATGCTTCGCCGCCTGACAGCGCAACGCGACGGGCTGAACTGGGCGGTTGCGCAGATCAGCGACATGGAGGGTGATGTTCTGGACATGGGGCTGGGCAATGGCCGCACCTACGATCATTTACGGGAAATCTTGCCGGATCGTCGAATCTGGGTCATGGACCGGGTGCTGCAATGTCACCCGTCCAGTACTCCGCCAGCCGAGGATTTCCTGCAGGGGGAAGCGGAGCCCATGCTTGAAAAGCTTGGCAATGGTGGGCCAAAGATCGCCCTGGCGCATTATGATTTTGGACGTGGCATCAAGGAAAACGACGTTGCGGAAGCGGCGCACCTTAGCCCGCTGATTGCGCGGGTAATGCGGCCCGGCGGGTTGTTGATATCAGGGCAACCTCTGGTCGGGTTCGAACAGATCAAAGGCCCGGATACCATCGCCCCTGACCGATATCTGTTCTACCGCGCCTGATCAGGCTACGCGCCGTCCGCGCGACCAGACACCGTTCAGCGCCGGAACTCCCTGGTAGAAGCGGAACCGGATAACATCTGCGCGCGCTCCGCTGCACAGATCTCCACGGTCGTCCAACCCCACAACCTGCGCCGGTGTCCGCGTCACTGTCTGCAGCCCACGGGCCATATCGCCCCATATCTCACCCAATCGTACAGCCGACAGCAGCAACGCGGCTGGAACATAGTCCGAGGACAGAATGTCGAGATGGTGCAGATCGGCTAG
The DNA here is from genome assembly GCF_001458295.1 of Ruegeria denitrificans. Taxonomy (GTDB): domain Bacteria; phylum Pseudomonadota; class Alphaproteobacteria; order Rhodobacterales; family Rhodobacteraceae; genus Ruegeria; species Ruegeria denitrificans. The sequence continues at coordinate 126,005 of NZ_CYUD01000012.1, forward strand.
CTCCTGTGCGGCCACATTGCCGGAATGTGACCCGCCCCGGATCAGGTTGGGTGCGCCCATCATCACCTTAAGGCCGTGATCGCGGCAGGCGCGGGCCGCTTCGACGGTGGTGGGGAACTCGGCTAACCGGATGCCATGACCCGCCGAGACCCTCACTTGTTCAGGTGTGGTGTCATCATGGCTGGCCAACATGGCCCCCAACCGTTTGGCCGCTTTGACGGTTTCGACCTCGTGCTTGTCCCCGTTCCGCATTCGCATTGCCTTAAGTTCCGAAACATGGCGCTGAAAACCTTCGCCCTCCAGCCCCAGCTTTCCTTTCAAATAAGTCTCAAGCTTCGACATATCTCGGAACTGACGCTGACCCGGCGTGTGATCCATCAACGAGACTAACCCGACCCGATCTTCGGGGCCGAACTCGTTTAACTCTTCAACCAGTGTTTCCGAGCACACCTCAGCCCGAAGATGCAGAAAATGACTGATCTTCAAAACGTCTTGTTCCCGCAGCTGCCACAGTTCGCGCGACAACTCGCGTGCGTATCGTCGATACCGTTGGCCGCTTGGGATCGAGCCGATACGCAGCGCATCGAACACGGTGGTGATCCCGGTGCTGGCCAGCTCGGCGTCGTGGGCCAGAATGGCCGCCACATGAGGCCAATCGACCTTGGGCCGCGGCTGGATGTGGCGTTCCAGATTATCTGTGTGCAACTCGACGAGACCGGGGCATAAATAATCGCCTTCGCAATCAATCGCACCTGCTGGAACCGCGCGGCCAGTGGCGATCTCGGCAATCGTTTCGCCTACGAGGCGGACGCTGCCGGTGATCGTCTCATTGGCAAGAACAAGCGTAGCATTGGCAAGGATCGTTTCTTCTGTCATCTGAACTTCACACGGTTTGAACAAGTGGAAAGGCCACGCACAGGAGGCCAACGTGACATTCACGCGATACGCGATCTATTTTGCGCCCCCGATCCGGGCCGAGTGGGCGAAATTCGCCACCAGCTGGTTGGGCTGGGACATGGAGGCTGGAGTGCCCCTTGCCCACCCGATGATCGATGGCGTGGACGTTGCAGCCGTGACCGAAGTGCCGCGTAAATACGGGCTGCATGCGACGATGAAGCCGCCCTTTCGTCTGCAGGACGGGCAGTCGGTTGAGGCATTGAGCGCAGCATGTGCGCGGCTTGCGGCCACCCAGGCTTCGGTCACCCTGGATGGGCTTCAGATCGCCCGTTTGGGTCGATTTCTGGCCCTGTGCCCTCGTGGCGATGAGACCGCGCTGAACGCGTTGGCCGCCGCCTGTGTGCGTGATCTGGACCGCTTTCGCGCGCCCGCAACGCAGGCCGAGTTGCAGCGCCGCCGAACCCATGGCCTGAACGCCCGACAGGAAGCCAACCTTGCGCAATGGGGTTATCCTCATGTGATGGACTCCTTTCGCTTTCACATCACCCTCAGTGGCAGGTTGGACAAAGAAACGCTGGAGACGGTTGAGTCCGTGCTGAAATCGCAACTTATTCCCCTGCTGCCAGCACCCATCCAAATCAGCAATCTGGCTTTGGTGGGTGAGGTCGAAGACGGGCGCTTTCACCTGATCCATCGCTACGCGCTTTCTGGTTGAAGCTTGGCGAGGATGGCGTCGACCGTCACCTCAAGAGGGCCGGAATTGTCAATCTCGATCACCCGAGCAAGACCCGTAGGTAAAGGCGTTTTAGCCCTTGCCAACCGCCGTGCCTGTTCAGCCATGCTTTCTCGCCCACGTGCCGACAGGCGGTGCCCCAGCACTTCGGAATCAGCGGTCAAAGAGATCACAATCAGATCGCCAAACACCTCCTGGGCCTGTGACAGCACGGACCGGGATAGATTCACGAGAACAGCCTCCGCCCTTTCTCGCTGCTCTTCAATGGCGTGAGGCACCCCGTAGAGCAATCCATGAGCGGGCCAGTGCAACGCAAAGGCGTCCTGCGCGACCATCTGCTGAAACTCAGCATCAGACACACGGTCGAAATCCTCACCCTCTTCGCCTTCGGGTCGCGTGATCACCCTGCGTGCCGAACAAATACCTGTCGCACGTGCCACCAGCGCCCGCATCACGCTGTCTTTACCAACGCCCGACGGGCCGACGACCGCTATGACCGGGGCAAGGCTCATACCACTCCCCTTGCCGCAAAATCTGACACGTTAATCTCACGATCACAGACCAGTGCGCGTGTAATGTCATCATGGAAAATACCCACAATCGCCGCGCCGCGCCCCTTGGCCTCAGATATCAGCGCCAGAACTGTGTCTCGGTTCTGCTCATCCAGTGACGCCGTGGGTTCATCCAACAGTAACACCGGATAATCATGCACAAAACCACGCGCGATATTCACCCGCTGTTGTTCACCGCCGGAAAAAGTTGTGGGGCTTAAGGTCCACAAACGGTCGGGAATGTTGAGCCGCGCCAACAGATCCGCCGCCCTATCCAGCGCCACCTGACGGTCACATCCGATGGCCAGCAAGGGTTCAGCCACAACGTCAAGCGTCGGCACCCGGGGCACAACACGCAGGAACTGACTGACATAGCCCAGGATCTCGCGCCGCAAGGCCAATATCTCACGCGGTTCCGCCTGAGCGACATCCAGACCAGCAACCAAAACCCGACCGGAGGCCGCCAGGTAATTGCCGTAGATCAACCGCATCAAGGTTGACTTGCCCGCCCCTGACGCCCCGGTCAGGGCAACGCACTCGCCGGGCATGACCGTCAGCGATGCGCCTTCTATCACCGGAATCACCGCGCCGCCCTGATTGTGCAGGGTAAAGCTTTTGCTGACGTCTCTCAGATCAATCATCGTCTTCGCCTTTACACCTGCAGCACGCTGGAGACCAAAAGCTGCGTATAAGCGTGCTGCGGATCGTCCAGCACCTGATCGGTCAGCCCGGCCTCGACCACGTGGCCATCCTTCATCACCATCAACCGGTCCGCCAGCAGCCGCACCACAGCCAGATCATGAGTGACGATGATGGCGCTCAGTCCCATCTCGCGCACCAGTCCGCGCAGCAAATCCAGAAGGCGCGCCTGAACCGAGACATCAAGCCCACCGGTCGGCTCGTCCATGAACACCAGCCGGGGGCCCGTTACCAGATTGCGCGCGATCTGCAGGCGCTGCTGCATCCCACCCGAAAACGCTGCGGGGCGGTCATCCACGCGGTCCACGTCGATCTCAACCCGCCCCAGCCAATCAATGGCCTTGTCACGGATCGCGCCATAGTGACGCTCACCCACGGCCATCAGCCGCTCGCCTATGTTGCCGCCGGCGCTGACCGACATGCGCAAACCGTCGCGGGCGTACTGATGGACAAAAGCCCAATCCGTCCGCCCCAACATCCGGCGTTCGGGTTCCGACATGGTCACTGTGTCCACCGGCCCATCGGCCCGCGGGTCAAAGATCACCTGCCCCGCATCCGGCTCTAAATGCCCAGCCAGGCAATTCAGCAAGGTTGACTTGCCCGACCCGCTTTCGCCGACGATCCCCATAACCTCGCCGGGATAGAGATCGAAACTGACGCCGGTACAGCCGATCCGTGCGCCATATGTCTTGGTGATGTCCTGAACGCTCAGCAGGGGTGTCATGCCCGTCACCTTGGGTCGTAGGCAAATTCGATCCGGTTTCCGCCGGGCTCGCGAATCATGAAGTGAATTTTCGGACCTGCACCGGACGGCTCTGGCGCGAATTCAACCTCGACCCCCGACCAATCCTTGACGGCATCGAATACGGTGTTCAATGCGTCCTCGTCAGGCACTTTGAACGCCACGTGATGCAGACCCACATGGGCGTGGCGATTAAAACCGCGCTGGTTGTCACCTTTTTGTTGCCACAGGGTCAACACGGCAGCACCGTTACTGATGAAGGCCGAGGGGTATTCCGGCTTGCCGCCAACCACGTCCCAACCCAGCCCGTCGACAAAGAACCCTTTCGACGCGACCAGATCAGCGACCGTCAAGCCCAGGTGATCAATTCCCAATACATTCTGGCGCATCATACTGCGTCCTCCTTGCTTAAACGTCCGTCATGCCCCTGCGCGCGTCGCGTGCGGCAGTAATCCGTGTCGGAACAGACAAACATCCGGTCGCCTGCATCATCCATGATCACCTCATCCAGATAACTGTCTTTAGCCCCACAGAGGTCGCAGGGGTGGTCGGCCTTGGTGGCCTCGAATGGGTAATCTTCGAAATCCAGGCTCACCACTTTGGTATGCGGCGGCAGCGCATAGATGCGTTGTTCCCGCCCTGCCCCGAACAGCTGGATTGCGTCCATTTCCAATTTCGGATTGTCGAATTTCGGGATTGGCGACGGATCCATCACATAGCGCCCCGAGACCTTCACCGGATAGGCATATGCGGTCGAAATCGCCCCGTGCTGGCTGATATCCTCATATAGTTTCACATGCATAAGGCCGTATTCCCCAAGACTATGCATCTTGCGGGTCTCGGTCTCACGCGGTTCGAGAAAGCGCAGAGGTTCGGGGATCGGCACCTGATACACAAGGATCTGATCCTCGGTCAGTTTCACCTCGGGGATGCGATGGCGAGTCTGGATCACGGTCGCCTTTGTGGTTTCTTCGGTTGTCGCCACCCCTGCCGTGTTTTCAAAGAACTTACGGATCGAAACCGCGTTGGTGGTGTCATCGGCCCCCTGATCGATCACCTTGAACGTGTCTTCGGGCGTCAATGTTGCGGCCGACACCTGCACACCGCCCGTCCCCCAGCCATAGGGCATCGGCATCTCGCGGCTGGCAAAAGGCACCTGATATCCCGGCACAGCAAGAGCCTTGAGAATAGCCCGGCGGATCATTCGCTTGGTCTGTTCGTCCAAATATGCAAAGTTATACTCATTCATTTTGATGTATCACTTTGTATTTTGGTGTTTTTATGGACTATTTTGTATGTGGTGCGGTCATTTTGACCGTTATGTTTTATCTCTGCCTGCATATCCGCCACTCCAGACGGCGACGTGAAGCGATGCTGCGGGACAAGGCTGGTATATGGAAGGCGATCGGAGCCCCTGAATATGGTGGCAACGGGTTGGAGGATGCCGACTAGGGGCAAAAAGCCGCTTATCCACGTAGTGCTGATCAGGGTCATTCCGCTGCCTCCTGCGGAGTGGTCCGCCCATCTGTCTCAAGCCGCAGCTTGCGCACCAATTCCAGTTCAGCCTGAAAGTCCACGTAATGCGGCAGCTTGATATGTTCGAGGAAACCTGTTGCCTGAATGTTGTCCGCATGGCTCAGCACAAACTCCTCGTCCTGAGCGGGCGCGCCAAGATTCTCCTCGCCCAGCTCTCCCCAACGCAGGGCACGGTCGACCAGCGCCATGGCGATTGACTTGCGCTCTGACTGACCGAAAACCAGACCGTAGCCGCGCGTGAACTGGGGCGGTTCGGTCTTGGAGCCCTTGAACTGGTTCACCGTCTCGCATTCGGTCAACTCGACCTCGCCGATTTCAATGGCAAAACCCAACTCAGGGATATCCATCTCGACCGCGACTTTGCCGATCCTCAATTCACCGACAAAGGCGTGGTTACGGGCGTAACCGCGTTGGGTTGAATACGCCATGCCCAGCACAAACCCCTCATCCCCGCGGGTCAGTGATTGCAGGCGCAGAGGGCGTCCGGCCGGAAATTCCATCGGTTCACGGGTTAGGTCGCCGGGGGTGGCGTCGCTTGTGGGTTCGTCCTGAATGATACCTTCATCCTGCAGAAAATCAGCGATGTGCGGGATCGGCTCTGAGCGCGGCTGGCTTTCGGGTGCAAGAGGAACCTCGCCCTCGGCGGCCAGTTTAAAATCCAGCAAACGGTGCGTGTAATCGAAGGTCGAACCCAGCACCTGCCCCCCCGGCGCATCCTTGAACGTGGCCGAGATTCGGCGGTCGCAGGCCATCTGGCCCGTTTCGACCGGATTCGAATAGCCAAACCGGGGCAAAGTGGTGCGATAGGCACGGACCAGAAAGATCGCCTCGATCAGGTCGCCACGCGCTTGCTTGATCGCCAGCGCAGCCAGATCGGGATCAAACAGAGATCCTTCGGCCATCACCCGGTTCACAGCAAGGCTCAGCTGTTCGCGGATTTGCGCGATGCTGAGTTCGGTGACATCGGTTGATCCACGCCGTTCCTCGGCCAGCCAGGCATGGGCGTTTTCGATGGCTTTCTCACCGCCTTTGACAGCTACGTACATCGCCTAACCCTCAGCCCTGATCTGTGTGCTCCGCGGCAGCGCCGCGATCTTGTCACCGCTGGTGAAAAAGAAATCACATCCCAGCGGGTATCGCGCGGCATTGGCTTGAAGCGCCGGAACGTCCGGCAGCGATAAATGCGCTGTGTCCCTGATCCCCGGACCGGTCAGCACCGACCCAGCCGGACGCAGGTCTTCACATTCCACGATCAGAGTGGCCGAACGGTCAGGATATTCAGCTGTTCCAATGCGGAACTGTCCCAAAGGCGCCAGCGAATGCCACGTTCCCACCGCGAAATCAGCCTGATCGGCTGTCACAAACGGCGCGCCGGTATGAAAGGTCAGCCATTGCCGCACCGCATCTGTATCAATCGCACCCGCCAAAAACACGCCTGTATCCGGATCGCACAGCGTCAGCAGCAATGACCCAGCTGCCAAGGATAAGGGCGCCGGAGGCTGGCCACCTGTGATCCGACGAATTTCACCCGGTCGTGCCATGACAGTCATCGCAGTGCGAAAAGCATGGGCCGCGTCAATCGGCGCGTTCTGGAACCCACCCGAAAATTGGCTTTGAGCGTCCATCAATTCTCTCCCCGTGCCATCGTGAAGAATTCGACTTTGGTAGCAGCAGCCTTGGCCGCCCGGGCCGTTTTGACCGCCTGCATCCGGCAGCCAAGCGGAGTAATCACCCGCGCACGCACCTCATCAGCGGATTCGGTTTGCATCAGTGCATCAATCAACGCCGCGACTTCAGCCTTGCGCTTGGACCGACCCTGCACATATCCGTGGCCCACCATTCCATCCTGCAACACCAGCGTACAGCGCGTGACGGTCACTTCACCCAGGTTGAACGGCGCGCCGGTACCGCCGGTCCGTCCACGCACCATCACACCACCCACTTCAGGGCTGCGAAGCCATTCAAAACGCGGATGCCCGCCCATTTCGGCCCACAATTCCATCAGTACGTCTTCGGGCGCGCGGGCCAGCAAACCCATCCAATCCTGACGTTCGCTATTCGCGGTTTTCGTCTGGTCCGTCATCAAACCCTCTTGGCCAGGTTGTCTATATCAACTATACAACTAGACAAATTATACACTCCAAGAAAATGACTCGCAATCCGCGACCCGAGAAAGTTTGGTGACATGAGCAAAACGCCCGTCTGGAAAAGCATCGCGCTCGGCCTGACTTCGGACATTGCCGAAGGGCGATTCAATACCGGCGACCGATTGCCAACCGAGTCGCAATTGGCGGCGCAACACGGGGTCAATCGGCATACGGTACGGCGGGCGTTGTCGGACATGGCCGAACAAGGTCTGGTCCGTTCTCGGCGCGGCGCAGGCGTTTTCGTGGCCGCGCGTCCGACCGATTATCCGATTGGCAAGCGGGTGAGATATCACAAAAGCATTTCAGCCAGCGGTAAGATGCCGGGTAAAACGATCCTCTCGCTGACCACCCGTGTGGCCGATGATACTGAGGCCGAAGCCCTTCGGCTTGCCCCCGGAGACAAAGTTCATGTGTATGATGGCTTGTCTCTGGCCGACGGTCAGCCAATCGGCCTGTTCCAAAGCGTCTTTCCGGCAGATCGCCTGCCCAACATCCTGACCGCTTTGCAAGACACACGATCTGTGACCAAGGCCCTGCAACGCTGTGGCGTCGCAGATTACACCCGCGTCTCCACCCGCCTGACGGCTCGAGCCGCGACAGCGACGCAGGCCTTGCATCTGCAACTACCAGAAGGCGCGCCGGTGCTGTATTCATTGGGGATCAATGCCGACCTGAACGGAGTACCCGTTGAATACGGTCGCACTGTTTTTGCAGGCGAGCGCGTTACACTTACCTTGAACGACGATTAAACAACAAAGCGCTCCCGCCTGTCTTCGACCTCACTACGGAGGCCTCATCCCGTTGGGCCCGGCGCAGCCGGTGCATCTACAACGAGGTGAAAGTTTTGAATCGCCGTTGAAACCACAAGGGCTACCCTTTGCAGCGCTACGCAGGTATACGCGACCGCGACTCTTTAGCTGACACGAGGCCACCATGAGCTTTGACCGTACCATCAAGATCGCACCGTCGATCCTGTCCGCCGATTTCGCCAATTTCGGACAAGAGATTCAGGCCGTCGAAGCACAGGGCGCAGATTGGGTCCATGTCGACGTAATGGACGGTCATTTCGTCCCGAACCTGACCTTTGGTCCGCCAGCCGTCAAAGCCTTCCGTCCGCATGTCAAAACGGTGATGGATGTGCACCTGATGATCACGCCGGTCGACCCCTATATTCAAGCCTATGCCGATGCCGGGGCCGATATTCTCACCGCCCATGTCGAGGCGGGTCCGCACACTCATCGCACCCTGCAGGCGATCCGCGCTACAGGAATGAAAGCGGGCGTTGCTCTGAACCCAGGTACTCCGGCTGACGCGGTCGAGCACCTTCTGGACATGACTGATCTGGTCTGCGTCATGACCGTAAACCCCGGTTTCGGTGGTCAGAAATTCATCGACATGACCAGCAAGGTTCGCAAACTGCGCGAAATGATCGGTGACCGCCCTGTGCATATCGAGATCGACGGCGGAGTTGATCCGAAAACCGCCCCGCTGGTTGCAGCCGCAGGCGCTGACGTTCTGGTCGCCGGTTCAGCCGTCTTTAAAGGCGGATCAGTTGAGACTCCTGGTGTCTATGGCAACAACATACGCGCCGTTCGGGCCGCCGCAGAATCCGCGCTTTAGGCCATCTGCAATCTGGCGGTTTGCAAAAACCGCGAAATCTCCAGCCCAAGGCTGGCTTCGATTGAAATCGCCAGATCAGGCTGCTTCTGAAGTTCTTCAGTCAGATCTGGCAATTTCCATTCAATCACGCGTGACGGCGTTCGCGCCGTCACGGTCACTCGCGCCGCGAACCCTTGATCTTTGCTCAGAAAGGCTGTTCCGCCAAGGAAGCGACCTTCGCCTAGCGTATCAACGTGATTTCCGTTCATCTCAACGTCGATCTCACCATCCACGATCAACGAAAGGCTGTGGACCGGGCTGCCCTGCGTTAACAGGCTGGATCCGGCCGGAACAGACTTGGCAACGCCCATTCTCAGCAGGTTATACGCATCCCGTTCCGAGAAATTGCGCAGAGCGATTTCATAGAGGTGCCGTTCCGCATCGGTAAAGGGCACTGGACGCCGTTCCAACAGCAAACGCACAATCCAAAAGATGTTGATACCGGTGAAGAACAGGTTCCAACCGATCGGAGCCCAAAGTGGTGCGGGTTGCAGATAGTAATAGGGCAGCAGGATCATCGCCCCGATCACCGACAGAACACGCAGCCAGAAGATGTCTCGGACCGAATAGGAAATCAGGTAAAAGATATTCGCCACGTTTACCAAAATGTCCAAACCCACCATGCCCTTACCTCGTCAGCTGTGCGCGCTGACAGATGCCAGCCACGCTTTAAGGATACATGTTGAGTGTAACAGTCGCGGTGATCCGAGCCACGTTGTTGTATTCAGCCTATTGCTTATCTATCCGATAGCTCTCGGGTTCTTCAGAAAGAAAGGTAATCGGACTTACCTTTTTTTGCGAGCGCAACTTAGGTGCCTTACCCCCAGACACAACATCGTCACCGCTTAAAATGGCAGTCTGCATGTCGTCCAGATCGATGCTGTGCAAGATGCGCGTGCTGTAATGTACAAACGGAAGGCCAATCATGGTTCACTCCAATCTTTGATTGTCTGGCGCCTGCACCCGAGTGTCCGGCACCTTTTATTTCGATTGAAAATATGGGGGGATTTCTTTGCGTTGAAATGGAGGGAAAATTAATCCGTCCTGACAACCGCAGCGCTTACCGGGAAAATAGCAATTGCCAAGCTGGTCATCTTGTGACCATGAACACCCGCATCAAACATCAAAAAACGAGAATGCCCAATGATTGAACGCATCGATACCGGCGAACGGTCCTCGAAAATCGTAAAACACAACGGTGTAGCTTACCTGACCGGACAAGTCGCCGAGGGTGATACGATTCAGGAACAAGTCCGAATTTGCCTTGAGAAAATTGATGCCCTGCTTGTACAGGCCGGATCATCACGCGAAAACATGCTGCGGGTAACGATCTGGCTGGCCGATATGAAGGACTTTGCCGGATTGAACGAGGTCTGGAATGCCTGGGTTCCAAAAGGCCATGCACCGGCCCGCGCCTGCGGAGAAGCCAAACTGGCACGCCCCGAGTTGAAAGTGGAATTCATCGTAGACGCGGCCTACGAGTAAATCCTCGGCAAACGCAGTCTGCAGATATAGTTGTGACTTCCAACAAAAAAGGGCGCCCCTAGGGGCGCCCTTTCCGCAGCTATTCGCCTAGGCGAATTAC
>NZ_CYUD01000013.1 GCF_001458295.1 Ruegeria denitrificans
GAAAGGAACGGACCGCCTCGATATCAGCGCATGGGCGATCCGTGCAACAACGCCGATAGAAAGGTTGTTCGCATGATTATTCGAATATTTCAGGTCGTGACGCGACCCGGCAAAGAAGAAGAGTTTGGTAAGTTCTTTCACGAAACGGCGATCCCTCTCATGAAAGGAACCAGGGGGATTGTTCAGGTCATACCGGGTGCCCCGCGTTTGGATACGCCCAGAGAGTTCAGTTTCGTTATGGTTTGGGAAAGTCTTGAAGCGCTCAAGGCGTTCGTTGGTGACGACATTTCCAGCCCCCATATTGACCCGATGGAGGCCGAACTGGTCGAGTCGCGCTCGATCAAACACTATGATCTAGTTGAGGGTTAGAACCCTGAATTTGTCTGTCGCTTCAGCGTGTTCCGCGCCAGTAACATTGCCCCATGTAACTGTGGTTTAGACAGCCCAGCCAAATGAATGCTCTTTTTTCTATAACCAATCCCGCAAAACCGGGATCAATGGCACATCCGCCGCAGGCATGGGATAGCTCCGCAGATCTTTCGCCCGGACCCACTTCAGGGCCTGCCCTTCCTTGGACTGTGGGATTCCCTCCCATTTTCGGCAGGCAAAGAGCGGCATGAGAAGATGAAAATCCTCATAGCTGTGGCTGGCGAAGGTCAAGGGCGCGAGGCACGAGGCCCAGGTGTCGATGCCCAGTTCCTCGTGCAATTCGCGGATCAGGGCGGCCTCGGGGGTTTCGCCGGGTTCGATCTTGCCGCCGGGGAATTCCCAAAGACCTGCCATGGATTTGCCTTCCGGGCGCTGAGCCAGCAGCACGCGGCCCTCGATATCGATCAGGGCGACCGCGGAAACCAGAACCGTTTTCACGAGCGATAATCCGCGTTGATCTCAATATATCCGTGGGTCAGGTCGCAGGTCCATACGGTGGATTTACCCTCGCCCAGCCCCAGATCGACCGAGATCACCAGATCCTGACCTTTCATATAGGCAGCGGCGGCATCTTCGCTGTAATCGGGGCTGACCCAGCCTTTCTCGGCCACCAGAATGTCACCAAAAGAAATGCTCAGCAGGTCACGATCCGCCGCGGCACCGGATTTGCCGATGGCCATGACCACGCGCCCCCAGTTCGGGTCCTCGCCCGCGATGGCGGTTTTCACCAACGGAGAGTTTGCGATTGCCAGCCCGTGCACCTTGGCATCTGCGTCCGAGGCCGCCCCGGTCACTCGGATTTCCACGAATTTCGTGGCCCCCTCACCGTCGCGCACCACTTGCTGCGCCAGATCCAGCATCACCCCTTCCAGCGCGGCGGCAAAGGTAGCATTGCCGGTGGTATCCACACCCGACGCCCCGGTCGCACACAGCAATAGCGAGTCCGAGGTCGAGGTATCGCTGTCCACCGTGATGCAGTTAAACGTCCGGTCCGTCTGCGCGCCCAGCAGCGCCTGCAGCGCCGATTGCTCAACCTGCGCGTCGGTGTAGATGTAAACCAGCATCGTCGCCATGTCGGGCGCAATCATGCCCGATCCCTTGGCAATACCCGCAATAGAGACTGTTTTTCCATCAATCTCGACCTGCGCGCTGGCCCCTTTCGGGAATGTGTCCGTGGTCATGATGGCGCGCGCCGCGTCTTCTACCGCGTGACGGCTGAGGCCCGCTTTCAGGGCCTCAAGCTGTGCCACGATACGGTCATGGGGCAACAGTTCACCGATCACACCAGTGGACGAGGTAAAAACCCGCGCAACCGGAACGCCGGTTGCGTTGGAAACGGCCTGCGTCACCTCGGCCACCGAGGTCTGACCGTAGTGGCCAGTAAAGGCATTGGCATTGCCGGAATTCACCAGGATCGCTGCTGGCCCGTCGCTGGCGCCGCCGATCTTGTCCTGACAGTCCAAAACCGGGGCAGCGCGTGTGGCCGACCGGGTGAACACCCCGGCCACCGAAGTGCCGGGGTCCAACACCGCCAACATCACATCAGTACGGCCCTGATAGCGCACACCGGCCTCGACAGTGGCAAACCGCACACCGTCAATCGCAGGCAGATCGGGAAAGGCCGCCGGGGCCAGCGGAGAAACCTTGGTGATCGTGGCCACGGGGGTTACTCCTGAATCAGTTCGATCTGACGCAGTGCTTCGGGGCCTGCACCCTCAGCAGCGGGGCGCTCAATGTCGGCCTCGCGGGTCAGGTCGTCGATCCGCGCCTGAATAACACCTTGCTGCAAGGTTTGGGTCAGCTCGGCGCGCACTTGTTCCAGTTCCGGTGCTTCGGTTTTGCGCTTGTCGTTCAGGGTGACCAGATGCCAGCCGAACTGGGTTTGCACCGGCTCGGAGATCTGACCCTTGTCCAGCGCGATCACAGCCGCCTCGAACTCCGGAACCATCTGGCCCGGTCCGAACCAACCCAGTTCACCCCCGTTCGGGCCTGACGGGCCAGTCGAATGTTCTTTGGCCATCTCGGCGAAATCGGCGCCGTCGTCCAGCTGAGCCTTGATATCCTTGGCCTGCTCTTCCGTCTCAACCAGAATATGGCTGGCGTTGAATTCGTCCGTGCCCTCGAAATCCGCGTATTGGCCATCATACGCGTCTTGTATCACGTCGTCGGTCAGATTTTCTTCGATCAGCGCATTTACCGTCTGCACCGCCCGCAATGAACGTTCCTCGTTTTCCAGGGCCAGCTTGTTCAATGTGTTCAGCCCGTCCTGTTGTTGGCTAAGCAATTGTTGCTGAATCATCTGATCGAGGATCAGATCGTACAGAACGGTATCTTCGATCTGCTGATATTGCTCAGGCAGAGCCGCTGCGGTGGCGATGACGTGACCCAATGTGATCTCGTCCCCGTTCACGCGGGCGACCACGGTGGCGGCGTCAGGTTTGGTTTCGGCGGCCAATGGCAGGGCCATCGCGGCAGCTAACGCCAACGATGGCAGAAAAGTGAGGCCTTTGGGCATGGAATCATCCTATTTCTTGGCCGCGACGGGGCGTGGCGTTGACACTCTGGGACCTGCCGCTTACATCGCTTTGAAGCCTTGGACAGGGCCGCCTTTCTCCCCCCGTATCTATGGGTTGCGCGCAAGGTGGGCAAGCCTGTCAAAACCAAGACAAGAACAGATCCGCTGGAGTGAACATGCTGGGACTCGGAACGCTCGCCAAAAAGGTGTTCGGAACACCGAACGACCGCAAGATCAAGGCGACCCGCCCGCTGGTCGAACAGATCAACGCGCTGGAACCCGAGTTCGAGAAACTGTCCGATGACGGCCTGATCGAAAAAACCGCCGAGCTGCGCAAACGTGCGCTGGACGGTGAAAGCCTGGATAGCCTGCTGCCTGAAGCGTTCGCGAACGTACGCGAAGGTGCAAAACGGGCACTGGGCCTTCGCGCCTTTGACGTGCAGCTGATGGGTGGTGCCTTCCTGCATCAGGGCAATATCTCGGAAATGAAGACGGGTGAGGGTAAGACTTTGGTCGCCACCTTCCCGGCCTATCTGAATGCGCTGACCGGCAAAGGGGTCCATGTGGTCACGGTGAACGAATACCTGGCCAAGCGTGACTCGGAATGGATGGGCAAGGTATTTGCCGCAGTGGGCATGACCACCGGCGTGATCTGGTCGGGCCAGCCTGACGCCGAGAAGAAAGCGGCCTATGCCTGCGACGTGACCTATGCCACCAATAATGAGCTGGGTTTCGATTATCTGCGCGACAATATGAAGGCGGAACTGGACCAGATTTACCAGAAATACCACAATTTCGCGATTGTGGACGAAGTGGACTCGATCCTGATCGACGAGGCGCGGACGCCGCTGATCATTTCGGGGCCGTCGCAGGACCGCTCGGATCTGTATACCGCCATTGATGGGCTGATTCCGTCTTTGCAAGACGATCACTATTCGCTGGACGAAAAGTCCCGCAACGTGACCTTTACCGATGAAGGCAACGAGTTTCTGGAACAGCAGCTGATCGCCGCGGGCCTGATCCCCGAAGGGCATTCTCTGTACGATCCCGAAAGCACCACGGTTGTGCACCACGTCAACCAGGGCTTACGCGCGCATAAGCTGTTCACGCGCGACAAGGATTACATCGTCCGTGACGGCGATGTTGTCCTGATCGACGAATTCACCGGCCGGATGATGCCGGGCCGCCGCCTGTCCGAAGGTCTGCATCAGGCCATCGAAGCCAAGGAAGGCGTGCAGATTCAGCCAGAAAATGTCACGTTGGCCAGCGTAACCTTCCAGAACTATTTCCGCCTGTACGACAAGCTGGGCGGCATGACCGGCACCGCCCTGACCGAGGCCGAGGAATTCGCCGAAATCTATGGTCTGGGCGTGGTTGAGGTTCCGACCAACAAGCCGATTGCCCGTTTGGACGAAGACGATCAGGTCTTTCGCACCGCTGGTGAGAAATATGGCGCGATGATTGATCAGACCAAGGAAGCACGGGAAAAGGGCCAGCCGGTCCTGCTGGGCACGACGTCCATCGAAAAGTCCGAACTGCTCAGCCATATGCTGCAAAAGGAAGGCATCGAGCACAACGTTCTGAACGCCCGCCAGCACGAGCAAGAGGCGCAGATCGTCGCCGATGCCGGCCGTCTGGGCGCAGTGACTATTGCCACCAACATGGCGGGTCGCGGCACCGACATTCAGCTGGGCGGCAATGTGGAAATGAAAGTTCTGCAGGCGATGGCCGAGAACCCCGAGGCCGACCCGGCCCAGCTGCGTGCCGCAGAAGAAGCCCGCCATGCCGAGGAAAAGGAAAAGGTTCTGGCGGCCGGTGGCCTTTACGTGATGGCATCTGAGCGCCACGAAAGCCGCCGCATCGACAACCAGCTGCGCGGTCGTTCTGGCCGACAGGGCGATCCGGGCCGCACCGTGTTTTACCTGAGCCTTGAAGACGATCTGATGCGCATCTTCGGCTCGGAACGACTGGACAAGGTTCTGACCACGCTGGGCATGAAAGAGGGCGAAGCGATTGTGCACCCCTGGGTCAACAAGTCGCTGGAGCGCGCGCAGTCCAAGGTCGAAGGCCGCAACTTTGACATGCGCAAGAACGTTCTGAAATTCGACGACGTGATGAACGATCAGCGGAAAGTGGTGTTCAGTCAGCGTCGTGAAATCATGTCTTCGGACGACTTGTCCGAGATCGTGTCGGACATGCGTGAACAGGTGATCGACGATCTGATCGACGAGCACATGCCGCCAAAATCCTATGCCGATCAGTGGGACACTGACGGTCTGCACGAAGCGGTCAAGGATAAGCTGACCATCGACGCGCCCGTACAGGACTGGGCCGCAGAAGAAGGCGTGGATGACGAACAGGTACGCGAACGCCTGATCAACGCCGCAGACGAGATGATGGCGCAGAAAGCGGCGGCCTTTGGCCCGGAAAACATGCGCAACATCGAAAAGCAGGTGCTGTTGAACACCATTGACGGCAAATGGCGCGAGCATCTGCTGACTCTGGAACATCTGCGCTCGGTCGTTGGGTTCCGCGGCTACGCCCAGCGTGATCCGCTGAACGAATACAAAAATGAAAGCTTCCAGCTGTTCGAAGGGATGTTGGACAGCTTGCGCGAAACCGTGACCCAGCAATTGTCACGCGTGCGTCCACTGACCGAAGAAGAGCAACGGGAAATGCTGGCACAGATGCAGGCGCAACAGGCTCAGTCGCAACAAGCGGTCGATCAGGCCGCCAGTCAGGCCGAAGCGGTGGCCGAGGCAGATGCTTCAGGCGATCCGCTGCCCGGCTTTGTCGAGGATGACCCCAGCACTTGGGGTAACCCGTCGCGCAACGACCGGTGCCCCTGTGGGTCAGGCAAGAAATTCAAACACTGCCACGGTCGCCTGACCTAACGTCACCCCATTTGAGACACATTGAGTCCCCGTCACGGCCACATATTGGCCGTGATTCGGAATCAATATGCGACTCGCTCCTTCAACTGGGGAGGGTGTCTTGTTTGTAATAAAGAACTACGTAACCACCGGCGGCACAGTCGCTTGTGCGCTGGCTATTGGTTACCTGATGCAGAATGGATTCCCTGCGTGGTCAAACGACGTGCAGGGCACTGAACTTGCGGCCGCTGGTCAAAGCGCAGATTTTCCCGGGCTGGAGGACATTGTCTTGACCTCCTCGACCCCCGCCCAGGGATCGGTCCGCGCAACCCCTGCGGCACGACAAAGTCAGACTTCCGGTCGGTCAACCCCCTTGGACCGTACCGACTGTCGTCTCGGTGCACGTGCGCACTCCGTTCCCGGTGCTGCAGCACGCCTGATCGTCAAAGCCCCTTGCCATGGCAATGAGCGGATCGAGATACATCACAATGGCCTGACCGTGACCCGGCAGACAGACGCCAACGGCACGTTGGACCTGACAATTCCTGCCTTGTCGGAATATGCGATCTTTCTGATCTCGCTTGACGATCAGAAAGGGACCGTGGCCACCACACACATACCGGACATCAGCCAGTATTCCCGCATCGCCCTGCAGTGGCAGGGTCAGACCGAACTGCAAATTCACGCGCTGGAGTTTGGTGCCAGCTATGGTGACACAGGTCATGTGTCGGCTCAGTCCGACACGCAAGGTGCGGGCAATGTCATTCATATGACACAGCCCACATTCACCGATGCCCGCAATATCGAAATCTATTCCTTTCCCACGGCGCAATCGCATCAATCCGGATCGATTGAATTGACTGTCGAGGCTGAGGTCACGGCAGAAAACTGCGGCACGGATCTGCAATTGCAGTCTCTGGAACTGCGCGAGGATCGGGAACTGCGGTCGCGCGAACTCATGCTGAACTTTCCTGACTGTTCCAAAACAGGTGAGTTTCTGGTGTTGAATAATCTGTTCCAAAACCTGACAATCGCGGCAAACTAAAACCGCAGGCAGGCTCGAACTTCCAATGACATTTCTTCGTGTGGCGGCGGCTGCACTGTTTTCGGCAACACTTGGCACCGCCGTTCAGGCGCAGGACATCACGCTCACCTCTCATGACCGCAAGGTCGAGGTGACCGGCACGCTGCTGGGATTTGATGGCGAATTCTACCGCGTCGACACTCAATTCGGTGAATTGACAGTGGATGGGTCGGGCGTAACTTGCGATGGCCCCGCCTGCCCCAACCTGACAGATTTCGTGGGTGAATTGCGGTTTTCGGGCTCTTCAGTCATGGCCGAGAAGGTGCTGCCAGCGCTATTGATGAGCTTTGCCGAACAGGAAGGGCTGTCTGCCACACCGCGCCGCTCCGATCCTGACACATTGACCTATGAGCTGCACCAGACCGGTCGCGATGCGCCGCTGGGTCGGTTCTTTTTCGACATCAGCAATACTGGTCAGGGCTTTGCCGATCTGATCACAGATCAAACCGATATCGTCATGGCCCTGCGCGAAATCCGACCGGCCGAACAGGAGGCCGCAGAAAGGGCCGGGCTGGGTGATCTGACCAGTGCCCGTCGGTCACGGGTTATTGCGCTCGATGCGCTTGTGCCTATCGTTGCGCCGGATAATCCGGTCCCCTATATCTCACCCGCTGATTTGGCGCAGGTGCTTTCCGGTGCGATTGACAACTGGTTCGCCTTGGGTGGGCCGGACGCACCGATTGCACTGCATCTGCCCGCTGCGGGATCCGGGCTGGCTCAAGGGGTAGAGGATCAGTTACTTTCACCGGCCAGTGTCGTGCTGTCTGACAGTGTAACCCGACATGACCGCAGCAGCGATCTGGTCCATGCGGTAGCCAAGGACACTTTTGCCATCGGCATTGCCAGTCAGGCCGAGGCTGATGTCGCCCGTGCGCTGCCTCTAACCGGCGGGTGTGGCCACGTGTTGTTGGCCACCCGACAGACGATCAAAACCGAGGATTACCCGCTGACCTCGCCCATGTTTCTCTACCTGCCAAAGCGCCGCTTGCCTCGTATCGCGCGGCAGTTTCTGGCGTATACCCAAAGCGCTGATGCTCAGATGGCAATCCGCAATGCCGGTTTTGTCGACCAGGAACCAGAAATGATGCGGATCGGACTGCAAGGGGATCGTCTGGCCAATGCGGTGGCCTCCGGCGGCCCGGAAGTAGGGTTGGAGGAATTGCAGCGTATGGTCGATACCCTCAGACCTATGTCCCGGCTGTCGCTGTCAGTCCGGTTCGAGGCGGGCTCATCCCGCCCCGATGCGCAATCGCGGTCAAACATTCAATATTTGGCCCAGCAGCTTGAGACCGGGACACTGGGCGCACGCAAGCTGGTTTTTGTTGGATTTAGCGATGGCGACGGCGCCGCGATTTCGAATAAGAGAATTGCAATGTTACGCGCTAAAACCGTCCGCAATGCAGTGTTGGCGGCGGTGGAAACGGCTATTCCCGACAGTATCGAGTTGCAGGTCGATGCCTTTGGCGAGGCGATGCCGATGGCCTGCGACGACACAGACTGGGGCCGTAAAATCAATCGCCGGGTCGAAATCTGGGTTCAGTAATCCGCTACAGATATCCCTGCGACCGAAAGCTCAGCTCATTCGATTTGCCGATAATCAAATGATCGTGCAATGTCAGCCCCAGCGCCAGGCAGGCATCCTGAATCCGGTTGGTCATGTCGATATCTGACTGCGACGGGGTTGGATCGCCCGAAGGGTGATTGTGCACAAGGATCAGGGCCGAGGCATTCAACTCCAACGCCCGTTTTGCAACCTCTCGCGGATAGACCGGAACATGATCCACGGTGCCCTTGGCCTGTTCCTCATCCGCGATCAACACGTTCTTGCGGTCCAGGTAGAAGACCCGGAACTGCTCGGTCTCGCGATGCGCCATCGTCGTGTGGCAATAGTCCAGCAGCGCATCCCAGCCCGAGATCACGTGCCGCTGCATCACTCGCGCGCGGGCCATGCGATGGGCGCAAGCCTCTAGTATCTTCAGGTCGGTGATCACCGTATCGCCAACGCCCTTGATCTGTCGCAGCCGTTCCTCGGGCGCGGTCAGAACCCGGTTGAAATCCCCAAACGTATCCATCAGCGCCCGCGCCAACGGTTTCACATCCTGCCGCGGGATGGAGCGGAACAGGACCAGCTCCAGCAGTTCATAGTCCGGCATCGCTGCGGACCCGCCGGACATAAACCTTTCGCGCAGGCGTTTGCGATGATCCTTGATATAAGACGGCAATCGCCCCGAAGGTAGCGGCGCCACCGGGGCTTCGTCACTTTCAAACAGCATCGGGGCTTCGGCAAAGGCGTCCTGAGTCATGCGCCCAGACTGGCGCAGAATCGGTTTCTGAAAGGTTAACGCTCCTCATCCGCCATACGTGTCGCGGCGCAACGCACTAGCACCAAGAACACGCCCAGCGTCAGCACCGCTGCGAACATCAGGTCTGTCATGGCACGGCAATTGGCCAGTAACATCAAGTATCCCAACCCTTTCGAGGGCCCGACCCATTCACCGATCACCGCGCCGATGGGCGCATAGACCGCCGCCAGACGCATCCCAGACGCCAGCGAGGGCAGGGCCGCCGGAATACGGATATGACACAGGATCGCTCGTGGACCGGCCTGCATGGTGCGCGCCAGATCCAGATAGCCCTCTGGCGTGCGCATCAGGCCATCGAAAAACGAGGCGGTAATCGGAAAATAAATGATCAGCACCGCCATCGCCACCTTGGACCACGGCCCATAGCCCAGCCACGGTGTCAGCAGCCGGGCAAGCGCAATGTCAGGCAAGCCTGCGTGAAGACCAGCATCGGCTGCACCAATACCCGTGCAACCCGCGAACTAGCCAGTTGCAGCGCGGTCAGCACGCCCAACACCGTGCCGACGATCAGGCCCACAACAACTTCGATCGCTGTCAGAACCGTGTTTTCAGCAATGTGCCAGCGGTTCTGCCACCAGGTTTCGGCCACCAACGCGTTGACCGTGGCCACGGCGGTCAGCATCTCGGATTGGGTTTCGGAATTCACCGCCAGCGCCCAAGCACGGGAAAAGTGTATCAGGAACACGTAATCCTGCCGCAAAATAATACAGAAATGCCTCTCGCGGCAGAGAGCCCTCCTTCACCCCTTGGACAAAGGCGTGGCGGGTGTATTTCCGCCACGGCTCCTGTGCCGCATCACGCATCAGCGCTAAGGCTCTGCCATAGTCGCTCATTGCGCAGTCACGTCGATGGTGATGTCGCTGACCGGATTGATGCTGTCGATCATGCCGCTGTCCTTCAGGAACGCCTCGAACCGGGCGTAGCGACCTGTATCAAAGCCCGCCGGACGCAAGGCTAAACGGGGCAGAGTATCAACCTAGGCACGCGCGTTCAGTTCATCCTGCAATTCCTTTGAGGTGGCGGCAAAAATTTCCCAGCTTATTTCAGGGTTGTTCACCATGAACTGCGTCGCCTTATCCGTGGCGGCCAAGAACAGTGCGACCTTGTCGGCATCCATCGCGTTGGGATTGGCGACATAGATCAGCTCGTCATAGGGCGGATCGCCTTACTCCTCGATATAGAAGCAGCGATCCGCAACACTTTCGATATCCATCTGGTTCAGTTCGAAATTGCGGAACGCTCCGATGACCGCGTCCACCTGACCACTCATCAGGGATGGCAAGAGTGAGAAGTTAACGTTGATCATCTCGATGTCATCCAGCGCCACGTGATGGGTGTTTAGCATCGCAGACAGCACGGCCTCTTCCACGCCAGCGACCGAAAACCCAACTTTTTTGTCCTTGAGGTCGGCAAGCGTTTCGATCGGACCATCCTCAAGCATCAGCAGACAGTTCAGCGGTGGGGCAACCAGCGTGCCCACACGTTTCAGGGGCAGGCCTTCGTGGTTCTGCAGATGCAGCTGCGGTTGATAGGACACGACCAGATCAACTTGTCCGGCGGCCAACAGGCGGGGTGGGGCCGAGGCATCGGCAGGCGGGATGATTTCAACTTCCAGCCCTTCATCCACGGAATAGCCGTTTCCTGCGCAATGATGATGGGACCGTGATTGGGGTTGACGAACCAGTCCAGCAGAACAGTCATCTTGTCCGCAGCCCAGGCCGCCGTTGCGGCCATCAGGGCGATGGCGGTGAACAGTTTCCTCATGCTTCGCGTGTCCTATTATTCAGGAGGTTGACGCTGCGATGAGAACGATCTCGCCCGTCCAATCCGGTTGAATTTGTTCGGCTGCCCGCCAGGCGCGCCGGCCAGTGGCACAGCAAAGCGCCAACCGCTTTCCTTTGTTAGGCTCAGTTTTCAAAGAATCCACCGATCCACGCCGCGCGTTGAGATGGATAGGTTCAGGACTTTCAGAAGGGCTGCGCAACTCGATAATCAGATCATCTGCGGTCAATTGGCTGACGGAAAGAAACGGAAAATGTTGTGCCGGTTCTGGCGCGCCGTCGAAGCGAAAGTTTGAACTGCGCAGTGTCCGCGCATCAAGCTGCACCATCTGCCCCAGCGGCGAGGGATCCATATCGAGGATCACGCACAGCGTCATTTGCGCCTGCATCGCGCCAATCATACCCACAACGGGGCCTAACACCCCGGCGCTGGCACAGCTCGCGCCACTGTCCGGAGCATCCGGGAATACCGCACGCAAGGACGGGGCACCACCACAGAACCCACCAACATAACCAGACAACCCCAAAACGGATGCACTGATTAAGGGCTTACGTTGCACGAAACAGGTATCCGACAGGATGTAACTGGCGGCATAGCTGTCTGCGCAGTCCAGAATGATGTCGGATTCCGCGACAAGTTTGTGGACATTTTTGTTAGTTAGGGCCTGATTTTCAGCAACCACCGTGATTTCACCATTCATCGCACGACAGCGTTCTGCTGCGGCGCCAGCCTTGGCGCACCCACAATCGGATTCGGTAAACAACGTCTGCCGGTGCAAGTTCGATATCGCGACCTCATCCGGGTCCATGATGGTCAGGTGCCCGACCCCAGCCCCGGCAAGTAATGGCAAGACCGGCGCGGCCAGCCCTCCTGCACCAACCACCAGAGCCCTCACACCGGATAGGCGGGCCTGCCCTGCCCTCCCAACCTCTGGCAGAATCATCTGGCGGGCATAGCGGCTCATCGCGTGACCTCGATCCATTCGCGTACGCGGGTTTCGGGATCCGCGTTCAACGTAATGTCTGTGACGACCGAAATGATGTCGGCCCCCGCCTGCAGGGCGCTCGGCGCGCGCGCAACACTCATGCCGCCAATCCCGATCAAAGGGATATCCCCAACCCGCGCCTTCCATTCGGTGACGCGAGGCAGACCCTGCTGTTCCCACTTCATTTTCTTCAGAATCGTCGGATAGACCGGACCCAGAGCCACATAGTCCGGACCCATGGAAAGGACGCGCTCCAGCTCATCATCATCATGGGTGGAAACGCCCAGTTTCAGCCCCGCCTTGCGGATGGCATTCAGATCGGCCGCGTCCAGATCCTCTTGCCCGAGATGAATCCATTCGCAACCGGCTTCAATCGCGTGCTGCCAGAAGTCATTGACCACCAGCACAGCGCCATGAGCCCGGCACAGGTCTCGCGACTGTGCAATCTGATCACGCACAACCGCATCGGGCTGATCCTTGATCCGCAGTTGCACCAGCTTCACACCAAGGGGCAGCATCCTGCGCAACCAGTCCGCGTGATCAAAGATTGGATAAAATCGGTCTAACATCATGATAAAAAAGCCTTTCCAATCACCGGAGTGGAAGGCTCGGCCATATCGCGCGCCTCGATCGGGTCGACCAGATCGGCCAATTGCCCGGCCTCAATCGCCAGCATCATCGCACGAGCCATGGCGGCGGGATCCCCGGCCCGTGCGACAGCGGTGTTGAGCAGAACGGCGTCGTAGCCCAGCTCCATTGCCTGCGCGGCGTGGCTGGGCAGGCCAATCCCGGCATCCACCACCAGCGGCACGTCGGGGAATTCGGCGCGCATGGCACGCAGGGCATATTCATTGTTCAGCCCCCGTCCTGACCCGATGGGAGCACCCCATGGCATCAGCACCTCACACCCGGCGGCCAGCAGGCGTTCACCCACGATCAGATCGTCGGTTGTGTAGGGGAACACGTGAAACCCGTCCTCGGTCAGAATGCGCGCGGCCTCGACCAATTGGAACACATCGGGTTGCAGGCTGTCAGTGTGGCCGATCAGTTCCAGCTTGATCCATTTGGTGTCAAACACCTCACGCGCCATATGGGCCGTGGTCACGGCTTCTTTGACAGTGTGGCACCCTGCAGTGTTTGGCAGAATGAGCACGCCCAGCTCGCAGATCATCTGCCAGAATGTCTGCCCGGCCCCGGATTCACGTCGCAGGGATACTGTGGCCACGCCCGCGCCACTGTCACGAAACGCCTGTTCCAGAATGGCTGGGCTGGGATACTGCGCTGTACCCAGCATCAGCGGGTTGGACAATTGGGTGCCGTAAAAGCTTTTCATCCTCAGCCCCCCTGCATCGGCGCGACGACCTCAACCCGGTCGCCGTCAGCCAACTTGTGCGCAATGCGCAGGCCTGCGGGCACAAAACCCTCGTTCACTGCCGTCGCCACCCGCCCCGAGAATCCACATTCAACCAACAGGTCCGACAAGATTTCAGCACACACCTCGCGCGGTTCACCATTAAGCACGATCTTCATCGACCATCTCCGAATGTTTGTTTTCCAGCGCCAGATCAGCCACGCCCTGCGCCAGCGCCGGGGCCAGCAGATAGCCATGGCGATACAGCCCGTTGGCGTAAATCGAGCGCCCCAGCCGTCGGATACGGGGCAGGTTGTCCGGGAACGCCGGACGCAGATCAACGCCGATTTCGAGCACCTCAGCCTCACCAAAAGCGGGGTTCAACGCATACGCAGCGCTGAGCAATTCCAGCATGGATCGGGCCGTGATGCGGCTGCTGTCCTCGCTTTCGATCATCGTCGCGCCCAACATGTAGACGCCGTCGCCGCGCGGAACGATGTACAGCGGCATCCTTGGGTGCAGCAGACGCACGGGGCGGGTCAGGGTCACATCCAGACAGCGGATCACCAGCATCTCACCCTTCACACCGCGCAGGTCGTGCAATACCTCACGAGCGTGCAGACCGCGGCAGTCGATTGCGTTCTCTAATCGGGTTGGAGCCAGCTTACGGTGGAACGTGACCCCCTGATCCAGCAATTGTCGGTGTAGATCACGTAGTGCCTGACGCGGGTCCAAATGCCCCTCATCCGGAAAGTGCAGGCCTTTGGTAAAGCTGGATAGATCAGGCTCTAAATATGAAATTTCGGCTTGATCGACCTTAAAATACTTCTCGGTTCGGCGGGCAAACCGGCGCAGATCCGGCAGATCGCGTGGATTGGAAACAACCAATGTTCCTCGTTGTTCCACCCGAGTGCGCTTACTCCACCAGTTTAAAGCCGTCTGCCCCAGCCGCAAAACCGGTTCTTCGGCGTTTTCAAACTCACACCACGGGGCCAGCATGCCGCCCGCCCACCAGGAACACCCATGCGGACCCGGAGGGCCACCGGGGTCGAACACCTCAACCCTCTCCCCGCGCGACGCAAGCTCGCTGGCCACGGCCAAACCGGCCACACCTGCCCCTATGACGGACCAGACCGTCACGCGGACCAGACCCGATGGAAATGATGAACCGGACCGTGCCCCTGCCCGACCATTAGAGTGTCAGCTTGGACAATGGACCCTTGCAGATAGTCATGCGCCTGCGCAACCGCGTCGGTCAAACCAAGCCCCTGCGCCAACCCGGCCGCAATAGAAGACGACAGGGTGCAACCGGTGCCATGCGTGTTGCGCGTATCGCGTCGGGGAGCGATAAATTCGGCCATAGCACCGGTAGAGTCTATCAACAGGTCGCGGCAAACATCCCCACGCCCATGCCCGCCTTTCATCAGCACTGACTGCGCCCCCAATTCGCACAGCGCTATTCCCTGTGCGATCATCTGATCGGGGGTTTCCGCATCCGAAACACCCAGCAAACAAGCGGCCTCGGGCAGGTTCGGCGTCAGTAGGGTCGCGCAGGGTAAAAGAATGTCACGCAGGGTCCGCACCGCATCTTGCGCCAGCAGGGCATCGCCGGATTTGGCAATCATCACCGGGTCCAGAACCACGGGGCCGTTAAACCCTGCGATGGCCTCGGCAACAGTTTGGATAATGTCAGGCGTCGCAAGCATACCGATCTTGATCGCGCCCACGTTCAAATCGGTCAGCACCGCGTCAATCTGGGCGGCAATCACGTTCAGCGGTATCCCATGCACTGCCGTCACGGCCCGCGTGTTCTGCGCTGTAACCGCTGTGATCACGCTAGCCCCATAGACGCCCAGCGCGGACATCGCCTTGAGATCCGCCTGAATCCCAGCCCCGCCGCCACTGTCCGAGCCCGCAATAGTCAGGGCAATATGCGCCATGTCGTTGCTCCATCTTCTAGGGGCAACGCAGCATGGAAAACGTCTGAGTGATTAGACCGTTCCCTACGCCGGCATTGCCCGGATCAGGTTCGATGGGTTAACGCATTCACGCCTCTCAGCCCTTTGATCAGGGCACCCCAACGGTTGGCACGACAATCTCAGGGGCTGCGAGGGGATTCAAGGGCCAATTTTGGTGCAGTTCATGAACAAACTGGACCTATGAATCGAAAAAGCCGACCCAAGGGGATCGGCTCTTTCGCAAATTGGCAACGTGGTATTAACCCTTCATCCCATCCCAAAAGGATTTGACGGATGAGAAAAAGCTTTTGGATTCCGGGTGATTATCTTCACCCAGATCGTCGAACTCACGCAGCAGTTCTTTCTGGCGGCTGGTCAGGTTGACCGGCGTTTCCACGGCCAGTTCGATGAACATATCACCCACACCACCGCCACGCAGGGCGGGCATGCCCTTGCCGCGCAAGCGCATTTGGCGGCCAGACTGGCTGCCTGCCGGAATCTGCACGCGGCCACGGCCACCGTCGATGGTCGGCACTTCGATCGAGCCGCCCAGCGCAGCCTTGGCCATGCTGACCGGAACGCGGCAGTACAAGTTCACGCTGTCGCGTTCGAACAGCCTGTGATCCGACACTTCGACAAAAATGTACAAATCACCCGGGGGGCCACCGCGCATGCCGGCCTCACCCTCACCCGCCAGACGGATGCGGGTTCCGGTTTCCACACCGGCAGGGATGTTGACGGACAGCGCGCGTTCTTTTTCCACGCGGCCTGCGCCACCACAAGCCTTACAGGGGTTCTTGATGATCTGACCCAGCCCCGAACAGGTCGGGCACGAGCGTTCAACAGTAAAGAAACCCTGCTGCGCCCGCACTTTGCCCATACCCGAACAGGTTGGACAGGTGGTCGGCTCAACGCCGCCTTCCGCGCCCGAACCGTCACAAGCCGAACAGGCCACGGCGGCGGGCACACTGATGGTTTTCTGCAGACCTGCGAATGCCTCTTCCAGCGTCACACGCAGGTTATAGCGCAGGTCCGATCCGCGCGCGGCGCGACGTCCGCCACCGGGACCGCCACGCTGACCGCCCATGAAATCGCCGAACAGATCGTCAAACACGTCCGAGAATGCGCTGGAGAAATCACCCTGACCAAAGCCACCACCAGGACGGCCACCACCACCCATACCGTTTTCAAAGGCCGCATGGCCAAAACGGTCGTAAGCAGCCTTTTTGTCAGCGTCGCGCAGAACATCATAAGCCTCGTTGGCCTCTTTGAACTGCGACTCGGCATCCGGGTTGTCTTTGTTGCGATCGGGATGCAATTCCTTGGCCTTCGTACGAAAGCCTTTCTTGATTTCATCCGCCGATGCGCCCTTGGACACGCCGAGCACATCGTAGTAGTCGCGTTTTGACATCAGTGTTTCCTTCTGCCTCAACGTAATCGGGCCGGCCCGGCAACCGGACCGGCCCGCATTGGCCCGGTTACCCGTTAGTTACGCTTGTCGTTGTCCAGATCTTCGAACTCGGCGTCGACAATGTCATCCTCACCCGGAGCAGCATCTGCTGCCGCAGGTTCATCATCACCTTCGTCGGCTTGCGCCTTGTAGATGGCTTCACCCAGCTTCATGGCGGCTTCGGTAACGTTCTGGATGCCCGACTTGATCTTGTCGGCATTTTCGGTTTCCAGCTCGTCCTTCAGCGCGGCAATTGCCAGCTCGATGGCTTCGATGGTGGTCGGATCGACCTTGTCGGCATGCTCTTCCATCGACTTTTCGGTCGAGTGGATGAGGCTTTCCGCCTGGTTCTTGGCGTCGACCAGTTCGCGGCGTTCCTTGTCGGCTTCCGCGTTCTCTTCAGCGTCCTTGACCATCTTGTCGATGTCCTCGTCGGACAGACCGCCCGAGGCCTGGATGGTGATCTTCTGCTCTTTGCCGGTGCCCTTGTCTTTGGCCGAAACCGAGACAATGCCGTTGGCGTCGATGTCAAAAGTCACCTCGATCTGAGGCATGCCGCGCGGTGCGGGCGGGATATCTTCGAGGTTGAACTGACCCAGGATCTTGTTGTCCGCGGCCATTTCACGCTCACCCTGGAACACACGGATGGTTACGGCGTTCTGGTTGTCTTCGGCGGTCGAGAAGACCTGAGACTTTTTGGTCGGGATCGTGGTGTTGCGGTCGATCAGACGGGTGAACACCCCACCCAGCGTCTCAATCCCCAGCGAAAGCGGCGTCACGTCCAGCAGAACCACGTCTTTAACGTCGCCCTGCAGAACACCGGCCTGAATGGCGGCGCCCATGGCAACCACTTCGTCCGGGTTCACACCCTTGTGCGGCTCTTTACCGAAGAACTTGGTGACCTCTTCGATCACTTTCGGCATCCGGGTCATACCACCGACCAGAACAACCTCGTCAATGTCGCCAGCCGACAGACCTGCGTCTTTCAGCGCGGCCTGACAGGGCTTCATCGACTTTTTGATAAGGTCCGAAACCAGCGATTCCAGCTTGGCACGGGTCAGTTTCATGACCATGTGCAGCGGCTGACCGTTCGACCCCATCGAGATGAACGGCTGGTTGATTTCGGTCTGCGAAGTCGAGGACAGTTCGATCTTGGCTTTTTCAGCAGCTTCTTTCAGACGCTGCAGGGCCATCTTGTCGGCAGACAGATCGACACCGTGTTCCTTTTTGAACTCGTCCGCCAGGTAGTTGACGATGCGCATGTCAAAGTCTTCACCACCTAGGAAGGTGTCACCATTGGTCGACTTGACCTCGAACAGGCCATCGTCGATTTCCAGAATGGTCACGTCGAAGGTACCGCCACCAAGGTCATAAACCGCGATGGTTTGAGTTTCTTCCTTGTCCAGACCATAAGCCAGAGCAGCCGCTGTCGGTTCGTTGATGATCCGCAGCACTTCCAGACCGGCGATTTTACCGGCGTCTTTGGTGGCCTGACGCTGAGCATCGTTGAAGTATGCCGGAACGGTGATGACCGCCTGCGTGACTTCCTCACCCAGATAGCTCTCGGCAGTTTCCTTCATCTTACCCAGAGTGAAGGCCGAGATCTGGCTTGGGGAATACTTATCGCCACGGGCTTCGACCCACGCGTCACCGTTGCCGCCATCGACGATGGCATACGGCACCATTTTCTTATCTTTTTCGACTTCTGCATCATCCACACGACGACCGATCAGACGCTTGACGCCAAAGATCGTGTTGTCGGGGTTGGTGACCGCCTGACGTTTTGCAGGCTGACCGACCAGTCGCTCATCTTCGGTGAAGGCGACGATCGAGGGCGTGGTCCGCGCCCCTTCGGCGTTTTCGATGACCTTCGGCTGCGAGCCGTCCATGATGGCCACACACGAGTTGGTGGTTCCGAGGTCAATCCCGATTACTTTTCCCATATGTTCAATCCCTTTCTCTTCAAGGCGATGTCCCGAGGTCCGAACCCGTTATGGCACCCGGCCCCGATCTGATATGCGCAACAGCCCTACACCATCGCGCGTCCCGGCGTATATAAGGGCGGGATCAGAGGCCTGCAAGCGTTGTAAAACGCAGGTTTTCGGGAATCTGTGGCCTTTTTGGCAAGGTTTTGGCAAGGATCGGGGAATCTTGGATGGCGCGGCTGCTTTTGCGCGGTTTTGATATCAGAAAAGCCTGGCTGGATGGGACCGCTCAGGCGCAGCTGATCGACAGCCTGCGACCGATTCTGAAATCGGCCCCCTTGTTCCGGCCAGTAACGCCATCCGGCAAAGAAATGTCGGTGCGTATGACGTCGGCTGGGGCATTGGGCTGGGTCACCGACAAGACGGGTTACAGATATCAGGCACAGCATCCTAAAGGCATGGACTGGCCTGCGATTCCGGATCAGATCCTTGATATCTGGCGCGACCTTGCCAGCCCGGACCGCGACCCCGATTGCTGTTTGATCAACTATTATGGTGAAGGGACCCGGATGGGGCTGCATCAGGACAAAGACGAGGCCGATTTTTCCTGGCCGGTCCTGTCAATCTCGTTGGGGGATGATGCCTTGTTCCGCATCGGCAACCAGACAAGGGGCGGCAAGACCGAATCCATCTGGTTGAACTCGGGTGATGTGGTAATCATGGGCGGGCCCGCCCGGTTGACCTATCACGGCATCGACCGCGTCCGTTTCGGGTCTTCGAAACTTTTACCCAAAGGCGGCCGGATCAACCTGACACTACGCGTGGCTCGTTAACGCCGTGCGTCCCAACTTTGGGATACATGCTGACGGGAAAAGAAAATCCCCAACAGGCCAATCAGCAACAAGACCAACCCCACCCAAAGCGCATATTCCCAGTTTGTATTGCGTGGGAAATAGTTGCGGAAAAGAAATCCACGGCACTGGTCGATGATGTGAAACAGGGGGTTCCAAGCAAACATCGCCAGTGTGGCGCCGCCCAGCGCATTTGCAACGAACATTTTCCCCGAAAATATCATGTTCAGCCGTCGATAAATATTGGTCAGCATCGTGACGATAGTGGGAAACCATGGTTTCAAAGCCATGAACACAACGCCGATGGCGCAACCGACAAACCAACTTAGGATCACCATGGCAAAGGCACCACCCGGTTCCTGAATTTCAATCGGTCCGATCGCCACGCTGTAGAGGAACAGGATCACAATGACTGTCACAATCTGCGTGTAAAGTGCCCCAAAGGCGGTTGCCAACAAAACGACCATCATATTCATCGGTGAATGCAGCATCATCGGGTTATTGCCGGTGCTGACCCCCGCCACCGCACTAACGGATTTGACATGGGTGATAAAAAGAAACACCCCTGACAGCAAAAACAGAATCAATTCGCCCCGGATCCTGGCGATGCGCGGGCCAAGGAAAGACATGATCGTGTAAAACACTGCGACAAGGGCCAGCACCTGCAGGATATTGACGATTATAGCCACAACCGCGTTGTGATGCTGGGACCTGACGCTGCGCACGACCGCGTGGAATATCAATTCGGCCGTTGTGAACGCGCCGCCCAGTAAGGACTGGTTTCGCTTGTAATAATACACCCGAAGCGTCTTTCCCGTTATTTCGCCTGCAATCTGCCACGAAATTCTTGCCGTTCCGTAACCAGCACATCATAAGGCCGTCAGGTTATTCGATCAACAATTCACAGGAACGGAGCATTTTTGTGACCTACGACGCCCTTATTCCCGTCATTCGGCGGCTGGCTTTGGAAGCCGGTGACAAGATCATGGAAATCTACAATTCCGATGATTTCGACGTAAAGGTCAAATCAGATGCCAGCCCAGTGACCGAAGCGGATGAAGCAGCCGATGCCCTGATCTCGGCCGGTCTGCGCGCGGCTTTTCCCGACGTTCTGCTGGTGACCGAGGAGCAGGCTGCCTCGCATTCCGAAAAGGGTGACACTTTCCTGATTGTTGATCCGCTGGATGGCACCAAGGAATTCATCAACCGCCGCGGCGATTTCACCGTGAATATCGCATTGGTCGAAAACGGCGTTCCAACCCGTGGCGTCGTGTACGCTCCGGCCAAGGGGCGCATGTTCTATACGCAAGCCGACGGTCAATCGGTCGAAGAGACCGGCGCGTTGGACAGGACGCAGATCGGGGATGTGGCGCCAATTTCAGTGTCTAAACCGGACAATTCAGCCCTTTTGATCGTAGCTTCTAAATCGCACCGCGATCAGGCCACTGAGGATTACATCAACAAATATCAAGTGAAGGACAGCAAAAGCGCGGGCTCGTCGCTGAAATTCTGTCTGGTCGCCACTGGTGAAGCGGATCTGTATCCTCGCGTGGGTCGCACGATGGAATGGGACACCGCCGCGGGTCATGCCGTGCTGGCGGGCGCTGGTGGCAAAGTCGTGCGCTTTGATGACCATTCGCCGCTGACCTATGGCAAGGATGGCTATGCAAACCCGTTCTTTATCGCCTACGCTCCGGGTGTTGACCTGAAGGAGGCCTGATGTCCGTTCTGATCGCCATTCCCGCCCGTTATGCCTCGACCCGCTACCCGGGCAAACCGCTGGTGCCGCTGACCGGGGCCAATGGCATCGCGATGACATTAATCGAACGCTCCTGGCGCGCGGCCTGCTCTGTCTCGGGCGTCGACAAGGTGGTCGTCGCCACCGATGACGACCGCATCCGCGAGGTGTCCGAGGGGTTCGGAGCCGAGGTGGTGATGACCTCGGAAGATTGCCAGAACGGCACCGAGCGCTGTGCCGAGACCCATGCAAACCTAGCCGCAGACTATGACATTGTGGTGAACCTACAAGGTGACGCGCCGCTGACCCCGCATTGGTTTGTCGAAGACCTGATCGCAGGCCTGCGCGCCGCCCCCGAGGCCGGCGTCGCCACGCCGGTGCTGCGCTGCGATGGCGATGCACTGAACAGCCTGCTGAACGACCGTAAACACGGGCGCGTTGGTGGCACCACCGCTGTTTTCGCCGCCGATCACAGCGCCATGTATTTCTCAAAAGAAGTCGTTCCCTTCACTGCACAGACCTATGGCGGCGGCGACGCGACCCCGGTGTTCCATCATGTTGGCGTTTACGCCTATCGCCCCGATGCGCTGGCCGCCTATCCCACCTGGCCGGCTGGTCCGCTGGAACAACTGGAAGGGCTTGAGCAGCTGCGCTTTATGGAAAATGGTCGCAAGGTTCTGTGCGTCGAAGTTGAGGCCAAAGGCCGCCAATTCTGGGAGCTGAACAATCCACAAGACGTTCCCAAGCTTGAGGAAATGATGGCTGCGATGGGGTTGGATTGAGCTGTTTTTCCCTGATCTGCATAAGCCTGACGACGTAAGTATGCACAGCACGCGGTTTCTGGAATATATATGACCAACATACTTGTAACCGGCGGGGCCGGATATATCGGATCACATGCCTGCAAGGCACTGGCACAGGCGGGCTATACACCCGTGACCTATGACAATCTGATCACCGGTTGGCAGGACGCGGTGAAATTCGGGCCGTTTGAACAGGGCGATCTGTTGGACCGGGCGCGACTGGATGAGGTTTTCACCAAGTACCGGCCCGCTGCCGTTATGCATTTCGCCGCCCTCAGCCAAGTGGGTGAGGCGATGTCCCAGCCCGGCAGATACTGGACCAACAACGTCGCCGGATCACTGAATCTGATCGAGGCCGCGGTGGCAGCCAATTGCCTGAATTTCGTGTTCTCATCGACCTGCGCTACCTACGGTGAACATGACAATGTCGTGCTGGACGAAGACACGCCGCAACTGCCGCTGAATGCTTACGGGGCCTCGAAACGCGCTATCGAAGATATCTTGCGCGATTTCGAAGCCGCATATGGTCTGAACCACGTGATTTTCCGCTATTTCAACGTGGCCGGCGCCGACCCCGAGGGCGATGTGGGAGAATTCCACCGTCCCGAGACACATCTCGTGCCGCTGATGCTGGACGCAATCGACGGCAAGCGTGACGGGCTGACCGTATTCGGCACCGACTACGACACGCCCGATGGCACCTGCATCCGCGACTATGTGCATGTCTGCGATCTGGTCGATGCACACGTGCTGGGGCTGAACTGGCTGGAACAGGGCAAGGGCAGTCGGGTTTTCAACCTTGGCACCGGATCAGGCTTTTCGGTGATGGAGGTGATCGGCCATTCCAAAGCCGTAACTAACCGCGAGGTGCCCTATTCCATCGGCCCCCGCCGCGCTGGCGATTGCACCAAGCTGGTTTCGGGCTCGACCCGCGCCGAGTTAGAATTGGGCTGGGAACCAAAAAGATCAACGTTAGAGACCATGATCGGCGATGCCTGGCGCTGGCATCAGAACGGCAACTACGAAAAGTGAGCCGGAGGTGACAAATCACGCAACCGATACTCTTCCGTCGATTGGCTGGGTGCAAAAATACCGGTTGCGTCTGAAACGACGGCGGTTGCTGTGGCGGTCTTTTCGCAGTCGCCATCAGTTGAAATGCCTCGGCGATCAAACTGCGCAGATCAGGCCCAACGCTGTTCTCGCCTTCACCACGCTACGCGACGAAATCACCCGGCTACCTTGGTTCTTCCACCATTACCGCGCGCTGGGTGTCGACCATTTCCTGATCGTGGATAACGGCAGCGATGACGGCTCGGTCGAATTCCTACTCGATCAACCCGATGTTTCGCTATGGAAAACCGGTGCCAGCTATCGCGACGCGCGCTTTGGTCTGGACTGGCTGACATGGCTTCAGATGCGCTATGGGCATGGCCATTGGACCCTGATGGTGGATGCGGATGAGTTGCTGATCTACTCCGACCATGATACCAAGCCCCTGCACGATCTGACTGAAGCATTGGACCAACAAGGCCATGCCGCCTTTGGTGCCTTGATGCTGGACCTCTACCCCAAGGGTCCGCTGGGCACGCAGGTCTATGACCCTCAGGCGGACCCCACCAAAATTCTGAATTGGTTCGATCCCAGTCCATACTGGGCGCAGAGGCAAAGCCCGATGGGCAATCTTTGGGTGCAGGGTGGTGCACGTGAAAGAATGTTCTTTGCCGACCGGCCTCGGCATTCGCCAACGCTGAACAAAATCCCCTTGGTGCGCTGGTCACGACGCTTTACCTACGTGAATTCGAGCCATTCAGCCCTGCCCCGGCACCTGAACGCAGCCTATGACGGACCAAGTGGTAATACGCCGTCAGGCGTGTTGCTGCACACCAAATTCCTACCCGAAGTGGTGGGTAAGTCAAAAACAGAGAAAGCCCGACGTCAGCATTTTCATGATCCCGACCAATTTGGGTCATACTATGATGCAATCGGAGGCTGCCCTGACCTGTGGACGCCAAAGTCGGTACGGTTTGAGGGTTGGGCTCAGTTACAGGAACTGGGTCTGATGGGGAAAGTTTGCTGAAACGCAGCATATGTGACTAACGATTTTTAAAGTCGTTGCCTTGAAAGATGCAACAATGGCATAAAACGGCACTTGCCCGGCACCACTCTGGATCATCCAGCCCCGGGCATGCTCGCGTAAACAAGAAGGTTGAGCAGACGCGTGAGCCTGTTGGATTCATACCGGATGAGATTGCGGCGCAAGCGTCGTCTTGCGCGTTGCCTACGCAAACGCCGGCAATTAAAACCAGTTTCTGACAAGAGCGCCAATATCCGGCGCGATGATGTCCTGTTGATGAGCGTTCTGCGGAACGAGAAAATCCGCTTGCCCTATTTTCTGGAATACTACCGTAAGCTGGGCATCGACCATTTTCTGTTCGTCGACAACAACAGCGATGATGGCTCGAGCGAATATCTGGCCAGCCAACCGGATGTATCCGTCTGGCAGGCAAATGCTAGCTATAAACGGGCCTCGTTTGGATTGGACTGGTCGAACTACCTGCTGCGCAGATACGCGCACGGGCATTGGGTGCTGACGGTCGACCCGGATGAGTTCTTTATCTACCCGTTTTGCGACACCCGCCCGATCCGCGCCCTGACCGATTGGCTGGATGGTTGCGCGGTGCGCAGTTTCGGCACCATGCTGATCGACATGTATCCGCAGGGGCCAGTGGATGCGGAACCCTATCACGAAGGACAGGACCCGTTTCAGATCGCCCGTTGGTTTGATGCTGGCAATTACATGATCACCATGAATCCAGACTACAAGAACCTGTGGATTCAGGGCGGACCGCGGGCCCGTGTGTTCTTCCGGGACGCCCCCTTGCAGGCACCGGCGTTAAATAAAATCCCTCTGGTCAAATGGGACCGGCGGTATGTCTATGTCAGTTCGACCCATTCTCTGCTGCCGCGCGGGCTGAACCAGGTCTATGATGAATGGGGCGGCGAAAAGACTAGCGGTGCCTTGTTGCACGCCAAGCTGATCAGTACGCTGGGCGAGAAGGCCCGCGAAGAGATGCTGCGCGGTCAGCACTACCGCCGCTCGGGCGAGTATCGCGCTTACGCCGAAGGATTGGACGAGCAGCCGGTATTCTGGTGCGACCGATCCGAGAAATACATCAACTGGCGTCAGCTTGAGATTCTTGGCCTCATGTCGAAAGGAAACTGGGCATGAGCCGTCTGGGCGTCGTCATGCTGGTGCACACAGCACTGCACCGGGCCGAGCAGGTGGCGCGTCACTGGACGGCATCGGGCTGCCCGGTGGTGATTCATGTGGACGGCAAAGTTTCCGATCGCATTTTCTCCGCATTCGTTTCCTCATGCGCCGATGAGCCGCTGATTCGGTTCTCGGATCGTCATATCTGCGAATGGGGTGGCTGGGGTATTGTCGCGGCCTCGCAATCGGCGGCAGAACTGATGCTTGCGGCCTTTCCGGACGTCCATCACGTCTATCTGTCATCGGGTGCCTGCCTGCCTCTGCGGCCGATGGACGAACTAATTGACTATCTTTCAGACCGGCCGCGTGTAGATTTCATTGAAAGCGCCACCACCGCAGATGTCAGCTGGACCATCGGTGGGCTGGATCAGGAACGTTTTACCCTGCGCTTTCCGTTTTCCTGGCGGCGAAGCCGTAAGCTGTTCGATGCCTATGTAAAACTGCAACGCGCCATCGGAATGCGTCGCAAGATCCCGGAAGGGTTGGTGCCGCATATGGGCAGTCAATGGTGGTGCCTGACCCGCCAGACCTTGTCTGCCATTCTGCAAGACCCCAAGCGACAGACCTATGATCGTTACTTCCGGCGTGTTTGGATACCGGATGAAAGCTATTTTCAGACGCTGGCGCGGCTCTATTCAACCCATATCGAAAGCCGGTCGCTGACCTTGTCGAAATTCGACTATCAGGGACGGCCGCATATTTTCTACGACGACCATCTGCAACTGTTGCGCCGGTCGGACTGTTTTGTGGCCCGGAAAATCTGGCCACGCGCGGATCGCTTGTATCAGGCGTTTCTGACCGATCAAAGCAGCGCCATGCGCCCGGCCGAACCCAATCCGGGCAAGATCGACCGGGTATTTTCCAAAGCGGTCGAGCGTCGGACCCGCGGACGCGACGGGCTGTACATGCAAAGCCGTTTTCCCCGTCATGGCAGTGAAAACGGTTTGACCTCTTTCCCCTATTCGGTGTTTCAGGGTTTCACCGAACTGTTCGAGGATTTCGAGCCCTGGCTGGCTGAGGCCACGGGCGCACGGGTCCATGGGCACCTGTTTGGCCCCGAACGGGCTGAATTCGCCAATGGGGACTCGATCGCCAACGGCGCGCTCAGTGATTGTGCGGTTCTGCGCGATTATAACCCAACGGCCTTTGTATCGAATCTGATCTGGAACACGCGCGGTGAAAGACAGTGCTTTCAATTCGGCCCCGGCGATACGCAAAAGATCAACTGGTTTCTGGCGCGGGACAAGAACGCACAAATCTCGGTCATCACCGGGGCCTGGGCAATACCACTGTTCCGGTCAAATTTGAACTTTGCTGACATCCGTTGTGAGGCCGCGCGCCTGCAACGGATTGAGACCAAACAGCTGGAAGTTCTGGGATCGGTCTGGACCAAAGCGCGGGTGCGCACCTGGTCCTTGGCGGAATTTGTGGAATCACCGATGGAGCCCATACAGACCGTCATCGAAGAAATCGGCACCCAACGCGCCGGCCATCTGGTCGAAGCGCCAAAAATGGTGGATCTGTCCGGCTTTGGGCAATTCCTGCAGAACCTCAAGAACCAGGGGATGCATCCCTATATGATGGGAGATTTTCCAACAGATGATGTCTTCGGTGCGCAGGTTCGGCCGTTCAAGAAACCCTATCTGGTGCAATAGCTCGTCATGACATCCAGGTTTGATTGCTTTGTCGTTCTCGCCGCCATGCGCACCGGGTCCAACCTGCTTGAGTTCAATTTGAACGCGCTAGACGGCGTCACCAGCTTTGGTGAAGCATTTAACCCACATTTCATCGGACGTCTCCAATCCGAAAGCCTGCTGGGTGTGACCTTGGAAGACCGTGACGGTGATCCGATGAAACTGGTGCAGGCGATCAAGTCTGCACCCGGAGAATTAAATGGATTCCGTTTCTTTCAAGGCCATGATTTCCGTGTATTAGAGAAAGTATTAGGCGATCCACGTTGCGCCAAAATCATTTTGACGCGCAATCCCCTGGACAGTTACGTCTCATTGAAAATCGCACGGGAAACCAAGCAATGGCAACTGAAAAACATCAAGCGTCGCCGCGAGGCGCAGGTAGAATTCAATGCCGAAGAGTTTGAATCGTACCTGGAAAAACAGCAGGATTTTCAACTCCTGCTGCTCAATACTCTTCAAAGAACAGGTCAGACCGGGTTTTACATTGCTTATGACGACCTGACCAATCTGGACGTGTTGAACGGTCTGGCCGCCTGGTTGGGTGTTTCAGCGCGGTTGGCTTCGATTGATGACACGATCAAGCCGCAGAACCCCGATCCAACTCTGTCCAAGATGACAAATCCCGGCGAGGCTGAACATGCGTTGGCCCGCATTGACGGTTTCAATCTGCATCGCACCCCAAATTTCGAACCCCGTCGCGGACCAATCGTCGGAAGCTACATTACCACACCACAGACGCCTCTGATGTATATGCCAATACGAGGTGGGCTTGAGGCACCTGTGACTCAATGGATGGCTGAACTGGATTCAACCAGCACCGAAAAGCTGATCACCGATCTGACCCGCAAACAAATGCGCCAATGGTTGCAAACCCATCCCGGACAACGGAAATTCACAGTTCTGCAACATCCTCTGGCGCGGGCGCATTCAGCCTTTTGTTCTCATATTCTCAGCACCGGACCCGGCGCATATCTGAAAATCCGCAACATCCTGCGCAACAGGTTCAAAATTCCGATCCCCGGTCAGCTGCGCAAGGACAATTACCCGGTTGATCAGCATTATGAAGCGTTTTCGGCCTTTCTCACCTTCTTGCGTCAGAACCTGGCGGGACAGACACCAGTTCGTGTGGATGGGACGTGGTGCAGCCAATCTCAGGCATTGGACGGGATGGCGTCATTCGCCTTGCCTGACCTGATCCTACGCGAGGGCGAAATTGCCGCGACACTGCCCGCACTTGCCCGGCAGATGGGACATGACAGGCCGCCAATACCCGGGCGTTGCGCACCAGATATCCCTTTCACGTTGGCAGAGATATATGACGACAAACTGGAAACGCTGGCGGCCGAGGCCTACCAGCGCGACTATATGCAATTCGGGTTTGGGGCGTGGAAACCGTCTATGGGCGCAGCGTGATCAGCGTGCCCTGGTTTACCATCGCATAGATCTCTTCGATCTCTTCATTTTTCACGGCGATGCAGCCAGCGGTCCAATCCGCTGTCTTCTTGGCGCGTTTCAGTTCCGACCGCTTTTTCGGCTGACCGTGAATGAAAATATCGCCACCCGGATCGACACCGGCCGCCTTGGCCTGCGCGATATCACTGGAATTCGGGTAGGAAATCCCCAGCGACAGGTGATAACGGCTGTTGGGGTTGCGGCGGTCAATCAGATAGCTGCCTTCGGGCGTGCGACCATCGCCGCGCTTGGTCTTTGTGCCATCTGGCGCAAAGCCCAGATCGACCTTGTATTCGTTAAGAATGGTGTCGTTGTGCAGAAGATACAGCTTCCGCGAACCCTTGTTGATGACCAATGAGGTCACCTCGGGGCCATCGTATGTTAGAAATCGTGGGTTGGCTGAGGCACAGGCCGAAAGGCCCAGCGTTGCCATAGCGCCCAATCCAAATGCTCGACGATCCATGTTTCACTGCCTGCTCTTTTTTTTCAGCATTATGCCAGAAATCCAAAAAACTGAAATCACTTTTTGATGTGCTGCTGTTCGGTCAGGCGGCGCTCGATGCTTTCCAGCCGTTCCAATACTTCGTCGCGATAGGCGTCAGTTCGCACTTCATCCTCGGCATGGTGCGCATCCTGCATCGAGTTCACAATCAGACCGACCAGCAGGTTCACCACCGCAAAGGTCGTGACCATGATGAATGGAACGAAGAACAGCCAGGCATAGGGATAGACCTCCATCACCGGGCGGACGATGCCCATGGACCAGCTTTCCAACGTCATGATCTGGAACAGCGTATAAGCCGACAGGCCCAGATCGCCGAACCAGTCCGGGAAAGTGGCCGAGAACAGCTTGGTCGAGATCACGGCGCCGATGTAGAACAGGATCGCCATCAACAGGAACACGCTGGCCATGCCCGGCAGGGCCGAGATAAAGCCCTCGACCACACGCCGCAGGCGCGGTGCGACCGAAATGACCCGCAGAACCCGCAGAATTCGCAACGCTCGCAGCACCGACAGCCCCCCGGCACTGGGGATCAGGGCAATGCCGACAACGATAAAGTCAAAGACGTTCCAGCCGCTCAGAAAGAACCGCCGCCCGGTCGCCACCAGTTTCATGGCGATCTCGGCCACGAAAATGGCCAGACAGATGGTGTCCAGCGTCACGATCAGGGGTCCGGCGGCCTCCATCAGGGTGGGCGATGTTTCCATCCCCAGCAACACAGCGTTAAAGATGATGACCGCAGTGATGAACCGGCCAAAAGTGGGATGGTCGATGATGGCCAACAAACGCTGATTGAAGCCCATATTGACACTCTCCTGTCTGCTCATGATGCGGGCCCCCTTACAAACCGCGCGGCAAGTTCCGTGTGTGACGACCATCGAAATTGGTCGACCACCTGTACCCATTCAAGGGTGTAGCCTGCGTTAACAAGCATTTTTGCGTCCCGCGCAAAGGTAACGGGGTTGCACGAGACATAGGCAATCACCGGGCGCTGCGCCTGAGCCAGTTCGACAATCTGTGCCTCGGCCCCGGCGCGGGGCGGGTCAAGCACAACGGCGTCAAATGATTTCAGCTCATCGGGCATCAGCGGGCGGCGGAACAAGTCGCGGGACTCGGTCGTGACCCGTTTCAACCCTTGCGCGCGACGCCAGCCCTGATCCAGCGCATCCGTCATCGCGGCTTCACCTTCGACCGCGTGAACCTCGGCATTTTGGGCGAGAGGTAAAGAGAAAGTTCCACTGCCTGCAAACAGGTCAACAACCCGCTTTGCCCCCTGCGTCGCTTGCAAAACCGCCTTTAATAGAGCCTGCTCACCGTCTTTTGTCGCCTGCAGGAAGGCTCCGGGCGGTGGCACAACCCCAGCACCCCCAAAGCGTTGTATCGGAGCCTGGCGCATGGCGATCACCTCGCCGTCCCAGCTAAGCCGCGCCAACCCATGTTTCTCGGTCGCCTGCGCCAAGGTCAGCTCGAGCGGGCCGTCCAGCGGTTTGCCACCTTTGACGGCCACATCCAGCCCACCTTCGGACAAGGTCAGCGTCACGGCCAGAACGCCCTTGCGGCTGCCGCCCAGAATCGCCAGCGCCTCGGCCACCGGTATGGCGGCGATCAGAGTCGGGTCCAGCAGATGACAATCGGGGATTTCGGTGATGGTGTCAGACGCGCGGCCATGGAACCCGGCAAGCGTGCCCTTTTTGGTCCGACGCACGGCGATCGTGGCACGGCGGCGCGAGCGTTCAGATGAGGTGTGGACCGGGCGCATCTGCGTCTCAAGCCCCTGCGCCACCAGTGCAGTGCGCACCACTTCGACCTTCCAGTCGGCCACAAAACCATCTGCGGCATGCTGCAACTGACACCCACCGCACGCCTTGTAATGCCGACAGGGCGCTTTCACCCGCTGATCCGAAGGAGTTTCAACCCGAATATCGGTCAGTAATTGACCCACCAAGGTTCCACTGACCACCTCACCCGGCAGGGTGCGCGGCGCGTAAACCGGGCCGTCGGCGATACCGTCGCCCTGATGACCTAGGCGGTTTATGGTGAACTGTTGCGTCATGGGGGCCTGATACCGGGGCTTTGCGCGCAACAAAACCCCCTAGCGCGCTTTGTGCGTTATTCGGCGGCTTCGGCCTGAATGAACCCGCCCGATTGGCGATGCCAGAACCGCGCGTACAGCCCGCCCTGCTCCAACAACGCATCATGGGTGCCGGTTTCGACGATCTGCCCCTGATCCAACACGATGATCCGGTCCATCTCGCTGAGCGTGGACAGGCGATGTGCAATCGCCAGGACCGTCTTGCCCTGCATCACCCGGTGCAACGCGGTTTGGATCGAAGCCTCGACCTCGGAATCCAACGCCGAGGTCGCCTCATCCAATACAAGTATCGGCGCGTCCTTGAGGATAGCGCGCGCCAAAGCGATCCGCTGCCGCTGACCACCACTGAGTTTCACGCCCCGTTCACCCAGATGCGCTTCATACCCGGTGCGGCCATGGGCATCCTGCAAGCTAAGAATAAACTCATGCGCTTCGGCTTTCTTTGCCGCTTCAATCATGTCGTCTTCTGACGCGTTTGGGCGGCCATACAGGATATTCTCACGCGCCGAGCGATTGAACATTGCAGTTTCCTGCGTGACCATGCCGATCTGGCTACGCAAACTGTCCTGCGTTACCTGGCTGACATCTTGCCCGTCAATGCGAATGACGCCTTTTTCCCCGTCATAGAGCCTGAGTAACAGCGAAACCAAAGTGGATTTCCCAGCACCCGAGGCGCCAACTATCCCCAGCTTTTCACCCGGTTGGACTGTCATGCTCACATCGGACACACCCCCCACGTCGCGACCATAGGCAAAGCTTACATGGTCGAAATCAATCTGCCCTTCGGTCACGGTCAGGCTGGCCGCTTGCGCGGCGTCCTCGACCCGGTCGCGTTTGGCAAGCGTCTTCATGCCGTTCTCGACCTCACCAACATTCGCATACAGCCCCATCAGCGTGAAGCTGACCCAGCCGGTCATTTGCGCGATCCGGATCGAAATTGCGCCAGCCGCTACAATATCCCCCGCCGTCGCGACACCGTTCCGCCACAGCAGCAGTGTTGCCCCTAGCAGCAGAACCGGAAGAACTCCGGCCAGCACCATCAGGAAAAAGCGGAAGCTGGCGGACAGCGCGCCGAAGGCCAGCATCTTTTCACGCAGATCGACCATCGAGTTTCGCGCGGCCTGATCCTCGAACGCGGAATGGGCGAACAGTTTCACAGTCTTGATATTGGTGATGGTGTCGACAACCTGTCCGGACACCATCGCGCGTGCGCCAGCCCGCGCCGCAGATCGGACGCGAATGCGCGGCAGATACCAGCGGATCAGCAAAAAATACACTGTCAGCCACACAGCAAAGGGCAACATCACTAAGGGGTGAATCGAGCCTAACAAAAGCAAAGAACCTGCAAGCGAGGCCAACGCGAACACAATCGCGCTGATCGTTTCTGACACGACCGAGGCCAGCGCGTTCGAGGTCTGCATCTGTTTCTGCGCAATTCGGCCCGCGAAATCATCGTCGAAATAAGTAATCGATTGCTCAAGGGTCCAACGGTTCAGCTTGGCCAGCACCAGCGGCGGCACATTGGGCATGACAATGTAGTTGTTCGTCACCGAGGACAGCCCAAACAGCGCGGGACGTAGCAGCATGAAGAACGCCACGACGCCAAGGATCATCCACAGATTGTCTGCGTTGAAAAAGTTCTGCGGTCCGCTTTCGGTCGCGATGTCTATTATCAAGCCCAGCATCCACGCTGTCCCGGCTTCCATTGCGCCGGCCATCGCTGAAAAGCTGGCCGCGACAAAGATCATCGGCCACGCGCCCGACAGGCACCAGCGGATGAACGCCCCCAGAGTTTGTGGCGGGGGCGTGTCGGTGTTTTTGAACGGATCTATAAGGTCGGCAACCTTCATTCCGCTGCCTCCGGATTCAGGAAGCCCCCAGATTGCCGCGCCCAGAACTGAGCGTAAAGCCCTCCATACGCCAGCAGCTCAGAGTGTCCGCCCTGTTCCACAATCCGGCCTGCGTCCATGACCAGAATACGATCCATCTGTGCAATGGTGCTCAGCCGGTGGGCAATTGCGATCACGGTTTTTCCTTTCATCATGCCGTAGAGGGTCTCCTGAATCGAGGCTTCGACCTCGGAATCCAGGGCGGATGTTGCCTCATCCAACAGAAGGATCGGCGCGTCTTTCAAGATCACGCGCGCCAGTGCCACCCGCTGCCGCTGACCACCGCTGAGTTTCACGCCCCGTTCACCCACATGCGCATCATAGCCAGTGCGCCCTTGCGGGTCTTGCAAATCCAGAATGAACTCATGCGCCTCGGCCTGTTTGGCGGCGGCGATCATCTGTTCCTCGGACGCCTCTGGCCGACCATAGAGGATGTTGTCACGCACCGACCGGTGCAGCAACGCACTGTCCTGCTGCACCATACCGATATGACTGCGCAGACTGTCTTGCGTGACGTTTGCGATGTTCTGATCGTCGATCAGAATCGCACCTTTCTCTACGTCATAAAACCGCAAAAGTAACTTGACCAGAGTCGAT
Source organism: Ruegeria denitrificans (assembly GCF_001458295.1). Taxonomy (GTDB): domain Bacteria; phylum Pseudomonadota; class Alphaproteobacteria; order Rhodobacterales; family Rhodobacteraceae; genus Ruegeria; species Ruegeria denitrificans. The sequence continues at coordinate 33,605 of NZ_CYUD01000013.1, forward strand.
TTTCCGGCGCCAGACCGCCCGATCAGGCCAATCTTTTCACCCGGATGAATGGTCAGGTTGATATGATCCAACCCCCCCGTTTTACGACCGTAGTGATGCGATAGGTTGCAAACCTCGATCTGACCTTTGGTCAGTTGCAAGGGTTTTGCATCACGCGAATCCAGCAGGTCGATTGGCTGAGCAATCGTCTCCATCCCCTCGGCCACCACACCAAGCTGGCGAAAGAAACTGGTCAGCGCCCACATAATCCAGCCGGTCATCGCGTTCAGTCGCAGAGTCAGCGCAGTTGCTGCAGCAACCACACCGACTGAGGCGCTGCCTTGCATCCACAAGGCAATGGCCCAACCAACCACGCCGACGATTAGCAGGCCGTTCAGTGTGACCAGAACCGCATCCATGATTGTGAAAATGCGCATCTCAACCTGGAAGGTGCGGCGGGTTTCAGCGATGGCTTCGCGGGCATAGTCCAACTCTTGATCATCATGGGCAAACATCTTGACCGAATGAATGTTGGTATAACTATCCACCACGCGCCCTGTCACCGCCGAGCGCGCATCGGACGCCGCCTTGGACGCCGGGCCAACCCGCGCCACTGTCCATCGAACCAGCAAAGCATAAAGAGCGAACCAGACCAGCAACGGAAGCAGCAAACGCGGATCCGCCGCCATCAGCAGGATCGCCGCCCCGATCAGATAAGCCAGCGAGAAGGATATCGCGTCAAAAACCTGAAACACTGCCTCGCCTGCGGCGGGGGGCGTCTGCATGATCCGGTTGGCAATGCGGCCCGCGAAATCGTTTTCGAACCAACCCACGGACTGACGCAGCACGTGCTTATGCGCCCGCCAGCGTATAATTGTGCCAAAATTCGGCAGGATCGTGTTGTTCAACAACAAGACATCGACCACATGCAGCATCGGCCGCAATAGCAGCACAAACACTGCCATCAAGATCAGTTCCGTGCCGTGTTTTTGCCAGACCTCGGCAGGAGAACCGGACAGCAGGTCAACCACGCGACCCATATAGTAGATCAGCCCGACCTCGACCGCAGCGACAACGACTGAAATCAGCCCAGCCCAGAAGAACACCCGCATGAAAGGCCGGGAATAATCCAGCATGAAAGGCCACAACCGCGTGGGCGGCGTGTCGGTCTCGGTATAGTCAGCAAAAGGGTCAACGAGATTTTCGAAATAGCGAAACATGGAGAGTGCTCCGATTGAGCAGATAACAGGTCATGCGAAGAAAAAAGATGGCGCCAGAACACCACCCCTACGGGTTAAAGTGTTCCGGACTTAGCCGAACCAGATCCCGTAATACATTCGCAGCCCTCCATTCCTGTGACAGGCGCACGAAACCACAAAGAAGTTGATTTGTCATCCCCTTTTGAGACTTCGCGTCAGATGCTCAGCAGTTCCTCGCGGGTCAGGGTAAAACCTGATGCGATCCAGCGTGTTTCAAGCTCGGCCAGTTTTTTGCCCAGCGCAGGGCCGGTGAAATCGGGGATCAGATCGGTGGCCTTGATCGGGAAATCGGCCTCGGCCCCTTTGTGCAGATCGGTGCGCAAGGTTTCAGTCCACGGCTGTTCGAGAATGGCGCAGCGCAGCAGGGTTTCGTGCAAACCACCTTCTTCGCCATAGCGGAAACCCAGCTCGGCAACGCTGGCGGTGCCGGTTGCCTCATCCCGCATGCGGGTCAGGCGTTGCATCTGTGCTTTGCTCAGGCGCAGGGTCTTGGCAATATCAGGTGCCGCAATGGCGGCCAGACGGCGGATCGGTTCAGGCTCGGCTCCTGCCTGCTGTTCCAGCGCAACCAAAGGCGCCAGCGACCAGACCTCAGCCCCCGGCAACACTTGCGCCAAAACTCCTGCTTGACGCATTGCAGCCACTGAAGGCGCAGGATCAGGCGCGGCCAGAAGTTTCAGAAACTCGGCTCCCACTCGTTCACGCGACAGGTTGGCCAGCCCATCCAGATTGGCAGCAATCGCGGCCAGCGCATCCGCATCGAACCCGGCATCAGCATCACCATACCAAGCGTGAAATCGGAAATAACGCAGGGACCGCAGGAAATCTTCGCGAATGCGGTTCTCGGCGGTGCCTATAAAGCGCACGCGGCGGTTTTGCAGATCAGGCAACCCGTTCAGCGGATCCAGAAGGCTGCCGTCAGGCTGCGCATAGATCGCGTTCATGGTGAAATCGCGGCGCGCGGCGTCCTCTTCCACCTTGTCGGAAAAGGCCACAACTGCACGGCGGCCATCGGTTTCCACGTCGCGCCGAAAGGTGGTGATCTCATGCGGTGCACCGCCGCTGACCACGGTAATGGTGCCGTGGTCGATCCCGGTGGGAATGGCCTTTAGACCCGCCGCCTGCGACAGCTCCATTACCCGCTCGGGACGTGCATCTGTGGCGATGTCGATATCCGAGACCGGCGCCCCAAGCAGCGCGTTGCGTACACAGCCTCCTACGAACAAGGCCTGCGCACCGGCGTCGGTCAACGCCGCACAGACCTTTTGCGTTGCCGAGTCGGTAACCCAGGCCTCAGATATTCGCGTCATTCACTCACCCGTGCGGCCATTCCCCGTAACATGCGGGCCGTCGCGCCCCAGATGTAATAGGGGCCGAACGGCACCGTGAAATAATACCGTTTGTGACCACGCCAGCGGCGCGATTCAACGATATAATTCGCAGGGTTGAGGACATGTGCAAGCGGAACCGAAAACACTTCGTCCACTTCACCCGGTTCGGGTGTCAGTTGGAACGGATCATGCAAGATCGCCACGACGGGCGTCACCGTGAATGACGTGACAGTTTCATGTGCCGGCAGGTGGCCCAGTATCTCAGGCAGATCAGGCGGCAGGCCGATTTCCTCCTGCGCCTCACGCAGAGCAGTGGCGGTGACATCCACGTCGCCATCATCCTGCTTGCCGCCGGGAAAAGCGATTTGGCCGGGATGGTGTTTCAGGGCCGAGGATCGTTTCGTCAGGATCAGCCGCGGCGTGTCACCCGCCAGCGTAATCGGAACCAGCACTCCCGCCGGGCGCAGCTTGCGACCTTCGGGCAAGATTGTTTCGGGGTTCAGGTCGAAATCACTCGACCCGTGGCCGGGGCGGCGCAGGGCCGCCCGCAGCAGATCCGTTGGATCAGGCGTCATCCGCATCAAAGCCGACCGAGCCCGGATCCAGCACATAGTGGGCGCCGCAGAACTGGCAATCAGCGGTCACATCGCCTTCGGGCGTGGTCATCTTTTCGATGTCCTTGGCTGAATAGATCGACAGGCTTTGGCGCACGCGGTCTTCCGAACAGGTGCAACCGAACTGCACCGACTGGGCATCATAAACCCGCGGCTGTTCCTCATGAAACAGCCGGATCAGCAGGTCGGTCGGCGCCACCGAAGGCCCGATCAATTCCAGATCCTCGACCGTATCCAGCAGGATATTGACGCGGCCCCAGTTTTCACCCTCTTCCCCATCAACCAGATCTTCGGCGGTCAGGATCTGGCCCTCACCGTCTCCGGTGGCGACAAAGGGCGAGGCCTTGGGCATGTGCTGCAACATCACGCCGCCCGCGCGCCAATGCTCACCGACGCCCGGCTCGGTCGATTTACCGAAGCTGAGCGAGAATCGCGTCGGCAGCTGTTCGGATTGTGCGAAATAAGCCTCGGCGCATGCGCTGATCGAGCCTCCGGCCAGTGGTGTGATCCCCTGATATGGCTGCGTGCCTTTGCCCTGGTCGATCATAATGGCGAAATAGCCCTCACCCACCTGATCAAACGGCACCCCATCGGTCAGGCGATCACGGTCGAAACTGGCATAGGCGCGAATGCGGGCCGGTTCACCTTCGACCTTGGGGGCAAAGTAATCGGTCGCGATCATACGTACTGCGCCCTTGGATTGCACCTGCAGGGACAGCTTCCAGCGCAGCGATACAGTCTGGCCGATCAAAGCTGTCAGCAGGGCCATCTCGGCCACCAGCGCCTCGACCTTTTCCGGATAGTCGTGCTGTTTCAGAATGCCGTCCAGCGCGCCATCCAGACGGGCAACGCGGCCGCGTATATCAGATACATCGAGTTGAAAGGGTAGGACGGTATCGTCCCACGCGATTTTCGTTCCAAGAGACATGGGGTTTCCTTACACGCCACAGGTTGGCATACCGGCATCATATAGGTCGACAAGATTGGGTTTTAAGGGGCCATACATGATCAGACGGTTCGGTGAAACCCCGGAAAAAGGGCGTACATATACACGCAGGCCGGGTGTTTATGCGCTGCTGCCGCAAGGAAAGGACCTGTTGGTGACGTGGTACGACGATGGCCAGAACCCTGAATTGCAATTACCGGGTGGTGGTATCGACCCCGGTGAATCCCCGATCACAGCGCTGCACCGCGAAGTGTTCGAGGAAACCGGTTGGCTGATCGCAGCCCCTCGTCGGATCGGAGCCTTTCGCCGGTTCACCTATATGCCCGAATATGACCTCTGGGCCGAGAAGATCTGCATGATCTACAGCGCCCGCCCCGTCCGCCCGAAGGGACCACCCCGCGAAGAGTTTCACGAAGCCTTGTGGATGGACACCGCTGTTGCGGTGCAGATGCTGGGCAATGAAGGCGATCGCCATTTTGCCACCCGGCATCTGAACAGGCTTTAAGTCCCATTATATTCAAAGAACACGGCGGACACGTCGTCGTCCATGCCGCTGCCCGGTTCCATGGCTTGTGTCAGACGCCAGAACATATCGTCCAGAAATTCGGTACCGCTGCGGCCGGGAATGCAATCGCGAGCCATCTCCTGCAATCCTTCCTCTTCCAGCAAACCCCCACTGGCCAGACGGCATTCGGTAAAGCCATCTGAATACAGCATCAATTTGTCGCCGGGTTGCAGATAGGTTTCGGTCCGCTGAAAGGACACATCTGGCAGCAATCCAATGGGCAACCCACCCTCGCCTAGAAATTCAGCACTGCCATCGTGACGCAGAACAAGCGGATGCGGGTGCCCGGCCTGCACCATCTTAAGGTGCCCGTTGCGCAGATCGACAATGGCATAAACCATTGTGAAATATTCTTCGACTCCCGCATCGGCCATCAGGCGGCAATTGAGCATCTCAGCCACCTGTTCGGGTGGCAGCAGCGCATAGAATTTGTCAAAGCGTTTTTCCATCGCCACGTTCTGATCGAAATGATTGCTGGACAGATAGCCGCCCAATCGCGCCGTCATCATCGCCGAGGTGATGCCGTGGCCCGACACGTCAATGCTGTAAAACCCCAACCGATTGACCCCGGGCGAGAACATCCCCACCAAATCGCCACCAATATGCCCGCAGGGTTTTAGCAACATACTGACTCGCGACTTGCCGAAATCCCGCGTCAGTTCAGGAACCAGAGATTCCTGAATTTTCCGCGCCTGAATCAGGTCCTTGTCGATGGCATCATGCGCGACGCGCAGGTCCTCCAACGCGGATTCGATCATGCGGTTCTTCTCGGACAACTCGCGCTGCATATCCAGTATCCGCGCCCCGGCCGAGATCCGCGCGCGCAGCTCGTCCGCCTCAAGCGGTTTGATCAGGAAATCGTCCGCACCAGCGTCCAGCCCGCGCGCCACCTCTTGCTTTTCGCTTTTTGACGTCAGCAGGATGAAGTAACTGTATTGATCACTTTCCAGCGCCCGGAAGGCGTGGCAGAATTCCAGCCCACTCATCCCCGGCATCACCCAATCGCTGAGAACCAGATCCGGCGGGTCGGTGGCGCACATCTCAATCGCGGCGTCGCCATTGTCGGCCTCAAACACCTCAAAGCCCCACTTTTTCAGCGAGGCCACCAGAATACGACGTTGCAGCCGGCTGTCATCGACGACCAGCACCTTTTGGATCGCGCCAAAATCCTGATCGGACCCGGCCTCTGCCTGACTGCCCTCTGCCACCTGAACCCTCTGCACTGTGACCTTTACGGAACGCAGCGACCCTAGCGCAGGGCGGTTTAACATCCGGTGAAGGCGTCTTTGTCTTATTGCTTAACCCGCTCTTTACTTGCCGTGGGCTATCCAAGTCAGGTCGCGATATGTGTGGAGAGGCCGAACATGATCGACTGGTCCAGGGTCAGACAGCTGCGGGATGAGGTGGGTGCCAGCGAATTCGAAGAGGTGGTGCAGATCTTTCTGGATGAGGTTCAGGAAACCATCGACCGGCTGCATCAGGACACCGCCCGGCTTGAGCTGGAACAGAATATGCATTTCCTTAAGGGCAGCGCGCTGAGTCTGGGGTTCGACCGGTTTTCCAAGCTGTGTCAGGACGCAGAACGCAACGCCGCCGCAGGCAAGGCCAGTGACGTCGATCTGCCCGCCATCCTGACGGTGTATGACACGTCTAAGGCTGAGTTCCTGACCGAGAAATCCGAAAACCTGTCCTAGATCACGAACTGCGCCAGGGTCTCGTCTTCGGTGATGTCGGTATAGGTAAAGCCAGCCTCGTCCAGATGCGCGAACAGGCGTGCGAAATTCTCGGGCTTGCGGGTTTCGATGCCAATCAGGACCGAGCCGAAATTGCGCGCCGATTTCTTCATATATTCGAACCGGGCAATATCATCTTCGGGGCCGAGGATGCCCAAAAACTCTTTCAGCGCACCGGGGCGCTGTGGCAGGCGCAGGATGAAGTATTTCTTAACGCCGGAATAGCGCTGCGCCCGTTCCTTGACCTCGGGCAGACGTTCGAAATCGAAATTGCCGCCCGAGGTGACGCAGACAACGGTCTTACCGCGGATAAAGCTTTGCACATCGGTCACCGCCTCGATCGACAACGCGCCTGCGGGCTCAAGCACAATGCCTTCGACATTCAGCATCTCGATCATGGTGGTGCAGATTCGGTCTTCGGACAGGACCAGCACGTCGGACAGGTGACGATCCTTGAGCAGCTCAAACGGTTTCGCACCGATCTTCCCAACTGCCGCACCATCGACGAAATTGTCGATGTGATCCAACGCCACCGGATGCCCCGCTGCCATGGCCGCGTGCAGGCACGCCCCGCCTTTGGGTTCGACAAACAGGCAATGAGTCCGATCCCCAAACCATGTCGCCACGCCCGAGGACATGCCGCCCCCACCCACTGGCAGTATGACATGATCGGGCACGCCGCCCAGTTGCGCCTCAACCTCGACAGCCAGCGACGCCTGCCCTTCGATCACGTCTTCATCATCAAACGGAGACAGAAAATGCCCGCCCTGCTGCATGCACCACTGCTGAGCCGCCGCCAGCGTATCGTCAAAATAGTCGCCGGTCAGATGGATCTCGATGTTGTCACCGCCGAAAATGCGGGTTTTCTGGATTTTCTGCTGCGGTGTCGTCACCGGCATGAAAATCACACCCTTCACGTCCAGATGCTTGCACATAAAGGCCACGCCCTGCGCATGGTTGCCCGCACTGGCACAGACGAACAGATTCTGTTCCTGCTGCTTGCGCATAGCGTTGAACGCACCACGGATTTTATACGACCGCACCGGGCTGAGGTCTTCCCGCTTGAGCCAGATGTCGGCGCCAAAGCGGTCGGACAGATGGGCATTCCGCTGCAGTGGCGTTGCGGGAAAGACAGTACGCATCGCCTGTTCGGCGGTGCGGGCGCGGGTCATGAAATCAGTCATGACAGTTTCACTGCCGCATCACTGCTGAAAGGGCAAGGAATACATATGTGTACGGGTTCAAGACAGCGCGCGCTTTTCGATGAAGACGCCGTACATTGTGGTCAGGATGCTGACGTTGATCATTGGAAGTATAAGCGTACTGAAGAAAACGGTCAGCAAAACGCCCAACACAGGTATTATTGCCAGAACGGTGAAGGCTATTTGTACCAAAACCTGGAACAGGAATGCAACGAGGAGGAGCAACAAGATTGCACCGCCAATTCCAGTTGTGTTGTTCCAAGCATCGCCGAGCGAGATGGGGCTTCCTATCGCCGCCGCCGGCAGAATGATGGACAGGCGGTAAAAACAAATGACCAGAAAAACAGTGTAAACAATCACCAGAATGATCGAAAGCAGCGCAAGACTTTCGCCTAATACAGCAGCGACCAAACCCATGGGGATATATGCGATCATCATCAAAATCCCCAACAACAATACACGACCGAAATAGGCAAGAATCCTGTCGAAACGGAATGTCGGTAGTATTCCAGTAGGATACTCTTCCAAAAGGATAAAGCGGTGCCACGACACAGCGATCCAGAACATGGTGACGAACATTACCGCTATCAAAACCACCACAAATACAAAGGCTGAACCTGCGGTTACACCTGGCGGCAACTCGCCTGCGTTGTCATCAAGCGCCTCAAGCGGAATTCCAAGCGCTAAAAACACACCAACGATAACGATAGTCGCAATCAGTGCTGGACCAACGGTTATCTGAAGCACCTGCTTGAGATTTCCAAACACCATCCGCACCGAATGCAAAAAAATCTGCCAACCCAACATCCTGAAACTGCCCTCTCAACCAAACATTGTTTTCTTTACAACCGTTTCACCTCAATTCCTGCCCTGCGTCAACGCTCATAACTTGCCCCCACGTTCAAAACCCGTTAGGGGCCAATCGTCTTACGCATAAGGGGAAGTCAGATGTCCGCGCCCAAGAAAGTTGTTCTGGCCTATTCCGGTGGCCTTGATACCTCGATCATCCTGAAATGGTTGCAGACCGAGTATGGGTGTGAGGTCGTGACCTTCACTGCCGATCTGGGTCAGGGTGAGGAACTGGAACCTGCCCGCCAAAAGGCCGAACTGCTGGGGATCAAGCCCGAAAACATCTATATCGAGGACATCCGCGAGGAATTCGTCCGCGACTTCGTCTTCCCGATGTTCCGCGCCAATGCAGTATACGAAGGCCTGTACCTTCTGGGCACCTCGATCGCGCGACCGCTGATCTCGAAACGTTTGGTTGAGATTGCCAAAGAAACCGGTGCCGATGCCGTTGCCCACGGCGCGACCGGCAAGGGCAACGATCAGGTTCGCTTTGAACTGGCAGCCTATGCTCTGAACCCCGACATCAAGGTGATTGCGCCTTGGCGTGAATGGGATCTGACCAGCCGCACCAAGCTGCTGGAGTTTGCCGAGGCGAACCAGATCCCAATTGCCAAAGACAAACGCGGTGAGGCTCCCTTCTCGGTCGATGCCAACCTGCTGCACACCTCGTCAGAGGGTAAGGTTCTGGAAGACCCCGCCGATATGGCGCCTCACTATGTCTATCAGCGTACCGTCCACCCCGAAGATGCGCCGAACGAGCCGGAATTCATCGAAATCGGATTCGAAAAAGGCGACGCCGTCAGCATCAATGGCGAGGCGATGAGCCCCGCGACCATCCTGACCAAGCTGAACGAATATGGCGGCAAGCACGGCATTGGCCGCCTGGATCTGGTCGAAGGCCGTTTCGTTGGTATGAAATCGCGCGGCATCTACGAAACGCCCGGCGGCACCGTCCTGCTGGAGGCTCATCGTGGCATCGAATCCATCACAATGGACCGTGGCGCAATGCACCTGAAAGACCAGCTGATGCCGCAATATGCGGAAATCATCTATAACGGTTTCTGGTACAGCCCCGAGCGTGAAATGCTGCAGGCCGCCATCGACAAATCTCAAGAACATGTCACCGGCACCGTCCGCGTGAAACTGTACAAAGGGCTGGCGTCAACTGTGGGCCGCTGGTCGGATCACTCGCTGTATTCCGAAGAGCATGTGACCTTCGAGGATGACGCTGGTGCCTATGATCAGAAAGACGCAGCCGGTTTCATTCAGCTGAACGCGCTGCGCCTGAAACTACTGGCGGCGCGGGACAAGCGCTTGTCCAAGTGATCGACGACGACGATATCAACGATGAACTCGAGCTGTTCATCGAAGCGCAGGACGCGGTCTGGTCCGATGTCCTGCGCGAATTGGAACAAGGGCAGAAAACCAGTCACTGGATGTGGTTTGTGTTTCCACAACTGGCCGAACTTGGCCGGTCTCATATGGCGCAGCTTTACGGGATCGAGGATTTGGATGAGGCCACAGCTTATCTGAATCATCCAGAGCTCCGCCAGCGCCTGACTGAGGTTGCAGGGTTGATGTTGCGCCACCAAGGGCGCGATGCCATCGACATTCTGGGCGGGATCGACGCAAAGAAACTGCGATCCTCCATGACGTTGTTTTCATCCGTTCCCGGAGCTCCGCCCGAGTTTCAGGCTGTGCTAGATGCCTTCTATACCGGTCAATCCTGCGAGCGGACTTTGCAGATTTTGCGTATATCTTAACCGCAAGGTCCAGTTGGGTCACCCTTGCACCTAAACGCCCCTTCTCTTTACGCATACGTGAACTGTGAAGGGGACAAGGATGCTTCAGGACATCGCCGACGGGATTCAAAAAGGTCTGAACGGCAAGAGCTTTGAGGGCTCGTTGAAATTTGATTGCGGCGACGCGGGTGTGATTGTTCTGGCCGACAATCAGGCCACTACGCAGGATCGCGACGCCGATTGCACCATCCGCATATCTCAGGACAACCTTACCAAATTGCTGACCGGCAAGCTGAACCCGATGACCGGTGTGGCGTTGGGCAAGCTCAAGATTTCGGGCAATATGGGTGTGGCGATGAAGCTGGGGCAGCTGCTGGGTTAAGACGATAAATTCGTCTCACCACCCCGTGACAAACCATGTCAGCGGATTGCGCCTACGCATAAGTCAGGGCAGCCTGATCCCGAAAAGGAGACCTGCTATGACACGCATCGCCTATCTCGATTTTTTCAAACCGACACTTCTGTTCTCGCTGATCGCACTTGTTTCTCTGCTGCGCGCTGCCCCTGCGCCCGCTGCCGGGTCTGAGACCCTGACGGTAGCTGGGGGCTGTTTCTGGTGTGTCGAATCCGATTTCGAATCCGTTCCGGGCGTAACCGGCGCTGTGTCGGGTTTTACCGGCGGCACAATAGCCAACCCGACCTATGATCAGGTCACCAAAGGCGGCACTGGTCATTACGAAGCGGTTCAGATCACCTTTGACCCGGCCCGCGTTTCCCGTGAAACCTTGCTGAGCATGTTCTTCCGTTCGGTTGACCCAACGGATGCAGGCGGTCAGTTCTGTGATAGGGGTGACAGCTATCGAACAGCGATTTTTGTCTCTAACACTGCGGAAAAGACGTTAGCGCAGCAAGCTAAAACCAATGCCCAAAACGCGCTGGGTCAGCAGATCGTCACGCCGATCCTACAGAAAGGTGCGTTCTACCCGGCCGAGGCCTATCATCAGGATTACTATAAGGGAAAGAAACTGGTCCTGACCCGCTTTGGCCCCAAGCGCCAGCACAGCGCCTATAAAGCCTATCGCAAAGCTTGCGGTCGTGATGACCGGGTCAAGCAGCTTTGGGGCAGCGACGCACCATTCGCGGGCTCTTAATCGAACCGCGCCTCGCGCACCTCTTTAAGGTCTGGAATAACATCCGCCGTGCCGTGCCGCGTGACCATCAGGGCCGCGGCACGGTTTGCTTGTGAAACCGCCTGCGCCATCGGCATCCCACGATCCATGCCAGCCAGAACGTAGCCGGTAAAGGTATCCCCCGCGCCGGTGGTATCCACGGCCTTGACCTTATACGCCGGAAAGTCCGAGGCCGTGCCGCGATGGTAGTACCGCGCGCCTTTCGACCCCAACGTGACGATCACATGCTCGACCTCAAGGTCAGTGACGGATTGTCCGGTTGCCTGCCGTAGCTGTTCAGCCTCGATCTCATTCAGGATCAGGAAATCCAGATAAGGCAATACGGCCTGAACCGCATCAGCCTGAAACGGTGCGGCAGCGTAGCAGACGGTCAGCCCCAGATCGCGCCCCATCTTTGCGGCTTCGACTTGCAGGTTGGTTTCGTTCTGCATCACCAGCAAACCACCCTGCTGCGCCGAGGACAGCGCCTGCCCCAACTGATCCTGCGAGATGGCGTGGTTTGAACCGGGGAACAGGATGATGTTGTTCTCACCCTGTGCGTCCACCGCAATGATGGCATGACCGGTCGGAACCTCGACCCCGTCAATATGGCGCGTGTCCACGCCATATTCCGTCAGACGATCCTGCGCCCAGCGCCCATCGGGACCCACGGCCCCGATATGCGCCACTTGCGCCCCGGCCCGGGCGGCGGCCACGGACATATTCGCCCCTTTGCCGCCTAGAAACCGTTCCATCCCTGTGGCAGCCAGACTTTCTCCCGGTCCGGGCAAATGCGGCACGGCATAAATCATGTCAGCGTTGATCGAGCCGAGGTTCCAGATCGTCATGGCTTAAGCGATATCGCACGAGGCCAGGATGGCCATATTCAGGATATCGTTCGCCGTCGACCCGGTCGAACAGATCTGGATCGGCTTGTCGACGCCAGACAGGATCGGGCCAATCACGGTTGCTCCACCCATTTCTTGCATCAGCTTGGTCGAAATCGACGCCGAGTGCCGCGCCGGCACGATCAGAATATTCGCCGGACCGGTCAGCCGCTGGAATGGATACGTGGCCTGTTGATCCACGTTCAGAGCAACGTCCACGGTCATCTCACCTTCGTATTCGAAATCAACATTGCGCAGATCCAGGACGGCGGGAGCGCGGTGCATCTTCTCGGCCCGTTCCGATACCGGATAACCAAAGGTCGAGAAGCTGACAAAAGCCACGCGCGGCTCAAGCCCCATGTGACGGGCCACCGCAGCCGAGCGTTCGGCGATATTGGCCAGGTCATTCTCATCCGGCCATTCATGCACCAGCGTATCGCCGATCAGCACGATCCGCCCTTTGTGCAACAATGCAGTCACACCCACCGCGCCATGCGCCTTATCGGCGTCGAATACGTGGTTGATCCGGTCCAGCACATGCGCCGACTTTCGCGTGGCCCCGGTCACCATACCATCACCATGCCCATGCGCCAGCATCAGGCACGAGAACACATGCCGATCGCGCGCGGCCAGGCGGTGAATGTCCTTGCGGTCAAAGCCTTTACGCTGCAGGCGGTTATACAGGAAATCGGTGTAGGTCCCGAGATGCGAGGTGTTGGCGGCATTCACCACCTCCAGCTCGCGCACAGCATCGCCCAGACCTGCAGCTTCCAGCTTTTGTTTCACATCATCTGGCCGCCCAACAACCAAGGCCTTGCCGAAACCAGACCGCTGATAGGTCACCGCAGCACGCAACACGCGCGGATCGTCGCCCTCGGCAAAGATCATGCGACTTTGGGCTTGACGCGCACGGGCGTTCAGGCCGCGCAGGATGCTGGCAGTCGGGTCCATGCGGGATTTGAGGTTCAGCTCATAGGCGTCCATATCGATGATCGGACGCCGAGCGGCACCGGTATCCATCCCGGCCCGCGCCACGGCTGGTGGAATGCGGTGGATCAAACGCGGGTCGAACGGCGTTGGGATGATGTAATCGCGGCCAAAGGTCAGCGACTTGCCATAGGCCATAGCAACCTCATCCGGTACATCCTCGCGCGCCAGACGGGCCAGCGCATGGGCGCAGGCGATCTTCATTTCGTCATTGATCGCACGGGCATGAATGTCCAGCGCGCCCCGGAACAGATAGGGGAAGCCCAGCACGTTGTTCACCTGGTTCGGATAATCGCTGCGCCCGGTGGCGACGATGGCATCGACGCGAACCTCATGCGCCTCTTCCGGCGTGATCTCGGGATCAGGGTTGGCCATGGCGAAAATCACCGGATTGTCGGCCATGCTGGCAACCATGTCCTGCGTCACCGCACCCTTGACCGACACGCCAAGGAACACATCCGCGCCGCTCATGGCGTCTTCCAGCGTGCGCATATCAGTGGTGATCGCATGGGCCGATTTCCACTGGTTCATACCTTCGGTACGACCCTGATAGATTACGCCCTTGGTGTCGCAGACAATGCAATTTTCATGCCGCGCGCCCATCGCCTTAAGCAGTTCAATACAGGCTATACCAGCCGCACCGGCACCGTTCAGGACGATCTTCACATCCTCGATCTTCTTGCCCGAGATATGCAGCGCGTTCAGCAGACCTGCCGCGCAGATCACGGCTGTGCCATGCTGGTCGTCATGAAAGACCGGGATATCCATTTCTTCTTTCAGGCGCTGTTCGATGATGAAGCATTCCGGCGCTTTGATATCTTCCAGATTGATACCACCGAAAGTCGGACCCATCAGACGGACCGCCTGACAGAATGCATCCGGGTCTTCGGTATCCAACTCAATATCGATCGAGTTCACGTCGGCGAACCGTTTGAACAGGACCGATTTCCCCTCCATCACCGGTTTCGAGCCCAGCGCTCCCAGGTTGCCAAGCCCCAAAACTGCCGTACCGTTCGAGATTACGGCAACCAGATTGCCCTTGTTGGTATAGTCATAGGCCGTTTCGGGGTTTTCCGCGATTGCTTCGCATGGAACAGCAACACCAGGGCTATAGGCCAACGACAGATCCCGCTGGGTTGTCATGGGAACGGTCGCTTGCACCTCCCATTTGCCGGGGGTGGGGTCCAGGTGAAAGGCCAGGGCCTCTTCGTCGGTAATTTTCGCTTTGGGCATCTGATATGTCGTTTCTTTACATCTGTTGGGCTGTCGCCTCATAGCGCAGGAAAACGCGCGCCTCAACGAGAATGAGTTTTCGGCTTTTACAGAAGATGCGGGATTTGTAAGGTCGCGACCGGAACACGCCAGAAGGGGTAAGCCTTGTCCACAGTCACGCCGATGATGGCGCAATATCTCGAAATCAAAGAGGCCCATGCCGAGGCCCTGCTGTTTTACCGCATGGGAGATTTCTATGAGATGTTCTTCGAGGATGCCGTCAACGCCGCCGAGGCGCTGGACATCGCGCTGACCAAACGCGGCAAACATAACGGCACCGATATCCCGATGTGCGGTGTGCCGGTTCATTCCGCCGAAGGCTACCTTCTGACCTTGATCCGCAAAGGTTTTCGCGTCGCCGTTTGCGAACAGATGGAAAGCCCGGCTGAGGCGAAGAAAAGAGGCTCTAAATCGGTAGTAAAGCGTGATGTCGTACGTCTGGTGACGCCCGGCACGCTGACCGAAGATGCCCTGCTGGAAGCGCGCCGCCACAACTTTCTGGCCGCCTATGGTGAAGTTCGGGATGAGGCCGCTTTGGCCTGGGCCGATATCTCGACCGGGGCGTTTCACGTGATGCCCCTGACATCCGTGCGCCTGAGCCCCGAACTGGCGCGGCTGGCCCCGTCCGAGCTGATCGTGGCAGACGGATCGGAACAGGCTTTGCAGGAGCCGGTCCGTGATTTGGGAATTTCGTTAACCCCGATCGGCCGAGCCAGTTTTGACAGCACGGCAGCAGAAAAACGTATCTGCGGATTGTTTCACGTGGGCGCGCTGGATGCGTTCGGAAATTTCGGACGGGCCGAGGTTTCCGCCATGGGCGCGTTGATCGACTATCTCGAGATCACGCAAAAGGGCAAACTGCCCCTGCTGCAGACCCCCTTGAAGGAATCAGAGGATCGCGTAGTCCAGATCGACGCCGCCACACGCCGCAATCTGGAACTGACCCGATCGTTGTCTGGAGGTCGCGCCGGGTCGTTGCTGTCGGTGGTCGACCGCACCGTTACTCCGGGTGGAGCCCGGTTGCTGGAACAGCGCCTGTCCAGCCCCTCGCGCAATCTGGACGTGATCCATGCCCGGTTGGATGCTGTGAGTTTTGCAGCTGAGGACAGCTTGACCGCTTCAGACTTGCGCGATGCCCTGCGCAAAACCCCTGATCTTGACCGCGCCCTGTCGCGCCTGTCGCTGGAACGGGGTGGCCCGCGTGATCTGGCCGCGATCCGCAATGGTTTGGCCCAGGCGGCTGCTATTGCCGGTATCTGCGAGACGCAGGATTTGCCGGTTCTGCTGGCCACTGCCGTGCAGAATTTGATCGGGTTTGACGATCTTTTGACTTTGCTGGGTGAGGCGCTTGTGGCCGAGCCGTCCCTTCTGGCGCGCGACGGCGGTTTCATCGCTCCGGGCTTTGACACGGAATTGGATGAGGCCCGCACCTTGCGCGACGAGGGCCGATCTGTCATCGCCGGATTTCAGCAGAAATACGCGGAACACACCGGCATTACTTCTCTGAAGATCAAGCACAACAACGTGCTGGGTTATTTCATCGAAACTACGGCCACCCACGCCCAGAAGATGCTGAACCCGCCGTTTTCTGAGACCTATATCCACCGCCAGACCACTGCCAATCAGGTGCGCTTTACGACCGTCGAACTGTCCGAGATCGAAACCCGCATCCTGAACGCCGGTAATTTGGCATTGGAAATAGAAAAGCGGCTCTATCAAGCGCTTTCTGACGAGATTCTGGCCCTCGCCGCGCGTCTCAACCAAGCCGCCCGAGGGCTCGCCGAGCTGGATTTGACCTCGGCCTTGGCCGATCTGGCGCGCGGCGAAAACTGGTGCCGTCCGCAGGTCGACATATCGCGTGCTTTCGACATTCAAGGAGGTCGCCATCCCGTCGTGGAACACGCGCTGCGCCAACAAAACGGTGATGCCTTCATTGCCAATGATTGCGACCTCAGCGCGGATCAAGGCGCGGCGATCTGGTTGCTGACCGGCCCCAACATGGCGGGTAAATCGACCTTCCTGCGCCAGAATGCTCTGATCGCCCTGCTGGCCCAGATGGGCAGTTATGTTCCCGCTGAACGGGCGCATATCGGCGTAGTCAGCCAATTGTTCAGCCGCGTCGGTGCGTCCGACGATCTGGCCCGGGGCCGCTCGACCTTCATGGTGGAAATGGTCGAAACCGCCGCCATCCTGAACCAGGCCGACGACCGCGCGCTAGTCATCCTTGATGAAATTGGCCGCGGCACGGCAACCTATGACGGCCTGTCCATCGCCTGGGCCACGCTGGAACATCTGCACGCCGCAAACCAATGCCGCGCGCTGTTCGCCACGCATTATCACGAACTTATCGTGCTGGCCGGTAAGCTAGAGGGCGTCGACAACGCCACCGTCGCGGTGAAAGAATGGGAAGGTGAGGTCATTTTTCTGCACGAAGTGCACAAAGGTGCGGCAGACCGATCCTATGGTGTTCAAGTCGCCCAGCTTGCCGGTCTGCCCGCATCCGTGGTGGATCGCGCCCGCATCGTGTTGGACCAATTGGAAAAAACCGAACGCGAGGGCGGCAAGCAAAAGGCGCTGATTGACGACCTGCCGCTGTTTTCTGCCGCGCCGCCACCTCTAGCACCCGCCCCCAAGGCGTCACCGGTTACCGACATACTGGACGACGTGTTGCCCGATGAACTGACCCCGCGTGAGGCGCTGGACCTGATCTATAAACTGAAAGAGGCGGCCAGATCCTGACCGCCTCAAAAATTTTTGGATTTCGAACCGCTTAACTTGCCGGTGTCGACGAGACCCCCACCTGTGCAGGGCGCAGCAGACGGTCGTGCAGCATGAAGCCTTCGGCCGAGACCTGAATGATGTCACCTGCCTTGGTACCAGGCACCGGTGCTTCGAACATCGCTTCATGCACGTTCGGATCAAAACGATCACCAACCTCGGGCGTAATCACTTCGATACCATGCTTTTGGAACACATCCTTCAGTGCCCGCATGGTCAGCTCGATCCCTTCCAGCAGACCGGCGGCCACTTCTTTTTGCTCATCGGTCGCAGCTTCGAGTGCGCGCTTCATGTTGTCGTAGACCGGCAGCATATCACGTGCCAGTTTCGAGCCACCATATTGCTCGGCATCGCGCCGCGCTTTGTCACCACGCTTACGGGCGTTTTCCGCGTCCGCCAGCGCACGCATGAACTTGTCCTTGTAGTCGTCGCGCTCCGCGCGCAACTCATCCAGCTCTAGCGCTTCGTCGCTGAACTCGGCGATTTCTTCAGCCAGCTCTTCAGCTTCAGCCATTGCGATATTGTCCAGAAAATCTTCGTCTTTGGGCTCTGCCATCTCTTACCCTCTAGCTCCGGTCGGATATCAGCTTGCCGACCAGTTGCGCCGTATAATCCACGATCGGCACGATCCGTCCATAGTTCAGACGCGTGGGTCCGATGACCCCGACCGCACCAATTATCTTTCGATCAGCGTTCATATATGGAGACACCACCAAAGAGGAACCCGAAAGTGAGAAAAGTTTGTTCTCAGAGCCGATAAAAATGCGTACACCCTCGCCTTCCTCGGTCAATTCCAGAAATTCAGCGATATCACGTTTGCGTTCCAGATCATCAAACAGGGTGCGGATTCGGTCCAGTTCTTCGACTTCACCCGGTTCACCCAACAGATTCGCCCGCCCGCGCACAATCAGGCGGGCCGAGTCGCCCCCATCCCCGTCCCAGGCGGCCATGCCGCTTTCGACCATTTCACGCGCCAGCACGTCGATTTCTTGCTTGCGCGCGTCAATCTGCATCTGCATCTGACGGCGCACTTCGCCAAGGGTGCGCCCTTCGATCAGTGCGTTCAGAAAATTCGCCGCTTCGCGCATCGAACTGGGTGTCTGCCCCGGTGGCGGTGTGAACAGACGGTTTTCAACGTGCCCGTCAGCAAAAACCAACACCACTAACGCGCGGTCATGAGCTAGAGAGACAAATTCGATATGCTTGATCTCGGATTCTTGCTTGGGCGTCAGAACTAGGGACGCACCATGTGTCACGTGTGACAAAGCTGAACCCACACGGTCCAACATCCCGCCTACATCGCCCGCGTTAGAGCCTAATGTTTCATCCAGTTTCTGTCGGTCAGCGGCACCCAGATCACCGACTTCAAGTAACCCATCGACGAACATCCGCAACCCTTGTTGCGTGGGAATCCGACCGGCACTGACATGCGGGCTGTCGAGCAGTCCCAGAAACTCCAGATCCTGCATCACATTGCGCACGGTCGCGGCGCTAACCTTTTCCGATAGCGTGCGGGTCAGGGTACGGCTTCCAACAGGTTCTCCGCTGTCCAGATAACTCTCAACGATCAGCCGAAACACCTCACGTGACCGGTCATTCATCTCGTTCAGAATTTTGCTCGCTTCGCTCATCAGCCATCCCTTACTGGACCGCCATTAAATCGCCGGCATATGAAAGGTCAATCGGGGTTGCATCGTAAGCCATGAGGGCGTTATCCCCAACCCAGCAAACAAAGGATTTTCCATGCGACCCTCAGGACGAGATTTAAGCGAAATGCGCACCGTTTCAATCGAAACGGAGTTCACCAAACATGCCGAAGGTTCCTGCCTGATCAAAATGGGCGATACTCATGTACTGTGCACCGCCACAATCGAGGATCGCGTACCACCTTTCATCAAGGGCTCGGGCCTGGGATGGGTCACCGCCGAATACGGCATGCTGCCCCGTGCGACCAACACCCGGATGCGGCGCGAGGCGGCATCGGGCAAGCAAGGCGGTCGGACAGTGGAAATCCAGCGCCTGATCGGCCGCGCCCTGCGTGCGGGCGTTGACCGGGTCGCCCTGGGAGAGCGTCAGATCACCGTGGATTGCGACGTGATCCAGGCTGATGGCGGAACCCGCTGCGCCTCGATCACAGGTGGTTGGGTCGCGCTGCGCCTGGCGGTGAACAAACTTATGAAAACCGGCGATGTGATCTCGGACCCTTTGGTAGACCCTGTTGCTGCTGTATCCTGCGGCATCTACGCCGGTCAGCCGGTACTGGATTTGGACTACCCCGAAGACAGCGAAGCGGGCGTGGATGGCAATTTCATCATGACCGGGTCAGGCAAACTGATCGAAGTGCAGATGAGCGCCGAAGGTTCCGTCTTTAGCCGCGCGCAGATGGACCAATTGATGGATCTGGCCGAGAAAGGCGTGGCCGAGCTGGCTGCGGCCCAGAAAGCCGCAACCGCATGACCCGCAAGTTCGACGGCGACAGGCTGCTGGTGGCCACACATAACAAAGGCAAGCTTGAGGAGATGAAACACCTCCTTGAGCCCTTTGGCGTGTCTGTTGTTGGCGCGGGTGAGATGGACCTACCCGAACCGGAAGAGACCGAGGACACGTTCGTCGGAAATGCCCGGATCAAGGCCCATGCCGCCGCCAAGGCCACTGGACTGCCTGCCCTGTCGGACGATTCCGGAATAACCATTGATGCGCTGGATGGCGCGCCGGGTGTTTACACCGCCGATTGGGCCGAAACTGGCGATGGCCGTGATTTTCTGATGGCCATGACCCGCGCCCATAAAGACCTAGAGGCGAAAGGCGCAGCCCATCCGCGCACGGCACAGTTTCGGTGCACGCTGGTGCTGGCTTGGCCCGACGGGCATGACGAGGTGTTCGAAGGCATCGCCCCCGGCCACTTGGTTTGGCCTATCCGCGGCAAGGACGGGTTCGGATACGATCCGATGTTTGTCCCTGACGGGTACGACATTACATTCGCCGAGATGGATCGTTGGGAAAAGAACAAGATCAGCCATCGCGGCCGCGCGGTGGAGATGTTCGTGAAAGGCTGCTTTGGCGGATGATTGGCGCAATGGGGGCTTTGGCCTGTATGTGCACTGGCCTTTTTGCGAGGCCAAGTGCCCCTATTGCGACTTCAACAGCCATGTTTCGCGTAATATTGATCAAAAACAATGGCTTAACGCATATTTGGGCGAACTACGTCGGTCGGCTATTGAAACACCTGATCGGGTTCTGAACACGATCTTTTTTGGTGGCGGAACGCCGTCCCTGATGGACCCCGACACGGTTGGCGCCGTCATTGATCAGGCTCGCGCCCTGTGGCGGCCAGCCAATGACATGGAAATCACGCTAGAGGCCAATCCCGGTTCGGTCGAAGCGGGCCGCTTCGCCGCTTATCGGGACGCTGGGGTGAATCGCATCTCGATGGGGGTTCAGGCGCTCAACGACGAAGATCTGCGCCGATTGGGACGCATTCACACCGTGGCCGAGGCCCGATCTGCCTTTGATATCGCCCAAAGTTGCTTTGATAGGGTCAGTTTTGACCTGATTTACGCCCGACAGCACCAATCCCGCGAAGACTGGCGATCTGAACTGACCGAAGCTCTGTCAATGGCCGTCGATCACCTGTCGCTGTATCAGCTGACTATCGAGGACGGTACCGCCTTTGGTGACCGCTACGCCGTCGGTAAACTACGGGGCTTACCCGAAGATGACAGTGCCGCCGACATGTATCTGGCCACTCAGGAAATCTGCGAGGCACACGGCCTGCCGGCTTATGAGGTTTCAAACCACGCAAGACCAGGGGCCGAATCACAACACAACCTGATTTATTGGCGTTATGGCGACTACATCGGCATCGGACCAGGGGCCCATGGGCGGATCACGCTGGATGGCCGTAAACTAGCAACGGAAACTTATCTGTCTCCCAATGCCTGGTTGACCGCCGTAGGCAAAGGCAGCGGAGAAAAAAAGCGGTCCCCCCTATCAACACAAGATCAGGCCAATGAATACCTCATGATGGGGTTAAGGGTCGCCGAAGGTCTAGATATTGAAAGATTCAACGCGTTAGCAGAGCATCCTCTGCCAGAAGACAGACTGTCCGATCTTATTGATTTCGGCATGATAGAACAAACAGATGGCCGATTGATTGCCACAAACGACGGGCGCGCTGTGTTGAATGCAGTGATCCGGGAACTTCTGGGATAGATGATGCAATACGTTTGGGCCGCCCTGGGTTTGATCTGTGTTGGGTTCGCTGTAATTGGCGTCGTGCTGCCCTTATTGCCGACTGTACCTTTTCTGCTGTTGGCCGCATTTTTCTTCGCCCGTTCATCCACTCGCCTGCACACTTGGCTGATTACGCACCGCACTTTCGGCCCGCTGATCGTAGACTGGCAATCTTATGGCGCTATTCGACCAAGCGCAAAAAAGGCGGCCACCGTTTCGGTCGCCGCCGTATTTGGACTGTCCGTTCTGCTGGCATTGCCCGCTCATGTCCTGATCATTCAAGCCGTGGTTCTGGGGGCAGTAATGGTCTTTATCTGGTCCCGACCTAACGGCTAAGTTTGGCGCACAAATCGTCCAGCTGATCCAGGTTTTCATAAGTTAATACAACCTGTCCGGTTTCAGTTCCGGCCTTATGGTTGATCGCAACCCTCATCGCCAGAATCGCGGAAAGATCTTTCTCTAGCGCCCGTGTATCCGCATCTTTACCCGCATCCAGATTGCGAGACCGCGGGGCAGCTTTCACTGGATCCGCCTGCTGTTTCTTAACCAGCGCCTCAGTCGCACGAACCGAAAGCCCGTCTTTCACCACGATTTTTGCCAGTTCAGAGGGATTTTCCGCCGTGATCAGGGCTCGGGCATGCCCAGCCGAGAGCTTGCCTTCAATGACCAAGGTCTGAACATCCAACGGCAACGACAACAAGCGCAGGAGGTTTGCAATGTGACTGCGGCTTTTCCCCAAAGCTTCGGCCAGCTTTTCCTGAGTATGACCGAAGCGATCCATCAGCTGCTTATAGCCAGCAGCTTCTTCGACGGCGTTCAGGTCAGCCCGCTGAATATTTTCGATTATGGCGACTTCCAAGACTTCCGTGTCGTCAAATTCGCGTACAATAACCGGAATATCGTGTAGCTGCGCCATCTGAGCGGCGCGCCACCGGCGTTCACCAGCAACGATTTCATACCCGCCGCCGCTGATTTCCCGCACGATCAACGGCTGGATAATGCCTTTTTCTTTGACCGAAGCGGCAAGCTCATCCAACCGATCCGCCGAAAATGTCCGACGTGGCTGGTTCGGGTTGGCCCGCAACTTTTCAATCGGAACTTTCATGTCTGGTCGACGCGGTTCAGCGGGCAGCAGACCTTCGGTTTCCTGCGTCACATCCGCCATGAGAGCGGATAAACCCCGGCCTAAACCTCGGGGTTTTGATTTCTTTACGGCCACTGATCCCTCCTCACTGCAGCTCAGGCGGCAACATTCTTATTCTTATGAATGACTTCGCGCGCCAGATGCCGATATGCCATCGC
The DNA here is from genome assembly GCF_001458295.1 of Ruegeria denitrificans. GTDB lineage: Bacteria > Pseudomonadota > Alphaproteobacteria > Rhodobacterales > Rhodobacteraceae > Ruegeria > Ruegeria denitrificans. The sequence continues at coordinate 56,453 of NZ_CYUD01000013.1, forward strand.
CCCCAACGACCCCGAGTCATACTGCAGAACTGGCAGGGCGTAAGACGGCGCCTCACTGACCCGCACATTTCTGGGTATCTTGGTTTTAAATACCATCTCACCCAAATTGTCACGTGCATCCTTTTCGACCTGGCGGGACAAGTTGTTGCGGTTGTCATACATAGTAAGCACAACACCTTCGATTCTGAGGTCCGGATTCGCGGTTTGACGGACCTCTCTGATCGTCAGCATCAATTGGGAAAGCCCTTCCAAAGCAAAGAACTCACTTTGTAATGGAACCAGAACAGAATGCGAAGCCACCATGGCATTTACAGTCAGAAGATTCAGGGATGGCGGGCAGTCTATTAAAACAAAATCCAGTTCAAACCTGTCAATCGAGGTCTGGCGCAGCGCATCATGCAACAAATAGCTGCGTTTTTCATTGGAAATCAGTTCAATATCCGCAGAACTCAGGTCAACGGTAGCTGGAATAACAAGCAAGCCGTCAATTTCTGTTTCCTGGACCACGGCTTCAAGTGGCGCGTCATCCAGGATCAAATCGTAAGTTGTCCAGTCTCTGTCTTCGACACCCAGTCCGGTTGACGCGTTCCCTTGCGGATCAAGATCAACCACCAGCACCCTGCTTCCAGCCTCGGCCAAACCAGCGGCGAGATTGATCGCAGTTGTCGTTTTTCCCACCCCACCCTTTTGATTGGCGACCGCAATTATTCGGGGCCCTGTGGGACGAGACAGATCAACCACGCGATACTCCTTTGATTCTTAGAATAACTGCTTGGGGCTCAGTTAAACTTGTAATCGTCTCGCAGTCGAAATTCCATTCCTTGCACGCATCATTCAGCTCTTTTTTCCAACTTGCGCCTTTCGGCAACAACGCCGTACCAGATTTTTGCAAATGTCTGTCACAAAAGGACAATAAGGTAGGCAGGTCCGCAAGAGCACGGGCTGACACAATATCGGCGTTCAACGGATCAACTGCTTCGATCCTCTTTGAAATAACGGCGCAATTTGCTCCACTTTCTCGTACAACATTACGCAGAAAGGCTGATTTGCGCTGGTCGCTTTCCACAAGGGTAAACTTGGCGTCCGGTACCTCGTCGACGGCCATGATAGCACACACCATTCCGGGAAACCCGCCACCACTGCCCAAGTCCACCCAATGCTCAATTTGTTCAGCACACCGAAAAACTTGGACAGAATCTAGGATATGCCGTGACCAAACATCATTCAAACTGTTGCGGGACACCAGATTTATCTTGGGATTCCAACGCCGAACTAAATCTACATAGATTTCCAGCCTGTCAATTGTTTCACGTGAAACATCCAAACCATCGAAAACTTCGTGGTTCATGCTTTTCGTACCTTTTGCTCACGGCGTAGCTTTGCCAATAACAAAGTCAGTGCGGCAGGTGTCACACCTTCTACTCGACCCGCCTGAGCAATATTGATTGGCTTCGCCTGAGACAGTTTCTGCTTCATCTCAGAAGACAGGCCTTCCAGCGCCGAATAGTCGAAATCCCGCGGAATTTCGTAAGATTCATCGCGTTTCATGGCTTCAACGTCTTTTTGCTGTCGCGCAATATAGTTCGCATAAAGTGCATCACGTTCAACCTGCCGCTGGATGTCAGCTTCAACATTCTCCAGTCCAGGCACGAGCGGCGTCAGATCAGAGAAGGTAACATCAGGGAAGGCCAATAATGCCATACCATCCCGACGATTTCCGTCTTGATTGACGTTAATTCCAACCGAGCGCACCTCCTTTGGTGTATAGGTTCTGTCAGTCAGTTTTGATTTAGCGGCTGTTAGTTTTTCCATTTTTGTATCGAAATTCGCTGATCGTACATCCCCCACGCACCCCAAGTTCATACCCATGGGTGTCAGTCGTTGATCGGCGTTATCTGCCCGCAAAGACAAGCGAAATTCTGCCCGCGAGGTGAACATCCGGTATGGTTCAGCGACTCCGCGTGTTGTCAGATCGTCTATCATCACGCCTATATAGCTGTCCGCACGGGTGAAGTGGACAGGATCGCGATCCAGAACGACCAACGCAGCGTTCAGACCAGCAACTAGACCTTGCGCCGCGGCTTCTTCATATCCTGTGGTTCCATTGATTTGCCCCGCAAGAAATAAACCCGGCGCTTCGGGCAGCGACAAGGATGAAGTCAAAACGCGGGGATCAACGTAGTCATATTCAATTGCATAACCCGGTTGCATGATTTCTGCGGACTCAAGGCCTTTGATCGAGCGCACATACTCCACTTGCACATCCTGAGGCAGTGAAGTTGAAATCCCGTTTGGATAGATCGTGTGATCAGATACACCTTCAGGTTCCAGAAAAATCTGGTGAGAATCCTTGTCCGCAAAACGGACAATTTTATCTTCGATCGAAGGGCAGTACCGGGGACCCACCCCATCAATATGCCCGCCATACATGGCGGATCGGGATAGGTTCTTTTCAATAATGTCATGCGTTTGCGCGTTTGTGTGCGTGATTCCGCACGATATTTGTGGCGCAACCACTTTGGTTGATAGGAATGAAAACAGGGTTGGATCTTCATCACCATCCTGTCGTTCAAGCTCATCCCAATTAATTGTCCGTCCATCCAGCCTGGGCGGTGTTCCAGTCTTTAATCGACCAAGCGGCAGTTCAAAACTGTCCAAACGTTCCGCCAATTTTACAGAAGGGCGATCCCCCATCCGGCCACCTGGACGTGATACATCTCCGATGTGAATGACACCCCGCAGGAATGTGCCAGATGTCAGGATAACAGCATCAGCTCGGATTTCCGCGTTATCTGCCAGTTTGACACCACTGACGCGGTTACCATTCATAAGAAAGTCGGTAACTTCTCCAACGACAACAGACAGATTTGTTTGCGCTTGCGTTTCTTTCTGCATCGCTGCCCGATACAATGCGCGATCAGCCTGAGTTCTGGGACCCTGCACTGCGGGACCTTTGCGACGATTTAACAAACGGAACTGAATACCAGCCTGATCCGCAACTCTCCCCATGACGCCGTCCAGGGCGTCAATTTCCCGAACCAGATGTCCTTTTCCCAACCCGCCAATTGCCGGGTTGCACGACATGACGCCGATATCCGACGCAGACAAAGTCACCAAAGCTGTCCTGACACCCATGCGTGCTGCAGCATGCGCAGCTTCTGTGCCGGCATGGCCGGCACCAATTACGACCACATCGAAATCTGAATGTTTCACGTGAAACACTCCTTACTTACCCACGCAAAAGCTCGAGAATATCTCGTCCAAAAGGTCTTCGACCCCTATTCTGCCGACCAATGTTTCAAGGGCCCGGATCGCCGTCCGCAGTTCTTCTGCTGCGATATCATACAGATCTGGTCCTGATTCCAGAACCGTCATTGCCGCGGCAAGTGCAGTTTTGGAATCATTTAAAGCAACACGATGGCGTTCCCGGGTTGCAATACCATGGCTAGTGAAACGATCACTTAGTACATACGAAATATGGGAAATAAGTTGATCAATCCCATGGCCTGTTTTCCCGGAAATACCACCCTTGTCGTCCTCACGCAGATCAGATTTTGGCAATAGCTGAATATCTCCATCAATCATAGGAACACCAAGCGTAGTTGGATCTTCTGTCAGAAACACTCGCAGATCAGCCGCATCCGCGCGTTTTCGGGCCAATTCAATTCCCAGGTTTTCGACGTGATCTTCAGTTTTGCGCAATCCTGCGGTATCCAGCAATGTCACAGGCAGACCGTCCAAATCCATGCGAACCTCAATCACGTCACGTGTTGTGCCCGCATATTCCGAGGTAATCGCGGCCTCGCGACCAGCCAGTGCGTTCAACAAGGTCGACTTACCCGCATTTGGAAGGCCAACAATTGCGACTTCGAAACCGGTACGGATGCGTTCGGCTATCTTCACACCTTCGGCTTCGCGGTGCAAATCCTGCATGACGCCCGTCACCAATGTGCGAACTTCGGGGGTAACATCCGTTGGCACCTCTTCATCGGCAAAATCAATCACGGCCTCCAGCAAGGACGCTGCCCGGATCAAGTCACGGCGCCAACGTTCGGCTAAATCACCCAACTCACCGGCTAGTATGGTCTGAGCTTGCTTGCGCTGCGCCTCGGTTTCGGCGTCAATCAGGTCGGCCAGACCTTCGACCTGCGTCAGGTCCATCTTGCCGTTTTCCAATGACCGGCGTGTAAATTCACCAGGTTCCGCAAGCCGCAACCCAGCTGTGTCCAACAAATTGCGCATCACCGCATTCACAGATGCCGTGCTACCATGAATCTGCAATTCTGCTACGTCTTCACCGGTAAAACTCGCCGGGGCTTTGAAGGTCAGAACCAACCCCTCATCCAGACGTGAGCCGTCGGCCGCGTGCAAAGACCGCACCCGCATGCCACGGGGCGGTAGTAGGCTACCTGTTAGGTCGGCTGCGGCAGAATGCGCCAAAGGACCAGAGAGGCGGATGACCGCCACCCCTGCTTTGCCCTGCGCGCTGGCCAAGGCGAATATCGTATCCATTCGAAGGCCTCGCGTGAGTTAAGACCTGTTCAGGTGTTCATCGAATCGAAGAACTCACCGTTCGTCTTGGTCTGTTTCAACTTGCCCAACAGGAATTCGATCGCGTCGGTCGTGCCCATCGGGTTGAGGATGCGGCGCAGAACAAAGGTCTTGGCCAGATCCCCCTTATCAACCAACAGGTCCTCTTTACGGGTACCGGACTTGAGGATGTCGATCGCCGGGAAAACGCGCTTATCCGCGATCTTACGATCCAGCACGATTTCCGAGTTACCGGTGCCTTTGAATTCTTCGAAAATAACTTCGTCCATCCGGCTGCCGGTATCGATCAGCGCGGTGGCGATAATGGTCAGCGAACCTCCCTCTTCGATGTTCCGCGCGGCACCAAAGAACCGTTTGGGCCGTTGCAAGGCGTTTGCATCAACACCACCGGTCAGAACTTTACCCGACGACGGTACCACAGTATTAAACGCCCTACCAAGTCTTGTGATTGAGTCGAGAAGAATAACAACATCTCGTTTATGTTCGACCAAGCGCTTGGCTTTTTCGATGACCATTTCAGAAACAGCCACGTGTCGGGTTGCCGGTTCGTCAAAGGTCGAGGACACAACCTCACCCTTCACCGAGCGCTGCATGTCGGTTACTTCTTCGGGGCGTTCGTCGATCAGCAGAACGATAAGGTAACACTCCGGGTGGTTCTGTTCGATCGAATGCGCGATGTTTTGCAGGATCACGGTCTTACCGGTCCGTGGAGGCGCCACGATCAGCGACCGCTGGCCTTTACCGATAGGCGAGACAAGGTCGATCACTCGTGCCGACTTGTCCTTGATGGTGGGATCTTCGATCTCCATCTTCAGGCGTTCATCGGGGTACAAAGGCGTCAGGTTGTCGAACAGGATCTTGTGCTTGGCCTTCTCAGGATCTTCAAAGTTGATCTTGGTGACCTTGATCAGCGCAAAATATCGTTCGTTCTCATCTGGTGCCTTGATCTCACCTTCTACCGTATCGCCCGTGCGCAGCGAATGCTGGCGGATCATGTCGGGTGAAACATAGATGTCATCAGGACCCGGCAGATAATTCGCCTCGGGCGAGCGCAGAAAGCCAAAGCCGTCCTGCAGCACTTCAAGCACGCCGTCGCCGCCAACGGTCCAGCCTTCATCCGCGCGTTCGCGCAGGATCTGGAACATCATCTCGCCTTTTCGCATGGTCGAGGCGTTTTCGATCTCCAGCTCTTCGGCCATCGCCAAGAGGTCTTTGGGGCTTTTTGCTTTCAGGTCGGCCAGATTCAGGGCGTCAGTTGTCATGATATATACCTTCACCGCTGGCATCGCGGCACGAAGTTGAATTTCAGTACGGAAGATACGCCGCCCGGACGGGCGTGTTGATCCCTACATATGCGCGACAGCCATCGGAGTCAAACAGGCCTTCAGAACTTCAGAATGACCGCCAGAACGATGGCAACCATCAAAACGGAGGGAACCTCATTCATCATGCGGTACTGCCGCCCAGTGAGCTTATTTTGCCCCTCTAAGAAATCTTTGCGACGCGCCATCAGCCAATGATGGAACCAGGTCATCGCAATCACGGCAGTACCCTTGACCCAGGGCCATGCAAAATCCCATCCGACGATGCCCGGCGTGAACACCATGATCAGGCCACAGACCCAGGCCACGATCATCGCAGGACGCATGATCACACGCAGCAGCTTTTCTTCCATTTCAAAGAAGATGGTTTCAGCGCCTTTGACAGTTTGCGCTTTTTCCACGTGATAGACGAACAATCTGGGCAAATAGAATAAGCCGGCCATCCATGAGATCACGGCCATGACATGTAAAGACTTCACCCACGGGTAAATCGTGAAAAGAAGATCGGTCATTCTGGCTCCGGGTGTTACTCGAAGCTCTCCCTAATAAAAAAATATGAAAAGAAAAAGGATGATGGTTTTGTAGGGTGAACAAAATCCGTGGATTACTTTTTTACACAAGTGTTTTCCCCAGGGGGACAATTTTCAAAGTCAGTGCACTGATTCTGTTAGTGAAGAAAATAATATAATAAAATCAGTAAATTATGTGAAATCCTCTAAGAGCTTTCTGGGGATAAGTTTCTGAGTATCTGTGGAGTTCCCGCTTATCCCGTCTTTTCAACTTATCCTTGTCCCGGATGGACAGTGTTCGAGCGACTCAGGGAAGAATTGCGCGAAAACCCCGGGGTTGCGTGTCAATCGGAAAACCATACAAACCATTCAAGAACGCTCAATGATTTGCACACGGGGTTGTCCACATGTCTGTCCCCATCATCCTGGCCTCAGGCTCATCCATTCGCGCGCAGTTGCTGGAAAACGCAGGCGTGCCGTTTACCGTTCAGTATGCACGCGTGGACGAGGATACCATGAAACGCGCGCTGCTAGCCGAGGACGCTTCGCCCCGCGACATCGCTGATGCGCTGGCCGAGATGAAGGCGCGCAAAGTCAGCGATAAGAACCCCGGCGCGATGGTTTTGGGTTGCGATCAGGTGTTAGATTTCGATGGGCAGTTGCTGTCCAAGCCGGAAACTCCTCAGGACGCACTGGCGCAGCTCAAGATGATGCGGGGCAAGCGGCATATGCTGTTGTCTGCGGCGGTGATCTATCAGGCGGGTGAGCCGATCTGGCGTCATGTGGGTCAGGTGCGCCTGCGGATGCGGATGAGCTCGGACGCGTACCTGCGCGACTATATAGACCGCAACTGGGACAGTATTCGGCACGCGGTGGGGGCTTATAAGCTGGAAGAAGAAGGCGTTCGCCTGTTCGCCACCATTGACGGCGACTATTTTAATGTCTTGGGTATGCCCCTGTTGGAACTGCTCAATTATCTGGCCGTTAAAGGGGTGATCGACCAATGACGCGAAAGAAAATTCCGCTGGCCGGGGTGATCGGCCATCCCATTGCACACTCCAAATCACCGCAGCTGCATGGTCACTGGCTTAAGAAATACGGGTTGGCCGGTCACTACATCCCCATGGAAGTAGCGCCCGAAGATTTAGAGGCGGTGCTGCGTGCCCTGCCCAACGCCGGGTTTGTCGGGGCCAATGTGACAGTTCCCCACAAAGAGGCCGCGTTGCGTATTGCAGATCATGTTTCGGAAAGGGCTTTGGTGATTGGGGCGGCTAATACGCTTGTTTTCCATGAGGACGGCACGATTCACGCGGACAATACAGATGGTTATGGTTTCATGGAGAACCTGCGCAGTGGCGCGCCGCACTGGGTTCCGTCGGATGGTCCGGCAGTGGTGTTTGGCGCAGGCGGCGCAGCAAGGGCGGTATTACAGGGCCTGCTGGAAGCGGGCGTGCCCCGGATTTTTCTGACCAACCGTACGCGTACTCGGGCGGATCAGTTGCAGGACGAATTCGGCGATCGGATCACAGTGGTTGATTGGGTGCAGGCCGGCAATTTCATCGATGAGGCCGAGCTTGTGGTCAACACGACCTCGCTGGGTATGCAGGGGCAACCGGAATTGCGGGTGCCGTTGGATGGGCTACAACCCGGCACTGTGGTGACTGATCTGGTTTATGCGCCGCTGCAGACAAACCTGTTGCAGGCTGCCGATGACGCAGGCTGCACAACAGTCGATGGTCTGGGCATGCTATTGCATCAAGCGGTGCCCGGATTTGAACGCTGGTTCGGCACCCGCCCCGAGGTGACGGACGACTTGCGCGCAGCGGTTCTGGGATGAGTTTCGCACTTGGCCTGACAGGTTCCATCGGGATGGGCAAAAGCACCACGGCGCAGATGTTCGTCGATGAAGGCTGCGCGCTATGGGATGCCGATGCGGCTGTACATAGACTCTATTCAAGGGAAGGAGCAGCTATTGCACCGATGCGTGTCGCTTTTCCGGATGCTGTTATTGATGGGTCTGTCAGCCGTGAAGTCCTGAAACAGGTCATTGCGCAGACCCCAGCCGCGCTGAAACAGATCGAGGCTATCGTTCACCCGTTGGTTGCTGCAGACCGGGCTGCTTTTCGGGAACAAACAACAGCCGATATCCTAGTGTTCGACATCCCCCTGCTGTTCGAAACTGGTGGCGATGTGGCGATGGATGCCGTTGCCTGCGTATCGATCCCGGCCGACACGCAAAAGCGCCGTGTTATGGTGCGGGGCACCATGACCGAGGCACAGTTTGAACATATCCGCGCCAAGCAGATGCCGAATGACGAAAAATGCGCGCGGTCGGATTATGTGATCGTGACCGACACTCTGGACCATGCTCGCGCGCAGGTGCAGGATGTGGTCAGGCAGATACGGGCAGGACTGGCAGATGCGTGAGATTGTACTCGATACTGAAACCACGGGGTTTGATCCCGAAAGTGGCGACCGGATTGTCGAAATTGGCGCGGTCGAGCTGTGGAATCACGTCGCCACCGGCGAGACCTATCATGTCTATATCAACCCCAAGCGCTCGATGCCGGAAGAGGCGTTTGGCGTGCATGGCATCGGCCCCGACTTGCTGGAAAACCCGCGCCCGCCTGAAAAGGGTGAGGTTACGCTGAAAGACAAGCCGGTCTTTGCCAAGGTCGGTCAGGGGTTTCTTGAATTCATCCGGGATTCAAAGCTGGTTATTCACAACGCATCCTTCGACATGAAATTCCTGAACGCGGAGCTCAAATGGATGGGGTTGCCGCAGATTCCGATGGATCAGGCGCTGGATACGCTGGCGATTGCACGCAAAAGGTTTCCGGGCTCGCCCGCGTCGCTGGATGCGCTATGCCGACGCTTCAACATCGACAACACGAACCGGGTGCTGCACGGCGCTTTGCTCGACTCGGAAATTCTGGCTGAGGTCTATCTGGAACTAATTGGCGGACGGCAGCCGGATTTCGGTCTGTCGGCTACCGCGTCCTCGGCTGCGGGTGGTCAGGATGACTGGCGCCCAACAGCGCGCCCGACGCCATTGGGGTCAAAGATCACCGACGAAGAACGCGCGGCGCATGAGGCATTTGTAGAGGGATTGGGCGAAAAAGCCCTGTGGACCCGCGCCTGAGCAAAAACCCGGCGCGGGTCAAACTGATCAGGCTTCGGTTTTCTGTGCTTCGCTCTGACGACGCAGCAGCTCGTTGCGGTACAGGGTCACAAAGTCGATATTGTCCAGGTTTACCGGCGGATAGCCACCGTCGCGGGTGACGTCGCTGACGATGCGGCGCAGAAACGGGAACAGCATGCGCGGACATTCGATCATCAGGAACGGATGCAGTTGATCCTGGGCGATGCCTTCGATGTGGAACAGGCCGCAATAGTCGATCTCGCACAGGAACAGAACGTCTTCCAGCCCTTTGGCTTTCGACTTGAGGTTCAGCTTGACTGCCACTTCGTACTGATGTTCAGTCGCGCGTTTTTTTGCGTCCAGGTTCACCTGAACCGCAATTTCGGGCTGAACGTCACCGGACACGCCTTTTTGCGCCATCACGTTTTCAAAGGACAAGTCACGAATGTACTGCCCCAGCACACGCATTTGAACCTGGGGGGCGGCTTGGGCCGCTGTGTTTTCCGCAGCGTTTTCTTCGGCCATGGATCTACTCCAAAAATGAAATTCGACACTGCTTAGCAAGTTGGGCGCGGCACCTCAATGCTGGTGCGGCCCTTCAACCCATTTCGATGGCTTTGAAGGGTCTTGACGGGGCCGGACCTCGGTGAATTCGCCGTCGATCACGTCGTCTTGGTCGAACGGGGCCGAACCTGTCCGAAACTGCCCCCCGGTGCCCATCTGGAATTGAGTAATCGTCATCTTGGATTTCAGATACCTAAACACGGCCACCCGAATGCCCGGAACAAGCAGTGCAAAGCCAACCGCATCGGTGAAAAACCCCGGCGTCAGCAGCAGAACGCCGGACAGCAGGATCATCGCCCCATGGGCCAGCGGCTCAGTCGGGTCGTCCAGTTCGGCAAAGGATCGCTGCAGATTGGCCAGCGCCATGCGACCTTGTGTCCTGACCAGCGCGGTGCCCAGAACGGCTGTCAGCACGACAATTGCAAGGGTGGGCCACAGGCCGATCAGGCCACCCACCTGAATGAACAGGGCAATCTCGATGATCGGAACCAATAAAAATGCCAAGAACAGGTACATATGCGTTATCCTTTACCTCAGGTCGGGCAGTGGACTTGCCACGAACTGTCACCTACATAGTGGCATGGGGCCGCGTATACAAAGTCGCGGTCTGAAAAGAGGATGAAATGAACGAACCGATGATCCAGTTGCTGGTCCTTGCCGGAATAGCCGTTTTCCTGATCCTGCGCCTGAAAAGTGTGCTGGGCTCGCGTGAAGGTTTTGAGAAACCTCCTGTTCAGCAACAACCCGAAGGGCACAGTGCCCGCCGCGGGTTCGAGGTGATCGACGGCGGCCCGGATCACGACATTACCGACCATGTCGCCGAAGACAGCGATCAGGCGCAAACTCTGGCTGCGATGAAGCGGGTCGAGCCCAGCTTTTCTGTCACCGAATTTGTGCAGGGCGCGCGCGGGGCCTATGAGATGATCGTTATGGGGTTCGAAAACGGTAATCTGGACGAAATCCAACCCTTCCTGTCCGAAGAAGTGTTCGACACCTTTGTCTCTGTCGTTGCAGACCGTGAAGACAAAGGGTTGACCATCGAGGCCGAGTTCATCGGTGTGCGCGAAACAACGTTGGCCGATGCGAAATTCGACAAGGATTCCAATCAGGCCGAGATCACCATGAAATTCGTGGGTGAACTGACATCGGTCGTGCGGGATCGCGGCGGCGATATCATCGAAGGCAACCCGAACACCGTCAAACGCCAAAAGGACAGCTGGACCTTTGCCCGTGTCATGGGCGCGGACGATCCGAACTGGCTGCTTGTCGCCACGGACGCATGATTGCCGCACTCCGGTCGCTCTTACTGGTGGGCGCCATGACCACCGCAAGCGCCGCCGGAGCTGAGGCGACGCGCTCGATCCTGTCGTTTGACGGCCTGGAAGGCTGGGCCGCCGATGATCACGGGGCGGCCCTCTCGGTTTTTCTGAACACCTGCGGCGATCTGGATGATCCCGATTGGCGTGCCCTGTGCAGCGTGGCCAAAACCTATGAGGGCGACGCAGCGCGGGCGTTTTTCGAGTTGTTCTTCCGGCCGGTTCTGGTCGAAGACGGCAAAGATGCGCTGTTCACCGGCTATTTCGAACCCGAACTGGACGGTTCGCGCAGCCGGACCGAGCGGTTCAAATACCCGATCTACAAAATGCCACCCGAAGCGCGCGCCGAAGGGCCATGGCTGAGCCGTCGGGAAATCCTGTCTGGTGATGTCATGGCTGGTCGAGGCCTGGAAATTGCCTGGGTCGATGACCCGGTCGAGCTGTTCTTTCTGCAAATTCAGGGCTCGGGCCGTATACGTCTGCCTGATGGTGGTGGCTTGCGCGTAGGGTATGGCGGTGCGAACGGGCATCCCTATCGGTCCATCGGTGCCGAACTGATCCGGCAGGGCGCGTTGGGCGCGCATGAGGTCAGCGCCCAGATGATCCGTGCCTGGGTACGCAAGAACCCCGAGGCCGGGTCGGAGCTGTTGTTTCACAACCCCTCTTACGTGTTCTTTCGCGAAGTCACCCGCGTCGCGCCCGAGCTTGGGCCGCTGGGCGCGATGAACCGATCCGTCACCACTATGCGCAGCATCGCCGCCGATCCGAACTATACCCCGCTGGGGTCTCCGGTCTGGGTGGAAAAAGACGGCAAGGACCCGATGCGCCGTTTGATGATCGCGCAGGATACGGGCGCTGCCATCAAGGGTGCTCAGCGGGCGGATATCTTTTTTGGCACTGGTGATGACGCAGGACAGGCCGCGGGGCGGCTAAAAGACCCGGGTCGGATGGTGATCCTGCTGCCGATCCAGCGCGCCTATGCTCTGATCCCGGATGAGTTCTGATGACCCGGCGCAAACTGACCGAAGACGAGATCGAACTGTGGCGCAAGGTTACCAAGCAGGCTGAACGCCTGCACCCTAAATTGCCGCAATCGGTGCATCCGACCACCCTGCCCAAACCGAAACCAACCAAAACACCAAAGATGCGGCTGGACGGGTTCGAGATCGGCCAGACTGCGCCCGGAAAGCCAACGCGCCACACGCTAAAGCCGTCGGTCACGGACAGTCTGCGTGCCAGCCCGGTGCAAATGGACACCAAGGCTTTTGGCCGGATGAAGCGCGGCAAGCTGAAGCCCGAAGGTCGGCTTGACCTACACGGTATGCGGATCGACACGGCGCACCCGGCGCTGGTGCGGTTTGTGTTGACGGCGCAGGCTCAGGGCAAGCGTTTGGTGCTGGTGATCACCGGCAAAGGCAAGGACCGCGACGAACCTGGCCCCATTCCGACTCCGCGCGGAGTGTTACGCAATCAGGTGCCGCATTGGCTGTCCATCCCGCCACTGGTGCAGGCTGTGTTACAAGTAACGCCCGCTCATATCAGCCATGGCGGTGACGGGGCCTATTACGTGTATCTGCGTCGCGGCCGTTAGAACGCGGCTTTCGCTCGGTGGATACCAAACCAGACCAGCACACAAACCAGACCGAAGAATCCCGCGATCCACATAAACTGGGTGCCAAGCGTGACGTGGTGGTCGATCAGTGCACCGGTCAGGGCCGGTCCGACGGCTGATCCCAGCACCATGACCGCCGTTGCCATTGCCTTGATCGCGCCAATATGACGGGTGCCGTAAAACTCAGCCCAAAAGGCGCTGGGCAATGTGTTATGGGCACCGACGGTCAAGGCCAGAAAGGTCAGACCAATCAGGGCCCCGGTGACGGTGTCAGTAACCGAAAGGATGGCAAACCCAACCCCCATCGGCAGTTGATAATACGGCATGATCCGCGCAGTGCCCCATCTATCCAGCGCCCAGCCCGCCGCAAACATCGACAGGATCGAAACGCCGGTGAACACCGGAAACAGCGCCACCAGCTGTATGTGTGGCCAATCCCTGACCTGTGCCAGATGCACCTGATGAAAGAAAAACGCGGTGATGAAGGCGGACGGGGCAAGGATCGCAGGGGCCATGAACCAGAAAAGTGGATGGCACAGTGCTTCGCGCCGGGTCCAATGATGATTTTGCATACCGGTGGCGATATGATCCCCCGACAGGCTTTGCGGCGTGCGTTCCTGACGCAGCAGTCGTATCAACACTGGAATGCCCAGCACCGTTACACCGGCCGCCACCACCCACAGCAAACGCCAGTCGATAAACGCCATCGCGGCGACGAAAATCACGGGTAACAGCGCCTCGCCGACCGAATATCCCAGCGAGGCAATCGACAGCGCCTTGCCCCTAGTGGTGGTGAACCACCGTGCCATGGCAACCTGCGCCAGATGGGTGCTCATCCCTTGTCCGAAAAGACGCAGCAGAAAGATCACTACGGGTAGCAGGAACAGAACCGTGTTCAGCGCCATCGCAAGCGCCGCAAGTGTCAAACCACCTAGCACCACTGGCCCCAGAACCCGGACGCGATAGATGTCGGTCAGTCCCCCGGCCCAGATCATTACAATTGCTGAAACGGTTGTACCCAGCGAATAAAGCCCACCCCATGCCCCATGGCTCAGCCCATAGGTCGCACGAATTTCACCGGCAAAGACCGAGATGAAAAAGGTCTGCCCAAAGCTGGACAGAAAGGTCAGCAAAACCCCGGTACCCAACCAGGTAGCGTTTGGAACAAGAAAGATGCGCAGTCGCGCTCTCGTCACGGGGTCGAGACCTGGGCCTGCCCGGTTTCCGTCAGCACGATCCCTGTTACGCCATCTGGGTTGCGCTCGCTGGGGGGGACTAGAATGTCGATACCCGGCCTGTTCTCAGATCCAAAAGTATTGCTGACACGCCGGACCGAATTGAGGATTGCCAGCAAAGCCGGAGAGGTCGCCGCAACGAAATGTGAAGATTGCGCATCGCTGTTGAATGCGGTCGTGTCGATCACGCTGATTGGGAATTTCTCAAGTGTTTCGATTGAACTGATATTGCCCAGCCGCTCACCTTCGTCTGTACCGCGCAATCGGGCGGATATGTTCAGGATCTTGTCTTTTTGCGAGACCATAACAACGAACGGATCGGGCGGATTGTCGATCCGATCCATCTGTGACCGGAACAGATCCACGTCCAGATCAGGGGAAATCAACACCACACCATCAATGTTTCTGTTGGACCAACCCGGTTCCTGCAACTCGGCCTGGCGCATCATCTCCATCGACAAGGCGCTGCCCATGGAATGGGCCACAAGCAGAACCCGGTTAACGCCCATGGACTTCAATTCACGAATGGTCTGCTCCAATCCGTCGCGGGCGAACAGCATGCTGTCCAGATCGTAGGCATATCCATAACCCGTCGCGCGGCTGGGCCAGGAATAGACCAGGATCGAGCCCGGAATGCCGATGTCATGCGACAGCTGCGCCGCGCGGAAGATGGTTTCTGTCTGGGTCGAGTTGTAACCGTGCACAAAGATCGTGACGTCGTCCTGACCGCGCAGATGCTCGCGCAACCCCTGAGGTCCATCCAGTTCGGTCACATCCGCCAAAACAAATTCCTTTTGCGGATTCGGATTTGCATATGAAAATTTCAGAGTGCCCGGCGTGTGCGTTGGCGGTATGGATACAGTGGTTTCCAGGAACTGCAGCTTTTCGCTGCGCCGGAAACCATAGGATCCATCTGCCTCGCGGGCGCGGGCTGTGCTAGCAAATACGGTTTTTGGTGTGCCAACCGAGGCTGCCGAAGGCACAACTTCGGTAACTGTCCTGTCAACGCAGGCACCCAGGGAAAGAGACAAAAACAGAATGAAAAAATAGCGCATCAACAAGGGTCCTTGGGGCCTTTTGCGCTAAGCTATCGGATTCTGGCCCCACGTCCAGCGACATGGGGCAGGGTCAGTGGCGAATTCCGGCTGAAGACGTTACAGAACGTAACGGCTCAAGTCCGTCGACTTGGTCAATTCGCCCAGATTCTCGCTGACAAAATCGGCGTTGACGGTGATCTCGGATCCCGCCCTGTCAGGCGCGTTAAACGAAAGTTCCTCGAACACCCGTTCCATCACCGTATACAGCCGCCGGGCGCCAATATTTTCGACGCTTTGGTTCACATCCGCTGCAATCTTGGCCAGCGCGGCGATACCGTCTTCAGTAAAGCTGACGGTGACCTCTTCGGTGCCCATCAGTGCGGTGTATTGCCGGGTCAAAGCGTTGTCGGTCTCGGTCAGGATTCGAACGAAATCCTCTTCGGTCAGGGCGCGCAATTCTACGCGGATCGGCAGACGGCCTTGCAGTTCGGGCAACAGGTCCGAGGGTTTGGCAATGTGGAATGCACCCGAGGCGATGAACAGGATATGGTCGGTTTTCACTGCGCCGTACTTGGTAGACACCGTGGTGCCTTCGATCAAAGGCAGCAGGTCGCGCTGCACCCCTTCGCGGCTGACATCGCCACCGCGTGCATCTGTACGGGCGCAAACCTTGTCGATTTCATCCAGAAACACGATGCCGTTCTGTTCCACCGATTCCAAGGCAACCCGGTTGACGGTTTCATCATCCAACAGCTTGTCAGCCTCTTCCCCGATTAGCGCGTCATAGCTTTCGGCGACGGTCAGGCGTTTCTTGACGGTCCGCCCACCAAAGGCCTTGCCGAAGATATCGCCCAGATTCATCATCCCCATCTGGCTGCCGGGCTGGCCGGGAATGTCGAACATTGGCATCGGGTTCGTGGTGTCGGACAACTCCAATTCGATCACCGTATCGTCCAGTTCCCCCGATTTCAGCTTTTTACGGAACATCTCGCGCGTGCCTTCGCGGGCATCGGTGCCGGCGATGGCTTCGATTACGCGATCCTCGGCGGCCTGATGGGCCTTGGCCTTAACGTCTTCGCGCATGTATTCGCGGGTCTGAATGATGGCCGCATCCGCCAGATCGCGCACGATCTGCTCCACATCGCGCCCGACATAGCCAACCTCGGTGAATTTGGTGGCCTCGACCTTGATAAAGGGCGCACGGGCCAGTTTGGCCAGACGGCGGCTGATCTCGGTCTTACCGACACCGGTGGGGCCGATCATCAAGATATTCTTGGGATAGACCTCGTCCCGGATGTCATCGGTCAGTTGCTTGCGCCGCCAGCGGTTGCGCAGCGCCACGGCCACAGCACGCTTGGCGTCTTTCTGCCCGATGATGAAGCGGTCCAGTTCCGAGACTATTTCGCGCGGGGTCAGGTCGGTCACAGGGGCAGTCCTTTCGGTCGGCATGGCTAAACTTGGGCTTAGGTAATCACCGCAATTGCGAAAACAACCAAGCCCTTTTTACTGGCAGCGTTGGTTAGCAATGGCCAATCCGGTTTGCAAACGCTTTCCATAGGTGAAACGCGCGCCTTCTGTTACAGTGATTTCAAGGCGTTGAGGGTCAGGAGCGCGAACATGACGAAAATTGCAAAGATCACCCTGTTGTTCGTCGTATTTGTTGACCTGATCGGGCAAGGGCTGGTTTTTCCCATCATCAACTCGCTGATCATGGAGACAAAATCCGGGTTTCTGCCTGAGAGTACGCCCATGGGACGCCGTCATTTGTATTACGGGCTGGTGATCGGCTGTTTCTTTCTGTCCTGGTTTCTGGGTGTGGTCTATGTGTCCAAGGTGTCGGACTCGATCGGGCGCAAGAACGCGCTGCTGGTGTGTCTGAGCGGGGCCTTGGCAGGCTATGCGCTGACCATTGCGGCGCTGTATTTGAACAGCCTGCTGTTGCTGATCGTGGGGCGGTCGATCACGGGGTTTACCGCCGGGAACCAGCCCATCGCGCAGGCGGCAATGATTGATGGCAGCACCGATGCCGCGGATCGCGACCGCAATATGGGATATATCATCACCGGGGTCAGCTTTGGCCTTGTGGGTGGTCCGATCATTGGTGCGGTGTTGTCCGACGCGGCCCTGCTGGGCAGTGTTGCGACGCTGAAAACCCCGTTCTATGGTGCATTCGTTCTGGTGGTGATCGCCATTTTCCTGGTGCTGACCTTCTTTAAGGATACACGCACCGAGCGCGCGGCTTTTGTGTTCCGCCCGCGCGACGTGACCGATAGCCTGATCGCCGTGCGCGAACACCCGATGGTACTGAAAATCCTGCCGGTTTATGCGCTGTTCATGATCGCCAACGTTACCTTCTATGTCTTCGTCGACAACTTTCTGACCAGCGCGTGGGGCTATGGTGTCATCGGTGGCAGCATGGCGATGGTAGTGATCGGCTTTGCGCTGGCGTTTTCAAGCACTTTTTTGGTGAAACCCGCGCAGGAAAGGTTCAGCAAACACCATATCATCTACACGTCGCTGGTGGTGATGGTGATCTGCGGATTTGGTTTTGCGTTCAGCCCCAGCGGCGTTCTGAGCTACGTTCCGGTCTTTTTCTTCTATTTCTTCTTTGGCGTCTCGTACCCAACCCTGCTGGGTCTGTTTTCGTCGGCCGTCGCCGAAACCGATCAGGGCTGGGTCATGGGTGTGACCACTGCCGTCTTCTGCCTGGCCGGAGGGGTCATGTCGCTGATTGGCGGTGGATTGATGAGCTTTGACATCCGCTTGCCCTATTACATCGTCATCGTGACGGCCTTGATGGGCCTGATCGGGATGCACATGCGCTGGAAGGGAAAAGAGATCAAGGCGCTGTTAGCCTGAGATTGTCTCAACCGTCAGATTGCCGTTGGTATAGACGCAGATATCGGCGGCAATCGCCATAGCCTCGCGCGCCACGTCTTCGGCGGGTTTGTCGCTGTCCATCATCGCGCGCGCAGCCGCTAGGGCAAAGTTACCACCCGATCCGATGGCGGCCACGTTGTGCTCGGGCTCCAGCACGTCCCCTGCCCCGGTGATCACCAGCAGGTCCTTTCCGTCGGTGACGATCAACATCGCCTCGAGCTTTTGCAGGTACTTATCCGTGCGCCAGTCCTTGGCCAGTTCGACCGAGGCACGGGCCAGTTGGCCGGGCGTGGCCTCAAGCTTGGCTTCCAGACGCTCCAGCAGGGTAAAGGCATCGGCGGTTGATCCGGCGAATCCGGCGACAACCTCGAACCCGCCGGGCGACAGGCGACGCACCTTGCGGGCGGTGCCCTTGATCACGGTCTGGCCCAGGCTGACCTGTCCGTCGCCGGCAATTACCACTTGGCCACCCTTTTTGACGCCAATGATGGTTGTGCCGTGCCATCCAGGAAAATCGCTATCCGCCATAAAAGCCTCCGTTTTCAACTGTCGTCCTATATGGGCCGGACCCGCCCGCAGCGCAACAGTGTACAAACCGCCTAAAAGATATGCAGGAATCGCAATGCGGGGTTACCGGACTAGCAATTGTGAGTCTCAGTCTGACGTCCTACATGAGCCCTACAACCGACAACGGGTCGGCTGTTTCACATATAAGGACTGCGCAAATGGCAACTACTGCAAAAATTCATGCGCCGCTCGGAGCAGCTACCATCCTGCACGTAGTGGATGCGTTCTACGGAACCTACGACAAAGCAATCGCGTGGAATGAATCCCGCAAGACGCGTAAGGCCCTGTCGGACCTGAGCGACACACAGCTGGACGATATCGGCCTGTGCCGCGCGGACATCAGAAACGTCTGATCCGCGCCCAACGCGAAAAAGAATGCAAGCCGCTCAGTTGAGCGGCTTTTTCTTTGTCAGGACAGTTTGTACAGGCCGGATTGGTCAGGCAAGAAAGCCTCAATTGCGGCGGTTGCCACCACGTGTCTTGTCCCGGCTTCGACATCGTCGATATCCAGCCCGCCTTTGACGGCCCGCACCTCGGCCCGTCCACGGGGAAGATCGGCGGCAACCAGATCGCAATCCACGCGGTCCGGGTCCTGTACGCCAATCGTGACGCGCACGCGCATTTCCGTATGGTCCACACCCAGCTTTGAAAACAACGTGATCGACGAATGGTGCAGCGCATCTTGCACCGCCCGGCGCGCCGCCTTGGTGTAATCCTGCCCATACAGGTCATTGCCGGTGCCCATTTCCAGAATGATACGCTTTTCGGTCATGTCGCTGGCTCCATGTCGAAGGAAACTATGACGGCCGCATTGGCAATGACGGTCCGACCCTCGGTATGCGGCTTTTCAATATCCAGCCCACCTTGCGTGATGGTGATATTGGGTTGGCCATAGGGGAAAATGGCGGTCAGTGCGCCCCGATCCACTTTATCCGGCTGTTGAACTCCTATTTCGGCGTCGATGATCATTGCCTCTTTTGGAAATCCGAACAGCTCGGCCATGTTGACCGAATTGTGCCACAGCGCATCTTTGATCGCCCGAAGTGCAGCTTCGGTATAATCTTCGCGCCGCAAAGACGTTCCCATGCCGAATTCCACAAGAACCCGTGTTTTGGGCATCTGACCCTCCTCCGAATAAAAAAGGCGCCCGGTTCAAGGCGCCTTTGATGTCTTGCTGATCATATTGGATCAGATGGACTCGTCGATCCAGCTTTGCAGTGCTGCTTTCGGAGCCGCGCCTGCGCGGTTCGAGACAACCTGACCGTCCTTGAAGATGAACAGGGCCGGAATACCGCGCACGCCCATGGCGGCGGCGGCGTTTGGGTTGCTGTCCACGTCAACCTTGGCGATTTTCACCTTGTCGCCGTATTCAGCGGCCAGCTCTTCCAAGGCGGGGCCGATCTGCTTACAGGGGCCACACCACTCGGCCCAGAAATCGACAACAACGGGGATGTCGGAATTCTTAACCTCGGCGTCAAAGGTATCGTCGGTCACGGCTACGGTCGACATATTCTGTCTCCTGAATGGGGTAAACTCGGGAACAGAACGTAGGGTCGGCACCGCCCAAGGTCAAGATATCTGGGTGCGGGCCAATGCATCCGTCACAAGATCGTGTGGCAACCACATCAGATCGGCAGTACGCGTCCACAGGATTGCCGAGCGGATTTCGCGACCGGGATAGATCTGCGCCAGCGCCTGCGTATAGGCCCCCATCTGCCGCAACAGACCTTCGGGGCAGGCCGCCGGGTTGCTGGGAACTGTAGTATTTGATTTGAAATCAATCACCTGCACATCCGTCTCGGTCA
The DNA here is from genome assembly GCF_001458295.1 of Ruegeria denitrificans. GTDB lineage: Bacteria > Pseudomonadota > Alphaproteobacteria > Rhodobacterales > Rhodobacteraceae > Ruegeria > Ruegeria denitrificans. The sequence goes on from NZ_CYUD01000013.1 coordinate 76,993, forward strand.
CGATCAGACGGTCGATCACCCCGTGCATGCGCCGCCCGTTCAGATCGGCTGTCACTGGTACCTCGGCCAGTGTGTTTTTGGCGAACACGAATTTCAGATGGTCAGCCGCCAGAACGGCTTGCGCCTCATCCAGCAGTTCCTGCCGGTCAGGTTGTTGCATATCAGGTAGAACCCGGGCGCAAAGCTGCGGACAATTCTTTGGCGCAACGGATGGTAAGTGTTCCAATAACAGGTGCAGGCGCGTGCCACGCAGTTTGGCGGCCTCTTCATCCTGGCCGGTATCTCCGGGCAACGCTTTGGCCCCACCTATATCAGACGGGCTGAGCGTTTCGGGTGCCTGTTCCGGCACGGACACTGGGGACAGAAACTGGTTGGGCAGCTTCGTCGCTGCAATCTCATGCTCCACATGTTCGACATGAGGTAACGCGTCCCAATCTGAATGCGAAAGACGCAGGGCTTCCGAGCCAGGGACCTGTGTGGCCCCTGCCCGTGCCATCGCAGCCTCGACCATCTGGTACCAGCTGGTTCCGTCTTTGCCGACATCCCCTGCGGCACGGACGATTAACCACTTTTCGGCCCGCGTTAGAGCCACATACAGCAGTCGAAGCCGTTCATTTTCTTCCCGCGCCCGTGCCTCGGCCCGTGCCTGGGCGATCAAGGCTGGCGAGGCGTCCGCGGGCACTTTCCACAGCGGTGTGCCCTCGCCCACCATGATCTCGGCATCGCGCGGGGCTTGTCGCTTGCCGGTATCCGGCAGGATCACGATTGGGGCCTCAAGCCCTTTGGAGCCATGCACCGTCATCACGCGGATCATGTTGCCGACACCGCTCATCTGCCGTTTGATTTCCAGATCGTCGGTTTGCATCCAGACCAGAAACCCGGTCAAGCTGGGAATATCGGTGCGCTCATAAGCCAGTGCCTGTGAGAGCAGTGCGTTGATTCCATCCTCAGCCTCGGCCCCCAGTCGACCCAATAGTTTACGCCGCCCATCATGCCGGGTCAGAATGCGTTCGATCAGGTCATAAGGGCGCAGAAAGTCGATCTGGCCGCGCAGATCGTTGAGGATGCCCAGAGTTTCGGGGAACTCCTCGGCCCGCTGACGCAGGGCGGCCCACAGGAATAGTTCCTGTCGCTTGTGCGCCAGATCGAACAGTTGCTGCTCGCTCCACCCGAACAGGGGTGATTTCAGCACGGTGGCCAGTGACAGGCTGTCCTCGGGCGTGGCCAGAAAGCTCAACAGCGCCGCCAGATCCTTGACCGCTAGTTCCGCGCCCACTTTCAAACGGTCGGCCCCGGCAATGGGCAAGCCTTCGGCTTTGCAGGCGCGGATGATCTCGGCAAACAGGTCCGAGCGGCGCTGGACGAGGATAAGAAGATCTCCCGGCTTTACCTTGCGCCGCACAAAAGTGCCGGGCGTGTCGCCATCCTCGGGGATCGTTTCGCCGGTTTCGATCATGGTTTTGATCGAGCGGGCCACCTTCTCGGCCAGAATGACAGTGTGATGCCGCGCGCCGGGACGGTCCACCGGATCGGTCCAATCGCCATCATCGTCTTCGTCAACCTTTTCAACCGCCGGCCACAAATCAACGCGCCCCGGCAAATCGGCCTTAAATGCGCGGTGCAGGCTGTCTTTGTGAAACCCGGCCTCGGCACGGTTTTCGAACAGGATATCGACCAGCGAGAGGATCGCACTGGAGGATCGGAATGAGTATTCCAGCGTCGAATCCCACAGTTTAGAGCCTGATTCTGATAATCTGCGCCCAAATTCCTGCTGCATCCGGTCAAAGGCTTGCGGGTCGGCTCCTTGAAAGGAATAGATCGACTGTTTCTTATCGCCGACCACGAAGATGGTCCGCTCGACGCCAGATCGGGCCCCTTCCCCGCTGGTGAACTCCTGCGCCAGCTTTTCAACCACGTCCCATTGGTCGGGGCTGGTATCCTGCGCCTCGTCCACCAGAATGTGGTCGATGCCGCCATCCAGCCGGTACAACACCCATTCCGCCACCGCCGGGTCATTTAGCACTTGCCGAGCCCGCAGGATCAGATCATCGAAATCCAGCCAACCTCGCAACTGCTTGCGGCGTTCGTATTCTGGTAGGAAGGCCGCGGCAAAGCGGTGCAGAACATGCGTCTTACGCGCCGCAACCAGCGCCAGTCGGTTTTCGCGTGCGGCCTCGATCCGTAGCATGAGAGCTTCCAGCTGCGGCATATGACCAGCTAGGGTGCCTTCGCGCAGGGCTTTGGTGGGGAAACTGTTGATCTTGGCGGTAAAGGGCTCTTTGGCGGACTTTCCCGTTAGAAACACACTTTCCAATAGGGGTAGATTGCCAATACGCGCCTCGGCAAATCCTGCCAGCTTGGAGGCAGCCTTAGCGTTGTTGCCGCCGCTTTCGGTCAGCGCAGGCAGGATCGCGCGGATTAGGTCAACCTCGTCCCCCATAAACACGCGGGCCTGCAGAGCGATTTCGTCAAACCCGTCAGGCAGATCGAAGCGATGCAGCAGATCGGCCCACCCCGACGGCTGCGCGAATAGGTTGCGTTTATGCGTTACGGCGGCGGTCAGGTTGTCAAAGCCGGTATCGGTGATGAACCGGGCAACATCTTCGATCAGGCTGGCCTGCGGACCTTCGGCAAAATCCTCGACGATCTCTTCGCGCAGCAGGGTCGCGGCCCGGTCCTCCATTTCCGAGAATTGCGGGCTGACTCCGGCCTCTAGCGGAAAACGCCGCAGCAGCGACGCGCAGAATGAGTGGATCGTTTGGATTTTCAATCCGCCTGGCGTCTCAATAGCGCGGGCAAACAGGGTGCGGGCTTGCGCCAGCCGGTCAGGGTCGATCACGCCCGGTACGCCCAGTTCAACCAATTCGTTCTGAAGATCACCATTGTCCAACATGGCCCATTTTCCCAATCGTTTGAACAACCGGTTCTGCATCTCGCTGGCGGCGGCCTTGGTGTAGGTCAGGCAGAGGATATGCTGCGGCTGCACTCCACCCAGCAGCAAGCGTGCCACCCGGTCGGTCAGAACCCGCGTCTTGCCCGACCCCGCATTGGCCGCCAGCCAGGTCGAGGCGTCCGGCCGCGCCGCCTGCACCTGCCGTTCGGTTGCATCATTGCGGGCGTTCATTTCAGCACCACTGGCGTTGTTTCGTCGGTGCGGTCCCATTCACCGAACCGGGCCAGATGGTCATAGTCGCCGATATCCGTGTCTTTGTGCAGCATGCGGCGGGCGGTGAAGCCCTGATCAGGCTCTAAATAAGCAGAAATGAGCTCCTTTAATTCGGCAAGGACCTTGTCTGGGGGTTCCTTGGACAGTGGGGCCGCGACCTCTTTGTACGTGCCGCCCATGCCAACAAAGACAGCTTCGGCCACCGGCAGCGGATCAATCCCTTCGATAGCACCTTGCTCGGCCATAGCAGCCTCGATCAATAGCTGTTTGTCAAACTTGGCCTGCTGGCTTTCGGTCGGAGGCGTGCCGGTCTTGTAGTCCACAATCCGCAGTGCACCGCGGCTGTTGCGGTCGATCCGGTCGGCGCGGCCCGCGATGGTGAAATCCAGCGGGGACAGCACCAGTTTCATCGCCGCTTCAAAAGCCACTGGCCCGCCATCACCACGCCGGACGGTTTCAGCGTTCAGGAAGTCATCGGCAATTCGTTCAAGCCGCGCCAGCCACAATTTGCGCGCGGTGGGCCACGCAACATACTGATCCAGCAGGGTTTTGGCCCGTTTCAGGAAATTTTCGCGGGTCAGCAAGGCGCTATCCAGCACGCTGTCCTTGACGAAATGTTCGAGGATTTCGTGAATGACGATCCCGCGCAGTAGTGCGTCTGGTGCTTGTACCAAGGGATCCAGCGGCCGCAGGCGCAATACGTGTTTGGCGTAGACGGAATAGGGATCACGGATCAGACGTTTGATCTCGGTCACACTCAGACGGCGTGGGCGTGCGGCAACCGGCGGGCGCGGTGACGGGCGTGCGGCGGGTTCGATCCTCGGCGCGACCTCAAGCTGTTCCGACCAGCGCAGCCATTGCTGTCCGCGTGCGCGCATTGCGGAAAGGGCGTCGCGACCACCCTGCCCCGGCAAGCCCTGCAACAGGTTCGTCATGCGGTTCAGCCAACGAGACGGCACGGTTTCGGCATCATCGGATCGGGTTGCCCGGGTCAGCCAGACCTCGGGTGCGCCGATGGCTTGTTGGAAATCATGTGCCGAAAGTCCGATCCGACGTTCGGGCAGCAGTAACCCCGCCTTGTCACGCATCTGTCGGTTCAACCAAGGGTCTGGTGCTGCGGCCTCGGGCCAACTGCCTTCGTTCAAGCCACCCAGAATCAGCAGATCAGCCCCCTGAACCCGTGCTTCGAGTGTTCCCCAGATCATGATATGCGGATGCGGGGCATCGCGGTCGCGGACCTCTTCACCCGCCAGCAGCGCGCCGAGCAGATCAGCGAAATCATGGGCGGTCATCGGGCCACCATGTTGAGCCTCTTCCTCAAGTGCGGTCAGAACCGACAACGCTTTTTGGCCCGCATTCTTGTCCCACAATGTTCCGGCGTCGCCTTGACTGCCGACCGAGATTGCCTCGGCTAGGTTCCGCAGGCGGGTCACCCAATCGGACAGGGGCTGCTCACCTGTCACGTGTTGATTGCAGAACTGTGTGGTTAGCCAGCGCATCCAACCCTCGGGCACTTCTTTGCGGATAGCAAATGCCGTCAGGCTGGCGCTGTCGGTGAACGGAGGACCGTGACGCCGCAAATCCATCTCCAGATCGCGGGTGTGCAGCAGATGTGCACCGCGATCCCCGCCGTCGTGGCACAGCGGGTGTTTCAGTAGGGTCAGCAGTGCCTCACATTCAAGCTGCCGGGTGAACAGCCCTGCCACATGGCGCAGAAACCGGCCCGGAGGTGATAGCTGCAAGGGCAAACCTGCACTGTCGTCCGGCAGGATGTTCCACCGATCCAATGCGGCGCTGACCTGACGGGTCAGCATCCGGTCAGGCGTGATCAGCGCGGCGGTCTGGCCGGTTTCGGCCGCTTCGCGCAGACGTAAAGCGATGGCCAACGCCTCGGCACGGGGGGATTGCGCTTCGATCAGGGTAAGGTCTTTGGTAGCGCCGTCCAGATCTGTCAACTGGGGGCCTTCGGACATCCAGGCATCAGTGATCGGCGCTGGGCGTAAAGCAAGTGAAATCAGACGATTACGGGTAGGGGATGGGGCAGGGTTGTCGGTCCATTTTTCGATCTGCCCCGGCCGTAATTCAAGCCGGGTCATCAGCTTGCGGAACCGGAATTGCGGATGGTCTTCCGAGGTCAGCGCATCTTCCAGCACCTGCCAGACGTGATCTGGCTGGTCGAAATCGTACCCGGGCAGGATCAGCGCGCCTTGCGGCAGTCGGGCCACGGCCTCCATCAGCATCAGCGTTGTACCGCGTGACCCGGTTGAGCCCGCAAGAATCACGGGATGCTGCGGGGGCGCAACCTGCCAGCGATCAATCAGGTTTTCCACCACACGCCGTTGCCGTGCCTGCGCGTCCAACGCATCGGGACCCGAGTCAATGAAATGATCGGCAATCCCGATAAATGCCTGCGCCCGCGCCCAGTGGCCGGACATGTCGCTGACATCCAGCTGCCGAATTGCGTCGGGTGAAACGCCTTCGCCCTGCATTTCGTCAATCAACGCTGCCAAACTGTCGGACAGATCGAACAGCGAAGACCGCGCAGCCAGATCAGGCTGTTGTTCCAACAGCTTGGCAATCAGTTGGGTCAGCTCCAGCCTGCGCCGCAATGCGGGGATGGCGGGCGGAGTTTGCGCCAGATCAACGCTTTCGCCCAGATCAGTGACCAGCGACAGGCGCGGCAGCAGGCAGGCCGGACCCTGATCGAACAATTCGCGCACCCGGCGGGCCATACGGCGCGTGTTGACGACCAATTGAACCCGGGCCAAGGTCTCAGGCGGATGGTCGTCGGAACGGCGGCGCAGGCCTTCGACCAGAGCCCTTGGAAAATCCGTTCCCGGGGGCACGGCGAAGACGCGGGGCACGCGGCTGGGTTTAAACATCGGCAATCAACTCTTCAGCCATTGCGACCCCTTCGGGGCGACCTACGTCACACCAGCGGCCGGGATAGATGGTCGCGAACAGGCGGCCCAGTTCGTGCATCTGATCCCACAGCAGATTCAGCGAGAACGCCTGTTCTGATATCGCCGCCAGCCCGTCGGTCTTGACGATCTGTGCCCCTCCATAAACCAATCCGGGGCCGCGGGAGATCCGGCCCTCGGCATTTGTGGTGAAATCACCTGATCCCGCATGTCCGACAGTCTGGGCGATGGGGACACACATAAGCAGCGCATCCATACGATCGGGGTTCCACGCCTTGCGCAATAGGGTCAGAGGGTTCGGCCCGGACCAGATTGCATCTGTGTTCAGGGTAAAGACCGGACCCGGCCCCAAAAGGGGCAAAGCAGCGCGCAGCCCGCCGCCGGTTTCCAATATTTCAGGCTCTTCACGGGACATCAAAACTCCCTTGGGGGCCAGATGCGTTGCAAGCTGATCGGGTAGATAATGCAGGTTGGCAACCACGCGATCAGCGCGCAAATCGTCGGTCAAATCCAGTGCGTGGTCGATCAGCGGGCGGCCCGCGACCTCGATCAGGGGTTTGGGCCGGTCTTTGGTCAATGCGCCCATACGGGTGCCAAACCCGGCGGCAAATAGCATCACGGCATCGGGACGTCGGGTCATGTCTGTCTGAGCCTGTCCAGGTTTTCCGGCGTTGGAGCGGGCAGGGCACCGCGCAACAGATCGGCCACGGTGACCAGCGCAGGGTGGTTCAGATCGCGCATCAGATGCGCCCACGTGGCCGGGATCAAATCAATGTATTGCGGTTTGCCATAATCCGTTGCCAATCGGGCAAACACGCCCAGAATGCGCAGGTTTCTTTGGGTGCCCAACACCGCATAGGCGCAGCGAAAATCATGATCATTCACCCCGGTTGCGGTGATATATCGGTTAACCATCCGCATCTCGGTGCCCGGTGCGACATCGCGGCGTACATCCTGCAGCATCGAAACAAGGTCATAGGCCGGATGGCCCAGCATTGCGGTCTGGAAATCCAGTAGGCCCACCTGCTTTACCCCGTCGCGCTCCGGCAGCCAGATCATATTTTCCGCATGGTAATCGCGTTGGATGACCACTTTGCGGCCCGAGGTTTCGCGGTGCAGAATGTCCGCGAAGCGATTTTCAAACCGCACCCGCGCGTCTGCGTCATGTTCCCCCAATACCGCCTGTGCGTATTTGGTGAAGGACAGCGCAGCCAGTTCGGTCATCAGGGTCGGGTCATAAGACGGCAGCGAAAGGGTAGGTGCCTTATGCAGTTCGATCAGGACATCGGTTGCGGCCTCGTACAGCTCGCGCTCGAATTGCGGGGACTGTTTCAGGACGAGAGCGAACAGATCATCGCCCAGATCCTCCAGCAACAGAAAGCCGAATTCTGTGTCCTCGGCGTAGATTTCCGGCGCGCTGAGGCCGATTTCCCGCAGATGGTTGGCCATGCGGACAAAGGCCTCGACCGGCTCTGCTTTACCCGGAGGTGAATCCATGAAAACAGCCGTGCGACCGGTATCGGGATCGGTCAAACGCTCATAACGGCGGTTCGAGGCATCCCCCGCCAGCGGCGCGCGCGTTGCGTTGGACCATGGTGTTTGTGCAATCAGCGCTTCGGCCAGCACTGCCCGGTTCGTCATGCGGCGATCTCCAGTTTTTGGGACCATTTCGGATCGGACCACGATAAGGTCAGATGACGTTGCCCCAGCGTGTTAGGGTCTGTTTTCAAGTGAAGAGTCAAGGCAGTAGCAGGGGTCAGCGGGCCCAGCTTATCTGGCCATTCAATCAGGCAGATGGCGGTGTCAAAAGCGTCAGACAGGCCCAGTTCTTCGATCTCTTCCACGGCGGTAAGCCGATACAAATCACAGTGCCATATCTCGCCGGGCGGGGTGTCATAGGCCTGTACCAACGTGAACGTGGGTGAGGGCACATCCTCGGGCACAACCAGCAGCGATTGGATCAGGCTGCGGGCGAAATGGGTCTTGCCGCTGCCGATTTCACCCTCAAGCAACAGGATGTCGCCGGGGTGCAATTCCGTACCCAGCCGTGCGGCCAGATCGGCGGTTTCTTCGGGCGAATTCAAAATGATGGAATGGGCGTGCATCGTCATGGCGCCACAATGGCCCTACGCCCGGGCGGCTGCAACCCGGTTCAGGCGCTGATTTGACGGATCGACCGGGTCGTCGGCGCATCCTCGACCGAGAACCGCACAATCGTTGCGCCGTTCTGCATGGGGCTGACCGTGCAAGCCAGATGGGTGCCATTGCGCAGCCGCAGGCCACTTGACCATTCGGCGCGGTTTTCTCGCGTTTCCACGAAATCGCGGATCTCGCCGAGGATCGGCGAAGCAACGCACTGTTCCTGCCAAGCTCGTGTCACGTCCAGCACTGAATCCGGCTCGAACCCAACCTCACCATTATCCCCCCACAACTGTTGGTAGGCGCGGTTGGTGAAGGCCAGCGTTCCGTCATCGCCAAAAACCGCGATGGCATCGGCCAGCTTGTCCAGAACCGATTGCATCAGGTCCATTTCCGAGCGGAACCGCCGGGTCAGGGTAATCTCGGCCGTGATATCTTCAAATAGAAAAGCCACAGCACCGTCAGGATGGGGTCGCCCACTGACCGAATAGACCGACCCCGAGGGCAGCGACCAAGTCTCCTGATAATTTCCGTCCTCGGCCGCTTCGAGCAGTTCGTTCATCTGATTACGCCAGCTGCGGTAATTCTTGGGTTCCGGCATCATATGCTGATCGCGTAGCCTGTCGAAAAAACTGGACAGGCTGGGTCGGCAGCTGAGGAAATCCGGGGGCAGGGTGGTCAGGTCGATCAGCGCGGGGTTGAACAGGGCCAGTTGCCGGTTGCGGTCGAAAATGGCCAGACCGATGGATAGCTGAGCAAAGGTTTTCGTCATGGTTTGCACGAATTTACGCTGAGCTGTTTCTGCAGCGACGATGGCGTTGATATCGACCGCATAACACAGGTGTCCCTCGGGGTGATCCACCAGCGTCAGATCGAACCATAGCTTGTTGTCGCTGTCTTCCGACGAGATCGAGATGCGGCTTTTTGCGCCCAGCCGCGCATCCTCATCCACACTCGGGAACATAGGTGCGGTCAGATCGGTATCCTGACCGCGTAACTTGCGTACCAGCGACACGTATGCAGCGTTGCACCAGCGCACGTTGCTTTGATGATCCAGCAACCAGACGGGATAGGGTGCCTGCTCCATCGCCAGCCGGATCGGATCCTGCGCGCCACGCTGCACCGGTGCAGGGCGGTCGGTACTGTCGCGCAGTTGCACCCGAACGATCCCGTCGATCCATTCGCACAGAACATCGCGTTCAATAGTGCAATCGATGGCAGGTATGACAAACGTACCCTCAAGCCGGACACAGTCGGGCGTTTCGGGAAAGGTTGGAAAATCCCTGTGCAACAGACGACGCAGATCGGGCCAGTCGCGGACAGCCTGAAACCCTTCCAAAGCAATGTCGGAATGGCTGATCAGCCGGTCACCATCGAACAGAAAGACCGCATCGAACAGGGACGCAGGTGAGGATAAGCCAAAATTGTCGCCCTGTTGTCGACGACGGGGCAAAAGCCATTGCACCGCCAGGCTGGCGGATACCAGGCTGATTGCGGCCAGAATGATCCAGTCGACCATGCTCTCCTCGGGTCTGACATTACCCGGGAACTATGTGCGGAAATGGTTAACGGGGTCTTAATTCAGACCTGTATGCGTTGGTTCGCGCCCGACGGAACAGGCGTGTCGCCGGTTTGCGCATCCACCAGGTTGCGCGGCCAGGAGACCCGCACAATTGCGCCCCGCCGGTCACGGTTGTCGCTCAGGTTTTGATAGGGGTCTGAACCGTTGGCGAATTTCAGCTCTGCGCCGCTGCGTTCTAGCAAGGTTTTAGCGATGAACAAACCCAACCCCATACCCTCATACCCCGGGCGTGTCCGCTGATCTGTGTCGGCCCGACGGCGGCGCATGAAAGGATCGCCGATCCGTCCGATCATCTGTGCAGGGTATCCGCGCCCGTCATCCATAATGTTGATGGTGATCTGATCGGTGGTCCATTCCGCTTCGACCCAGACGTTGGCGCGGGCAAAATCCACGGCGTTCTGGATCAGGTTGCGCAGGCCATGTATGATCTCGGGTTTGCGCAGGATCGAAGGCTGCTGCACATCGCCGTCTCCGGCTGGGCCTTCGTCAAAATGCACCACTTTGCCCCGGTGAATATGCGGCTCGGCGGCTTCATGTATCACGGTGGACAGAGGGGCCTGCCGCAGATGCAGGTCGTCTTTACCTGCCCGGCCCATATCGCGCAGAATATCGCGACAGCGGTTGGCCTGTTCGCGGATTAGGGCGGCGTCATCCTTCAGATCGGGCCGGTCATCAAGTTCTTCGATCAGTTCCGAGCTGGTCAGCTTGATCGTGGCCAGCGGCGTGCCCAGTTCATGCGCGGCGGCGGCGACCACACCGCCCAGGTCGGTCAGCTTCTGTTCGCGCGCCAGAGCCATGTGGGTGGCGGCAAGCGCCTCGGACATGGATCGAACCTCTGAGCTGACGCGGTGGGAATATGCACCAATGAACACGATGGCGATTACGATCGCAGCCCAGTTTCCGAACAACAACATATCGGGGATCAACAGCGCTTCGCCCTGATCTGTACGCAACGGCAGATGAAACTCGGCCAGCAAGGAGGCCACAACAATCGCAACCCCGCCCACGATCAGGGTTGAACGGGTGCTCATCACATTGGCGGAAATCGTCACTGGCCCCAGCAGTAGCAAGGCAAACGGATTGTTCAGACCGCCAGTCAGATACAGCAGAATGGCCAACTGCAGCAGGTCGAATAGAACCATCAGGAAGTTCTCAAACTCGGTCAGGCGCTTGTTTTGCGGGAACAGCAGAATGGCCGTCATGTTGCCCATGACCGAAACGCCGATGGCCAGGTAACACAGTGCCAGTTCCAGCCGCACGTCAAAATACTGCTGCGCCACTGTAATGGCTGTGAACTGGCCGATGATAGCCACCCAGCGCAACAGGATCAGCGTGCGCAGGCGAATCCAGCTGCTGCTTTCCTGACCGCGCCACAATGTGATGTTGGAATTTGCCATCGGTCTATTTTGTCCTGTTGCATCGGCTGATCATCTTGATAGGTGTCCCGGCGGAAACGATCAACAACCCCTCTCAGTTCAGGATTGATGTCATGACCCGTCTTTATGCCATCCTCGCAACCGTAGTTCTGGCCGTCGGCCTGGGCGCCATGTGGCTGCTGACATTGGGGGGCCGGTCGGATGACCAGTTCGCGCAATGCCGCTCGGCGCAGATCGCAGGTGGATCAGCCGCCATTGGCGGCCCGTTCGAGTTGATCAATGGCAAGGGTGAAACGGTCACCGACAAGGACGTGATCACCGAGCCGACGCTGGTTTATTTCGGCTATACTTTCTGCCCAGATGTCTGCCCCTTTGATATGTCGCGCAACGCCGAGGCGGTGGATATTCTGGCCGAATGGGGCCAGTCGGTGACGCCACTGTTCATCTCGATCGACCCGGATCGCGACACGCCCGAAGTGATGGCGGACTATGCGTTCAACTTGGGTGGCAAAACCATCGCGCTGACCGGTTCGCCCGAGCAGGTCAAAGCTGCCAGCAAGGCCTACAAGACCTATTACAAGGCTCAGGACAAAAGCGACGAATACTATCTGGTCGATCATTCCACCTTTACCTACCTGATGACGCCCGAGCACGGATTCCTGGAATTCTTCAACCGAGACGACACAGGTGAACAGATGGCTGATAAGGTCGGGTGCTTTCTGGATCAGATATAGGGCGCACTGTCGATTTGACCTTTGGAATGGCGCTGCTATTACTCATATTTAAGCCAAAAACGTAATATTGCGGAAAGAACAGAATATGGCGGACAGCTCAGACCTCGACATCGGCCCCGATAAATCCCTGCTTTTGGTGGATGATGACGAGCCGTTTCTGAGACGTCTCGCCAAAGCCATGGAGAAGCGCGGGTTCGAGGTTGAGACCGCCGGTTCCGTCGCCGCTGGCCGCGCCATTTCCACCGCCCGTCCCCCTGCCTATGCCGTGGTCGACCTGCGGCTTGAGGATGGCAACGGCCTGGATGTGGTCGAGGTGCTGCGTGAAAAGCGCCCCGACAGCCGGGTTGTGGTTCTGACCGGATATGGTGCGATTGCCACTGCGGTAGCCGCCGTCAAGATCGGCGCGACCGACTACCTGTCAAAACCCGCAGATGCCACTGACATCACCAGCGCGCTGCTGGCCAAGGGCGACGAACTGCCCCCGCCACCGGAAAACCCCATGAGCGCGGATCGTGTGCGCTGGGAGCATATCCAGCGGGTGTATGAGCTGTGTGACCGGAATGTCAGTGAGACGGCGCGCCGCCTGAACATGCACCGCCGGACATTGCAGCGGATTTTGGCGAAACGTAGCCCGCGTTAGAGCGCTAAATTCTACGCTTTCTTTTCCCAGCCGCGTTTTACGCCAGCCAGTATAGCTGGTCCTGCTTCGGCGGTAGGTACAAATTCCATGATGTCATTGTGAAACAGTGGCCAGAATTGCGCGCAGACCTCAATAACTTCGGCTTTAGATTTTTCTTCGAGCAAAACATAGCCTTCTGTGTTGCTTATCCAGCCAGTAAATTTTACGGGCCCTTCACCTTCGACCAACTCGCTGGCGTCGCCGACCATATCGGTCCACGCTGCAATTTCACCCTCGCGGTCCTTTGGCCACGCGGCAGCTGAACAAGTAAAGTGATTAATGTAATGAGGCATCATATTTCCTCCCTATCTGAAGTGACTTGGTAATCTATGCAGCAAACCGGTCGTCGCGAACCCAATTGATCTGCTACTTATCACAAAACCTGATTCAGAGTTGAGCTATCAACACCTCATGTCGCTCGCTATAGGCCCGCCGTACGTCAACCGGCGGGCGCAAGGTAATCTCCAACCCCTCCATCACCGCCTTATCCGGACGACCAAAGAACTTTGTCGCTTCGGCCTCGGAAAACCCCGCGATCTGTGTCGCCTCCATCCAGGCGCTGATCTTGTCGGCCTTTTTGATCTGACGTTTCACCGTTTTCGGAACCGCGGCAGGTAGACCGAACCGAATGTGGATCGCCGCCGCCAGACGGTCATCCAATGCGCCGTAATCGGGGCCGACGGCGGATTTGACCGGCGAGATCATATCTCCGATCACATATTCCGGCGCATCATGTAACAATGCCGCGAGGCGCCATTTCACCGGTGCTTTGGGCGCGATCCGGCCAAAAAGTTCCTCGACCAGCAACGAATGCTCGGCCACGGAATAGGCGAAATCACCCGCTGTTTGGCCGTTCCAACGGGCCACAAAGGCCAATCCGTGGGCGATATCTTCGATTTCGATGTCTACCGGGGTAGGATCGAGCAGATCCAGCCTGCGTCCCGACAGCATCCTCTGCCATGCTCGTGCTTGTGTTGCCATTATGCCATGCCCTGTGAAGTCGCTCACGTAAGTTTCGCGTTTTTGTGGTATGATGTACCTGTCGAGATCACCAGCTGCCAACTTTTTCTTGACCAGACGTGCTTTGAATTGGCGCGTGGTGATACCGACATCAGTGCTGAGGGGGGTGCATGCTCCTCCTGGTGTGCCCCTCTCGGAACGTAACTCGTATCGAAAGGAGCTCGCTATGTTTAAGCGACTGTTTGGACTTACCCTGGCCTTTGGAATGGCCGCCACTGCCCCCCCTGCATTTGCCCAAGGTTGTGCGCAACGCGAGCATGTGATCGCCAAGCTGCAGGACAGCTATTCAGAAGAGCTGGTCTTTGGCGGATTGCAGAAAACGCGCGGTGCACAGGCGATTATGGAGGTTTGGACCTCGAAGGAAACCGGAAGCTACACGGTTCTGGTGACCCAGGCGAACGGCATTAGTTGTATTGTCGCCGTTGGCACCGATTTTTTTGAAGCGATCCCGAAGATTGCACTAAAGGGTGAACCCAGCTGATTATTGCTGCGGACTAATCTGATTTTGGCCATCTACGTTGCCACCTGCCCCAAGTGATGTTAGGGGCAGCCCGGACCGTTTACCGGAATGGAGTATATGATGGCCGGGGACTATATCGTCAAAGACATTGCGTTGGCCGGGTTTGGCCGCAAGGAGTTGGACATCGCGGAAACCGAGATGCCGGGCCTGATGGCGCTGCGCGCGGAATACGGTGACGCGAAGCCCCTCAAAGGTGCGCGGATCGTAGGTTCGCTGCACATGACCATCCAGACGGCCGTTCTGATCGAAACGCTGGTGGCGCTGGGCGCGGATGTGCGCTGGGCGTCATGCAACATCTTCTCAACCCAGGATCACGCGGCGGCGGCGATTGCCGAGGCTGGTGTGCCGGTCTTTGCCATCAAGGGCCAGACGCTGGAAGAGCATTGGGACTATCTGGACAAATCCTTCCTTTTCGAAGACGGCCCCAACATGATCCTGGACGATGGCGGTGACGCGACATTGTACATCCTGCTGGGTGCCCGTGCCGAAGCGGGTGAAGACATCATCCCTGTTCCGACGTCCGAAGAAGAAGAAGTGATCAAGGCGCAGATCGCCAAGCGCTTGGCGGCATCTCCGGGCTGGTTCACCAAGATGCGTGACCAGATTCAGGGCGTGTCCGAGGAAACCACCACCGGTGTGAACCGCCTGTATCAGCTGGTGAAAGATGGCCAGCTGCCATTCCCGGCGATCAATGTGAACGACTCAGTCACCAAGTCGAAATTCGACAACAAATACGGTTGTAAGGAATCGCTGGTCGACGGCATCCGCCGCGCCACCGACACCATGATGGCCGGTAAGGTTGCTGTTGTTTGCGGTTACGGCGACGTGGGCAAAGGCTCGGCCGCGTCGCTGCGCGGTGCAGGTGCTCGTGTGAAAGTGACCGAAGTGGACCCGATCTGCGCCCTGCAAGCCGCTATGGACGGGTTTGAAGTCACGCTGCTGGAAGACGAAGTCGACAGCGCGGATATCTTCATCACCACAACCGGCAACAAGGACGTAATCCGCATCGAGCATATGCGCGAGATGAAGGACATGGCCATCGTCGGCAATATCGGTCACTTCGACAATGAAATTCAGGTGGCCAGCCTGAAGAACCACAAATGGACCAACATCAAGGAACAGGTGGACATGATCGAGCTGCCCTCGGGCAATCGCATCATCCTGCTGTCAGAGGGCCGATTGCTGAACCTCGGCAACGCCACCGGCCACCCCTCGTTCGTGATGTCTGCTTCGTTCACCAACCAGGTTTTGGCGCAGATCGAGCTGTTCACCAAAGGTGACCAGTACAACAATGACGTCTACATCCTGCCCAAACATCTGGATGAGAAAGTCGCCCGTCTGCATCTAGACCGCATCGGTGTGAAACTGACCAAGATGGATAGCGAACAGGCGGCCTATATCGGCGTGAAACCCGAAGGTCCCTATAAGCCCGAACATTATCGTTATTGATCGCGGATCGGGTATGACAAAACGCACAGGACGCCGCCGGATTTTGCATCTGGCGGCGTCTTTGCTTTTTACGCTTGTCTCTTTGCTGATCGTCGTTGGTGGCGGCGGATGGTGGGTGTTGTCGCATCCGCAAACACCCGTGCCGTCGCATTGGAACCCTCTGCGGGAATTGACCGTCACAGCGCCGGTCACGCCAATCACGATGTATCAGCTGCACCGCGTTCTGGGGGACGAAGCTCAATGCCGGGCTGTTTTGTCTGCAGCCGGTGTTGTTTTTGAACCAATGGATGATTTGGCGATTAACCAGAACTGCGGCATTGCTGGTCGGGGTCTGTTGTCTGGTCTGACTGCGGCAAAGATAGAAGCGGTTGAAACCAGCTGCACAACAACCTTGCGGCTGGCCCTGTGGGAACATCATGTGGTGCAACCCGCCGCGCAGCAGATTCTGGGCACCGATGTGCGCGCCTTGCGCCACGTGGGTAGCTATAATTGCCGTCGGATGCGCACCGCGCAGGGGCAAGACAGCGGTTGGAGCAGTCACGCCACTGCCGACGCGATTGATATAGTCGGACTGCAATTGGGGACCGGTCGATCCCTGACATTGCTGAAAGACTGGGCTGCATCCGGACCCGAAGCGGCGTTTCTGCGCCGGATCGGCCGTGGTGCCTGCGATTGGTTTCGGGTTGTTTTAGGACCTGATTACAATCGCTTGCACGCAGATCATTTTCATCTTCAAGGTCCAGGATGGGGTTACTGTCGCTAGCTCAATCAGACTGTTCCACATTCCTGCTTTCAATAAGGGGGAGAAAAACATAATTTTTTTCCTTTCGGGCAAATCCCCGTCGCGGTTACCCTTTGGGATGACGGTAGAGTGTGCCGTTTCATCGCAATTTACGGAGACTGGGACATGGGAAAACGCGACGAGCTGATCGCCAAATACGCAGATGATCTGAAAAACAAATGCGGTATGGACCCCGATATGGATTTGCTGACAAAGGTTACCATTGGTTGCGGTCCGGCGATTTATGACGCCGACGCGTCAACCGTTGCCGCCACGCAGGAAGGTGAGCTTGAAACGGTCAAGAACAACTTCCTGATCAAAAAACTGGGCTTGTCCGATGGGCCTGATCTGATGAATGGGATTAATAAAGCGCTGGAAACATATGGTATGTCCGAGCGTAACAAGTACCGCGCCGTGGTGTATTACATGCTGACCAAACATTTCGGTAAAGAGTCGGTCTATAGCTGATCCTTTGGTCAATGGATGCCCGCCGGACCGCTGGCGGGCGTTTTCAATTTTAAATACTTGGCGATTGTAGTGATCGCCGAAAATCTATTAGTTTCAGTGTGTGACCAGGACGGTCAGAGCCAAAGATTTCCAAACGCGTGTGGTGAGTAGGGAGCACGCGGGGGTAGGGAAGGTTCTGCATCGTTGGAACCTTCCCGAATTTTCACTGGAACTCTTCAAGAATTCGCAGAACAAAGCGTTCCACCGGATCCGCTCCCGGATTTGGCGGACGTGTCCTGCTGCCACCTGTCCCAGCCAGATAAACCTCAATATGACCAGGTCGCGTCTTAGAACCTGCATTCGTAAAGTCCCGAGAGATTCCGCCAAGTGACTTGGCTGTCAGATCAGCAACTTCCGAATCTTTGTGGTGATAATACCGGACCTGAGTCGCCTTTACCGAATAACTCACGCGTGCCGTTGCAACCACGTCAGTCTGATCCGAAGTCAAAATCTCAAGCACGGTGATACTGGTTTGCTTCGACACGCCTGCGGGTACAAAAAGGGAAACCTCTGTTTCTTTGGTCCTGTCTTGAACAGGCCAATAATCTGTCATTTCTGGGGTCTCTGGCACTGTACCCCGTGCGACCGCAGGGACGGTCGTTACATTCCTCGCGGATTTAAGAGATTTATCCCTTTTGTTTAAGTTCTGTAGCGCTGGCAGCAGTAGTACCTCAGGGGCAACAAGTACCGGGGGCGCCATATTACCCACGGGCTTCGTGATCTCGCTCTCAAGTGACCCAAGCCCCGGTTGGGATGTGATGTCCGAAAAGTTAAGGTTGTCAAACTGCGCTGCTGTTTTTGGGGTGTCCAGCTCTCCGTTAGACAAACTCGCACTGTCTTCTCTCGGATCGGCTTTCTCATCAGTTTCTGATGCAGATTCAATGGGTAAACCGGCTTGAACCACCGTGTCTGGGTTGCGCCAACCCGCTAAAACGCTTGTTGCGGCCCAGTGCAGAAAAGCCCCGCAAAGCATCGCGCCAAAAATGATCGGGTACATGCGATTCACATATTTTCGACGAGAATGCGCAACTGGTTTTTTCAACTGGGTACTTTTAAATATCACCTGTTCAAATTTCGACGCACCGGGCTTCGCAGGGGCCTCGTCTCGAGGGGGGGCAGGGCAGGTATCTGCGGGCGTTTTAGGCTCACGCGGCGCCTGATTGTTGGCCAGAGCTGCCGCGCGCTGCTTCCGCGCAAGCTCAAGCCGCGCTTCCCAGCATTTCGAATTTAACTCAGCAGCAATGTTCTCGTTTTCCCCATCGCTGCCTTCAACGTCAGACATGGGTTCTTGCTTTCGAATTGATCAACCAAAGATCGAGCAACACCAAAAGACAAGCGATCACGGAAATGCGCGAACGTCATGGCCCCCAGTAGGTGTAGCCTTCAAAATATATCATTTTATTGATGTCTTGAGAAGGTTTGCACTAAAACGCGCTGAATTCGTCAATCCTGCGGGGTTGCCCCCAGCGCGCAAATTGTTGTCCATTCCTGATCAGTCACAGGTTGAACGGACAGGCGTGAATTTTTCACCAGCACCATTTCGGCCAGACGCTCATCCGCCTTGATTTGGTCCAATGTGACCGGAGTTGTGAAGGGGCGGATGGCCTTGATGTCGACGCATTCCCAACGTTCATCATCGGTGGTGCTGTCGGGATGGGCCTCGGCGCAGACCTCGACAATACCGACAATCGCCTTGTCCTTTTGCGAATGGTAAAAGAACCCGCGATCACCGATTGCCATCTGGCGCATGAAATTGCGCGCCTGATAATTGCGCACGCCGTCCCATTCTTCGCCCGCATCGCCTTTGGCAACCTGTTGGTCCCAGCTCCAGGTCGAGGGTTCGGATTTGAACAGCCAATATGCCATCAGCCGACGACCTTCTTCCACACGATCAGATCAACGGATTGAAACAGCCCTGCCTTGGCGTAGGGGTCGTTGTCTGCCCATGCTTGTGCGGCGGCCATGTCCTCGACCTCAAGAATGATCAGCGAGCCGATCATCGCGTCGCCGTCCAGCAGGGGGCCTGCCTGTGCAACAACGCCAGTTTCCTCGATATAGGCCAGGTGGTTGGCGCGATTGTCCAGTCGGGTTTGCAGGGCGCCGTCCTTGTCCCTGGCGATCAGGGCGATGAGCATACTATTCCTCCTTGAGGGGTCGGTTGAGCAGGGTTTGAATGGCTTGGGGCACACTATAGGTGCCGTGGCTCAGGTCGGCCACCGTGGCGCTGATGGGCATGTCCAGCCCCTCAGCCGCGGCAATGTCGGCCATGGCGCGCGCGGTTGCGACGCCTTCGACCGTTGTTTGGCTGTCGAAGGGACGATTTCGACCCAAACACAGGCCAAAACGATAATTTCGGGACAATTCGGACGAGCAGGTCAGCACCAGATCGCCCAATCCGGTCAGGCCCATCAAGGTATCGGGACGCGCGCCGCGCATCAAAGCGAACCGCTGCATCTCGGCAAAACCACGGGTCATCAGAGCTGCGCGGGCACTGTCGCCCAGCCCGGCCCCAATGGCAGCGCCGCAGCCGATGGCCATGACGTTTTTCAATGCCCCGCCCAGTTCCGCGCCGATCACGTCGGTGGTGCGATAAAGGCGCAGGTTCGCAGTGGTCAGTTCGGTCTGCAGTGTTTCGCTCAGATCACCATCTGCACAGGCCAGTGTCAGCGCCGTGGGCAGCCCGCGCGCGATGTCATCGGCAAAACTGGGCCCGGTCAACAGGGCCGGACGTGCATCAGGGATGGTCTGTTGGATCACCGAAATAGGACCAAGACCTGAGGACAGTTCTATCCCTTTGCAGCAGGCAACCAGCGTCTTTCCGGCCAGAACCGTTGCATGTTCCATCAGAGCCGCACGCAGTTTCTGCATGGGCACCGCCAGTAACAGGACATCAGAGGCCACAGCGTCCTGAATGTCAGCCGTCACCAGTATCTCATCTGGAAGGGTCACATTCGGCAGGCGCACAGTGTTTTCGCGGCTGTCTTGCATGTGGCGGGCTTGCTCTGCGTTGCGCGACCACAGGGTCACCGGCCCATTCCCGGCCAGTGAGATTGCCAGCGCGGTGCCGAATGCACCTGACCCGAGGACCGCGACACTCATGCTTTAGCCCCTTTCTTGCCGCCGCCTAACATGGCGGGGCTAGTTTTATCCAACGGCCAGCGGGGTCGGGCGGTCAAGTCCAGCCCATCCCGGGCACCGGTGCGAAACCGCTCCAACCCGGCATAAGCGATCATGGCGGCGTTATCCGTGCATAGGTTCAGCGGTGGGGCTGTAAAGCGGGTCCCTTTTTCAGCACAAATAGTCTCTAACGCTACGCGAATAGCCGAATTCGCCGCTACGCCACCGGCGACTGCGATCACAGGGTCCGCAGGGCTTAAGTCCAGATACCGGTCCATTGCGCGGCGGGATTTTTCGGCCAATGTGTCGACGATGGCCTGTTGAAATCCTGCGCACAGATCGGCGCGGTCCTGACGGGTCAGCCCGCCTTTTTCAGCCACGATCTGATCCCGCATCCGCATCAGCGCGGTCTTGAGCCCCGAGAAGGACAGATCGCATCCTGGTCGGTCCAAAAGAGGGCGCGGAAAGCGGAACCGTTTGGGATCACCCGAACGAGCCTCAACTTCAACCGACGGGCCGCCGGGTTGCGGCAGGCCCAGCAGGCGGGCGGTTTTGTCAAACGCTTCGCCCGGGGCGTCGTCGATGGTGCCGCCCAGACGGGTGAATTGTTCGGGCCCGTGGGCGATCAAGTACTGACAGTGACCCCCCGAAACCAGCAGCATCAGATAGGGAAAAGCAATCCCGTCGGTCAGACGCGGAGTCAGCGCGTGCCCGGCCAGATGGTTCACCCCGATCAAGGGCAGGCCAGTTGCCGCGCTTAGCCCCTTGGCACACATGACGCCGGACATGACGCCGCCAATCAGGCCCGGCCCGGCGGTGACGGCGATGGCGTCCATATCGGATAGCGTCAGACCGGCGGCCTCCAACGCCTGAACGACGCAGATATCCAGCTTTTCCGCATGCGCACGGGCGGCGATCTCGGGCACTACGCCGCCAAAGGCGCTGTGCAACTCGGTTTGGCCATGTACGATCGAGGACAGAACCTCGGCCTCCGCACCTTCGGTTTGGCGCACGACGGCGGCAGCTGTGTCATCACAGCTGCTTTCCAACCCGAGGACGGTAAGTGTTTGCACCATTGGCTTGATCCGTTACACCATGACTGCCAAGCGGGGTATCACCCTGCGCGGATGCAAACAATCCCAAGGCGGAAGGCGCCGACCGTTGTATTTGTTGATGACCCGCCCGCGCGCTGCCTCAGAACGGTTTGTCGCGCAGCTGCCGGCCCGCACAAGATCACGGGTCAAGGTCATCTATTCCCCGATACTCGAAATCAAACCACAACCGGTCAATGTTGACGCTAGTGATGTGCGGGGGCTGATCTTCACATCCGCCAACGGGGTGAATGCCGCCGTGTCCCTGGGCCTGCGGCGGGAAATGCCAGCCTTTTGTGTCGGCCCCGCCACCACCAGCACCGCCAAAAGCGCCGGTTGGACTGCGCAAATGGCCGGCGCCACCGCCGAAGAACTGGTGGCCAATCTGCTGAAACATCGACCCGACAGCCCGTTGCTACATTTACGCGGTGAACACAGTCGGGGCAATGTCGCCACTCGCCTGACCGAGTCAGGGCTGACCGTGCGCGAACAGGCCGTCTATCAGCAGCGCCTGTTACCGCTGACACCCGAGGCCATCGAAGCTGCCAATAGCAAAGAGCCGGTCATCACGCCGCTATTTTCGCCCCGGACGGCGCGACAATTTGCCGACGTTTGGGCCGGATCAGCGCCCTTGTGGCTGGCCTCAATCAGCGAAACGACTGCGGAACCCCTTTATTCTTTGGACTACGTGCGCCTAAAGATCGCCAAAGCGCCAACCCCGAAGAAAATGCGGAAAGCAGTTAAAAAACTTGTGAAACATGCGATGCGGGTTGAGGGTGGCGAGACCACCGATTAACTTAGAGTGGTCTGTTATTCATGCGATTTTGGATTCGATAAGGGGAATGTTGCGGTGGCTGGTAAGAAGAAAACCGATCAAAAGCCGGTGGAAGACCCCAAGTCGGACGAAGTGGTCGAAGCCACAATTGCTTCCGAAGAAGCACCTGTTGACGCGACCGGACCGGTAGAAGAGGGCCTTTCCGAAGCCGAAGCCGAAGCCGAAGCCGAAGCCGAAGCCGAAGCCGAAGCCGAAGCCGAAGCCGAAATGGCTGTGGAACCGACCCACGCGGAGCCTGCGGCACACAATGAAGAAAAGCGAGGCGGCTTCGTCCCCGCCCTGATTGGCGGCGCAATTGCTGCGGCGATTGGCTTTGCGGCGGGCAGCGCGGGGCTGTTCAATTCGGGCCAGTCTGACGCGCTTACTGCGCTGGAATCGAAGCTAAGCGACCAGGCTAGTCAGATTGAAGCCTTGACGAAATCCTTGTCCGAATCCCAGTCGAGTGGTTCCGATGTAGATAGAAAAATCGCGGCACTGACCGATCAGGTCACGCCGCTGAGCACGAATTTGGCCGCGTTGAAAACCAGTTTGGACGGGCTGGCGGGCAAGGTTGATCCTCTGGCCGGGCGCCTGAGCGATCTTGAGAGCGGTGCCCTGACGCAAGGTGCATCTACAGAGGTCTCAGCCGCATTTGAAGCAGAACTGAAAAAACTGCAGGATTCGCTGGCCGCTCAACGGGCTGAGGTTGAGAAAATGGTCTCGGACGCACAAGCGCTTGAGGCGCAGGCCTCGGTCAAGGCGCAGGCGGCGACCAATGCCGCCGTTCTGTCGCAAGTGCATGGACAGTTGGAGGCGGGTCAGCCCTTCAATGACCTGATAGACCAATTGATGGCAGGGGGCGTAAGCGTGCCCGATGCTCTGTCAGTACCGTCCACAGAAGGCGTTGCAACCCTTGCTGCTTTGCAAGACTCCTTTGTGCCCGCCGCCCGCACCGCATTGGCCGATGCGCGCGACGCCGATAAGACCACCGGATTGGTTGCCTTTCTGCAGCGTCAGACCGGCGCGCGCTCGGTGATTCCGCAAGAGGGCGACAACCCGGATGCGATCCTGTCGCGGGCACAAGCGGCCTTGTCCCAAGGGGATGTCGCCACCGCGCTGAGCGAGCTTAAATCCTTGCCCGACACGGCGCAGGCGGCATTGGCCGATTGGGAACAGACGGCCCAGACACGGGTGGCTGCCGTGGACGCCGCAAATGCGCTGCAATCCAGCGTAAACTCGAACTGAAGGACCTGCCATGCTGTGGTCATTGTTAAAGATCCTTGTTTTTGTAGCGATTATCGGCCTGCTGGCCATGGGCGCCATGTTCCTGATGGAAACCAGTGGCGGTGTGCAAATCACCGTTGCGGGCACCGAATTCACCTTGGGGCCGTTACAATCGGTGATCGCGCTGGGCGTGTTGGTGGTGGCCATTTGGGTGATCTTCAAGCTGCTGACTCTGTTGATCGCAACGCTGCACTTTCTCAATGGCGACGAAACCGCCCTGTCGCGCTATTTCGATCGCAGTCGGGAAAAGCGTGGTTATCAGGCGCTGGCGGATGGTCTGATGGCGCTGGCCTCAGGTGAGGGGCGCGTGGCAATGTCCAAAGCCGCAAAGGCCGAGAAACTGCTGAACAAGCCGGAACTGACCAACCTGCTGGTCGCACAGGCCGCTGAGATGAATGGCGATACCAAAAAGGCGTCCGACACCTACAAGAAATTGGTCACGAACAACGCCACCCGCTTTGTTGGCGTGCGCGGCATCATGAAACAAAAATTGGCTGAGGGTGACGATGACACCGCCCGCAAGCTGGCCGAAAAGGCACTGGCGATGAAACCGCGCCACGCTGAAACCCAAGATATATTGCTGGGTCTGCAGACCAAATCTCAGGACTGGGCCGGTGCGCGCTCGACCTTGACCGCCAAGCTGAAGGCTGGTCACTTGCCGCGTGACGTGTTCAAGCGCCGCGATGCGGTTTTGGCCCTGTCCGAGGCGAAGGACATTCTGGATGACAGCGCCACGGTCGAACAACAGGAACACGCGATCGAGGCCAACCGCCTGTCGCCCGATCTGGTGCCTGCCGCTGCGATGGGTGCGCGCGCCTACATCGAAAAGGGCAAACCGCGTGCAGCGACCAAGATCCTGAAAAAAGCGTGGGAGGTGCAGCCGCATCCCGATTTGGCCCACGCCTTTGCCGAGATTGCTCCGGATGAGACCCCTGCAGCACGGATCACTCGGTTCACCGCGCTGACACGCATTCACCCCGAGAACCTGGAGACCAGCTTGATCCTAGCCGAGCTGAACATCGTGGCCGAAGATTTCCCCGAAGCCCGCCGTGCGTTGGGCGATGTGGTGGAAAAGCAGGCCGACGCGCGGGCTTACACTCTGATGGCGGCGATTGAGCGGGGCGAGGGGGCCTCGGACGCTGTGGTGCAAGGCTGGCTGGCCAAGGCCCTGAACGCGCCTCGCGGGCCGCAATGGGTCTGTGACAATTGCCATGACATTCAGCCCGAATGGGGACCGGTTTGCCAGAACTGCAGCAGCTTCGATACGCTTAGCTGGCAGACCCCGCAAACGCCCGAGATTGCCACGGCCACTGGTGTGCACATGCTGCCGCTGATTGTCGGCGCGCTTGAGGACAAGGCGGAACCCGAACCGGAGCCGGAAGAGGAAGAGGTTCAAGAGGCCGAAGCCCCCGAGATCATCGAGATGGAAGCGGAACCCGTCCTACCTGATGTTGAACCGGTGCGGCCGGATGTCGAACCCGTGGTCGAAAAACAAGCCTGACGGTTTTCGCACGATTTTCACGCCGAACACGTCGTTTTACGGTTTGATCAGCTTGACCAGACGGTTTTGAGCCCATGCACATCATCTGTGTCGCGGATTCGATAAGATCCGTTTTGCATGGCCGGACTAAGAGCTTGCGTTGTCAGAGGCGTTGACATGAAGGCGTTGGATCAGTTCAAAAGATGACGGTGGCCGAAAACCTGGTTGCTTTGAATGAGCCGTCACCGTCGACAATGATTGCTACGCTTGTAGCGAAACAGGTGGGTTCAAAGATCTACTTTTTGGTTTACATAGGATGGTGTTGAGCGGAGGAAACGTGAATGGAACTGAGTGACGAAATCCGTATCTCGGCACCGCGGGACGTGGTGTACAAGGCCCTGAACGACCCCGAAATCCTGCAAGAATGCATTCCAGGTTGCGAAGACCTGACCCAGAACTCGCCCGACGAGCTTGAGGCGAAAGTGGTCCTGAAAATAGGCCCGGTCAAAGCAAAATTCGCTGGTGCGGTCTCGCTGGACAATTCCAATGCGCCTGACGGGTTTTCCCTGTTTGGGGAAGGCAAGGGCGGGGCGGCGGGATTCGCCAAAGGCGGGGCCGAGGTCACCCTGACCGAAGACGGGGATGAAACCGTGCTTGCCTATACTGCCAAGGTCGATGTTGGTGGCAAGATCGCCCAATTAGGCAGCCGTCTGATTGCAGGCACGGCCAAAAAGCTGTCGGGCAAGTTCTTCACCCGCTTTGGTGAGATCGTGTCGGAACAATCTGTGTCCTGAGGAGGGATTTGAAGGTTGGGATCGGTCAGAGCCCCGAATTGTAATCCACCTTTCTTAACTTTGACGATAGCGCCGAAGCTTACATACAGTGGCTGAGCATTCTGAAATCCGAACATGTCAGACATGCGGTTCCCATCGGGCAGGTATATTCCAGGCATGTGTGGACTACCGGCGTCGCGGTGGCAAATCATCCCGCTTTTCTTCCAACACGGTGTGAAACAGTGCCTTGAGTTCTGATTTTTTGATCCGGGGCAGCCTGCGCCCGAATTCAGACGACAAATCGTTTTTTGATATACCTGACGGGCGCGTTTTCGTCAGCTTGAAGCGACTGAAAATCGAATTGGTTTTCATTGTGCGGTCCTTCAAATCCAAAGCCTAAAATTTGCCGCTGCGGACCTGACCCGAACCCAATGGTCGAGAGCTCTAGGATCAATAATCCGTGAGTGATGACCCGCAGCGACAGGGCGCATTTAGGCCAGCCGCTTGCGATCGTAAGGGGGAAGAATCCGGGCATTTGCATCATTAATAAACTGGCCAGTCAAAAAATGATTGGAAAGCTTACGTTTAAGTAAAGTTTGTCGCTCAACATGCTGTTGTTCGTGACGTGGCGTCACAATTGGTTTTGGATTGGACACAGGAACCGAAGATATGTTGCGCGGGCTTGGTCAGGCTGGGCTCTGGTAATACGCTGTTTCGCTTCGGTTATTGTAAACGGGCGACGGATCATAGTGCCAGGTAATCAATTCGTCTGAATGACCTGATTTGCCTGAGGGTCGGGTAGCAGTATTCGGGTTATGGCCAAGGCGATAGAAACAACCAGAATTCCACCGAACACATCGATTAAGTGATGTCCTCCGTGAGACAAGATTGCCGGGATCATCAGGATATTCAGAACCAAAAGCGGATAAAAAATAACCAGACCGCGACTAAACCATACAGCAAGCGCTGCCATAACTGTGTGAAATGAAGGGAACGCTATTAATCCCAGAACGTGTGAAAATGATATGACAGCGTTGCCCTCTTCAGCTAGCCGCAGAATTTCTTGTCCATAATCATTCGTGACCACGAGATTGATATTTTCTGAAACCTCGGCAGGCACAATTTGATAAGCGGCCGGACCAAAACTTGGGAATACAAACCAAATACCGACAGTCATGACCCCCGCAATGATACCCGCGACAATAAATCGGTATAGTTGCAGGTGTTTTTGCGCAAAGGCCAGAATGAGGATCATTCCAAACATCTGAACGACAGACGTGTGATAAACCCACGCCAAGGCTCGGCCGAACTCAGGACAGCCCGCAAGTGTGGCAACGAAAGACTCCCAACGATATCCAAAAATGGCGTCAAAGCGGATCAAGTGGGAATCGACAATTGGTTGAGACACCGGAAGCAGAAGGTAGTTCAACAAAATCGTGCTGTTGGTGAATCCTACGAATATACCCGTACCTATCAGGGCCAATGCGATACCTTCGTTGCGACCCAACTTTCTGTAGAGCACACCAAGCCCGCCGACACCCAAGGCTGCACCGGTGCGAAATACGACCTCATTCCACGCTACGGTTTGTTGCCAGATTATGGATAGCGCGACAAACAGGGAAAGTATGACTACGCAAACAAAAAATGATGCGATTTCTGGCGGTTGGAGAAGCGTGCGGCTTTTATAATCAATCATCCAACAACACTAAAAAGATACGTTTACAAAACGCCATGCGGCGGTCAGTCGTTCGAATGCTAGTGGCAAAAGACCCGGTCTCCAAGCAATATTGAAGGTGGTGCCGATGAAAGAAATTTGAGGTGTGGCATCGACGTGATCTCGGTTGGGATCTGCGACAGAAACGAGCTCGGCACGACTTTTGCTTCGGACAAGGGTTAGTCGTCTTTGTATGCTTTTTCAGGACCATCTGCACCTCGTAAAGACGCACGTCAACGAATTACCGCTCTGCTGAAGATGGTGTTTTTCTGAAACCTTGGGCCCGTAAGATGAATTTGGACTTACAACAGATTAGGTGCCTCTCGCCCGAAACGCTATTCCAAGATCGTTACTGAATTCGCAGCCCCCCACGGGGGAAATATCAAAACTGGAGTGAGTGGTATTGCCTACATGGATTCTCTGCCATTTTTCGAATGGACACCAAATGTGACCGAAGTTCGCCAGTGACAGGACTGAATGGACGCCCCTGTTTTTCTTGTGTCCTTAAGGGCCTCTTCGGCCCCTAGGATCAGCGAGCCGAAGCACGAGCAAACAATTATCCAAAGGCTTTTTTCAAATCTTCTGACATATACCCATCATAGTCAGTTGCTCTGGGTTCGTTGGACACCGCATGACTCAGGTGCAAGTCATGAAAGGCGACGTGGTATCTTCTTGGGATGCGCTCGTGACCTATTGCCGAACGGTTTACCGATACAGCAAGCCCATATTGGATGTTGGTCCGGGTGCGGCCTTAGGGACTATCGATTTCTTGGCGCTCGGTTTCATCAACCGTTACCGGTGAGATGTTCGATGCAGAAGTATTGCAGCGATAAGGACATAAACAAGGTGATCAGGACGCTACTGAAGACTGGCTGGACCTTCAAACGCGGCCGCGTTCATGGGCGCGTTTACCCGCCATTCGGCAAAGGATTTATCGTCATCCCGTCAACGCCAAGTGATCGTCGATGGCGTCTGCACATCCGATCCTACGTTCGTAAATTTCAGAAGCGAGACGATTCTGTCACCTGAAAACGCGGGTGAAGGTTGGCCACTGGAGGTATCGTGAGGGAAGCAAATGCCCTCCAAACCTTGTAGCATAGCCTTTTCGGGCATCTGGAACCGTGCGGGCAGGTTGCTTACAAAACACTTGGCATCGAGTGCGAGTCATTTGATGCCAAAACTCAAACAAGAAACTTTTCTGAAGCAACAGGTGTTTCAGTCAAGGAGCCTGAAAGCAAAAAGTGGTCCACGAGGTGGACTATAGAACCGGCTCGGTTCATAACACATTGCGTTTGCATATATTTTTCGGAGAGTTTGGTGCCCAGGAGAGGACTCGAACCTCCACGTCCATACGGACACTAGCACCTGAAGCTAGCGCGTCTACCAATTCCGCCACCTGGGCAGGTGTCGTGGAGCGGCGTTTAAGCCTACTGACGGGGAGCGTCAACCAGATTCGGAATGTTTTTTGAAAGTTTTTTGACCCACATCTAAAACGCTCCGGAAATTGTCAGGTTTTTCTCGGATGCGCGGCGTTATTGCGCCTTGTTTGCCGGGGCTTTGGGCGGTAGATCGGATCAAGACCCATCAGCAGGAGCCCTCGCATGTCCAAACTGGTCACGATTTATGGCGGATCGGGATTTGTCGGTCGGTATATCGCCCGGCGCATGGCAAACGAAGGATGGCGCGTACGGGTCGCGGTGCGCCGCCCGAACGAGGCGATGTTCGTCAAACCGTATGGAGTGGTTGGTCAGGTCGAACCTATTCTGTGCAACATCCGTGACGATGCCTCGGTTGCGGCAGTGATGCATGGGGCCGATGCGGTGGTGAATTGCGTGGGTGTGCTGAACGAGCTGGGCAAAAATGAATTTGACAGCGTTCAGGCCGAAGGCGCCGAACGGATAGCGCGTATCGCGGCTGAACAGGGCGTGGCACGGATGGTGCATATTTCGGCCATCGGCGCGGATGCCGCGTCCAGTAGTGAATATTCCCGCACCAAGGCGCAGGGTGAAGCCGGTGTGCTTGCCCATATGCCAGACGCAATGGTTTTGCGTCCGTCGATCATTTTCGGAACTGAGGATCAGTTCTTTAACCGCTTTGCCGGGATGACCCGGCTGGGGCCGTTCCTGCCCCTGGTCGGAGCGGAGACCAGGTTTCAACCGGTCTATGTGGACGATGTGGCCAAGGCCGCAGTGCAGGGTGTTCTGGGGCAAGCCGAGGCCGGTACATATGAGCTGGGCGGACCCGAGGTGAAATCCTTCCGCGCGCTGATGCAGCAGATGCTAGGGGTGATTTACCGTCGCCGCGTGATCATTGGTATCCCGTTCTGGGCTGCGCGGATCATGGCGGGGGTGCTGGACATCGTTAAATTTGTCAGTTTCCAGCTGTTCCCCAATCCTATCCTGACGCGAGATCAACTGAAGAACCTGCGCCGGGACAATGTGGTGTCAGAGGATGCCAAAGGCTTTGGCGTTCTGGGGATCGAGCCTGCCACATTGGAATCCATTTTGCCGGACTACCTGTGGAAATTCCGCCCCTCGGGTCAGTACGATGAGATTCAGAAGTCGGCCGACAATCTGCGCACCTGATCAGCTGTAGGCAATCACCAGCAGGACCGCGCCCAGGATCACGCGATAAATCACGTATGGCGTGAAGCTGACGCTTCGTAGCAGGCGCATCATCAACGACAAGGCCAGTAGGGCCGAAATAAAGGCAAAAAAGGCGGCGATGGCGCCGTCCTTGGCCAATTGGGCGTCCGCCTCGCGGATCACCTGTGCCGACAGCAACACGCCCGAGGCCAATATCGTAGGAATTGACATCAGCATTGCGATCCGCGCGCCGTCCTCGCGGTTATAGCCCAGCTGCCGCGCGCCGGTGATGGTGATGCCCGAGCGTGACGTGCCGGGGATCAGTGCCAGAACCTGCCACAATCCCAGGATAACCGCATCGCGCAAACCCCAATTGCTGGCCTGCTTGGTCTGGGGGCCCTTCTGGTCCATCCAATACAGCAGAAGTCCGAAGCCTAGCATGGTCCAGCCGATCACCGTCATCGAACGGAGGGACTGACTCATTCCGGTTGTAAACAAAACAGCACCGACGATGACGGTTGGAATTGTTGCAATGATCAGGCTCATCGCTAGTCGTGATTGCGGTGTGTCGGTGTTCCCGGTCAGGGCCCGCGGCAGGCCCGCGGCGGCCTGTTTCACATCGGACCAGAAATACAGGATCACGGCACCGAGTGTGCCGACATGCACAGCAACGTCGATAGCCAGGCCCTGATCGTCCATCCCCGTCAGGTTGGGGAGCAGGATTAGATGGCCCGAGGAAGAGACCGGCAAGAACTCAGTAATACCCTGAATAATCGCCGCGAGAATCAACTGAAAAAGACTCATTTAACCTGCCGTGCTGCCGTCACGTATTGTTGCGATCTATGGGTATAAGTGCGGTGCGCAAAAGGAAAGCGTGCATATAGGTCCGAATCGGAACTAAAAAGGTCGATATTTTCCAAATATTTTGTGAGGCACCACATATTTTTTCAATTTAGGTCAGAATAATTGACTTTTAATTCGACAACATATCACTTAAACAGGCTCGACCAAGCCAATTCATGGAGTCTGACCCGTGGCCAAGCAACCGATGCTGAAATTTGTGCAAGTCGATCGCGTCATGCCTGAAAAGCGTGCCGCCGACGTGCGCAAAGAAGACTTTGACGAAATCTATGCAGAGTATGCATCGGCGAAAGCAGAAGAACAGGCCAGCCGCTGCAGTCAGTGCGGTGTGCCCTATTGTCAGTCGCATTGTCCGCTGCACAACAACATCCCCGATTGGTTGCACTTGACCGCGACGGGCCGTCTGGAAGAGGCGTATCAGACCAGCCAGGCCACCAACACTTTCCCGGAAATCTGTGGCCGTATATGCCCGCAGGACCGTCTGTGCGAAGGCAATTGCGTGATCGAACAATCGGGCCATGGCACGGTCACCATTGGCACAATCGAAAAATACATCACTGACACCGCTTGGGACAAAGGCTGGGTAAAGCCCGTCGCCCCCGGTGCCGAGCGCAGCGAAAGCGTTGGCATAATCGGTGGTGGACCCGGTGGTCTGGCGGCTGCAGATATGCTGCGCCGTGCGGGTATTCAGGTCACGGTATATGACCGTCATGACCGCGCCGGTGGCCTGCTGATGTATGGCATTCCGGGCTTTAAGCTGGAAAAAGATATCGTGCAGCGCCGCAATGACCTGCTGGCCGATGGCGGGGTTGAGTTCGTGCTGAACTGTGACGTGGACACCGCCAGGTTCGATGAAATCCGCGCCAAGCATGACGCCGTGATAATCGCAACCGGTGTATATAAGTCTCGTGATCTGTCCATGCCGGGCAGCGGGCTGAACGGCATCGAAATAGCCATCGACTTCCTGACCGCCTCGAACCGCAAAAGCTTTGGTGACACGGTCGAGGATTTCGACAATGGCCGCCTGAATGCAGACGGCAAGAAGGTCGTTGTAATCGGGGGTGGTGACACCGCGATGGATTGCGTGCGTACTTCAATCCGTCAGGGTGCAACCTCGGTCAAATGTCTGTACCGCCGCGACCGGGCCAACATGCCGGGTTCACAGCGTGAAACTCAGAACGCCGAGGAAGAAGGCGTCATCTTTGAATGGCTCAGCGCGCCCAAAGGGTTCACTGGCGACGACAAAGTGTCCGGTGTGATGGTGCAAAAGATGCGTCTGGGTCAGCCCGATGCGTCGGGCCGCCAGGCCCCCGAAGTCATCGAAGGCGCGGATTACGTGGAAGAGGCCGATCTTGTGATCAAGGCGCTGGGCTTTGAGCCCGAAGACCTACCCACCCTGTTTGGCCAGCCTGACCTGCCCGTGACCCGCTGGGGTACCGTTAAGGCGGCGTTCCAAACAGGTGAGACCGAGATGGACGGCGTCTATGCCATCGGTGACATCGTGCGCGGTGCTTCACTGGTGGTTTGGGCGATCCGTGACGGTCGCGATTGCGCCGACGCAATCATCGCCCGATTCAACAGCAAGGCTGCCGTCGCAGCCGAGTAACACCAAGCCCCGCGACAGGAGGGTCAGTATGCCCGAATTGCAAGGCCAATGCATGTGCGGCGCGGTCACAGTCACCGCCACCCCGGCGAAAAATGCGCTGGGTGCCTGCCATTGCGACCAGTGCCGCCGCTGGACCAGTTCGATGCTGGTGACGTTTCAGGCCGAAGAAGGCTATGCCGCGCTTGGTCCGGTAAAGACCTTCGCGTCGTCCGATTGGGCCGAGCGCGCCTTTTGCGCCGATTGCGGATCAGCCCTGTGGTACCGGGTCACCGCACCGGGCGACATGCACGGGCACACAGAAATGGCAGCGGGCCTGTTCGAAGACACAGGCTACGGCCTGCAACTGGAATTATTTATCGACAAAAAACCCGACGGGTACGCGTTTGCAGGTGAACGCAAGCAAATGACCAAAGCCGAGGTCGAAGCGATGTTCGCCCCCTCGGAAGAAGGAGACAGCCAATGACCAAATATGACGCCGATTGGGTGCGCGCCGAGGAAGCCAAGCGCAAATGGATGGCGGAAAACGGTCTCTATTCCGAGGAAGAAGAGCATTCCTCCTGTGGTGTGGGTCTTGTTGTGTCCGTAGACGGCAAGCCGTCGCGCAAGGTTGTGAATGCCGGTATCGACGCGCTCAAGGCGATCTGGCACCGTGGTGCTGTGGAC
This sequence comes from Ruegeria denitrificans, assembly GCF_001458295.1. Classification (GTDB taxonomy): domain Bacteria; phylum Pseudomonadota; class Alphaproteobacteria; order Rhodobacterales; family Rhodobacteraceae; genus Ruegeria; species Ruegeria denitrificans. Next base: position 109,855 of record NZ_CYUD01000013.1, read on the forward strand.
GCTGATGGCAAGACGGGCGACGGCGCGGGCATTCATGTACAGATCCCGGTTCCGTTCTTTTACGATCAGATCCGCCGCACCGGCCATGAACCCAACATGGATGAGTTGATTGCCGTTGGTCAGGTCTTTCTGCCCCGCACCGATTTCGGAGCGCAGGAAAGCTGCCGGACCATCGTGGAGACCGAAGTTCTACGGATGGGTTATTACATCTATGGCTGGCGCCATGTGCCGGTCGATGTGACCTGTCTGGGTGAAAAAGCCAACGCGACCCGCCCTGAGATCGAGCAGATTCTGATCTCGAACTCGAAAGGTGTGGACGAGGAGACGTTTGAGCGTGAGTTGTACGTCATTCGCCGCCGCATCGAAAAGGCTGCTGCTGCTGCTGGTATTTCTGGCCTGTATCTGGCCTCGCTCAGCTGTCGTTCGATCATTTACAAAGGCATGATGCTGGCCGAGCAGGTGGCGGTTTTCTACCCCGACCTGATGGATGAGCGGTTCGAATCCGCCTTTGCAATCTATCACCAGCGTTATTCCACCAACACCTTCCCGCAATGGTGGCTGGCGCAGCCGTTCCGCATGCTGGCGCATAACGGTGAAATCAACACACTGCGCGGCAATGTCAACTGGATGAAAAGCCATGAGATCCGCATGGCGTCCTCGACCTTTGGTGATCATGCCGAAGATATCAAGCCGATCATCGCCGGCGGATCGTCGGATTCAGCCGCATTAGACTCAGTATTCGAGGTTCTAGTCCGAGCAGGCCGCTCGGCCCCTATGGCGAAAACCATGCTGGTGCCGGAAAGCTGGTCCAAGCAGGCGGTCGAGCTGCCGCAGGCCTGGCGCGACATGTATTCCTATTGCAACTCGGTGATGGAGCCGTGGGACGGCCCCGCCGCGCTGGCGATGACCGATGGCCGCTGGGTCTGTGCCGGTCTGGACCGGAACGGGCTGCGTCCGATGCGCTATGTGGTGACCGGCGATGGTCTGGTCATCGCGGGATCCGAGGCCGGGATGGTGCCGATTGATGAGGCATCCGTTACCGAAAAAGGCGCGCTGGGACCGGGTCAGATGCTGGCCGTGGACATGAAAAAAGGCAAACTGTTCCGCGATAAGCAGATCAAGGACAAGCTGGCGCGCGCGCTGCCCTTTGGTGATTGGGTCGGCAAGATCAACGATCTGGATGCAACGCTGGGCGGTGTGACAGAACAGCCGCTGTTCTCAGGTGAGGAGCTGCGCAAGCGTCAGATCGCAGCCGGATACTCGGTCGAAGAACTTGAACAAATCCTTGCGCCGATGGCCGAAGACGGCAAAGAGGCGCTGGCGTCCATGGGCGATGACACACCTTCTGCCGTGTTGTCGAAACAGTATCGCCCGCTCAGCCATTTCTTTCGCCAGAATTTCAGCCAGGTGACCAACCCGCCGATCGACAGCTTGCGCGAATATCGCGTGATGTCGCTGAAAACGCGGTTTGGTAACCTCAAGAACGTGCTGGACGAGGACAGCAGCCAGACTGAGATTATCGTTCTGGAAAGCCCCTTTGTCGGCAACGCACAGTGGGAAATTCTAGCCAAGAACTTTAACGCGCCGCTGGCCGAGATCGACTGCAGCTTCGAACCCGGTGCGGGCCAGCTGGATGTAGCGCTGACCCGTATTCGGGCCGAGGCCGAAGAGGCTGTGCGTTCAGGTGCCGGACATCTGGTTCTGACCGATCAATATTCTGGTGCGGACAAAGTGGCGATGCCGATGATCCTGGCCACTAGCGCGGTTCATAGCCACCTGACGCGTAAAGGCCTGCGAACCTTCAGCTCGCTCAACGTGCGGGCGGCCGAGTGTATTGACCCGCATTACTTTGCTGTGCTGATCGGCTGTGGTGCGACGGTGGTGAACGCCTATCTGGCCGAAGATACGCTGGCCGACCGCATTGATCGCGGCCTGCTGGACGGTACGTTGACGGAAAATGTGGCCCGTTACCGCGAAGCTATCGACCAAGGCCTGCTTAAGATCATGGCCAAGATGGGCATCTCGGTAATCTCATCCTATCGCGGTGGGCTGAATTTTGAGGCTGTCGGTCTGAGCCGCGCTATGGTGGCTGAATATTTCCCCGGTATGACCAGCCGTATCTCGGGCATTGGTATTCACGGTATTCGGGTCAAAGCCGAAGAGATCCACGCAAATGGCTGGGACAGCGGTCTGGACGTGCTGCCCATTGGTGGCTTCTACAAGGCGCGCAAATCGGGTGAGACGCACGCGTGGGAAGCGACTTCGATGCATATGATGCAGATGGCCTGCAACCGCGCCTCGTATGAGCTGTGGAAGCAGTATTCGACCAAGATGCAGTCGAATCCGCCGATCCACTTGCGTGACCTGATGGACTTCAAGCCGCTGGGCAAGCCAATCCCGCTGGAAGAGGTCGAGTCGATCACGTCGATCCGCAAGCGGTTCGTCACGCCGGGCATGTCGCTGGGCGCGCTATCGCCTGAGGCGCACAAGACGCTGAACGTGGCGATGAACCGGATCGGTGCGAAATCCGACAGTGGCGAAGGTGGTGAAGACCCTGCACACTTCGTGCCCGAACCCAATGGTGACAACCCGTCAGCCAAGATCAAACAGGTGGCCTCGGGGCGGTTCGGTGTGACCGCGGAATACCTGAATCAGTGTGAAGAGTTGGAGATCAAGGTCGCTCAGGGTGCAAAGCCGGGTGAGGGTGGTCAGCTGCCGGGCATGAAAGTCACCGACCTGATCGCGCGCCTGCGCCATTCGACCAAAGGCGTGACCCTGATCTCGCCACCGCCGCACCACGACATCTACTCGATCGAGGATCTGGCGCAACTGATCTATGATCTGAAACAGATCAACCCGCGCTGCAAAGTGACGGTGAAACTGGTGGCGTCGTCCGGTGTTGGTACGATTGCGGCCGGTGTGGCCAAGGCGAAAGCGGATATTATCCTTATTTCGGGTCACAATGGTGGCACCGGGGCTTCGCCTGCGACCAGTATCAAATATGCCGGTCTGCCGTGGGAGATGGGCTTGACCGAGGCACATCAAGTTCTGGCGATGAACAACCTGAGGGATCGCGTGACCCTGCGGACCGACGGTGGCCTGCGCACCGGTCGTGACATCGTCATGGCAGCAATGATGGGAGCCGAAGAATACGGCATCGGCACCGCCGCCCTAATTGCGATGGGCTGTATCATGGTGCGCCAGTGCCAGTCGAACACCTGCCCGGTCGGTGTCTGTACGCAGGACGAGGACCTGCGCGCCAAATTCACCGGTAACGCGGATAAGGTGGTGAACCTGATCACCTTCTACGCGCAGGAAGTGCGCGAACTGCTGGCCAGCCTCGGCGCGCGTTCGATTGATGAGATCATTGGTCGGGCCGATCTGTTGGCGCAGGTCAGCCGTGGGTCTGCGCATCTGGACGATCTGGACCTGAACCCGCTGCTGATCACCGTCGATGGTGCGCATAACATCGTCTACAACCGCGACAAGGATCGCAATGCAGTGCCCGATACGCTGGATGCGGAAATCGTGCGCGATGCGGCACGGTTCTTGAAAGACGGTGAAAAGATGCAGCTGTCTTACGCGATCCAGAACACACACCGGACTGTGGGAACCCGTGTCTCAAGCCATATTGTGCAGAATTTCGGTATGCGGAACACGTTTCAGTCCGACCACCTACACGTCAAACTGCAGGGTTCGGCCGGTCAGTCTCTGGGGGCTTTCGCGGCGCCCGGTCTGAAACTGGAAGTGTCCGGTGACGCCAACGACTATGTCGGCAAGGGTCTGTCGGGTGGTACAATTGTTGTACGTCCGCCGCAGGTCAGCCCGCTGAAGGCGGATGACAACACCATCATCGGCAACACGGTTCTGTATGGCGCCACCGATGGCCACCTGTTTGCCGCAGGTCGCGCCGGTGAGCGGTTTGGGGTGCGGAACTCGGGTGCCAAAGTGGTGATTGAGGGCTGTGGTTCCAACGGTTGTGAATACATGACCGGCGGTGTCGCTGTAATCTTAGGTGATATCGGTGCCAACTTTGGCGCAGGCATGACAGGCGGTATGGCCTATCTGTATGACCCGGAAGGCAAGGCACAGGCGTTGATGAACATGGAAACTCTGGTGACCTGCCCGGTGACGGTCGACCATTGGGAAGATCAGTTGAAATCGCTGATCGAAACCCATCAGGCCGAGACCTTCAGCCGCAAGGCCGCAGACATCCTGCAGCATTGGGATGTAGAGAAAGCCAACTTCCTGCAGGTCTGCCCGAAAGAGATGCTGAACAATCTCAGCCACCCGCTGACCAACGAAGCAACTGCTGTTCCGGCTGAATAACCGGCACGACAGACCAGTTCCAAACCCGCGCGCGCAAGCAGCCGCGCGGGTTTTCTTATGTGAGTTTACCGACAACACCCGTTTTAAACGCGCGCCGGACGTCGTATAGCTGTGACATGGCAAAAACAGCAGTCCGCAAAAAAAGCGGTAAGAAAAAAAAGGCGTCCAAAGCCAAATCTCCAATAATGCAACGGCTTCGCCGATGGATCAGTCGCGCCTTGTTGGCGGCCATTGTATTCGTCGTTGCGTTGGTCGCTTTGTATTCGGTGGTGAACCCACCTGTGACCCACACGATCTGGTCGGAATGGCGCAGGTTGGGCAAAGTCGAGCGTGATTGGGTTCCGATAGAAGAGATTTCACCCATTATGGCCCGTTCGGTCGTTGCGGCTGAAGATGCGAATTTCTGCCAGCATTGGGGCTTTGATGTCGAAGCAATCCGCGACGCGCTGGAAGATGGCGGATCACGTGGGGCGTCGACCATTACCCAGCAGGTGGTGAAGAACGTATTCTTGTGGCAGGGCCGCAGCTGGGTACGCAAGGCGCTGGAAACCTCGATCACACCAGTTGTCGAGATTTTCTGGAGTAAGCAGCGTATTCTCGAGGTTTATCTGAACGTCGCTGAAACCGGTCAAGGCGTCTTTGGCGTCGAAGCCGCGGCCCAAACCAACTTCAACGTATCCGCCGCCCGACTGAGCCCTGTTCAGGCGGCGCGGATTGCCGCGATTTTACCTTCACCCCGTAATCGGTCGATCACTGACCCCTCGGTATGGACACGCAGAAGGGCCGCATCGATCCTGGACGGGGCGGCCACCATCCGCGCAGATGGACGCGCGGATTGTTTCGAGGATTGAAAGTCAACACCCCTCAAGGCTAAAGCTGGTGGGTATACACTGGTTCGATTGGAAGCTCATGGCGCGTTTGTTTCACGTTCCCCTGTCCCCCTATTGCCGCAAGGTCCGTCTGTCTTTGGCGGAAAAGAAGATCGAGGTTGAGCTGGTCGAAGAGAAATACTGGGAAAAAGACCCCGATTTCCTGCGTCGCAACCCCGCCGGCAAAGTACCGGTTTTGCGACTGGACGGGCAGGTGATGTCAGAAAGCGCGGCGATTTGTGAATATATCGAGGAAACGCGCCCTGAACCTTCGCTGATGCCGAAAACACCTGAGGGCCGGTACGAGGTTCGCCGCCTGGTGGGCTGGTTCGATGATAAGTTCCACCACGAGGTAACCGCGAAACTGTTGTATGAACGGGTGAACAAGAAAGTCACCGGTGAGGGATATCCGGACAGCAAGAACGTCAAGGAAGGCGCGCGGGCGATCAAATATCACCTGGACTACATGGCTTGGCTGCTGGATCATCGCCGCTGGCTAGCGGGGGATCAGATGACATTGGCTGATTTTGCCGCTGCCGCGCATCTTTCGGCGCTGGATTACATCTCGGATGTGGACTGGAACCGCAGTTCGGCGGTTAAGGACTGGTATGCCAAGATCAAGTCGCGCCCGGCGTTCCGGTCGATATTGGCGGATCAGGTGCCGGGATTCCGGCCCCCTGCGCATTACGCCGATTTGGATTTCTGATAGGGTGGTGCAGGGGCTGTCTGCCCCCTCTTGGCCCTCTGGGCCAATTCACCCCCGAAGGTATATTTGGCCAGATGAAGAGCGGATCATCTTTGAAAGACAAACTGGTTACGCAGGCCTTGAGCGAAGGCTTTGTGTCCTGCCGTATTTGCAGGCCGTGGGATGTGCCGCAAGTTCCTCCACGGTTAGAAGCGTTCTTGCAGGCCGGATTTCATGGACAGATGGGTTGGATGGCCGAACGCACCCATTGGCGCGGCGATCCGACAGCCCTGTGGCCCGAGGCGCAGTCAGTGATCATGCTGGCTGAAAGCTATGCGCCCGAGCATGATCCGACCGAAGTATTGGATTACCCGGACAGAGCAGCGATTTCCGTTTATGCGCAGAACAAGGATTACCACGATCTGGTCAAGAAACGGCTGAAGCGTCTAGCACGCTGGTTGATTGCCGAGGCCGGGGGAGAGGTGAAGGTTTTTGTCGATACCGCTCCGGTGCCCGAAAAGGCGTTGGGCCATGCTGCCGGGCTGGGTTGGCAGGGGAAGCATACCAATTTGGTGAGTCGAGATTGGGGAAATTGGGCTTTTATAGGGTCTATTTTCACCACATTAGACCTGCCCGCAGATATGGCCGAGGTGGATCATTGTGGCTCGTGCCGGGCCTGTCTGGATTCCTGTCCGACGAATGCGTTTCCGGCCCCGTATCAGTTGGATGCGCGGCGCTGCATTTCATATCTGACAATCGAACACAAAGGTCCGGTGGATGAAGAGTTGCGGGCAAAGCTTGGCAACCGGATATATGGCTGTGACGATTGTCTGGCGGCGTGCCCGTGGAACAAGTTCGCAGTGGCTGCCAGTGATATTCGTTATGCGGCCCGGGACGATTTTAAAGCCCCATCTTTGGCGGAGTTAGCGGTATTGGACGATGCCGCGTTTCGGGCGAAATTTTCCGGATCACCCATCAAACGGATCGGGCGCGATCGGTTTGTGCGTAATGTTCTGTATGCCATCGGCAATTCGGGAATGGCTTCGTTGCGACCGGTGGCGCAAGGATTGGTGGAAGATCCAGACCCAACGGTGGCAGATGCCGCGCGCTGGGCGGTCAAACAACTGTCATAGGTGCCGCAAACAGGCTGGACGTGTCGGTCCAAACCGCTACACCCATCTACAGCGAACAGGAAGGAGAACCCGATGGCGCTGGCTTTGGGGGTGGATACGGGTGGAACTTACACCGATGCGGTGCTGATCCGGGATGAGCGTGAGGTGATCGCCTCGGCCAAATCCTTGACCACGCGGGCTGATCTGGCAATTGGCGTGGGTCAGGCGATTCAGGCGGTTCTGGAAGCAGAGCAGGTGACGCCGGGGCAGATTTCGATGGCGTCCTTGTCGACAACTCTGGCCACAAATGCGCTGGTTGAAGGGCAAGGCGGTCGTGTTGCCTTGATTTATATCGGTTTCAAGGACGGTGATCTGGATAAACATGGATTGCGCGATGCGCTAAAGGGCGATCCGGCGCTGGTAATCTCAGGTGGTCACACGCATGCTGGAGGCGAGACCATGCCTTTGGACGTGGCAGCGTTGGGAGACTTTTTAGACACTCATAAAGGCGTTTCTGGCTTCGCAGTTTCCTCTCAGTTCGCCACACGCAATCCGGCGCATGAGCTGGAAGCGGCGCGGATCATTGCGGAAAAGACGGGCGCTCCGGTGACTTGTTCGCATCATTTGTCTGCCAAGCTGAACGGCCCGAAACGGGCGGTGACGGCGGTGCTGAATGCGCGGCTGATCGGGATGATCGACCGGTTGATCGGACGCGCGCAGGATCGGTTGCTGGAATTGGGCATCACCGCTCCGATGATGGTGGTGCGTGGCGACGGCGCGCTGATGAGCGCCGAACAGGCGCGGGAACGGCCGATTGAGACCATCCTCAGCGGGCCAGCGGCCTCGATCGTCGGGGCCAGCTGGCTGACTGGGGCCGAGAATGCCTTGGTGTCAGATATCGGCGGAACGACGACGGATGTGGCGTTGATCCGCGACGGCAAGCCTGCAATTGACCCGGCGGGCGCGCAAGTTGGCGGGTTTCGTACGATGGTCGAGGCCGTGGCTATGCGTACCCATGGTCTGGGTGGCGACAGTCAGGTTCATGTGGTCGCCGAAGGACTGGGCGGCGGCGTGTTTCTGGGCCCGCGGCGGGTCTTGCCCGTGTCGCTGATCGCTTCCGAGACGCCAGAGGTTGTCCATGATGCTCTTGACCGTCAGTTGCGTGCAACAACCGTCGGGGAGCATGATACGCGGTTCGCACGCCGGGTTCCCGGTATTCACGCCGAAGGTCTGGCTGCGCGAGAAGAAGCCCTGTTGGATCGGCTGGGCGAACAGGTTCTGCCGCTGAGCGATCTGTTGCGCACCCGAATGGAGAACGGTGCCCTGGCACGTCTGGTAGATCGTGGGATCGTGCAGGTTTCCGGCGTGACACCGTCAGATGCCAGCCATGTGCTGGGCCGATTGGATGCATGGGATTCAGAGGCGGCGCACAAGGCGTTGGAACTGGTGGCGCGCAAGCGCGTGGGGACGGGGGACAGATTGGCCGCCGGTCCCGAAGAGCTGGCGCAGATGATCGTGAATCAGCTGACAAAACAAACATGTTTGACCTTGTTAGAGACTGCTTTTGCGGAAGATACAGCGGAATTCGAACTACCTTCCGCTGCTCTGGCTCGGCATGTTTTGACGCAAAAGGGGTTGTCAGGTCATCGTGGATTGTTAGCGCTGGATACGGCGCTGAACGTGGATGTTGTGGGTCTCGGAGCCTCAGCCCCCAGCTATTACCCGGCTGTCGGAGAACGGTTACGCGCCCGTATGATCCTGCCCGAACACGCAGGTGTGGCCAATGCCATCGGTGCCGTAGTCGGAAGGCTGACCTTGCGTCGGTCAGGCACGGTGACATCCCCATCTGAGGGGCGGTTCAGAGTCCATCTTGAAGACGGGCCGCGGGATTTTACCGAATCCGACAAGGCACTGGACCTGCTCGAATCGGTGCTGCGGGATGAGGCCGAGGGCGCGGTGCGTCAGGCTGGGGCCGCGGACATTCGGGTCGTGGTTGACCGGGACATCCGCACCGCCCGCATCGAGGCGCAAGACGTATTCGTCGAGGCGATGGTTACCGTCGAGGCCAGTGGCCGACCCCGTGTGGCATCGGAATAGCCCCAATGGGGCTAACCGGATTACTCAGCCGCGTCACGTTTGGGTAGAACCCATCCTGCGCGCGGGAAGTGGCAGGTATAGCCGTTCGGGATACGTTCAAGGTAATCCTGATGCTCGGGCTCGGCCTCCCAGAAATCGCGGACAGGTTCGACCTCGGTCACCACCTTGCCAGGCCACAGGCCGCTGGCATTTACATCGGCGATTGTGTCCAAAGCCACCTGTTTCTGCTCATCGTCCAAATAGTAGATGGCCGAGCGATAGCTCATCCCACGATCATTGCCCTGACGGTTCGGTGTAGTGGGATCGTGGATCTGGAAGAAGAATTCCAGCAATTCGCGATAGGTGATTTTTGTAGGGTCGAAAAAGATCTCGATCCCTTCGGCATGGGTGCCGTGGTTGCGATACGTGGCATTGGGTACGTCACCGCCGGTATAGCCAACGCATGTACGCGAAACGCCCGGCATTTTGCGGATCAGGTCTTGCATGCCCCAGAAACAGCCCCCGGCAAGAACGGCGCGTTGTTCGGTCATTTGATTTCCTCCACATGGATCAGGTATTCGCCATAGCCTTCGGCCTCCATCTCATCGCGATGGATGAACCGCAGCGAGGCTGAGTTGATGCAATAGCGCAGCCCGCCATGTTCACGCGGGCCGTCCGGGAACACATGCCCCAAATGGCTGTCGCCGTGTTTCGAGCGAACTTCGGTACGGATCATACCATGGGTGGCGTCGTGGAATTCTTCCACATGCTCATGGATGATGGGTTTGGTGAAACTGGGCCAGCCACAGCCGGATTCGTATTTGTGAGTCGAGGCGAATAGCGGCTCGCCCGAGACGATGTCCACGTAAATACCCGGCTCCTTGTTGCCCAGGTATTTGCCGGTGCCCGGGCGTTCGGTTCCGCTGCGCTGCGTGACGTGAAACTCTTCGGGCGACAGGGCGGCGACGGCCTCGGGGTCTTTGGTATAGCGGGTCATGGCTCCTCCGGTCATTGTTCTTGGGGCATAATCTGGGGGCGCGGGCGCGGAAATCAAAGCCCTATTTCAATGCCTCGCGCAGTCGTGCGGATGTCCGGGGCATTCAGTAGCTGCGTCAAGTTGAGGCTTTGCTGCCCTGAGCAGGCTGTCGCGACAGTTGCACCGCTAGAATGCCCAGCGTCGTAATTCCAACCCCGACAGCATCCATCGGGCCCAGTTTTTCGCCCAGAAGTAGGGCGGCGATGGTGACGCCGAAAACGGGATTGAGGAAATGGAAGGTCGCTGCCCGGGTGGCACCGACCCGATCCAGTAGCAGAACCCAGATCAGCGTGGCCAAAAGGCCGGGGAACAAGGTGGTATAGGTGAAGGCCAGCGCGAGTGACACGGTCGGGTGGATAAAGATCGTCTCGAACATCGGAGCAGCAACGAATAGCACGGCAGAGCCGACCAACATCTGCAACCCAACCACCATCATGAAATTGCCACCTGATGTAGCGCCGCGGATGGTCAGCGTGGCAAAGGTCAGGGCCAGGGCGCCGATAAAGCACAATGCCGCGCCAAACAGGTCAACGCCACCGCCGATTCGAGTGCTCATGATCAGGGCGACACCGGCAAATCCTGCAATCAGGCCCAATACCGCAACCGGGCGCAGCTTTTCGCCCAGAAACAGCCAGCCGGCTAAAGCCACCAACAGCGGCATGGTCGACGCGATAATGACGGCTAGCGAGGCTTCGACCGTCTGCATTGCATAGAAATTCAGGCCCAGATAAAGGGCATTTTGGCAAATACCGAACAGGATTGTCGCGCGCCACTGGGGGCGAGTCAGATGCCAGCTTTGACCCATCGCCCGCGCGATGACGACGCCCAGCAGACCCGATATCAAAAACCTCAGTGCCAGTGAAAACAGCGGTGACGCGTCGGCGACAATGATCCGCGCCGAGGTAAAGGCCGATGACCAGATGAAGGCAAATATCAGCCCCATGGCGATGGCGCGCAGATCCATTGGGCATTCCCCTGTCAGAACGCTGGGACTGTTCCTGAATTTCCAACAGGTCGCAAGCGCACTTGTCAAAACGCCACACCTTCGGGGCAAGGGGGGAAATTGCGACGTTTTTGTTGATTGACTGGCCAATTAAAGATATTTCCAAGAAATCTGACCAAACAAGGGAGGTTTGTCAGTGCTTCTGGAATATATTCTGTCTTTTGGCGTCCTGTTGGCTTTGGGCCTGGTCGCTTTCTTCGTGGTGAAATGGTGGAACCTGCGCTGCGTCGGCGTGACGCCCGTTCATCTTTTCACGTTCATTGCGATCCTGTTCACATCCGGTCTGGATGTCGGCCTGATCATGTTCCCGCTGACCGAGTTCGGCGGCTATGCAGAAGAGCCCGCCTATGCCTTCGCCAATCCGCTGGCGATCGAGTTCGGGTTCTGGGGCTTTTTGATCTGGGCCTTCTACTTCCTGACCGCGTTCTATTTCTGCGTGATCGAACCGCGCGTGAAGTTCTTTGAGATCCCGCTGGTCAAGCTGATCAACAACGTGGTCATCATCGGCACTTGCGCCTTCACCGCCAGCCTGTTCCTGATCTACTTGCCCGGCTACCTGCCCGAGGTCGGAGACGGCGAATCCGTGGTCACCACCTTCTATGTCATCGTGTTTGTGGTCATTCTGGCGGCGGCCTATTCGTCGACCGATCTGAAATACGTGCGCATCCTGTCCGTTGGCTCGACCTTCCTGTTCCTGGCGCTGATCCTCGGCATGTGGGTTGCAGCTGGCATGGGCTTTACCGGCTTTGCGGATACCGGCAGCAATATCGGGGCCTATTTCGCCAATCTGCACAAGTTTGTTCTGCCGCTGACCGACTATCATGCCTTCTACCTGTTCTGGTGGTTCGCTTGGTCGATCATGATTGGCCAGTTCACCTCGCGTTTTGTGGGCGGGTTGAAGACATGGCAGCTGCTGGCCGCGCTGCTGATCTTCCCGTCGATCCCGTTGGCGATCTGGTTCACCGTTCTCTACTATTACCACCTGAACGGCATCAGCACCGCAGGAATTACCAACATCGCGATGGTGATCGTGGGCGTGACCTTCGTGATCAACTCGCTGGACTCACTGATTAGGCTCTATACGGACAACCTGAACATGACGGTCGAGCGGTTTGGCAAGGCGATCTACGTGGCGGGCAACGTCGTGCTACTGTTCGTCCTGACCCTGCTGTTCCAAAGCCAGTGGCTGCAAATCCAGTGGATCGGTGCTGTGGTCGTCGGCCTCTATCTGGCCTGCGTGGTCTATATCCTGATCACCAAACGCCAAGAGGTACTGAGCATCGACTCAATGCCCGAGGACCGGGATCTGGATTTCCACAAGGTTGAGACGGTTCACTAATCAACTTTACGAAAAGGCAGAGACGGGTGCTTTGAGCGCCCGTTTTTTTTGTGCGATTTTTTTTTCTAGTGGACTTGCGGAGCGGGCTTTTCTTCACTCACGGCCTAGACTGTCCTCTCAGGCCTTAGAATGATTGCTTTGAGAGCGAAGTTACCTTTGCAAAGAGATGCATTTCACAATTGGCGCGATACTGTACTACGGTAGTCAACGCGCTTTCGAGCGCTGCGTGGTAACAATCAGAAATAGATTTTACGCACCGAGGTTGAAACATGTTCAGCGAAGCCAGATACCAAAAATATATACGTGACTTTAACTCAACTTTTGTGGGCGGGATGTCACTTCCGGACTTTTTCGACAAGTACTACGAACAAGACGCCACTTTCGAATACGTGCCACAGGCCAGAAAAAATGTAGGGCGAGCCGAGATCTTGGAATTCTGGGGCGGGGTTGGCGATAAAATGCAGGAAGTCATACTTTCGCACACCCACTACCTTGCGAATGAAACAACTGTAGCGTCAGAAGCGCCTATAGACTTTCTGTGCCGGGAAGATTTGGAATGGAATGGCGTGCCGTACAAGGCGGGTACAAAGTTCCGACTTATGATGTGTGCGTTTTACGACGTAAGCTCCAACAACAAGTTCACCTATGTCAGAGTGTATTCGATTTACAATCCGGGATACGCACCGGATCCTTAAGCTCCGTTCTGCAGCTGAACCGCGCTGGGACTGGGATATAGAACTGAATTGGGAAAGAGCCAACAGTTGATGATCCTGTAAGATCAGCTTCGTGAAGCGTGAAACAAAAAAAGGGCCCCCAGAAGGCGGCCCTCAATCGCTTGTCCGTAAAGACTGGGATCAGCCGTTCACGCTGTCCTTCAGTGCCTTTGCGATGGTCATCTTGACCACCTTGTCGGCCTCTTTCTTGAACTGCTCGCCGGTGGCGGGGTTGCGCACCATGCGCTCGGGGCGCTCGCGGCAGTAGATTTTGCCAACGCCGGGTAGGGTTACCGCACCACCAGCCGACACTTCGCGGGTGATCAGGCCGGTCACGGCCTCAAGCGCCGCGTTTGCAGCTTTCTTGTCGGTTCCCATTTCGTCAGCGAGAGCAGCAACCAGCTGAGTCTTTGTCATAGGCTTTGCCATTTCTTGGTCTCCTTAACGTGCCCGATACATAGGGCCTCACCGCGTAACTGTAACGGGATATTGTGACCGAACACAACGAATAGTAGCGCAGAAAACGCCAAAAATAGGGGGATTTCGTTGCTTTTTTGCTTCAGAGAAAGGCCGTTTCGTCAAATGAACGCAATTTCCGGCTGTGCAGACGCTCTAACGGCATGCCGCGCAGGTGTTCCATCGCGCGTATTCCGATCGCCAGATGGCGACTGACCTGAGTGGTATAGAACGCCGAAGCCATGCCGGGAAGTTTTAATTCACCATGCAGCGGTTTGTCCGACACACATAGTAAAGTGCCATAAGGAACCCGGAACCGATAGCCGTTAGCGGCGATGGTGGCGCTTTCCATGTCCAGCGCAATCGCGCGGGATTGGCTGAGGCGCTGCACCGGCCCGGACTGGTCACGCAGTTCCCAGTTTCGGTTATCGACTGAGGCGACGGTGCCAGTCCGCATGATCCGCTTGAGCTCGTACCCTTCCAGTTCCGTGACTTCTGCCACAGCGCGCTCCAAGGCGACCTGAACCTCGGCCAAGGGTGGGATCGGCACCCAGACGGGCAGGTCATCGTCCAGCACCTTGTCTTCGCGTAGATAGGCATGGGCCAGCACGAAATCCCCCAACGCCTGGGTGTTACGCAACCCTGCGCAATGGCCAACCATCAACCAGGCGTGCGGCCGCAGGACGGCAATATGGTCGGTGGCGGTTTTGGCGTTCGACGGCCCCACCCCGATATTGACCAGTGTGATCCCGGACCCATCCGCGCGCTTGAGGTGATAGGTCGGCATCTGCGGCAGTTTCAGGGGTTGTTCCAATGCACCGTCCGGGGTCGTGATCTCGACATTTCCGGTTGAGATAAAGCTGGTATATCCGCTGTCCGGATCAGCCAGCTGCGCCCTTGCGTAGTTTTCGAACTCGGACACATAGAACTGGTAGTTGGTGAACAGCACGTGGTTCTGGAAATGGCTGGGATCAGTCGCCGTGTAATGTGCTAGTCGCGCCAGCGAGTAATCTACCCGTTGCGCGGTGAACAAGGCCAGCGGGCCATGATCCCCTTCGTGATCATGAACGCCGTTGACGATGTCATCATTGGTGGTGGTCAGATCCGGGACATCAAATACATCGCGCAGCGTAAACCCGGCTGCACCTTGATGCGGGACAACCAGATCGGGATTGTTGGCAACGGCGAAATGCACTGGGATCGGCGTGTCAGACGCGCCGATGGACACGGGTTGGCCGTGGTTCCGGATCAAAAGCGCGATCTGCTGCGTCAGGTAGGAGCGGAACAAATCAGGCCGTGTCACTGTGGTCGCATGGGTGCCGGGTTCGGAGACGTGGCCAAAGCTTAGACGACTGTCGACCTGCGCATAGGTCGCGGTTTTGATGCGAATCTCCGGATAATAGGCTCTGAACCTTTCGGTTGGTGCCTCTCCTTCTATTGCCTTGGAAAAACTGTCGCACAGGAATTGGGTCGCCTGATCGTAAATCTGTTCCAGACGGGCCACAGCCGCTGCAGGATCGGTAAACTTTTCGGGCGTTGGGACGTCGGGTGTTCTGATGATTGTCATGCAAGGGGTTCCAAAAGGTCAATCTTTTCAAAGGTCCTCACGTCCACCAGTCCAAGGTCTGAAATCCGCAGCTCGGGGATTACGACGAGGGCCAGCAGAGAATGCTGCATATACGCGTTGTTCAACTGACAGCCACAGGCCTGCATCGCCGCGACCATCTGTTCCGCTTTCGCCGCCACTTCGGTCGCCGGGCTGTCCGACATTAGGCCTGCAATGGGCAGTTCAACCAGCGCCAGTTCCTCACCATCGCGGAAAATGGTGATGCCGCCGCCCACTTCGGCCAGTCGGTTCGCGGCCAATGCCATCTGGTCGCGGTCGGTGCCCACAACGATCATGTGGTGACTGTCATGCGCCACGGTTGAGGCTATCGCCACATTGCCCTGATACCCAAAGCCCGAGACAAAAGCGTTCGTCACCCCTCCGGTGGCGCGGTGGCGTTCGACCAGCGCGATCTGACAAACCTCACCTTCACCTTCGACCAATCCGCCGATTATTGGCAGTTCGGATTTTAACGCCTTGGTGGGGGCCTGGTTTTCAACAACGCCGATTACATTGGCCTGCACGCGATTGGCGCCGACGGGGGCTTTGATCTCGAAATCCGCACCGGTCAGCGCGTGGCCCAAGTGCACGGTGTTGCGTGCGGCTTCAGGCCAGTTCAGGTGCGGGCAATCCACCCTAATTGCGCCCTCTTCCGCGACAACCTGACCTCGGGCGATGACCATTTCTATGGGCAGTTCTGCCAGGTCCGAGCTGAGGATGACATCCGCCCGCCGTCCTGGCGTGATCGAACCGATCTCTCGTTCCAACCCAAAATGAGTGGCCGTGTTGATCGTCGCCATCTGAAGGGCCACCAGCGGGTCACAGCCACAGGCAATTGCGTGGCGCACGACGCGGTTCATGTGCCCGTCATTGACCAGAGTGCCGGAATGACAGTCGTCGGTGCAAAGGATGAAATTGCGCGGATCCAATCCCTTTTCGGTGACGGCGGTGATCTGGCTCTCCACATCGAACCAAGCTGAACCCAGCCGCATCATTGACCGCATTCCCTGCCGCACGCGGGCGATGGCGTCGGCCTCGCAGGTACCTTCGTGATCATCCGCTGGCCCACCAGCCACATAGGCCGCAAAATCAGGCCCTAAATCAGGCGAAGCATAATGTCCGCCGACTGTCTTACCAGCTCGCTGAGTCGCCGCGATTTCAGCCAGCATCTTGGGATCGCCGTGAATAACACCCGGGAAATTCATCATCTCACCCAGCCCGATGATGCCAGGCCAGTTCATGGCCTCGGCTACATCCTCAGCCGTAATCTCATAACCTGTGGTCTCAAGCCCCGGTGCTGAAGGCGCACATGACGGCATCTGCGTGAAGATGTTCACCGGCTGCATCAGTGCCTCGTCATGCATCATACGCACACCGTCTAGCCCCAGCACATTCGCAATTTCATGCGGATCGGTAAACATCGAGGTCGTGCCGTGCGGAATCACCGCGCGGGCAAACTCGGCGGGGGTCAGCATGCCCGATTCGATATGCATATGCGCGTCGCAGAGGCCGGGCAGCATGTATCGGCCACGTGCTTCGATGATCTTCGTGTCCGGACCAACGCAATGCGACGCGTCAGGTCCCACAAATGCGATGCGCCCAGCGGCGATGGCAATGTCGTGATCATGCAAGGTCTCGCGGCTGTGCACGTTCACCCAAATGCCACCACGGATGACCGTATTCGCAGCCTCTCGTCCTGCGGCAACGGCAATCAAACGAGGGGCGACATCGGGCCAGCTTGGGAAAGGTCTGTATTCCATGGCTCAACTTTCCCGAATGCTGAGAAAGGTTCAACCCCTACCGAACAGCTGTCATGAAACTGTCACGCAGCGCGTCGGCGCTGTCGGGCCCAACCAGCGGAAGTGCCGCGCAGCGGCATCGACGGTGGGCGAGAATCCCTGATCAGCGCAACCCGTCCACCTCCATTTCGCTGCGCAGCCAGCTTGCAAAGGCCAGCGCCCCCGGGGTTTCTTCCGCCTGAGGTGACAACAGCAGGTAATAGGCTTCGGGCATTGGCGCGCGATGGGCAAAGGGGGCCACCAGCCGCCCCTGTTCGATCAAGCCCCGTGCAATAGTGTCATGGGTCAGGCAAAGCCCCCCGCCTGCCATCGCGACGGACAGGCTGACCAAATAGGTTGTCGAGTATGTGATGGGCGGATTTCCCCAAATTAGAGCCTGTTCTTCTGCCCAATTTGGCCAGTTTGACAATAGATTCGAACAATCGAACAACGGTTGATCCTGCAGCGTTTCCAGCGTCACTTGATAGCCCGGCGCACAGACCGGGTAATAATGATCGGTCCGCAGCAATTCCGTTCGAACCGTATCGGATGGGCGCAGAGAATATCGGATTTCTACGGCGGCCCCTTCGGCCATCTCCCGCGGCTCCCATAATTCGGTAAAGATGTTCAGCTGGACTTTGGGATGTGCTTCGCGGAATTGCGGCAGGCGTGGGGCCAGCCAATTGACGGCAAACGTGATGTTGCTTTGCACCTGAACGGCGTTTTGCTGCGCGCCTGTGACGGCTTGCGTGCCGCGGACCAGCGTTCGAAACGCCTCGCGCACCACGGGCAGATAGGTGATGCCGGCCTCGGTTAGTTCCAACGCCCTTGGACGGCGCAGGAACAGAGGCTGGCCCAGATACCCCTCCAGCGATTTGATCTGCTGGCTGACCGCGCTTTGGGTCATGTTCAGGTCGCGGGCCGCGCCGGTGAAGGACAAGTGGCGCGCAGCGGCTTCAAACGTGCGTAACCACCCCAGCGGAGGAAGCTGTTTCTGCATTCGCATAATCCTACTATTAGCTCAGCTTATGAATTAGGTCTGTTTTTTTCGTTGGTCAATTTTTCAAAGTGCAGGCAGGCTTTTCAGCAGCCCTAGCCACCCTATCGGAGCCCGCAATGACCGTTACAAACCTGCGCCCCAATATCGACCACTGGGAGGACCGCGTAGATCTTGCCGCCACGTTTCGCTGGACCGAACGTTTGAACATGCACGAAGGCGTCGCCAATCATTTCAGCCTAGCGGTGAATGAGGAAGGCACGCAGTTCCTTATGAACCCAAACCAGATGCATTTTGCCCGCGTCAAAGCCTCGAATCTGTTGCTACTGGATGCCAATGATCCAAACGTCATGTCCCAGCCCGGTGCGCCTGACCCAACCGCGTGGGGATTGCATGGCTCGATCCATCGCCATTGCCCGCATGCGCACTGCGTGATGCACGTGCATTCGATCTTTGCCACCGTTCTGGCCTCGCTGGCCGACAGTCGCTTGCCGCCGATCGATCAGAATACGGCCACCTTCTACAATCGCTATGTGGTGGATAACGAATTTGGCGGGCTGGCTTTCGAAAACGAAGGCGAGCGCTGTGTGTCAATGCTGTCAGATCCGAAGAAAAAGGTCATGATCATGGGCAACCATGGCGTTTTGGTGATCGGAAGCGATCCGGGGGATGCCTTCAACCGGCTGTATTATTTCGAACGTGCAGCCGAAACGTATATCCGCGCGCTACAAACTGGACAGCCCCTACGCGTGCTGTCGGATGAGATCGCCGAAAAGACGGCGCAGGAATTGGACGATTATCCCGGTCAGGCCGAGGCGCATCTGCGTGAGATCAAGGCCTTGCTGGATGCCGATAACTCTGACTATGCCACATAACGGGTAATGCAATGACCGATACCACTCAGAACCCCGAAGCCGCCCGCTGGAACTATCATCCCGACGGGCCGGTGGGACTGAATCCATTGTTTAACTGGCCCCCGCGTCCCGCTGCCGTGTTGAAATGGTACAGCGGTGCCTGGTTGCAGCTCACATCGCTGACGTTGTGCTTGGTGCTGGCGGTGACGGCCTATGTGTTCTTTTTCCCGGCGTTAGAGACAATGAAAAGCTTTGCGCCCGGCTGGATGTTCCGCATTTGGCTGCTGAACATGGTGCCTCAGATCCTTGTTGCAGGCAGCCTGCACTGGTGGCTGTACATGCGCAAAGGGCAGGGCATGTACACGAAATTCGACCGCCGTGATCTGACCCGCAGCAACGGCACCTTCACTTTCCGCAATCAGGTCTGGGACAATATCTGGTGGACCCTTGGCAGCGCGATGAGCGTGGCAACCGTCTATCAATGGATCATCTTCTGGGCGATGGCGAATGGGTACGTGCCCACCGTGACCTGGGCCAGCGCGCCGGTTTGGTTTGTGATTTGGCTGGCATTGATACCAATGTGGTCCGGCTTGCATTTTTATTGGGTGCATCGGCTGGAGCATCACCCCAGGCTTTATAAACACGTGCACGCGGTGCATCATCGCAACGTCAATACGGGGCCGTGGTCAGGGATTTCGAACCATTGGTATGAAAACCTTCTGTATTTCACAACTTACTTCATACACCTGATCGTGCCCTCGCACCCGCTGCACCTGCTGTTCCACGCCTATTTCCAGCAGGTCAGCCCGGTCCTGTCGCATTCAGGGTTTGAAAAGCTGCGTGCTCGAGAAACCGATGCCGCCCGAGCCGGGGATTTCTTTCACCAGCTGCATCACCGGTATTTCGAGTGCAACTATGGCACCTCTGAGATCCCGTTCGACAAGTGGTTTGGCACCTATCACGACGGCTCGGCCGAGGCGACGACGCGGACGCGGGCTTTCAAGAAGCAGATGTATACCTGAGAGGTCAGGCCCGCTCGAACAAGGCGATCAATGCGGTGTCGTCCTTGTTGGGGCCAGCGGCGAGGTCACCATATATGCGCACTTCGGGCAGGGTCAGGTTTAGAATCTGACCCTGCGCCATTTTGTGCAAGGTTTCAGCGAAGCCCAGTTTCTCATAGTGTTTCGCGTTGATCGACAGGGCGAACTGCGCGCCAGGGCGGGCGATGCGCATCAGGGCGGGCAGGGCTTCAGGGCCCAGATGGCCATGGGTGAATGTGCCCGAGGATACGATACCTGCATAGCTGTCGCGCGGGGCCGGGATACCCAAGTTCAAGTCCGCCTCAATCGCGTCGCGGTAGATGTCCTTGCGCATGGCCTGATCCAGCATTTCGGCGCTGATATCGGTGGCGTCGATTGGCCCGACCCCCAGCCCGGCCAGAACCGCGCCGCATAACCCGGTGCCTGCGCCCACATCCAGAACCGGACCTTGCCCGCCCGCGGTGACAAAGGCGCGAGCCGTTCGGATGTGTAGCTGATAATCCTCCAGCGCCGCAAAGGATTCGTCATAATCCCCGGCCCATTCGGCGTAGAGCCGTTTGTGGTCTTCCGGCGAATCCAGGGCGTAGGCGGCATGCAGGTTGGGCGTTTTTTCAATCATACCCAAAAGAAAGGCGCATTGAGGGATTCGAATCAAGTATTCCAGTGCAATTGCTTGCATCCATCGGGATTGCGGATCATCTAATGCGCTATGACAGGAACTCTTTTTTCGTTCGGCCACGGATATTCGGCGCAAGCCTTGTCCCAGCTACTGAAACCACAAGGCTGGTGCATCTGTGGCACCACACGTGATCCGGCCCAATCTCCTACTATTCGCGCATCTGGCGCTGATCCACTGGTCTGGCCGGGACAAGTGCCGAATCTGAATGAGGTGACGCATCTACTGATTTCGACTGCGCCGAATGCGGGCGGTGACCCGGTGCTGGCAGCCTTGCAAGATGAAATTGTCGCGCGGGCCGCGCAGTTTGAATGGGTCGGATACCTGTCGACAACGGCAGTCTATGGCGATCATCAGGGTGACTGGGTAGACGAAACCACCCCGCCTGCGCCCACGGCCGAGCGGGGCAGGTGGCGGGTGAAGGCCGAACAGCAATGGCTGAGCGTCCCTGAACTGCCGATTCATATTTTCCGGCTGGCTGGCATCTACGGCCCCGGTCGTGGTCCGTTTTCCAAGCTCAAACGCGCGGGGATGCGGCGCATCATCAAGCCAGGTCAGGTGTTTTCACGCATTCACGTCGCGGATATCGCGCAAGTTCTGGCCGCCTCGATGGCCGCACCCAACCCCGGCACCATATATAACGTCTGCGATGATGAGCCGGTGCCGCCGCAGGACGTAATCGCCTATGCCGCCGAACTGCAAGGGCTGCCCCTGCCGCCAGCGGTTCCATTCAACGAGGCTGACCTGACACCGATGGCGCGCAGCTTTTATAACGAGAACAAGCGGGTCAGAAATGACCGGATCAAGGATGAGTTGGGTGTGCGCCTGCTCTTTCCTGATTACAGAACGGGGCTTAAGGCCTTGATGCAAGAAGGCTGACGCTGAGCTGGCCTATCCTTTTGACGAAGACTGCGGCCTCCCTCGGCACGCCCTCCAACTGCGAGACTGATACCCAGCTACCCGTTCTGCGACGTTTGTCCGGAGTTCCATGACTTCCGAGGGCATACGGGCCAAAATCCTCTGCCCCGGACCGGAATATGACCTGAAGTTTTCACAAGGCAGCTAGGCAATGGATTGGATAGCAGGACATCTAAAATTATCATAAATTTTTCCTATCACATTCATCACTAAACAAAACTTTTACGCATGGCTTTGATTTGTTACCTCTGGTGGTGACAAGACCGAAGAGTCGCCGATACCCCTATGCTAAAAACGCGTGCCTTTGGGCACGCGTTAGGGGTGGGTAAAGGTGTCATCTGCATTAGTTCTTGATCGACCAAGATTGAACCGCGCGAATTTGCCGGAAGCTAGCCAGGAATGGAGATCGATATGGACGGAAGTGACAACCCCAAAACGGGCGGATGCCCGGTGATGCATGGTGCCGGAACCCGGTCAAACCGGGACTGGTGGCCCAACCAACTGAACCTGTCGATTCTGCATCAGCATGCGCCCGCATCGAACCCGATGGATGCGCAATTCGACTATGCCGAAGAGTTCAAGAAGCTGGACCTGAAAGCGCTGAAAGAGGACCTCTATGCCCTGATGACGGATTCGCAGGACTGGTGGCCAGCGGACTATGGCCATTACGGCGGCTTTTTTATCCGTATGACATGGCACGCTGCGGGAACCTATCGTACTGCCGACGGTCGTGGTGGCGGCGGCACCGGGAACCAGCGTTTCGCGCCGCTCAACAGCTGGCCCGATAACGGCAACCTGGATAAGGCACGCCGTCTGCTGTGGCCGATCAAACAGAAATACGGCAATCAGATTTCTTGGGCTGACCTCATCATTCTCGCGGGCAATTGCGCCATCGAATCGATGGGCGGCAAGACTTTTGGCTTTGCCGGTGGCCGTGAAGATATCTGGCAACCAGAGGAAGATATCTATTGGGGTTCCGAAACCGACTGGTTGGCACCTACCGACAATCCCAACAGCCGCTATTCGGGCGAACGCGATCTGGAGAACCCGCTGGCGGCGGTTCAGATGGGCCTGATTTATGTAAACCCTGAAGGCCCCGATGGCCAACCTGACATTCTGGCCTCGGGTCGCGATATCCGTGACACATTTGCCCGGATGGCGATGAATGATGAAGAAACCGTTGCCCTGGTCGCCGGAGGTCACACCTTTGGCAAAGCACACGGTGCCGGTGATCCGGATCTTGTTGGTCCCGAGCCTGAATCCGCCCCGATCGAAGAGATGGGATTTGGTTGGATCAACAAGTTCGGTAGCGGCAAGGGCGACGATACCACCACCAGTGGCATCGAGGGTGCGTGGACTGCAAATCCGATCAAATGGGACAACGGCTATTTTGACCTGCTGTTCGGCTATGACTGGAACCTGACCAAAAGCCCCTCGGGCGCGTGGATCTGGGAGCCAGTGAATGTCAAGGAAGAAGACATGGCCCCGGCAGCGCACGATCCGTCGAAAAAGGTCAAAACTATGATGACCACCGCCGACATGGCGATGCGCATGGATCCGATCTATGGCCCGATCTCGAAGCGCTTCCACGAAAACCCGGATGAATTCGCCGATGCCTTTGCCCGCGCCTGGTTCAAGCTGACCCACCGCGACATGGGTCCGCGTTCGCGCTATCTGGGGTCCGAGGTGCCCGGCGAAGAATTACTGTGGCAGGACAACGTCCCGGCTGTGGATCATGATCTGGTCGATGACGCGGATGTCGCCGCGCTGAAAGAGCAGATTCTGGCAACTGGCCTGTCGGTGTCCGAACTGGTCTCGACCGCGTGGGCGTCGGCCTCGACCTTCCGTGGTTCGGATATGCGTGGCGGTGCCAATGGCGCTCGTATCCGTTTGGCCCCGCAAAAGGACTGGGCGGTCAACGAACCGTTGAAGCTGTCCAAAGCTCTGGATGCGCTGAAAGGTGTGCAAAAGGCCTTTAACGATGCTCAGTCGGGCAACAAGAAAGTGTCTCTGGCTGATGTCATCGTGCTAGCGGGCGCTGCCGCGATTGAACAGGCGGCCAAGGCTGGTGGTCAAAATGTCGTGGTACCCTTTGCTGCGGGGCGTACGGATGCGTCGCAAGAACAGACGGATATCGGCTCGGTTGCAATGCTGGAACCCGCGGCGGATGGGTTCCGCAACTATCAGAAGACGGAGTACACTGTCTCACCCGAAGAGTTGCTGATCGACAAGGCTCAGTTGTTGACACTTTCTGCGCCAGAGATGACCGTTTTGATCGGCGGTCTGCGGGTGCTGGGTGCCAACTTCAATGACACGAAGCATGGTGTGTTCACTGACCGTGTTGGGACGCTCAGCAACGACTTCTTCACCAACATTCTGGATATGGGCACTGAATGGAAGCCCGTAGGCAATGGTGTGTACGAAGGTCGCGACTACACCAGCGGCGAGGTCAAATGGACCGGAACGCGTGTTGATTTGGTCTTCGGTTCGAACTCGCAACTACGGGCGCTGGCCGAAGTCTATGGCCAGGCCGACGCTGAGGGCAAATTCGTTTGCGACTTTGTTTCTGCTTGGAACAAGGTGATGAACGCGGATCGCTTCGAACTGGCGTAATCACCTGATCATGGCAGTTAATGCGCCGTCCGGGGAGACTCGGGCGGCGTTTTCTTTGGCCCGAACACTAGGTGCATACCAAGCATTGGGTACGATTCCGTCCCAAGCGTATTTATTCCGTCGATTACACCGGCTTGTCGGCCGGGTTCCGGAGTGCATTATAAAGTTAACCTGTTGTTTTTATTAACATGAACAAGTTTCCGCCGAGAAAAGCAAAGTTTTTTCAAATTGGGGGTTGCAGGTCCCAGACCTAATCCGTAAATACCCCTTCACCGGCGCTACTGAGGTGGTGCTGACGGGCCGGAGAGACGGCTGGGCG
>NZ_CYUD01000014.1 GCF_001458295.1 Ruegeria denitrificans
AGACCGCGAATATCACCAGAAAACACTTGCAATGCAGGAGCCACCCACAGAGGTCGTTCGACCTTGATCACCGTCGCTGCGGTGCGGCCTATCAAAGGAGACATTCGCTGCGCGAGCGATACTGGAAAACGGACGGAAGTCCGAAGAGAGCAACGATGCCACCGTTCAACATGATTGCGTCAGCGACCGCTTTGGCTAACGTTGGCGGTGATAAAACCTCGCTTATTCCGTAGCCAATTGTCGAAAATTATGACAGCAACACGCCCCTGATCGTCGAGCGGCTGACAACCCTGAGCGAGGGATTTTCACAACGACCGGCTGCCTCACAATGGTGGTTCCGACTAATAGTCGCCCAAGTATCATTCTCATTACTTTTGTTTCTCTTGTTGGAGCTCCGACGCCATTTCGTCCAGAATACCGAAAGCCACCGGATAAAAATTCTCGAACAGATCGATTACCGCAGATTCCTCTGCGGGATGATGTTTGCCGTTAGCGTCAGTCAATTGCCCCATCCGAAACACGACCTCGGTGCCTTTTTCAATTGGGACCAACTCATAGGTTTCCAGGTTTGTAAGGCCCTCGATAGAAGAATTGTGGAGGATATCGGTCACGTATTCGAATGGATGCCAGTCGACGATCAGCATCTGAAAGTGAGCCGCTTCATGAATGCAGTGCAGGCGCACGCCTGCAGACGTTCGCGACGCGTCCCCTTCCCGATAGGCGTCCCTCAACATCATCCAGCGCATCTTGAGCCGGGGATCCGTAAGCATTTCCCAGGCAATGACCGGCGGTGCTTTCAGTATATGCCGGGTTGTGAACACGGCATCCTCATCGGCAACGCGGACGGGCCCGGCGATCTCTCGGTATCTTTGCCAGGCGGCTGCAAGATCATAGACCCGCATGGGTACGTCACCAAAGTGCTCGAACTGAGCGCTATATTGCATGAGATCAGACTCGATGCCCATTTCCTGGAACGCGTCTTCCGAGAAAAGGGCGTAGCTGCGGATACCAGTATCTTCCTTCACATCGGTCTTCGCCATGCGATGCACCAATATGACGTCAGCACCGGAAATATCTTTCATCGGGCCAATCGAAAGTTCTTCGAATTTCCCGTGATGCGCAAGGATCTTCAGATCGAGATCGGCAACGTTGCGACATGCATTGCAGGGGCAAGTCGTATTCTGCACAATATTACGACGGCGTTCAGCAAATCCACGATAAAGGCTTTCGCATATGTTGAGGAAAGTTTCACCTGAAGGGAACGGTCCACTCGAATAAGCGAGAACGGCGTCACCTTCGAGACCCCGCAACTTCATTGGGTCCTTCAGTTCTATTACAATTGCTTCAAGCAAAGACCGGATGATTGGGTTGGCGTGTTCCAACTCTGACCGGGTTAGGTATCCCGTATAACCCGTAATATCCGCGATTAGCAGGTAACCTGTCTGAATAGACATCCGAGCATCCCCATTTGCATTTCGTCCCTTCACTGTAGCTTCCGCCACGATACCGGACAAGCGGGCCCGCCCCCGTCCGACATATCAGATAGACACTGCTGAGGCTGCAACGCCTGCTGTTTGGTATCGGACGCAGTCCAGAGAGCACCACAAGCGCATTTCCATCGCTCCCTTCCGCATGGAATACCTGACATCAAAGCAAACTTAGCCTTGGGAAGCTGACAGACTACAAAGTTATTCCGATTGCCGGAACCTGTTGAATGCGGCCTAAAGCGGACGGTGGACTTCCCAGCCGATCCCGCAGTGCGCGGACATTGTGCTGTCAAACAAACAGTGAAACGAACACTTACATCTTCGTTTCGCTGGCCTTCGCGTTAACGATCTCGAGTATTCTGTTTCTTTGAATTTTCCCCGATGGCCCTTTTGGAAGGTCAGGCAAGATATGAACTTCATCGGGTGATTTGAAACGACCCAATTGAGTTTCGCAAAGTTTCGACAGGCCCAGCGACGTCACCTTAGAACCTTCACGAATTTTGACCGCTGCCTCAACGGTTTCGCCGTAGCTTTTGCAAGGACGTGCAAACGCTGCGGCTTCAACAACATCGGGATGAGAGTATAGCGCTTCGTCGATCTCGCGCGGCGCAATGTTTTCGCCACCCTTGATGATCAGTTCCTTAAGCCGGCCGGTGACAAAAACGTAACCATCCTTGTCCATTCGGGCGAGATCACCAGTTCGTAACCATCCATCAGAGCTAAAGGTGCCTTTGGTTGCGTCGGGGTCGTTGAGGTATTCCAACATCACATTTGGTCCGCGAATGACCAATTCACCTTCCATTCCGTGTGGAACAGGTCGCAGGTCAGCATCAACGATTGCCGCCTCGTTTCCGTATGGGATGCCGGGAGAGCCGATCTTGCGAACGGCTGGAGGCAATGGGTTGGACAGAATTTGCGCAGCTGTTTCCGTGAGACCCATAGTTTCCACGATGGGGATTTCGAAACGGTCTTCAAAGGCCCGCTGCACGTCCGGCGCCAACGCTGAAGATGCAGAACGACCGAAACGCACTCGTTGGCGAGTAAGTGTATCTGGCTTAGTATCCGAATGCAGCAAGTGAGAAATGATGGTTGGTACAACCGAAAACCAGGTCGCCTCGACCTTACCAAAATTGTCCCAAAACCGGCTGGCCGAAAATCGTTCGCACATAGCCAATGACCCGCCTGAGACAAGTGTTCCCATGACTGTCACGCACAGCCCGTTGATATGGTAGATCGGCAAAACGCAAAACCCGCGATCGGTCTCGGACAAATCATGAGCGACCATAGTTGTCCAGCCGCCTGCCAGCAGGCTGGAATGTGTGTGAACCACGCCCTTTGGACGCCCAGTCGTTCCCGAGGTATACATCAACAGCGCATGGCTATCGGACGAGATGCTGTGCAGGTTACAGCCAGTATCGACAGCATCAGCAACTTGTAACGGGGTGATCCTGGCAGGATCGGCTGTCCGCTCGAACAATTCTGTTTGATCTGGATGCACAAAACCATAGCGCGCACCGCTGTGCTCCAAGGCGTAGGCTACGGCGCTATCGCCAGCGACAAGGTTAATCATAGTCGCCCGGAACCCGCCGTAGAGAACGCCGAAAAGAACCTCCAATGCTTCACGGCAATTGGGATATAGGATCGCAACACTCTCGCCTTTTTCCAAACCCAATTCGGTTAACATGACCGCAATACGGCGGGCTGTTACGCGCAATTCGCCCCAGCTCAGATCCGGTGCCCCATCCGGGAAAACAAAACCGGTTCCTCCCTGGCTTGCCCTGTAGTCTAACCAGTCGCGAACAGTTCCCTTGGGCGGTTCCATCATTGTCCGACCTCCGACCAGTAGACCCCGAAGATCTCTTCCAGTTCGGGTTCGCGCGGCGGTGTTTCACGTACGATTTTAGTGGTCTGGACGAAATGTCGCCAATGCAGATTGGTATCGATGGAATTCCTCCCCCAACTGCCGCAACCCATAGAAAGCGAAAAGGGCATTCCATTATTAAAGCTGCCGCCAGTGGCAAAGGTGTGCGCCTGGTTTACGATAACCCGGCAAGTGGGCAGATCACGCCCTAACCCAACCGCGCGCGTGTCATCATCAGTATGGATACCAACCGAATGTCCAGCACCTTGATATGCCAAAATGCGAGCGGCAAGTGCCTTGGCCGCCTCGAAATCTTCGGCACGGTAAAGCGCCAATACCCGGCTGAGTTTTTCCCCAGATAAAGGATAATCCGGACCTATCTCATCAGTTTCGACCGCCAGAAACTTGGTCCCTTCGGGAACTTTACCCGCCATCCCTAAGGCTTCGAGCATTTTGTCGGCGTCCTGGGCTATGACTGAACGGTTGAGATGCCCATCAGGCCAAAGTCGCGCCACGATGACACTTGCCTCAGAGGACGGCACCAAGGCGCCGCCCTCGGCTGCCATCGCGGTGACAAACGCGTCATAGACCGCGTCCACAACGACCAGCGCGTTTTCAGAAGAACATGACGTCGCGTTGTCAAAACATTTTGAAGCCGTGATTTTGGCTGCCGCTGCCTGCAAATCAGCAGTCTCGTCCACAATCACTGTCACATTGCCAGCGCCAACCGCCACGGCCGGCGTACCACAGGATTGCGCGCGGTGAACATTGTTCTGGCTGCCAGTACAGATCACCCGATCAACAGTTTCCATCAACCGTTGCGTTTTGGCCTTGGATCCGGGCGCGGGGATCATCTGAACCAAGTTGCGGTCCAGCCCCAGCTTGTCGAATTCTGAGTGGATGTAGTCGATCAACATTTCGCAGGAGGCCACGCCTTTGGGTGAGGGTGCCACCACGATAGAGTTGCCGCCTTTGAGCGCGTTGATGATATTGTTCGCGGGTGTCGCGGCAGGGTTGGTCGACGGCACAACCGCACCGATCACGCCGATAGGACGCGCAATTTCGGTAATGCCTGCTGTCGGATCGTCATTGATGACCCCGTGGGTTTTCACGTCAGCGATATCGCGCAGCAGGCCGAGTGTCTTCCGGTGGTTCTTAGTGATCTTGTCCGGCACGTTGCCCAGACCAGTGGTTTCAACCGCTGTTTCTGCCAGAGCCTTATTGCGCGCGGGCTCCATGATGGCCCATCCCGCTGCCAGTGCCGCTTTGTCGTATAGCGCCTGACTTCCACCAGCTTCGAAAGCTCGCTGCGCCTTGCGCGCCTGCGCTACGATACGATCTACTTCAGCTATTTCGGGTGAAATCCCGTCCTGAGCATTCATCTTGGTCCTCAATATGTTGTTCGGGGCGGACCCACTCCGCCCCGCTGTGTCCGTCCGGTTTAGAGACCGGCCAGCAACTCGTTCAGTGTCTGCTGGCGCTGAGCCCACATCTCGATCACTTCGTCCCGTGTCATGATGTGCATGGGGGAACCGCCGGCCTCCATTTTCTTGGCGACGCGGGAATTGGCGAACATCTCGGGCACCGTTGCGGAGAGTTTTTCGATAATCTCAGGCGATGTGCCTTTGGGCACCATCACGCCCCGAAAATTGACCGATGAATTATCGACATCCAGCCCCTGTTCCATCATCGTCGGCACGTCGGGCAGGAATGCGTTACGCTCTAGATCGGCGACGCCCAGTATTTTGACGTTGCCCGCTTCTTGGGCTCGGAACGCATCGGACAGGTTGTTGATACCGCCTAAAACTTCACCGGCGATCACGGCTTTCATGGCTGCAGCCCCACCGCCTTTGGTCGGGATGTACGCCATCTTGGTTCCGGCGGCTTTGTCGATCTGCAATGCTGCAATGTGATGGCCGACAAAAAGACCCGCGCCGGAAACGGTCAGCTTGCCTGGGTTTTCCTTGGCAAAGGCGACAACGTCCTCCATCGAGTTAAATTCGCTGTCCGCTCCAACAACAAATACAGCCGGGTCGGCACCCCAATTCGCTATGGGCTCAAAGCTGTCGGTCGAATACTCCACCCCACCTTTGATCGACTGAGCAATGAAATGCGGTACATTATAAGCTGCCAGCGTGTAGCCATCCGGGTCAGCCTGGGTCGCAAACCAGTTCCAGCCCACACGACCTCCTGCTCCGGGTTTGTTGATAATGGCGATGGGCATTCCCAGCGCGTCCTCGTTTCCAGAGGTCATGGTGACGATCCGTGCCTGAAAGTCGGTCGCGCCGCCTGCGCCGTAACTGACCATCATCATGATTGGCCGTTCGGGGTATTCCTCGGCCGCTGCTGCGCCTGCTAAACTCATCAGGCCCAACGCAGCCCCTGCAATCATTCGTCTCATTTGCATTTCCTCCCTAATTTGGTTCACCCGCAGTCTTTGCGGTCAGAACAGAATTTCTCTTGGTGTGTAGACATTCAGAAGCATGGCGAAGAGCCCGTACATCACTGCCAAAAAGACCGCTGTGATGACGCCGCGCTTGACCCAGGTTTTGGCTTCGGTATGCGGGTCTGGATCGTAGATCGACAGCAGAACGAAAAATGCGATGGCCGTCGCGGTGTAAAATCCCAGCGACTTGGCCGCCCAGAACACGTAGATCAGTGTAATGATCAGCCCAGGCAGCATGTTCAGGAACATCGCACGTGTCACGCCGTTACCGACCTTGGACAAGCCCATTACCGCTTTGCCAAACGTCCACCCAGCCAAACCCACGAACACAGTTGCAATAAGTCGCGGGAACAGGAATGCCTCGGCCGGTTGCTGGGTATAGCTGACCCAGGCCACCCAAAGACCTACTGCAAAAACCAGGCCCGACCCGAATATGTGTTGCGAGCGGTTCATGCCTGCGCCTCCTCTTTGGTGGTGTAGCGGCGACTGCGCAATTCCATCCAGACCGAGTATGCGATTGAGGCCAGCACCACTGCGATCAGGAAAAGGTTCAACCCGCCGGTCAGGAAATACGACGCCTTGCCTACGCTAGCATCAGCGATCATACCGCCTTGAATAAAATTAGCCTCGGCGATTGGACCAAGTATCAGACCCAACACCAGCGGTGCAGCTGAAAACCCAAAACGTTCGAGAAAGAACATGCCGATGCCGAGGCAAGCCATGACGTAGACGTCGCCCATCGAACCCTGCACCGAATAGGCGCCGAAGACCGACAACGACAGAACAATGGCTGCCATAACCGATTGCGGCACCTGTGCTACACGGGCGGCAAGACCGGCCACATAGAGGCCGAAGATGCACATCAAAACCTGCCCGATCAGCATCGAGTTAATGAAAGTCCAAGCCACGTCGGGATGGTTGTCGAACAGATCCGAGCCCGGGAATATCCCGTGGATCAGCAACCCGCCAAGCAATACGGCGGCTGTTGGGCTGCCGGGGATCGACAGGGTCAGCAGCGGTACCAGAGACGGGCCAACCATCGCATTATTGGCAGATTCCGCAGCGATCACGCCTTCGGAATGGCCTGTGCCGAACTTGTCTTTCTCGGACGAGAATTTCTTGGTTTGGTCATAAGCGACGAGCCCCGCGATTTGCCCTCCGACACCGGGGATCAGGCCGATGATCGAACCGGTCAGCGTACCGATGCTCAAAGCGCGGGTGCGGCTGAAAAGCTCGCGGAAGGCTTCTAGGATTGAGTGCCGTTGTACCTCAATGACTTCGGCACCGGTGTTGTGGCGGCCCTTGGCGAACATCGTCAGCACCTGCGGAATCGCAAACAGGCCAATTAGCGCGGCAATGATATTGATACCGCCACCCAAAGCAGGGTGGAAGATAAAGCGTTGCGCCCCCATGATGTCGTCAAATCCGATGGTAGCCAGCCACAACCCGATACAGCCCGAAAGCAGACCTTTGACCACCGAGGCGGAATCCAACGTCCCGATCACCGTCACACCTAGGATGGCCAACCAGAACAGGTGTGAAGGACCAAATGCCAACGCCCATTGGGCTAGTACAGGGGTTAGGAAGATCAACAGTAGCACGCCAAAGATGCCACCCACGGCTGAAGCCAGAAACGACAACTGCAGCGCCCGGGCACCCTGTCCCTGCTTGGCCATGGTATGCCCGTCCAATGTTGTTGCGATGTTTGCCGGCGCACCCGGGATCTTGAGCAAAATTGCACTTACGGCACCACCTGCGACAGTCGACGTATAGGCCGCACCCAGCAAGATCAGCCCCTGCGCGGCCTCAAGTTGAAAGGTGAAGGGGATCAGTAGTGCGACCGCCATCGTGGGTGACAAACCCGGCGTCGCACCCAAGATCAGGCCACCGATCGTGCCACCCAACAGCAGCATAAACGACAGCGGCGTGAATACGTCTCCGAAGTAATAAATGAATTCCATTCAGGGCCTCCCAACCCGTCGGTTCATGTTTTTACTTTTGTTGACAAATCAGGTTAGGCGATGAAAATAGTATTGCAAATGTTTTCATAAATTCGACTAAATGCAGGAATATTATGTCTAATTTTCAAAAGGGTAAGGTGGATATTGTGGCGGTTGCAAAGGCCGCAAAAGTGTCACCGTCCACAGTATCGCGCACCTTCAATCACCCAAATTTGGTCAGCCCCGCGACTCGGAAAAAGATCAATCGAGCCGTGCAGAGATTGGGATACATCCGAAACCGAGCGGCACAGACGATGCATGGAAAACGATCCGGTACCATTGGTCTGGTGGTGCCCACGATCAATCACGCGATTTTTGCCGAAGTCATTCAGGCCTTCTCGGACTCAATCGACAAAGCCGGATTCAGCCTGTTGCTGGCGTCGCATGGATATGACCTCGATCGGGAATACGCGATGGTCCGCAAGTTTCTGGAGCATCGTGTCGACGGAGTAGCGCTGGTCGGATTGGAACATTCCGACGCCACCGCACGACTGATCGAACAGCAGAAAATACCCGCGCTCGCTATCTGGAATTATTCGGAAGATTCCATCCTTCCGTGTGTCGGGGCCGATAATCGGCTGGCCGGGCGTCTTGCGACAGAACATCTACTGGCTTTGGGGCACCGTGACATTGGGCTGATCTTTCCCCAAACCAATGGTAATGACCGCGCGCAACATCGGATATCTGCCGTGCATGCTGCGCTTAACGAAATGGGTATTTCCGTTCCGAGTGAGCATGAGTCCGAAGCCCCATATAGTGTTTCGCAAGCCAAGCAAGCAGCCCTGACCCTCTTGGCGAAGCACTCTCGCCCAACGGCTCTGCTTTGCGGAAATGACGTCATTGCGCAAGGCGCATTGTTTGCGGCCCAGAGCCTGGGGTTGAAAGTTCCAGATGATCTTTCGATCATCGGCATCGGAGATTTCAAAGGATCAGCGGATGTTGAGCCGGGGCTCACAACCATTCGCATTCCGGCAGAAACCATCGGCAAACTCGCTGGCGAGCGGTTTACCGACTACATTACGTCAGACGATCCTAAGCCCTTTAGAATATGCTGCGAGGTGGAGCGAATTGTTAGAGGCACAACAAGCCCGTCGACAGTTCATTAGTCAGCTAAGCCAAGCCAATTTCCCTGCGAAAATCAAATCATTGGACGTTTGGCGAAACGCACAGATCAATGGCTTTAGTAATTAAGATTTGTTGGTTTCAAACTATTTTGAGCGTCCGCTTTTTGTAGTCGAGCGCAATCGTGTTGCTATTGCAGCGAATGACTGCTTTCCGCCCAAACCGGACGATGGCGCCTGAGTTTTGCAGTTCCTGAAATCCAGACAAGTTGACCAAAAATCAATTCAACTGAGATGTTCAATGAACTTGCCACAGCCGCACACGAAAGATGCATCAGCGTTTATTCATGTTGGACGGATTTTTGTCCTAACTTATCGGGATAGGACAGCGGACCAAAATGCCATTACACTAAGTTTGCAACGGGCTGGAGGTGTCTTTGTCAAATGAGGTTAGAAGACTTTCCGCAATAGTGGCTTTCGACATGGTTGGCTACAGCCGACTAATGGAGTTGGACGAGTCCGGAACCCGCGCGCGGCAAAGAACTGTCCTGGATAAGATCATTAACCCAAAGGTAATCGAGTTTGACGGTCGGGTAGTGAAGACCATGGGAGACGGAGCACTGATTGAGTTTGCCAGTGCCGTAAACGCGGTTTCATGGGCGGCTTCGGTACAACGCGCGATGATCATTCATGAATGTGATCAGGATGCGGATAAACGAATCTCTTATCGTATTGGGATCAATCTCGGTGACGTTCTCGTCGAGGGAGACGACATTTTTGGGGAAGGGGTGAACGTCGCTTCCCGCCTGGAAGGATTGGCTGAGCCCAAGGGGATTATGATCTCGGATACGGTATTCAAAAGCGTGAAGGGCAAACTGGATCTTGGATTTGCCGACGCCGGGCTCAACAAGGTCAAAAACCTTTCGGAGCCAATACAAGCATTCAAAGTGCTTCTTGACCCAGGTGATGCCGGCAAAATTCTTGCCGATACAAACCCGATCTCAGGCCGGATCGGAAAACCTATGGTTGCCGCAACGGTTGTTCTTTTGGTGGGTTTGAGTGTCCTCATCGGTTCAATCTGGACTCCGAGCTTCGGTGATCCCGACGATGGAATATTGATCGTCCCGTTTACGGCCGAAACAAGCTCTGACAGGATCTCAGCGGATGTCGTGACAGAATTGTTTCTTCGATCATACGGCAGGCTCAGGCAGTTACCCTCTGCTTCGTACAGTACATCGATGGGGTACAAAGGTATCGCCGTCACGTTAGCGGACCTAAAACGGGACATAGATGTCAGGTATGTTCTCGATGGGTCAGTTAGAACACTCGAAAACGAAATCGAAATCCGTGCGCGTCTCAGAGATGCAACAGAAAGCGGCGACGGCGTCATCTGGCAGCAAGTTGCAGTAGGGGAAAATGACCAGCTGTTCGACCTTGTCAGCGACCTGAAATTCAAAGCAGCTGGCGCGCTGAAGCTCAAACTCAACCCGGTCGAGCGCCGTTTTTTTGAAGAGACACCCACAACTGACCAAAACGCATTTCTTGCCTATGCAAACGCCGATAGGTTGCTGCATAGCAAGGATTTCACGGATATCGGTAAAGCCCTTCCGTTATACGAGGAAGCAATCTCGCTAGATCCAAACTTTGTTGAGGCTAAACTTGGATATGCAGAAGCTAACTTTCAAATCTGGGAAGGAAGCTACAACACAATACGTTTCACGCTGGACGCTCTGGATGAAGCAAAGACTATTGTCCGAGATGTGCTCAGCGCCGATCCCTCAAATTCAGTCGCTATTGGATTGCAAGTCAGATTGCTATTGCAACAACTCCAAAGGGACCGCGCTTTGTCTATGGCGAGAGCCGCAGTATTCAACAGCCCAAGCGAACCAGGCCTTAGGCTTGTGCACGGGCTCACTTTGAATGCGGTTGGCGATTACGAACAGGCCATTGAGGCGTTCAATCAGTACGAGGCGCTGTCTGCGCGCCTCAGTTCGGGCGACAAAGGGGATCTGGCTTGGAATCTGCTCCGGGCGGGCAACACCCAGAAGGCGCTTTCGTTGTTGCTTAGCATTCCGGAGAACGAACTGCGCGAACAGCATTTTAGATTTCTGGCGGAAGCTTTTTTCCGCGAAGGCGATAGCGAAAAGGCTCGTGAATATATCCAGCGCTTTCTGACCAATAACGTATGGCTGAATGTGATGTGGATGAAGCCATGGTTCGAAATTTATGATGATCCTAATGTATTCATTATCTATTCCGAAGCAATGTTGGCGTCTGGATTGCCTAAATGGCCTTACAATTTCGACAAGGGGCGCGAAGGGGACCGCATCGGGCACGATGAGCTACTTGAATTGTACTCCGAGCAGTTCGAAGAACAGTTCACGACAGGCCCATTTGGAGCGCCATATTCAGAAGAACGAAGAGCTGACGGAACGGTCGAAATGGAATTTGGTTGGATGAATGGTATCCCTCTCAATGGGACTTGGAGTATCAAAGACGATACTATTTGTCAGAGGCTTCCTTCGGTCCATCAGGGGAGAGAACAATGCCATTTCCTATATCGTGACGCGGAAAGGTCGACCGAGACCAATCGGCATGTGTCAGCAGTCTTGTCCTTCGGTGTGATCGAATCAGAATTCGTACGTCTCAAAGAGTATTGATTGCAACGCATTGCATACTTCTATGAATTCTGCGGATGCCAGATTGGCGTTTTAGAAGGCGACATAATCACTTCTTTTAAAGACTACCTGTGAGAACTAATCGAATTTTGCAAAGTCTGCTTCCTGTGCGTTGCTGCCAATAGTGATGCTCAGTGTTGTAAGCGCGGCGAACGGCAGCTTTGTGGCCAGACTGTTACTTTTTCAGTTCGACAGAATGATACATTCGCAAATTGCGGTGTGCTTTCTTTCCCACCACTTTCCCAATTTTTTGGGCCCGCGGCATTTGGACAAGCCAAACGCCCTGGCCGTCAGGGTGAGGGCGCGGCCCTCTCCCGCGTTCGCCACGTGGCAGATCAGCAGGAACAGGCAGCTTCGCTGTCTGATCTGCAAATCAGCCCTGATTTTCCAAAAGGGAGGCCAGGTCAAACAAAGTCATTGCGGGAGTATCAAAATGGGGATTCTGGATCAGTTTAAGACGCAAAGGTCAAATTCAACTGATGGCCAACATCGGGGGGGTGCCTTCCGATGTCGAACGTTCACCCGTTTCTGGTCCAACTGTGACGGTTGGGTAAGGTTCGTGTGACGTTCAACAGGATACCAATGGCGGACCGAGGAGCAACTCCATATTTTCTGTAACTATCTGTGAAATTTTTATAAAAATATCCGCTTCAAGATGCATACCACTAAATATACCACACTGAGTATAAGAACTGGCGTTTCAAAGCCTCAAGTTCGAGTATGACGGAACGACCGGTAAAACGTAAATAACAGACATTTTCGCCCCAAGGCTGCCGTTTTGTAGACCTGAGTTCTCTAGTAGCGCGAGCTATCTGTTAGAAAAACCTAAAGCTGGGACCCAATTGGTAAAATACTTAGAAAACCAGCAACTAAGTGATCCCAAGCCGATCCTGTCGGCTCGAATTGGTACTCAAGAACGTTGCCATCATCGCCTCTTGTCGTCCATTTAAGCTGGCCGGCTTTCTCGAGCGTCACGTTATATGTGTATGCGGGTAACGCGTCGTCCAAGGCACCCATGGTCTGTGTTGCCAAAACTGGCGAGTCAATCAGAATTCCCATCTCGGTGTTGATGTTGACAGATCGCGGGTCCCAGTTGAAGGACCCCACGAACAGGTATCGGTCATCAACTGAAAATGCCTTGGAATGTAGACCTGACCTCGACTGCGCCCAATTGATACCGCGGCGTTGGACTTTATAGGCGTCCGGTCGCAGCTCATAGAGTTCTACTCCACCGCGTAGAAGTGCACGGCGTTTCTTGGCGTAGTGCGCGTAGACGGGTGCGACGTCGTTAGATGCAAGTGAATTCGTTACAACTTTTACGTCGACGCCACGGCTTTCCAACTCGGTCAGCCATTTCACACCGTTGTTGCGCGGCACGAAATAGGCGGAGACGATGTTCACCTCACTGCTGGCATTCTCAAAGTACGGAAGCAATTGAGATGCCAGAACGGGGCTTGAGTTCTCGAGACCGGCGGCTTTCGACGGAGGATCAGCGTAAAGCTTCGCAGGCAGCCAATCCAGTGACAGGGCTCCATCTGCGAAGTTCTCTTGCGCTGACTTTCTGAGAGCCGCGCCATACTGCGTTTGCTTTGCTTCCTCGACCAGTTCGTTCAACCTGACTCGCGCGTCACCAAGGTCAAATTCCTGAGGTTCTCCAACGACTACCCGAGCTGGAACGGCGAATTCGCTGTTCCAGTATGAGTCGAAGCTTTGCGACACCTCGCGTACAACGGGGCCTGCGGCCAGGACATCCAGATCAGCGTAGTTAATTTCTTCCTGCGCGAGAAAGTACTCGTCGCCGATGTTTCTCCCGCCCACAATCGTGAACACATTGTCTGCGGTCATGGATTTGTTGTGCATTCGGCGATTGATACGCTTGAAATCTGTTAAACCTGCGATCAGAAGGCTTTGTTCCCGCCAGAACGGATTGAACAGCCGGATCTCAATATTTTTGTGATTGTCCAATGCGGCCGTCATCGCGTCATAGCTGGACGTATCCATGTCATCAAGCAACAATCGGACACGAACACCCCGATCTGCTGCCTGCAAAAGACTGGCAGCGAATAGGTGGCCCGTTGGGTCGTCGTGCAGAAGGTAGTATTGCGCGTCTATCGTTCGCTCGGCCGCAGCAGCAAGTAATAGCCTTGATACAAGAGCTTCTTCGCCGTCACTGATCAGCTTGACACCCGACCGACCGTCTTTGGGGTCCCCAAGGCGATTGGCGGCCTGACCCAGACCTGTGCCCGAATTTACCGGCAGCGCAGCTGATACAGTCTTTTCATATGTGCGAGTTTTGGGAGCGCAAGCGACAAGGGTCACCGTGCACAAAATACAGACCACTAGCTGCCATCGCGTCATCAGCTTCCTCCATCCCCGTATCCTAGATGACTACGCCGAGACGGGTGATTGCAAGTTTGTTCTGTGAAGCATTTGTGCAAGGTTCGACCGGGCTAGAAGCAACCGTCAATGTAGCCGTCTGTCAGGGTGCATCGCTTCGAAAAGTCGGAATTGCAAAGTTCGTTCTTGAATGTCTGCATTGGGCTGCGATCAGCCGAATGCAACTGTAGCATGCCTTAAACTTCACGTGGCTGGACTGGGCTTGAGCCGTCTTTCGCCGCGCTCCGCCTGATTGACCGCTATGCGGACTTTTCTGCCATTAAACACTATCTGTTTAATTTCTGCTCTCAGCTCGAAGCAGAAGCAGAAAAACGCGGTCAGATTGAGGAAAGCAGACCTTCGACGACCCAGAACCGAAGGACCTACTTGCAGACAAAGCAAGTTAAAATTCCAAAGATGATTTGAAGTTTCTTAAATTGCTAGTGGTATCAAGATACTCAACGTTGTGCATCAGATGGGCGCACGTATATTGCTTGGAAGCTTGCTTGAAGGACCCGTTCAGCCAATCCTTGAGTTGGCGAGGAACTGTGCTTGTACAATGAATGGATCGACCCCATGACCTTTTCTGTTGGCTTCCTTACAGCGTCCGTTGCATCAATCGCTCTTGCGGCGACGGCAGTACAGGCGCAAACCGCCGACACCGTATACACCGATGCGCAGGTCTATACGGTAAACCCTGATCAAGAATGGGCTGAGGCGTTTGCCATTGAGGATGGACGCTTCATTGCTGTCGGTTCAGCAGAAGAAGTTGCTGCACTGGCCGGGAACGAGACCGAAACGATCGACCTTTCGGGTGCGATGGTATTGCCCGGCCTGTATGACATCCATGTTCATTTGCGAAATTGGTATGTCGCCGCGGCATTGTCTGACGAGACGATCCAACTCCCCGGCGATGCCGGCCCGGAAGCCGCAGCGGAGTTAATTCGCGATTTTGTGGCCGCGCGACCAGATCTCGAATATCTTTTTGGAGCTGGATTGGCCAACGAGCTGTTTGATGGAGAACCGACCACTGCCTGGCTTGATGAGGCAGTCTCTAACATTCCCGTCTACAT
Organism: Ruegeria denitrificans; assembly: GCF_001458295.1. GTDB lineage: Bacteria > Pseudomonadota > Alphaproteobacteria > Rhodobacterales > Rhodobacteraceae > Ruegeria > Ruegeria denitrificans. Next base: position 14,983 of record NZ_CYUD01000014.1, read on the forward strand.
TATCACCGCAACAGGGCACGAGGCAGTGCTGAATACACCCGCGATGATCAATAGCGGTATTGATGCCGATACGCCGGACCCACGGAACGGGATCATCGTGCGGGACCCTGAAACCGGAGAGGCAACAGGCTATATGAAAGAGGCCGCGATGGGTCTTTATGCGATGCCATTTCTACGTGGTCTGGAACTCGAAACCCACGTGGACGGCGCAAGGGACGTGTTGCACTTGCTTGCCTCAATGGGGGTGACATCCGCCAGGAACATGCATAGCGAATTGATTAATGTGCAGGCACTACATCAACTTGCCACATCCGAAGGTCTTCCGATCAGGGTTAGTGTAGCTTGGACCTACGATTCCCCGACGCGGGCATATCAATCTGTGGAAGATCAACGCGCTGCAATTGATAGGTTTCAAGATTTTATCGCGCCACGGCTCGACCCAACCTTTATTAAGGTCAATATCGATGGCATCCCGACTGAGACCGGTGCGATGCTGGAACCTTTCCTGACGAACGACCCGGAAGTGGATCAGTCCCAGCCAGACGCGGGTTCACAGTATGATCCTCTTACTTCTGGTCAGGGCGACTATGGGCTGATCTTCTTCACCGAAGAGGAACTTGTGGCCGACATTATCCGGTTTGAAGAACAAGGTATGAAAGGCATGGTTTTCCACACTGTGGGTGACCGGGGTGCTCGGCTTGTTCTGGACGCAATGGAGACCGCACGGGATCAACTGGGTGAGTTGAAAGGCCGCTATCAGCTTGCCCACTCGTTTTTCATATCCGAAGAGGACATGCCTAGACTGGTGGAACTGGATCTGACACCGGAATTCTCTCCAGTACTATGGTTTTCGAACCCTCACAACGACGTCGTAAACCGCGTGGTTGGCCCGGAACGCGCGCAGAGGGTTTTCCCAATGCGCTCTGTGGCTGATGCCGGAGGACGGGTCGTTATCGCTTCTGATGGTCCGCTGTTCATGCAAACCCCATTGGCATCGATAGAGGCGGCCGTGACCCGTATCGATCCTGTGGCCGACACGAGTCCACCCGATCCTGCGGTGGGCCAAGCCATCACGCTAAAGGAGGCCATTTTGGCCCGAACAATCAACTCTGCATATCTGGATTTTGCGGACGCGGAGCTTGGATCGATCGAGAAAGGCAAGCTTGCCGATTTCATTGTGCTTGACCGTAACCTCTTTGAAATCCCGATAGCGGAGTTAAGTGAGGTGCAGATATTAAAGACGTTCGTCGAGGGTGAAGTGGTTTTTGAAGCCAAGTAAAGTTTTTGAGCAGTGTTATCGCGGCTCGCCAGCGCCAAGGCTCAATTCGGCGGAAACGAGCGCCTGCACAAATGTCCGTTTCAGAGCAGGCCTTCAACTATGCTGAGCCTGCTTTCCGCGCATTCCTGTCATTGGTACGCCTTGCAGCATTGGTAACTATGGGCTCAATGTTGCCGTTCTCTGCGACGCGCATGATTGACCGATGGCAGCCCCAAACCGGACATTCATTACTGAGCTTTGGAAGTCCTTGGAGCATACAAATCCGCCTTTTACCCACGAAGCTTTCTCTCACACAGAAAACCTTTGCGCTTGCGCTTGCGATCATTCGGCGGGCGGCAGATTTTCCCAGGCCGGTCGTTTAATCCAGCGGACTTCGGCTAAATCCAAGCCAGTCTTCCGCCGCGATCTGGCCCTACAATCCAAGAGCAGATAACGCGGACCCTTGCCGAATGATCGGCAAAAGGTTCTTCACCACAAGTATGTGGGCTTTGCCGATTTCTCAAACCCAGTTTGGCAAGAATTGCTTCTCGCAGGTTACTCCTGGCCAAGGTCGAGTCGGCCTGCGTTGAGCCAATCTGACAATTCTGTTCGTTCACTTGGGTCAGGTGGCCCGGCGGGTGTCGGGGGGGCAACTGGCAACGGATTGCCTGACCCTATAACTTCTCGAACGGTTACTGACTCCACCGAAATGTTCCAGACGAGCATATCTTGAGCCAAGGTAAGCGGCCCATCATAGGTCATTCGAATTGCCGCAATTGTATCAGGGGCGATGTCGAAATCGGCAAATGTATGATAGGCAATCGCGTGCCGAGGCTCGATAGCCGAAAATAGCTTGCCGCACGCATCCGGTGGTGTGTGAACTACCGTTGCAACCAAACGAGCACGTTCGGGATCGTAGTTCTTTATGTCGATAAATTGTTGTACCGTTAGGTAACATTCATGGATGACGAGATCAGCCTCTTTGGCGTTTTCTACGAACCACTTGTTTGGGTTGGTGTCACCCGAATAGACAAACTTAAGCCCGTTCCATTCCACGCTGTATGACACGGAACCGTCAATGCCGTGTATCGCGGGCCAGGAGCGTATGACCACACCATTGTTATCATAAACCACCTGCGTCTTCGAATAGTCGAACTCAGTTACCTTTAGATGGCCTCCCGCGGAGGGCATGTTTCCGCGACGTCCAGCCACGTCCCACGCTAGCATTTTTTGAAGCCCATCCATTGCCGCCGCGGTTCCATACTCTGGTTCCAGTCCACTTGGCCCCCAGACCTGTAATGGCACAGTCCGGTTGGAAACCCATCCGCCGACAAAAAGCGCATCCAGGTCTCCGATATGATCTACATGCAGGTGACTGATGAACACTTTGTCGAGATACGTGTACGGAATCTCCAAGGCTGCCAAATTGGCTAACGAACCAGTCCCGACATCGAATAGAAATTTATCGCCGTTCCCAAGTTCGACCAACCATGATGCAGACGCCTGGGAGTGTCGAAAATTGGGCGTTCCCGTACCCAACGAGACAACGCGCATCTCCGCTTCACCAAGTGGTTCAGTATTCGGATAATAGAACTTTCGCGCCTCCATCGCACTGTCAGAAGCCGCAGTTGAGCATATCGAAGCAAATGCCAAGCCTAGAGTTGATATCAGATTCAATCGCACACTTAATCCCCCCAAAATCCCCCCAAAAATTTTTGATTTCGATAAGGATACTACGAAATACCATCAGCCCGAAATCGATAGCCATTGGACACGGAGCGGACCCGCAGGAGACCAGCGTGTGACACCAATGTGTACAAAATCAACGCTTCAATCAGCTCGGAGGCAAAAGCTGCAAAATTGATCGAAAATGGCGCTGTTCAACCCAATCGGTGGGAAGCTATTTGTCCACCAAAACTCGCCAGTGCCGGTCAATTACACTCGGCCAGTTTTCTTGCTGTTTCAGATCGTTCGTTGTCTCACCCATCAGGGTTATGACCATCATCCGGCCTCGAATCTCAGCATCAGGGGGTGCAAAACCGAGCTCTTGGAACAGCCATGTAGAAAATTCAAATCGTCGTTTAATAGCACGCTTATAGCATTGTGCGGCATCGGCGTCGGATTTTGCCCAGACCGCGATAGCTCCATCCGGCCTGGAAGCGTCTTCGCGGATAACCTGATGCATCAATACCCTTATCCGCTCTTCCGGCGGTCCCTGGAACTGAAGTGCGTCTTCGATGATATGACCAGTTAGAGCGTCTTCCCAAAATAGCAGAACCGAGTCGAGAAGATCCTTTAAGTTCCGAAAATGCCAGTAGAAACTTCCACTGGTCAGGCCAAGCCTGCGGGCAATTGCAACAACTTTCACACCTTCGATTCCCCGCTCCCTCAGAACGTCCAGTGTCGCAAGCAGCCAATCTTCCCGTGACGCCTTTTCCCGTTTTTCAATTATCCTTGGCTCAGCTTCCATAGGCACCTCTATTGACATAGAGCAGTCTATGGACCTACCGTAGAGATGTCTACGGAGAATGGGGAGCTCACGAATTTGTGTGCTGAATGACTATTTCAGTATGGAGGGGGAACTATGATTAGCTTGCTCAATTTCGCAACGGCCTTGTTTTTTGCTATGGGGATTGCGGTAGCTGGAACCGCCACAGCGCAGAATATGTTGCCCACGGGTCGAACGGCTGCCCCCATTGAAGATAGTGTTTATCCAGCATCCTATTTCCCCAATACTGAAATACTTGGCGAAGATGAGATGCGGATAACCGCGTTAGGGACAGGTATGCCAAACCAGACAAAGGCCGCCGTTTCAATTTCGTTTTATGTGGAATTGGGCAACGGTGATGTCTTTCTGTTTGACGTCGGCACCGGATCAACAGGTAACTTGTTCTCACTGCGCCCGGATTTTTCGAAGATCGACAAAGTTTTCTTCAGTCACCTGCATGTTGATCATGTCGGGGACTTTATGGGGCTGCACGTTGGTGGATGGTTATCAGGTCGTTATACACCGCTTCACATCTATGGCCCCTCGGGATCAGAAGATGAACTTGGGACAAAAGCCTACGTTGAAGGTATGTCAAAAGCCTATGCGTGGGACCTTGCTACGCGAACGGGTGCGTTGCCGGATGAGGGCGCCAAGCTCGAAGTCACCGAGTTCGACTACATGCAGGAAAACGAGATCGTTTATCAAGACAACGGTGTCACCATTCGTTCCTGGCCTGCGATCCATAGTCTCGACGGTTCCGTCAGCTATTCCCTTGAGTGGAATGGGCTGAAATACGTTTTCGGCGGAGATACCTACCCGAACAAGTGGTATGTCGAATATGCCAAAGGAGCCGATCTTGCTTCCCACGAGGCTTTCCTGCCACCTGATGCGCTGGCACCGTATTTTGGCTGGGACATGACGCAAGCGACATATGTCGCCACGCGCGTCCATTCCGAGCCAGCGGCATTCGGAAAGGTCATGTCTGCCGTCGAACCGCGTATGGCTTTGGGGTATCATTCCGTGCTTTCACCAGAAAACTACCAGGCGATTCTGGAGGGTGTGCGGGCGACTTACGATGGGCCACTCACGCTGGCACGTGATCTTCAGGTGATCAACGTAACCAAAGACCAGATCGTCGTACGCGAGGCGAGCGTGGATGACTATGCGTTGCCGCCCGCAGTAAGCGACGAATACATCAATGCACAGCGTTCAAAGGAAAAAGAACCGTCGGACAAGGTCCAAGCAGGTAAATGGGACGGTTACACGCCACCACCTATGCCGGATCAAAACTGACGTAATGACACGTTTTTGTGCGGCTCGATAATGAGCTGCACAAGACGGAAATGACACAGTTTCTGTACTTAGTTTGACGCCGCGAAGGACGCTGGCTAATTTGTTGATCCAAATCCGATGCCTTCTGACGTTGTTCGCCGCTTTAGTGATAGGCAGCTCTGCTATAGGTGACGTCATTCCGTATAGCGGGGCGGAGGTCGCCAGAAATATCGCAGTCTTTCGGGTGGAAAACGACGGTGTTCGACTTGAGCTTGAAGTCTACCCCGAGGATTTTGAAGCTTTTGCGTCGTTTTTGCCTAACGAGGTATTGCAGGATCTCCACGCGACAGTTGCTACACATCAAGCTGCGTTTGGCAGCGAATCCGAAAGCATTTTGGTAAGCCGCACCGACAGATCACCTTTGTCGTTCAAATTTGTGACTGCCGAGAACCGTGAGAGAATTGACCGCGCATCCCCCTTGACCGGAAGAACCGATCCCATTACCGGGCGCATAATTCCTGCTCCTCCTGAAGATCCGCAAGTTATCTACATCGAAGCTTTCTTCGGTTTTGACGGCGCGCGCCCCGAGACCCTGATCTTTCGCCCTCCGACACCCAAGGAGGATAAGCCCGCCACATCAATCGGCTTCATGGTTTTTGATCGCGCCGTCCCTGTCACCAAATTCAGTTACTTCGATAGTGACGCACGACTTGAGATTGACTGGTCCGACCCCTGGTTCACCGCGTTTACCAATGTGAATCTCAATCGGTCAGCCCAAAGCGGCACAACGTCTTTTCTGTACGTCGCGCCACGCGAGGTTCGCCACGAGATTCTTATCCGGCTGCGGGAACTTGCGCCCTGGATAGACATGGACCTTGGCACGGGTTCCAAACTGAACCCATCTCAGCAGGAAACAATACTCGACGCTGCGCTGAACGCGTTTAAAAACCGTAATCCGGTCATTATCGCGGGGGAGCCGGTTCAGCCCACCTCTGTCAGGGGCGCATTTCTGACGCTGGGCGAAACAGGAGTTCAAGTCGTTAAGAGCTCTGCGACGCTTCTGACCGACACAGCATTTGCAGGTTTGATATTGTCCTACCCAATTTCGACACTGCCCGCAGAGGCGACTGTCACATGGGATATGTTCGATCAATCCATTCAGCATGTGCCTGTGACGTTGACAGATGTTGCCGGTCCTTTCCTGGATTGGGCTACCCCTGAAGATCCAGAGGTAAGCTGGATCAACCATTTGAAACGCTACGTCGACCCTGAAGTTACGCAGGTACAGGCGACGGGAGTTTTCTTTCTGCCGATTTGGACGGTACTGGCTGTCGCTGTTGCGCTTGGTGCAGGCGTGGGCGCGCTCTTGTCGCCCCTAAAAAGCCGACGGATCGGGTTCGTCCTGCTGGCGGCTGGCAGTTTAGTTGCAGGGGTTGCCTTTCGGCACGAAATGCAAATTCCGTTTCAAAACCCAATAGCGGGCCCATCCAGAGAAAAGATGGCTTCTGAAACTTTTTCCCTACTTTTGGCGAACTCGTATGTGGCCGCGCTTGAGGTCTCACCAGAAGCACGTCGCAAAGCGCTAGAGCCAATTGTCAGGAACACGGCCCTCACAGACGTCGCTGCTGAACTCGAAACAAACCTTGCCATTCGTGTGCCTGGCGGAAGTCGCGCGCAGATCGCCGAAGTGACCGATGTCGCAATCGTGGAAGGCGACATTAAGATAACCGGTGCTTTCGAAGGGGTTGCCAAGTGGATTGTAGACGCCCGAGCAGGTCACTGGGGCCATGATCATCGTCGTCGGGTGGAGTATCGGGCAAGGGTCGAGTTCCGTCCCGAAAGAGGCGTTTGGAAGCTTACGGGTATCACTGTAATGGAGGCGCGCGCACCGGATGTCTAACCGACTGAACAAGGTGTTGTTGATTTGGATAACGACCTGTTTGATCTTGGCTGCGGTCGCCAGCCAGGCGCATTTTCTGCTGAACCTCAATGTTCGTATTTTTCACGTAGAACACACAAGCGACGGTCTACGCATCTATTTGCGAACGCCCATGCCTTATCTAGTGGCGGACAAAATCGGCAAAAAGGGTGAGGACGGCCTTCCTGAAGCGGCTCCTTTCACGACAAATGCGCTTGAGAATGGTCAGGTGGTTCATTTTGTCGACTCCTCACAAATCGCTGAAAACCCGCTTGGCCTTGGGCGCATCGCGGAAACCGGTACAATCATCGAAATCACGGGTACGCGCGTTCTGGGCGACGTTGAATCCGTGACCATTCACAAAGTAGGTGAGGAGCCGGGTTTTGCGACGCTGAGCGAAGCCCAGCAATCTGTGTCAGCGGGAACGACCATACAGGATGACCCGCCAGTTTATGTTGGTGACGTTATTGTGGATGTCACGCTCTGGTATGAATTGGGAAATGCGCCGATCTCCTATGCCATCTCCAGCTCTTTGGACCCAGGCCTGCCCGATCAGGAAATGACCGCCAATCTCATTCTGGACTATGGATCAAGCGATCCGCTAGTCTTTCGAACCCGAGGCCTGATGGAAGAACCGGTGCAGGTTTCCAGGTCCCGGTTCTCGGGGATCGTAACTTTCGTTTGGGAAGGCCTGCGACACATCCTGGAAGGCATCGACCACGTGCTATTTGTTGTCTGCCTGGTGATAGGTGCCCCCGGTTTAAGCGCACTGCTGTGGCGAGTCACCGGCTTTACGGTAGGCCATAGCGTAACTCTGTCCCTTGGGTTTTTCGGGTATGTGCCGTCAGGAGCCTGGTTTGTGCCATTTGTCGAAACCGGGATTGCCTTGTCCATCGTCTACGCGGCCCTTCTTGCCGTTAGGCGGGACAAGTTGGAAAGGAACTCTAATATAAAGGTCTTTGTCGTAACGGTATTTATAGGTCTTCTTCATGGCTTGGGCTTCAGTTTCGTTCTACATGAAATACTTCAGGTGACGTCGCCTAACATCTGGCAGAGCCTACTGGCGTTTAATGTTGGTGTTGAAGTTGGTCAGCTCGCTATTGTTCTTGTGATCTGGCCATTGCTGCACTTCTTCGAGAAACTAGGTCCGACACCTGAAATGTCGTTGAGAGTTTCGATAGCAATCGTATGTGCTGCTATCGCAAGTTGGTGGACTTTCGAACGCGGAATAGATTTTCTATCATTGATTACGATTTAGAAAGGAATACTGCTTCCAACTCTATGACAGCGTCCGGTTAGTCTCTTTGCCGATGCTGCCGCGATTTCGGGCAGGGTTGGTTTCGGAAAGCGAACGGCGCATAGGTAACGTACTGTACTATCTACCTTCGTATGACGAAGCAGAAGCTGAACCGCAGAAGGGTTAGGGCCGCACGCCGGACTTTGCAAAGTCTGCTTTCTGCGCATTGTTGTCATTCGGGCATCGCGCAGCATCGGTCAGAGTGGGCTCGATGCAGTCGTTCGCATAATTTCCCTCAAAGTCTGCTCTGCGGACAAAGCAGTCGTTCATTTTCTATTGCAGAAAACCGAGATGACAAACTTCAGATCAAATCAATCGTTCATTTGGATCGATTGATTGAGCTACTTTTATCGACCGGTGGTGCGAACTCTGGGAGTGTAAATACCTTTGTTGATTGTGACATACCTGCCAACTGGTGTCGCCCCAAGGGCTCAAGCCGCGTTGCAACATCCGCTGCGAATTCCGAAGACATTACCAAAGGTGTTTTTAGAGACTTACACAAACCTTCTAGCCGATTGACTTGGTTTACCGCCGGGCCAATAGTGGTGAAATCCAGCCGACGCTCCGTGCCGACGTTTCCATACATTACGGAACCCCGATGTAAGGCAATTCCAAATTCAATTTTGCCACCGTGCTCTTTCCAAGTGACGTTCTTTTCCCTCGCGCGAGCTAAGCATTCCAACACTGAAGACAATGCGGCCCGGCTCATGTCGACTGCCGGTCTCGACTTTTCGTCCACTGGGAAGATTGCCATAACCGCATCGCCGATAAATTTAAGGATTTCACCACCGTGATCTTCTACTGCACCAGCCGTACAATCAAAATAGTCGTTAATTAACGCCAGATATCGTTTCATTGGCATGTTTTCAGCCATTCGACTGGAATTTCTAAGGTCGCAATAAAACAATATGCAGTCGATTGCCCCCCCGTCGCCGCGCTCGATTACGCCATCCAAGACACGGTTTCCAGAGTAGCTTCCCAAGTAGGCATCCATGAGACCTTGCGCAAGAATGCGCGATTGCGCGTTTTTGATAACCAACGCAAGGGCAGGCATGAGTGCTCGGATATATGTGATTTCAGAGTCGCTAAATCCGCCGATACGTCGTGTAGTCATCGACATCATAACGCCCTCCATTCCCGGCGGAAAATCCGACCAGCGGCTGGTGTCGTCGCGATGATAACTTTCAAATTGAACCAGATAATCCGTCGCACCATCTGAACGAAGGTCATCCAGGATCGGAAAACTGGCCTCGACCGGCCCATCCTCCAATTTGTAACGCTTAAAAGAACCTCCGTTGTGCGCCAAATCAAAAAACGGTGTATTGCGGAATCTAGGTGTTGCAAGCTGATCTCTGGGCGTCAGTTCGGCCTTGGCTTGGTCGTCCCGGACCGTCCAAAGCACATTCAAGGCGCCGAAAATTGGGTGCAGGACCATGCCTCCGACGTTGATCCGAGCTACAGGGACACCGGCGGAAACCAATCGATTGCCAAAGCCTTGCACCACATCCTCGGCCTTAGTATCGTTGAGACCGCATCCCATCAGCCAAGCGGCAACACTATCTAATAGTGGGGATCTGTTGAACTCAATCATACCGAGACACTTTCTTGTCTAAAAAAGCGTATTTAAGCAGCTAGGCTCTGAGACCTTAGACCGATTGAACACAATGAGCGCAGAGAGCCTTGTGCCGAGCATTCAGTCCTTTTGTATCACAGCACTGATATTCTCTCCTAGCTTGGTGCGCTAAACAACCAGTGTCATCCTTCTACTCCAAGGTTCGCTTTGGGCTCGAAGCGGCCATCGAAAAAGTCCGGTCGAACGACTGCTTTGCCTTGTACTGGTCGATACCGGGTCAGCGGATCATCTTCTGCAGTTTCTTATCGGCGCGGATAAGTTCACTGATCGCCTTGCGCGCTTCCTCGGATTCTCTCGATCGTTCTCCGTGCTTCCATGATGGATGGCTTTTGGTTGTGTCCAAAATGGATCCTGTTCAAACAGACAGTCATATTTTGGGTTTGGATAGCCAACATCCGATTTTTTTCGCTTCTTTCACGGGCAAGCCGTACGCTACCCAGCCAAGGCCAGGGTGTCGAAGCGCTAAAAGACGAACACCATCCTGGGGATCTTTGGGAATCCGCCAGGCAGGGTCAAAAGGACCCTCTATCCGGAAGCTGGGATCAAGTGCCGGAGCGACCTGTTCTGTCATTTGAGCTCGCAAGCTAGCCAAATTTCGGATCCAGCTTTCGACCTCGGCAGCATCGAGCAGCATGAGCCCAAGCGATTGCTTGTCCTTTTTCAGTTCGATGACACACTTTCCATTTCCCTCAACGAGCCCAGCGTTAAGTTCAAATCTGCTCTGCTCTTGCGCCATTTTGCACCATGGGTGTTTTTTTAGGTGGCTGCACGCAATGCGATTGTTGGGTAATTCAGTTCCCTGATGGAGATCCTAGATTTGCCAACAACATGCCACCCCTAAAAATAAGTTGAACGAGAAGGCCTCTTCAATGAGAAGTATGCAGCTGGAAAATCGAAATCCATGGCTGTAGCCAGCAGTCGCATGTCTTCCCGTCTCATCTGTCTTGAGCCATTTCAAGAATTTGTCGGGCAACTCTTTGCACCGGGCTTAGTTCCACTGACAGCATACTCAAAAATTTTTAGGCCGGACCTTTGGAATCGCGTTTATGGGCGCGCATTTTTCGAAATGAAGATTGTTACTCGCGGCGCTACTCTTTGAAATCACGGTGCTTTGCACTCTTATCTAGAAGAAGTCACAGAGGAGAGTGGTGTAAACTGGTCCAAGCGACGCTTACCCGGCTGCCATTCTGTACTTTCAAAGATCGCGGGCAGAGTGCACTCCTCCTCAAGTCCATAGAAAACTGTTTTTGGGTTTTACCATGATCCTCATAACGCCGGGGATATCTATAATGAAAGGCGGTACGCAGACTAAAATGTTAAGCGCGTTTTGGTACGTTGGGATCAGTCTTACGTGAGCATTGATTGCGATCATCTAAGCTGCCACCCCAGTTAACGTGTGAAAGACCTGAAATTTGATCTGGCACATACTACCGACGTTGAAAAACATCAGAAGGCGCTATTCCGAATTTCTTGCGGAACGCTTTCGAGAAATGAAATGGGTCGGAGAACCCCGTTCGGTAAGCAACCTCAGATACCCGGCCAGAAGTTGGAGGTGTGGCTTCCAAAAGATCGTGGGCGGCATTAAGACGAAATTCTAACAGTTTAGCCCGCGCCCCACCGTATTCCTTCATATCTCGATACAGCGTTGCCCGTGAGATGCCCAATTGCTTTGAAAGTTCCTCAAAATCCAAATCTGGGTTGGACAAGTTTTCCTTCAACGCACGTAAAATCGTTTGCTTGCGGATCGATTTAAGATCGCCAGAATTGGCAACGTAAACGCGGTTTTGAACCAATTCTCCCAGCATAGCGACAACACAGCTGTGCAGAAACTGAGCGTCCTCTTCCTTCCCCTGTTCCTTGGATGAGTAAATTCCCCGAAACCCCTCACGTAGTAATGGGGTCAAAGGAGAGTGCCTTTCAAAATACTTTAGCTTGTTGAGCATCTGCCTGGGCACATTCAGGCTGGATTTTGGTATCATCAACAAATCTGTGTCAATCCTGCCAGCCCCATACCCGGCCTGAGACAACGCATTCACATCCACGACAGTCAGATCCCCGACATTTGTCTTATGGCTGTGGCCATCGATGTATTCCCAAACGTCTCCCGTCTTGCCCAATGCGATCCGAATGGCGAGGATGTCGTCTTCGAGCCTGCGCCCATTAGTGCCATCACCCCAGCCAGTTGTGACAGCCGCTCCAGCTGATCCGGATGGGCCGAACAGATATGGGGCCATCGCAGACCCAGATCTGAACAAAACTCTCTTGGAACACTGAGATTGCGACGTGACAGCCGGGCGACATAAGAAGCAGGGGTTTCCATGTGATGGTGAGCCAAAGTCAGAGCGAGTAGTGCTGTCATGACAATCCTCCACTCGGCGAAGGGTCATCGGAATCCAACCAGCCCATGATGGTCCGGACATCGATGCTCAGGTAGTCTTGGGCAAGGAACGGGTTGAATGCAGGGATACACCCCGACTTGCGCCGGAATGCCTCTGCAAAGTGTGCAAGACGGAGTTGGGTATCTCCGTTATAAAGCGCCTCTTCTATCCCGCTCAGACACATTTCAATGATCAATCCAAACTCATTGCCACCTGCATGGACCAGCCGCTTGAGAAACACGCCCTGTTGCAGTTCGCCGGATGGCGCCAGACCAGACTTCCCAACGAACTCGGTAAAGATTTCTGTGACCTCGGGTTCGTGGGATATCCAACTCACTGCACCCAGGTGCACAACATCTATGCCCCGTTTAAGCTGAACATCCGAATTGATCATCTCGATCAGATCGGGCGTGCCAGACAGAACAAGACCAACCGGCCAATCCTTATCGTTCATCAGAGACTTCAGGGTGTTTACCACGTCATTGCGGGTTTTGACGCCTTTGCTGATGTAGAGGTCCTGAGCCTCGTCCAGATGCACAAACAGGGTCCTTCGCATTCGGAGGAACTGACGCACCTGCGTCCAGATGATACCTACCGACTTGTCTCTGGCGAGCGGATATCCCAGACCGGACAGGATCGTCGTACCAACATTCTTTAGCGTTGCTGGTGAAGGCACCAATAGCCGGATCACCTCCGCTGTCTGACTTCAGCGCTTATGAGACCAAATAGGTCAATTTGCTTTGAAAGCGTTTCTGGCTCATCGTAACCACCGAGGAGTGGATGCTGAGAAAGACACACCGTAACTGACATTTAAGCGACGAGCAGCCTTCGTAAGTTAGGCTCGGAGCCGACATGCGGTGGCACATTGCCTGGCCCGGAATTCGTAGCGAAAGAATGTCCTTCCTCTTTAGCGGCATGATCGCCGGGCCCCCGCAGCGAACTTCCGCTTTCCGTCCTTCATTACAAAAACAACGCGTGCCGGTGCAAATAGCAATGGCGCTGCCCGCACCGCCGCACTTGTTTTGGGGCCAGCGGGATTTGGGTAAGCCAAACGCCCCTGGCCATCAGGGGTAAGGCGCCGCCTTCCCCCTCGGGCAACCCTATTAGACAAAACCGTGTCCTCGGCTACGCCTGCGGGCCGCACCACTATTGTCGAATAGCATTGCCTCGCCCCCATCCGCGTTCGCCACGTGGCAGATCAGCAGGAACAGGCGCCTTCGGCGTCTGATCTGCAAATCAGCCCTGAATTTCCCAAAAGGGAAGTCAGGATCATTGAAATCGGTCTAGGTGCTTGATGAAGGAAGTGAGGCGAAAATGGCAAGGTTCTGTCGCTGGTGGCAGAACTATGTGTCGCCTGACAAGGGTTTGTGGAACGTCACTGATATTTGACTCAATCGACGGCCAAAACCTCAATAAATCTGTAAATCGCGTCATTCAATTCTGACCCAAACGTCAAGCATTTCTGACCCAACACAATGTCTCGCTTTGGCATGCGCGGCACACCAAGCCTTGTCCTTTTAGATCAGGCAGGGCAGATCGTTGCGCATCACCTTGGTCAGGTTTCGGAACTTCAATTGGGGTCCGAGATTGGCAGTCTTCTGACACAGGAGGTCGTGTCGACCAAAGGCGGCACCGTCACTTTAAGTCAATCGCCGGATAGCAGTCATTGATCCTGTACGTGGAGAACTTCTGTTTCGAGCCCAACCCGTGAATTTGATTTTCTCGCTGCGAGCGCTCGCAGCACGGATTTTGCCGCGAAGGCATCATCTTTAGCGCGGCAATGCTGTGTTAACAGCCGCCATTCGTGTCGGGCGCAGCAAGATTTCGTCAGGCAAGGAACGAGTCGCGGGACAAAGGGTAAATTCGCCGCGTTTGCGCCAAGGTCTGCAATATCGAGTAACCGGCCGCATAATCGACGTGCGGCACTCACCAGAAACCGTTTCAGCGGATCACGTGGACAGAACAATTGGCGTGGTGAACGACCCGGTTTGCAGTTGACCCAATAAAAATGTTCTCGATCCCCGGCTTGTGTGAGGCCAGCACTATGCAATCGATGTCATTTTCATTTGCGAAGTCAACGATCGCGCGGCCAGCGCTCCCCGAGACAAGGCGCGGTTTCGCACCCGATAGCTCCGCAGCATTCAGATGTAAGCTTTCCTGAAGTTCTTTTCGCGTATTTGCCAGAACTTCCTCGGGTATCTGAGATGCCACATATGCAGGGATCGGTTCCTGCACATGAAGCACTGTGAATTCCGCATCGGCATTTGCCAGCAAACGAGCAGCTTCAAATGAGGCCTGTGTATCGTGATCTTTGTCCAGTGCGACTGCTACCAGAATGTTTTTATACATATGAGCTACCTTCCATTGCTCCAGCTGCGATCGTTTCGACCTCTGCGGTGATACGGCTCTCTATACCGGATCGGATTTCGGAGATTTACCCGCCTTCTTAGCTGTGCTTGCAACTTCGTCTATTGTCTTTTCCACAGCTTCGGCTTCGGTTTCCGCTGCATATGCTGCACATCGGGCAACTGTTTCGAACCATTCCTGAGCGTCAGCCACAAGGCGTTCGGCTGAATGCTTCTGCCACTCAGCTATGGATTGCAGTGCTTTTGCTGGATCAGTCGGGTCTGCAGCAGATGCTGAGCGCGCAGCTTCAAGCGCGGTTCGAACAGCCTCGTGACGCCTCTCAAACCAATGCTGAGCAAAGGCCTCTGCCTCTTTCAGTGACTTCTCCTGCGTGTCCCAAAATTGCTCAAGCTGAGCGCCCAGAAACGGATTGGCTGTAGTAGTCGGCTGCACCTGCTTGAAAATATCTACAAGTGCGTTGGAGTAACTTGATTTTGGCTTCTCTTCAGGCATCGGAGATTCCTCCTCATCTCTAAATGCTGAATATTAACTGAGATCGTGGAAACTTGCCTTAATGTAAATCAACCACCGCCGGCAAACGTGGTAGTGGTGTCCTGCAATCCAAGGGTGGGCTTTCTGCCAACCTATTCAGTCTGTATAGCCTCAAGATACGCAATCACATTCGCCAACGGCACACCTGCGAACATCGGTTGGCCGTCAGGCATCGTCAGCGCAACTTTTTGATCCGAATCCAAAGCTGGTCCAAAAATGGGCATTTCTCCACCATGCGCGAGCAATGGTGCGCGACCATCAATTTGACGCGCCACCGCCTCAATCGGAAAAACACCGTCGTTTTGGGCCGCGAGCCTCGTCAGATCAGGTGTCCTTATCGCCAGCATCTCCGCCATTGGACCATCTCCTGTGGCCTCAAAACCATGGCATTGCCAACAATAAGTTCTGTAGAGATCGTGCCCATTTTGAAGGTCAATATCCTGCGCCAGTGCAGCACTTGCAGCAAATATTGACAAAAGAAGTCCGCGACAAACTAGCATCTGTTCCTCCTCCGAGATCAGCATTTCGAGTTGAAAATACGCGATATCGAATGAATGCTTCATTGATCTCGCTCATATTCAACCTTTGAGTACCAGCTGGGAAAAACCATCACGAAACGACGGTCGCAGCATTCGGATCCGCCTCTCTGATCAGTCTTAGCGCCTGATGATATAGATCAACGCCAAATAAAGAATTACATATCAAAGTATGAATGTTTCAGAAGAAGCTCGGCATGAGCGGTGATGAGCCCTTGGTTTATAATCGGGGTGCTTGTTTGCGGCACAGCTTCGATAACCCGGCAATTGCCCATCAAGGAGTGAGGTGAATGCATACAGTTGATCCACCGTCCCCTAAACTCCGACGTTCTCTCACCACTCCGTTGCTTACCTTATATGGGCTCGGTGTAACCGTCGGTGCGGGAATTTATGTGCTCGTCGGCGCAACCGCCGAGGCCGCGGGCCCTTATGCTGCAGTTTCGTTTCTTGTTGCAGCGCTCGTCGTTTCGCTGACGGCTTTGTCGTACGCCGAACTCGCGACACGCTATCCCGTAAGCGCGGGTGAAGCGGCATACGTTGAAGCGGGATTTCAAAGGGGCTGGATGGCGGTTCTAATCGGTCTTGCCGTTGCTGCGTCTGGGATTATTTCAGCCTCCGCTGTTGCGATTGGGGCGGCCTCATACCTTCACACCCTGACGGGGCTTGGCACCGCATTGCTTACGATCGGCGTTGTGTCGGTCATGGGGCTGATTGCAATCTGGGGCATTACACAATCGGTATTTGTGGCAGCCGTGATCACGGTCATCGAGATCGCGGGGCTTCTTTTTGTGATTGGCTGGGGCATGTCTGTGCAGGAACCGCAAGGCCATGAAATTAGTGCGATGATTCCGGGACTCGAGCTCAGTACCTGGCGCGGTATTATGGCGGCATCTCTGCTGGCATTTTTTGCCTTTGTCGGCTTTGAAGACATGGCAAACGTCGCGGAAGAGGTAAAAGACCCAACCCACACAATTCCAAAGGCTATCCTTTTGACGCTCGTTCTGGCGACGGGTTTGTATCTAGCGACCTCGATCACGGTCCTGCTCGTTGTTCCTATCGATACCTTGTCGACCTCGGCCGCCCCACTCACGCTGGTTTTCTTCGACGCACCCGAAGTAATCAAACAAGGGTTCGCCGCAGTCGCAGTCGTTGCAACAGTCAATGGCGTCTTGATCCAGATGATTATGGCGTCGCGGGTGATCTATGGTCTTGCCGACCGGGATCATCTTCCGAAAATACTGGCGACTGTCCCGCAGGTTACCCAAACACCGGTCGTCGCAACCCTGTTGGTAGTTGCGATAATTCTTCTGCTGACGCAAACTTTGCCAATCGGCATACTAGCGGAACGCACATCCCAGATCGTTTTGGGAGTGTTTGTTCTGGTCAACATCTCGCTGATATTGCTGAAGTCCCGGCCGGGGTCAACTCGGGAACATTTCCGCGTACCTCTTGTTGTACCAATCCTTGGGGTGCTGACCAGCGCTCTGCTTTTTGGTGCCGGATTTCTCTGAGAGGAAAACCGACAGCACAGGGTCACCAGAACGGGGTCCGACTGACGCATGAACACTGACCGATCAACATTTGGAAGGCGGATTTCAGGCTGGTGGCACCGGACTTTCGTCGATCTGATCGCGCAATTGCAATGGTCTTACCTGCCACCATTGATGGTTTACTTTGCGGCCGGGGTTTCGGGGCTAACATCCGTCGTCGGTGCGTTTTTTCTTAAGGACTATCTGAATCTATCCGCCGCTTTTGTTGCGGGATTGGCATTCTGGGCCGGGTTGCCATGGATTCTAAAAATGCCGCTGGGTCATCTGGTTGACCTGTTCTGGCGCTGGAAATCCCTGCTGATTGTTGTTGGCGCATCCTTTATCACGGCGTCATTGCTCATCATGTACAGGCTTGTGGCTGCGCCTGACCAAATGGCCGGCATTATGCCACTTGAGGATTGGTACGTCGTTGCCTTGATGTTGGCTCCTTCAGGTTATGCCATTCAGGATGTCGTTGCTGATGCCATGACAGTCGAAGCAGTGCCGCAATCGGACCGAGACGGACGCGCGTTTATTCAGGACGAAGTTCGTGCCCGACACACCACCATGCAGACCCTCGGCAGGATTGCGATCATATCCGGGTTTGCAGGGGTCGCCGCGGTTAACATCTGGATTTTTTCGGGGGCGGAAAATCTGGAGAAAGCCGATCGTTTGGTTCTCTACGGTCGGGTCTATCTCATTGCCCTGGCTATCCCACTGTTGTCTGTCAGTGGAGTGGTTCTTCACGCTCTGATACAGCGTCGCCTCGTTCGTCGAGGACACCTTCTGCACAGACCAGATCAAACCACCGAAGTCAGGTGGCCGATACTGCTGGGCGGACTTGCGTTTGTTGTTCTCAGCATAGTGTTGGGAACCGCAAATTTTGCCTTCGCGCAAGAGACCGTTTTTGCGGTGTCGCTCACGGTCATTCTCTACCTCATGTCGCGTTTGCTGAGAGAGCTGGAGTCGAAACAGGCCAAAGTTCTGATCGGGACAGCAACTATCATTTTCGTTTTTCGAGCAGTTCCCTTGCCAGGACCGGGCCTGACCTGGTTCGAGATCGACGAGCTTGGGTTTGACGAACAGTTCCTGGCCATTCTAGCGCTTCTGACCTCACTACTTGCTTTGCTTGGCCTGATTATCCTCAGGCCGTTTATGGCAAGTCGTTCGATTGCGCAGGTTGTAGTGTTACTCACGATTGCCGCCGGAGTGCTGTCCCTGCCAAACCTTGCCTTGTACTACGGGGTGCATGAATGGACGGCCGCGCGCACAGGTGGGGTCGTGGATGCAAGGTTTATCGCCATTCTTGACACAGCCGTTGAGTCACCGCTGGGTCAGATCGCGATGGTCCCAATGTTGGCTTGGATCGCGCGCAACGCCCCAACACATCTGAAGGCTACCTTTTTTGCGGTCATGGCGTCTTTCACCAACATGGCATTGTCAGCAAGCAGTCTCGGTACAAAATACCTGAATCAGATCTTTACCGTTACCCGCGCGGTTACCGATCCCAGAACGGGTACTGTTGCCTCCGTCGCTGACTATAGCCACTTGGGGAACTTGCTGATTACCGTGGGCTTGATCTCTGTCATCATCCCACTGGCTGTGGTTTTTCTGGTGCAAAACTCACCTTATCAGACGCGCGATTGAATATGCGGATCAATCGCTTTCATCGAGAAGTATCTTGAGGTGTGACACCGGAACGCCAATATTCGAGCCGCCAAATTCGGGTAAGATCGCGGCATTGATAGCAACCACCTCGCCGTTTCGGTTAAGGGCAGGTCCGCCGCTTCCGCCGGTTGTGGTTTCAGCATCATAAACGACTGCACCGGGGCTGGTCTGGGCGACGATCCCCCGGCTGGCCAGAGGCCTGACTTTGTTCTGCTCTGAAAGGTGTTTAGCAATAGTCCAGAAATCGACGGCGCCGTCTCTCTCAAGCGTTTTCAGAAAATCCGGCCCAGCCTGCACAATCAAGGCCTTAAGGCCAGTCGGAAATCCAAGCAAGAAAACTTCTTCACCTGCCCGCGTCGGTTGAGGTGCCAGTGAGAGTCCAAGCCCTTGAACACGGTTCGCATCAACGGACAGAAGCGCCAGATCGGCCGTTTTGCTTGCCCTAAGCAATACCGCTTCCATTGGCTTGGATTGTTCTGGAAGATAAGCCAGCAGGCTAAGTATCTCGGCTTCAAGCCCTGCTGCCTTCAGGGCCTGCGCCCGATCCCCGGTCGTCCAGGGCAAGGCGACATGACGGTTGGTCACCAAAAGAGAGGTGTCCTGCAATAGAAACCCGGTTCCGGTGAACTGAAATTCTGCCGGCGCGCCTTCCGCATCTGGCTCAATCCATGGTTTTCCGAATGGAGTTTTTAGTTTCTCCCCGTCCGGGCCAAGCACATGCCGCAGCAATTTGCCGCTTTCGGTCTGTCGCAATCCGTAAGCACCCTGGATAAAGGCAATAGATCGCGTCGAGGCTGTGATAACTCGCCTTGACGCACCAACGCGTTCTTCCAAAGTGCCAAGGCGCTGCTCGGTGGAAATCACCTGGTTGTCAAACGCTTCTCTGAGCGCGACCAGATCATCCGCCGTCAGTGCATCTTCTCGCGTCTGCGTAAGCATGACAGCAACCGCCTCGATCTTGAGAGACTCCTGTTTAAGGCTGTCCGCCAGCTTCCGATCGTTCTGAAAAAGCAAATAGCCAAAGGCAAAGATCAGAAGAAGCACACCGATAACGGTAACCCTGAACAAAACCGTGGTTTGTGATGTCAGCCGACGCCCGCCTTCGCGCAGCGCACCGGACATTTTTCTGGCGAAGGGTCGTCGGCTGGAGCGCGCATACACATAAGCGTCACTTATTATGTCTTCGACCGTGTGATGTGCCGGGAATGAGTGGTCACACACCCTGTAGCGCGACATGGGCCCCTCTGCACCGAACTCAATCATGTCGCCATGCCCAAGAACTGCCGAAGCAGTTTTTTGACCATTGACCCAGATATCCCGGCCAGGCAAAGCGTTTAGCGCGTAACCGCCTTGCGACCACTGAATCGTTGCCACGTCTTCGTCATGCGGGGGCAAATCCTCTTTTCGCCTGAACTTCAGGATACGATCAGGACCCACCGAAGCAGCCAAAGCGTTGCCGACAAGCCAGGTAACGGTTCCGCGGGACGGCCCCGTCAAGCTCTCCAGAAATGCACGGACATCGCCCGTTTCAGTTTCCACATCGCTTTTGTCCGGCGTCCGCATTGTCCATCTCAGTACTCTAGCCCTATTGGCACATTATCATGCGCAGCAGTGAAACCGCTATGGTGGGCAATAGTGTGCTCGTTTTAAGAACACCAAGGGTCCGCGCATGCTGCCCGGACCATGAAGGTTGCGTGTGCGCCTCCATTGCGCCTATTTCGATGAGACCTTGATCTTCCGGCTGGGATCCTGAGGTTCGGTTTTCGGCATCGTGACGTGCAGGACACCTTTGTCGAACGCAGCGGAAATCTCCTCGATATCGACTGCATCAGGCAGCGTCATTGTCCGAGTGAAACTGCCATAGCTTCTCTCGCTAACGCGCAGATCGCCTGTGTCATCATGCGTAACATTCTTCTGGCCCCGCAGCGTCAATCTACGGTCTTTGATTTCGACTTCGACGTCGTCTTCTTCGAGACCCGGCAATTCAGCCGTGAGAACGATCGCTGTATCCGTTTCGTGGATGTCAATCGCCGGCGAAATCGCACCCGTCATGTCCAACGACGGGAAGCCCGTGCGTTGCGCGGCTGTTTCCAGCGGCAGGAATGGCACTGCGCCCCCGAAAAAGCGCGACATCATGGATTCCATTTCGCGTCGAAAATTATCAGAGAGCGGATGTGTTCCAGCAAACAGTTGTGGTTTTTTGTCTTCAAGCATTTTCTGATCCTCCTCCTTCGGTGCGATTGGGGGGAGGCTGCATTATGGCAAAAAACTCGTCTAATTACCTTGATCTTGCGCAAGCAAGCGTCCTCGGTAACGCGCCAAAAGGACATCCCGGCCGTATCGGCATTCCGAATGAAACAAGGCGCATTACCGGTCATACGTCCAGGCCAAGGGGTAAACTGATCTGACTCTATTGCGCCAACGAGCGTCTGAAAAGCATCAGGCTGGACGCCAGAAGGATTGCGCCGAGTAACGCCATCCATAAGAACTCTGGCCAGACCGTCTCAAACCTCGCCCCCTTGAAGATGATGGATTGGCTGGCGGACATGTAATGGCGGGACGGAAGGATCGATGTTCCGACCTGAAGCCAGTCGGGCTGCCCCTCGATCGGTGTCTCACCTCCCGACAGCATCAGCATCGGAAGGACTGTCAGCATTACCAAAAGTGCGAATTGCGCCGTTGAGCGTGCAATCGTTGCAAGAAATACCCCAAGTGCGGTTGCTGTGAAAAGAAACAGCGCGGTGCCAAAAAGAAACAACACCTTCGACCCCGCGATGTTGATCCCCAGGAAACCTTGCATAACAAAGGTCAGCGATAAGGCGGCGGCGACAAGAACCACCGCTGCGTTTGCCCAAATCTTGGCCATCGCAATGTCAAACGGGGTAAGCGGCATCGCAAGCAGATGTTCGATTGTGCCATGTTCACGCTCGCGGATCATCGCGGCACCGGTGAGGATCGTGGTCAGCCACATGATCTGGCCGATGAGCGCCACGATGCCGGCAAAACGAACAGTATCACGGTTGGGATTGAACGCACTGCGCATGATGATATCGACGGGCAATGACTCAGCCAGGTCCGCACCAATGGCAAAGCGACGGATCTCGGCGCTGAGGATATTGACGATATAGTTTGCGCCAATCCCGGCCTGTTCCATCGCCGTCGCATCAATCAGAACCTGAATTTCCGGCGTGCGCCCGGCGCGAACATCTTTCTCGAACCCTGGTGGCACCGCGACCACAAACAGGAAATGCCCGGCA
Organism: Ruegeria denitrificans; assembly: GCF_001458295.1. GTDB lineage: Bacteria > Pseudomonadota > Alphaproteobacteria > Rhodobacterales > Rhodobacteraceae > Ruegeria > Ruegeria denitrificans. The sequence goes on from NZ_CYUD01000014.1 coordinate 37,115, forward strand.
TCCATCTTTTCGGCTCCGGTACCCGGTGCGATCTGGACAACGGGTTGAAACTCCGGAGGGAAGAACGCCGTGGCAAGAGACCGTGAAAGGGGCGAGCCATCCTCATCGGCAAATGCAATGGAGGCATTGTTGACCGAGTTCGAAACTCCCGTCGCCTCCATCACGGGTGCCAGCGTGAATGACCAGACCAGCAGCGCCATCATCACCCAATCACGCCGAAGGCTCATCATTTCTTTCAAGCCAAGCCAGAAGATGCAGGACAACCGTTGCATTTATTTCTCCTGCGCTCGAAGTAAAAGGGCAGCGATCAACGTCAGCACCGGCCCGAAACAGGCTAGTGCGAGAAGATCGGGGGCAAGCGCATCCCAGCCCAGCCCTTTGGTGAAGGCACCGACATTCAGGTGCAGGAAATAGGATGACGGCCAGAGCGATCCGATTGTCTGCGCACCGCCTTCAAGCGTTGAAACCGGCTGCAGCAGGCCCGAGAACTGAATGGTCGGTACGACCGAGGCGATCGCGGTGGCGAAGGTAGCGGCCACCTGGCTTGAGGTCATGGTCGCAATGAGCAGCCCATAAGATGTGGTCGCCCAGACATACAGCAACGCGCCAATCGCCAGGGGAACCGGGTTGCCTTTGAGCGGTACATCAAAAACAAGGACCGTCATTCCGGCCAAGAGCAGGAAATTGGCGAACGCGATTGCGATATAAGGGATTTGCTTGCCAACCAGAAACTCAAGCCGCGTCGTTGGCGTTGCATAGAAATTGGTGATTGTTCCCAACTCTTTTTCACGTGCGACGCTAACCGCCATCAGAACTGCCGGTAACATTATCAAAAGGATCGCAGGCATGGCCGGGGCCATTGCGGCAATACTCTCGAAACTCTGATTGTACCTGAAGCGTGGCTCGATACGGGCGATCTCGACCGGATGCACACCGTTTTGGCGGGCCATTGCCGCCAAAAAGGTATTGTGGAGCCCCGCCACATAGCCTTCTACAGTCTCGCCTTTGAACGGAATTGCGCCGTCCACAATTGCAAGCACGTCCGTTGCTTCAACAGAGCGGATCTTGCGCCCAAAGTCAGGTGGGAGTTCGACAACCAGCGAGGCATCTCCTCGGGCCAGCCGTTCATGGCCCTCATCGATACTCGTCAGTGGCTGCGTTGGGTTGAAGTAGCGCGATCCTGAAATCTCTGCAATGTAGGCGCGGCTTTCTGGCCCCTGTGACAAATCCAGTACCGCGAAATCCAGTTCTTCGATGTCCAGCGTAATCCCGTAGCAAAAGACCAGCATCAGGATCACCGAGCCCAGGAACGCAAACGCCAAACGCACGCGGTCGCGCAAAATCTCGATGGTTTCACGCTTCGTGTATGCCAGTGTGCGCCTGATACCCCCGCCAGCGCTGTCATCAAGGGCATGAACCGATGCCTCAGGAGCTTTTACCGGTGCCGGAGGGTCAGCTGCCTTCAATACCGTGACAAATGCTTCTTCCAGACTGTCTACCTGTGCCCCGGCGATCAACTCATCCGGTGTTCCCTCAGCCAGAACACGGCCCGCGTGCATGAACGACACCCGATCACAGCGCTCTGCTTCGGCCATGAAATGGGTCGAGACGAAAATCGTCACTTCTTCATCTCTCGAAAGCTCAATCAGCAACGCCCAAAACGAGTCGCGCGCCTCAGGGTCCACCCCCGAGGTTGGCTCATCCAGGATCAGCACGCGAGGTCGGTGGATCACAGCGACGGCCAGGGAAAGACGTTGCTTGATGCCAAGTGGCAACGCCGTGGCCAGCATGTCCATTTGTGCAATCAGGCCAAAGCGTTCCGCCAGTTCATCGATACGCCTATCGCGGTCCGTGATTGCAAAGATGCGGGCATGTAGCTGGAGATTCTGCCGAACGGTCAACTCGCCATAAAGCGAGAATGCCTGACTCATATAGCCAATCTCGCGACGCATCCTCAGGTCGCGTGCATCAACCGGTCTTCCGAACAGTAACGCCTCACCGTCACTCGCGGGCAGAAGGCCTGTCAGCATTTTCATGGTGGTCGACTTGCCGCAGCCGTTCGACCCGAGGAAGCCGAAAATCTCACCACGGTTAATCGAGAATTCGACGTTATTGACTGCCGTGAAATCGCCAAAGCGCCGCGTCAATCCACGTGCCGTGATCACTGGGTCTGCCTCACGGTGATGTGTGGGCGCTTTCCTTGGTGCGATCAGGGGATCTCCGTGCGCCTGCAACCGCCGGTAGGACGTTTCAAGATCGCTGGCTTCCCCCTTCAATTCTGCCGGAGAACCATGGAAAAGCACGCGCCCGGCATCCATCGCGACGATAAAGTCGAATTGTTCGGCTTCTTCCATATAAGCTGTCGAAACCAGTATGGAGAGGTTGGGTGTAGCCTCTCGGACCGCGTCGATCAGCGCCCAGAACTGACGCCGCGACAGTGGGTCGATGCCGGTGGTCGGCTCATCCAGAACCAAAAGCTTAGGGTCATGGATCAGTGCACAACACAGCCCAAGCTTCTGTTTCATGCCGCCCGAGAGTTTTCCCATCAGTCGATCAGAGAAAGGCGCAAGCCCGGTTGCCGACAGCAATGCTGCGATCCGGATGTCACGCTCCTGCTGCCCCTGTCCGAACAAACGCGAAAAGAACTCAAGGTTCTCGCGCACCGACAATTCTGCATAGAGATTACGGCCCAATCCCTGCGGCATAAATGCGGTCGCAGGGCAGATATGGTGACGATGGGCGCGGTCGTCGATTGGGCCTCCGAGAACATTGATTGTGCCGGATTGAAGCTTCTTCGCGCCGGTGATCAATCCCAAAAGCGTTGATTTGCCAACCCCGTCAGGCCCGATCAGCCCAATAAGCTGACCTACCGGCAGGTTAAGCGACAGGTTATCGAGTGCTGTCCGCTGGCGATACTTATGCGTGACACCACTGACGCAGAAATCAGATGGGCCCGCCTGGGAATTCATTCGAACAATTCGGGTGGAATCCGCCTTTCCAGATATTCCGGCCATACACTGTCAGAAGAAAGCCTGATCACAGCGATACCGCGAAGGCCGGTTTTCACATGTTCGATCCGTTCTGTGATCAGATCCTCAGGAATGCGAACCCGAACGCGAAAGACCAACTGTTCACGCTCGCTCAATGTCTCTACCTGCTTCGGAGTGAACTGGGCTTCGGGGGATACAAAAGTGACGGTTGCAGGAACGGCAAAATCCGGCAAGGCATCAAGTACGATGCGCGCCTCAGCCCCGATGGGCAGCAACCCCGCTTCGCGTGCGGGCAGGTACACGTCCATATAGACGTTCTCTAAGCTGAGAAGTGTAAGGATCGGCTCCCCTGCGCCAACAACTTCACCGGGCTCAGCCAGTCTGTAAAGAATGCGCCCTGGCATAGGGGCAACAAGCGAAGCATCCTCGATCTGGGCGGCGATCCGGCGCACTTCGGCTTCGGCAGCCGCGATCTGGCTGTCCGAGGTTGCAACCCGGGCCTTGGCGGCACCCAGAACGGCGTCGGCAACCTGAAATGCGGTTTCGCGATCTTCAAAGACTGTCATCGAAATGTTTTGACCGGCCAACAGTGCCTTTGCCCGTTCCAGTTCCTGCGCCGCGCGACGCTGTTGGCTTTCTCGTTGGACAACAACAGCCTCGGCTTCGGCCTTGGCTTGACGCGCCAATGCTACTTCGGCTTTGGCGCGATCAAGCGCTGCAGACAGTTCATCGGTGTCCATCTCGACCAACAGTTCACCCACAACAACCAAGTTGCCTTCTGCCGACAAAACCTGTGCAACCCGCCCTGCGAAGGTGGGGGCAATTTCCACTTGTTCGGCCTCTATCCGCCCATTGCCCTGTACAAATCCAATTGGCAATTCACTGCTGTCTTCTGAAACGAATATGTACAACGCCGCACCTGCGAGAAGGAGCATTACGACGATCAGTATTGCGCGCACATTCTTTTTCATGATCTGGCGTACCGCGGTTAGAGCTACTAGGTGACGTTATCTCAAACCCCGCATAACGCTTTGTTTTGGATCAAACAGAGCCCTTTAGAGGGTTGTTCAGGCCAAACTCGGGCAGAAAACCGGCGCAGCAGTCTGATTGTTAACCCGCATCAATAGCTCAATGCGGATTCCACGGCGTGACTTTAGATTTCGGTTGCGCCGAACTGACGGAATTGTTGCGCATGGGCAAGCATCACGCGATCGAAACAAATGCCCAATTGTCCATCCATCGTGTCAAAGCACTTACAAGTCACACTTCCAGCGTGCGGATGAAACCAACACTGCGTCAGTATTGCGGGTTGCCGCTCCTACTTCGGCAACATGAAGAACTCTTCCAGTACAATCTTTCCGTCTGCTACTGAATAAACTGCAATCTCACTCAAGGTGATACGTTGCCCAGTTTCCTTCTGCTTTACGTCAGCCTTATATCGCACACTGAAGCGGTTTGGGGGATGAACATAGGGGCCATCGACGTCAAATTCGATGATTTCATGAGCTGCCAGCCAATCCTCTCTTTTCCCTTTGATAGCATCACTGCCTTTGGTGATGCGAAACTGTCGAACCGGAGGCACAACCGCTTCTATGGATTGAGCGTTCTCGGCATACATTTCATCAACATTTGCAAGGCCCCTGCGATCACGCATCGCCTGAACAAATGTTCTTCCAATCTCGACTAATTCTTCCATGATAGCCCTCATTTTAGGCATCAACTGTATCACATCTTGCCTTTTCCAATCTTGACGAGGATCAATGAATTTAGATGTTGGCGAAGAATCCAGTTCGGGAACGAGAGGGCAACTAGTGCAGTGGCAAAGAACGGCCCAATTCCCGGCACCGTCATCAGCCAATGCGCCATCTCCTTGCCTCAAGGTCGGTGAGTTACCTCCGCATCCAACTCTCATATCTGACTGATCAACCGGCTCGCATCCCAATCAGCGGACTTAGGCAAGCCTGTGCCGCTTCCGCTCGTGTTGCACCATCATGCGACAACCGATATCGACCACGAAGACAACCATGCTCCCGGCATTTAGACTACTAAGTGCAGAAAAAGCTTGATCTGGGCTGCACAATTAGACAACGCCTTCAAAACCATCTGAAACCGTTCGTTTTGCTCTGGCAGGCGCTGTGATCGAAGAAGTGGGTCTTACCCTTTAGTAGCACCAAGGTAAGCAAACCAGTAGGCCAAGGCGACTCCTCCCGCCCCGCCGACAATGTTGCCCAGGGTAACCCACAATAGATTGGTCGCCACTGAGAAAACCGGCACAGTTGCCCCCGCCGCCCAACCCTGCGGAAAGAAAAACATGTTCGCAATCGAATGCTCGAGCCCCAGTAACACAAAAGCAGTGACGGGCCACAAAACGGCCAGAACCTTGCCGGCGACGCTACGGGCGGCAAAGGACAGCCAAACAGCAAGGCATACCAACCCGTTGCACAGTGCGCCACGGGCGAAGGCCTCCATCGGTTCCAACCCCGCTTTGGCATCGGCTATCACCACGGCGGTATTGCCCATCGGCCCCTCGAGCAGGCCGGTCAGAGAGAAGGCAAATGCAAGCCCGAGGGCGCCCACGAAGTTTCCGGCGTAGACGATACCCCAGCTTCGAAACAGCAGTCGCAGTGGTATCTTGCGGTCGACCGCTGCGATCACCATCAAAACATTGCCGGTGAATAATTCTGCACCACCTGCGATCACCAGGATAAGGCCCAGGGAAAACACCGCGCCACCCAGAACGCGGATCGGCCCCGCAGCGCTGTCTGCGCCAGTAACCGCCATCGTATAGGCCGCTGCGCCAAACCCTATGAATGCCCCGGCCAGCATCGCAAGAACGAACATGGGTGCCATTCGCAACTTTGCCTTTGTGACCCCAGCAGTCTCAACTAATGTCGCAATTTCAGAGGGTTTATGAGCGTCGAACAGGGACGGGGTGTTCATGTCGGGCTCCAAAGTTACCACGGATCTACGTATCAGGGATTGTACAGCCTATCTTCTGACCTTGAACCAAAGCACAAATAAAAAGGGGAAGTTTATCTATTCCACCACAGTTCGGGTCGTTTCGCCTAACACAGTTTGGTCGCCGGTCATCGCCACAGGCACCCATGACCTCGGTTTCAGCATCCGTTTTCGTGTCACCGTCATGAAGCAGTGGATGTCAGACTCCGTTTTCACGGCCGGGAGTTCAGCATCACGTAGTAGCCATCGAACCTTAGTTTTGTCACGAGGCTTCAATGCTGAGCTTATTGATCGTCATCGTTTTTGTGCCGATTGGGACCAAGTTTGAAATTTAGGCAACGGTCAAAACCGCACAAGTGGCATTCCGACTGATGCCTTGAGAGGTGCTCCCTTGAATCAGGCTACCAATGCTTCCCAATCCGCGGCGGCCCGTCACAATTAGGTCAGCTTTGCATTGCTCGGCGCATGCGATGATCTCGTCGACCGGATCACCGCGTTGGGTATGTGTTTGCGAAACTGTCTGATTGTATTCTTTGGCAATCTCTTTACCCGCGGAAATGATCTTGTCTGCTGCCTGCTGAACCTCTTCGTCTGAAGGCATTGTCGTGACGGCGTGATAGCCAGCAACCGCGCCCATTGCGAAAGCCACGGTTTGCGGCTGAGGTGTATGGACAAGGTGAATTTGGGAGCCATATTTGCTTGAGATATCACAGGCAACGCGTAGAGCTGCTTCTGACGCCTCTGATCCATCCAAGCCAACCACAATTATTTTGAACATGTCGCACTCCCTCCTTTGTGAGGGGTCAGTATGGGTGAACTTGCAGCAACTAGCATTGACTCAAATCAACACTTTTCGCTGCAAATTCGAGCGTTGTCGTCCGTTCGTTTCCAGAAGATTCACGGTAACCGAACCAACTTTAAGAATCGTTGGAATTGCAAACGGTTCATCCCAAAGAGGAAACAGCACATATTTATTGCGAAATACCTCCTGCAAACGCTGCTTTTTCAATGGGTATCAATTTAGCCCAATGATAAAGATCAAGGGTAATGGCGAGAAAAATTGCTACTATGGACGTGCGTTTCAGTTCGTTTGGCGAGGACGGCGGATTGCTTACGACACGAAATTCAATCTTATTCCAGGGGAAAACAACGATGCCTTCCTCTTCGCCTTGGGTTCGCCCAGTTGCAATAGCCGCAGCACTCTTTGGTCTTCTTACTATTTTCTCCGGCGGAACGGCACTGTTCGGGGGTGCTGCTGCCAGAGATGCAGTCGGAGATGCAGTTCCATTCGTGCTTTGGTTCAATTTCCTGGCTGGATTTGTCTATTTGCTTGGTGCAATCGCGCTCTTTAAATCAACAACCTGGGCAACTCGAATTGCCTGGGTGATGGGCTTATCTACACTACTTGTGTTCGCTGTTCTGATATTAGTGGCACTGTTTGGAACGCCGTTTGAATGGCGAACCGTCGGTGCAATGACCATACGCACTGGATTTTGGCTGGCGATAGCTGTAGCGCTTTCCAGAACCGCATGAGCCGACCAAACGACGCCGCACCCGCGTCCAAAAAACTTGGCAAGACAGTCACTTTTGATTGAGATCAAGGGCTGAAGCGAACGGTTTCGGCATAGTTGGCGCGCTTTTCGGATCGATTTACGGGAGGATCGAAATGACAGTGCTGATTGCCTACGGCACCGTTGAAGGTCAGACTGCCAAGATTGCTCGTTTTATCAACGATGTCACAAGAAAAGCCGGCTACGATACAATACTGATAAACACCGGAGACCAGATACGGCACGTGTCCCTTACAGGTGTGGACAGGGTCATTCTTGCGGCTCCTGTCCATGAACGCCGGCACCCTAAGCTATTCGAAGCGTTTGTTGAAACGCACAGAGACGCGCTTGCGTCCCGGAAGTCGCTAGTGCTTTCGGTAGGCCTAAAGGCGGCTTTTGCAAGAGGCCAGGAAGACGCCTGGGACTATCTCACCGAAATGCTGATGCGTACGCATTTTGAACCTGACCTAACGGCTTTGGTTGCGGGCGCTGTGCAGCCTGACAACTATGGGTATTTTGAAGAAGAGATCGTTCAGCATGTTGTCTTAAAGGATCAAAAGATCGATCCAAGGGACGGTGCTCGGGAGTTCACCGATTGGGACGCTTTAAGGGAAACCGTGGTAACATTCTTGGACAATTGATCCATCCCGTGGCTTAACTGCTGCCTTTCTTCAGTTGTCTTACCTGTAAATGTCGCCGCCACATTCCGCCTACGCCAGTTTTAACAGGCGTTCGAATTCACTGAATTCCATTCGCATGCCGCCACCAGCCAGGCTATAGGATGCACGATATGACATTGAACAAGATGGCTATGATTGGGGCCTGAAATATTAAATTAGTGATGCGTGTCATTGGATCTAACTTCTTCGACTATCGTGTCTTGAGGTTATTCTCGAACCAGCCCTTCGAGAAACCGCAGTGCGTGCTCACCTCGTCCGCTCCTCAATGGTCGGTTCAGGTTGCAGCAAAAAAGGCAGTTTGGAATTCGGCAAAATTGTTCTTAGTGAATGACTGTTTCGGAGAGTTGTGCTGCATCGCAAGGATAGGCGTGCCGCAGGAGCGAAGACCTTCTGCACGAGCAATAGCCGCGGCTGCGAAAGGCGGGTTTGTCCCGCATAACGGCTGCCACAGAACCAAACCTCGAATGTCAGGTTTCGCAACCTCCAGGTGTTTGGTGCCGCCGTAACAAACGGCGAACATTGCCGAACGGGTGTTATGTGAAGCGATCTCTGGTTGTATCATCGCCCATTTGGGTCTTCATGACTCCAGTGTCCAAATTCATAAATACCCTGTTTTTTAATGCGGCGTACAAAAGCAAGGTAGTTAATCACCCTGTCGACCTCATCCATGTCTCCAGTGGCATAAGCCACTGCAAGCATCTTGAACTGGGCTTCAGGATCCTCCGCTACTTTTTCGTCACACCGATCCGCACTATTTTCAGTCCCAAATGAAGCGGCCCGTACTTTGTCCACTTCACCCTTCATCTCATTGAGATAGGCCTTCTTACTGAGTTCGGGGGCGTTCTCGCCCAACTTAACCACGGCCTCCCAAATTGGATTGAGCCGTTCAAAAAGATCATTTCGACCATCAGTCATGTCTCTTCACCTCGCAGTTTAACAATTGCTTGTAGTTGGCCTTTAGGGAAAACTGACAGCGACCTACGCAATAAAATACTTGTAACGATCCATTGCCTGCAGACTGCCCTGGCTAAAGGGCCTCTCTGGTTACCTGACCCGACGCACGAATCCCTATGCAAAGCCGTCCTATTCCCTTCGATTGATTTTGAAGACCCAATCCGATATCCAGTCTGGCTGCGTGTTCAGTGTCAAAGCCGAGCCCAGCCCAAGACCAAAGAAGCAACCGATGGAGGGTGCCATGTAGTTCTGAAACTGCATGAAAGGCCACAGACATGGCCCACTATAAACGCAAACGTCCCCGCACCGTGTCTGGGAATGGGTACTCGCGCCTGGGTCTGAGCCGTCGTCTCGGAAAAGACCTGGATGATGTCCGGTGGCTCGGCAATTGGCCGCGTGGCCACGACATCATCTTTCACACACGTCCAACAAGACGCAAATCCAAGGCCCTTGGGCTTGGCATCCTGAAAGGCGCTGATCCGAAACGGATGCTAGCGAACTCGCCGAATTGGTGAACTTTGCCGGAGAGGGCTTGCCTCATTACATCTGGAAAGGCCTTGCAGAAGGCGGACAAGATGCATGGGAGGTAGGCCGTGCGCGGCAGGCCAGCAAAGCGCGTGAAGGTCAAATTGTCGTCGTAGACTACGGAGCTGGCGCAGTTGCTAGCCTAACCGGTTATGCGATCGGTTCAGAGCCAGTTGAGATTGGGAAAGATTTCCCAGCGCTTTTCCGTCCGTTTCAGGAACTGGAGAACAAAGTAACTGAAAGTTGGTACGTGAATGTCTTGGCTTGCTACCCCGATCATAGGGGAAAAGGGCTTGGCTCACGCCTGCTTGGCATCGCTGAAAAGATAGCACATTCCGAAGAACTGAACCGAATGAGCGTAATAGTGGCTGACAACAACATCGGTGCCCGAAGTTTGTATGAACGCATCGGCTACCACGAAATAGCATCTGCACCTTGCGTAAAAGAAGACTGGGAAACTGAGACAGAAAACTGGATGCTGCTGTCAAAGTCGCTGCCGTGAATGATGCCGCAATAGTCTTCATAGCAATCGTTCACGCGGAGTACCGAAAATGTTTATAACGAGCCCAAAGCTGCCCTGGTAAATAATGCATCTTTGTGCTTGCGGCTTCTGTGGGTAGCAGGCTTTAGGTAAAGTTGCATCAGAATATCGAACGACGACAATGAGATGCATAGCTGCGGTTCGGTTCTAAACCTCTGCGCTCGTAACCCATTTAGGCCTCTATGCTTGGATTGGGTTGCTTGGCAACCCTATCGCCTCTCTGATGTGGTCAGGCAAATGAAGGTTCTGTGCTAAGATATCCGCTTTTTCTGGCAATGCTTCCGCATGTTCTACGGTCGTTTCCGCCTCGCAGTGCAATCCCGACTTCCTGAGTATCCACGCCTTCACCAACCAGAAGTGTCGACAATAGGGGCGCATTTCAGTCGCGTCTGAAATTGCTTCAATCGCGAGTTTTTGATCACCTGCCATCATGTGGGCAATCGAAAGGGGATAAAGCCGGTACGGCAGAAACGGATCCTCGGTGGAACGACCCACAGCCTCCACCAAACTCTTCCGAGCAGCTTCCCAGTTGCCGGCAATAACTTCGGTATAACCGCTCGCCTCCATACCCAAAACGTAACTAGGATTCAGTCGGAAAATTCTATCAATGTCCTTCCGTGCACCATGCAAATCACCCGCGAGGCGCGCGCGCACCTGTGCCCGCGTGTACCAGCAATAGTCGGAGCGAGGCGCGGACTGAACAGCCTTGTTCGAAGACTCAATGATCCGTACACGCAAATCAGGATCAGCCTCGCGATAGCATGCTTCTAAGGGGTACAGTTTGGCTTCACACCACATCGCAAGCCCGGACCCATTCTCGGGATCGAGTCGAAGCGCTCGCTCTAGCAATTTACTCGCGTGATTGTAGTCCTCGACGGTGGCACGATAAAACAGCATTGCCGCTCGGGATCTCAACTCACTTGGGCTCAATTGATCGTCTGGAATATCATTAAGCCGGTCACCGTCAAACGCATTGATCTGCAGACGTAAATCGTCTGACAACTGTTCTGCAGCCCGGTCGCTTAATTCAAACAAATCCTCTGAATCTCCGTTTAAGAAGCGCGACCAGGTCACCTGTCCATCTCCCAACCGGGTCAGGCTTGACGATATCCTTGCTTCGGTCTCCCGGCAGCGCAACCTGCACCTCAGGCTGTAAGTCGCTTTGGTCTCGGATGTTGAATCTGTTGCAATTACACGAACACCGGTGCGGCGCGAAAGACTGTGGACCAGCTGCTCCTGCAGGTCAGCGCAAACCTCAAGCGTCTCTCTCGTTTCGGGAGCACTTGTGACCGGTTCGACTGCAATGGAAGGCAATTCGGTAAGTTCAATTTCACGCTGCGAGGCGGGCCGCCATTGAAACCCATTCACCGGGTTAGCAACGTTCTTTAAATCGAACCTACCCGCATCGCTGAAACCCGCTGAGAGCTTTTCGTCCAACTGCCGCTTGAGGTCTTCGGAGATCATCACGCCACCGGGTGGCGCCTCGGTTTGCAGGCGCGCGGTGATGTTTATTCCGGCGCCATAAGTGTCGGCCTCGTCTTGAACGATCTCCCCAAGATGCGCTGCCATCCTCAGTCTGATTTTTTTATGATCAACCAATGCCAGTTGTACAGATTGAGCTGTTTCGATTGCGGCTGATACTGATGGAAAGGCAATTATCCATCCATCACCCATACGCTTAAGTATCTCGCCGCCTCTTTGTAAGGCTTCTGGTTCCAGTAATTTATCACGAAGGTCTCGGACCAGCTCGATTGCGAGCGCCTGATCCGCCTCCATTGCGGACGTATAGCCGACCAGGTCGGCCATCAAGATCACAGCAAGGCGAGCTTTCATAAAGCGAGGTTAAGACAACGTTCAAACATTGTCATCTTTTGAAAGCGGACGATACAACCTTGATACATCATCACATCGATGCAGCGAATGACGGCTTTGTCCGCATAGCGGTCGTAGCCAAGATTTCGGCGAGTGTCCGCTCTTCGCGAGAGCTGCCTTTGAAGATGGAGTGCAGTTACAGACCTATCGCTCGGTTTTAGTGAACTTAAGTTCAAAAGCTGAATTACTAAAGCTGGATGCATCTTAGAAACGAGCGCTAATGTCGCGCATTTCGCTATGTCGTTCCATGACGAAACTACAAGCCTAAAATTTCAAGCTTCATGTGTTTGAACAATTAGTGGTGGGCACTACCAAAATAAAAACATTCCAAGGTGTACCTAGGCGTTCCAACCTCCCGAGTGGGAATTATCGTGGGAACACACTGCGCAAAAGGCTAATTTATACTTTTTAATCAATATGTTAACTTATTTGTGGAACGTCACTGACCTTTGACTCAATCGACAGCCAAAACCTCAATAAATCAGTGAATCGCGTCATTCAATTCTGACCCAAACGTCAAGCATTTCTGACCCAATACGAAAAGCGGCCCTTCATCGAACTTGCGGCGAAGGTGTCGAAAGAGCCCTAACCGGAACTCTCGATTTTACGCTGCACGCGCTCGCAGCACCGAATTTTCTGCACAGGCGTAAAAATCCGTGATGCAGTGCGGCGGCGAATTCGGCCATTCGTCGATCGTGCAGAAATTTTGAAACGGCAAATTCACAGATCGCGGGACAAATTGAGCTTTCGCTGCAGTTACGTGAATGTCCGCTCCAGTGAACGAGCTTTTCATGTGCTGGTTTCAAGATGCTTTAAGATTGCCCCAGAATTTGTCTAAGCTTTCGCAGCCATAGGTTTTGCGATTTGTGAGATACGTTGGAACTTTTTCCTATAGGCGGCGGGAGACAGGCCAACGCCGCGTTTGAACACCCGTCGGAACGATGCTGGATCTTCATAGCCAACCAATACGCCAACTTCATCGACAAGCTGTTCGTCGGTCTCCAGCATCTGTTTGGCCTCTTCAATCCGAAGGGCCTGCACATATTCTATCGGCGCAAATCCTGTGGCCGCCTTGAACCGGCGGGAAAATGTTCGGGCATTCAGGCCAGAACGCGCCACCATTTGTTCAACCGGCTTGGCAACCTCGTAGTTTTCGGCAATCCATGTCTGGCAGTCGGATATTTGCGCATCGGATGTCTCCATCGGCCGGGTCATCACAGCATAGGGGGATTGTCCTTCAGAATGCCCGCTGATCAAGAACACTTTCGCGGTTTCAATCGCATGCTGGTATCCGCAAAGCTTGGTAATCAGATAAACGGTAAGATCATGCCACGCGCTTACGCCGCCTGCTGTCACAATCCCGTCAGCCTCTTCCGTTAAGCACAAGATGCTTTCGTTGCGAAAGGAAACTTGGGGATAGTGGCGCTGAAACATGTCACGATATGCCCAATGGGCGGTTGCCTCTCTGCCATCCAACATCCCACCTTCGGCAAGCAAAAGCGAACCTGAACAAACAGAAGTTACAAGCGCTCCCTTGTCATGAACTTTCCGCAGCCACGCAATTTCGCGCGGATAGCGCCCCTTTGGGACGTCATAAATCGAGGTATACATATCGCAAACCACGACAGCGTCAGGAGAAGCCTCGTCGTCGGTCGCAATATGCGGCTCAACTGGAATATTGCCCAGACAGTGAAATGGTTTCCCGTCCGCAGAGGCAATCTTGATATCCAAAACTTCATTTCCCGGCGTTCCGGCCAACATGTCTGAATAGACAGCCCCAACCGAGGCCAGCACATCGTACAACCCGTATAATACTGAGGCCGAGGTTTCTGGTGCTGCCAGCAACACAATCAGGGGGTTCTTTCCGTGGCTCATCAGGGTCTCCTGTCTATTTCAGCACGGTTTTGACACGTTTGCCGTGGTCATTTGTCCAGTATGCCTTGGCGGCGTCCATATTGCCACTTCTTGCGATATGAGGAGTTGGGTTAGCCTGAAAAGAAATCAAAAGGGGTAACTACGATGAACGACTTATCCAACATGTTAGAGACGCTCTCACTTGAGTTTAGTGGTAATCTGATTGACCCGGATGATAACCGGTTTAATGGCGCACGTGCGGTCTGGAATGCGATGATAGATCGCCGCCCTGCCGTCATTGCCCAGTGCAAATCTGCATCGGATGTCCAAGCGGCTGTGAAGCTCGCCGTTGCCCAGGACTTGCCGATTTCGATTAAGGGCGGCGGTCACAATGTTGCTGGGCACGCGGTGTGTGACGGCGGCGTGATGATCGATCTCTCTGGGATGCGCGGTGTTGAAGTCGATCCAACCGCGCGTTTGGCCAAAGTTCAGGGCGGCGCATTGTGGCGTGATGTAGATACGGCGACACAAAAACATGGGCTCGCTACGCCGGGTGGTTTGATTTCTGACACCGGTGTGGCTGGACTTACGCTGTCTGGTGGCATTGGCTGGCTGCGCGCCAAACACGGGCTTTCTATCGATAACTTGGTCGCGGCTGATGTAGTGACGGCTGACGGATCATTGGTGCGCGCCAGCACTGACGAAAACCCAGATCTATTGTGGGCGCTCCGAGGTGGTGGCGGCAATTTTGGCGTTGTAGTTAATTTTGAATTTGCTCTGCACCCCATGGGTCCAGAAGTTATGTTTACTGCTCCGATATATTTGGTTGAGGACGGCCCAGAACCTATACGCGCATGGCGAGATTTTTTTGCTCAACACGGGGACAAGGTTGGTTCACTGTGCGAGTTTTCAACGGCAGGAGGCGAAGATTTTCCTGAAGAACACTGGGGCAAGCGGGTCTTTACCCTTGCATGCATCTACAACGGAGACGCCGCCGAGGGCGAAGCGCTGACTCAGCCGCTTCGTGAACTTGGCGAACTGTCGACGGATTTTTCCGGGCGGATGAACTACTGCGATGTGCAGCAGTTGTTTGATACTCTGGTCCCCGCCGGAGATTTCCGGTGTTATTGGAAGGCGCGTTATCTCAGCGACTTGTCAGATGAAATGATCGACCTGGCGATTTCTAATGCATTGGCGGCCCCCTCAGACAATTCGATTTCATCGCTTTGGAATTTCGGCGGCGCAACAGCAAAGGTCGCCGCCGGCGCCACCGCATTTGGCGATCGTTCTTTTGGCTGGATGTATTCGCTTGATGGAATTTGGTCAGACCCGGCAGACGATGCCGCTAATATTGCCTGGTCACGGGACGGCTGGTCAAATTCCGAACGTTTTGGCCATCATGGGCGTGCCTACCTGAACTTTGCGGGCCATGGCGAGGACAACGCGGAGCTGACGCAGACAAGTTTCGGCCCGAACTATAAGCGGCTTGTCGAGATAAAAACCAAATTCGACCCGCAAAACCGGTTCCGCTTCAATCAAAACATCGCACCTGAGGCATAAGACCAGCGCAGCATATTGATAGGAGCACGATATGACCAAACCTACACCCCGATTGCCACATCAGACGGACGACATTTTCTTAACCGATGGCGGTACCGAGACTTGGCTTTTGTATAAGCGAGGCTTTGAGTTACCTGAATTTAGCGCATTTCATCTGCTGAACGACCAACAATCAGCCGCAGCGCTTCGGGAATACTACATTGCCTTCGCCAATATCGCCGTGAAACTTGGAACGCCCTTCATTTTGACAGCCTGACATATCGCGCAAGTCGCGATTGGGGAGCGTTGCTTGGATATACTGCTGATGCCTTGGCTGAGATGAACCACAAATGCTTCGAACTTTACCGTGAGTGCGCTGCTAACGCTGGTTTGACAGCGGAGAACACCGTTATCAGTGGTTGCATCGGGCCGAAGGGTGACGCTTATCAAACAAACCAAGGCCTAACTCCAAAGAGTGCACAAGCCTACCATAGTGAACAGATTGAGACGTTCAAAGCCGCCGGGGTCGATATCGTCACAGCACTGACCCTGAACACAACAGACGAGGCGATTGGTATTGCAAAGGCTTCAGCCCAGGCTGGCATCCCGTCGGTTATTTCCTTTACGATTGAGAAAAACCGTAAACTTCGCAGCGGTGAAACGCTAAAACAAGCGATTGAAATAGTCGATGCCGCAACGTCAAGCGCTCCGGCGTATTATATGATCAACTGCTCGCATCCGGTCGATTTTGGCCCCGCACTGGGCAATGAGCCCTGGGCGAACCGCATCCGTGGACTGCGGGCCAACGCATCCTCTTTGGATCACGGCACGTTGTGCCAGTTGGGGCATCTTGAAGAAGGAAACCCAGATGAATTGGCAAATCAATACGTTGATATCAGGGCCGCTCATCCAACGATGAATGTTTTTGGCGGGTGTTGCGGCACCGATTATATCCATGTCGAGAAAATCGGGAGAGCCTTGTTGGCTGCGGCGTAAGTGATCTGCGCTAACGAACTTGCGAGTTTAGGTGTCCTTCGTTGAATGCGCAGCGTTCGACAAAGTGGATTCAAACACTAATTCGCTTCATGAAATGGCGCGCGACGCGAGTGTTGCGCTGAGGCAGGAATTGTTCTGCTATAGCGCGGCTTAGTCTCTTGAAGCTCTAATTAAAGAGCCCACTTCAACGGCTGAAATCCTGGCCAAAGCAGCCAAATACGTTGAACCTGTAAAGAGTCTCTTGCCTCATGCAGATAGTGAAAACTTCTCAATATTGATTAATTCGTTCGAATGAATTAATATTAATTTGAAAGGATTCGCTATGGCCCGAGTGACAGCAGAACGCGTCGAACAGACCAAACTAGAGCTACTGGAGGCAGCCCGCCAGGTACTTACCGAAGAAGGGTTTGCAGGGCTTTCGACGCGTAGGGTATCAGAGATTGCAAATACGCAGATGAGCCAAATTCGGTACCATTTTGGGTCGAAGGAAGGAATGATCCTTGCGTTGTTTGAATATATGAACGCGGGTTTGATAGAGCGGCAAAAACAAACGTTCACAAACCCGTCGCTTCGGATTTCCGAAAAGTGGTTTCTGGCCTGCGACTTCCTCGATGAAGATATTCAGTCTGGTTATGTTCGGGTTTTGCAGGAACTTATCGCCGCAGGCTGGTCAAACCCAAAAATCGGGGACGCGGTTCGTGCAGCTCTTACTCAATGGAACGAACTGCTGATTGCATTGGCGCAGGAGGCCACTGAGGAACACGGAGATATTGGTCCGCTCTCGGTAGAGGCGATGGCGTCCTTGATCGCCTGCGCCTTTATTGGTGCCGAAGCGCTTATCCTGCTTGGCTACGAGGAACAGATTCACCCCGTCCGAAAAACATTGCGCCAGGTTGGCGAGGTTATCGCGAATTTGGAGAATCTTCAAAAGGAGGAATCCAATCATGCGCGCTAAACTTCCCCATGCCGAAGGTACTGTCGATCGTGACGGTGTAAACCTGCACTATGAAATCTACGGAGATGGGGCCGAGACGATCCTTTTCGTGCCGACCTGGGCGCTTATCCATTCCCGCGTCTGGAAGGCGCAGGTGCCATATCTGAGCGAGCGGTTTCGGGTCATTACGTTTGATCCACGCGGCAATGGGAAATCAGATCGTCCCAATAATCCAGACGCTTACACAATCGACAAGATTGTCGCCGATGTGATTGCGGTCATGGATGAAATCGGCGTTGAAAAAGCTGCGCTTGTCGGGCTTTCTTTCAGCAGTGCCATCGCCTTTGCCGTGGCGGCCTATCACCCTGATCGCGTCAGCGCTGTTATCTCAACCGGCGCGTGGAGCCCGATTGTTCCCCCCAAAAAAGAACGGGCAGATGCCTATGCCAACGATCTGGTCGACCATCCGCAGCTCTGGCAGAAATACAATCCCGACTACTGGCGCAAGGATTACCCAGATTTTGTGCGCTTCTTTCTGGATCGGGTTCATAACGAACCACATTCCACCAAACAGCACGAAGATGCCGTCGCCTGGGCGTTGGAAGGTGATGCTGAAATGCTGATCATGACGCAAGAGGCCCGAGACACACCGGAGATCGCAATTGACGAGGACATGTATCGCAAAGTGCAATGCCCAAGCCTGATTTGTGTCGGCGACAATGACGACGTCACTCCCCCGGAAACATCTTTTGCCATCGCGGAGCTGACGGGAGGTGAATTGCAGGTCTTTGAGGGCGGCGGGCATGCAATCCACGCGCGTTTCCCCGCCCGGTTCAACACCTTGATGCGCGATTTTCTCGCACGTCATCTGGGGACGTGGAAGCCCGAAAGTCGCAAGGTGACGAGTGCTCCGAAACGGGTGCTGTATCTGTCCTCTCCTATTGGCTTGGGCCACGCACGTCGAGATCTGGCGGTAACACGTGAGCTACGCAAGCTGCACCCTGATCTGCAAGTGGATTGGCTGGCGCAGGACCCGGTAATCCGGTTTCTGGATGCCAACACCGAACGCGTCCATCCGGCCAGCAAATTGCTGGCCAACGAAAGCGCGCATATTGAGGCCGAATGTGGAGAACATGATCTTCACGCCTTTCAGGCGATCCGCAACATGGACGAGATCCTGATCAAGAATTTCATGGTGTTCCAAGAGGTATTGGAAGAAGAATCCTATGATCTAGTGATCGCTGACGAAGCCTGGGATGTGGACCACTACTGGCACGAACACCCAGACCTGAAAAAAGCGCCGATGGCGTGGTTTACAGATTTCGTAGGTTGGCTGCCATTTGCGGAAAACGGCCCGCGTGAGGCGTTCCTGACTGCCGATTACAATGCTGAGATGATCAAACATGTAGAAGGACATCCAGATGTCCGGGATCGCTCAATTTTCGTGGGCACGAGCGACGACATCGTTAATCGGGACTTCGGTGACGGGTTACCGCAAATGCGCGACTGGATACCGAAACATTTCGAGTTTTCCGACTACATCATCGGGCAGCATCCGTCAGAATTTGGCAGCCGAGACGACCTACGCGTTGAATTCGGCTATGATGACGGGCGCAAGACCTGCATCGTGGCTGTCGGCGGGTCCGGTGTCGGCGCGGCGCTGATCCAACGAATTCTCAAGGCGGTACCATTGGCGCGCACCCGTATTCCGGAGTTGCGGGTCATTGTGGTTGCTGGTCCGCGGCTTGATCCGGCAGTGTTTGATCTGCCCGATGGAGTTGAGATGCGCGCATTCGTGCCAGATCTTGACCGGCACTTAGCGGCTTGTGATCTGGCTTTGGTGCAAGGCGGATTGACCACTTGCATGGAACTTGCGGCAGCAGGCACTCCCTTCCTCTACTTTCCGTTGCGCAGCCATTTCGAACAAAACTTCCACGTGGCCAGCCGTCTGGAACGCTACAACGCCGGACGCAAGATGATTTTTGCCGAAAGCGATCCCGAAAGGATTGCGACGGCCATGCTCGAGGAATTGGGCGCTCCACGCATCCCGAACACCGTCGCCGCCGACGGGGCATCGCGCGCTGCGGCCATGCTTCACGAATTGCTATAAGGATATTGACATATGACAAATTTTGATCCCGTTGCCTTTAAGAACTCCACTCGAAATCAGTGGGATAATGTCGCTGGACACTGGAATGCCTGGGGGCCGTTGCTGGATCGATGGCTCGGACCAGCGACCGAAACGCTCCTGGACATGTGCGGTGTCCAGTCAGGGTCCACAGTGTTGCATATCGCTGGTGGCTCTGGTCAGGATGCGCTGCAGAGCGCGAGGCGCGTCGGATCAGACGGCTTTGTCTTGTCCACCGATTTTTCTGAGAACCTTACCCGACTTGCCAATGATCAGTTCGAACGGGCCGGACTGACACAGGCGCGTGCCACAGTTATGGACGGCGAAAACCTTAAGACCGGGGATCAACGGTTTGATGCCGTGATTTCACGGGTCGGCCTCATTTTCTTCCCGGATCAGAAAAGCTCGATGAAAAGTCAGATCTCCGCCTTGCACAAAGGTGGATCGGTAGGCGCCCTGGTTTATGCGACGCCGCAGGAATGCCGTTTCTTTTCCGACCCAGTCGGTATCATTCGCAAACACGCTAATCTTCCCGCACCGGCTCCGGGATTGCCCGGCCCGTTCAGCCTCGGTGCACCTGGTGTAATCGAAGACCTTTTTGAAGCGGCCGGACTCGGTGATATTCAAACGCAAAAAATCGAAGCGCCCGTTGTCCTTGAAACGGCGCAGGAATGCCTGCGCTTTGAACAGGAAAGCTTTGGGGCCCTACACCAAATGCTTGGAGGGCTGGACGATGAGGCCAAACAGGCTGCGTGGGAGGAAGTAGAGATCGCGCTGGAAGCCTTTGAAACCGACACCGGTTTCATTGGCCCGTGTACTATGATTGCGGCTTCGGGGGTCAAAACATAATCTGAAAAGTGTTGGAACCGTTAGAAACCGGACATTTGCATTGTGCAAGTGAATGGTGGATTTGATCGTTCCTCGTTCCTCGTTTGCCGGTCTCGGTTACGGTGAAAAGAGAGTTTGAATTTCGTCCCTCAGGCTGGCATTTAATGCCCGGTCTGGCGGCATCGGCTGCAGCGCAGCAATGAGTGTGTCGCAACTGCGAGTGGATGCTGCGTCAGCGAACACCCAGAGTGGCAACGGCGGAAAAGTCCCGCGACTTACCAGTTCAAGCGCCGCGCAGCGAATGGGGCTTTTCCCGAACCGGCTGCTCATGGCCGGCGCGGCGAAAGTGTCAAAAGAGCCCAGAGTGCCAAATGCTGCGGTTGGCCCAAATACGTGCGAAGCGTGCGTCGCTGCCGTCGGTCGTGCAAGGGACGGCCCATTCCGGACGTTGACCGCCACTCGAAATGCTGTAACGCAGAGTTCTTCAAAATCATAATTGATCCTATTGCATGTTCTTTCTGCTCACACAGGCGCGACGGGCTGCTAACGGACCAGGAACACATCTCTTTTCCGTTGCGCATCCCTAACAAGAGCAGCAAGCCGATAGAAGCCGTGTGCCATCTTTGTGTAGGGCATCAGCAGGAAGAATGTCAGTACCGAACCAAGATGGATGGCAAGCAGTGCAGGCATCAATGCTGTTGAACTGAGGGCGTATAGAACAAGTCCACTCAGCCCCACAAACCCGAGCAACAGGATAAATCCGATATCCGCGCCCCATGCCGACGGATCGCCAAGTTCACGGTCTGACTTTAGCTTGAGCAGCGCCATCGCACCGCACCCTACTGTCAGCAAAATACCTCCGGAGATTCCGAACACTTTCGGCAACGACAAGAATCCGTACGGCGCGTGCATTCCGAATACATAGTGCATGACGGTCGCCACCGAGGTCGACGCAAAGCACAACAGAAAGCCATACATGATGGCGTGGTGGATGTGGCGTCGGCCCTGACTGAAACGGTCTTCGTCCTCGAAGTTACAGCCCTCGCCATGGCCTGCGGCCAAATCCTGCATCTTGCCCGCGTGTTTGAACGCAGCCATCAGATCAGACATCTGGATCGGTTCGCCGTCAACCTTGGCCCAATAGTGCCGAAGGCTGATGGCTATACTGAATAGAGGCAGCAGGAACGCGGGCGCGAAGATCACAACCATCGCGTTGTGCGACAGGACGGCGTAGAACCCCTCGCCTCCACTGGAACCGATGGCGCGGATGGCCCCGAGCAACAGGGCAAATCCGATCACAAGCGCCAGGGCTATGGCCCCGCCATGCGTGTGGAACCGGCGCGCCAGCGGCTGCGGCCATGCGAAGCTTTCCCAGTTATCGCGCCGCACCTCGGCCAGTGCCTTGGGCAGGTTCAGGTCAAACTCGTGCGGGGCGGTGTACTGACAGGCGTAATAACAGCCTCGGCAGTTGTGGCAGAGGTTGGCCAGTTGCGTGATGTCTCCATCCGAGAACGCGCGCTCTGTGTGCAGCGACGGGAATACCGAGCAATAGCCCTCGCAATAGCGGCAGGCGTTGCAGATCTCGGCCTGACGGCGGGCTTCCTGGATCAATTCAGTTTGCATAAGCGGCGGCCTCACGTCCTGCGATGCGTCCGAAAACGGTTCCGATGGTCATGCCGAAGCCCGCCAGATACCCCTGCCCAAGGATCGACCCCGCCATGGTTTCTCCGGCCGCCCAAAGGTTTTTGATCTTACCGTCACGGCTCGAACACTGGGCTGTATCGTCGACTTTCAGGCCCAGGTAAGTAAACGTCACACCTGTGCGCAGCGAGTAGCCAAAGAAGGGCGGCTCAGTAATAGGACGAGCCCAATTGGTCTTGGGCGGTGTCAGGCCAGTGGTCGTTAATCCATCCAATTCGGTCGGGTGAAACCCGCTGGTATCACCGCACGTAGCATTGAACTCGGCGACGGTCGTCGTCAGCTTGTCGGCTGGTAGGTCCATCACCCAGGCCAGTTCTTCCAACGTGTCCGCCTTGAGCGGTGGAAACATTGACGGCATGAACAGGTTCAGCGATTTAGCGTCGATGATCACATACCCCACCTGATCCGGTTGGGCGGCCACCAGACGTCCCCAGATCGCATAGCGTTTGGGCCAGATGTCTTCGCCTTCATCATAGAACCGTTCTGCGTTCTTGTTGACGACGATTGAAAACGGAACGCAGTCCAGACGAGTGACGATCCCGCCATCGAATTTCGGCGCACGCCCGTCGATGGCAACTGCGTGGCATTGGGTTGGATCACCGACACGCTCAATGCCTTGATCCAGAAGGTTGGCCAACACTACACCTCGATTGTATGGAGTACCCCGGATCAGGAAGTTCTTTGCAGGTTCGCCCCACGCGCGGGTGAGCCAATCAGTGTCGGCCTGAAACCCGCCTGAGGCGACAATCACGGCTTTGGGAGTAATGCGATGTTCTTGACCTTCATAGGTGAAATCCACCCATTCGATCTGATCACCATTCAGCTCCAGATGCGTGACTGCGGCTTCGTATCGGACGTCGATCCCCAACCCGGCGGCTGTCCGATAGTAGGCATTCACCAGAGATTTGCCGCCCCCCATGAAAAACGCATTGGTCCGGGCAAGGGACAATGTACCTGAAAGAGACGGCTGGAACCGGACCCCGTGCTCTTCCATCCACGGCAAACATTCTTCCGAGGTTCGGATCACCAAGCGGGCCAGATGTTCGTCAGTCTTGCCACCCGTGACTTTTAGCAGGTCGGACAGGTACTCATCCTCGCTGTATTCCTCGATCAACGGACCCAGAGGACCGGTGTGCATACAGCGAAAATTACGCGTGTGGCGTGAATTTCCCCCGCGAAACGGTTTGGGCGCGGTTTCTAGGATCAGGACTCTCGCGCCTGCTTCGGCAGCTGTCATTGCCGCGCATAGGGCCGCGTTACCACCGCCGATCACCGCGATATCATAAGCTTCCATTTGGGTGGCCATATGCCGTGTTCCTAGTGGCTTTGATCGCTTGTGCGGTCACGTTCCTGCAGCGCGCGGATACGCATACTTTGGGCTGCCTGGATATGCGCGCGCATTTCCGTTTCTGCTGCGGCACCGTCGCGCGATTTCAGGGCGGTCATGATCCGCCGATGTTCAGTCACCGCCGTTTCTGCCCGACTACTGTCCAACAATTGTGATGGGCCAAGTATCAGCAGCGCCTTGTGCAGGGACAGCATGGATTTTGCCAGAAACCGGTTCTTTGCTGCATCCAACAAAGTGGCGTGAAAAATCCGGTTGATCCTGGCTGCGTCCGGACCCGTACCGGCCTCGGCCAGTCGATTATTCAAAACCTCCAACTCATCAAGTTCAACGTCCGAGGCCGCACGCGCTGCCAATCGAGCCGCTGTGCCTTCAAGCACAGCGCGCATTTCATAAAGCTCCATAACTTCGGCGTAATCGAGGCTGCGGACCGTTGCGCCCAGCCTTGGCACATGGGTAACCAGCCCGTCCGCCTCAAGCTGACGGATCGCTTCGCGGATCGGCGTCCGGCTGACGCCCAACCGTTCGGACAATTCAATTTCCCTCAGGCGGTCGCCAGGAAGAAGGGTTCCTTCGCGAACCTCGTCCAGAAGGCGCTGATAGGTGGAATTGCCTTGTGGGCCGGGCTGTCTTGGATCGTCCTGGATGGTCATAGCACTCACGCTTGCAATCTGAGTCCAGATGTATACACTTGGATACAAAGCGAGTCAATGACCCCGGAAACCAAGTTTTGCCCAGCTCGGAAAACCAACCAGCTATGCTGATGAAAAGGTCAATGACACTTGGCCTTGCGACGCTTGGAACGCTAATCTTCTGGGCGTTAAATCTGCCGTTGCCGTTTCTGTTTGGCCCCATGACAGCATGTCTGATTGCAGCTCTTGCCCATGCGCCGATGGCAGGGTTCGGCCAGATCTCGGTCGCGGCCAGAACCATTCTGGGCGTCGCGGTTGGCGCATCGATCACACCCAGCCTGTTCGCCGAGCTGCCAAAAATGGCAGCGTCGATTATGCTAATCCCGTTCTTCATCATCCTGATCGCATTGGTCGGCGTGCCGTTCTTCCGCAAGGTCTGCGGGTTCGACGACAAGACAGCCTTCTACGCCGCCATGCCGGGCGGCCTGCAAGACATGATCCTATTCGGTACCGAGGCCGGTGCTGATCCGAGAACACTTTCACTGATCCACGGAACACGCGTGTTGATTATCGTGACCCTGGCACCAATTTTTCTGACGGTTTTCTACGATGCCGAACTTACCAACCCCATTGGACAGCCTGCCAGTGAACTGCCTGTTCACGAGCTTCTGCTCATGGTTATGGCGGCTTTCGTCGGATGGAAAGGTGGTGAGAGGCTTGGTCTGTTCGGGGCGTCCATCCTTGGGCCGATGATCCTGACGGCTGCATTTTCTCTGGGGGATTTCATCCATGCCCGACCGCCCCGCGAAGCCATTCTAGCGGCGCAGTACTTCATCGGATGCGGGATAGGTGTAAAATTCGTTGGTGTGACATGGGCTGAGCTTCGTCGGGTTGTTGCTGCTGGCGTTGCCTACGTTGTTATACTCGCCATTCTGGCTGCCGGTTTCACGGCAGTTGTGACTACACTCGGCTTGGGTCAACCGCTCGAGGCGTTTCTTGCATTTGCGCCTGGAGGTCAGGCTGAGATGACCGTTCTTGCCATAGTCTCTGGCGCTGATCTGGGGTTTGTAATCACCCACCACCTGACACGGATCGTACTGGTGATCATCGGCGCACCGATCGCGGCCGGTCTTATTTTGCGTTGGTCCAAACCTCGGGATTGATCATGTGGATCGGAGCGCCATCGGCATAGGCGTTTACCTGATCGAAGATGTCGGCAAATTGCAAGTCGAACTCGTCCTCGGTCACAAAACCGATATGCGGCGTCGCGATCAGGTTGGGATGCGCAAGCAACGGATCGGTTGGGTCGGTCAACGGCTCCGCATCGAACACATCGATTGCGGCTTTGCCGGGGCGACCGACACTAAGCGCCTCGAGCAATGCACCCGAAGCAAGAAGCCCGGCCCGCGAAGTATTCACGAACATCGCTCCGGGCTGCATCTGTGCAAAATCCGATGCGGTGATGATCCCACGCGTGCCCGGTTTCAGGCGCACATGGACCGACACCACATCACTATCAGCAAAAAACGCCTCCCGGCTCGGCGCGACCGTAGCTCCGTCCGCCTGTGCACGTGACCGGCCATTCTCAGATGACCACCAGACAACATTCATCCCGAACGCCTGAGCGTAGCCTGCAACGGCACGAGCAATGCGGCCATAGCCATAAAGCCCCAATTGGCGACCACGTAGCGTCTTGCCCACTCCGGCCTGCCAGTGCCCTGCCTTGACCGATGTCATCTGCGAAGGCAGATCACGCATTCCGGCCATGATCAGTGCCCATGTGAGTTCGGCCGCGGCATAAGACGGCGTGCCGCCGTGCATGTTCGAACATAAAAGTACATTGTGATCAGAACATGCCTGCACATCGACGTGGGGATATACGCTGCGCTGACTGATCAGCCGCAGGTTAGGCAGCTTCTCAAGTAACGCTCGGGTAATATTGGTGCGTTCCCGGAACAAAACCACAGCATTGGCATCCTGTAACCGCGATGCCAACACGCCGATGTCTTCGACGTGATCTGTCCAAACCGTCACGTCATGATCTGCAAGCTTTGCAAAACAAGGCAGGCCGCGTAGCGTGTTAAACCAGTCATCCAGAACGTGGATTTTCATCGACTTTCAATACCTTGCCCGGTTTCCAGTTTTCTAGGTGTTGGAACAAAATTCGGGGCCTCAAGCGCCGCGAGCGCATTGCAGACACGTTGGCTCTGATCCAGCAAATGATTGAATTGCTCATCGCAGCCAGCGATTGGCGTCGGATAATTCGCCATATCCAGACGCAATGCAGCCTGCGCCAATTTAAGTTCCTGCCGGGCAATATCGAGGCATTCAGAGTAGTCGTTCATCGTGACATCTCCTCTTATGTATACCGTAGTATACTATTTAGCTTATGCCTGTTCAACTCCCATCCCACACAGATTGCGGTACATAGATTTTGCCATCTACCAGCTTGCGCACCGTTCGCACCAATCCCGCCGCATTGAGGGTGAAACCATCTTCGCTGGAGAAATCCACAAGAACATCGATTTTACCCGAAGCGTGCTCAAGAACGACTTCGGCAGGCCCAGATGCGGCTCGTTCCAATAACCCATCTGCAACAGTTCCCGGCGTCAACGCACAGGAGGCCATGCATTGTGCCCCTGTTACCGCCATCGTCGGGTGTGTATTCCACGGCATGAAATACCTGACTGCAAGTGTGCCCCCGTCCCGAGCAGGGGCAAGTATGCCAAATTTCGGGGTCACGGACTGGGATACATCGCCCATTCCCATCAACAACCCCGCTTCAATCCGAACGGCCTCCATCCGGTCAAAGAACGCGCGATTGCTGTCCAGTTCCTCTGCACTTTCGTATCCGGTAAGACCAAAATCAGAGGCGCGCGCAATGGCCATCGGCATCGCGACGTCCATGCAGGTTAGCTCGATACCCTGCACTGTGTCGCGCAGATGACCAGTGGGCAGGAATGCGCCGGTGGATGAACCCACAACGCCCATGAAACTTAGGTGCACTGGTGCGGCACGCCCCGGCACGCCGGCAATCGCCACATCACCCTGATAGGTCAGCTCACCGCCAGGTGTCGGCACCTTAGCCACCACCTGCGCTCCGGTGTTGACAGCGCGAATGCGGATTTCGGTTTCATCGCCCCGCGGCTCGACCAAACCCATTTCGATTGCTGCAGGGCCGACGCCCGACAGGATGTTCCCGCAGGTGGGTTTGAAATCGACCAGCTTTTCCTCAACCGAAACCTGGGCGAAGAAGTAATCGATATCTGCCCAGTTTTCGTCACTAGCCGACAGCATCGCGACCTTAGTCGTGACCGCCGCGCCGCCGCCTATCCCGTCAATATTCAACGGGTGTCCAGCGCCAACCGCAGCGATCAGAACCTCTGCCAGAGTCTCCCGATCCTCCGGCAGGTCAGAGCGTCGGAAGTAGGGTCCGCGAGATGTGCCACCCCGCATGAAAATGAACGGAATTCCGGTCTGGGTCATGTCGCGCCCCTTCGGGTATCGCGCACGCCTGCGACGGCGGGACTCATTTCAGCGGCCATGGCAGGTCAACCATGTCCTGCAACAAACCCGGCGGAAAATCGCGGTTCAACGCGCCTGCCATGACACACATGAAACCGATGCCACAGGCTGTCAGGATCAGCGTCATCTGCAAGCTGGACCCGGCCCGAACGCGCAGGAACGCAATCAGGAACCCGATCAGCGCGAGGATAAAACCCACAACCCAGGTTGCCGCGATCAGGCTTGCGAACCATGCGAGTGTGGACCACAAGCCATGAGGCGCGCTGGCGTCCTCACCGGCAACTTCCTTGTCGGCAAAGATCGCATCGCCCTCGGGCCGGCGCATCATCTGGATCAGCAGAACGACACAGCAAAATAACGATACATACCCAATCACCAGAGGGATGATCTTGTCGGTCATATTGTAGTCCGGGATCATGTTGGCGTTGATCAAAGCAACGGCCAGATAAGCCATGATCGCCAGCAGGAAGACCAGCGGCGCGCGTTTGCTGCCGGACTGAACCTCGCCCTCGGCCATGATCATCTTGGCCTGACGGATGCCCAGAATGATTGAGACAATCGTGACTACGATCAGAATTATCACAATGGGGCTGAAAACATATTCCATACCCTCGCCAAAGCTTTTGCGGAAACGGAACGAAGCGATCTGGAATGCCTGGTTGGTGAACTTTTCAACCGGGTTCGACAGCACGAAGCCAATTAGAAACGCCGGGCGCGACCAGTCGAAGCGGCGCAGAAAGATGCCGATCAGGCCGATCACGAACAGGGCCAACAGATCTTCGAAATTCTGACCCGACTGGAACGCCGCAAAGCTGATCAGCATGAACAGGAACGGTGCCAGGTAGGTAAATCGGATTGTGGTCAGCTTAGCGATACCGCCTGAAGCCGCGATACACAGAATGGTGCCTACAACATTGGCCAGAGCCAGCAACCAGACGATCGAATACGTGATATCCAGATTGTCTTGCAACATGCTGGGGCCAACCTCGATATCACCTGAACCCAGCAAAGCTACGGCTCCGATGAAGATCGCCATCGACCCGGATCCGGGGATGCCAAACAGTAGCGTTGGCACCAGACCGCCGCCCTCTTTTGCATTGTTCGAGCTTTCCGGCCCGATCACACCACGCACTTCGCCTTTGCCGAAGTTGCTCTTGTCTTTGGTTGTCTGCACGGAATGGCCGTAGGCGATCCAGTCAACAACCGAGCCCCCAAGTCCGGGAATAACACCTACGATCACACCGATGATTGAGCATCGAACCGAAAGCCAGATATTGGCGAACCAGTCCTTGACGCCATCCAGCCATCCGGCCCCCAACGAAGCTCCCTTGGCAATCGACCGATCCTGACGGAGCAGGGAAACGATTTCAGGGACGGCAAAAATGCCCAAGCCGACAATGACCAGCTTCAGGCCATCGGTCAGATAGGGAATGTCATAGGTGGCCATACGCAGCGAGCCACCCGCGTCCGCCTCGCCGATGGTGCCGACCATCAGACCGAGCCCAGCGGCGGCAACGCCTTTCAACGGGATGCGCCCCGCCAAAATAGCCACCATCGAAAGGCCAAGGATGGTGATCATTAGCATCTCGGGAAGGCCGAAGGCCAGAACGATTGGCCGTGCGATCAGAATGAACATGGTCAGGAATGTTGCACCGACCAAACCCCCGAACAGGGATGAGGCAAAGGCAGCAGACAACGCCCGCGCGGCCTCTCCCTTTTTTGCCATCGGGAAGCCGTCAAGCACAGTTGCCTGCGAGGCCGAACTGCCTGGTATCCCCATCAGGACAGAAGCAAACGTGTCAGAGGTCGGCACGACGGCGACCATTCCGATCATCAGCGCCAGACCCAGAATCGGATCCATGCCGAACATGAATGGCAGTAAAAGAGACAGGCCGGCGATACCGCCGAGTCCGGGAAAGACGCCCACGGCTAGCCCCATGACAACGCCGAGCACAAGATAGCCCAAGACAATAGGTTGCAGGATCAGAGCCCACGCATCACCAAGCGCAGGAAGAGCGGTGGCGAAAACCTCCATAGCGGCCGCCTTTCATTCGATTTTTTCAGAATTCAGATGGCACGGCCCTCGTGTGGGAGGGCACGCGCTGTGAAAGGCAGGCTTAGTTCAGCTCAACGCCGTAGGAATCTTTAAGCCAGTTCAGGACATACTGCTTGGCGTTGTCATCCACACTCGTTGCAGTTTGCAGGGCGGCTTTGGAGCCGTCTCCGACAAACACCGGGTACTTGCCAACTCGCTTGGAGGAGATATCGGCAAAATCCGCACGCTCAGTGACAGCTTGGAAGGCTGCTGTGTAAGTGTCGACGACATCCTGCGGGGTATCACCCGGCAAGAAGGCCAGTTTCTGTACCGGGAAACCCGCAACAAAGAAGGCTTTCCACGCATCCCACGCCTCACCGCTGGTTTCACAGCCATCGGTGGCTTCGCAAACCTCTTTGAAGGTCGGGATATCCGGGAACGTCGGGTCGCGCACGATGTTGCCATCCGCGTCCAGCGCACCCCAGGTCATCATCGGAACAGCCTGACCGGCCTCGACCAATGGGGCAGAGCCGCCCAGAAAACCCGATGAGGTCTGATAATCGATGTTGGCCTCACCACGTTCGAACATAAGACGGCCATCACCGCGACCCTTAATGCCGAAGACCGGTTCAACATCCATGCCCAGCATCTGCCACGCCAGTAGCGGTACTAGGTCCAGCCGGGTTGCGCCTTGCGAGCCATAGATAAAGCTGGTGTCCTTCAGCGCATTTGCCGATCCGTCGAATTTCGCACCATCTTCCGCGTTCAGGTAGGCCACGCCCCCGGTGCCCGATGCCATGACAGGAATCCAGTCGTTGTATTCATAACGCACGCGCGGATCGCTCAGAAGATACGGAAACTGGGTTGAACCGGATGTTCCGAACAAAAGCGTGCCATCGTCGTGCTCTTGTTCTTGAAACCAGTTTGCTCCTTTGGTTGAGCCTGCGCCCGGCATGAACTTCACCACAACGGTTGGCTGGCCGGGCAGCGCCTCGGACAGAAGCGGCGCAAAGAAGTTGGCCCATTTGGCCGAACCGCCCGTTTCCGAGAACGGGATGACCCACTCAATGGTCTTGCCCGAGAAATCGACCTCAGCAGCGACAGGCGCGGCCAGCCCGGCGGCAGCGATCAGCCCCACGACGGCGCGACGGGTAAAGTTGGAAATGGTCATTGGTTCCTCCCTGTTGACCAGACAACCACGAAGGCACGCTTGGCACCACCGTGATCGCAAATAGAACTGTGGGGTTGATTCCCCCTCCCATCTGGCAATCATGAAGGGCCAACCTTGCGCGAAACTTGCAGGAGCCCTGATGCGGATTGTCATCGTCGAGGATAACGAGCCACTTGCCAACGCCATTGCGTATCGCCTGCGTGATCGTGGTCATGCGGCTGACGTGCTGACGGATGGCGACGAGGCTGACACCTATCTGGAACAGGAAGGTGCAGACCTGATCGTTCTGGATATCAACTTGCCAGGCCGGTCCGGGCTTGAAATCCTGCAATCCTTGCGCAGTCGCGGAGATGGTGCGCCAGTGATCCTGCTGACCGCCCGGTCAGAGACAAGCGACCGTGTGCTGGGTCTGGATATGGGCGCTGACGATTATCTAGTCAAACCCTTCGAGATGGATGAGTTGGAAGCCCGCATTCGTGCGCTTTCGCGCCGAAAGGACCTCGACTACGGCGCGCGCGAAACCATCGGCGGATTGGAATTCGATCGCTCGGCACGGCAGGTCACCGTTCACGGAGAGGTAATGGACGTGCCACGCCGGGAATTGGCCGTGCTTGAATGCCTGCTTGAACGCCGAGGTAGGATTGTCCCCAAAAGCCAATTGACCGACTATGTCTATGGTATCGGCGCGGACATCGAGGATTCCGCCGTGGAACCCCATGTGTCGCGGTTACGAAAACGGCTTCAGGATCTGGGCATCAGAATCAAAACGGCCCGCGGGCTTGGCTACCTGCTTGAGGTGCAGAAGTGATACCGCAGCGGTCGCTCAGGTTAAGGTTATTCCTGCTGATCCTCACGCCTTTGGTTTTGCTTGCGTTTCTGCTTGGGTTTTGGCGTTTCAACGTTGCTCAGAAAACCGCGCAGGAGCTCTTTGATGAGAGCTTACTATCAGCGGGACTCGCTATTTCACGCGATGTGGCAATCTCGGGCGGCGACGCGTTGTTGCCCTCGACGCGCAGTATGATCCGCGAAGCATCCGGTGGAGAGATATTCTATCACGTGACCGGTCCGGGCGGCAGCTATGTCACTGGCTACGCGTACCCGCCAACATCTGCTGCATCATCGCAACAAGACCCTTACAGTCCACATTTTTTTGAATCTGTGCACCGGGAGGTGCCCGTCCGGGTTCTCAGAATGACCGAGCGCGTCACTTTGGAAAACCTGGTGGGGGACGCGACTGTAACTGTGTGGCAGCTCATGGCCGACCGAAATGCATTTGCCAACCAGTTGTCGCTCCGCGCTGCAATTCTGATGGGCATTTTGTTGACGACGCTTGCCATTGTCGTGTGGTTCGGCGTTGCCCGCGGTCTACGACCGTTGCTCGATTTACAGGAAGCAATCGCGCTGAGATCGCCAGACGACCTCAGCGAAATCAAACGGTCGGTCCCGATCGAAGTACGAGGCATTGTCAAAACCCTGAATCGGCTGTTTGGGCAGGTTGAACACAGCATCAACGCTCATCAAGTGTTTATTTCAGAAGCCGCGCATCAGCTACGAAACCCAGCAGCCGCGGTCCAGTCCATGGCCGAGGCACTGAGAGATGCGAAAACGGATGAGGACAGGGACAAACGCATTGTTGAGCTTGTGGCCGCGGCAAAAAACTCGGCCACGGTGGCGCAACAGTTATTGTCGCTGGAACGACTGCGGCAACCTACGCATCAGGATCAGATGGATGAGATTGATTTCCGCGTAGTCGTGGAAGAGGCTTGTGCAGAGATGGGCGTTCATATCCTCGCAAAAGGGATCGACTTTGAGGTCGCGATGCCGGACACGCCGATCGTGATCTCAGGGGATCGTGTGTTTTTGACTGAGGCCATCAAAAATCTGCTGGACAACGCTGTTAAGCACGGTGGTACAAAATTGAGCCGAATTTCAGTCTTGCTGCACTGTGAGGGCGGGAACGTCAAGCTAACTGTGGCCGATGACGGAACAGGTCTTTCGCCTAACCAAAGCGAAGCCGCGTTCAGTCGGTTTTCGCAGCTCGAGTACTCCGAAGGCAGCGGTTTGGGGTTGTCAATTGTCTCAGCGGTGGCGGAGCGCCATGGAGGAGTGGTCGCGATCAACCAAGTCGAAAAAGGAGCAAGCTTTACGCTTGAGCTTCCCATAGCCGTCTAGTTCGTTTCTATTTCTACTCGGAACCCGAAACCTGTCAAAATCAAAGCGAATTTTTGCGATTGCAGCGAATGACCGATTTCCACCCCAGGTGCCAGGCACGGCGATCTTGATGCGCCTTCACCGGACTTTGAAGCCTTGTGCAGCGAAATGGCGCTTGGTCCCGCACTGCGGTCGCCTTCGAACCGCGTCTCAAATGGCAGGTTTTCGCAACCAACCGATGAATGACAGCGTCGTAACAAAGTGAGAACACCACTGAATGGGTGTTATGTGAAGCGATCTCTGGTTGTGTCATCGCTCATCTGAATCCTCATCGCTCCAGTGTCCAAATTCGTAAATTCCCTGTTTCTTCATACGACGTATAAAAGCAAGGTAGTTAATCACCCGGTCGACCTCATCCATGTCTCCAGTGGCGTATGCGACCGCAATCATTTTGAACTGGGCTTCAGGATCTTCCGCAACTTTTTCGTCACGCCGAGCAGGACTATTTTCGACCCCCAATGAAGCGGTATGTGTTCTGCCTTCTTCGCCCCAGATATCATCTAGATAGGCCTTCACATTGAGCTCAGGATTGTTCTCAGCTAGCTCGCCCACGGCCTCCCATATTGGTTTGAGTCGTTCAAGAATATCTTTTCGACCGTTGGTCATATCTCTTTTCCTCGCAGATTAGTAATTCCATGTAGTTGGCCCGAACGAGATCCCACCACTACTATTAGTGAGAATGCGCGGCGGAGCATTCGCTTGTTCCGGCGCACGTATTGGTTCAACTAGTTGATGAGCCTACTGGGGTGGGTTGTCCTGTTTCGACCATCGCCAGGTCACGAACCAGGTTCCGAGTCTTTTTCGGGTAAGCGCGAACAAACCCGGCGTCACAGGGGATCGTCTCGATTTCTCTTCGGTCCAACGCCCGAGCCAAATGGATCGCTGCGAGCTCAATTTTCTCTGCCATTTGGCCAAGCGTCACATACACCTCTGCAAACGCCTGAATGCTCTCTTCAGTGATGTAGCACCGGTAGTGCTGCGTGTCCGGGTTTCGCGCTTTTATCTGCTTCAGATATCCACCATCCCTCAACCGTCGGATAGAACCGACGCTAATTCTCAGGCGTGCCGCCGCATCCTTAAGCGACAGATCGCCGGAAAACACACGCTCCGATTTTTCCAAGGTCTCAGTGTAGTCGATCAGAATTGCTGCCAATCCGTCAACGTCCGGGTCTCTCGATACACCGGTCAGTCGGCCCGCCACCCGTCACCGGCAACAGCTCTAATTAGTTTAAGCGTTTGAGGATTACCAAACAGACCTTCGAGCCCTTTTTCTTCGAAATGTGTAAGGACATTTTCTGCCCTGCTATCTCCGATATCGCTTGACAACAAAGTGCGAGCCTCATCCCGAGAGATTGGTTCCAGAAAGAGCTCAAGCGGATCATTTCCGTAGGAATCCGCCACAGCTTGCGTACTTGTGGCGCTTCTCCAGTCAGCCACTCGGCAGGAGAGAATGAAGTTTGGAAACCCAGCTTTCTCAAGCGATGCAAGGACGGCGTCGACAGCATCTCCTTCAGCTTGTACTGCCAGTTCATCAAGTGCGTCTATGACGAAGGTTGTCGCGTCACCCAAGAGTTTTGAAGGATCAGGCGATCGGATTAGGCGTCTTGCGTGAACAAATTTGTAGCCAGCCTCTTGTCCGATTTCTTCTAGCAGTGTCGTCTTTCCCATTCCAGCATCGCCCAAGACGAGAATGGGTTTTGTCCGACCTCGGAGATCAGCTTGAGGCAGCTCAAATAATTTGCCATCGGCGTCAATGCCGCTCAGTCGTCGCGCAATGATGCTGTTAGTCATGTTCGTCTTTCAAAAGCGCTTACCGTGCTGAACTAGAAGTTGTTTCACAGTATTAGAAGCTCCAGCGCTGGCCTACAACCAGCGGAATGATCGCCTTACGCAGGGCACCGAGCAATGAGTGCCCTACTAAGAATTCTTGTAGAGCTTACAGCGTTGTTAGATGCTGCATTCTGTAGGTACAGCGAATGGCAGCAATGCGGGCTGCGACCGCGGCATTCCAACATTTTGGCGAATGTCTGGTTTGGGCCGAATGTCACTTTTTGCTATTAGGGAATTTAATGATCGCCAATGGTGGCGATCATCCATCACGCCGCTTTCCTTTCCTGGGCCAGCGGGATTTGGACAAGCCAAACGCCCCTGGCCGTCAGGGTGAAGGCGTGGCCCTCCCCCTCGGGCAACCCCATTAGACAGGACCGTGTCCTCGGCTGCGCCTGCGGGCCGCACCATCCCTGTCGAATAGCATTGCCTCGCCCCCTCCCGCGTTCGCCACGTGGCAGATCAGCAGGAACAGGCAGCTTCGCTGTCTGATCCACAAATCAGCTCTGATTTTCCGAAAGGGAAGTCAGAACAAACCAAACTGCCTGCGGGAGCATAAAATGGGGGCGGCGTGTTAGTTGATGACGCAAAGGTCAAATTCAACTGATGTCCAACGTTGGGGGCGACTTCTGATGTCGAACATTCACTACTTTTCTGGTCCAACTATGACG
Organism: Ruegeria denitrificans; assembly: GCF_001458295.1. GTDB lineage: Bacteria > Pseudomonadota > Alphaproteobacteria > Rhodobacterales > Rhodobacteraceae > Ruegeria > Ruegeria denitrificans. The sequence goes on from NZ_CYUD01000014.1 coordinate 72,582, forward strand.
GTTGGGTCAGGTTCGTGTGACGTTCAACATTATTTAAGTGGCGGACCGAGGAGGATTCGAACCCCCGACCCCTTGATTCGTAGTCAAGTACTCTATCCAGCTGAGCTATCGGTCCGCGTTGGTGAGGCGCTATGTAGACCCACCTCAGGGGACGTGCAAGTCGATTCTTCAAAAATAATTTAAAAAGTCACGTCGCCCTGTGGAAGCCTGATTTCGAAGGTGGTTCCCTCGGGTCCGGTCTCGGTCAGAACCAGATCTCCACCATGTCCACGTACCAGTTCTTGCGAGATGGCCAGCCCAAGACCTGACCCCCCCTTGCGTACACCGCCTTGAAACGGGGTAAAAAGGTTTTCGCGCGCTTTAGGCGGCAGGCCCGGGCCGTTATCCTTGATCTCGACGCACCAATCGTTGTCGTGTTCGCAGCCAGCGATCGTGATCCGGCCCGGCTTACCGGACGCCACCAGCGCCTGACGCGCATTGCGCACAAGGTTCATCATAACGCGGAATATCTGTTCGGGATCTGCTCGGGCGACAAGGTCGTCGGGCACGGCATTGACAATCTCGACACAGGCATCAGCGATAGCGAGCTTCTCGCTGGCTACCACGTCTTCTGCAACGTCCCGCAGGGGCACCATGGTCAGTGTCGGCGCAGGTTCTTCTGCGCGGCCAAAGGCCAACGTGCTTTCACACAGGGACACCGCCCGGGTGATCGAGTTCACCAGCTTCGGCGCCATACGCCGCACAAGCGGGTCGTCGCTGGATTCGATCCGGTCGGTGAACAACTGTGCTGAGGTCAGGATGTTGCGCAGGTCGTGGCTGACCTTGGCCACCGCCCCACCCAGCTGCGCCAGACGTTCGCGCTGTTTCAGGGCCTGTGTCAGCTCGGTCTGCAACTGTTGCAAGGCCTCTTCCGCCTCGCGCAGTTCGGTCACTTTGGAATTGGGTGAGATGATCCCGCGCGCGTCTTCAGGCGCACCGGCATAGCGCTGCATATAACCGACAACGCTTTTGATCGGTTTCACCAGCACAACGCGTACGGCAAGGAACAGGAAAAAGGCGGTAATGATCGAGATGACGAAGGACAGGCCCAGAATGCGCAAACCATAATCAGTCATCGCCATCCGCAGCGGCATGCTGTCGATGGTAACTTCGATCAGCAGCCCCGCGCCCTTGACCGGTTCACCGATGACGCGAATGACTTCGTTTTCCGGGGTAAACAGACGCATTAAGGCGTCCCGGATCAGAACCCAGGCTCCGGCGTCCCGCAGATCATATGTATTGGTTATCGCCTCGGGGATGGGCGAGGACAGCATCAGCTGCCGCACCTCATCGCGCCGCAGCACGACGTTATAGACGCCCGCGTTGGCCAGCAGTTCAGCCTCGAGGTCTTCGGCCAGCATGTCATCCGCCAGCAGGGCGAGAGAAGCGATCTGGGCACGCTCAAGCCGGTTCAGCAGGAAATCTTCTCGAAACCGCGCAATCGAAGGCACAAAGATCAGGATTTCGGCCAACATAACGAAGACCGTCGTCAGGATCAGAAATCGGCCCGACAGCGAGTTCACTAAGCTCTTCCTTTCCGGTCAGGGCATCCAGCGCTGGACGAACCTGACTACTCGTTTAACCGTCTGATTCTCAAACAGCCTTGGCGTGAAATAGGCACCCGCCACCCGTTTGTTAAGCTCTCCGATCGTCGGATACGGCGAAACCATCGCGGCGATCTGCCCCATCTTCAGATTATTGGCCAGTGCCAGCGACCACAAGTTGATCAATTCACCCGCCTGATGACCCACGATTGTGGCCCCTACAGGGCGGCCTTTTACGACCATGACCTTAATGAAGCCTTTCGTCTTACGCTCGGTAATGGCGCGGTCGTTGTGGTGGTAGTCAAAGCGCGCAATCTCGACCTTGTCGCCATGCCGGTCGCGGGCCTGCGCCTCGGTCAGCCCGACCTGCGCCAGTTCCGGGTCTGTATACGTAGACCAGGGGATATGCGCCGTTTTTGCCTTGGACGGGAGGCCGAACAGAGCCGAGCGTATGATGATCCCGGCGTGATACCCGGCCACATGGGTAAATTGCAGCCCGCCCGCCACATCGCCGATGGCATAGACTTTGCGATTTGTTGTGTGCAGCGAGTCGTCGACCTTGATGCCCGTGCGGGTTGGTTCGATACCGGCCGCCTCCAAGTTCAGGCGTTCGGTGTTGGCCTTGCGTCCTGCAGCCACCAGCAGGTGCGAGCCGGTATAGATATCTCCATTCTCGGTCACGACATCGACCAACCCGTTATTCTCACGAATCTGGGCAACCATCGCCTGTTCATGGATCGCGACGCCCTCGGCGCGCAGGGTGTCTAACACGACCTCTGCCGCTTCGGGATCATCCTTGCCCAGCGCCTGCATGCCCTCGATCACCGTCACCTCACAGCCAAGACGGATATGGGCCTGCGCCACCTCAAGACCGATGGGACCGCCACCGATGATCAGCAGATGCTCGGGCTTGTCGCGCAGCTCAAAGATGGTCTCGTTGGTGTAATACTGCACCTGATCCAATCCGGGGATCGGCGGCACCAACGGGGACGACCCAGTGGCAATCACCACACGGCGCGCCGTGATCAGATGATCGCCTGCCTGCACCTGCGTCGGCGAAACAAAGCTGCCATATTCGCGGATCACCTTGACCCCGAAACCTTCGAACCGCTCCTGACTGTCCATCGGTTCGATCTGGGCGATCACGTCTTGGACGTGATCCTTAGCTGCGGCATAATCCACTTGCGGCACCACATCCGCCACACCCATCGCAACGGCGTGGGCCTGACCATAGGCCGTCTTGCCACTGGCAATCAGTGCTTTGGACGGTACACAGCCAAAATTCAGGCAATCGCCGCCCATCTTGTGGCCTTCCAGCAGGATAACGTCAGCGCCCATCTGGCTGGCTCCGGCCGCAACGGACAAGCCACCCGACCCGGCCCCGATCACCAGGATATCGGTTTTCAGTTCTTGCATGTGTTCAGGCGTCCTTTTTGCCCCGCAGGGCTTTGATAACTATCGGCAACGCGGCCAGCACGCACAAGCCCAGGATGGGGCCGATGATGAAGGGTTCCCACAGCAACGAGACATCCGGTGTCTCGCCCCGGTCAAACACACCACCCAACCCGACACCGATCCAAGTGTAGACGATGCCGCCCGGAATGATGCCCAGCGCTGTGGTGATCAGAAAGTTTCGGAACTTTACCCCAACCAGCGCCGGTACCAGATTGGCCACAAAGAACGGTACAACCGGCACAAGGCGCAGCAGGAACAATACCGAGATTTCGTTCTCGCGCAGGCCATCCTTGAGCTTTTTGACAGCGCCTTCCGAAGCCTCAAGCCGTGCGGTCAGGGATTCGCCCAACCCCCAACGTGCAGCCAGAAAGATCGCCGATGCGCCGATGGTGGCTGCAAAGACATTAAAAACGGTTCCGGCAAAAAGGCCGAACAGAAACCCACCGGTCATTGATGCGACGGCCGCGCCGGGCAGCGAAAAAGCGACGATGACAATGTAGATCGCCACAAAAGCGACGGCCATTGACCAATAGTTCGCATCCCGCCACGCCAAAAGGGCCTCGCGGTTGTCACGCAACGTCTCGAACGTCAGATAGTCGCCCAACGTAAAGAATCCCACCGCGGCCACGGCGAGAATCACCAGCAAAGGTATGTGTCGCGCAAGCCCTTTACGCGGGGTCTGGGTCGTTTCGCTCATTAAGCTGTCCGGTTTGGTGCGTTTCATTCTGCCCCCAACATGCGCCGCCCATGCCCTATACAACAGGGTCCTCACGCGGCGTTGATGTAAACGGCAAGGAATGTGAGGGTTTAGGGACGTAAAACCGTTATTTTGAAACCTTTCGCGTGACGCGGTACCAGAATTGTTGCAAAAGGCGTCAAAACCCCCACCTAGGGGTTTGACTTACCCCCCGCTACCCAGTAGAGGACGGGCTTCGAACACTAGGGCCAGGCGAATCCGCGCCGCACCCGACCGCATAGATTGGAGACGGAGCGATGAAACGCACCTATCAGCCTTCGAACCTGGTTCGCAAACGCCGCCACGGTTTCCGCGCGCGCATGGCCACCAAGGCCGGCCGCAAAATCCTGAACGCACGCCGCGCACGCGGCCGCAAATCGCTGAGCGCGTAAACCGCTCACCGATCAGGTTATGAACATGACGCCGCCGGAGGCCCCTGTGGATGGTAAGAACCACCCCGGGGATATGCCCCCGGCGGCGTCCGTTTGCGTGCCTGAAACATTGATCGTTCTCAAGAAACGACCCGATTTCCTGAAAGCCGCACGCGCGTACCGTCAGGGCACATCATCGATGATGGTGCAGGCCCGCAAACGTGCAGCGGACGAGGGCGCAGGGATTCGCGTCGGGTTCACTTGTTCCAAGAAGGTCGGCAATGCCGTGGCCCGCAACCGCGCCAAACGACGTCTACGCGAAGCCGCGCGCGCGGTACTGCGTGTTCAGGGGCAGGACGGTTGGGACTACGTGCTGATTGGCCGCGCCGACGTCACCGCCGCGCGCCCGTTCGAGACCCTGCTGGATGATCTGCGTTACGCCCTGCGCAAAATCCACAGCGCGCGAAAATGACCCTGCTGTCGCATATTCTTGCCCTGCCCGTTCGGGCCTATCGGCTGGTGTTCAGCCCCTGGGTTGGTTTCAACTGCCGTTATCAACCCACATGTTCGGCCTATGCGTTGGAAGCGTTGGAAAAACACGGTGCCATCAAGGGCGCATGGCTGACCGCCCGGCGGATCGGGCGCTGCCATCCTTGGGGCGGCGATGGATATGACCCCGTACCGAACCGCAAGGACGATACCCTTAGGTGACTTCTGGTCAGGCATGGCACGGACTCGTTGCTGAACTGGCCGAGCTGACCCGTCCCCTTGCCCGGTTGCGTCAACTGCTGTAGGGGCAGCGCATGTTTGACGAAGCTGACGATATCCATCCGCTATTTGCCGGCGCGCCCTCGACCACCGAGTTCAAGAAGCTGCGCAAACGCATCGTGCGCCAGACCCGTGAAGCCATCGAGCACTATGGGATGGTGGACCCGTCTGCCCATGACAAGGACGCCAAACCGCCCCGCTGGCTGGTCTGTCTGTCGGGTGGCAAGGACAGCTATACCTTGCTTGCTGTTGTGTATGAGCTGAAATGGCGCGGGTTGCTGCCTGTTGATCTGCTGGCTTGCAATCTGGATCAGGGCCAACCGGGCTTTCCCGCCACCGTCCTGCCTGAGTTTTTGGAACGCATGGGCGTGCCCCACCGCATTGAATACCAAGATACCTATTCCGTCGTTGTGGACAAGGTTCCGCAGGGCCGCACTTTTTGCGCCCTGTGTTCGCGTCTGCGCCGAGGCAACCTGTACCGGATCGCCCGCGAAGAAGGCTGCTCGGCCGTAGTACTGGGCCATCACCGCGACGACATTCTGGAAACGTTTTTCATGAACCTGTTCCACGGCGGACGCCTGGCCACCATGCCGCCGAAACTGGTGAACGAAGAAGGCGATCTTTATGTATTCCGCCCCCTCGCCCACGTAGCTGAGGCCGATTGCGAAAAATTCGCCAACGCGATGAAATATCCTATCATCCCCTGCGATCTTTGTGGCAGCCAGGACGGGCTGCAACGCCAGCAGGTAAAACAAATTCTGGATCAATGGGAAAAGAATAGCCCAGGTCGACGACAGGTTATGTTCCGGGCACTGACCAACGCGCGGCCGTCGCACCTGTTGGACCCGAAACTGTTCGATTTCGCGAACCTTGCGCTAAATCCCGGCAAAAAAGACGAAAATTCGGACGAAATTCCACAATTGCGTTAACGTCTAACTCAGATTGGTTTTCTACGGTTGCCCAATACGTGCTTTGCCAAACGTAAAGGTCTGGAAAACCGATGTGGAAACATATCAAATTCGAACGCACTCTCGAGGCTGTTGCTTCTGTTCTCAGCGGCCCTGCCACGCTAGCCTTTATCCCGGCCATCAGTCTGGCGGCGTTCTGGATGGGCGGCGAGCGGGCGCTGGTAGTCATCACCCTTGTCTTGCCCCTTGTATTCGCAGGAGCAGCTACATTTGATGCCCGCGCCAACCGGCAGTTGCGGCGGCGCAACCCGCCCGGCGGCTTGATGGCCATCGACTGTTTTGCCCGCGAATTGGAAAGCATCTTCAAATCAGCCACGTCCGACGGTTCGAATTCGGCCTGCCTCCTCATTGCGTTAGATGATTATGCGGATTTCCTCGATCTGCACGGCAATGCAGCAGCAAATCACATGACCGACCAGTTCGGCAGTCGTATTCTATCCATTATCCGCACACAGGATATCGCAACCCGGCTAGAGCCCAATAAGATTGCAATCGGCCTGCACCCGTCGCATCAGCTGGATCTTGAAGCTTGTATTCAGATGGCCGGGCGGATTCAGGCCGTCGTGGAAGAGCCCTTTACGCTGAATGGTGCGGGTGTCTACGTGTCCTGTTCAATCGGGTTTAGTCAGTTGACCAGTGTCGCTAAGGATCGATACGAGGGCTGGGTTGACGCGGCTACCGACGCATTGAGTGAGGCGCAAAGAAATGGACCTTCGACCATTCGGGCCTTCTCCAGTGAAACACAGCGCCGTTCTCGTATTCGGGCCAATCTGCGCAAAGATTTTGAGGCCGCGCTGGACAATGGTGAAATCCGTCCCTGGTTTCAACCGCAGATCTCAACCGATACCGGGCGTGTCACGGGGTTCGAGGCATTGGCCCGCTGGGAACATCCACAAAAGGGCGTGCTGAGCCCACAGGTGTTTCTGCCTTTTGCCGAGCAGGCCGAACTGATGGAGAAATTTGGTCAAGCGATGCGGCACCATGCCTTTGCCGCCATGCGCGATTGGGATCGCGCCGGGGTGGTTGTTCCCCGTATCGGCGTGAATTTCTCATCCGATGAGTTGCGCGATCCGGCTCTGATTGATCGCCTGAAATGGGAATTGGACCAGAATGATCTGACCCCAGACAGACTGGCGGTGGAAGTTCTGGAAACCGTGTTCTCTCGCCGTCCCGACGATGTGATTACCCGCAACGTGACCAGCATGGCCAGATTGGGCTGTTGCATCGATCTGGACGATTTCGGCACAGGACATGCCTCGATTGGGTCGATTAAACGGTTTGATGTCACGCGGATCAAAATCGACAGTTCATTTGTCGCCAAGGCGGATCGCGATGCCAGCCAGCAACAACTGGTCAGTGCCATTCTCACGATGGCCGAGCAACTGAATGTCGAAACGCTTGCCGAAGGGGTTGAAACCCAGGGCGAACATGCTCTGATGGCGCAATTGGGCTGCAATCATGTTCAGGGGTTCGGGATCGGCAGGCCGATGCCGTTTGAAAAGACACTGGATTGGATCGCGGCACATCAGAACAAGGTCGCCGGAATGCCGAAGATCGGGCGCAAGACAGGGCTGTGATCGCTGATTTACGCCACAGAAACGCGATCCGTGACGAAATGACGGGCGAATCCGCTTGACCTTTGGGCCTGCACTCTGTTGAACCCACCGGGTGTGTTTCACTGCTTAAGGTGGCTGTCCCCGATGGACGATCAGAACAAGAATCTCATCCTTGCAACCGCGCTCAGCTTTGTCGTGATCCTTGTTTGGTTCGTGCTGTTCCCTCCGCCCGAACAGGCAACCACGCCAGACGCGGTTGAAATTTCCGCCACCGAAGGCAATGAGGTTCAGACGCCCAGCGCCGCAGGCACCGTTGGCGAGGCGACTGCCGCCGCCGAAGAAACCCTGCCCGAAGAGCAAGCCCCGCGGGTTGAAATCGACACCCCCCGCCTGAAAGGCAGCCTGTCGCTGTCGGGCGGTCGGATCGATGAGCTGTTCCTGAAAGACTACAAGGTCTCGATCGAGGAAGGCGCGCCGATTGTCGAGCTGCTGGCTCCGGTGGGGTCGGACTCGGCCTATTATGCCTTGTATGGCTGGGCACCTGGGGCTGGTGTGGCTGGCGCGGATGTGCCCGGCCCGAACACGCTGTGGACCGTCGAGGCCGGCAAGACGCTGGGGGTCGACACGCCGATCACTCTGAAATGGGACAACGACAAAGGGCTGACCTTCCGCCGCATGATCTCGGTGGACGAAAACTATATGTTCACGGTCACCCAATCGGTTGAAAACAACTCGCAGGCCGAAGTTGGCATGGCACCTTATGGCATCCTGGCCCGCCATGGTATTGGCGAGGATGGTGACCTGCCCGGTCTTAAGAACTTTTTCATCCTGCATGAGGGCGTGATCGGTATGGCCGATGGCACGCTGGCCGAGATCGACTATGGCGATGTCCGCGATTTCGACATCGACCCCAACGAACGCGCCCAGGCCGAAGTGTTTCAGGTCAAAGAAGATGGCTGGATCGGTTTCACCGACCACTATTGGATGACCACGCTGATCCCTGAGCCGGGAACTCCGTTCAAGGCCGCCGCGAAATACGACGAACGCCGCAAGATTTATCAGACCGAAACGGTGCTCCCGACCCTGACCGTTGCCCCAGGTGCTACCGAAGAAGTCACCACCCAGTTGTTCGCAGGCGCCAAGGAATGGGAAGCCATCCGCGAATACCAGTCGGAAGGCGTGCAGAAATTTATCGACAGCATTGACTGGGGCTGGTTCTTCTTCCTGACCAAGCCGATCTTCTGGCTGTTACACAATATCAACGCACTTATCGGAAACATGGGCTGGTCCATCATCGGCCTGACCTTGATTATCAAAGCGATCCTGTTCCCGCTGGCGTATAAATCCTACGTCTCGATGGCGAAGATGAAAGAGCTTCAGCCGCAGATGGAGGCCCTGAAAGAGGCCGCGGGCGACGACCGTCAAAAGATGCAGCAGGGCATGATGGAGCTGTACAAGAAGGAAAAGGTGAACCCCGCCGCGGGCTGTTTGCCGATCCTAATGCAGATCCCGATCTTCTTCTCGCTGTATAAAGTGATCTTTGTCACCATCGAACTGCGTCAGGCCCCATGGTTTGGTCCGTTCCAGGACCTCAGCGCGCCGGACCCGACCTCGATCATGAACCTGTTCGGGCTGTTGCCGTGGGCCGGTCCGCAGCCGGACTCGATCGTGGCGCTGGTTTTCATCGGTATCCTACCGCTGTTGCTGGGTATCTCGATGTGGCTGCAGCAAAAGCTGAACCCGGCACCAACCGATCCGACGCAGGCGATGATTTTTGCCTGGATGCCATGGGTGTTCATGTTCATGCTGGGCAGCTTTGCCAGCGGGCTGGTGGTTTACTGGATTGCGAACAACACGATCACGTTCACTCAGCAGTACCTGATCATGCGCACCCAGGGCTATAAGCCGGACGTATTTGGCAACATCAAATCCGGCTTTAAACGCACGCCGAAAACGGACGACAAATGACGGGTGAAGTAGCCCAGCTTTGGCGGCATCCGATCAAAAGCCATGGTCGTGAAGCCGTCGAAACCGTAAATGTGATCCCCGGGCAGACCATGCCCGGGGATCGCGTTTGGGCGGTCGCGCATGAGGCGTCCAAAGCGGACGGTTCAGAATGGGCCCCCTGCGCCAATTTCAGCCGCTGTGCGAAGGCGCCGCAGTTGATGGCAATCTCTGCGCAATCAAGCGGCGAAATACTAACCTTATCTCACCCGGATCGCCCGGATCTGACCTTTGTCCCGGACGAGGAGCAACAAGCGTTTCTGGATTGGGTTCAACCCCTGATGCCCACCGACCGGGCAGCCTCGGCCAGGATCGTTAGGGTTCCGGGGCGGGGGATGACCGACAGTGATTTCCCTTCGATCAGCCTGTGCAACCTGGCCTCGCATCGTGCTGTCGGACAAAAGCTGGGACAGGACCTGTCAATCCATCGCTGGCGCGGTAATATCTGGCTGACTGACATGCGGCTGTGGGAAGAGTTCGAATGGATAGGACGCGAGGTTCAGATTGGCGAGGCCGTGTTCCGTGTACGTGAACGGATCACGCGGTGTCTGGCCACAACCGCCAATCCAGAAACAGGCATGCGCGACGCAGACACGTTGGGCACGCTCGAAACTTGGGGCCATCAGGAATTTGGCGTTTATACCGAGGTTCTGAAAGGCGGCGCAATTTCGGTTGGCGATAAGGTAGAATTGCTATGAGCACCCTCCCCTTTCCTCTGGTCGAAGATCCCGATGAATTCGCGCTGGAGCGTGGGCGCAAACTGTTCGCAGGCGAGTCCGAGTTCGTCAAAGGTGTGGTTGCCATGAACGGCCTGCCCGCCCCCGACCGGCTTGAGGTCTGCTTTGCCGGCCGTTCAAATGTGGGTAAATCCAGCCTGATCAACGCACTGACAGGTACCAAGGGATTGGCGCGTGCATCGAACACTCCGGGCCGCACGCAAGAGATTAACTTTTTCACCCAAGGCCCCGAGCTGTATCTAGTCGACCTGCCCGGCTATGGCTACGCTAATGCGCCAGTGAAGGTCGTGGAAAAGTGGCAGCGGCTGCTGAAACAGTACCTGAGCGGCCGTCAAACCCTGCGCCGGGCCTTTGTCCTGATTGACGCACGCCACGGGGTAAAGCCGGTGGATGCCGAGATCATGAAGCTGCTGGACACCAGTGCCGTAACTTTTCAATGCGTCATGACCAAGGCGGACAAGGTAAAAGCCAATGACCGCGAAAAGGTTTTGGATCAGGTGCGCGGCGCCTTGTCTAAACATCCGGCGGCCTTTCCTGAAATCGTGCTGACCTCGTCCGAAAAAGGCGATGGCATTCCGACCCTGCGGTCAATCATCGCGCATTTGGAATGAATCTGCCTGTCCGTTTCTTTACTCTGCTGACCACGCTGGCGCTGTTGCTGACCGGTGTGTTCCCACAGGGCTGGATGCCGGCGATGGGCAATGATGGCAAGGTGCTTCTGGTGCTGTGCACCAGCGACGGCATGGTCGAACAATGGGTTGATCTTGAACCCCGTGGCCCCATGCATGACGACACCGATAACCGTCCCCTGTGCCCCTTCGTGGGTCTGACTGCAGATGTCGACCTGCCTACAATTGAGTCTATTATACCGTTTACGGCCTCGATCCAGCCGCGCTGGGTTCATCGTGACTTTACCCACCGTAACGCTGGATTCTACGCCCGCTATGATGCGCGGGCACCGCCGTTCTTCTTCTGATTCACCTCAACATCTGAGAACTTGCGCAGGCACTGCGCGGGGCAATTTTCGAATCCGGAGAATACTATGGCACTGGACAGCCAAATCCTGGGGGACACCCAGGCGCAAAACTCTGCTGCGCAAAAACTCTACTTCGCCGCCTGGCGGTGGCATTTCTATGCGGGGATTTTCGTCATCCCCTTCCTGATCATCCTGGCTGTCACCGGGTTGATGATGATGTTCATCACCCAATATGACGGCCGCGACGGTGAGAAAATCGCGGCCGAGGTTCAGGGCACCGCCCTGCCCGTCTCACAGCAAGCCGAGGTTGCTTTGGCAGAGGTCTCGGGCACAGTCGTCGAATGGATCGGCCCGAAAGCCGCCGATCTGGCCACCGTTTTCCGCATCAAAACCGAGGCTGGTCAGCGCCTTGTGGCTGTCGACCCCTATGCCGGTGAGGTTCTGCAAATCTGGGATCGCCGCGCGGGTTGGTACGATCTGGCCGACAACATCCACTCGACCCTGCTGATCGGCACGACTGGGGATCGCATCATTGAAATCGCTGCCGGGCTGAGCCTACTGCTGGTCTTCACCGGTCTGTACATGTGGTGGCCGCGCGGCAACGTCATGGCGGCCTTTGTGCCTAACTTGCACGCGCGAGGTCGCGCATTGTGGAAGTCCCTACACGCCGTGATCGGGTTCTGGATGTCCGGGTTGCTGGTTGTCTTCCTGATCTCGGGCCTGTCCTGGGCCGGTGTCTGGGGTGGTATGATCGTACAACCCTGGAGCAGTTTCCCTGCTGAGAAATGGGACAATGTGCCCCTCTCGGACGATATCCACGCCAGCATGAATCACGGGCATCAGAATGACGTCCCCTGGGCGTTGGAACAAACACCTATGCCCGCCTCGGGGTCTCAGGTCGGGATTGATGGCGTACCGCAAGGAACGCCGGTAAATATTGACGCGTTGGTGGCGCTGGGAACCGCGCTGGACATGTCAGGGCGTTTCCGCGTCGCTTATCCCAGCGGCGAGGATGGCGTCTGGACCCTGAACCGCGACAGCATGAGCAGCGACACGACCGATCCGGTGAATGACCGCACCGTTCACGTGGATCAGTATACTGGCAAGATATTGGCGGATGTTCGGTATAAGGACTACTCGCTGATGGGGAAATCCATGGCTGTTGGCATTCCGTTTCACATGGGGCTGATGGGCACGTGGAATTTTGCCCTGAACGTCCTGTTTTGCCTGTCTGTCATCTTTGTCTGCGTCTCGGGCGTGGTGATGTGGCTGAAACGGCGACCTCAAGGTGCCGGGCGTCTGGCCGCGCCACCGATGCCGGCGGAATTACCGCTGTGGAAAGGGGCAGTCGTGATTGGCCTGTTCACCGCAATGGCCTTCCCGTTGGTTGGTCTGACCTTGCTGGCTGTTCTGATCTTTGACCTGCTGCTGGTCAGCAATATCCCGGCAATGAAAAAGGCCATGAGCTGACAAATCCGGGCCGCATCGCTTTGGTGCGGCCCGATCAAACCGGATGTTTCCGCTATCCGGCCTTGGCAGCATCCCTCAAAGGCCCTAACACAGGTCCCCAGAGGGATAGCAGCCATGAAGACAAGAGATATGAACCGGGATTGGATCGCCACCGCCGCCACTTTGAACAGCGCCTTGCCGTACCTGCAACGCTATGACGGAGCCATTGTCGTCATTAAGCTGGGTGGCCACGCTATGGGCAGTGACGAAGCGATGGAAAGCTTTGCCCGCGACGTTGTTCTGATGCGTCAGGTTGGCGTGAACCCGGTGGTTGTGCATGGTGGCGGGCCAATGATCAACGCGATGCTGGATCAGCTGAACATCCAGTCCGAGTTTGTGAACGGCAAACGTGTGACCGACAAGGCCACCGTCGAAGTTGTCGAGATGGTTCTGTCCGGCCTGGTGAACAAGCGCATCGTACAAGCGATCAATGGTCAGGGCGGCAAAGCGGTGGGTCTGTCCGGCAAGGACGCCAACTTGATTGTCTGCGATCAGGCCGACCCTTCGCTTGGGTTTGTCGGGTCTCCGTCCGAGATGGACCCGGCTATCTTGCATAACCTGTTCGCGCATGATGTGATTCCGGTAATTGCGCCTTTGGGAGCAGGTAAGAACGGCGAAACCTTTAACATCAACGGTGATACCGCCGCCGGGGCAATTGCGTCGGCGCTCAAGGCGGACCGGCTGCTGCTGCTGACGGACGTTTCGGGTGTGAAGAACGCGGGCGGCGAAGTTGTGACCGAGCTCAAAGCCGGTCAGATCCGCGAGATGACCATGGACGGCACCATTGCGGGCGGGATGATCCCCAAGACCGAAACGGCGCTGGACGCCCTGCACAGCGGTGTACGAGCGGTTGTCATTCTGGACGGGCGCGCGCCCAATGCGGTGTTGCTGGAGCTGTTCACCGAACACGGCGCCGGCTCGCTGATCCGACCCGACTAATCACCTAGCGGAGGAGACATGACCGGACATCCCCCGACCTCCTCAACTAAATCTTATGACCGCGTGGAAGATGCGGCGCTGCAGGTGGGTCTGACCGTAATGGGTGCGCTGCACCCGCACCGGGTTGATGCCAAACAACTGGATCATGGCACCTTGATCCTGCTGGGTGCCGGACCGTCCTTTTGGCCCGCATTGAAATCCTCGCCCGAGTGGCAAAGCGACCACCCGGTTGATCGGTGGTCAACACGCGTGGTCGGTCAATTGGCCCTTGATCTGGGTGCCGAGGCGCATTTTCCTTTCGGCGGCCCGCCCTATGCGCCGTTCATCGACTGGGCGCTGAAATCCGGCCGCACTTTCAGCAGCCCGGTAGGCGCGCTGGTGCATGATACCGTTGGCATGATGATCTCATTCCGTGGGGCGCTGCATTTTGCCGAGGAATTCGCCATCCCCGAGGCGCCCGGGGTCTCGCCATGCGCCACCTGCCCGGCCCCGTGCACCCAGACCTGCCCGGTCGGTGCGCTGAACAGTCAAAGATTTTATGACGTCGATGCCTGCCACGGTCACCTGTCCACCGATGCGGGGCGAACCTGTATGACCGGTGGGTGTCTGGCGAGGCTGTCCTGCCCGCTTAGCGAAGGTGCGGGGCGCGATCGGGAGCAGTCCGCCCATCACATGAAGGCCTTTCACCCGTCATGAGCCGCACCCTGATCCTGACCCGCCACGCGAAATCCAGTTGGAATGATCTGAATCTTGCGGATCATGATCGCCCTTTGAACAAACGCGGGCGCAAATCGACCCCGGCGATAGCCGGTTGGCTGCGCGCAAACGGCTGGCTGCCGAATGAGGTGCTAAGTTCGACATCGACCCGAACACGTGAAACCTGGGACCGGATGGGGTTGCAGGCGGACAAGATCACGTTTCACCGCGCGCTTTATCACGCGGAGTCCGAGGACATTCTGACCGAGTTGTCGGGGGCGACAGAACCCACAGTGCTGATGCTGGGCCACAACCCCGGGATCGGCGTCTTTGCCAGCCGCATTGTCCGGGAGGTACCGGACCACGCCCGGTTCCACGACTACCCGACCTGCGCCACGACCGTGATCCGGTTTGATATCGACGACTGGGCGGACGTCCGATGGCACAGCGGCACCGTGCAGGGATTTGTCATTCCACGCGAACTGCTGGAATGAAAAAAGGCGGGGCAAAACCCCGCCTTTTCGTCCGTTTCACTGGGATCAGTGGCCCAGAATCTGGCTAAGGAACAATTTGGTCCGCTCTGACTGTGGGTTGTTGAAGAACTCTTCCGGTTCGTTCTGTTCCACAATCTGACCGGCATCCATAAAGATCACGCGGTTCGCCACCTGACGAGCAAAGCCCATCTCGTGCGTGACGCACAGCATGGTCATGCCTTCCTCGGCCAGCTCGATCATGGTGTCGAGCACCTCTTTGATCATCTCAGGGTCCAGCGCCGATGTCGGTTCATCGAACAACATGATCCGCGGCATCATGCAGAGCGAGCGGGCAATCGCCACACGCTGCTGTTGACCGCCCGAAAGCTGACCGGGGTATTTGTCGGCCTGCTCAGGGATTTTCACCTTTTCCAGGAAATGCATCGCACGCTCTTCGGCTTCTTTCTTGGGCGTCTTACGCACCCAGATCGGGGCCAGCGTGCAGTTTTCCAAAATGGTCAGGTGCGGGAACAAGTTGAAGTGCTGGAACACCATGCCAACCTCGGATCGGATCTTGTCGATGTTTTTCAGGTCATTCGACAACTCGGTCCCATCCACGACGATCCTGCCTTGCTGGTGTTCCTCCAGCGCGTTCAGGCAGCGGA
Source organism: Ruegeria denitrificans (assembly GCF_001458295.1). Classification (GTDB taxonomy): domain Bacteria; phylum Pseudomonadota; class Alphaproteobacteria; order Rhodobacterales; family Rhodobacteraceae; genus Ruegeria; species Ruegeria denitrificans. Next base: position 88,018 of record NZ_CYUD01000014.1, read on the forward strand.
TCAGGGTAGACTTTCCCGATCCCGACGGCCCCGCGATCACAATCCGCTCGCCCTGATTGACGGTCAGATTGATGTCGCGCAGCACGTGGAAGGCCCCGTACCACTTGTTCATGTTGGTGATTTCGATGGCGACCTCGTCGCTCACCTGCATCTTCGAGCGGTCGATTTCGCGTTCTATTGCAAGTTCAGACATGGGTTGAACTCCTTAACGGTGGCCAGTCTGAAGCTTGCGCTCCAGATACATGGAATAACGGGACATGGAGAAACAGACGACGAAGAACAGCACGCCGATAAAGGCAAACAGCTCCCAGTAGACGCCATTCCAAGCAGTATCGGCGCGGATGCCATTGGTAAGGCCGATCACGTCGAAAAGACCGATGATCGAGACCAGCGTGGTATCCTTGAAAATGCCGATAAAGGTACTCACGATGCCCGGGATCGAGATTTTCAGCGCTTGCGGCATGATGATCAGCCGTTGGGCCTGCCAGTAGTTCAGGCCCAGACTGTCGGCCCCTTCGTACTGACCACGCGGCAAGGCTGCCAGACCACCCCGGATCACCTCGGCCATGTAGGCGGCCGAGAACAGGGTCATCATGATCATCACTCGCAGGATGATGTCAAAATTTGTACCCGGCGGCAGGAACAGGTTCAAAAGCAGCGAGGCCACGAACAGCAGAGTGATCAGCGGCACGCCGCGGATGAACTCGATAAAGCCCACGCACAGGTATTTGACGATCATCAGATCGGACTGCCGACCCAGCGCCAGAACGATGCCAATGGGCAGCGAGACACCAATGGCCACAACACCCAACAAGATCGCCAGCATGAAGCCACCAAAGTCGCGGCTTTGGACCGGTTCGATACCAATGGGAATCACTGAATCAATCGCAACAGCAACCGGACCAGAGGCAAACAACCACCAGAGTATCGGCAATACAATCGCCAGAATCAGCGCCGTCAAGGAACCTGCGGCGGGTAGCGCCAGCTTGTATACAAAGTACCCAATGGCGAACCCAGCAGCGACCATCAGCGGCCCCCAAATGCTTCCACCCCACATCAGCCAAGGCAGCAGGAACGGATAGGCCGCCGTAACGAACAGCAGCTTCCGCGGTGCTTTGGTGAACAGGACCGGTGCAATTGACACAAGCAACAGAATAAAGGTCAGATTCGGCCGAAAATAGGCGGGCCAGCCACCGGTTTCAGGCGGATTAGACCACGTTGCGTCCGGATGTGCCGGATAAGGCGGATAGAACCCGTACAGCAATTGCAGCCACCGGTCCTTGATAACACCCCAGCAGGCATGGCCATGAGTATCACCCCATGTCGCCATCATGATCTCACGACACTCTGACAGAGAATTGGCGTTCCACACGGATTCGAACGTCCATGACAGAATGTTGGACAGCGCATAGTAGATTAAGTACAGCGCAGCTAAGGTCAGGATGGCGTTGAGCCAGCTTGAGAACAGATTATGCCTGATCCAGCCAAGTATTCCGACCTCGGATGCGGGCGGTTCCTTTTCCGGCAGCATCTCCGTGCGGACAAATGAAACATCACTCATATTACCGCTCCACCAGTTTGACACGGTTGTTGTACCAGTTCATCACCGCCGAAATGCTCAGCGAGATGGCCAGATAGACCAGCATCAACAGCAGAACACATTCCAGTTCGCGGCCGGTCTGGTTCATGGTGATGCCACCCAAAGTACCCGTGATGTCCATATATCCAACCGCAATCGCCAGTGACGAGTTCTTGGTCAGGTTCAGATAGTTCGAGATCATCGGCGGGATGATCACCCGCAGGGCCTGCGGCAGGACCACCAGACGCATGGTTCGACCCGGGCGTAGGCCCAGTGCGGATGCGGCCTCGGTCTGGCCTTTCGAGATGGCCAAAATACCAGCGCGCACGATCTCGGCGATAAAGGCCGCGGTGTACAACGACAGGGCCAGCCAAAGGGCAATCAGCGAGTTTCGTAGATGGGTGCCGCCGGTAAAGTTAAAGCCTTTCAGCTCGGGGAAGCCCAGATGGAAGCCCAGCGCGCCCAGCAGGATAGCCGACGGCACAAAAAACAGACCCAACTGGATGTGCCAGATGGTCGGACGATCACCCGTCTTTTCCTGCGTCGCATTGGCCCAAGCCGACACTTTGCGCATGGCAAAGATACTGCCTCCCATCACGATCAGGAAAGCGATCAAGTCCAGCGATACATCAAAGCGCAGGCTCGACGTGCCGAACAGGTGAATATCTCCCAACCCGCGCGAGAACAGGAATTCAGGCACATATACGCCGCGATTGGTCACCGCGACCGTGCCGAAAAGATCCATCGTGGCTTCTGGGTTTTCACCCCGGAAGGCGCGCGGTGCCGGTAGGCTTTCGATCAGGATCGCCATGGCGAACACGATCCACAGCAGCACTGGCACGTTGCGGAACATTTCCACGTAGACGGTCATGATCCGGGCGACCAGCCAGTTGTTCGAAAGGCGCAGAACACCAACCATGACGCCGATGATCGTTGCCGTGATACAGCCCAGAACTGCGACAACCAGCGTGTTCAGCAAGCCTATTAATGCCGCACGCAGATGGGTATCGCGCGAGTCGTATTCCAGCAGACGCTGGTTGATGTCATAGCTGGCCGGTTCGGCAAAAAAATCGAACCCGACTGTTCTGCCCAGTGTTTCGAGGTTCTGAATGGTGTTGTTGATAATCCAGGCTGCCAGAAGCATGAAACCGATCATCGCTATGACCTGAATGGTCGCAGATCGGTACCGCGTATCGTAAAGGAGCATGGACAGCCGGAAGTGCTCCTTCGGCGGGTCAGTGAGTGTCGTCATGACCTATGTTTTTCCCCGTGCATCCCGGTTTATGGCAGAGTTTGCTTCTGCTCAGATCGTTCCGGGCGTGTTTCTTATGGAAGGAAAAAGGGCGCAGGTTGCCCCGCGCCCTTTTCCGTGGTTTTTAGCGGAAGGGCGGTGCGTAAAGCAGACCGCCATCAGTCCACTGAGCGTTCAGGCCGCGCGCCAGACCGATCGGAGTTTCTTCACCGATGTTCTTGGCAAACACTTCGCCATAGTTGCCGCCGACTTTGATCGCGCGCTGTGCCCAGTTCGCGTCCAGACCCAGCATCTCACCCAGCGTACCTTCGGTACCCAACAGGCGGTTCACCTCTGGGTTGTCGGTGGCACCACTGGACATCTCGTCGATGTTCGCCGAGGTTACACCCAGCTCTTCCGCCGCGATCAGCGCGTTTAGGGTCCAACGGACCACATCGCCCCACTCGTGATCGCCGTGGCGGACCAGCGGGCCCAGCGGCTCTTTCGAGATGATTTCGGGCAGAATCACGTGATCACCGGCGTTTTCGAAGGTGGCGCGAGTCGCCGCCAGGCCGGAAGCGTCCGTGGTATAGACGTCACAGGCACCCGCCAGATACTGCTGTTGCGCTTCGGCGTTGGTTTCGATCGGAACCGGCTCGTAGCTCATGTTGTTGATACGGAAGAAATCCGCCAGGTTCAGTTCGGTTGTAGTGCCGGTCTGAATGCAGACGGTCGCACCGTCCAGTTCCTTGGCCGAGCTGACGCCCAGAGCCTTTGGAACCATGAAGCCCTGACCATCATAGTAGTTGATGCCGACGAATTCGAACTTCAGGTCAACATCGCGGCTGAAGGTCCAGGTGGTGTTACGGGCCAGCATGTCGATCTCACCCGAAGCCAGCGCGGTAAAGCGTGTTTTACCGGTGGTCGGAATGAATTCCACGGCGGTCGGATCGTCCAGAACGGCGGCTGCAACGGCGCGGCACACGGCCACGTCAAAACCCTGCCATTCACCATTTGCGTCCGGGCTGGCAAAGCCGGGTACACCGCTTGCCACACCACAGTTCAGTTTGCCGCGTGCCTTGACATCATCGGCAGTTCCCGCCGCAGCTGCACCAGCAGCAAGGCCGGCGATAGTTGCCACGCCCAAGATTACGGATTTTTTCATTTTTACCTCTTCCTGATTTTCCGTCCCCATCCAGAAACGGCTCTGTCCGGCACCTTTGGCACCAGAAAGGTTTCCCCAAAGGTGTCTCCCCTTTAGTGGGCACGAGTTTGGGCGTAATCATAAACAAACGTCAAGGCCCGGATCAGGGAAAACGATGATTCAATTCAGGGATGACTCATCCGACGCTGGAAAATCAGGTTTTGAGGGATCAAATCGAGAGATCAAAGAACTTTTTTGCGTGTAAAAAGGCCGCCTTCTTAGTTTCCGCTACGTCAAATGCTTCGTCATCATGACCCCATTGTTCAATCTGCCAAAGCTCATCCAGCCTGGAAATTTCCCAGATTTTTTCTGCCTCGCGCCAGTTTTGGGCAGCAGCAAAACCTAGAACAAGCGAGCCCGACAGGCTGACAAGGTCATGAAAGGCGGCCAATTGAAAATCACTAAGCCCATGAACACGCTGCCTTAGGCTGGTCAGAGCCGCATCTGGCTGAGGCTGATGCAGCACGCCGACAACAGGCAGCAGTCGCGCACAAAGCACTTCGGCCGCCCAGTCCAGGGCCGGGTTCCATTGCTCGGCCTGACGCTCCTGCAATCCCTGCGGGTGTGCTGCGCGGTAACACAGCAGATCAGAATCTCCGTAGTCGGCCAGCAGGTCCGCAACCTCGGCGTGTTGATGGCGGACCTTGTCGATGGCCGCATTGGCCGAGCGAGTGAAAGGCATGACCGTCGGGTCAACCTCTTTTTCCTGTGCATCCCATTCCGCAGCCACCTGTGCGGCCATAGCACGTGTTGGCAGGATCAACGCCGCCTTGGCCGGAGTTTTCACACGGCGGCCGTCCAATTCGACGGTGAACCCACCTTCGGCATCAACCACCGCACACTCGGCCCAAAATCGTTTCGGCTTCCAATCACTCATTTTGTCAGGTCCAGATTTCGTCCAGCGCCTGCGGCAACTGGTCAAAAGTTTCAATTACACAGGTCGCACCATCCAGAGCGGACCGGTCGTGATAACCCCAGCTGACACCGATGCCTGTCACCCCGGCTGCAAGCGCCATGTCCATGTCGAATCTGGTGTCGCCGATCATGACTGTATTGGCTGCATCCACTCCGGTTTCGCTGCGCGCGGTGTCGATCATCGAAGGGTGTGGTTTCGACGGATGATGATCCGCCACCTGCCGGGTCACGAAATAATGCTCCAGCCCGTGTGCCTCGATTAACGCATCCAACCCGCGTTGGGATTTACCTGTGGCCACGCCCAGCAAAATTTCAGGCACCGCGTGCAGCGCCTCAATAGCGTCCCGCGCCCCGGGATAGAGTGGAGAGCTTGCCGCCCCCTGTTCTAAACGGTGTGCGTGGTAGGCCTGTTTATACCCCTCGACCAGACGCTGTTGATCGCTATTCGAATGTTCAGGCGCCAGTTGCGCCATCGCGTTTGGCAAAGACAGGCCGACAATGGACAGAATCGCCTTACGGACAGGCACCGGCAACGACAATGCCTGAAAACTGGCTGTCATTGCCGCCACGATGCTGCCCTGACTGTCGACCAGAGTACCATCCACATCGAACAGCACCAAACGCAGAGGTGCGCTCATTGCAGTTCCTCGAACGGGTCATCGGCGGCCAGATCCTCGGTCCAGCCGAACGTGTCCCAGCTGTGTTTCATGTGATCCGGCAACGGTGCCGTGACCGTGATGGTCTTGCGCGTTACCGGATGCTGGAACGAAGCCTGACGTGCATGCAAATGCAGTTTCTTGCTGATGACGCCGCCCAGTTGCGCGCCCCATCCGTCACCCAGGTTTTCCTGTCCCGAGCCGCCGTATTTGCCGTCGCCGATGATCGGATGCCCAATCGCCGCCATATGCGCGCGCAGCTGATGTGTGCGGCCAGTAATTGGCTCCATCGCCACCCATGCGGCGCGACCAGCCACTCGGTAGAGCGTGGCATAGAGCGTATGTGCCCGTTTTGCGCCCGGCGTATCGTTGATTTCATTCAGATGCACGGGGATCATCTTTTCGCCTTCACCGTGCTTGCCGTGGCCTGCGGCTTTGACCAGCCCGGTCTTGATCTCACCCAGGTATGGCGTCGGCACACCGGCCACCAGCGCCCAGTAGATCTTGCGCGTGTCGCGGTGACGGAACGCGGCAGTCAGCCCCTTGGCCGCCTCGCGCGTGCGCGCAAGCAGCAGAACGCCCGAAGTGTCCTTGTCCAGTCGGTGCACAAGGCGGGGGTTCTCGTCATAGCCAAAACGCAGCGCTTCCGACAGGCTATCAACGTGGCGCGTCTGGCCACTGCCACCCTGAACCGGCAGACCCTGGGGCTTGTTCAGTGCCAGAACGTCATCATCACGATAGATGACGCAGGATTGGATCATCTTGGCGTCCGCATCCGAAATACGGTGTTTGACTTCGACCGGCTTGTGATCGACATCGGGCAAAGGCGGCACGCGCACGACCTGACCGACCTCAAGCCGGGTCGACGCTTTCACCCGTCCGCCATCAACCCGCAACTCACCCTTTCGGCACATCTTTTCGATGCGGCCCTGGCTGACATGCGGGAACAGGCGGCGCAGCCACCGGTCCAACCGCTGGTCGCCATCACCCTCTGCCACGCTGATCATCTGTACGCCGCTCATGCCGATATCCCCTGCGTCGCGCGACGTGTTCGCGCGCCAAGCCTGTCTGTACGTGTCATAGAAAACATGCGCGTCTGTGGCGTGCCAAAGGCCAAGAGTCAACCGTTCCGCTGGGCCCTCAGCTTAGCAAAATAGTCCAACCGCTTTTTCAACTCGCGTTCGAACCCACGTTCGACCGGCTGATACAGTTCAGGCCGATCCATACTGTCAGGAAAGTAGTTCTGGCCGGAAAACCCATCCTCGGCATCGTGGTCATACGCATAGCCCGCGCCATAACCCTGATCCTTCATCAGCGAGGTCGGCGCGTTCAGGATATGCTTGGGCGGCGGCTCACTGCCCGATTGCTTGGCCAGCCGCATCGCCGCCTTGTAACCGACATATGCACCGTTCGATTTGGGGGCCAGGGCCAGATAGACCAGCGCCTGTGCCAAGGCCAGTTCACCCTCGGGACTGCCCAACCGTTCATAGGTCTGCCACGACTGCAGGCAGATCGCCTGAGCTTGCGGATCGGCCAGACCGATATCCTCGACGGCCATCCGGGTGATCCGCCGCGCCAGATAGCGCGGGTCCTCACCCCCCGTCAGCATCCGCGCGAACCAATAGAGCGCCGCGTCCGGGTCAGACCCACGTACCGATTTGTGCAGGGCCGAGATCAGGTTGTAGTGCTCGTCACCCGATTTGTCGTATTTCGCTGCCCGACGCATCAGCCGGGTCGACAGCGCATCCGGGTCCAGCGGGGTATCAACCTTCCACGCGGCGATCTGTTCGATCAGGTTCAACAACGCGCGCCCGTCGCCGTCGGCCATTTCCTGCAGCGCCTCGCGGGCGGGGCCGGTCAGCGGCAGTGCACGGTCCAGCTCTTTTTCCGCCCGTTGGGTCAGCCGCTCCAGATCACGAAGGCTGAGCCGTTCCAGCACCAGTACCTGCGCCCGGCTGAGCACAGCAGCGTTCAGCTCAAAAGACGGGTTTTCGGTCGTGGCCCCGACCAGCAGGATCGTCCCATCCTCCATATGCGGCAGGAACCCGTCTTGCTGGGCTTTGTTGAACCGGTGAATCTCATCCACGAACAGCAGCGTGCCCTGCCCGTTCTGGCGCCGTATTTTGGCGGCTTCGAACACTTTCTTCAGGTCAGGGACACCAGTGAAGATCGCGCTTATCTGAACGAAATGCAGATCGGTTTCCTGCGCCAGCAACCGCGCAATGGTGGTTTTGCCCACACCCGGCGGCCCCCAGAACACCAGACTGGACAAGCTGCCCGAGGTCAGCATGACCCCCAGTGGTCCGTTCGGGCCCAGCACCTGCGCCTGCCCGATCACTTCGGCCAGCGTTTGCGGCCGCAGTCGATCCGCCAGCGGGCGATGCGCGGGCGGTGTGGGCGCGGCAGCCCCGGTGTCGAACAGATCGCTCACGTTTTACAGCCGGAACCGCAGGGACACTGAACGGCCGCCGCGCTGAATGTCAAAAATCACCCTGCGCCCCGGATCGGTCAGCGCATCCACCACGTCCTGTGGGTGATCGATCTGCGCGCCGTTGATGCCACTGACCACATCGCCCGCACGCAACCCGGACCGCCCGCCATATGGACCTGCATCCACCACGGCAACACCGGTTTGCGACAGCACCAACCCCATCCGCGTGATGACTGCAGGGTTGATACGCGAGACGGTCAGCCCCGGCATCACCGTCTGGTCGTCCAGCGTGGTCTCGTCGGATGCCGGGGTTTCAGGTGCCCTGATCAGGGCCACTTCGACCTCTGCGCTTTCCTCTCCGCGCAACCGGGTCATAATCGACGTGCCGCCAACGCCCGCCACCGACATGCGGAATTTCATCTCAGCCGGAGAGTTTACTTCATCCCCATCCACACGTGTCACCACGTCGCCGACGCGCAGCCCGGCATCGGCTAGTGGGCTCAGGGGATGAAGGTCGGAAATCACTACACCCAACGGGATCACCAGACCCAGAGATTCGGCGATATCGGCGCTCATGTGCTGGCCCGCCATTCCGGCCCAGGGGCTGACGAAGCTGTCATTGCCCTCCTGCGCCTGCCGCAGAAACTCGGCCACCAGATTGGCTGGAATCGCAAATCCAATTCCGTTCGACCCGCCCGAGCGGGTAAGGATGGCAGTGTTGATCCCAATAAGGTCACCATTCACATCAATCAGCGCGCCGCCCGAATTGCCCGGATTGATCGCCGCGTCCGTCTGAATGAAGTAACCGCGCGCATTGCCAGTGGCAGCCCCCGTGCGGGCCAGGCCCGAGATGATGCCAGACGATACGGTCTGTCCCACCCCGAAAGGGTTGCCGATGGCCAGCGCCAGTTCGCCCACTTCGACATGATCGGAATCGCGCAGTTGCAGGAACGGCAGCTTGTCCGCCTCTTGCAACCGCAGAATGGCGATATCGCTTTCCTTGTTTCCCAACACCACCTGCGCCGAATATTCCCGCCGGTCCGTCGTCACCACACGGATTTCCGTGGCCGTACCGACAACGTGGTAGTTTGAGACGACGTAGCCATCCTGCGACAGGATCACCCCCGATCCCAAGGAGTTCTGAACCCGTGGGCGCGGCTCGGCCATGCCGCCGCCAAAGAAATCCCGAAAGAATGGGTCCGAGAAAAACGGGTTCGACCGCCCCTGTCGGACGATCTTGGCATAGATATTGACGACCGCGGGCGAGGCCTCTTTGACCACCGGCGCAAAACCCAGCGAAATTTCGGCCTGTGTCTGCGGTACGCGGGTTTCAGCAGTGGCTACCGAAGCACATGCCATGGAAAAAGCAATAAGTGTCGCGCGGAACATAAAAACCTCAACCTGCAGAGTTGAACTCGATATGCGCCCCCGCGGAAGGTAATGCAAGCATCTGCTGGCGGTCAGTCCAGAGGAGCGTGCAGCCGCGTACCCTTGGTAATGATCCCGCCGCGATTGCCAACATCAATGGTTCCGTAGCGCTGCTTGAATACCTCAGGTAATTCGCGGTCCCCCTCGGGCGATAGCCAGAGACGGAACAGATGACGCCGCTCGGCCGAGCTCGGCCAATCGGTGAACCCTGTCCGGTCGTGCAGTTGAGAATGATTGTAGACGAACTGCATGTCTCCGGGCTGCAGCCGCATGGTCAGGTACAGTTCCGGATCATTGGCCAACGCATCAAACCTGTCCAATGCTGCAACGTGGTCGGAAGTCAGGCGCATGGCATCAGGAAACCTTTGCGCGCTATCGATATACTGGCGCTGGTAGAACACGGTGAGCTTGCCGTCGTGCCAGCAAAATGGGGGGATCGTCATGAATGGCTGCATACCTTCCGGCACTTCGCCACGGCGGTCGGTCGCGATGGGGTCGAACAAACGCCGTAGCAGGTCAGGGCACTCGGCACGCATCCGGTTATAGATAGTTTCGGCACTGACCAACAGTGAATCCCCGCCCTCTTTGGCGTCACGCAAACATAGCAGCCCGACGATATCGGCGCTGTCCGTGTGAAAGGTCTGCCGCTCGTGGGTCTGGTAAATCCGCGTGTTCGGATCATTGGCATCCGCGCCAATGTCACGGACATGCCCCAGAATGTGGCCCTGAGCGTTCTGTGAACGGGCAGACCCCAGATGTGCCCCCGTCCCGCAAAAAATCGCCGCTGCCATCTCTTGCGTGTACGATTGCACCGGAAGGCCCCGGATTACCTCGAACCCGATCCCGTTGATCAATTTGTCGCGCAGATGTTGCAGATGGCGGTCAAATCGTTGCAACGGAAAATCAGCTTTTGAAATTTCTCCGATGTCGCGCCCCAAGCTCAGATAGTAACGGGCGGCTTGCTCAAGATCGGCGATGTCCTCAGGCGACAGATCGACAATCCATTCATACTGACGCGCGTTCATCCCTTGCCCGGTCCAAGCGGAAGGTCCTGTGAATTCACTGGGTATCTCGGATAATTCCGTCATCATAAGTCCTCCGCACTCATGTCACCGAGTGACGTGGGAAAGCCGGGTTTCATTGCCGGAAATCACCGGAAATGATGTTCATGCGACGACATACCTGCAATGACCACCTACACACGCAGGCAGCACACGCATCATTCGACCGGCGACCAATCCTGGCCGGGATCGTAGGTCGTAATCTCCGCGGTTGTTTCCAGTGTCTCAGGGCCAAAATCCGCCTCGAAAACAATTCCGTTCTCGCCCACAAGGAAGGAATGGATACCGGTTTCACCATAATCGGCAGGCACTGCCAGAAGGGCGTGCCCGGCGACAAACCTGTTAGCCACATAATAGGAATAGGCGCCACCCGGTGCATTTGGGCCCTGCTCTTGCAGGATGGTATAGTAATACCCAAGGAAGGGCTCGGCGTCATAGTCCGTCTCGCCATCACTCCACCCAGACGCGGCAGCGCGGGCCAGTGCCGCACCGACAAAGCTGTCTTCCTCTGGCCAGAACAGCCCGTTTCGCTGTCCGGGATCGGCAATGATCGTCTGGGCAAACTCCATTACCCCATCGCCATTATGATCGACCAGCCTGAACGCCGCCTGCAGATCGACATAAGCCTCTAGCAACTCGATCACATCCAGTTCGTTCAAACCAATCTCGCGGGCCGAGAGTTCCTCGACCCCCGCTTCAAGGTCAAATTGCCAACCGTCTTCCCCGCGCGAAATGGGGATCGGGAAAGGCCAGCTGTCTTCGCCCAACAGGATGACAACCCTGTCATCCTCTGGCTGAAAGCGGTAACCCTCGGCGTACATGCCCAGCACTTCCTGCCGCCTTTCCTGATCCTCGACTGGATCACCTGTCCCGATCAGGTCTTCGGCCTCGGGTCCAAAAATTTCCAGTAGCTTGTTCTGATCATCCGCCTTCAGGGCATCAACAAAGGCATCCAAGGCAACTTGCGGCGTGTCAAACCGAGCCCCATCCGAAAGTGCCGCACTGGCAGTGGCGGCAAGAAATACAATGGAAAATACCGAATTACGCATCTTACCGTCTCCGCTTTCCCTTGGCGGCATGGCCGCGACTGGACGCGCTGTGGGTTCTCTTCCCTGACGCCTTTTTCTTCATCGCCTGCCCCTTTGAGGCGCTTGGTTTGCGCTGAGCCGTCGCCGTTTTCTTGGCCTGAGGTTTCTTGGCAGCTTGGGGTTTTTGTTTGACGGGCTTTTTTGCTGCATCCGGTCTTTGCTTGGTACGATCGACTGCCTGCTGTTTGGCCGCAGCCTTATCCCGGTCGACATTGCCCCGGTTTACCTGTGGCAAGTCCTTTTTTCCATTGCCCCGGTTGGCAAGCGCCCCGCCAGCGACTGCGCCCGCTCCAGCGGCAACCGCTGCTGCCCGCTCGCGCGATGCGCCATCCCGGCTAATATCAGCAGCACCGGATTCGCGGCTCAGTTTCGCTCGTAACTCATCTGTGCGGCCTTCGGGGCGGTTCACCGGCAGATCACCACGGCCGCCTTCGGGCCTTTTGTGGTTCGAGATTTTATCCTGTGCTTGCTTTTTGCGCTCAGCGTCGGGTTTCCATCCGATATCCGTACGGTCGCCAAGATCAACATTGTCGATATTGACGTTGCGATCGACATCAATGTCGATATCAGGATTCCGCACGATGGGCTGTCCATTCCATCCACCGCAATTCCGACAACCCCAATAGTCGTACCAATCGTCATCGTCGTCAAAAATTTCGTCAATCAAGGCGACCGTGCCAAAGGTCAGCAACGCCGCGCCCACGACGTCTCCGGTAGATGGTCCGGTATAGACTGTCTCGGGATTGTATTGCGGCACATACACGGTTTCGGTGTTTGTTGGTGTGATGACGACTGTTTCATCTTCGGCAACTTCAACAGTTTGTTCAGGACCCGAGACCAAAGCACCAGTGTCAATCGCTTGGTCCCTCATAACCTGCACAGCATCCATCACATCATCTGACTGCGCCAGCATCGCCGTACCCATAGTCTCGGTCCAGTCGATATGGGTGGCCATCTGGCCAACGACTTCGGGAAAAGCCGTTGCAAGAACACTGACCGAAGGATCCCATCCCATTGCTTCGATTTCCGGTTCTAACTCAACAGGATCTCGTTCAGCATTGTCCAGCAAGAAACGCTCGGCCTTCACAATCTCCAGCGGCTGAGTGGCCGCAACGAATATCTGGATAAGCAACGTGTCCGGATAAAGAGCTACCGGAGCAACCAACGTTTGCAGTTCCGCATCTGTCAACAGCTCGGATTGGTCGGTTGACGCTTCTTCGACCGCGGAATCATCAGACGTTTCTTGCGCGTAAAGCGCAGTTGATGCGCCAATACCGAGCGCAAAAATCAGATACTTAAACATATTGCGATCCTTCAATTTCTCAAAGGATCACTCAAGTTTGCGATTCTGGCAACAGGTGGGCATTTGGCCGCTTTCACCTGAGAACCAAAAAACCCCCGCGTCCAGAGACACGGGGGTTAAAAATCAGAAAGCCGGACTTTCTTCTTATTCGTCTGCTGCCTCTTCGGTGGCAACGCGGGCTTTGTCAGCCGCGCCTTTGGCGTCGACGTCACGATCAACGAATTCGATGATCGCCATCGGGGCCATGTCGCCATAGCGGAAGCCAGCTTTCAGGATACGGACATAACCGCCCTGACGCTCGGCATAGCGGGGCCCCAGAACTTCAAACAGCTTTGCGACGTCTTTGTCTTCTTTCAGCTGTGATGCGGCCTGACGGCGGGCGTGCAGGTCGCCGCGCTTGCCCAGAGTGACCAGCTTTTCGATGATCGGGCGCAGTTCTTTTGCCTTGGGCAGAGTTGTTTTGATTTGCTCATGCTCAATGAGCGAGCCAGCCATGTTCGCAAACAGCGCCTTGCGGTGCTCATGAGTACGGTTCAGGCGGCGGTAACCACGTGCGTGACGCATGTTTCAATTCCTTATTTCGCGTTTTGCTTTGTCTGGCCGGCGATGCGTGTCACCGGCTCTCCTTGGGGCGGAAGTGCCCTTGTTGTCCCCGGCAGCCCGGGCATTGGGGAAGACGCGTTTAGAACGCGTCTTCGAATTTCTTCGCCAGATCTTCGATATTGTCGGGCGGCCAATCCTCGACATCCATGCCGAGGTGCAGACCCATGCCGGACAGCACTTCTTTGATCTCGTTCAGCGACTTGCGGCCGAAGTTCGGAGTGCGCAGCATCTCGGCTTCGGTCTTTTGGATCAGGTCGCCGATGTAAACGATGTTGTCGTTCTTCAGGCAGTTTGCCGAACGGACCGACAGTTCCAGCTCGTCCACTTTCTTCAGCAGCAGCGGGTTGAACTCCAGACCATCGTCCTCGTCCTGGCGGCCAGCCGATTCCGGCTCGTCGAAGTTGACGAAGATCGACAGCTGGTCCTGCAGGATACGAGCGGCAAAGGCCAGCGCGTCTTCCGGTGTGATCGAACCATCGGTTTCGATCTTCAGGGTCAGCTTGTCATAGTCCAGAACCTGACCTTCGCGGGTCGGCTGAACGTCATAGGCAACCTTTTTGACCGGCGAATAGATCGCATCGATCGGGATCAGGCCGATAGGTGCGTCTTCCGGCTTGTTCTTCTCAGCAGAGACGTAACCCTTGCCAGTGTTGACGGTCAGTTCCATGAACAGGTCGGCGCCATCGTCCAGGTGACAGATGACGTGGTCGCGGTTCAGAACCTCGATACCGGCGCTTTCGCTGATGTCGCCAGCGGTGACAACTGCGGGACCTTTGGCATTGATCGACAGGCGCTTGGGCCCTTCGACTTCCATGCGCAGGGCAACCTGCTTGAGGTTCAGGATGATATCGGTGACGTCTTCACGCACGCCCGCGACCGAGGAGAACTCGTGCAGGACGTTGTCGATCTGGACGCTGGTGATGGCCGCGCCTTGCAGCGAGCTCATCAGGACGCGGCGCAGGGCGTTGCCCAGGGTCAGACCAAAGCCACGCTCCAGCGGTTCGGCAACTAGGGTTGCCTGACGTGCAGGATCGTTGCCCGGCTTGCCTTCCAGCTGGGTCGGCTTGATCAATTCAGCCCAATTCTTATGGATCATGTAATCCCTCCATTCCTGTCCGCGCCCCATGACCAACAAGGTGCAGACGCCCGAGGTTCAAAATGACGTGCTGGGGCCGTGCAAAAACACTGGCCCCAGCTCAATTCAAAATCGCTTAGACGCGACGACGCTTCGGCGGACGGCAGCCGTTGTGAGCGATCGGTGTCACGTCACGGATCGACGTGATGTTGAAGCCCACTGCAGCCAGCGCACGCAGAGCCGATTCACGACCCGAACCGGGGCCCTGAACTTCGACTTCCAGCGTTTTAACGCCGTGATCCTGCGCCTTTTTGCCTGCGTCTTCTGCAGCCATCTGTGCGGCGTAGGGGGTCGATTTCCGCGATCCTTTGAAGCCCATAGTACCGGCAGACGACCACGCGATGGCGTTGCCCTGCACGTCCGAGATCAGGATCTTGGTGTTGTTGAAGGTCGAGTTCACATGGGCGACGCCCGATGCGATGTTCTTGCGCTCTTTGCGCTTAACGCGAGTCTTGTCACGTGCCATCAGTCAGACCCTCCCTTATTTCTTCTTACCAGCAATGGCCTTTGCGGGGCCTTTGCGAGTACGAGCGTTGGTGTGGGTACGCTGACCGCGAACCGGCAGGTTGCGGCGGTGACGCAGACCGCGATAGCAGCCCAGGTCCATCAGGCGCTTGACATTCATCTGAACTTCACGGCGCAGGTCACCTTCAACGGTGAAGTTTGCGTCGATGTGCTCGCGGATGGCCAGAACTTCGGCGTCGGACAGTTCGTTGACGCGACGGGTCGCATCAATGCCCACGGCTTCGCAGATCGCTTTGGCCGAGGTGTTACCGATACCGGTGATATATGTGAGGGCGATTGGTACCCGCTTTGCAGTCGGGATGTTTACGCCGGCAATACGTGCCACGTGTCACTTTCCTTTTCGTTGCGGTTCCGTAACTCCAGAACCTTTTTTCACAACGCTTTACCGTGGCAGTGAGGCCAGAGGGTTCAGCATTATTCGAGGTGGTCGGGGCAATTGGGACGAATCCCGCCTGCGGTCTTGATTCCCTTTAGGGATGGGGGTCGATATGGGCTTTTGGTGGGGCCGTCAAGCCCCAACCTGAAGTCAGCCCAGAATCGCCTCGATCGAGGCGGTGACTTCCTTGATGTCAGCCAGTCCATTGACCGGGCGCAGATCGCCCTTGGCATAGTAGTAACCGATCAGCGGCGAGGTCTTCTTGTAGTATTCCATCAGTCGCGTACGCAGGCTGTCTTCGTTGTCATCTGCACGACGCTGGAAGTCATTTTCCTTACCGCAATTGGTGCACTTGCCGTCTGCCGGAATCGGTTTGGTGATGTCGTTATAAACCTCACCACATCCAGCGCAGGTCGACCGAGCGGTGATCCGACCGACCAACGCGTCATCGTCGACGCGCATCTCGATCACGGTGTGCAGCGACTGACCCAGCTTGGTCAGCAGCGCCGCCAACGCATCGGCTTGCGCCAGAGTCCGCGGGAAGCCGTCGAAGATAAAACCAGCGCCCGTTTCGGTAGTCAGCTTCTCTTCGATCAGGCCGATCACGATCTCATCGGTGACCAGCTTGCCCGCATCCATGATCGCTGCAACCTTCTGGCCCATTTCGGTGCCCGAAGTCTTAGCCTCGCGTAGCATGTCGCCAGTGCTCAGCTGAACCATGCCGCGTGTTTCGACCAGGTGGCGCGCTTGCGTCCCTTTACCGGCCCCCGGGGGCCCAAGAAGAATAATGTTCATCGACGAGAGGGTCCCTTCCTGCCGCGTTTCTTACCCTTGCCGCGCAGCTGGGACTTTTCGATCAGCCCTTCGTATTGATGCGCCAGCAGGTGGCTCTGAACCTGTTGGATCGTGTCCATGGTCACAGAGACAATAATCAGAACCGAGGTGCCTCCGAAATAGAACGGGATGGCAAACTGGCCCCGTAGGATTTCAGGCAACAGACAGACAGCCGCCAGATAGGCCGAACCCAGAACCAGCACGCGGTTGACCACATATTCCAGATACTCGGCGGTTTTCTTGCCCGGACGGATACCCGGCACAAAACCGTTCTGCTTTTTCAGGTTGTCCGCCACATCATCCGGTTTGAACGACACGTTGAACGTATAGAAATAGGCAAAGAACACGATCATCGAAGCGAAGAACAGCAGGTACAACGGCTGTCCGGGGCCAAAGTTGGCCAGCAGCCACGACATCACCGGCCCGTTGGTTGCACCCGACGAGAAGGTCGAGATCGTCACCGGCAGCAGCAGCAGTGAGCTGGCAAAGATCGCCGGAATAACGCCCGCCGGGTTCACTTTGACTGGCAAGTGGCTGGAACCACCTTCATAGATCTTCATACCGGCCTGACGGCGCGGGTATTGAATGTGGATCTTGCGCAGAGCCCTCTCCATGAACACCACAAAGGTAATCACGGCGATAACCATGACGATCACACCAACGATCACGGCGGGGCTGATCGCACCGCTGCGTCCGCTGGCAAAGAACTGCGCCAATGCAGCCGGAACCTCGGCGATGATGCCGACGAAGATGATCAAAGAGATACCGTTGCCGATGCCACGCGCGGTGATCTGCTCACCCAGCCACATCAGGAACATGGTGCCGCCAACCAGCGTGATCATAGTAGACATACGGAAGAACATGCCCGGATCGGTCGCCAGATCGCCCGATTCCAGCGATACGGCCAGACCATAGGCCTGAACCGTGGCCAGTGCCACGGTGCCGAAACGGGTATATTGGTTGATTTTCTTGCGGCCCTGCTCGCCCTCTTTCTTGAGTTGTTCGAGCGCGGGAACCATAGAAGTTAGCAGCTGCACGATGATCGAGGCTGAAATGTAAGGCATAATGCCGAGGGCAAAAATACCCATCCGCCCCAGCGCCCCGCCGGTAAACATCGAAACCATGCCGCCGATGCCCTGCCCCGCTTGCTCCATGAACTCGCGCAGGGCTTGCCCGTCGATCCCCGGCACCGGAATAAAGGTGCCCAGACGATAGACGATCAGCAAACCCAGCGTGAACAGGATGCGGTTGCGCAGATCGGTGGCTTTACCAAGGGCAGACCAGCTTGTGTTGGCTGCCATTTGTTCTGCTGCTGATACCATAAATCGGTCTCTCTTATGAAAACACCGCCCGGAACCGTTTTCCGGCTCGGGCGGCGTCTGGGAAAACTCTGAGGACTATGTAAGCGGGTCTTGGCCCGCTCACAAGCGCTTACTCTGCCGCAGCAGCTTTTGTGACCGTCAGTGAACCGCCCGCTTTCTCAACCGCTTCAACAGCAGCTTTCGAAGCACCGGTAACTTCCAGGTTCAGTTTCGCGCTGATTTCGCCTTTGGCCAGAACGCGGATACCGTCCAGCTTGCGACGGACCAGACCGGATGCAACCAGAGCATCCTCGGTGATCGCAGCTTTGGCGTCCAGCTTGCCAGCGTCGACGAATTTCTGGATCAGACCCAGGTTGATAACGGCGAATGCCTTGCGGTTCGGCTTGTTGAAGCCACGCTTGGGCAGGCGTTGATACAGCGGCATCTGGCCACCTTCGTAGCCATTGATGGCCACACCCGAACGGGATTTTTGACCTTTGATACCACGGCCACCCATTTTACCTTTGCCGGAACCGGGACCGCGACCAACGCGGGTCCGTTTCGGTGTGGCGCCTGGGTTATCGCGCAATTCGTGCAGTTTCATATCGCTTCTCCTAAGCCGGATGTGACCCCCGAAGCGTTATGGGTCAAACACGGCATTTTTTGGTTTTGATTCTCGTGGATCGACGTCCACTGGAGGCGTATAGGCCCGTTGACCCCGCTTGGCAAGCCCGCGGGCGGACCCATGTCAATCCTCGGCCCCGTCCGCTTTTTCTGCAGCCCCGTCATGCGGTCGAATGGGTGCCGCGAGTGGGTCGATCCCATGCTTTTCTACCAACTTGCCAATCAGGCTGTTCGGATCGGGCCGTCCACCATATTTTGACCGCATAATCGAGCGCATCCGTCGACCATATAGATGGATCGAAACCGTATCTTCTTTCATGTAGTGGTCGATTTTGACCCCTGGTCGGGCCAAGGCACGCCGACGGGTGAAGTTCAGCGGATAAAACACATGCTCTGGCAGCGCGTATTTGATCTCACCCGTCTTGTTCAATGCCCAAGTGAACGCTTTTGGCCCCCACACACCCCAGAAAGCCTCGGGCACGTTAACGGCCGAGCCGTTTTGCTGCGCCTCTTCCAGCGGCTTTCGGTGCCGCGGGGGCAGCCACGGCGGGACCATATAGGGGTCATTGGTCACCTCAATCAACTTACCCAGCGTCTCACTGTCTTGCGGCAGACCGAGGACACCAATGGCCACTTCCCCCTGGAGACGCCCGTAATAATGTCCGTTCGGCGTGGTGAAAGGTTTCAGGCAATAGGCATCGGTGTCGGCCCAGATCAAATCAGGCTCTTGCGCCAGCATCCGGTACCGAAATTTGTCCGAATGCGGCGCCGGGCTTCCGGTTCTGCCATGGGTTACGAACTCGGAATCGCTCAGAACCTCGCGCGCGTCCCGGTGCTCGACCCCATCCGGAATATTCGTGACGTTGTCGTAAGTATAAAGGCGCACGCTTTGACCTGCATCCAGATAGGATTTGATGCAAAGTTGCTCCAGAAAGCTTAACGGTCCTTCGACCCACAGCATTCCAACCTGATATTCGCGCGCCATTCGTGATCATTCCGTCAAATAGAACCGACAAAAAACTAGTCGCCTAATTGGCGTTTGCCCCATCCCGGGCATCCTCGCAATCCCGCACTGCAAAAAACTCCGGGGTTGTGTCGCTGTGGACTCTCAAACGACAAGAGGCGCCAAACGGCGCCTCTGGACAAGCGGTTCAAACCGTAGGTTTACGAGCAGTAAACGTGATCATGCGCGATGTCTTTGATATCGCAGCGACGCACGCCGATGTCATTCAGTTCGCGGTCGGTTAGGCTCTGCAGTTCCGAATAGGTGCGGTTGTACTCGGAGCGCAAGGTAAAGGCTTGTTTCATGTCTGCGATGAACTGCCCAAAGCGTGCGATCGGGTTGAAGCCACCGTGAGTGGATGTTGCTGTATAGGCCATATCTGAATTCCTTTCCTGATCGGGGCGAATTCCCCGACGATTTCTGTTCTGGTCCTTTTGAAGACAGGGGTCAGATAGGCGCGCTGGATAACACTAACAACGGAAGTTTCGGTCTAGCCGTTATGCATTAAGGGCATAACAGAATAAATCTGGTGCTTTTCCAGAGCGGATAGGTTTTGGTTCGCGCAATGCGAGCCGTCGTTTTCCCAAAAGGGCAAGTCTGCTAAAATAGAAGTATTTCATGAAGACTGACATTGGTTGTCCCGATGTCGCACTCGAATGACGAGGTGAAAATGAAACGGCTGTTCCCATCTTTCTCGAAGGACGCAACGCTTGGGAGCGTCTTTAGTTCGTTTCCAGAAAAGCTCGGTCCATGGTGTGAATATGAAAGCCTCGTCATGCGGGGTGAAAGTGACCTTTCTTTCTCTGAGCGAGAACTGATCGCAGCCTACGTTTCAGGGCTGAATGCCTGTTCCTACTGCCACGGTGCTCACACATTGTTTGCCCACGCCTATGGCATCGACACGAATTTGATCGAGGCACTATTGGAAGACCCCGATTCAGCGCCGGTCAATCAACTTTTCAAGCCCATTCTCGCATATGTCGCGAAACTTACACTTTCCCCTTCACGAATGACAGAAGAGGACGCGAAAGCCGTTTATGACGCAGGTTGGTCCGAGAACGCACTCTTCGATGCGATACAGGTTTGTGGAGTTTTCAGTTTGGTTAATCGGCTGGTCGAAGGAACGGGGATCAGCAGAGTGAACAGTGATCCCAACGAGGTCGATGAACAAACGCTCAAGAAGTTACGAAGCAAAACTTTTTATTCGGATTTCGGTCGCGCAAACGGCCTAGATGTCTAAGATTCTAGACGCACTTTGGCGATAAAGCCAACAACGAGGCATCACAAACAACAAAACGCCCCCGACCAAGTCGGAGGCGTTTCTAAGTCTTCAAAGGGGCGCTTAGCCGCGCTCTTCGACGATCTCTACCAGATGCGGGATCTTGTTGATCATGCCGCGAACCGAAGGAGTGTCTTCCAGCTCACGGGTTTTGTGCATCTTGTTCAGGCCCAGACCGATCAGGGTCGCGCGCTGTTCGGCGGGGCGGCGGATCGGGGAACCGACCTGCTTGACGACGATGGTTTTTGCCATGGGTCGCTCTCCTTATGCTTCTGCTTCAGCAGCGGCCGGTGCTTCGTCCCGCTTGGGCAGGATGTCAGCAACCTTTTTGCCACGACGCTGTGCAACCGAACGCGGGCTCTGCTCTTTCTGCAGGCCGTTGATGGTGGCGCGGATCATGTTGTACGGGTTCTGCGAGCCCAGCGACTTGGACACAACGTCCTTGACGCCCAGCATTTCGAACACGGCACGCATCGGACCACCGGCGATGATACCAGTACCTTCAGGTGCGGTGCGCATAACCACTTTACCGGCGCCGTGACGGCCTTCGATGTCGTGGTGCAGGGTCCGACCTTCGCGCAGTTGCACGCGGATCATCTGACGCTTGGCTTGCTCGGTCGCCTTACGGATGGCTTCAGGTACTTCTTTCGCTTTACCTTTGCCAAAGCCGACGCGGCCTTTCTGATCGCCGACAACCACCAGAGCGGCGAAGCCAAAGCGCTTACCACCTTTTACGGTTTTCGACACACGGTTGATCGCAACCAGACGATCTGCGAATTCCGGTGCTTCGTCGCGGTCACGACCACGGCCCCGGCGGTTTTCACGTTCTGCCATTTTGGCATCCCTTCTCTTACATGGCGCAATCGGCGCCGTTTGTTCAATCCAAGTGAGCCCCGACTGTTGCCGAGGCCCCCGGATCATCGGGGCAGCCGCTAAGCTGCCCGCAAGTCTTAGATCTTCAGACCGCCTTCACGCGCAGCGTCGGCCAGAGCCTTCACTTTGCCGTGGAACAGGAAGCCACCACGATCGAAATAGGCCTCTTCGACGCCTGCCTTCTTGGCACGCTCGGCGATGGCCGCGCCCACTTTGGTGGCCGCTTCGACGTTGTTCTTGCCAACAACACCCAGATCTTTTTCCAGGGTCGAGGCCGAGGCCAGGGTCACGCCACGCACGTCGTCGATCAGCTGAACAGAGATGTTCTTGTTCGAACGGTGTACGGACAGACGCGGACGACCCGCGTTGACCTTGCGAAGTTTGTTCCGAACGCGCAGGCGGCGCTTCAGAAACAGGGTTCTTTTGCTGTTTGCCATGGTTTGCGTCCTTACTTCTTCTTGCCTTCTTTGCGGAAGATGAACTCGCCCTTATAGCGGATGCCCTTGCCTTTGTACGGCTCGGGACGGCGCCATTCGCGGATTTTGGCCGCGACTTCGCCCACCTGCTGCTGGTCGATACCTTCCACAACGATCTCGGTCTGCTTAGGTGCGGTGATGGTGACACCTTCCGGAGCGGTGAAATCAACGTCGTGGCTGTAGCCGAGGTTCAGTTTCAGGGTGTTGCCCTGCATCTGAGCCCGGTAACCAACACCCTGGATCTCCAGCTCTTTTTTGAAGCCGTTGGTAACGCCTTCAACCAGATTGGCGACCATAGTGCGGCTCATGCCCCACTGCTGGCGCGCGCGCTTGGACATCCCACGAGGGTTGATCTGCACAACGTTGTCTTCGACCGACAGCGTTACGTCATCGGTTGCAGTGAAGCTGCGGGTGCCTTTCGGACCTTTGACTTCGATGGTCTGACCCGACACAGAGGCGGAAACGCCGCTGGGCAGCTCGACCGGTTTTTTACCAATACGAGACATTGACAGACCTCCTTAGAAGACGGTGCAGAGCACTTCGCCGCCAACATTGTTGGAGCGAGCATTCTGGTCCGACATCACACCTTTCGGAGTGCTGACAATCGACACACCCAGACCCTGACGGACCTGCGGGATGTCATTGACGCCCATGTACACGCGGCGACCGGGCTTCGAGACCCGCTTCAGTTCGCGAATAACAGGGGTGCCTTCGTAGTATTTCAGGCTGATTTCGATGGCCGGATGACCGTTTTCACCGGTCGTCGCTTCGTAGCCACGGATGTAACCTTCGTCCGCCAGCACGTCCAGAACCCAACCGCGCAGCTTGGAAGCCGGGGTGGAAACGGTGGACTTGCCACGCATTTGTGCGTTGCGGATACGGGTGAGCATATCGCCGATAGGATCGTTCATATCATTCTCTCCCTTACCAGCTCGATTTCACCATGCCGGGGATCTGACCAGCAGAACCCAGCTCGCGCAGCGCGATACGGCTGACCTTCAGCTTACGGTAGTAAGCGTGGGGACGACCGGTCAGCTGACAGCGGTTGTGAAGACGGGTAGCCGAGCTGTTGCGCGGCAGTTTCGCCAGTTTCAGACGCGCTTTGAAACGCTCTTCCATCGGCTTGCTCTCGTCATTCGCGATTTCTTTCAGCTCGGCACGCTTTGCGGCATATTTGGCCACCAGGCGTTCGCGCTTCTTTTCGCGTTCGATCATTGCTTTTTTAGCCATGTCTCTATCCTTACGGCGCTTATGCGTTGAAGGGCATGTTGAATGCTTTCAACAGTGCCTTTGCTTCAGCGTCGGTTTTCGCTGTGGTGGCAATTACGATGTCCATGCCCCAGACTTCGTCGACCTTGTCGAAATCGATTTCGGGGAACACGATGTGCTCTTTCATGCCCATGGCAAAGTTGCCCTGACCATCGAAAGACGGCTTAACACCGCGGAAGTCACGAACGCGCGGCATCGCGATGGTGATCAGACGATCCAGGAATTCGTACATCCGGTCACCGCGCAGGGTCACTTTCGCACCCAGCGGCATGTCTTCACGGACGCGGAAACCCGCGATCGACTTTTTCGCCTTAGTTGCAACGGCCTGTTGACCGGCAATCGCAGTCAGATCCTCGACGGCCGCCTTGGCTTTCTTGGAATCTTTAACTGCCTCAGCACCACAGCCGATGTTCAGAACGATTTTTTCCAGCTTGGGCAGCTGCATGTCGTTCTTGTAGCCGAACTCTTCTCTCAGAGCGGCACGGATGGTTTCAGCGTACTGAGCTTTCAGACGCGGGGTGTAGGTTGCGTTATCAAGCATCAATCACGTCCCCTGTGGTCTTGGCGAAGCGGACCTTCTTGTCACCTTCCATGCGGAAGCCAACGCGGGTTGCTTTGCCGTTTGCGTCCAGCAGAGCCAGGTTCGACAGCTCGATCGGGTTTGCCTGGGGCAAACGGCCGCCTTGGCTGTTCTGGGTCTGGCGGGTGTGGCGGATGGCGATGTTGATGCCGTCGACAACAGCTTTACCGGCTTTCGGGTCAACCGAGGTAATCGTTCCCTCTTTGCCCTTGTCCTTGCCGGCCAGCACGACGACCTTGTCGCCTTTGCGGAGTTTAGCAGCCATGATTACAGCACCTCCGGAGCGAGCGAGATGATTTTCATGAAGTTCTTGCCACGCAGTTCACGAACAACCGGGCCAAAGATACGTGTACCTACGGGCTCGTTGTTGTTGTTCAGGATGACGGCGGCGTTGCGATCGAAACGGATCGCGGTGCCGTCTTCGCGACGGACTTCCTTGGCGGTGCGTACGACGACGGCCTTGCGGACGTCACCTTTCTTTACGCGGCCGCGTGGGATGGCTTCCTTCACCGAGACGACAATGATGTCGCCGACGGAGGCGTATTTACGCTTGGAACCACCCAGGACCTTGATGCACTGAACTCGGCGTGCGCCGGAGTTGTCAGCGACATCCAGATTGGTCTGCATCTGGATCATGTGGTTTCTCCCGACCTGTGGGGGCTGGTCTGGTTAGATCCCCCAGGGTTTCGACAAATGGAAAAATCCTGAAAGTTTACGCTTCCAGAACTTCCCAACGTTTCGTCTTCGATTTCGGCGCGCATTCTATGATGCGTACAGAGTCGCCGACCTTGAAGGCGTTCTTTTCATCGTGAGCCCGGTATTTCTTAGACTTACGGATGGTTTTCTTCAGAACCGGATGCGTAAAGCGACGCTCGACGGAAACGGTTACGGTCTGTGCGTTGGCATCGCTGGTTACGGTGCCGGACAGGATACGCTTGGGCATAGGATTACTCCTCCGATGCCGCTACAGCGGCCTTTTCGTTCAGAATGGTTTTCACGCGGGCAGCATTGCGGCGGGCCGCTTTGATGCCGGCGGTGCTTTCCAGCTGACCGGTTGCCTGTTGAAAGCGCAGGTTAAAGCTTTCTTTCTTCAGGTTGGCCAGTTCCTCGCGGAGCTGGTCCGGGGTCTTGTCACGCAGTTCTTGGGCGTTCATCGCCTTTTTCCTTTGCTCAAAACACCAGAAGGCCCCGTGTCAGGGTCACCTTTGACCTGGTGGATGAATGATAGACATACGAATCCCCCGACTCAGCCGGGGGAACGCAAGATGCCGCTCTATAGGGGGTTAGCGGGTAGGTAGCAAGGGAAAGTTTAGGAATCCTCTGACTACACTAACGGGCTAGTCGCTGCTTACTTCACCAAGCCTAGATGTCGTACGATAGTGGCGCTGTCATAATAGTCTCGTCCTTCAACAACCATGCCACCTATTACCCGCATTACTGAGCAATAGCGCACTTCGTATCGCTTTCCGGTTGGTTCGAAATCACCGAGGCTTGAATGCAGAACACCAGTGTGGGTTCCAGTATTGTGGAACTCTACGATCGCCCATTCACCGCACTCGCTGACGATCACATTATCCACGATGCATTCTCCATCCGGGAATGCCTTTCGCCAACGCTCGTAATCCTCTTTATAGGCCAGCTTGCCAAGTTGCTTTTCCTCACGAGCAACATCTTCGAACTGACAATCTTCGGCAATCACCTCGGCCCCGCGATCAGGATCCCGCATCCCCCAACTTTCATGGAATTGGCGAACCACCCGTTCAGTTTCTTTCATACTGGATACCTCTGTGATCCATGGAACATACAGGATTGTATATGAGTTGGCTTCAGGTTTTCTCACATTGAGTTTGACGAATTCATCCGGAGAAGTTTCGTAACACTTTCCAGAATTTTTTGTATTTTGGTTGGAAACGCAAAACGCGGCCTCGTTTGCACGAGACCGCGTCTTCAACTGTCTAAGTCTGAGTGACTTACGCCAGAGCGATGTTCACAGCCGACTCGCGACCGTCACGGCCGGGCTCGATGTCGAATGTTACTTTCTGGTCGTCGGCCAGGCCGGTCAGACCCGAGCGCTCGACAGCAGAGATGTGTACAAACACGTCTTTGCCACCGGTCTCCGGTGCGATGAAGCCAAAACCTTTAGTTGCGTTGAACCATTTTACGGTGCCATTGGCCATATCCGTAGTCTCCTTAAAAATTGCTGTCCGCGGAATTGCGACAGCGCGGCGATGTCGGTCTGGATCGAGAGACTGAACGCCGAAGATTCGGGAGACAGTGGTCGAAAAAGAAAACCGTAAGCGTGCTTCACATGGTTCATGACGGCACAAATTGCAAGGCTTTTCGACAACTCGAGTTGAATCGTGATTTATTGGGGCACCGCCCTTTCGCCCCTCAATAGCTCCGCCGGAGCGATTGCCGCTGCGCGGACCGGGGCTCACTCCCACTTATAGTTAAAGCTGATACCGATCCGTTCGTCCTCGGCCATGTTCATCGTCACCTCGTGGCGCAGCCAGCTTTCCCACAGCAGGACCTCTCCGACTTTGGGGTCGGTGTAGATGAAGCTTTGCAATTCACGGCGGGCATCTTTGCGCCGTGCGGGGGCGGCCATCATCAGGCCAAGACGCGGGTCCTCCAGTTTCAGCGAACTGGCACCATCCGGCATCGCCACATAGGTAGTGCCGCTGATAACGGAATGCGGGTGAATGTGGCCGCTGTGGGTGCCACCTTCGGGCAGAACGTTGATCCAGATATCTTCAAGTACGAGATCGCGCTCACCAAGGTCGAACTCCAGATCACTGGCAAAGGCCTGGACATGGGCATCCAGCGCTTTGACCAGATCAGCGAAGATTGGAAAGCGCCAGGGCAGATCGGTCAGCGACGCATAGCTGGTGTATCCAGGATAGCCGTTTTCTTCACACCAACCCTGCCCGGCCTCATCATCATCGGCGATGACCAAGCAGGAGTTTTCCAGCTCTTCCGTGTCGATCTTGGGATCAAACTCAGACAAAGCTGCGCGATAAAGACGGGTAACGAAGAGTGAATCAATCTGTGCCATAGGCCGGGCATAGCTCAAGCTCAGACCCTATGCCAGCCCTTGATGGACTCAGGTTTTGACAGGTCCCTTTCCACAACGCGGGATCGGCCGGCCTCCATCGGCATAGGCAAGGCACAGAACGATCTCATCCGGTTTCGGAGCATCGGCAACACTCAGTGTCATGGTGTCAAAGTGGTCGAAGGACCATGGGTTGTCCTTGTGCCCCAGCGGCAGGTCGATTGTGCAACCGGGCGCTCCGAGTTTCGCGTTTGAAGGGATTACAGCCTCTCCTCCGTCCGCAGCAGCCCGCATCGGAGCACCAAGTTTCGGGTGAATGACTGCCCCGCCCTGCTCAAGATCGCCATTCATACCCACAATCGCCGCCTTACCGTATGAAATCGGCGCACCGTCCAAATGAGAAATCGCCTCCGTTGCGAGATTGGGACCTAACTCGCCTCCTATTTCAAACAGTTCTGACAAGTCCTCTGAAAATTTTCCGGCCAAAGGGTTCCGTATTACCGCCAAGGCCGCAACACGGCTGACCGGATCACATGGCTGGCCCAATTGGTCCGTAGTTATGACTTCCTTGATGAACATCTTTTTGCGCGGTTGTAGCATAGAACACCCCCAATTCCTCAGGAGTAGCCTATGAGCCCTTCGGTTAGACGTCGACTTTTTTCGCGACGGGCAGGATCCCAAGAATCAGAGCCAAAGAAAAACCCCCGCCGGTTTCCCGACGGGGGTTAATCTTGTCACGAGCGGGGTCACCCCCAATCGCTTACCAGTCTTCGCGAACCACGACGCGGGTCTTGATCGGCAGCTTCATCGCGGCCAGGCGCAGGGCCTCGCGGGCGATGTCATCATTGACGCCGTCGATCTCGAACATCACGCGGCCAGGCTTGACTTTGCATGCCCAGCGGTCGACCGATCCTTTACCTTTACCCATACGAACTTCGATCGGCTTAGCCGTGACCGGAGTGTCGGGGAAGATGCGGATCCAGACACGACCCTGACGCTTCATGTGACGCGTCATGGCACGACGTGCAGCTTCGATCTGGCGTGCGGTTACACGCTCAGGCTCAAGAGCTTTCAGGCCGTAGGTGCCAAAGTTCAGATCAGAGCCGCCTTTGGCGAGGCCCTTGATCCGGCCTTTGTGCATCTTGCGGAATTTAGTACGCTTTGGTTGAAGCATATCTTTCCCTCCTTAGCGACGACCGCCACCAGCACCACGAGGTGCAGGGCCGTCCTGGAGTTCCTGTGCTTTACGGTCACGTGCCTGCGGATCGTGCTCCATGATCTCACCTTTGAAGATCCAGACCTTGATCCCGATGATCCCGTAAGGAGTCATCGCTTCGGCATGTGCGTAATCGATGTCGGCACGCAGGGTGTGCAGAGGCACGCGGCCTTCGCGGTACCACTCGGTCCGTGCGATTTCGGCGCCGCCCAGACGACCAGCGACGTTCACCCGGATACCCAGGGCGCCCATACGCATGGCATTCTGAACCGAGCGCTTCATCGCGCGGCGGAACGAGACGCGGCGCTCCAGCTGCTGAGCGATGGACTCGGCAACCAGCTGCGCGTCAAGCTCGGGCTTGCGCACTTCGACGATGTTCAGGTGCAGTTCGCTGTCGGTCATACGAGCAAGCTTTTTGCGCAGAACTTCGATGTCTGCACCTTTCTTGCCGATGATGACACCGGGACGTGCTGTGTGGATCGTAACGCGGCACTTCTTGTGCGGACGTTCGATGATCACACGGGCAACACCGGCCTGCTTGCACTCTTTGTTGATGAACTCACGGATCTTGAGGTCTTCCAACAGAAGATCACCGTAGTCCTTGGTGTCGGCGTACCAGCGGCTGTCCCAGGTGCGGTTGACCTGCAGGCGCATGCCGATCGGATTTACTTTATGACCCATTAGGCTTGCTCCTCAACTTGACGCACCTTGATGGTGATCTCCGAGAACGGCTTCATGATCTTGCCGAAACGGCCACGGGCACGCGGACGACCGCGCTTCATGACCAGATTCTTGCCAACCCAAGCTTCGGCGACGATCAGTTCGTCAACGTCCAGATTGTGGTTGTTTTCGGCATTCGCAATTGCGGACTGCAGGCACTTCTTAACGTCCTGCGCGACACGCTTGTTCGAGAAAGTCAGGTCGGTCAGAGCCTTCTCAACTTTCTTGCCGCGGATCATTTGCGCAACCAGGTTCAGTTTCTGCGGGCTTGTGCGAAGCATGCGCGTTTTCGCCATTGCTTCGTTTTCAGCCACGCGGCGGGGGTTCTTTTCCTTGCCCATGACTTACTTCCGCTTCGCTTTTTTGTCAGCGGCGTGACCGTAATAGGTACGAGTTGGCGAGTATTCACCGAACTTCTGACCGATCATGTCTTCCGAGACGTTTACGGGGATATGCTTCTGGCCGTTGTACACACCAAAGGTCAGACCCACGAACTGGGGCAGAATGGTGGAACGACGCGACCAGATTTTGATGACTTCGTTGCGGCCCGACTCGCGCGCTGCTTCGGCTTTTTTCAGCACGTAAGCATCGACGAAAGGACCCTTCCAAACAGAGCGAGACATAGATTAACGTCCCTTCTTCTTGGCGTGCCGCGAGCGGATGATCAGCTTCTGGGACGCTTTGTTCTTGTTGCGGGTACGCTTACCCTTGGTGTCCTTACCCCACGGCGTAACCGGTGTACGGCCACCCGAGGTACGACCTTCACCACCACCGTGCGGGTGATCGATCGGGTTCATTGCAACACCACGAACCGACGGACGAACGCCCTTGTGGCGCATACGACCGGCTTTACCGAGGTTCTGGTTCGAGTTGTCGGGGTTGGACACGGCACCGACGGTGGCCATGCATTCCTGACGGACCATGCGAAGCTCACCCGAGCTCAGACGGATCTGAGCGTAGCCGCCATCGCGACCAACGAACTGAGCATAAGTACCGGCCGCACGTGCGATCTGACCGCCTTTGCCAGGCTTCATCTCGATGTTGTGGACGATGGTACCGATGGGCATGCCCGAGAACGGCATTGCATTGCCCGGCTTGATGTCGGCCTTGGCGGATGCCACGACTTTGTCACCAACAGCCAGACGCTGCGGAGCCAGGATATATGCCTGCTCACCGTCTTCGTATTTTACCAGTGCGATGAATGCGGTCCGGTTCGGGTCATATTCGATCCGTTCGACGGTTGCCGCGACATCAAATTTATTCCGTTTGAAGTCAACGATCCGGTAGAGACGCTTTGCGCCACCGCCGCGGCGGCGTGAAGTGATCCGTCCGGTGTTGTTCCGGCCGCCCGATTTGGTCAAACCCTCAGTGAGAGACTTGACCGGACGTCCTTTCCAAAGCTCCGAACGGTCGATCAGCACCAGCCCGCGCTGGCCCGGCGTCGTCGGCTTGTACGACTTGAGTGCCATGCTTTCTGTCTTCCGTTTAGCAAGTGCAGGGAAGTTCCCCGCTATGTGATAGGCCCCCGTAGGTGCCAAGGGTATAGGGCCCCGAAGGTCCCCGGTTACAAATATCAGAGGCCCCGGAACGAATCCGAGGCCGCAAGATTGGGTGCGTTTAGCAGTGTTGGATGGGGGTGTCTAGTGGGGGGCCTGCGATTTTCCGCTTTGAAGCCAGCACCAAGAGGCACACCCGGCGTTAAGTTATTTGGTAGTCGCTACGTCTCTACGAAGACCCCTTAGCACGAATGCCGCCAACTCTGGCTGACCTGATCGGGGCCAAACGACCCCACTCTGACCAATGGAGGTACTATAGACTTGGATTAATACCGACACCGGCGATCTTTCCAATCTTCGAGAACGTCAGCTTTTTCTCCCGCGGCATGACAAATGGCATGTTTCTAGACGATAGATTCAGTGGGTCGCCGCGGGCGTATTCCTCTTCTCCCCAAATATAGTCTGCAGCCCTCACGCAGCTCCAACTGCCGCCATAGGTCTGAGTTACCGGGTTATACGAACTACTTGGGTACTTAAAACAGATGCGCCCACTGCCATGCTTGTCTGTCTCGGTACGCCACCTCCCAATAACGAGCCGTGAATTGCCTGGATACCATAGAAACGCGCGCCCATCGCTTGATGTATATTCAACCTGCGTGCCGTGCTTGGTGGTATAGTCAAGCGAAGTAGCATTTGAGTACCGAGAGTGCAGCCCCTGCTCTTCAAAAACTGATCTTGGGTAACGCGCCAGGTCGGATTCGCTGTCTATCTTTGAAGAACCACTGCTACAGGCTGAAAGCAGAAACATTGCTAAGATTGTCAACCGTGGCAATTTCACATTCTCCAACGCGAACACCTAAGACGGACAGAGTAAATTCCTTCACGGCGCCTTTCGACTACAGGAAGAGGTGACTGCTTTGCGTTGTTTGGGATTACAGCATCGGGACCAAGCGCACCATTGTTCGCAGACAAAACAGCAGCAATCGCTTCTGGACTGGAATAGGAAAAACCCGCAGTCGTATTCTTTGTAACGGATCCACCACGGCAAAACGTCATCTGCGCAACCGCAACTGCGTAGTTAAGTACGTCTGCATTGCTAGCTTTGTCTTCCGCAATCTTCTTGGACAATTCTGGCCGAGGGTCGGAAAGCTTTACCGGGTTTTTCGGATACCAATTCGCGTTGACATCAAGAGCCCGAACGGTGGCAACAAAACTGAAGGGTCGCCCGGAGTTCTGAGCAGTGTGGGCAAGATTACTTGGCTCCTTTGTCCCAATAGAAACGAGGACACCTTGTGACCAATATTTCGCAGCCTGAAAAGTCTGGAAGTAATTGTCACGCTCCTCTGCTGTATTTGGTGTTAGCGAAACCGGGTTAACTGTTGAAACGCTCGAACAGCCCACCATAAGCAGAAAACACATTAGAAATTTTTTCATACAGCTCAGCTAAAACGGGAATAGGGCGAAACTTTGTTATGCTGCATCCTTCCCAAGAGTTTTTTGGTTTTGCTCTCTCTGTCCAAGCGCGGGACAAGGCCGAAGGCCGCCGCGCCAGCGACTGCCCGTCCCGGCGGGCTGGCGCTTTGGGGACGTTTGCGCCTCGCTAGGAATTCGGATGGATTGGCACCATAAAGCGTACTGATCAGGCGTTGCGGCGCCCTCCCATGGGCAGTCGCTGGCACGGCTTGTCGTGGCGTCAAAAGAAAACCCCCGCTTGCGGCGGGGGTCTTCATCGCATTCTTACAACTTAGTTAGCCGAGGCTTACCCGTCCGCCTTCATCTCGGTCGCAATCATGATGGTGATCGGCCCAGTTGAGAACGGGCCTACACCGAATTCCATGTGGTCGATCTCGCCTTCTGCCGTGAAGGCCACCCAGTCGCCTGCATAGTATTCGATGGCGCTACCCAGCGGGTGCTCGCCCTGATGGGTCAGCGTGGCTTTCAGAGTCACGGGCTTTGTCACGCCGTGGATGGTCAGGTCACCGGTCACATCCGCCGTGGTGTCTCCGGTCCGCTCAATCCCGGTGCTGACAAAGGTGATCTCGGGGTAGGTTTCGACCTCAAAGAAATCCGCCGATTTCAGGTGATCGTCCAGAGGACCAAAGCCCGAAGACAGGCTGTTGGCGTCAATCGTCACGTTCAGGGTCGAGGCCTCGACATCATCGGCGTTCAGGTCCAGCACGCCTTCGGCCGTGGTGAATTCACCATGTTGGTTGGATACACCTGCGTGGCTCCAGCCAAAACGAACCTCGGTATGGCCCTGATCGGTTTTGTAAGTCTGCGCAAAGGCCGGGGTAACGGCGACGGTCACGGCAACTGCGGCGATCAAAGATTTGAAGGTCATGGGGGTAATCCTTTCATCCGTAAAGGGGCTGGTTATTAGATGAATTTTCATCTAATCGGAATTATGGGGAACAGCAATCAGATTTCTGACGAACACAAAGTTGTGAACAACGATCTGCCAACACCGCAGGAAACGGACATCTGGGTCGCCATGAACCGGACAACCCGGCTTATCCAATCGGAAATCAGTACCGCCCTGAAGGACGCGGACCTGCCACCCCTGAAATGGTACGATCTGCTATGGTCCCTTGAGCGGCACGGAGGACGACTGCGCCCTTATGAGCTGACCCAAGATGTAATTTTCGAGCAGTCGAACCTGTCCCATTTGACCAAACGTTTGGCGACTGAGGGTTTGATCGAAATTGTCGGGTTGGACAGCGACCGGCGTGGCAAAATCCTGCAGATAACGGAGAAGGGAAAAGACCTTCGAAAACGTATGTGGGAAATTTACGGCCCGTTACTGCACGAAAAGATGCTCGCCTTTAGCAACGCTGACGGATGGAAAGCGTTTATCGAGACAGCGCGCCATCAAGCGGAATCACCGAGGGGTGCAGCGACAAAGAACAGGGTAAACGCGGTCTGGCGGAGCCAAGGCCGTTAACCCGGCTATTACCCGTAAAGGGCACGCACTTCGGCGAAGGACATAAGCCGACGGTGCCGTTCGTCCCATAGATGCAGCCGCGCGCTGGCAATGCTTTGGCGGATGGTCATCCGGTTGCTGTTTGCTAATTCATCATGATCCCGCAACACCTCAGTCAGGCGATAGAAAGGAATGCGGCTGTACAGGTGGTGAACATGGTGGATACCGATATTGGCACTGAACCACTGCAACACGGAAGGCAGGATATAATGCGAACTTCCGTGCAACGCGGCCTCGTGCAGTTGCCACTCCTCATCAGAATTCCAATGCGTGTCTTCGAATTGGTGCTGCACATAGAACAACCAAACTCCGGCCGTCGCA
Organism: Ruegeria denitrificans; assembly: GCF_001458295.1. Taxonomy (GTDB): domain Bacteria; phylum Pseudomonadota; class Alphaproteobacteria; order Rhodobacterales; family Rhodobacteraceae; genus Ruegeria; species Ruegeria denitrificans. The sequence goes on from NZ_CYUD01000014.1 coordinate 121,577, forward strand.
GCAATCAGAGTAGAAGGCAGGAATATCAGAAGCATCGGCATCACGCCACCAAAGTAATAGATGACCGACAAGGCGATCAGAATGGCAACGTTGGTGGCCATCGCGCTAATCCAGAATTTCAGGCTGCCTGTAAGGCCAAGTGGCAGGCGGTTCTGAAACAGGAACAAATATCCGGGGCCAAAGCCAAACAGGGTGATGGGATGGCGATACACTCGATACCAAAAGCGATTCATTGGGGTCAGGGCACGGTATTCCGCCACCGTCAGCGTATGAATATCACCCATCCCGCGTTTATTCAGGTTGCCGGATGAGTTGTGATGCGTGGAATGCGTGCGGCGCCAGACATCATAGGGTGTCAGGGTCAGAACGCCGATCATGCGCCCGACCCAGTCACTGACAGCCCGGTTCTGAAAAAAGGCGCCATGCCCACAGTCATGTTGAATGGCAAACAGGCGCAGCAGGAAAGCCGCATTGAGGACCGATACCGCAAAAGCCAGCCAATAGCTGACCGACAATAACATCCAGGACGCCGCCCACAATGCAACGAAAGGAACAATGCTGACCCCAAGCTCGAACCAACTGCGCAACTGGTTCGGTTCCCGGTATTTTGCAAGCGTCGAAACCCAATCACGCGCAGCAGTCACTTCTGGCTTATTCGGGGTCGAGTGAGAGAGTTCGGTCATGCGCCTGCCATGTTCTTTTCTATGAAGCCGAATAGACGACCACACCGGCATAGCAATCGCTTTCTGGTCAAAACGCCATTTTTGACGTTCAACATTTGGTGTCACCGCTTAAAGAAAAACCCCCGCTCTCGCGGGGGTCTTATTCGTTTGCCCAAAGACGTATCCGATCAGAGACCGGTGCTTACGTCGATGGTGTTACCCTCTTCCAGGGTCACGTATGCTTTTTTGACGTCTTTCCGACGGCCCAGCTGGCCGCGGAACCGCTTGACTTTGCCTTTGGTGATGGTGGTGTTCACCGCCTTCACCTTGACACCGAACAGCGATTCAACCGCTTCTTTGATCTGCGGCTTGTTACTGTCGATCGCCACTTCAAAGACAATCGCGCCATTCTCAGACGCCATGGTCGACTTTTCGGTGATGATCGGCTTGCGGATCACGTCGTAGTGTTCTGCCTTCGCGCTCATTTCAGACGAGCCTCCAGTGCTTCGACAGCCGCTTTGGTGAGCACCAGGGTGTCACGCTTGAGGATGTCATAGACGTTTGCGCCCATCGACGGCAGGATATCCAGGCCTTCGATGTTCTTTGACGCTTTCAGGAACCCTTCGTTCACGGTCGCGCCGTCGATGACCAGAGCGCGTTTCCAGCCCAGGTTTGCAACCTGTTTGGCCAGAGCGGCAGTCTTGCCTTCGGCTTCGGCGTTCTCGATCACAACCAGTTCACCAGCCTTGGCTTTGGCCGACAGAGCGTGGCGCAGGCCAAGCTTGCGGAACTTCTTCGGCAGATCATGACCATGCGAACGCACGACCGGACCTTTGTAGATACCACCACCACGGAAGATCGGCGCGTTACGGTCACCATGGCGTGCGCCACCGGTGCCCTTCTGGCGATAGATCTTTTTGGTCGAGTAGCTGGTTTCCGAGCGGGTCTTGACCTTGTGGGTGCCGGCCTGCGCGTTGTTGCGCTGCCAACGGACCACACGGTGCAGGATGTCCGCGCGCGGCTCGAGGCCGAACAGGTCTGCATCCAGCTCGATGTTGCCGGCTTTGCCGCCGTCCAGTTTGATTACATCAAGTTTCATGCTTCACCACCTTCCGCGGGTGCTTCTTCCGCAGGTGCTTCGGTTGCAGCCGATTTCACAGCAGCCGGGAAAGGCAGGCCTTCCGGTGCTTTCTTCTTGACGGCGTCCTTGACGGTGACCCAGCCCGATTTTGGTCCGGGAACGGCACCTTTGATGAAGACCAGGTTCCGGTCGGCGTCGGTTTTGACGACTTCCAGGTTCTGGGTGGTGACACGGGCAGCACCCATGTGACCGGCCATCTTTTTGCCTTTGAACACCTTGCCCGGGTCCTGACACTGACCGGTCGAACCGTGCGAACGGTGGCTGATCGAAACACCGTGCGAGGCGCGCAGACCACCAAAGTTCCAACGCTTCATTGCACCGGCAAAGCCTTTACCGATCGAGGTGCCCGAAACGTCAACCTTCTGACCTTCCAGGAAGTGTTCTGCCGAAATCTCGGCGCCCACATCAATCAGGCCATCTTCGGAGACGCGGAACTCGGCCAGCTTACGCTTGGGCTCAACCTTTGCAGCGGCATAGTGACCGCGCATGGCTTTCGAGGTGCGTTTTGCCTTGGCAGCACCAGCACCCAGCTGAACGGCGGTATAGCCGTCTTTGTCAGCAGTACGCTGTGCAACGACCTGCAGGTTGTCCAGGTGAAGAACGGTCACAGGGATCTGCTTGCCGTCTTCCATGAACAGGCGGGTCATGCCTACTTTTTTTGCGATAATACCAGAGCGCATAATCTATACCCTCCGATCTTACGACTGCAGCTTGATCTCGACGTCCACACCAGCAGCGAGGTCGAGCTTCATCAGCGCGTCAACGGTCTGGGGGGTCGGATCAACGATGTCGAGCAGACGCTTGTGCGTACGGATCTCGAACTGGTCGCGGGATTTCTTGTCAACGTGAGGGCCACGGAGAACCGTGAACTTCTCAATCTTGTTCGGCAGCGGGATCGGGCCGCGCACGTTCGCGCCGGTCCGCTTGGCAGTGTTGACGATCTCTTGCGTGCTGGCATCCAGAACGCGATAGTCAAATGCCTTCAGCCGAATACGGATATTTTGGCTTTGCATAATAACAGCCTTTTATCAGGCGTTGAGGTTGAGAGGAGGACAAGCGCGCATCGCCAACCCTCATCGAACCCAAAAGGCGGGAATCACCCCGCCTTGATGTTCTTGTAGAGAACTCGCGCGTGATAGTGGGGTTGGTGGGGTTTGGCAAGGGGTTTTCTTGCTTTTAGAACGTCAAGGGCAGCCAACGCTCGGCGCCGAGTTAGCCTGCAAAGCTTCAAGCGTGTATGGAATGCACCTACTCTGGATGACTTCTAGATTTCCCGAGGATGTAAGGCTGCGTATCTGGGTGCAACAACCTTGTCATAGAACAAAAAGAACAACGGCGTCAGCACCATGGACAACGCGACGACAATGATCAACATATTCGCCAAATCCGCGCTCAGCGCGTGAGTTGCAACAGAAAAGGATAGCAGAACGAAGCCGAATTCTCCGGCTTGCGCCATCCCCAGCGCAAACAGCCAATTGTTCTCACCTTTGACGCCAAACAATCGACCGAGGAACAGCAAAATCACTGCCTTTATGATCATCACGCCGAGCGTAAGCGCAACCACCAAACCCAAGTGATCAATCATCAGTTTGAAGTTTACCGAGGCTCCGACGCTGACAAAGAAAAGACCAAGAAACAGCCCTTTGAAGGGCGTGATCTCCTTCTCGAGGTCATGTCGATATTCACTGTTGGCGAGCACGACACCGGCTATAAACGCCCCGAGTGCGGGGGTCAGTCCGACAACCATCATCAGGACCGCAACGCCGACAACGATGGTAAGGGCCATAGCCGTAAGCAATTCCGGCAGGTGCGCAGATTCAACATATCGAAAGATCGGACCGGTCAGGTATGATCCAGCGACGATGACCAATACAATCGACCCGAGTGTGACTATTGCTCTCAGCCATTCAGGGAGGGTCTGAACGAGGTTCAGTGAAAAACCCAAGCTTGTCGCAGGGCCGTGGCTGATGACTCCGGCACCCGTTGCAGCAAGATCGGGCACCGCCAACAGCGACAGCAGCGCGAGTATTGGGATCACAGCAATATCCTGCATCAACAAGACCGAAAAGCTCGCTTGCCCGCCACTGCCCATTAGCAGACCTTTTTCATGCAGTGTTTGAAGCACGATTGCCGTGGATGATAGTGAAAAAATCAGTCCGATAGTCAGCGCCTGCTGCCATTGTTGGCCAAGCGCCATCGCCAGTCCCATAATCGCTAAGGCCGTACAAATCAGTTGCAGCCCGCCTAATCCCAATAGCCTGCGCCGCAAATCCCAAAGTTTCTTTGGCGCCAATTCCAATCCAATTAGAAACAACATCATGACAACGCCAAATTCTGCAAACTGCTCCATGTTATCGACATCGACATTCAGCGCGATCAGGGCAGGACCAAGCAGCATCCCTGCAATCAGGAATCCTAAGACCGACCCGAGCCCAAGCCATACGGCGATGGGAACAATGGCGATGCCTGACCCAAGCAGAATAAACGAAAGAAGAAGATAGTTTTCCATAAGCCGCTGATTTCTTTCAAAGTGCGCCCCAAACAAACTCTTTATAGCGGATCAAGGGCGCTGGCCATGAAGCATACTATCACGCCTGATAACCGTCGAAGCAATCAGATACAGCCGCGCGGGGAAATCCACAAACGTGGGGCCACCCTTGTTTGAAGCGGCCTTCCTAGTCTCATCGATGTGCCGGGCTGAAGTCCGGCCTGCCGGTTACTCGAAGGTTTTCGACACAGCTCTTTTGAGTGTGTCTCGGGAGTATGGATTTCAAACAAAAAGGGCGCCCCTAGGGGCGCCCTTTCCGCAGCTATTCGCCTAGGCGAATTAC
>NZ_CYUD01000015.1 GCF_001458295.1 Ruegeria denitrificans
CCGCACTGCGGACATAGTTGACATTCACCCTAGACCAATAACTCTCTTTTCGTCGCGGTCTCGCGTCTGACGTGCGCTTGACGACGCAACTCATATCAAACGATCATCGTCGAACCATTTTGCGGCGGCCCAAAGGATAACCTATGGAAGTATTTGGAAGTGATGCACAGCGACGCATGTCGACCATGGGTGAGCATCTTATCCAGCTATTGGGTGATGACCCTCGATTTTGTAGCCATGGGCGCGGTATTCAAATTGCCAACGAGTACAGCGGGGCTTTGGATGATGCCGTTGCAATGGCTCGAATACTCGGCATCACGGCGATAGAAAGCATACCGCGTCAGGAGGTGGCAAAGACGCGAGAAGTCATTGAAAGTCAGGGATTAAAAACCGACACAATAGCTTGTTATCTTGGCGGGCTGAACTGTGTTGACATTGCTCGGAAAATAATTGCCACACGGGCGTTGCCCGAGGATTTGACCGTACGTGTGATTGATCGAGACTCTCCGCCAGAATGGCTTGAAGCTTTCGCAGAAGTCGCAATGAGCCACGGTGTTCTACCGCCAATAGGGCCGGTTATGCGCGGATTGTCTCGCCCCGGATTTGCGATGGTCGTCTTTGACAGCTCAGGTGCTCCCGTTGCAACCGCGGGCTCAGTTCTGTGCCATCCGCCCAGCAGTAGGCTGCATCGTCGCGCTGTCGCGCGCTCTACATCGCGAACCTTCAGCGGGTCTTGGCCCAGCGCCTTTAGTCGCTGGAAATGCTTGTGACTCTCCCTTGCGTCAGCAAGCGAGATCGAAGGATACGGCCCGAGGCCCATTTTGGTCGTGCGCTTTCCAATTTGATATCGATAGTGGAACGATGCTGCACCGCCTTCGGTCGATTGAAAGTACAGACCTCCTCCATCATGGAGTGTTTTGGATTTGCCAAGAGCAGCCCTTAATTCACTATCTCTCAGTCTATGTATGTTTCTGCTCAAATTACCGAATCCTATGGCATGTTCTATGGACGGTTTACCGCTCGTCCTCGCTGGGATTCAAGTTTAATAGCCTGATATTTATAGGGAAAATTAGAGAACGTGGTTCCGCCTCCGGCACCACGTTCTCATACGAACTCTTTGATTACCCTCAGTTTATTATGAAAACTGTGCGGGCGTATGACAATTCGATCCCTTTTTGTTCAACATGAACGGCATCTACTGTTTCGAGCGGCGAGTCCGACTAGACCTTCTAAAGCACCGTTCATCCAGAAAGATATCGATTTCGCTCAGGGCGTTGTCATCTACGGTTGCTGCTTCAAGGGCGACAAAGCCGCACAACATCTCGAAGAATAGCCAACCAGGCAAGCCCAGTTTTCCCTGTAAAATGCCTAATTTTTGCCTGATTGCGTCGATACATTTTGCCCATTCTATTCGGGATAACGACCGGCATCCTCAGGAGCAGAAATGGTTGCGAACAGACAAAAGTTGCAGGCTGTAGGAGAGGCGCAAAGTGCCTCCCGATCCAGTAAAGCCAAACTGGTTTCGCTTGTGGTTCCGGTTTTCAATGAACAAGAAGCCATCGGGCCTTTTCTTGACAAAATTGAAGAAGTATTCGCCTCGCTTGATCCCGAACACACCTACGAGGTGGTTTTCGTCAATGACGGCAGCCGCGACGCAACAGAGTTTGCCATTCGCAGTAGAATGCAGAACAACCGCCGCATCAGCCTTGTGAATCTTTCGCGAAACTTCGGCAAAGAAGCGGCTATTTCAGCGGGACTTGAACACTCTCGGGGTGACGCTTGCATACCAATGGATGTCGACCTTCAGGATCCGCCCGAGCTTATTCCGCAGATGCTTGATCATTGGGATAAGGGCGCAAAAGTGGTCAATGCGAAACGTATCCGCCGAGACAGCGACACCTGGCTCAAACGTAAGACGGCAGACGGGTTTTACAGCCTCTTTAACGCAATGGCGGATCACCAAATCCCTCACAATGTCGGCGACTACCGACTGATGGATCGACAAGTCGTAGACGTGGTACGCGAAATGGGTGAACGGGTGCGTTTTAATAAAGCGATGTTCAGCTGGGTAGGCTTTGATGCCGCCGAAGTCACCTTTACGCGCCCGCAACGCAAAAACGGAACAAGCGCCTGGACTTATTGGAAGCTTTGGAAATTTGCACTGGACGGAATATTTTCGTCAACCACTGCCCCGCTTCATCTTTGGACTTACGCAGGTGCCATTCTCGCGGTTCTATCGTTTCTGTACGCAGGCGGCATCTTGGTGCAGACATTGATCTTTGGCGTTGTTGTTCCAGGTTACGCTTCTACCTTGATTCTGATCTTGTTTTTTGGGGGACTCAACCTGTTTGCGGTTGGCATTCTCGGAGAATACGTCGGGCGAATTTACGCTGAAGTCCGAAACCGACCGCTTTACGTGCTTAGATCGGTCCACGAAGGCCAGGACGATAGATAATGGATCGTGCAGTTTTTGACCGTATGGCCGCTCTGGAAGACGTGCAATGGTGGTTCGTTGCACGTCGCGAAATTCTATCCACCGTCATCTCAAGACTGGTAAAACTGCCGGACGACGCCTGTATTCTCGAAGCTGGATGCGGCACAGGCGGAAATCTTGGGATGCTGGCGGAATTCGGCCGTATTCGCGCGTTTGAATTTGATGCCGAGGCGCGCCGCACGGCCGAAGCCAAAAGCGGAATCGCCGTTGCCGAAGGCTCTTTGCCTGATGAGATCCCATTTGCTTCTGAAAAATTTGATCTAATTGGGTTCTTCGATGTGTTGGAACATATCGAAAACGACGAAGCCGCTTTGGGTGCCTTGGCAAGCCGCCTTGCACCAGGCGGGCGTATCGTGATGACAGTGCCCGCTTTCCCATGGCTTTGGTCACGCCACGATGAACGCCATCACCATTTCCGCCGCTATACCCGTGCGCATCTAGCAGATGTTGCTGCGAAGGCCGGACTGCATATGGAGTATGGGTTCTATTTCAACACAGCCCTTTTTCCGTTAGCCGTGGCCATTCGGGCAGTTAAGTCATTGTTTCGGATCGAAAGGGATGAAGACACGCTTCCCGGACCAGCTATCAACGCGACACTCCGGACTGTTTTTGCGGCTGAAAAACACCTTGTTGGTCGTCTGAGCTTGCCGGTCGGCCTGTCGCTCTGCGCTGTTCTGACAATTGACCCGGCCCTTCAATGATTGGGCAGATTTCGCGCTTTGCCGGTATTGGCGTTTTGGCAACTACGTTGCACGTCATTGTCGCAATAGTTGCGGCGGAATTCTTTGCCGTCACGCCCTTGCTGGCAAACAGTATCGGATTTTTCGCGGCCTTTAGTCTTTCCTATCTGGGGCACGGCAGAATTACATTTGGCACATCACTCGAACATCGTTATCACGCACCACGGTTTTTGACAGTGTCTGCCATTGGCCTTGTACTTTCCACAGCCCTTACCGAATTGATCGCGGTTCAACTTGGCGCGTCATTTGTTCTTGCGATGGCTGTTGTCGCCTTTGCAGTACCGATCTCAACCTTCTTTTTTTGTAAGTTCTGGGTTTTTGCCCGCCCTTACTCGACCGATCCATAGATCGCCAACGTCTCAGTCATGATCGGACGTGGCAATTCAGGGCATTCGGGCGCTGGTTCGTCCGGGAACACCCGCCGCAAAATATACTGCGCGCCCGTCGTCGCCAATATTTCCGCCATATTGGCACAAGTTGCCTGACGGTTTTGTTCTTCATCCCACAGATACGCCGCACCCCAGCCTTGCATTGCGCGATGTTCAGGTGCAGGGCGCGTAACCTCTTCAATTCGCGCCCGCGTTAATGAGGCTTGATCTGGTTGCGCCACCGAGAACATCTTGAAATCCACATACGCACTCCGCTGTGCATATTGACGAAATTCCATCAGGCTCACAGGAATGACGAATAAGGCATCAACCGGTGTCTCGGTTCGAATCTGCGCCAACGCCAAAAGTGTCGACTCGGGCAGGTAAGGTGGGCGCGGCTTGGCCGGAAACAATATCAAGAGCGCAGCCCCAAGACCGCATAAAACAACGGCCCGAGTCCTTGGTACGTCGCCAGCCATCATCATCGCAACACCGATTGCGAAAAGAACAATCCCGGCCAGTTTCATATTAAGGAGCAATATCGTTGCTAACAAAATGCCCGTTAACCAAACCCCGCGACCGGTTTTGACAAACCACATGCCTGCGAAGGCCAATGATGTGCCGACAGTAAAAAGCACCGGCGTAGAGCGGTTGGCATCCAGAATGAAAAACCCAACCCATTCAGCGATGGCAAGCTTGTAGACAACCAGTGTGACAAGATGGAGAAGCGTAAATCCCAGCAACAACCCTGCTGCAAAACGCGCTAAATCCGGTTTCTTGCGATACAACAATGCTACACCAGCACAACCTGCCATCAAGTAAAGCGTGGCGATCATGATATCGAACCATGGCGGGTCGTAATGGGCCGGCGCTCGAAAACGATAGGCATCCGCGATCAGATCAATCATGACGTCAGAGTCAGGTGCATTGAGGATCGCCCCAAACAGCCAGACAGCTACAGGAAACGCCACAACACCCGCAGCCACGGCCAGCTTCACCGCATCAAGCGGATTGCGGATCAAGGAACCCAGGCCAATCACGATTGCACCGTGAAAGGCCGTCATTGGTTGCGCATAGGCTGCCAGCCCCAATAAAATTCCAGCAAGCCAAATCTTGCGAAAAAATGCTGCGGCAACGGCTGCGATCACCAGCGTAAGAGCCACATTGTGGTGATGAAAAAATGGGGATGTCAGCCCCCCGAAATCTCCGCGTCCCATGCCGTCAAGTTGAACGACCACACTGATGCCCAGAACCATGGGCAATATCGCCAAGGGTGCCTCCAGTGCCCGTAGCATCGCCCAAATTGCGACCGTTGTTATCACCGCCAAAAGCCACAAAGCTAAACGAAAGGCGGGCTCGACACCAACGGTTGCGCGTCCTGCCCGATACATCCACTCATAGACATAGGCGTGGTTTTCAAAAAGCCGCAGCTGATCGTCGTTCACATAGAGCTTAGGATTGATCCGGTGTTCGGTAAGTGGCCCATAGGCAAAATCATCCCCGACCGGAAAGGCCTCATATCCAATCAAACAAGATACAAGCAGCCCCAGCAACGCCGCAAATAAAACCCTGCTCGCGTCCATGTTGATCTCGTCTTAAATGCTTTTCGTTTTTCTGACGTGACTTGCAGCCGGATACAAGCAGTCCGTTGGGGAAAAAACTGAAGTGTTGCTGGATACCGTCGCGCCACGCCTCTCAAAGAACACTACCCGGGTAAACAGACTTCCATACTCCACAAACGTTGGTTTGACGTAGAAGAGGGCGGAATTATCGAAGGGTGGGCAACGGGCTAGAGCGATATGCGTCTATGAAAGATGGGTCCAGATCAGTAGTGCGGAGGTGTGACCGCCCAAACCAGTACTGTGTCAGTGTCGCCGGGATTGTGATAGCGATGCGGTCGGGTTGATGCGAAACGAAAGGAGTCCCCGGATTTCAGGATCATGATCCGGTCTTCTACCGTCAGTTTAAGCGTTCCTTCTACGACATAGCCACCTTCTTCGCCTTTGTGAGAATACAGCGTATCGCCCGAGCTTGCGCCGGGGGCGAAAGTGGTCAGGATCATTTCCAACTGGCCGCTCAGAGATGGGCAGAGGAGTTCATCGCGCACGCCGGAATCGAAACGAAGTGCCCGCCTGCGCGTACAGCGCACCACGATGTCACTTTGTGGGTCGGCTTCTTCTTCGGGGTCGGGGAAGAACCAGTTGATACCGACGCCCAGTGCTTTGCCGATCACATTGAGGCTGCGCACCGACGGGTCCGCATCCTGGCGTTCCAGTTGGCTGAGGTACCCCACTGATAAATTAGTCAGTTCTGCCAGTTGTTTAAGTGTCAGCCCCTTGGCCTTGCGAAGCTCGCGCATTCGAGGGCCAACGATTTCCTGGGTCGCTCTTTTTTTCACAGACCTATCTCTCACAACTAAGTTCATCATAATTTTTATTGCAAAATTATGATGAAAGGGTATTTCTTGTTCCAGTAATAAGATGAACTGACTGAATTTGAAAGATGAAGACCCTTGCCATTTGGACCTTTTCTAGTGCTGACGGAGCTGTCCTGTGTTTAATAACAACTTTTTTCGAGCTTACGGCTTTTGGCATTGGGGCGAAGGGTTTCAGACCGTCCTTTTCACGTGGTATATGGCGTTTCACGCCGAATTGACGGCCACTGAGATCGGGTTCTATCAAGCACTTGTTCTGTCGCCGTTTCTGGTCTTCACCGTTTTCGGGGGCGCACTGACAGACAGGGTAGGCGTAGGGCTGAGTTATGTCGTGTCGACCAGTGTTTTTGCAGCCATTCTGATCTCCTACGGGATTTTGGACCTTGAGTTTGGCTTCGTTCCCGAACTGTTTTTTTTGTATTGTATCGGGGCGGGTATTGTCAGTGCGATCTCGAACCCGGCCATAGATACATTCATCCCCGGCGCCACGGATCAGCCGATTCAGGACAATAGTCTGCTGGCGGCAACGGCGCATAACATCGCGAAGTTGACAGGGAATATTTCGGGGCTTTTTTTGCCTTTGCTGTCGGCAACCGGCGGGTTCGTGGTGAATGGGCTGCTGATGGCCATCAGTGTGATCTTCCTGCGGGCGCACCGGCGCGCTGGCGGTGGGCGGGCATCGCCGCAACTCGGTCAGAACGCATTTCAGCACGGGATCTTTCGTCGGGTCGTTCTGCACTACCGAATTTGCCCGGAAAATTTCGACATTCTGTTATCCAGCGCGTTGCTTGGGTTAATCATTGTACCCGCAGGGTATATTCTTGTGCCTTTGATCCTTCGCGAGAGATTTCCCGAATATGGCGACATGATCGCACTGATCGGCATTTCATCCTGGATCGGAGCGATACTTGCAACCGCGGCGACAAAGCGAGTGTCCGCCAGAATTCTACGCCCGGGTGCGGTGTCACTGGCAATTTGGGGTATTTACGGCGTGGGATTATTGGTCTTGATCGGCGTCGCCAGCTTTCCGGCGCTATGTTTGATTACTTTTGTGTTCGGAGGTGTCAAAGTCGGGAAAGCCTTGGTTTACGGAAAATACCTGCATAACAGCCCGAAAAGCGATCTGGGTTTGATTGTGGCAGTGGACCAGACCGCTTTTTGGGGATTGGCAACGCTTGGTACGGCGGGGATGGGGCTGCTCGCGGATGTTTTGGGGTTGAATTCGACGATAATGCTGACCAGCGGATGCGTTTTGTTTGGGGTCGTCGTTCTGATCATCAGAGGACATTTTTCAACGATGGTTCAGGCGTGATCAGGTGCCAATAAGCAACGGCTACTCTGGACCTGAACTTGGGTCGCCGCATTTACTAACGGCAGTTTTTCTTGGCGAAATGGTCCGTTCAGGTTTCAATCACCGATGTATGTCCACAGGTATCCCGGTGGGATCGGACCCTTGTTCCTGCCGCCCTGTTGAATCTGTTCCCAGGCATGGGCAAGAATGCCGACAGAACGCGACAAGCAAAACAGACCACGCGCTAGCGGCGGGGCAAAGCCCAGCTCAGCAAAAATCACGGCAGTTGCGCCATCGATATTCATCGGGATTGGGCGGGATTTTCTATGTGCAATTTCTGCCTCTACACGTTGTGCTATCTGTAAATACCGACCCTCACAGGCTCCGGCTTCGATTGCTTCGTGAACCAGCTCCATCAAACGCGGCGCACGGGGGTCTGTCGGAGTATGGAACCGGTGACCAAATCCCGGGATAATCTTGCCGTGTTCGCTGATCCAGTCGTTCAAGGCAATGTCCAGCCCTGCAGGATGTGCTTCGATATGGTGAAAAAGCTCTACAGCCTGTTCACCCGCTCCGCCGTGCACGTCCCCCAACATATTCACTGCGCTGGCCATGGCGTTGTTGAGCGGTAGGCCGCAGGTCACAGCCATGCGCGCCGCCGCTATTGATGGGGCCTGAGGACCGTGGTCCACTGCTGAGACCAAGGCGACCTCGAACAGGCGCGCCTGCGCGGGCGTGGGCTTATCACCCCGGACCATGAGCCAGATCATCTCGGGAAAACTCAGATGACCGATCAGATCTTGAATCGGATGGCCGCGCAACTCGATCCGGCCCGGCTCCATGTCAATGATCGCGGTTTTCCACCAGTCGGCAACGTTGCTCATATAACCCCCTCTTTCGACAACGCCATTACCTCCTGCTCTGACAGGCCAAGCTCGGCCCAGATCATCTTGTTGTGGGCCCCGAGTTCTGGCGGTGCCGTTTGCGCCATTGGGCGGGCGCCGTCCGCCACGATTGGGCTGCCTGCGAGTTTCAGCTCTTCGCGGTCCATTGGAAGGCTTCCGATCAGTCCCCGGCCAGCGAGATGTTTATCTGCAAGGGCATCAGGCACGCTGAACACCGGACCCGTAGGCACGCTTAACGCGTTCAACTCACGCACCCAGTCCGCGGCAGAGCGGGTGCGCAGCGTGCGTTCCAGTTCTTCCCGTAGCGCGTGGCGGTTTCGCTTGCGGTCCTCGCGGGTGGCATAGTCGGGGTTTTCCAGCAAATCGTCGCGGTTCAGATGACTGGTCAACGCCTGCCATTGCTCGTCACGATTGGCGGCGATATTGATGGGGTTGTCAGCGGTCTTAAACGTGCCAGACGGGGCCGAGGTCGTGTTCTCGTTCCCATGAGCGGCCGGGGCCACGCCGCCGATCAGATGGTTGGACACCACCCAGCCCATCGAAGAGATGACGGCCTCGGTCATCGAGATATCCAGAAAGGTGCCGCGTGGATTTGCGTTCAGGGCGGCGGCAATGGCAAAGGCTGCCGTAAGCCCGCCCACGGTGTCGGCCAGCGGGTACCCAACTCTGTAAGGCGCGGTGTCCGGCGCGCCTGTGATCGACATCACACCGCTGATACCTTGAACAATCTGATCATAGGCCGGATCATTTTTGCGTGGCCCGTCCTGCCCGAACCCACTGATGGCGCAGTAAATCAACTGCGGGTTCTCTGCCTGCAGGATTTCATACCCGAGCCCCAGCCTATTCATCACACCGGGGCGGAAGTTTTCGACCAAAACGTCGGCAGTGCAGACGAGTTGTTTTAGCAGCTCTTTGCCCCGTTCGGCCTTCATGTCCAAAGTGACGGATTTCTTTCCGGCGTTCTGCGCCAGAAAGCTGATGCCCATGCCCGCATTGTTGCGGTCGGGATCGGCGCCCAGGACGCGCGCAAGATCGCCGGTACGGGGACGTTCAACTTTGATCACCTCGGCCCCCATCAGGGCCAGCTGATAGCAGCAATAGGGTCCGGCCAAAACATTGGTCAGATCAAGGACGCGGACCCCCTCCAGCGGCTTAGTCACCTTCGGCAACCCCTTCCTGACGGGCCTTTGCACGGCGGGCGCGGTAACTGGGGACAACAACGAGAAGCACTGCAATCACCAGCAGGCCAAGGGTCATCGGGCGTTCGAAGATGAAGCCGATACCGTCATACAGCTGCATGGAGCGCGAGAAGTTGTCTTCCAGCATTCCACCCAGGATAAAGCCGATCAGCAGAGGTGCCAGCGGGTAATCCGCGAATTTCAGAACTGTCGCACAGATACCCATGCCGACAAGGATTAACAATTCGGTCGCGTTGTTCTGCCCGATATAGCTGCCCATCAGCGTGAAGAACAGGATGAACGGGATCAGGTAATTGCGAGGGATGGCCAGAACCTTGGCGATATACGGGATCAGCGGCAGGTTCAGGATCAGCAGAACCAGATTGCCAATATACATCGAAATGATGACCGCCCAGAAGATTTGCGGCTCGTCGATCATCAGGCGCGGACCGGGTGTCACATTCAGCGCGATCAACGCGCCCAGCAAGATCGCCGTGGTGCCAGAACCGGGAATGCCCAACGTCAGCAGCGGCACGAATGATCCGGTGCAGGCGGCGTTATTGGCGGTTTCCGGTGCAGCTAGCCCTTTGATGGCGCCTTTGCCGAACTCTTCCTGTTCTTCCTTGCTGGCGATGTTGCGCTCCACCGCATAGCCAAGGAACGAGGCGATGGTGGCACCGGCCCCTGGCAGAACACCAATGAAGAACCCTTGGATAGATTGCCGCCCGATAACCGGTGCGATCTTGCGGCCCTCTTCGCGGGTGATACGCAGGTTGTCGATCTTACCCCCGTTCCCCTGGGCAGACCGGGCTGGGTTCAGAACGAGGAACAGCGCTTCGGGCAGTGCGAACATGGCCATGGCCAGGGTGATGAAGCTAAAGCCGGACTGCAAATCCATCAGCCCCATGGTAAAGCGAGGCATGTTAAACAGGGCACCTTCACCGACCGTAGCCATAACAAGGCCCAGCAATGTCATCAGCACCGCCTTGGCCACGTTACCCGTGCCCGCAAAGGCCGCAATGGCCGACAGGCCAACAACCATCAGGGCAAAATACTCGGCCGAGTGAAACAGCAGCGCGACGGTCGACAGCATGGGGGCGAAAATCATCAGAAGCAAAGCACCGATGCTTCCCCCCGCAAACGAGGCAATCGCGGCAATGGTCAGTGCCTTACCGGCCTGACCTTTACGCGCCATAGGATAACCGTCGAAACTTGACGCGACAGTGCCCGCCACGCCGGGGGCGTTCAGCAGGATGGATGAAGTGGAGCCGCCGAAAATGGCGCCATAGTAAACACCCGCCAGCAGGATGATGGCCGCCGACGGATCACCGATGGTGATGGCAACGGGGATCATGATGGCGATTATCGACATCGGGCCCAGGCCCGGCAGCATGCCGATGAACGTGCCTATCAGACAGCCAGCGATCACCATGAGGAGGTTTTGGATGGAAAATGCGGCGCCAAGGCCGATCAGCAGACCTTCGATCATGTCTCAGCTCCTCAGATAAAGAACGGCCAGGGGCGAAGGAAAATGCCCAGTACTTCATCGACAAGATACCAAACGATGAAGCTGGCGACGGCAGCGACAGGCAGCAGGATGTGGAATTTGCGTTCCCCCAGAGTGAAAGATCCGCAGCATAGGAAAGCGAAAGTTGCAAACAGGAAACCGGCGGGACGCAACAGCAGTGCGTAAGCAACCATCAACCCCAACAGGGTCAGGGCTTTACCAAGGTGATAATCTCCAAGGCGTCGGTAATCGATGTCCGGTTCTTTGTCAGATGCGACAGATTTTTCCAGCCCCAGCAGAATAATCAGTGAAGTTGCAATCGTCAGAACCGCCAGAACCTTGGGAAAGGTGCTCGGCCAGATCGGATTGCGCTGCATGAACGGCGGTAAAAGCGCGTCCATGGTGAAGAATGCGGCGTAGCCATAGGCCAGTGCGGCGCACAAAATGACAAACGCGACCCAGCGATCCAGTGCCATAGTCCCCTCCCTTGGATTTTTGGCAACCGGCCCCGAAAAGACCGGTTGCTGTTTGGGTGCGTGATTTAGAGGAAGCCGAGCTTCTTCATCAGATCGCCGATGACCTGTTCCTGGCCTTCAAGGAAGGTTTGGAAATCATCGCCCGAGTTATGGATGTTGACCCACCCATTGCGGGTACGCACGGCTTCCCACTCGGGGGTGTCATACATCTTGGTGATCGCTTCCTGATACATGACCAGCTTGTCTTCCGGCAGGCCCGGGGCGGCAAAGAAACCGCGCCAGTTGACGAAGGTGGTGTCGATCCCCTGTTCCTGCATGGTTGGCGCGTCATAAGCCGCGACGCGTTCATCAGCGGTTACACCCAGAATCTTGACCTCACCGGCTTCGGCCAGTGCCACCGCTTCCGAGAAACCAGTCGACAGGGCCGCAATCTCACCCGACAACAAAGCTGCCATGGCTTTACCACCGGCATCATAGGGGATGTACTTGACGGCCAGCGCGTCCTTGCCAGCAGCTTCCATCACCATGGCCGCAACCAGATGGTCCATACCACCGGGAACAGAACCTCCTCCAATGGCAGTGCCGGATGGATCTGCGTCAAACGCGGCCAGAAGATCGTCCATTGAGTTCAATGGGCTGTCCTTGCCAACCACGATGGCGGCATAGTCACCAATAGTGCCCGATACCAGAGTCAGGTCGCGGAAGTTGTGCGGGAACACACCGGTCAACGAGCGGATCACGATCGGCGTCGAGTTGACCATCAATGTACCGTGCTGGCTGTCTGCGTTTTCGATCAGATAACCGATGGCCTTCCCGCCACCGCCGCCCGACATATTCTCATACGATGCTGTGCCGACCAGACCAGCACCTGTCAGCGCTTCGCCGGTTCCGCGTGCGGTGCCGTCCCAGCCGCCGCCTGCGCCGCCGGGGATCAGAAAGTGAATGCTGTCGACCACCGGCTCGGCCGCAACAGGGCCGGTCAGTGCGAATGCTGCAGCAGCAGCCATCAGGGCGCGACGGCCCATATCGAATGTCATCTTTTGGTCCTCCCATTTGACATTGGCGGCTTGTGCCGCTCATGTCGAAAGAGATTGGCGAACAAAGCTGACACCAAGCTGACACGGCCAAAAAAATGCAAATGGAGTGAAACGAACCCGATGCGGTTCCTGCTGATCGAGGACAATAAGCAACTGGCCAGCGCGGTGGTCGACAGGCTGATGTTGGACGGGCACGTCGTCGACCATGCCCCCGACATTCAGACGGCCTATGATTTTACAGCGACAACCGATTATGACTTAATATTATTGGATATTATGTTGCCCGACGGTGATGGCCGCACCTTTCTGGCGCAGCGTCGAAACCAAAACTCACGAACCCCTGTAATTGTCCTGACGGCACGTTCAGAAGTCTCGGATCGGGTCGGGATTCTGGATCTTGGCGCGGATGATTACATGGTCAAACCGATTGACTTTTCCGAACTCGAAGCGCGGTGCCGGGCGGTATTGCGCCGTCGCGGCGGCGAGGCGCGCAACCTGTTGATTCTCGGTGATATGAGTTTTGATTCGCTTTCGGGAACGCTCAAAGTAGGAGAACACACCATACAGCTGCGGGCGCGTGAACTGCGCCTGTTCGAAATTCTGGCCAAAGCTCCGGGCAAGGTGTTTTCGAAAGCGTCTTTGATGAACCATCTGGTTTCTTATGACGAAGATGTTTCGGAAAATGCAATCGAGGTTTATGTCGGCCGCCTGCGTAAGCACCTGCAGAACTCGAACGTAAAAATCACTACGATCCGAGGGCTTGGATACAAGCTTGGAATAGAATGAGCGCGCCCGTCGCACATGGTTCGATCCGCCGCCGATTGTTGCTGTCCCTGCTGGCTGGCGCGGCCGTTCTGGCGATTGTGGTATATTTTGTGGTGCAATCGGTCGCCCGGCAGGTTGCGCAGGAAAGTCAGGATAACGTGCTGGCGGCCTCGGCTTTGTCCATACTGGACAGCGCGCGCTATTCCGGCCAGGAAATCAATGTCGATCTGCCTTATTCGGCATTGTCTATGCTGGACAGCATTTCGGACGAACGGGTTTTTTACGCCATCCGTTTGGAAAACGAATTTCTCAGCGGCTATGACGAGTTACCCGAAGCTGATGGAACCGTAGCCGGTGTGCCGGCATTCCGCTCGGCGACATTTCTTGAAGAGGAGGTGCGCGTCGCCTCAGTGCGGCGTCGAATGTCGACCGATATCGGCCAAAGCTACCTTCAAGTTTCTGTCGCCCAAACGCTTTCCGGTCAGAAACAGACGCTGGCCCGGATTTCACAGACATCCATGGGTATTGGTGCGGGCTTCTTTCTGGTCTCTGTGCTTCTGGCCGCGATCATCGCCCGCAGTACAATCCGCCCTCTTGATCGGTTGACGGTGTCAGTCTCTCGCCGAGGGCCCAAAGACCTGCGCCCCGTCGCAGCACCGGTTCCGTCAGAAATGGTGCCACTGGTCGCATCGCTGAATTCATTCATGAGACGTTTGAAACGGTCGCTGACGCGATCAGAAGATTTCATCGCTGAGGCTGCGCATCGGGTTCGCACACCACTGGCCATCGTCAGAACCAAGGCAGAGATCGTTCAGCGCAAAGCAGATAATCCCGAAACCCGGACCGCCTTGCGCGAGATGATCCACGCCATTGACGACAGCTCACGTACTGCAGGGCAACTGCTGGACCATGCCATGGTGACGTTTCGCCTGGATCACCTTTCGCAGGATGAGATCAGCCTGCTGCGCCTTGTACAGGAAGCGGTTGAACGCCTGCGCCCGATATCAGAGATGAAAGAGATCGAACTGCACGCTATCGGAACCGAAGATTCCATTATTCAGGGCGATCCGATCCTTCTGCAAAACGCCCTGCACAACCTGCTCGACAACGCCATAAAATACTCGCCTGCCGGTGCACGCGTCACCGTGGCTCTTACGCGGCACAATGATGGCGGCGAAATTCGTATAACCGATACCGGTCACGGCTTCCCCGAGGCTGAGCTTGACCGTTTGACAGACCGTTTCGCCCGGGGTGCCAATGCCGAGAGCATTGTTGGGTCCGGACTTGGGCTGACCATCGTAAAAGAGGTGGTCGAAGCACATGGCGGTAAAATGTACTTCGAAAACATGCCAGGAGGAGGCGCATGCGTCAGTTTGCACTTTCCATTGCCCTGATCTTTACGGCGGGGTGGTCGGCTGCGTTCGAAATCGAGAACCGCGCCCGTTTCGGCGCATTGGACAGCGGGCAGGTCCTTCGGATCATTTCCACGGCTGATATCAGGTTTTTCGAACCGATGATCGCTTCGTTCCTGGCTGAATACCCGGATACTGAAATCGACTATATCGTTGCAAGTTCGACCGAGATGATGCGCGCCATCTATGATGAAGAGCATGCGTTCGATCTGGCCATTTCAAGTGCAATGGATCTGCAAACAAAACTTGCGAATGATGGCAAGGCGCAGCGATACGTCTCGGATGCGACGCAATCCTTGCCGGACTGGGCTATTTGGAACGATATGCTGTTCGCATTTTCGCAGGAACCGGCAGCCATCGTGGTGTCAAAGGAAGCATTTGGCGATCTGCCAATCCCCAAGGACCGTCACGAATTAATCAACCTGCTACGCCAACACCCGGATCGCTTTCGCGACCGGGTCGGGACGTATGATGTGCGGCAATCGGGGCTGGGCTATTTGTTTGCAACCCAGGACACACGCGCGTCCGACACCTATTGGCGCCTGACCGAGGTTTTCGGGGCGCTTGAAGCCCGGCTATATTGCTGTTCCTCGGATATGATCGACGCGGTGAAAACCGGCGAACTTCTGATCGCATATAATGTTCTAGGCAGCTATGCAGTGAACCGCGAAGATCGATCCGATTTTGAAATCATTCTGCCCTCTGATTTCACGACCGTCATGCTGCGCACAGCCATGATCCCGCACAATGCCCCTTCGCAGGAACTGTCCGCCATATTTGTTGACCACCTTCTGCAGCGCTCGCATGGGCAAGACGCGCAACCGCTTACTCAATCCGGGCTGGATCTGATCCAAATGGAAACCTCTCTGAATCGCATCCGGATTGGCCCCGGTCTTTTGGTCTTTCTCGACCAACTCAAGAAACGGGCGTTTCTGTCGGAATGGGAAAGCGCAATTTTGCAGAATTGACCTGATCCTCGTCGAGCCGAGGTATCACTTAGCGTATATCTGACGAGCATAGATTGTCAGATTTGGTTCCCGTTATTATTGGTCGGCTGCACAGCATGCGGAGTAGGGGCTGAATTTTGCTGTGCGAGCGGCCCATTGCGGTCGTGCAGCAGATTTTGACCACGCTCCTCAAGCCGGTCGTTGAGACATGATGCAGCTTTTTCTTGATTGAACGCCTGCTTGTCCCGAAACTTTCACCTGTATGCAAGTGAAAGGACTGGCTATGTTTCGTCTTCTACTATTTGCCTTCGTGGCGGGGATCGCCGCCAATGCGGGCACGGCGCAGACGCCGCCTTCGGCTGGTGAGATCGCGGATTACGATGGCCTCTTCGCAGCTGCTCACACCGGCAATGAAGAAATGATCCGGCAGCTCGTGGCGAAGGGGGCAAACGTCAACGCGCGGGACCCACGAGGTCGCACGCCAGCCCATGTGGCAGCCTTTGCCTCAGAGGATGAGGCATTGCGTGCACTCGCTGAAGCCGGTGCCGACATGAACGCGCTGGAAGGGGATGCCTACGATGTGGTCACGATCGCGGCTGTTGCGAACGACCCAGAACTGTTGACGCTTGCAATCGAATTAGGCAACGAACCCGGCTTAATAACCAGTCCCTATGAAGGAACCGCTCTTATAGCGGCCGCGCATCTCGGTCATGTCGAGGTGGTCCGACGACTGATCGCTGCCGGCGCGCCACTGGACCACGTGAACAATCTGCATTGGACAGCAGTTATCGAAGCGGTTGTGCTTGGTGACGGTGGCCCTGATCACCTTGCAGTTCTGGATGCGCTGTTGACGGCAGGTGCTGACCGATCGCTGACCGATCGTGACGGAACCACGCCACTCGAACTTGCCGAACGACGTGGATATTCGAAGATGGCAGAGCGCTTAAGAAAAGAAGGCTGAGATCATTTCCGCAACCGAAAGCGGTGAGTTTCAACTGAAATGTGCCGATAGCAGCTTGGAAATGGCGAACTTCGGATCAGGGTCTTCTCGTGGTGGGGTGCTGACAGAGTCGAATGCCTCGTCAGGGTCGGCTCAAAGGCCCAGCCACAAGCGCCATTGTCGCATTAGCGGCTTCGTTCCTTCAGCTAGAACCGGACATTCAAAGCTCGATTTCGAAAAACCAGAAAGCGGACATAGTGGACTTTGCCGGTTGCCGTCTGCATCGGAACTTGCAGGCCGGGAATCGCTGTCAGCGGCGGATATCAGGGATCATCCGATTTTTGGGTTTCCGAAACACGCCCGCCCAATCCTTCACAACCTGCTCTGGAACAGCTACCGCGCCCATGGATGGCAACCGGACATTGCCTGTGAAGTCATCGACAAATCGACCATGTTGCAGATGGTGGCGCACGGAGTTGGCATCGGACTGGCGCCGCCTGGGTTCGCGCCCTCGCGCCAGCGCATTTGAGTTGCATCCCGTATCAGACGGACGGCCAGAGCATCGAACTCTACGTCGCGCGACGGGTCACGGGGAACTCGAAAATGGTGGATGAGTTCGTGGACGTGGTCAAAGTGGTCTCCTCGGGGCTTCACCCCGAAAGGGCAGTAGAATGAAGCTGCATTTTGCAATTTACGGTGACTGCGATGTCTGAGCAGGGCAGTCCGCAGAAATTGGCAAACCCGCTTTTTGTGACCGTTTCTCTTATTTTTCAACAAAAAAACCGGCGCAAACAGCGCCGGTTTTTGCAGGTTCATTGAGGCGATTTAGCCGAATACACGACCCAGCGCGCCGTCAACGGCGTCGGTGATCTGGTCGATGTCATCCGCAGTCGCGATCAGCGCGGGCGAGAAGCACAGCGTGTTGTTGCGGCTTGGGATCGAGCGATTGGTCGCACCGATGATCACGCCCTGTGCCATACAATCGGCTACAACCGCCTGAACGCGTTTCTCGTCCATAGGCTCTTTGGTGGCGCGATCTGCAACCAGTTCGGCACCCAGGAACAAGCCTTTACCGCGCACGTCGCCAATGACTTTGTGCTTTTCCATCAGCGCCTGCAGGTTGCCCAGCATGCGGTCACCCATGTCGGTGCAGTTCTGGAGCAGGTTTTCGTCCTGAATGATGCGCATGTTTTCAACTGCGGCCGCCGGACCCGCGGTGCAGCCACCAAAGGTCGAGATGTCGCGGAAGTAGCTCATCGGATCAGCTGCATCGTCCTTGAACATGTCAAAGACTTCCTCGGTGGTGACCATACAGGCAATCGCCGCATAGCCCGAGGCAACACCCTTGGCCATGGTCACGAAGTCCGGCTTGATGCCGTATTGCTGATAGCCGAACCAGGTGCCGGTCCGGCCAACGCCGCAGACCACTTCGTCGATGTGCAGCAGCACGTCATACTTTTTGCAGATTTCCTGCACGCGCTGCCAATAGCCTTCGGGCGCTTCGATAACACCACCACCTGCGGTCACAGGCTCAAGGCACAGGGCGCCGACGGTGTCAGGACCTTCGCGCAGGATGATCTCTTCGATCTGATCTGCGGCCCAAACGCCAAAGTTCTCTTCGGGCGCACCGTCCAGCTCGTGCTTGCGGTATTCCATGCAGTGGGGCACGCGCACAAAATCAGGTGCGAAGGGGCCGTACTGCGCCGTACGCTCATCCTGACCGCCTGCCGACATGGTCGCAAGGGTCGAGCCGTGATAGTCGCGATCACGGTACAGGATTTTGGTCTTCTTGCCGCCATAGCGCTTATGCGCGATCTGGCGGACGAGTTTAAAGGCTTTCTCGTTCGCCTCAGAGCCCGAGTTTGTGTAGTACACACGGCTCATGCCCGGCATCTTGTCGATCAGCATTTCGGCAAAGATCGAACCGGGGATCGAACCGGCTGTATTGGCGAAATAGCACAGCTTCATCAGCTGGTCGTACACCGCCTTACAGATCGATTCGCGGCCATAGCCGACATTGACGGTCCAAACACCGCCCGAAACCGCATCCAGATGCTCTTTGCCTTTTTGGTCCCAAACGCGCATGCCTTTGCCTTCGACAATGATGCGTGGGTCATTGGTTTCAAAGGGTTTATGCTGGATCAGGTGGTGCCAGATATGGGCGCGGTCGGCCTCGACTACGCGGGAAAGATCGTTTTCGTTGAACGTGCCGTCCATGACATGTCCTTTCAGTGTGAAGAGGTGCGCGGAGGCCGGGACAAACCCCAACCCAACATGTTTTATTTCATGCTCCAAATCACCTTGAATGGCTAGTGTTATATAGGGCCAGATTGCGCAATCACTTATGGCCAGTCATCGGCAGAGCGGTATTTTTACGGGTTTGTCATGGACGAGTCTTTGTGTTCAATTCCTGCAACCGACGATTTGGGAGGAACGGCGGATGGCCTTGAGCAGTATCTACACCCGCGAATTGGATAAATGCCGCGCGAATTTTACGCCGCTTACGCCGTTGAGTTTTATTGAGCGAACGGCACAGGTTTACCCCGACTACCCTTCGGTTGTTTACGGTGAGCGCCGGTATAGTTGGGCCGAGACCTATACCCGGTGCCGTCGTCTTGCGGGTGCATTGACCGCACGGGGGATCGGGCAGGGCAACACGGTGTCGATCATCGCCGCCAACATCCCCGAGATGTATGAGGCACATTTTGGCGTGCCCATGGTTGGCGCCGTTCTGAACGCGATCAACACGCGCCTGGATGCAGCAATCATTGCATTCATTTTGAACCACGCGGAGGCCAAGGTGCTTCTGGTCGATCCCGAATTTTCGGGCGTGGTGAAAGAGGCGCTGAAACAAGTCGATCATGACCTTCTGGTCATTGATATCGAAGACGCCAGTTTTGAGGGCGGAGAAAAGCTGGGCGAGCTGACCTATGATGCCTTGTTGGCCGAGGGTGATCCGGAGTTTGACTGGTCCTTACCCAGCGATGAATGGGACGCGATCACGCTGAACTATACGTCCGGCACCACAGGCAATCCAAAAGGCGTAGTTTATCACCACCGGGGCGCGGCGCTGAATGCGCAATCAGACCTGTTGGACTGGGATATGCCAAAACACGCGACATATCTTTGGACCTTGCCAATGTTCCACTGCAATGGCTGGTGCTTTCCCTGGGCGATGGCGGCCAATGCAGGCGTCTCGGTCTGTTTGCGCGCGGTGCGTGCCGAACCGATCTATGCGGCCTTCAAGGATGAGAAAGTCACGCATTTCTGCGGCGCGCCGATCGTGCTGAATATGCTGGCCCATGCACCGGATGAACTAAAAGACTTCGATCATCAGATCAAGGTGATGACTGCAGGTGCCCCGCCTCCCGCCGCCGTGATCGAGGCGATGGAGGCCATGGGGGTCGAGGTGACACATGTGTATGGTCTGACCGAAACCTACGGCCCGTCGGTGGTCTGCGCCTGGAAGGACGAATGGAACACCAAGGATGCGCAGGAACGCGCGGCGCTGAAAGTGCGGCAGGGGGTGCGCTATTCGGCCCTGTCAGGCCTGATGGTGGCCGACCCCGAAACGTTAGAGCCCGTGCCCGCCGATGGCGAAACCATGGGTGAGATTTTCATGCAAGGTAACGTGGTGATGAAAGGCTATTTGAAAAACCCCGAGGCAACGGACAAAGCATTTAACGGCGGTTGGTTTGCTTCGGGCGATTTGGGGGTAATGTATCCCGATGGCTATATCGCGCTTAAGGATCGGTCTAAGGACATCATCATTTCGGGGGGCGAGAATATTTCGTCCGTCGAGGTCGAGGGCACGTTGTACAAACACCCGGCAGTGATGGAGGCCGCAGTTGTGGCGCGCCCGGACGAAAAATGGGGTGAAACCCCCTGCGCCTTTGTCGAGCTAAAGCCTGACGCCACCGCGACCGAGGCTGAATTGATTGCATTCTGCCGGGACAACATGGCCCATTTCAAAGCGCCTAAAAAGGTGGTGTTCGGAACCTTGCCAAAAACATCGACCGGCAAGATTCAGAAATTCGTGCTGAGGGATCAGGCGCGGGCGCTGACCTAAGCGCCCATCTTGTCAAAAATCGACAGGTTCAACTCTAACATTTCCCCCATCCAAATGGCGCGATCCCGGTGATCCTCTAGGTGCTGGCCGGTTTCGGGATGGGTGAAGATGGTCAGCCCCTGTCGGTTCAGCATCAGCCAGGGAATGACTTGGTCGAAGGCGTCCGGCGCAAAGGTCAGCTGGCAGCTCCAGCGGGGGTGCGGACCGACATTGCGTTCATGCACACGACCCATTTCAACGGAAAATAACCGCGCGGCGTCTTCGCAAACCTGTCGCGCGACACCCACCGTGTCTGCGTCAAAATAGACATGGGCGTGATAGCCGGTGATCTCGGGCATGGTGACCTCATCAATCTGTATCACAGAAAACCTAGCCGAATTTTCAGTCATTCCTATCCTCACCGGCACACACACCCTGTGCGCGGAGTCAAGTCGGGGAGCTTGCGTCTGGATGTGCGGCGGCAAAGGCAGGGTGTTCGGAGCAAATGGCTTCGACCGCAAGGATGCGGGGCAGGTCAGACAGATCAACCTGCCAGCGCCGCGCGTTGTACAATTGCGGGATTAGGCACAGATCGGCCAGCCCGGGGCTGCTGCCCGTGCAAAAGGGGGTCTGCTTAAAGCCGGCCAGCAGAGATTCAAATGCAAGCAAGCCGGGCCGGATAAAGTGGCGCATCCAATCGCCCGGCATCCCGTCGGCTCCGTTGCTAAGCATTGTTGCATACTGCGCCACCGACAGATTGCAGACCGGGTGAATATCCACCGCGATCGAGTGCGCTAGGGCCGTGGCCTTGGCGCGCAATGCAGGCTCAGCAGGTAACAGGCCCAAACCCCGGCTTTGATCCAGATAGTCGATGATCGCTAGGGATTGCGTCAGCCGTAGTCCGTCAATGTCCAGCACCGGAACCAGACCTTGCGGATTGCGGGCCAGATGATCTTGCGATTTCTGATCTCCGGCTTTCAGGTCCACAGAAATGGGTCGATACGCGACCCCAGCCAGATTCAGTGCGATGCGCACCCGATAGCTGGCCGACGAGCGCCAATAGTCAAACAGAACCACCTCGCCCATGATCTCAGCTACCCCTGAGCGCCGCTGCCTTTACCGCCTGAGTCAGCACGTCGGCATCCCCGATATGGTTGGCCAGCACCAGTACCAGCCGCGCGTTCAGCGCGTCGCTTGCGGATTTGTCCAACCCGTCATGGGCGGCCAGCAAACCGGCATAGAAGTCATCGGCACTGTCGAGGTTCGGGGTGAGGATCAGATCAGCCATTTTCTTACTCCTTTCCGGTGGCCCGGCGAATTGCCTGCCGGAATGCGTTTTCTTCGAAAGTGTCACGCCGCGCGGCGACATGCTGATCAGGGCGGATCAGGTATACCGCACCGGTTGCATCGCCCAGATACCGGCGCTTGAGTTCCAGCGTCAGGTCATCCTTGACTGACAACGCAAGCCGAGTGGCTTCGACCCCGCCTTCCTCGATCCGCTCTGGTGCACCGGCGTCAATGGTCAACAAGGTGAACTTGCCCGCCAGTTTTGGCAACAGGAATTCATCGCCCAGCGGTGCATCCGGGCAGGCGGAACCCGGTCGTGTGATGTCCGGTCCGTTCAGTGCATCGGCCGAGCTGAGCGAAGAATCCTGATAGGTGCAGGGCGTGCTCAACCGCCCGGAATTGACCAGAGGGCGGGCGAATTCGAAGTGCTCGCTGAGGTCCAGAACCGCGTCTCGCAATAGACGTGATATTTGGGATTTCGGCGTGATAAAATCGGTCGAACGACTGGACTTCGCGATATTCGCATCTGCCGCCTGTACTCTTTCGCGGCTGTAGCTATCCAGCAATATCTCGGGGGCTTTGCCGTCGAGAACCAGTTTCAGTTTCCAACACAGGTTATCGGCGTCCTGAATCCCGCTGTTGGCCCCCATCGCCCCGAACGGGCTGACCTGATGGGCACTGTCGCCTGCAAACAGTACGCGGCCATGGCGGAAACGTTCCATCCGGCGGCATTGGAACGTATAGATCGACACCCATTCCAGATCGAAATCCACATCCTCGCCCAGCATCGCCTTTAGGCGCGGGATGACATTCTCGGGGCGTTTTTCACGCTCTTTGTCGATATCCCAGCCCAGTTGCAGGTCAATCCGCCAGACATTGTCGGGTTGCTTGTGTAACAGGGCCGATTGACCGCGATTGAACGGCGGATCGAACCAGAACCAGCGTTCGGTGGGGAAATCAGCCTCCATCACCACGTCAGCGATCAGGAAGTTGTCTTCGAACACGCGGCCGTCGAAATCCAGCCCCAGCATCCGGCGGGTGGGAGAATTGGCCCCGTCGCAGGCAATCAACCAGTCGGCTTCAACGTTATAGGGCCCTTCGGGGGTTTCGACCTCAAGCACCACGTGGCTGTCATGGGTGCCGATGGCCTCAACCTTGTTGCGCCCGCGAATTTCAATGGGCGCGCCCGCAGCCTGCAATTGACGCACACGATCGACCAGAGCGTTTTCGAAATAGTACTGCTGAAGGTTGATGAAGGCTGGATTTGCGTAGCCCGTGTCGGGTTGCAGGTTGAATTCATAGACCTGCCGATTATCGAAAAAGACCTTGCCGACATTCCATTGGACGCCCTTATCCACCATCGGACTTCCCGCGCCCAAGCGGTCAGCAATATCAAGTGTTCGTTGTGAAAAACAAATGGCCCGACTGCCGAAGCTGACCTTGTCATTGTCATCTAGCACCACAACCTCGACCCCTTGCTGGGCCAGATCTATGGCAGTGGCCAGCCCGACCGGGCCGGCGCCGATCACGATGACCTTGTGTCGTACAGCCGTGGCAGCGTCCTGATCGGAGCTACGTTCGTAGGCATACAGCGGGACTTCGAAAATCTTGTTCATGGGCTTTCCCCCGAAGCATATATGCGCAAGGCGCAGAAATCCTGTTCCCCGGCACGGCAACGCCCGGGGCCTTGCCCAATGCTTTCACCGATTCTTCCGTGACAAAACGATCTGGATCAAATGCGACGGAATGTCCTTAACCTTGCAACTCTGCCCACATTTCCAGATCACGTTTATCCGTCCAGATGCGGGGGTGAGTGATCCCGCGGGCCTCGTCATAGGCGCGACTGACGTTGAAGGGCAGGCAGTGCTCGTAGATCGCATAGTCCTTGAACTTTGGATCGCAGGCATCGCGCACCGCGTCCCAGGCGTCCTTGAGCGACCCGCCTTTCATCGCGACGCGTTTGGCCGGACCGTAGGTTGAGTTCACGAAATCACGGGTACTTTCGATGGCACGTTCAACGGCGTCCTTTCCGACCAGCGCGCCGCCTCGTCCCGGTGCAATGGCGTCTACGTCATAGGCTTTGATCGCATCCAGCGTTCCGCTCCAATCCTCGAAATGGCCGTCGCCGCAATAACAGGCCGAGTGGTCCTCGACGATGTCTCCGGTAAACATCACGTTCTGATCGGGCACATGGATCACGGCGTCACCCGCCGTATGGGCGCGACCGATCTGTTTGATGTCGACGCGGCGGTTGCCCAAATACACGGTCATGCTGTCGCTGAAAGTGGTGGTGGGCCAGGTCAGGCCGGGGATGCTTTCATGACCTTCGAACAGGCGGGGGAAACGCTGGAATTCGCTGTCCCAATCCTCTTGCCCACGTTCAACAACCATCGAGCGGGCAACGTCGGACATGATCACCTGTTGAGCCCCAAAGGCGCTGGCACCAAGCACACGCACCGCGTGATAATGCGTCAGGACAACATGGCTGATCGGCTTGTCGGTTACTTCGCGTACCTTTTCGATCACTTTGTTGGCCAAACGTGGCGTTGCCTGGGCTTCGATGATCATCACGCTGTCTTCGCCAATGATGACGCCCGAGTTTGGATCGCCCTCGGCGGTAAAGGCGTAAAGCCCGTCACCGATTTCATCAAAGGTGGTTGTCTTTTCGGTCAGGTCGCTTTGCGACGCGAATGCTTTGGCCATGGCTACACCTCTGGTACCCTTGCGGGTGTTTTATCGTGTCAATTGCGTTGGTATGGAGTGTCGAGCGCGGCAAGGACTTTACCGGTGCAATCGCCGAACCCAATCACGAAACCATCGCCTTTGGCCTCGCCGGTTAGAACCAGCGTGTCACCGTCATTGATGAAGCTGCGGGTCTCGCCGCTGTCCAGCGTAAGAGGCTCTTTGCCACCCCAGCTGAGTTCCAGCAATGAACCGCGATTGTGCTTTTCCGGGCCCGAGATGGTGCCCGAGCCTAACAGATCGCCTGTGTTCATCGGGCAACCGGATGTGGTGTGATGTGCCAGCTGTTGGGCCGCTGAATAGTACATCTCGTTGTAATTGGTCCGGGCGATGGTTGTGGCGGCTTTACCCTCGGGGGTCATGATGACCGACAGATCAATGTCATAGAGCATCGGTCCAACGTCCTTGAGGTGATCCAGCAGCTCGACCTCGCGCGTTGGCGTGTCGCAGCGGAACGGCTCCAGCGCCGCTTTGGTGACGATCCATGGGCTGATCGAGGTTGCCGTTGCCTTGGCCTGAAACGGTCCAAGCGGCTGGTACTCCCAAGCCTGGATATCACGCGCGGACCAGTCGTTCAGCAGGACGTAGCCAAAGATGTTGTCGTCGGCCTCTTGGACCGAGATTGGTCCGTCCGACGGGGTGCCGACGATGGCGCCCATCTCAAGCTCGATATCGAACCGTTGCGACGGCGCGAAGCGGGGCGTGTCGTCATTCGGCCCTTTCAGTTGGCCCCAGGGCCGGCGAATGTCCGTGCCAGACACCACAACCGACGACGCCCGCCCGTTATATCCAATTGGGATATGCAACCAGTTCGGCGGCAGGGCATTTTCCGGTCCGCGGAACATGGTGCCGACATTCTGGGCGTGATGACGACCGGCATAGAAATCGGTATATTCACTGACGGCAAACGGCATGTGCATATCAGCGTCGGCCTGCGCGACAAGCAGGGGTTCGACCTTGCCTCGTTCCTCGGACTCTTCGGCCAGCAAAGCTGTTAGCCTGTCACGCAGGGCGGCCCAGACGGCGGGGCCTTCTTCCATCAGCGGGTTCCAGAAGGGTAGATCGAAGAGCGGCTCATCGGACAGCTCGATCAGACCTTCGGCCTCGGCTTCGGTGACGTCCAGGATCATATCGCCAATCGCGACGCCGCAGTGAGGTTCGGCTCCATCTGCGGAAAACACGCCATAAGGCAAGTTGTTGAGTGGAAACGGATGGGTGGCGCCATTTGCCGAATCCACCCAGGATTTCGAAAGTGTCATTGGTTTTCCTTGTCGCCTTTGTCGTCGTTGCGAATGTGGCACCGGGAAAGAGCGTGCCGCATGGTCCTGTTTCCATCCTTCAGTCGCCGCCGGGATCGGCCCCGCCGGAAGAACCCTCCTGTCGATGGCCGGGCATTGGATTGTGCGTGTAGCGGTTGCGCTTGCCATTCCAACGTCCGCGTTGTGTCCATATCGATATGCCGAT
This sequence comes from Ruegeria denitrificans, assembly GCF_001458295.1. GTDB lineage: Bacteria > Pseudomonadota > Alphaproteobacteria > Rhodobacterales > Rhodobacteraceae > Ruegeria > Ruegeria denitrificans. Next base: position 26,036 of record NZ_CYUD01000015.1, read on the forward strand.
TAGGGCCAAGAACACGGCAACGACTATGTATCCAGCATCCATCACTTCTTTCCCGGTGTGCCGTCGAACTTTTTCTCAAGTGAGGTCCAGCAGTCAATGTAATCATCCTGCAAGGGGGCCTCGTTGGCGGCAAAAGGTGTCAGATGTTGCGGAAAGCGCGTTTCGAACATGAAGGACATGGTGTTGTCCAGCTTGTCGGGACCTAGGTTGGCGTTCGAGGCCTTTTCGAACGCATCGCGATCCGGTCCGTGCGGCAGCATCATGTTGTGCAGGCTCATCCCGCCGGGAACAAAGCCCTGCGGTTTGGCGTCATACTGGCCGTAGATATTGCCCATCAGCTCGGACATGATGTTCTTGTGATACCAGGGCGGGCGGAACGTATCCTCGGCAACCATCCAGCGTTCGCGGAACAGGACAAAATCGATATTGGCCGTGCCCGGCTGCCCCGAGGGCGCTGTCAGCACGGTAAAGATCGACGGGTCAGGGTGGTCGAACAGGATCGCACCGACTGGGCAATAGGTGCGCAGGTCATATTTGTAGGGCGCGTAGTTTCCATGCCACGCGACCACATCCAGTGGGCTTTGGTCGATCTTGGTGGTGTGGAACTGCCCGCACCATTTAACGGTCACGGTCGAAGAAACCTCGCGGTCTTCAAACGCCGCAACCGGAGCTTTGAAGTCGCGCGGATTGGCCATGCAATTGGCGCCGATGGGGCCACGGCCGGGCAGCTCGAACTTCTGGCCGTAGTTCTCGCAGACAAAGCCACGCGCGGGGCCGTCCAGTACCTCGACCCGATAGACCAGCCCGCGCGGGAGGATGGCGATCTCTTTGGGTTCCAGATCAATAATCCCCAGCTCCGTCGCAAAACGCAGGCGGCCTTCCTGCGGCACCACCAGCAACTCGGAATCGGCCGAGTAGAAATAGTCATCCACCATCGACTCGGTGATCAGATAGATATGGCTGGCCATGCCGACCTGAGTGTTCACATCCCCCGCTGTGGTCATCGTGCGCATGCCGGTCAGCCAGGTCAGCCCCTGATCGGAATGGGGCACCGCATCCCAGCGGTACTGGCCCAGGCTGATCACGTCCGGGTCCACACAAGGCGCGGATTTCCAATAGGGCAGGTCGATCTTTTCGTAGCGATGCGAATGTTTGACCGAGGGTCGGATGCGGTAACACCACGTCCGCTCGGGCGGGTTGGCGGTAAAGGCCGTCCCGCTGAGCTGTTCGCCATAAAGGCCGTAATTACACCTCTGAGGGCTGTTCATCCCCTGCGGCAGTGCACCGGGTAAAGCCTCAGTCTCAAAGTCATTTCCAAAGCCAGGCATATAGCCTGCATAAGTGCCAACGGGGCTACTGGCTTGGGTCATTTCATGCGGATCGGTCGGATGGTTCATCCTGTGTTCCTCCGGTTGCTGCTTGCGGAATAATAGTTGATTTTGTAACTAACAAGCATGACTCAGACCGATTCCACGAAAATTGATGACTTTAATTTGCAGGAATTCCTGCCCTATCTGCTGAACCGCGCGGCCGAGGAAAGCTCGTTAGAGTTTCAGCAGATTTATAAGGACCGCTATGGCATACTTCGTACCGAATGGCGGGTATTGTTCCATCTGGGCAATTATGGCGAGATGACCGCGAAAGAGATCGGTGAACGGGCCAGGTTACATAAAACCAAGATCAGCCGCGCGGTGCACAGGTTGGAAACCCGCCGATACCTGGTGCGCAATCGCAGTGAAACAGACCGCAGGGTGGAAAACCTGATATTGACCCAGATGGGGCAATCCGTCTATCGCGAGCTGAGCGGCATTGCCGAGCAATATGATGCAAAGCTGATGGCCCAATTTAACGCGGATGAAGTCGCTCTATTGCGCAAAATGTTGCGGCGGCTGGCGCATATGGATTGAGCACTGGTAATTGCGGCCTACGGCCCCCAGATGGCAGTCAGAGCGGACACTGGAAAAAAAATATAATGACGACCCTTAACGCCGAAACGGCGAAATCTACTGATCTTATCAATTGGCTTGTCACCCGAGGGCTGGAAGGCGCGCCGAAAGAGGAATTGCTGGACGGCTATTGCAACAAGCTGTTGGAGCTGGGCGTTCCGTTGATGCGCTTTCACGCCGCTCAACCGGCGTTGCACCCGGTCTATGGGGGGACCGGATTTAGCTGGTATCAAGGGGCAGGCGGCGAAATCGAGACGTTTGATTCCTCTGATGAGCCCAGCGAAGAATGGCAGCAAAGCCCTCTGTTCGCGATCTTGAACAATGATATCGACGAAATTCGCGAGCGTCTGGTCGACCAGAACGAGCCCAGCCGCTTTCCTTTGTTGAACGAACTGCGCCAGAACGGTGCCACCGATTACTATGCGACCGGGGTCAGTTTTGACGTTCCAACGCACAATGGACCCAAAGACGCCAAGAAAGCAGTAGACGGGGTGCTGATGTCCTGGACGTCGAACGCGCCGCGAGGGTTCGAGGATAATGATCTGGACCTGATTAACACTGCCTTGCCCCATCTGGGGTTGGCGTTGAAATCTGCGGCAAGCACGCGCGTTTCCAAGGATTTGATGCGGGTCTATCTGGGCCGTGAGGCCGGGCGGCGGGTGTTGTCAGGCGAAATCCGGCGGGGCTCGCTGCAGCAAATTGATGCGGTGATGTGGAATTTTGATCTGGAAGGCTTCACCAGCCTGTCAGAAGAGCTTCCAGGTGCTGACATCATCGACATGCTGAACGACTATCTGGCAGTCGCCGTTGGTGTCGTCCATGACAATGGCGGCAATATCCTGAAATTCATGGGCGACGGGCTGATGGCAATGTTCGATGTCGGTGAGATTGATGAGGATGCCCGTGCCGCGTTGAAAGCTGTACCGATGCTGCAGCAACGGATGAAAGAACTGAACGCCCGTCGCGAAGCTGACGGCCTGCCAGTTGCCAATTTTACACTGGCCCTGCACGCGGGCGAGATCCTGTATGGCAATATAGGGTCCGAAACCCGACTGGATTTTACCGTCATCGGACCAGCCGTGAACCAGACCGCCCGGATTGCGGGCATGCACCGGTCGCTGGGACAGCGGATTTTGATCTCGGACGACGTGGCCCGCGCGGCCCAACCTTGTGGCCAGGATCTGATCTCGGTCGGGCGTTACATGTTGCGCGGCGTACCTGAACCGAAGGAGCTGTTTACGGTCTACAATCCTGTCGCAGCGTAACCGGGCAATTCAATGTTTTGGATTGCCCCAAACCAGACCCTGTCCTGCCGTTCGGTATCCGGGTTAAGACACGTCAGTTTTCAATAGCAAAAAGGGCCCATTCCCCACTGGTTCCTCTGAGTTCTCGCCGCCCCAATTCGCAGAAGCTGTGATCAGATCCAAATGTCAGATCTTTGACCGTCTGGGACGTCAGAATTTCATCAGGATTTGCTTCGCTCATAAGCCTTGCTGCCACATGCACTGCAACGCCCGCCAGATCTTCTCCGCGGATTTCACATTCTCCGGTATGTACACCCGTACGGCTTTTTAACCCCAAGTTCGCCATGTCATTACGCAGGAATTGCGCGCAATCCAATGCACTGGTTGGTCCGCGAAAGGAAAGAAGATACCCGTCCCCCGTATGTTTAATCGTGGTTCCCCCAAAGGCGGCGACCCGGCGCTGTACGGTCAGATCAAGTTGATTCAATACACTATGCCAGCGTTCATCGCCCATTTCCGTCAAACGCTCGGTTGAATCGACGACATCAAGAAATACCAGCGTCAGTAGCTTTCGTTCGGTCGATTCCGAAGCTGCTTCACCGGTCACGAATGCCCGTATTTCTGAGACCATCTGATCCTGATCTCCGTACCAGGCGATGTGGTCTTCCCCCGGTAGTATCCGCAATTCTGCCCCCTTGATGTTGTCAGCCAAATATCTTGCATGACCTACGTCGCACCACCGGTCACCCTTGCGATGCATAACCAGGGTAGGGGTTCGTATCGCCTCTAGAATGTGACGGTAGTCGATATCGAAGTTCATCTGCGACAATTTCATCAAAGCACGAGGGCTTGCTGCATATCGAAAATATGTATCGAGCCAGCGTTGTGCCGCCGGATCATCAGAAATGCTGGGTGCTCCGTCCAATCCGATGAAATCGCCGTCTGCGTAACCACTGAAGTACTTTATCGCTTTTTCCAATTCATCAGGTTTAAGCCCAAGCGGATAATCCGGAGCCCATTTATAACGAGGTCGACTTCCGTTTAAGATCAGATGGCTTACCCGCTCGGGGTAAGTGGCTGCGAAAACACTGGAAATCGCACCACCTTCGGACATTCCAAAAATCGCAACACGTTCGGTGCCGACAGCGTCCAACACAGCGTTAATGTCCTGCGAGCGCTCTTCAAGCGTGGGATAACCGACGTCCCGGTCGGACATGCCCACACCACGTTTGTCAAAGAAAATAACTCGCGCGAACCGGCTGATTTTGGTCAGAAATCGCGCATAGTCCGGGCTTTCCCATGCGTATTCGATATGGGTCGCCCAACCTTGTGCCCACAACAGATCAATAGGTCCGGTTCCGAAAACCTGATAAGCGATGTGAATATCGCCTGCCTTGGCATATTGCGTCCTAGGCCGTTCCATGACCCAAATTCGCGCGTGGCACCAATTCGGTCAATAGGCTGGTGCAGCACAGCGTGGGCAAAAGATCAGACTGACGAATGCAGCGGCTTTGCCTTAAGACCCACCCTAAAAGTCGATCTCGACCCCTGGCAGGTTCAGTTCCTTCATCATGTCGCGCAGCTCTTGTCGGGCTGCGATATTCGAGATGTTCAGTTGTTTGACCCCGATATCCTTAAGATCCAGCAGGGTCAGGCCGCGCGGAAACAACTCACGGAAAATCACCCGCTCGGAAAACCCCGCAGCGACACGGAATCCGATGCGCTGCGACAGCAATTCGATCGCGCGCTGCATCTTTTCCTTGTTGACCATGCGCTGTGTACCGACACGGTTGCGCACAACCACCCAGTCAATGGGTTTCAGCCCGGCCTGCGCCCGCAATTGCCGCGCATTCCAAACCATTTCGGAATAGACCGAGGGGCCAAGGATTTTCTCACCCTTTGAATCAATCCGCGCCAGCAGGTCAAAGTCGATAAAGCTGTCGTTCAGCGGCGTGATCAGGGTATCGGCCAGCGAATGCGCCACCTGGCTGAGACGGGTGTGAGAGCCGGGGCAGTCGATCAGGATAAAATCGCTGTCACTTTCCAGCTCGGCTACAGCGGCCGACAGGCGATGGTCATAGATATTCTCACCTGGTTTCAGTTTGGACGCGTCAATCTCGGGCAAGTCATGATGGCGCGGGCTGGGCAGGCCAACTTCGGACCCGTTCAAGAATCTGCCGCGGTTTTCAAAGTACCGTCCTAGGCTGCGCTGCCGCAAATCCAGGTCCAGCGTGCTGACCTTGTGACCCAGCCGGGCCAGTGCGGTGGCCACATGCATCGACACGGTCGATTTGCCTGCGCCGCCCTTCTCGTTCCCCACTACGATGATATGTGCCATGCCTGTATTCCCGTGTCCCGCCGTGGTTACCCACACGTTGTTGCGAACCACTATATGTTGTGGAAGCCGGGATGGGAAGAACCTCAAACGGTGAATTCAGGCTCTAAATTGGAAAACCATGACGTGGAATAGAGTTAAGCTGCACGGTTGCCAAACATGTCGGCCTGTTTCACTGTCAGGTGCAGAGGATTGCGATAGGGGCGGTCGGTGGATCATCTGTTTCTGAACGTTCTGAACGTGGTCTTGCCCGTCCTGATTTGTGCTGGAATCGGATATTGTCTGGCTCTGTTTAAAGCGCCGTTCGACAACAAGGTTATCGGGGGAATTGTCTCACGGGTGGGGTATCCGACACTGATCATCTCGCACCTGTCCACCACAAATATTGCGATGGATACCTTTCTGGATGTGATGGCAGCCGCGGCGCTGGCCATAGCCGGTTTTGGCGTGTTGGGATTCATCACCCTAAAGGCAATGCGACTGCCGGTTCGAGCGTTTCTGACACCACTTATGCATGGCAATGTGGGCAATATCGGGTTGCCGATCACGCTGTTGGCGTTGGGCGATGCAGGCATGGCATATACGATGGGGTTCGTCGTCGTCGTGCTGATCAGCATCTTCACCGTTGGTATGTGGATTCCGGCCGGAGAGTTCTCGCCCCGGAAAATTGCCACCTCACCCATCATCTACGCCGTGATCACCTCGCTGATCTTGATGGCGACCGGGTTCAGCATGCCGCAGCCGGTGGCCAAGTCCTTTGACATTCTCGGCGGTCTGTCCATCCCGCTTATGCTGCTGACGCTTGGGCATACGCTGGCAACATTGCAGATCAAACGGTTGGGACTGGCAGTGGTGCTGACGCTATTGCATCTTGTCATGGCGGTTGGGATCGCCAGTGTGCTGGTCTGGGCTTTTGGATTTACCGGGGCTGAACGTGGTGCGTTGATCCTGTGTTGCCTGATGCCCTCTTCGGTGGCAACTTACCTGTTCATTGATCAACACATACCGGAATACGGTCCGGATGTGGCCGGGTTCATTCTGGTCTCGACACTAACCACAATTGTGGTGTTGCCGGTTGCGCTGTCCTACTGGATCTGACGCGCACCCTATGCGCCGCATCAAAAATCGCTAAACTGCTGATTAATTGCATTAAAGATCTACAGATTGAGGGACGTTGATGACTGACAAGACCTCGGCAGAAGTCACCCCGCAGGCCCGTGCCCGCGTGGTGCTGGCGATGACGGCGATCTGCATGATGGTCGTAGGGTTCAATACCACTGCCGTTGCCACCATCCTGCCCAATCTCAAGGCCGAGTTCGATCTGACCCCTTCGGGCCTTCAATGGGTGATGGCGACCTACACGGTGGCCAGCGCCACGTTGGTCACCATCGTCAGCCGTCTGGGCGATATCACCGGCAAGATGGGCGTGTTCTTCTTTGGGATGATCGTTTTTGCGATCGGTTCAGCCGCGGTCCTGTTCGCGCAGGATGGAACAATGCTGCTGTTCGGTCGCGGTGCGCAAGGGGCAGGGGCGGCGGCGCTGTTCGGCACCTCTTTATCCCTGTTAACCGCTGCGACACCCGAAGAGCAGCGCGCCAGCGTCACCGGCGCGTGGGGTGCGATCGTTGGCCTGGCTATCGGCATTGGGCCCATCGTCGGCGGAGCCTTTGGCCACTATGTCAGCTGGAGGGCGGTTTTTGCGGTCGATCTTCTGCTGCTGGCTGTGGCCTTTGCCATCGGTTTGCACGTCAGCAAGCGGAAATACATACCTGACACCCGCCTTGCCGGGGCAAAATTCGACTATCCGGGTGCGGTCGCTATCCTGTTGTTCCTTGGGCCACTTTCCTTTGCACTCAGTAATGGGGAAAGCGGTGGATGGGGCACGCCCCTTACATTGGTGCCGCTGGCCGTCGCGGCTTTGGCGACCAATGTGCTGGTGATCGTCTCACGCCGCAGCGCAGACCCGCTGGTCGAGCTGCGGTATTTTCGCCATCCGCGGTACTTCATGGCCGCGGCAGGGATGTTTGTGACCGGCTTCACGCTGTTTTGTTTCTTTGTCTATTTCAACACTTTCGTACAGTCACCGGATGCTTTCGGATACAGCTCAATCGGGGCGGGGCTAGCGATCATGCCGCTTAGCCTCAGTATGTTCGTCATCTCGGTGACCGCGCCCCGCTTTCTGGCGCCCTACAGTTTCCAGTGGCCGGTTGCGATTGGTCTGGGGGCGATGGCTTGTGGGTTCCTGTTGCTGATGTTGACCAGCAACACAACTCAATATGCGGAAATCTGGTGGAAGCTGCTGATCGTGGGTATCGGCATGGGCATCTGTTTTTCCTTGCTGCCGCGCCTTGGCCTGCGCCTGCTGCCCGACGAACATGTCGGCCAGGGGTCGGGCGTGATCAATGCCTGCCTTTATTTCGGAGCCACCCTTGGCGCAGTGGTGGGCGGTCTGGCCGAATCCATCACCAAGCGCCGCGGCCTGTCTGAGGTGATCGACGCGCTGCCCGCCGGATCAACCCAGCGCGAGGATTTAGCACACGCACTGACGCATAGTACACCCAGCCAGATTCAACAGTTGATCGCAGGGATGGACCCGTCAGCCAGCTCTGTCTTGGCCAAAGCTTTGCGGGATTTGCAGGATAACGCCTTTGACAGCGCGATGGTTGTCGCTGCAATAGCAGCCCTGATTGGCATGGTACTGGCGCTGCTGCTGCTGCGTGGACCGGTGCCGCCAGTACATAGTGCGGCCGAGCTGACGCGCGCACCCCGCTAAATGTGCAAATAAGGGGGGGCCTTCCCGTCCTGCTCAAAGAAAACTAGCCGCCCAGATACACCCCATCTTTGGGGCGGTAGAAAACCTTCTGATCGTGCAGTTTGCCAAGAAGATCGTGAACGCGGCGCAGCGTGTTTTCGCGAGCCACTTTGCCGTCATCCGTTTCTTCCGGTGTAGCCAGCGACCGCGACGCCGCCAAGCCACGCAAGGCCGTTTCGATCAGATCCATATCCTCTACCGAAAGCTCGAACATATCATTGTATTTAGGCATCTTCAGGGTCTCCGTCTTATCAGGGCGGTTCTTGATGCCAAGTGTAGCACCTTTTCCGCATGGTGCGTTGATCGCTTCCTGTGACGAGTGAGATTCGGCGGAAGTGCCTTCAGGGGTTTTCTTTCTGGCAGGCCCTTCGCATCATCTCGATGCCTGTACTAAAAAGAAAAAGGCCGCCCCAAAGGACGGCCTTTCGCAATCGGAACGGATCAAGCTTAGAAGCCCAGACCTTCGTATTTCTTTTTGAACTTCGACACGCGGCCACCAGCGTCCATCAGGCGCGAGGAGCCACCGGTCCATGCGGGGTGCACAGAGGGGTCGATTTCCAGAGCCAGCTGGTCGCCTTCGGCGCCCCAGGTGGATTTCATCTGAACCACGGTGCCATCGGTCATTTTGACGTCGATGACGTGATAATCGGGATGGATGTCTTTTTTCATCTTTCCGCTCCTTACGCCTCGGCGCCAGCCTTGGGCTTGTAGTTGGTGACTTCTGCGATACGTGCGGATTTACCACGGCGCGAACGCAGATAGTACAATTTGGCGCGACGGACGCGGCCACGGCGGACAACGGTGATGCTGTCGATGTTGGTCGAATGCAGCGGGAACACACGCTCCACGCCTTCGCCAAACGAGATTTTGCGGACGGTGAACGAACCGGCGATACCATCGCCACCTTTGCGCGCGATGCAGACGCCTTCGTAGTTCTGCACACGGGTGCGCGACCCTTCGGTCACTTTAAAGCCGACACGGATGGTGTCACCGGCTTTGAAATCGGGGATGTTTTTCCCCAGGGCGGCAATCTGTTCCGCCTCAAGCTGTGCGATAAGGTCCATCGCAGTTACTCCTATCTGCTCGTGGTTGGTCCACGAAGTTAAGCACGGCCTGAGAGCTCTTGGTCTTCACCGGGTCCTGCGTACAGCCCGCCAGAGGTCAGATCGAATGTTCCTTTGGTCCGGTCCGCTCTGACACGCCGTGGCTGAAGAAAGCCGAGCGTTGCGCCACAATGCAAACCAAAACACCGGAGTCGCGTCGCGCGGCACCGGATTGCGCTGCTTTACGGGGTTTGTGGTCGGGGATCAAGATAAAAACACCATATTTTCTACGCCCGGGCGGTGGGTTTTTGCCGTCTACAAACTGCACCGTTGCCTTATTGGGCCGATCAGGCATTCTGGAGGCAATTATAAGAGCAGAAATTTAAAAACAGGAACCGATCATGCGCATTGCATTGATGCTGGCCGCATTGGCCTTTGCGACCCTGTCCTGCGGTCGCAGTACCCCTCCGCCCCAAAAGGTCGAGGCCAAAGCTTTTCTGAGCACGACCTCCCCTTCGGTCATCTATCCGGCCTTTCGCGACGCCGATCCTCATGACTGGGACGGGCGTCATCCGGGCCATTATCCGGTGCACGGGCTGGATGTGTCACGTTGGCAGGGACCGATCAACTGGCACCAAGCAAAGGCATCGGGTGTCAGTTTCGCGTTCATCAAGGCGACTGAAGGCGGCGACGTGGCCGACCCCCTGTTCGACGATCACCGCCGAGGCGCACAGGCGGCGGGCGTGCCGTGGGGGGCGTATCACTATTATTATTTCTGCCGCCCGGCCCATGAGCAGGCCAGGTGGTTCATCAAGAACGTTCCAAAAGGCGCTGACCTGCCGCATGTGTTAGATATGGAGTGGACCCCACATTCCAGAACCTGCCGGTTGCGCCCCGATGGTGCCACTGTCCGGGCCGAGGCCAAACGGTTCCTTGACATTCTTGAACGTCACTATGGTCGCCGTCCGATTGTCTACACGACCGTGGATTTCCATGGGGACACGGAAATCGGGCGTCTGCGCGGAACCGAATTCTGGCTGCGATCCGTTGCCGGGCATCCGCATCAGGTTTATCCGAAATCATCCTGGCGGTTCTGGCAATATACCGGCACCGGGCTGGTGCCGGGCGTGCAGGGCAAGGTGGATATCAACACGTTCAACGGCCACCCCGAAGCTTGGGCGCGCTGGAAGGCGGGGGGTTAGTCCCGCTCTTTTCGGTAGATCTCCCACAGATCGGGTCGCCGTTCGCGGGTGATTTGTTCCGACACGTCGTGCCGCCATTTGGCAATGCGCCCGTGGTGGCCGGACATCAGAATGTCGGGGATCGGGCGGCCCTTCCATTCGGCAGGGCGGGTGTACTGCGGGTGTTCCAGCAAACCTGACGAAAAGCTTTCTTCTTCGGCCGAGGCCTGATTGCCCAGTACGCCGGGGATCAACCGAACCGTGGCGTCGATCAGCGCCTGCGCTGCGATCTCACCTCCGGTCATGACGAAGTCGCCCAAGCTGACCTCCTGCACACCGTAATGCTCCAGTACCCGTTCATCGACACCTTCGAAACGACCGCACAGCAAGGTCATGCCGTCACAGCGTGCCAGGCTCTGCATCATGCTTTGGTCCATCTGGCGGCCGCGCGGGCTGAGGTAAATCAATGGCCAGTTGCCCTGAACACTCGCCATCGTGTGTTCTATCGCCTCGCCCAGAACGTCGGCACGCAGCACCATGCCCGCACCGCCGCCCGCAGGCGTGTCGTCGACATTGCGGTGCTTGCCGATACCGAACTGGCGCAGATCGACGGTTTCCAGCTGCCACAACCCTTCCTGCAACGCCTTGCCGGTCAGACTTTCTCCCAGCACGCCAGGAAAGGCCGACGGAAACAGAGTGATGATCTTGGCCTTCCACACCCCGTACAGATCTGGCGTAGGCGTCATCAGCTCACGCGGTTTCAGGGTTGGGCGGATCGCGTTGCGACCGTGGGATTTACTGGGTTTGTCTGTCATGTCGTGCCGATCAGAGCGCTTTTCGCGCGTTCGATAATCGCTGTCTTTTGTTCGATCAGGGCAGCTTCGTCCAGACGCGATCGGTTGAGATCCAACAGTTCGGCCAGAACGTCTTCGGGTAGACGATTGTTCACTTTGGAGGGGGGCGCCAAACGCTTGGACTTGTCGCGCGACAGGTCCAGATAATCAGCAAACGGGGTACCGGGGCCAAACCGTTGAAGTTGCAATTCCTCAAGCCAACCTGTTTGCACGGTGACCGACGGTAACCGGTCGCGAATTTGGTCTGCTGTGCCCTGCAGGGACGGCTGGTGATCCATGTTCGACCGAAAGGTTTCGAAATCATGGACCTGGCGCATGCGTTCGAGATCATGCGCCCACAGGCTGCGCAGCCAGCCGCCGCGCTGGCGCAATGACAGGTAGATTGTGATCTCGATCTCTTGCTGGTCAAAGCGGTGGCGAATCTCGTCAACCAGACAGGCGGCAAGTTCCGGCGCCGCCGCATAGCCCTGTTCAATGTTGCGGCTGGGGCGCAGCCCGGCAAAGTTTTCCTCGCTGATAATCAACCCGCGTCTGGTGCCGAAATCCAGCGTTTCAAGAAAGGCGCGCAACCGGGTGCCGAATTCGGACAAGGTACCTACGGTACCGTATATGGAGTGTGTGGTAGCCGCCTGCGAAAGGCCCAAGTTTCGGGTGCGGTAAGGCAGGACCAGTGAAAAATGCGGCCAAATCAGCTCGCGGTTATCATACAGGAAAGACTGCGCCGCAGTGGTGCCGGTTTTGTGAAGCCCCAGATGCAGCAAAACCCGTCGCATCAGATCAACCCTTCGGGCGGGTCGGCGACAATGCGGCCCTTGTCCAGATCGACCGTTGGGACGGCTTCAAGCGTGAAGGGCAACAAGACAGTTGATTTTAGGCCCGGCCCATGTAGTTCCAGCAAGTCGGCCGCGCCGTGGTTCTGCACCGATTTCACCCGTCCCAGCAGGGTGCCGCCAGTGTCGTAAACCTCAAGCCCGATCAGGTCGGTGTGATAGAATTCGTCATCGGGCAGAGACGGCAGCTGATCGCGACGGGCATACAGACGCAAGCCGTTGATGGCGTCAGCCTGTTCTTTGGTCTCAACCCCGCCCAGCCGGGCAGCGAACCCGTTTTTGATCGGGCGGGTCAGAACCAACGGATAGCGCTCTTTGCCGTTTTCGTCCGTCAGAGGGGAATAGGCCTCGATATCCTCGGGGATCGCGCAAAAGCTTTTCAGGCGCACTTCGCCACGCACGCCGTAAGACCCCGCAATGCTGCCGACGCAGATCAGATCATTCATTTGGCTTGTCCACCGTCACACATAATCCGTCCTGCCAATCGCCGCGGGCCTCACATGCCTCGCGCTGGTTCGAGCGTTCAAAGAACACGCCCACAATAAAAGCGATCATCAACAGGATGGGAAGTCGAATAAGCCCGAACATCTTTAGCGCACCTCAATCGGCAGCGTGCCGTGGCGGCTTTCCCAGCCAGCGCGTTCCAGTTCGGGCGTGTCGGAAAACTCTTCGGGTTGCCCAACGCAAAAATAACCGATCAGGCGCCAGTCGTCCGGCACGTTCAGGTCGCGTGCCAACTGGTCGGGGTCCAGAATGGACACCCAGCCCAGCCCCAGCCCTTTGGCCCTTAGGGCCAACCAGAACAGGGTGATGGCGGACACGACGGAATAGCGCCGCATCTCGGGCATTGTTCCCGCGCCCAGACCTTGGCCCTTGTCGGTGGCATCGTCACAGAACACGGCCAATTGCACCGGGGCTTCTTGCATGCCGGACAGTTTCAGCTGGCTGTATAGTTGGGCTTTTTCACCGGAATAACCATCCAGCGCCTGCGCGTTGGCGGTTTGGAAATTCTCAAGCGCCGCAGCACGCGCGGCCTCGCTTTCGACGCGGATAACGCGCCAAGGTTCGCTGAGCCCCACTGAAGGGGCCAGTCGAAACGCGTCGAGGCAGCGCGTCAGCACTGCCTCGTCTATCGCGTCGGTGCGGAACCGACGCACGTCGCGCCGGAGCCGCATCAACAGATCGAACTGCGTGCGGAAATCGTCAGTGAAAGTCTGATCCTGCACGCGCCCGCCTGCTTATTCTTCTGCTGCTGCTTCTTCAGCCGGTGCAGCAGCTGCTTCGGCAGCTTCAGCAACCTTTGCAGCCTTTTCTTCCGCGCGTTCCTGAGCTTTCTTGCCCGGGGTACCCTTGTTGGGGTTGTTACGCTCGGCCTTGTCACGGGTGCCGGCAGCTTCCAGCATGCGCGCGATACGGTCGGTGGGCTGTGCGCCTTGGTCCAGCCAGTACTGAATGCGCTCCACGTTCATTTTCACGCGCTCTTCGCTGTCTTTCGGCAGCAGCGGGTTGTAGGTGCCCAGCTTTTCGATGAAACGGCCGTCACGGGGCATGCGGCTGTCAGCTGCCACGATGCGATAGAAGGGACGTTTTTTCGAGCCGCCGCGGGCGAGACGAATTTTCATTGCCATGGTGGTATCTCCTTTGGATGGCGTTTACCGGGATCGTTTCCGGTTAATTCTGGTGTTTCTTGTGGTGTCGGATGACTTCCTGAATGATGAAATTCAGAAAAGCCTTGGCAAAGTCAGGATCCAGATTGGCCTGTTTCGCAAGGTCTTCTAACCGTGCGATCTGCGTGGCTTCGCGCGTGGGATCGGACGGGGGAAGGTCGTGTGCGGCCTTGAGCTTGCCAACGGCCTGCGTGTGCTTGAACCGCTCGCCCAGCGTGTAGACAAGGATCGCGTCCAGCCGGTCAATGCTTTCGCGGTGCTCTTTCAACAGCGCGGCGGCCTGTGTCACAGGGTTGGTCATTGGCCGATCCTCTTTGCGATCAAAGCGATGTGGGTCATGCATAGGCCTCCATGCCGCCATTCACCAGATCGGCAGGGGCAGGATGGCGCCAGATTTCGGATGCGCCGAATTTGGGATGTTTGTAGTGATAGTCGAACTGTGCGCCCAGCCGTTTGGCTACGGCCTTGCTGGTGTGGTTTTCCGGGGCGATTAGCGAAATCGCGGTATCCCAGCCCAGCACATCATAGGCATGGGTGCGCGCGGCCAAAGCGGCCTCGGTTGCATAACCCTTGCCGGTGGCCTTGTTCATCAGTGTCCAGCCAATCTCAGGCTCGGGCCAGCCATCGGGGAACCACAGGCCGACGCGACCGACATAAGTACCGGTGTCCTTTTCCTCGACGCCCCAGAACCCATAGCCACGCAGGGTCCAGTGGCCCAGCAGCATGGCGATCAAACGCCAAGTTTCATCACGACGTTTTCGCCCGCCAACGAATTCCGACGCGTCACTGGCGTAGAACTCTGCCTCGGCGTCCAGATCAGCTTCGGACGGTGCGCGCAGGATCAGGCGCTCGGTCTCAAGCCGGGGGATATGATGCGCAATGGCTGTCATTACTTCTTCTTGCCAAACCCACTGAGGCCCGGAGGCAGGCCCATGCCACCGCCCATTCCGGGCATGCCACCGGGCATTTTGCCCATCGCCTTGGCCGCCTGTTCAAGCGCTTTGGGGTCCATGCCTGCGGCCATGTCTTCGGGGCTGGGGCCGCCTTTGCCGAACATGCCTTTCATGGCTTGTTTCAGCATCTTGCCTTTGCCCATCTTGCCCATCTTTTTCATCATATCCGACATCTGCCGGTGCATCTTGAGCAGCTTGTTGAGGTCGCTGACCTCCATTCCCGAACCGGCGGCGATCCGTTTCTTACGGCTCGCTTGCAGCAACTGCGGGTTGGCGCGTTCGCGTTTGGTCATGGACTGGATCATGGCGATTTGGCGCTTGAGCACCTTGTCATCCATGCCTGCTTCTTCGACCTGTTTGGCCATTTTGCCCATGCCCGGCATCATGCCCATCATGCCCTGCATACCGCCCATCTGGATCATCTGTTCCAGCTGCATTTTCAGGTCGTTCATGTTGAACTGACCTTTGACCATGCGCTTCATCATGCGCTCGGTCTGTTCCATCTCCATCGTTTCCTGGGCTTTTTCGACCAGAGCAACGATGTCGCCCATGCCCAGAATACGACCGGCGATCCGGTCCGGCTCGAAGGTTTCGAGCGCGTCCATCTTCTCACCCAGACCGACAAAGCGGATCGGCTTGCCAGTGACCGCACGCATCGACAGCGCCGCACCACCGCGCCCGTCGCCGTCCATCCGGGTCAAGACCACGCCCGAGATGCCGACTTTGGCGTCGAACTCTTCGGCGACTTCGACAGCGACCTGACCGGTCAGGCCGTCGACGACCAGCAGGGTCTCGCGCGGGTCGACCGCGTTTCGAACCTGCTCGACCTCGTCCATCAGCACTTCGTCGATGTGCAAACGGCCAGCAGTATCCAGCATATAGACGTCATAGCCACCCAGCGTAGCCTGCTGCTTGGCGCGCTTGGCGATATCAACCGGTTTCTGGCCCGGCACAATCGGCAGGGTGTCCACGCCAACCTGCGTGCCCAGAACGGCCAACTGATCCATCGCTGCCGGGCGATAAACGTCCAGCGAGGCCATCAGGACCTTCTTGCCCTCTTTCTCTTTCAGGCGCTTGGCCAGCTTACCGGTGGTGGTCGTCTTGCCCGAGCCCTGCAGACCGACCATCAGGATTGGGGCAGGCGGGTTATCAATTTTCAGCGCACCGGGATCATCCTCGCCTCGCAGCACGTCGACCAGCGCGTCATGCACGATCTTGACGACCTGCTGTCCGGGGGTAATCGACTTGGTCACCGCCTGACCGGTGGCCTGATCCTGCACTTTCTTGACGAATTCACGGGCAACCGGCAGCGAAACGTCAGCCTCAAGCAGGGCAACCCGAACTTCGCGCAGGGCGGTTTTAACGTCTTCTTCGGACAGAGCACCCTGTTTGGTCAGCCGGTCAAAGACACCAGAAAGGCGTTCGGATAGATTTTCAAACATGCCTTCGGCCTCCTTAGCCGGTTTAGATGTGGCACTACCTAGCTAGGTGGCGCCGGTTAAATACACAATTGCCCCCTCCCACTGAATTAGACGTGGGGGTAATGCCAAATGGCATTGCCCCCACGGGCGAAACTCGCTGGTGGGGGGCGATCCCTGAACGACTCAAGGGACCGGAAGATCAGATGCTTCCGGATGTTGGTGGCGATTTAGGCCGATTGGCTGGCAGAGTCAACCTTGCGCGCCGGAAGCCAACTATTGACGGCATCTGCCAGCCGATGCGCGCCGCGCCCGCTGGAATAGGACTCGACGATGGGGTGCCGACCCGCGCTCATGCCCTTGTTCAGTATGAGAACAGGACGATAAAGCGTTGATGAGCCCTTGTTGCTGCGCGACGTCGTGCTTTCTACCTCTGCATGAGACAAGTTCGAAAGAACGTGTTCTACGGCATCATAGCCAAAAACCGACTGCCTGCGGATTACAATGCTGTCTTTGTCCCGGTCCAAAATGACCTGAACGCGCTGTACAAAGGCGCAGAACGCCCCAAAGCCCAATCCTCCGCCGCCGAGGGCGAATATCAGCCCGAACAGAATGGCCTCGCCCCCCTCGGTCATCAAGAAGAGACCGAGGCCGACAAAGATCAGTATGAAAAAGACGAGCGTGATGCCGATGAACCAAGGGGTATCGGACAGGATCAGTTGGTTCGGTGTGTTGCGCGTGACTTTCATGGCGGCACGCTAGCATCGAACACTGTGCCTGTCGTGGCTTGAATTTACCTGCCCGTTGCGCGATGAGCGCTTCACACGAGGAGGGTCACATGGACGCATCATCTGCTTTTCAGGACACATTGCCGATCAGTTCTGACGCGCTGCTGGCGACGTTGGATGACTGGGGGCTGCCTTATAGGCTGCACACGCATGTCCCGCTGCGCACGGTTGAAGAGTCAAAAGCGGTCGAGGATCAGTTCATGGTGCCCGGTGAGAATGCGCTGCGGCTCAAGAACCTGTATTTGCGTGACAAGAAAAAGCGGAATTACCTGGTGACGCTGGAACAGAGCCGAGAGATCGACCTTAAAGCTTTGGGTGCAGAGCTGGGTGTCGGGACCTTGTCCTTTGGTTCCGCAGATCGGTTGATGCAGAACCTCGGTATCCGCCCCGGCGCGGTCAGCCCACTGGCGATGATCAACGGGGTTGAGAACAATGTAAGGTTCTTCATGGATGGCGCGGCGCAAAAGTCCGACGTCATCTATATGCACCCGTTGGTCAACGATCGGACCGTGGCAATGACGCGCGCCGATCTGATGGCGTTTTTCGACCGGATCGGCTGTGAAGTGAACTGGCTGCCCTGATCAGCCCTCCAGCGCCTCTTTCAGCGCGGCCTCGACATGCGCCGCTGACGGGTTGATGAACAGATGCCCATCGGCCTTGAAAACCGGATCGTCCAGATGATCGGGGAAGGCCAGTGGTAACTCGGTACAGGCCAGCAAGATGGCGGTGCCGGGTACTGCGTGTTTGTTGCAGAAAGCCATTAGCCGAGCACGGGCAACATCTGACGCACCACCGTAAAAGTCACTGTCGATCATGGCTTGCATCTCGGCAATCTCGGCTTCGGGCAGGCGTCCGTTGGCGGTGATGCCCTCTTTGGCTAGACGATCTGCATAGTCGGTTGCCTGCAAGGTCACCGCCGTCCCCAGAACCAGCGCGTTAGATGCACCTGTAGTGACGGTGGCTTCGGCCGTTGCTTCGAAAATGCTGAGAATGGGCATCGCTACACCTTCCCGGATCGCGTGCAGCCTTGCATGCGGGGTGTTCGAGGCGATGATGCCGAAATCGCAGCCCGCGCCTTCCAGTGACAAAAGGGCCTCACGGAATACTGCGTCGAACCCGACCCAACTTGCTTCTTCTCCATCCACACCACGCAGGGCGCGGGTTTTGGCCTGTGTGACGGATTCGATGGTCATCGGTGGGATCGGCAAGGGCGAGCCGTGGCCGCGTTCTGCAAAATACCGGCCCGCGCCTTGCGCAATAGCCCGGTAGTAATCCACGGTCGAGGCCCAGCCCACTCCACCCAGAATGCCGATCTTTTTCATGATTAACGCCCAGCCTGCCAATTCCCGTTCAGGCGCAGACTGGACGTTTCAGGACACAAAGGCCAGAGGCGATCAGGCCGCCAGTTCGTTGACCGCCTTGTGGGCGTTGCTCAGCGCGGCCTCGGCGTCCAGCGCCATCTTGTCGGCGGCGACCACGTCGACATTGGTGATGCCAATGAAGCCCAGAACGTGACGCACATAGTTTGTGGCAAAGTCGATCTCGGACCCGACGGCAGTGCCGCCCGAGGCGATTGCCAGAACCACACGTTTGTCGGTCAGCAGGCCCTGCGGCCCGTTCTCGGTATATGAGAAAGTCAGGCCGACGCGGGCAACAAGATCAATCCAGGCCTTGAACGCGGCAGGCACCGAAAAGTTATAGATCGGCAGGCCAATGACGATGGTGTCGGCCTGTTGCAACTCGCCCACCAGAGCATCCGACAGGGCCAGATGTTTGCGCTGGGCATCGCTGCGTTGATCGGCAGGGATGAAGTTGGCGTTGATCCAATTTTCGGTCAGCAGGGGCAATGGGGATGCCAGATCGCGGCGGATGATGCGTGCGGCACCCAGATGCCTGACGATGCGGTTGGACAGATCGCGGGTGGCAGACCCTTCGCGGCGGGCCGAGGCGTCGATATGCAGGATGGTCTTGGTCATTTCTCTTGGTCCTTCTGATAGGATTTCATGTCTGGGCCCAATATGGATATTGCGTGAATGAACAAAACTCGGATATATCAACACTGATTGTTGGAATTTGCACATATGGGGTCGTGCCGTGGATAATTGGGATGAAGTGAGAACCGCCTATCAGGTCGCGCGCATGGGTACCGTCAGCGGCGCGGCCGAAGTGTTGGGCGTGCACCACGCCACCGTGATCCGCCATATCGACGCGATCGAGGCTCGCTTAGGTGTCAAACTGTTCCAGCGCCATGCCCGCGGCTATACGCCGACCGAGGCCGGAGACGACCTGCTGCGCGTGGCGCAAGCGACTGAGGATCAGTTTAACCAACTGGTCGGACGGATGAAAGGGCGCGGGGACGATGTCTCCGGCGAGTTGGTCGTGACGTCGCTGTCGTCACTGGCCCCGTTGGTGGTTCCGGTTCTGAGCGAATTCCAACGCCTGCACCCGGGCCTGATCGTGCGTTACTTGACTGGTGATCGCCTGTTCCGTCTGGAATATGGCGAAGCGCATGTGGCCATTCGGGCGGGTTCGGTCCCGGATCAACCAGACAACGTGGTGCAGCCATTCATCTCTCAGGAAGTTGGCCTTTATGCCAGCACTGCCTATGTGCAGCGTCACGGTCAGCCCACGGGCATAGAGGACCTTGGCAACCATTTCTTTGTCAGCACGGACGATGAAAACAGCCGCGCGCCGTTTTCGCGCTGGTTGCGCAAGACCGTACCGGCCGAGA
Organism: Ruegeria denitrificans; assembly: GCF_001458295.1. Taxonomy (GTDB): domain Bacteria; phylum Pseudomonadota; class Alphaproteobacteria; order Rhodobacterales; family Rhodobacteraceae; genus Ruegeria; species Ruegeria denitrificans. The sequence goes on from NZ_CYUD01000015.1 coordinate 45,838, forward strand.
ACATCACCTTCCGTTGTACCAATAATTTCTGCAACCGCGAGGCAGTATTGTCGGGGGCAGGGATCGGTTTCATGGCTCGTTGGGAAGCGGCCCGCGACCCTAATCTTGTTGAGGTGATAGAGCCGTTGCCCGAATGGTACGGGAATCTGTGGCTCGTTACCCATGTGGACCTGCACCGCACAACCAAGGTCCAGAGTTTTCTGACTTACCTGAAAGATCAATCCAAAGGCTGGTCGGCATGAGTCCTCAGGCGCAGGGCCATCTGGCTATGCTTGTTTTTTCAGCACTTGTGGCAGGCAGTTTCTCGCTGGGGTCGATGATCGCCAACCAGATCGCGCCCGAGGCGATCACGGCGGCGCGCTTTCTGATTGCCGCGGTCGTGATCGGTGTGGCGGCTTGGATGACCACCGGTTTGCCGCGCAGTGCGGCACAGGCGCCGTGGCGTTATCTGGTGTTGGGCGGGCTTTACGCCAGCTATTTCGTGCTGATGTTCCACGGGTTGAAGACCGCACCCCCGGTCAGCGCGGCGGCTGTGTTCACGTTGACACCGGTGATGTCAGCAATTGCAGGGTGGGTGCTGTTGCGGCAGATCACGACGCCAAGGATGGCGCTGGCCCTGTCGGTCGGCGCAGCAGGGGCGCTGTGGGTCATATTCCGTGCCGACTGGCGAGCCCTTGTGGCATTCGAGATCGGCAGCGGCGAAATCATCTATTTCTGGGGCTGCGTGATGCATGCGATTTACACGCCCATGATACGCAAGCTGAACCGGGGTGAGCCGGCGGTGGTATTCACCTTTGGTACTCTGGTCGCGGGCTGCGTGTTGCTGACACTGTATGGCTGGTCCGAGTTCCGAGCGACCGATTGGGCCAACCTGCCACTGATTGTCTGGGTCGGATTGCTATATGTCTCGATCTTTGCCACGGCGGCCAGCTTTGTTCTGGTGCAATTCTCGACGCTACGACTACCCTCGGCCAAGGTGATGGCCTATACATATTTGACGCCCAGTTGGGTGATCCTTTGGGAGATTGCGTTGGGCAATGGTGCTCCGGTGTTGTTGATCCTGGTCGGAGTAGTGCTGACTTGCGTAGCGCTATTGATGCTGCTGAAGGCGGATGACCTGGCCCCAGCGCCGTCGGCACGATTGGGGGCAGGCGGTAACCAAATCGACCATTGAGGTAGATCAAGGCAAACACATGCGGCTTTTTCTATGCTTTAAGGCATGGAGGAAGCCATCATGTACAACCATATTATGTTCCCCGTTGATCTTCACCTTCCACCCGAGGTCCGCAAGGCAGCCGATGTCGCATCACAGGTGGCCCAGTGGCAAGGGGCGAAAATCACCGTCGTCAGCGTAACGGGAACACAGCCGGGCGATCCAGTGCAATCGGATGAGCCGATCAACCGACAACTACGTGAATTTGCGGACCAATTGGCCGAAAAAAGCGGTGCAGAAGTTGCGTTTCGAAACATACATTCGGTGGACGTTGCGGCCGAGGTGGACGGAGATCTGACACGCGCAGCCGAGGAGGTTGGCGCAGATTTGATCGTTGTTGGCACCCATGCGCCGCGGATCATGGATTACATCTTTTCCAGTCACGCAGGATATCTGGCAAAACACGCCAGTGTCTCGGTCTTTGTAGTCAGATGACTGCCTAGTCTTTTGTTGCGGGCAGCTCGATTTCCAAAAACCGTTCGAACGCGTCCAGATTGACCGGCTCAAACTGTCCGAACCCTTGCATCCACACCGACGCTGCCCGCATAGCGTCCGGTTCCAGCTTGCACCACTTCACCCGGCCGCGTTTTTCCTGACTGATCAGTCCGGCCTTGGTCAGGATCACCAGATGTTTCGAGATCGCGGCCAGCGACATCTCGAACGGTTCTGCCACATCGGTCACGGCCATATCATCTTCAAGCAGCATCGCCAGAATGGCGCGGCGTGTGGGGTCGGCGAGGGCCGCGAATACAGTGTCGAGATCATTGGACATGCCTTCGCTGAACCACAGCCTTGGAGTTTGGTCAACCATTTGGTTGAATATGCAGATTCCGGGTGTGTGGGGCAATTCACTTGGCGCCCGCGTGTTTTCCCTTAGTTGAGGTTTATAAAAAATCATTTAAATACAATTAATTATGGCGCTACAATTCGAGTGTTCAACGGCGTTGACTCTGCGCCCCGTGCGCCTTAGCACCCTACCCAAGACTGTGCGAGGAAACGCCCGTGACCGATGATGACCAAAAGCAGCGTATGGCGCAGCTGGAGGCCAAGATCGCGGCGGCGAAAAAGGCGAAAGCGCCCAAGCCGCGTGCAGATGCTGACGTGTCCGGGGGCGAGCTTGCCTGGAGGATGGTCATCGAAATGGTATCCGGTCTGGGGATCGGATTTGGCATCGGATACGGGCTGGACAGCCTGCTCGGGACGATCCCGATCTTTCTGGTGCTGTTCACATTGCTGGGCCTTGTCGCCGGAGTGAAAGTTATGCTCCGCAGCGCCAAAGAGGTTCAAGAGAAACAAGCGGCAGCTGAGGCGGCCGAGAAGGACGAGAGGGACTGAACGTGGCAACTGAGACCACCGCAGCAGAAGGCAGCAGCCTGGTTTTCCACCCGATGGATCAGTTCATCGTCAAACCGCTTTTCGGTGACGGTGCGATTGCCTGGTATACGCCTACCAACGTGACCCTGTGGCTGTTCCTGGCGATTGCGGCGATCTTTGCTCTGCTGGTGCTCAGCACCTCGAAGCGCGCGATTGTTCCAACCCGGATGCAGTCGGTGGCCGAGCTGGCCTATGGCTTTATCTACAAGATGCTGGAAGACATCTGCGGCAAGGAAGGCGTCAAGTACTTCCCCTATGTCATGACCCTGTTCATGTTCATCGTCTGCGCGAACTTCCTGGGCATGCTGCCTATGTCCTTCACCACCACATCGCATTTCGCTGTGACCATTCCGCTGGCGCTGGCCGTGTTCCTGACCGTGACCGTTCTGGGCTTCGTCAAGAACGGCGCAAGCTTCCTGGGTCTGTTCTGGGTCTCCAGCGCGCCGCTGGCGCTGCGCCCGGTTCTGGCGATTATCGAGCTGATTTCGTACTTCGTACGCCCGGTCAGCCACTCCATTCGTCTTGCCGGTAACGTCATGGCTGGCCACGCGGTTATCAAGGTGTTCGCAGGCTTTGCCGCGATTGCCGTGATCTCGCCCGTGTCCGTGCTGGCGATCACCGCAATGTATGGCCTTGAGGTCCTCGTGTCCTTTATCCAAGCCTACGTATTCACCATTCTGACCTGTGTTTATCTGAAAGATGCGCTGCATCCTTCGCACTAAGGTCTGATACCCCAACATCGAAACTTCCAATTCGTAAGGAGAAACATCATGGAAGGCGATCTCGCACACATCGGCGCAGGCCTGGCAGCAATCGGTTCCGGCGCAGCCGCAATCGGGGTGGGCAACGTTGCAGGCAACTTCCTGGCCGGCGCCCTGCGCAACCCTTCGGCGGCTGCTTCGCAGACCGCAACCCTGTTCATCGGTATTGCATTCGCAGAAGCCCTGGGGATCTTCGCATTCCTGGTCTCGCTGCTGCTGATGTTCGCCGTCTAATCTGCGGAACCTGATCCTTACGCGCAGGTGGGTCCAAGCCATAGCGGCCCACCTGTTGTAAAGACAACGTTCCGACGGAGGACATCATGGCGACTGAACCCCTTGCCAAGGAAGTAGCTGGCACCTGTGTTGACTCTTATGGGTCGGCCATCGGTATGCCTCAGCTCTGCTTCGATTGGTTCCCCAACCAGATTTTCTGGCTGGTCATTACGCTGGTCGTCATCTTTCTGGTCCTGTCCCGCGTGGCCTTGCCGCGCATCGCGGCAATCCTGGCTGAACGTCAGGGGACCATTACAAATGACCTGGCTGCGGCCGAAGATCTGAAGGCCAAGGCGGTCGAGGCCGAAGAGGCCTATAACAAGGCGCTGGCCGATGCCCGTGCCGAAGCGCAGCGTATCGCTGCCGAAGCACGTGCTGAAATCCAGTCTGGTCTGGATGACGCGATTGCAAAGGCAGACGCACAAATCGCTGCAAAGGCGGCTGAATCGGAAAAGGCAATTGCTGACATCCGTGCCGGTGCGCTGGAAAGCATTCAAGTGGTTGCCAAGGATACGGCGGCTGAACTGGTTACTGCACTGGGCGGCGAGGCGGATGCCAAAACCATCGACAGTGCTGTTGACGCGCAGACGAAAGGATAAGCGACATGCGGAACACTCTTGCCCTTATCCTGACCGTCGGCGCAGCCAGCCCCGCGCTGGCCGCAAGCGGCCCGTTCTTCTCGCTTGGCAACACCGACTTTGTCGTGACGCTGGGCTTCCTCGTTTTCATCGCGGTCCTGTTCTACTTCAAGGTGCCGGGCATGATCGGTGGTGCGCTGGACAACCGCGCCGAAGGCATCAAGTCCGAACTGGACGAAGCCCGCGCCCTGCACGAAGAAGCGCGCACTCTGCTGGCTTCGTACGAGCGTAAGCAGCGTGAAGTTCAGACGCAGGCGGACGCGATTGTGGCTGCTGCAAAAGACGACGCCGCGCTGGCGGCCGAGCAGGCCAAGGCCGATCTGGAAAATTCCATCGCACGCCGTCTGGCCGCTGCTCAGGATCAGATCGCATCGGCTGAGGCTTCGGCAGTCAAAGAAGTACGTGATCAGGCCATTACTGTTGCTGTTTCGGCGGCAAACGTCGTTCTGGCTAAGCAGATGACGGCTGCGCAGGCGAACAAGTTGATCGACGCGTCCATTGCCGATGTAGGCGAAAAGCTTCACTGAGATCGTTACAAGACGAAATTGAAAAACCCGGCCTCAGCGCCGGGTTTTTTCTTGGCTAACAGGTGAAGATCAGGCCGCCGCCGGACGGTGTTCGGGCAACCGTTTCAGAATGTCTGCATATTTGGGCGAGGCAACAAATAACTCGGGCAGGTCGCTCAGCACAGCGTCAATAGGATCGTAAGCCGCCGAGGCCTGTTCCAGAATCTCTTCAGGTATGGATTTTTTGGCGCGCTCTGTTCTTTCCGGAAGAGTGAAGTTCAGGTCCAAAAAATCGGCGACCTCGCTTTGTCTGCGCCAAATCGCATCGTAGCTCAGGCACAGGACGGGCACGTCGTCGAACGTGGCCCATCGCCTCATCTGATCCGCTTGATTTAGAACATCATATTTGAACAGATCTTCAAAGGTCCCTTCAGCGTGAAGGTTTGCGAAATGCTGGTTGATCCAGTCGCGCCCAAAACGATCCAGCACGGAAAAGACTGAAAAAGCCGAGGCCTTTGTCGGGCCATAACAGAACAGAACCTTGACGTCATCGCGCCCTCTTAGCCCACTGGGGAAATCATGCGTTTTGACCAAATTACCCGGATATAACGCGGCCTGAGACAATTCCCTTTCGAACGACGCTTTTGGTTTGGGCCACAACCTCCGACGTTTTTGCGCCTTCCATAATGCGTCGAACATGAGCGTACTGCCTGATCTGCCGTTGCTGGCAACGATCAGGCAGGGATTCGTTTTTGGGCGTTGCCCAGGTTTGAATAAGATCATATGTGCCACCAGAGTTGCAGCGAAAGGTCAGGTTCATGACCTTCGAATCCACTTGGTATCGTTGAGGGTGAGTATCAATTAGGTAAGCAACAGAAATTTCATAACAAATTATGAATTTTTCGTGTTCCTCGGTGAGCGAGGGTTGGTTACCGCAATGTTTTTCGCGCCTTAGACCTGTCCGGTCTCATGCTGTAGTCGTTGTTGCGCGATGGCTTCGTTGCGCAGGGCTTTCTGGTGATCTTCCATGCAGCGCTGGACATAGTGCAGATGCTGATGAATCGCGTCGCGCGCCGCGTCCGGGTCGCGTGCTTGCAGTGCTGAGTTGATGGCGCGGTGTTGATCCAGAATGGCCCCGCGCGTGGTATGCTGATGAAACATCATCTGGCGGTTGTAGAACACGCCTTGTTGCAACAAGTCGTACATGGACCGCATCATATGCAGCATCACCACGTTATGACTGGCCTCGATGATGGCCATATGGAATTGCGCGTCAAGCTGCGCCTCTTCCTGGGTGGCATTGCGTGCATGAGCGGCCTGCATCTTGTCGAAAATGGCCTGCACGACCTTCAGATCGCTGTCTGACCCAAGGCGCGCGGCGCGCGCGGCCGCCAAGCCTTCTAAATCGCAGCGGAAAGCAAGAAAATCGAACACAGCCTCTTCATGGCTGCTAAACAGACGGACCAGAGCCGGTGAGAAGGCAGACCCCAGAACTTCGGCGACATAAATACCGGACCCGGCCTTGGCGGTCAGTAGCCCCTGGTCCTGCAGCTCCGAAATCGCTTCGCGCAGTGAGGGACGCGAAACACCCAGCCGCTCTGCCAATTCCCGCTCCGCCGGCAGGCGTTCACCCGGCTGCAGGATGCCACGCAGGATCAGCAATTCGATCTGTTTCACCACTGCGATGGACAGCTTTTCAGTCTGGACTTTTTGAAAGGGCATGCGGGTTTGTTCCAAAATTGGTCAAGTCATATGACCATGGAATTTTGACCTGTTCAAGAACGAGCGTGCCTTTGACTTGAAACATTAGGTCAGAATTATTGACATTAATGCCATCATACTTAGGCTGCCCGAAAAGACAGCGGAGGAGATCGATGTCGATGAAAGATCTGTTTGCCACACGGACAAGCCGGATGAAGGCGTCCGAGATACGCGAATTGCTCAAGCTGCTGGACCAGCCGGGTATCATTTCCTTCGCAGGGGGAATTCCGGACCCTGCGTTGTTTCCGGCGGATGGGTTCGCCATGGCGTTCCAAAACGCCTTGGGGGCCGAATTCCAGGCCCAGGCGCTGCAATATTCTGTCAGCGAAGGCTATGTTCCCCTGCGCGAATGGCTTGCCGACCACATGCGCCAGATTGGGATCGAGTGTGAGCTTGAAAACATCCTGATCACGTCGGGTTCGCAGCAAGCGCTGGATTATCTGGGCAAGCTGTATCTTTCGCCGGGTGACACGGCACTGGTCGGCTGGCCCACTTACCTGGGGGCTCTGGCGGCGTTTAATGCCTATGAACCACGCTTTGATCGCCTGAGCATCAATGGCAATCGACGGGCGGCGAAATATGCCGCCACAGCAGGTGAGGGGGCGATAAAATTCGCCTACCTGTCACCCGACTTTGCCAACCCGACCGGAGAAACCGTGGATCTGCGTGGCCGCGAAGCCTTGCTGGATCTGGCAGACGAATTGAACTGTGCCGTCATCGAAGATGGCGCCTATCAGGCCCTGCGCTATGATGGCGAACCGATCCCGCCGGTTCTGGCGTTGGAGCTGGCGCGCAAAGGGTCGATCGAAAACTGCAGGACGATCTATTGCGGTAGCTTCTCGAAAACCCTGTCTCCGGGGTTGCGGGTGGGATGGGTTGTGGCCGCCAAACCGGTAATCTCGCAACTGGTGTTGATGAAACAGGCAGCTGACCTACACTCTGCGACGATTAACCAAATGGCCATCAACGAGGTGGCGCGTGCCTGCTTTGACACGCATATTCCCATGCTGCGCAGTGTTTACGGAGCACGCCGCGATGCGATGCTCAGCGCGTTGCGGGATCATATGCCTGAAGGCGTGGACTGGACCAAACCCGAGGGCGGCATGTTCATTTGGGTGACCCTGCCCAAGGGCCTAAAAGGGGCCGATCTGCTGGCAAAGGCGCTTGAGACGGTCAAAGTGGCCTTTGTCCCCGGCCAGGCGTTTTTCCCGGACGAAACCGGGGCCAATACGATCCGGCTGAGTTTTTCGAATTCGGATGAGGCGACGATCCGCGAAGGTATCCGGCGGTTAGGAGAAGTTCTGCGCACCTAAGTGCCGGAAAGGTTCTGTTAACCATATTGAGGCAAAGCTGGCCGCATGATCCGGTATCTGTTCCTCCTATCGGTGCTGGCCGCCTGTTCGGCTGGCACCCCTTATTTCCGGGACATCCCTGCAACTCGTATCGCGGTGAATGGCAGCGTCTTCGATGTGCGCGTGCGCGGTGATCTGGCCGAGGCCGTGCGGATTAACACCCAATACGCCCCGCGTCTGGGTCCGATTAAAGACCGGGCAGGGTTGGCCATGGCGCAGGTCTCGGGCTGTCCCATTCTGGATGTGCTGGGCGATGCGGCGGTGACCGTCGGTGTGTTGGGCTGTGACCGTGCGGCGGGAGAACGTCTGTTGCTAACCGCCATCTCGACCCCGAATTAGGAATGCGTCGATTATGGCGTTTATGAGGATATCGGGAAGGACTACGGGTTTCAGGTGTTCGAGTGCACGCCTTACTGAGATACGCGTATTCCTGCGCATTTCGGCAAGATATTGTGGATAAGTCGGGGTGATATCCCATATCCTGCGCAACTTCGTTGACTCAGCCCCCATCCGTTGCGCAGACTTCATTCGTATAGGAATCACGGGACTCATTGCCTTTGCGCTTTAGCAAACTCAAACTCACCGGCTTCAAAAGCTTTGTTGATCCAACCGATCTTGTCATCGCGGATGGGTTGACCGGTGTGGTGGGTCCGAATGGTTGCGGCAAGTCCAACCTTTTGGAAGCCTTGCGTTGGGTGATGGGGGAAAACCGTCCCAAATCCATGCGCGGCGGCGCGATGGAGGATGTGATCTTTGCAGGTGCTGCAACGCGCCCGGCGCGCAATTTTGCCGAGGTTGTGCTGACGCTGGACAATTCCGAACGACTTGCGCCGTCAGGCTTTAACGACAGCGACCAACTTGAAATTTTCCGCCGCATCACCCGCGATGTGGGCAGCGCTTACAAGACCAACGGCAAGGACGTGCGGGCGCGGGATGTGCAGATGCTTTTCGCTGACGCCTCGACCGGGGCGCATTCACCTGCGCTGGTGGGGCAGAACCGTATTGCCGAACTGATCAATGCCAAACCCCGTGCCCGCCGCCGTATTCTGGAAGAAGCGGCTGGAATCTCGGGCCTCTACCAGCGACGGCATGAAGCCGAGCTGAAGCTGAAAGGCACCGAATCCAACCTGACACGTGTCGATGATGTGCTGGAACAGCTGGGCACGCAATTGGCGCAGCTGGCGCGTCAGGCCCGTCAGGCCGCACGCTATCGCGAGATTGGCGAGCAGTTGCGTCAGGCCGAGGGCATGCTGTTGTATCGCCGCTGGAAAGAGGCTGATATGGCCCGCCAGCAGGCCGAAGAAAAACTGCGCGAACGGATCACCGAGGCGTCTCGGGCCGAGGCCGAAGCCCGCGCGGCTGCTACCAAACGCGCCGAAATCGAAGAAACCCTGCCGCCCCTGCGCGAAGAAGAGGCCATCGCCGCTGCCGTCTTGCAGCGCCAGCAGGTGCAGCGTGATGCGCTGTCAGATCAGGAAACCCGTGCGCGTCAAACCATTGAGACGCTGACCAACCGTATTCAGCAGTTGGGCTACGATATCGAGCGTGAAACCGGCCTGAATCGCGACGCTGGTCAGATGATCGAACGTCTGGAATGGGAGGCGCGCGAACTGGCCAAAGCTGCCGAGGGGCACGAGGATAAGGTGGCGGAGGCTGCCGAGATCGCGCGTGAAGCGGCGTCGGTTCTACAGGATCGCGAAGATCACCTGTCGCAGGAAACCGAGGATATGGCGCGCCTTGTCGCCCGCCACCAATCGGCGCAGCGTCTGGTTGAGGACAGCCGCAAGACACTGGCCCGGTCCGAGGCCGAAGAGGTAAAGGCCCGCAGTGCCGTGGACGAGGCACGCGAGGCTCTGACCAACGCAAGCGAAGCCTTTGAAGCCGCGCAAGAGGGCGAGGAAGAAGCCCGCGAAGCGGCCGAGGCCGCTGAAGAAGCGCTGGCGGCGGCGGATGAGCTGCGAAATGACACGCAGGCGCGTGAGGCCGAGGCCCGCGCGCAACGGTCCGAGGCTGAGGGCGAGTTGGGTGCGATCCGCGCCGAAACCTCGGCGCTAGCAAAACTGGTGGAACGCGACACAGCCGAAGGCGGTCAGGTTCTGGACCTGCTGCGCGTTGAGCCGGGGTTTGAAAAAGCGCTGGGGGCCGCGCTGGCCGACGATTTGCGCGCGCCGCTGGTCGAAGGCGACGGCCCGTCGGGTTGGGTGCAGGTTGCGGGCTATGATGCTGATCAGCCATTGCCGGATGGGGTCGAACCACTAGCGCTGCATGTGTCCGGCCCGGACCGGCTAAGCCGCCGGATCGCACAGATTGGTCTGGTTGATGCGGACCAGGGCGCGCGGTTGCAGGACTCGCTGAAGCCAGGGCAACGCCTGGTGTCCCGGTCCGGTGATCTGTGGCGTTGGGACGGGTTCCGTGCGTGGGCCGAAGATGCGCCAAGCGCCGCCGCCCTGCGGCTGGAACAGCTCAACAAGCTGGAGGCGCTGAAACAGGAGCTGACCCGCGCCGAGGCGCAGGCCGACGGTGCCCGCGCCGCGCACGAGGCTTTGTCGCAGCAACTGGCCGATGTCACCGAAGCGGACCGCCGTGCGCGGGATGCCCGGCGCGCCGCCGATCAACGTATGGCCGAAACCGCCCGCGCGCTGAGCCGAGCGGAGGCGGACCGCAATCTGGCGCAAGGAAAGCTTGAGACCCTGTCACTGGCCGTGGATCGCCACAAAGAAGATGCCATGTCAGCCCGCGCGCAACTGCGCGAAGCTGAGGGTGCGTTGACCGGTCTGGGGGATCTCGACACTGCCCGTGCTCAGGTCGAGGATATCAAGCAAACGGTCGAGGCTGCGCGGATTACCATGCTGACCCACCGTTCGTCCCATGATGAACTGCGCCGCGAGGGTGAGGCCCGCACCCGCCGCTCGCAAGAGGTCACCAAAGACCTCAGCGGTTGGAAACACCGTCTTGAAACGGCTGAAAAGCGGATTTCGGAACTGGCAGAGCGCAAAGAAAGTTCGGAAGATGAACTGTCCGAGGCAAAGGCTGCCCCTAGTGAGATTGCCGAGGCCCGCGAAGAACTGAATGAGTTGATCGAGACGGCTGAAGCCCGCCGTGCCGAGGCCGCTGACAAGCTGGCCCAAGCCGAAACCCAGCAGCGCGAGGTGGTGCTGGCTGAACGCGATGCGGAACGTCAGGCCTCGGAAGCGCGCGAATCCCGCGCCGCAGCCGAGGCGCGCTGCGATGCCGCCAAGGAAAGCGTGACAGCAACGGCGGAACGGATTGCCGAGGATCAACAGCTGACCCCGAATCAGTTGCTGAACCAATTGGATGTGAACCCCGATCAAATGCCCGCAGCGGACGCCTTGGAAGCCGAGGTGAACCGGCACAAGCGGCAACGTGATGCGATGGGCGCTGTAAATCTGCGCGCCGAAGAGGATGCCAAGGAAGTTCAAGAAGAATTCGACACGCTAAACGGCGAAAAAGCGGATTTGGAAGAGGCGATCAAAGCCCTGCGCAGCGGTATCGCCAGTCTCAACCGCGAAGGGCGGGAACGGCTGTTGACGGCATTTGAACAGGTGAACTCGAACTTTGCCATGCTGTTCAAGCATCTGTTTGGCGGTGGCGAGGCTAATCTGGTCATGGTCGAAAGCGATGATCCGCTGGATGCCGGGCTTGAGATCATGTGCCAGCCGCCGGGCAAGAAACTCTCGACGCTTAGCCTGTTGTCGGGTGGTGAACAGACCCTGACCGCAACGGCGCTGATCTTTGGCGTGTTCCTTGCCAATCCAGCCCCGATCTGTGTGTTGGACGAGGTTGACGCGCCGCTGGACGACGCCAACGTCACCCGGTTCTGCGACCTGCTGGACGAGATGTGCCGTCAGACCGAAACGCGGTTCTTGATCATCACCCACCACGCGGTAACCATGGCGCGGATGGACCGTTTGTTTGGCGTGACCATGCAGGAGCAGGGCGTCAGCCAACTGGTCTCGGTCGATCTGAAAAAGGCCGAGCAGATGGTCGCATGACCATCACTGCAACGTTATGTCTGTTTTATCGCCGCACGGGGTAGGGTGCTGGCATGACCCGTTTTTTGATCCTCGCCCTGCTGATCGCAGGCCCGGCATGGGCTGCTGAATGGCCAACCAAACCCGGTGATATTCCCTTGACGTCAACAGAGCTGGAGGCGCTGGCCGGGCGCACGCTGACCTTCTATGACGATGGTCAGTCCAGTTTTTCTGCCGGTGGGGCCTATTCATACACCTATGCCAGCGGAGAATCTGCCTTTGGCACTTATTCAGTCGCCGAGGATGGCAGTGTCTGCATCCAGTATAGAAACGGGTTCAGTCGCTGCGATTTGTATGTGCACAGTGGCGAGCGGCTGATCCTGATTGATCAAAAGGGCGACCGCTATCCTGTGCGACCGGACTGAAATCATACGCTTTCGGTGATGCCACACCTCTGTGGGCGAAACACAGCATAGCCGTTTCGATTTAGATTTCGACCTATTAATATCCTGAAAATCGACACAATACGCCAACCGTAGCGATCCATCAGAGGAGCAGTTTAGTGAGCGACTACACAGAAAATAACCTGGCCCGTGGCAAAGAGCGGGGATCGCATGGCCGTCAGCAGGACGAGGGGGTTCTAGTCATCCGTACCGTTGCGATGCCAGCCGATACCAACCCATCTGGCGACATCTTCGGAGGCTGGCTGATGTCGCAGATGGACCTTGCGGCGGGGAATATGGCGGGTCGAGTTTCGCAGGGGCGCGGGGCCACGGTTTCGGTCGAGGCGATGCAATTCTTACGCCCAGTCAAAGTGGGCGATGAGGTGACGCTCTATGCTACGTTGCGCAAGGTCGGGCGTACTTCCATGCGTATTCACGTCGATGCCTGGGCACGCCCCCGGTATTCCGAGAAAGCACAAAAGGTCACGGATGCCGATTTCGTCTTTGTGGCGCTGGACGAAAAAGGCGCTCCACGGCCAGTGTTCGAAGACCAATGACGCGCTTGTTCGTCGCGGGCCTAGCACTTTAAAGACGGTTCAACAGGTCCGGTGTCGGCCAGGCATCAGCAGGCAAGCCCAACCGCACCTGTTCCGCCTGCACGGCAGCCCGTGTGCCTGCTCCCAGAATTCCGTCGATTTTTCCGACATCATGGCCGCGTGCCTGAAGCTTGCTTTGCAGCTGTTTCATCTGCGCGCCGGAAAGCCCCTGTGCAGCGTTTCCGGAGTCATAGATCTGACCGCCTTCCAGTCGTGTGCCAAAATAAGCCGCGGTCAGAACGTAGACAAAACTCTGATTCCACTCGAAATAAACGTCGAAATTCGGATAGGCCAAAAAGGCCGGTCCGTTGCGCCCCTGCGGCAAGATCAGCGACGCGGGCAAGTTCGTCAAGGACCCGCTGCGGGCCTGCACTCCCATCGCCTGCCAGTCAGCCACCGGGCGTGGTTTGCCCGGTCCGGACAGCGACCAATCCATCTGCGCGGGCACTGTCACCTCTTGCAGCCACGGCTGCCCCGGTTGCCAACCGAGATGCGACAACATCTTGGCGCCCGACATCAGCGCGTCCGGTGCGGACGTTTTCAATGAGACTTTGCCGTCTCCGTCTCCGTCGACACCGTTTTCCAGTATGTCGCGCGGAAGCATCTGGACCATACCGATCTCTCCGGCCCAGGCACCTGTGGTTCTGGCCGGATCGAAATTTCCTTGTTGGTATAGCTCGATGGCGGCGAAGATCTGAGGGCGGAACAATTCAGGGCGACGGCAATCATGGGCCAGCGTCACCAGCGCATTACGGGTGTTGAAATCGCCCTGAAACGCGCCGTAATCGGTCTCGAAGGCCCAAAAGGCCAGAAGAACCCCGCGCGAGACGCCGTATTCCCGCTCGATCCGATCAAACACCGCGTCATATTTGCGCGACATAGCCTGACCACGCTCGATCCGGTTTTGCGAGATCAAATGGCGCGAGAAATCGATGAACGGTTTCTGGAACACACCCTGCGCGCGGTCGGCTTTCAGGACCGCTCCGTCCTGTTGCACGCCTTTGAAAAATGCATTGACGGTGGATTTGTCGAACCCTTGCTGGACGGCCTCGGTCTTTAACCCTTTGACGAAGGAATTGAAGCCGCCGCCACATTGGGCATAGGCGGGCGAGGCGAACAGAACGGCGGCAACAAAGCCAGAGAGAATGCGCATGGGCGGGTCCGTCAGAGAATTAAGCTGACTCCAACCGACACCGACAGAAGGCCAAGCGCAAGCCCCCAAACGGTCCACAGCATGTTACATGCGCGGAAAACCTCTGACGCGCCGATTTCGCGCGGAGCATCGCCGTTCACCCACGCCAGATCGCGGACCTTCCCGTCATAGCTGCGCGGACCGGCCAGAGCGACGTTCAGGGCGCGCGCCATGGCGGCCTCGGGCCATCCTGCATTGGGAGAGATATGGCGACGTGCATCCGTCACCATATCAGCCCAGCGCGCCCATTGACCGGACAGGGCCACGATCAACACGCAGGTCAGGCGCGCAGGGATCAGGTTCAGTACGTCGTCCAGACGGGCGGCGGCCCATCCAAAGTATCGGTATTTTTCGGTGCGGTAACCGATCATGCTGTCGGCTGTGTTGACGGCCTTGTAAATCAGGAGCCCTGGTAACCCGGCGAGCAGAAACCAGAATGCAGGGGCGATGACCCCATCGCTGAGGTTCTCGGCCGCGCTTTCAATCGCAGACCGGGCAACCTGTGCCTCGGTCATGTCGCGAGTATCACGGGACACGATCATTGCGACCTTGGACCGGCCCTCGACCAGAGAGTTGCGTAGCCCTTCACCCACATCACGCACATGCGACACCAGCGATTTCTGCGCTAACAGGATGGCGCAGAGGATGATCTCGACCACAGGTCCTAAAAAGGCCAGCACGCGCCCAAGGATCAATGCACCGATGACCAGCAGTATCACCGCCGCAACCCCTTTCAACCGCTGCTGCGCGCCGTGGTTCAGACGTTTGTCCAGCCAGCCGATAATGTTGCCTGTCGCCACCGCCGGGTGGCGAACGCGTGACCAAAGCCAGTCTGGCTCGCCCAATGCGGCGTCCAGACACATGGCGCAGACCAGCAGGAACGCGGTGCTCACAGCGCGGCCTCTAGTCTGTTCCAGCCATCCGCTGGGGGCAGACCCAGTCGCAAGTAGGTTTGAGAATAGGGGAAGACGCGGCTCCAGATATGAGCACGGGCCAGACGGTCTTGCCAGTCAGCGGCGCTGTCGACCTCATAGAGGCGAAACAGCGTGGTGCCCCCGACTACGGCAGCCCCCTTTCTGATCAGCAACTGGTCAAGCCGGTCGGCCTCGGCGCTTAGGTGTTGGCGGGTTGCTATGGCCCATTCAACGTCTCGCAGGGCCTGCTCTCCGATCCGCAGCGCAGGGCCAGACACGGACCATGGCCCGGTCAGGTCGTTCAGCCGGGCGATCAGCTCGGGTTGACCGACGGCAAACCCCAGCCGCAGCCCGGCCAAACCCCAAAACTTGCCAAAGCTTTTCAACACGATCACTCCGGGGCATGTCGCCAGATGGATAAGCGAAGCCTCGGGGCTGACATCGCAAAAGCTCTCGTCGATTACGGTCAGCGGGGCGTTCGCATCCGCCTCGGACCAGATCCGGCCATCGGGGTTATTCGGGTGTACGATAACGCGGGCCTCGGTCGGGCCGTTGGGTTGCACGGTCCAACCTTGCGCAGAGAAAGCGGCGGCGTGTTCGTTGTAGGTGGGCGTTGTGATCTGAACCCTGCCAAGAGCGGCCAACGCCGGCATGCGGGCGATCACGGCCGAAGCACCGGGCGCAGGCAGGATTGCCGCGCCGTCAGGGACCGACCAGAAGTGACGGGCAGCCTCAGTCAGGCGCTCAAATGCGCCGTGGTCTGGTAATTCGGTCCAGTCTGAGGGGATCAGCCCGGACACCTGATAGGGGCGGGGATTGATCCCGGTGGACAAGTCCATCCAATCGGTACGGGTTCCCCCATAAGATGCGATGGCTCCGTCCAGCCCTCCGCCATGGTCGCGTGCGGTGCGCGGGTTCAAATTCTTGTTAGGGCTTGCCATGGGGTTTCTCGCTGGAATCGCCTGTTTCGGCCCGTTTCAAGCGGATTTTTGCCGTTTACACAAGCGAATCCGCGAGATCGGCGGCTTCGGTCAGCACCGTTAACATTTTGTTAAGGAATAAGCGTGATCACAATTCATGGGGGTCGGCACCATTCACTCTTGCCTGGGCCGAGGTTGTTGCAAATGAATGTTTTGATTGTTGAGAGTAACCCCGATCTAGGTCGGGTTTGGAAAAGGCATCTGGAACGGCACGGCGCCGAAGTGACACTGGTGGCCGGGCAAGAGGCCGCGATTCTGGCGTTGTATGGTCAGGAGTTTGAAATCATCGTGCTGGATCTGGTGCTTGAGACGGGCAGTGCGTTGGCCGTGGCGGATTTCGCCAGTTATCGCCGCCCCGAGGCGCGGGTGATCTTTGTCACCAACACCACCTTTTTCTCGGACGGGTCGATTTTTGCCCACAGCCCGAATGCCTGCGCCTACGTGCAAAGCGAAACGCCGCCAGAGGATCTGGCGGCGATGGTCGAACATTACGCGGCGGGGCGCTGATCGCGCCCGTGTGGTTGCAAATAGTCCAGCGCCGGATTCACCGGAATGATCCGGCTCGGATTTATCGTCTCGTGGCTGTAGTGATAGTGGCGCACAATATGGTTCATATTCACCGTCTTCGCGACGCCCGGCCATTGATATAACTCGCGTGTGTATGCCCACAGGTTCGGATAGTCGATCAGCCGCCGCTTGTTGCACTTGAAATGCAAATGATAGACCGGGTCGAACCGGATCAGGGTGGTGAACAGTCGCCAATCTGCTTCGGTCACCTGATCGCCCATCAGATACCGGTTCCGGGATAGGCGATCTTCAAGCCAATCCAGCGTATCGAACAGGGGATGCACGGCCGCATCATAGGCCTGTTGCGTGGTGGCGAAACCGGATTTGTAGACACCGTTGTTGATGTCTGAATAGATGCGGGCATTGACCTCTTCGATCTCGCTGCGCATTTCTTCGGGCCAGTAGTCGTCGGTATTGCCGGTAATGTCGTTAAAGGCCGTGTTGAACATACGAATGATTTCCGAGCTTTCATTCGAAACGATGGTCTGTTGCTGCTTATCCCAAAGGATTGGTACGGTGACGCGGCCCGAATAGGACGGATCTGCTTTGGTATAGACCTGATGGGCGAAATCGAACCCATAGAGGGTATCGCCGGTCGCGCCATGATCGTCTTTTTCAAAGGTCCAGCCTTTGTCCAGCATGTCGGGATGCACCACCGAGGCGGAGATCAGGTTGGTCAGCCCTTTCAATTCGCGGAAGATCAGCGTGCGGTGTGCCCAGGGGCATGCATGGCTGACATAGAGGTGATAGCGATCCGGTTCCGCCTTGAAACCGCCCTTGCCGGACGGCCCCGCGCTGCCGTCTGCGGTCAGCCAATTTCGAAACTGCGCGGCGCTGCGTTTGAACGCGCCACCGGTGGATTTGGTGTCATACCAAGTGTCGCGCCATTTGCCGTCAACCAACAGGCCCATTGCGTATCCTCCGCTTGTGGGTTTCGGCAAACATATGGTGTTGGGCGCTACCTTCCCACATGAAGGGCCGCGCACTGGCTCTGCGCCTGCGCACAGGGCGGGTTATGATTTCGCGGCAACAGATCCAAGGCGCGCAGCTCTATGTGACCGCCTTCACTGGATTTTTACAATTGATCCGTCACAATAGAGTCCATTGCCGGGGGAATAATTGTCATGAGTACATATGTTTCAAAGGAAATTAGCGCCGAATTGGATGCGGCGCGAATCGCGGGCCTGAAGAAAACCAGCCGTCTGCGTGTCGAGTTTGGCGACAATACGTTTAAAATCCTCAGATTGTGGAAGGACGGTTTCACGGTTGAGGCCGAAACGACGCCGCAACTGCGTGGATTGGTCGATATCTACGACGGTGCGCGCCACCTGTATCAGTGCCTGATCATCGCTGACGATGAAGAGGCGGGCGAGATGCGGTATGAGTTCAAGCGCAGCACGGCTGCGGCCGACAAAGCTCCGCTGGATTTCTATCGCGCGCCCGACGCACCGATTGCCCTATTGGGGCACAAAGACTAGGGGCGGATTTCCACCACTGTTCCATTTGGCGTCAGGCTCCAAAGCTGCGTCATTTCGGTGTTTGACGGGGCGATGCAGCCCGCGGCCCAATCTCCGGGCAAGGTTAGCCCTGCGAAGCCGTTTGGCTACCCGTGAATGAAGATATCACCACCCGGATTAATTCCCTGACTTAGGGCGCGGGAAATGTCGTTGGGCAGGGGGAAATTGATCCCAAAGGAAAGACGGTACGCACTCTGCGGATTGCGTCGGTCGATCTGGAAGATGCCAACCGAGGACTTGCCGTCGCCTTCCTGCTGTTTGTCCCCTTCGGGCTCAAATCCCAATGCCACGTTGGTCTGCAATACTATCGCACCGATTAGCATTGCGGTCAGCCGACGGGCAGATTTTTCGATCAGGATGAGATCGATCTGGGTTACTTGCGGAGCCAATGGTGGTGCGGGTGGGCGGGGCCCAAATCTAAGCCAACCAAGCTACGCCAGTCAGAAGGACAAGCCGGGAGAAAAGAGCAACCCTGCGCATGGCCTTATTGTAAATCGCCAAACGCGCGTTTCAGCCGAGCGCAGGCTTCTTCGACGCGGCTGCGCTGCGTGGCCAGGTTGAACCGTTCGAAAGTCTCTCCGCCAGCGCCGAAGCCAGGACCGGAGGAGGTGGCAATACGGGCGTCCTCGCGCAGGCGGCGTACAAATTCGTCGTGATCCATCCCGGTGCCTGAATAATCTACCCAGGCTAGATAGGTGGCCTGTAGGGGCATAGACCACAGACCCGGTATCTCGGCAATGGCGGCATCGAACAGTTTGCGATTGGCATCCAGATGCGCCACCTGTGCATCCGCCCAAGCCGCGCCCTCTGGCGAATAAGCCGCAGTGACCATGGCCACACCCAGGGCGCTGGGTGCGTAGTCCAGCGTTCTTAGCCGGTGCCGCATTTCGGCGCGTAGTTTGGGGTCAGGGATAATCATATTGCCAGTCCGCTGCCCGGCGATGTTGAACGTCTTGGAAGCTGCAGCCAGAGTCACGGTCCAAGCGCGTGCCTCGGGCGCGGCCTTGTCCATCGGTACGAAGGTATGACCGGGATAAACCAGATCCTGATGAATTTCGTCCGAAACAACGATCAACCCATTGCGTTCGGCAAAGGCGGCGACAGCCTGCAATTCCTCGGGGCTCCAAACCCGACCCGAAGGGTTTTGCGGCGAGCACCACATCAACAGCTTTTCAGACCCATCCAGCCGGGACTGTGCGTCCTCAAGATCAATACCATAGCTGTCGCCCCGCCGCGTCAGCGGACATTCGACGACCCGCCGCCCGGCGGTGTTAATCTTGTAGGCAAACTCGTGATAGACGGGGGTGAAGATGACAACACCATCCCCCGGCTGCGTCCAGACATCCAGACACAGGGCAATGGCGTTGCCCAACCCTTGCGAGGTCAGTACCCAATCAGTGTCGATTGCCCAATCGTGACGGTTCTGCATCCACCACTGTACGGCGGCCAGGTATTGCGGATGTTCCCAGGAATAGCCAAAGGCCCCATGATCAGCGGCATCCCGAACCGCCTCGATCACGCAGGGCGCCGTGGCATAGTCGGAATCGGCGGTCCACATGGCCAGCCCATCCTGCGCAGAAACCCCATAGAGTTTCTCCATCTTGTCCCATTTTGAACTGTTGGTGCGCCGGCGGTCGATCAGGTCGTTGAAAGTCATGTCTGCTCCATCTGTCCGCAGGAAAGCTAGCTACAATTCCCGCAGGTGCAAGGGGGGCGTTGCGGCGGGGGACGGGATGGCCTAAATCAACCCCATGAAACGCAATATCCTGATCCATCCCGACCCTCGTCTGAAAAAGGTTTGCGCCCCGGTGGCTGATCTGTCGGACGAGCTGCGCAAACTGGCCGATGACATGCTTGAGACGATGTATGATGCGCCCGGCATCGGGCTGGCCGCGCCGCAGATCGGCGTGTTGGACCGGCTGATCGTGATGGACTGTATCAAGGAAGAAGGCGAGACACCGCGCCCTCTGATTATGTTCAACCCCGAGGTCATCGCCTCGTCAGATGAGACCAACGTTTATGAGGAAGGCTGCCTGTCGATCCCCGAGCAATTCGCCGATGTGACGCGACCCAAAGTGGTGGACGTGACGTGGATGGATCGCGACGGGAATTTGCAGCAAGAGACTTTCGATGGGCTCTGGGCAACCTGTGTCCAACACGAGATCGACCACCTGAACGGCAAGCTGTTCATCGACTATCTCAAACCGTTGAAACGCCAGATGATCACCCGCAAAATGCAGAAACTCAAACGCGAGCAAGCCCGCGCATGACCGTCCGCACCTGCCTGCCATGGCCCGACAAACGTCTGCGGACCAAGGCCGACGATGTGTCTGAGGTAACCGACGAGATTCGCGCCATCTGGAACGACATGATCGATACGATGGAGGCCATGCCCGGTGTCGGTCTGGCTGCCCCCCAGATCGGCGTGATGCTGCGGCTGGCAGTCGTCGATGGCTCGACCGAACGGGGCCGCGCGGTGCGTCTGGCAAACCCGGAGATTCTGCATAGCTCGATCGAGTTGCGCGAACATGAAGAGGCCAGCCCGAACCTGCCCGGCGTGTCAGCCAAGGTGAAACGCCCGCGCGCAGTGACCGTCCGATTCCTGAACGAACAGGGTATGGTCGACCGTCGCGATTTTGTCGGGATCGAGGCCACCAGCGTGCAGCATCAGATCGACCATCTGAATGGCCGGATGTATTTCGACCGTCTCAGCAAGGTCAAACGCGATATGCTGCTGCGCAAAGCCATGAAACAGGGGTAAAGATGCGCGTCATTTTCATGGGCACGCCTGATTTCTCGGTTCCGGTGTTGGATGCGCTGGTCGGGGCCGGGCATGAGATCGCTGCGGTCTATTGCCAGCCTCCGCGCCCGGCGGGGCGGGGAAAGAAGGACAGACCGACACCCGTACATGCCCGGGCTAAGGCGCTGGATCTGACCGTCCGCCATCCAGTCTCGCTGAAATCACCCGAGGAACAGGACGCCTTCGCCGCACTGAACGCCGATGTGGCTGTGGTGGTGGCCTACGGGCTATTGCTGCCGCAACCCATTCTGGACGCGCCAGCGCAAGGTTGTTTGAACATCCATGCTAGCCTGTTGCCCCGCTGGCGCGGTGCTGCTCCAATCCATCGGGCAATCATGTCGGGCGATGTGAAAACCGGTATCTGTATCATGCGGATGGAGGCTGGTCTGGATACAGGCCCCGTCTTGTTGCGGCAGGCCACTGCAATCGGGCCACACGTAACCACCGCGCAACTGCATGATCGCCTTGCGCCGATGGGCGCTGAACTGATTGTTGAGGCGTTGGCCCGTCTGCCCGAGCTGACGCCCGAGCCGCAGACCGAGGAGGGCGTGACTTATGCCTCGAAAATCGACAAGGCCGAGGCGCGGGTCGACTGGACTCGCCCGGCGGTTGAAGTGGATCGCCAGATACGCGGCCTGTCACCCTTTCCCGGTGCGTGGACTATGATCGGGGGGGATCGGATTAAACTGCTGGCCTCGAAACTGGCCGAGGGTCAGGGCGCGCCCGGAAAGGTTCTGAACGACAAGCTGCGTGTGGCCTGTGGCGATGGGGCGATTGACCTGTTGCGCCTGCAGCGCGCGGGTAAAGGTGCGCAGGATACGGATGTGTTCGTGCGAGGTTGGCCGGTCGCGGCCGGAACCCGTCTGAATACGGAGGAAGACTGATGTTTATGGTCTTGATGGGCACCGTAGTGATTGCTGGTATCGTAGGCTATCTGGCCGAAAAGACCGGTTTTACCCATAATGGATACTTGCCCTCGATCATTATTTGCGTGGGTGGGGCGTTCCTGTTTTACTTTGTGCGCATCATGTTCGGCATCAGTTTTGGCCCGCCCGGTCTGAACGCAGTTCTGTCGTCCATCGGTGCGCTGATCATCGTGCCAACGCATTGGAGGAAGTAACGTGCCCGTCATTGCCCTGATCGTCATTGGAGCCGCCGCCGGATTTCTGGCCACTCGGTTGATGCGGATCGAGGCAAACATACCAACGACTATGTTGATCGGAATCGTAGGTGCGCTGTTGGGCGGGTTTCTGTTGCGCTTTTTGATCACCGTGGCGGGTTGGCTGTCGGGCTTTGTCGGTGCCGTGCTGGGTGCATTGCTGGTGATCTGGATCTGGCAGACTTACTTGCGCCGCTAACCTCTTGACCTTCGGGCGGGATATCGGCCAGATCGCCGGAACATCTAACCCGAAAGGTGCTCCATGCCATACGACCTGAACCCTGGTGACGTCGCTCTGATGGGGGTGCCGCTGGATCTGCACTCGACCTTTTTGCAGGGGCCTGCCTTTGCACCGGGCCGCATCCGCGAAGCGCTGCATTCCGGAGCCGCCAATCTGACCGCCGAGGATGGCACGGATCTGGGTGCGACTGACCGGTTCAAGGATACCGGTGATCTGGATGTATTCGAGATGATGGGGCAGGAACCCATCGACCGGATCGAAGCGGGCGCCGACGCACGGATTGCAACAGGGGCGCATCTGTTGTCGCTGGGGGGTGACCATTCGGTCGCTTATCCGCTGATCAAGGCGCATGCTGAGCGGTATGAGGGGCTGAACATCCTGCATATCGACTCGCACCCTGACCTGTATGACAGCCAGCAGATCGGCCCCTTGGGCCACGGTTGCCCGTTCGCGCGGGTGATGGAGACATGCCAGATCAATCGTCTGGTGCAGGTAGGCATCCGAACTATGAACAAGCCCCAGCAGGAACAGGCCGAAAAGTTCAGGGTCGAGGTCATCGACATGCAAACCTGGCACCCCGATCTTGAGATTCGCTTTGATGGGCCGGTTTACCTGTCGCTGGATCTGGACGCGCTGGACCCGGCCTTTGCGCCCGGTGTATCGCATCACGAACCCGGCGGGCTGAGCACACGTGAGGTGATCAATCTGATCCGCCGGTTCGAAGGGCAACTTGTCGGCGCGGATATCGTCGAGTTGAACCCTCATCGCGACCCTTACGGCATTACTGCGATGGTTGCGGCGAAATTCGTCAAGGAAATCGGCGGGCGGCTGCTGTCGCGTTAACGACGCGGCGGGCGGCTTTTGTAGACGGGAAGCTGCCAACCCCACAGCAGAGACCCTGCCCGCAAGGCCCAACAGGTCAGCGCGCAGGCTCCCAGCGTCACAATCTCGTCGAACCCAAGGCGGTGGGCGAGCACGGCGGTGACTGCGCCTGCAAATGCACATGAGACGTAAAGTTGGCCCTGTTTCAGAACCAATGGCACCTCGTTGCAGACCACATCACGCATCAGCCCGCCCAGACAGCCAGTGCAGACACCCATCAACACTACGATGGTGCCAGATTGCCCCAGAGACAGGGCCACGCCTGTTCCGGCGGCAACCGCAATGGACAGGGCGAAACTGTCCAGCCAAATCAGCCAGTTGTAACGGCTTTCGACCCGATGCGCGGTGAGGAACACCAACACCGCAGCACCGGTTCCAATTAGAATATAATCTGGCTGTCCTACCCAGAATATCGGATGACGGTCCAGCAGCAGATCGCGTACTGTACCGCCGCCAACCGCCGTCAGGCAGGCGATGAAGGCAAAGCCCACCAGATCTAGTTGCGCCCGGCTGGCCACTAGGGCGCCGGTCAGGGCAAAGATCAGAACCGAGGCATAGTCCAGCAGGGCAAGCCCGTTCATGCCTGCGTCTTTTTCGGTTTGAACGGGGCCATGCCAGCGCGGGCCAATTCATCAGCCTTTTCGTTTTCGGGGTGGCCTGCGTGGCCTTTGACCCATTCCCAGGTCACATCGTGTCGGGTCTGGGCCTCGTCCAGCCGTTGCCACAGGTCGACATTCTTGACTGGTTTCCTATTCGAGGTCTTCCAGCCGTTTCGCTTCCATCCGAAAATCCAACCCGTGACGCCATTCTTCACATAGGCGCTGTCGGTAACGACGGTGATTTTCGAGGCGCGTTCCAGAGTCTCAAGCGCGCTGATCGCGGCCAGCAGTTCCATGCGGTTGTTGGTGGTTTCGGCTTCGCCGCCCTTCAACTCGCGCTCTTTCAGGACTTTGTCGCCTTCCATCGCGCGCAGCAACACGCCCCAGCCGCCGGGGCCGGGATTGCCGGAACAGGCGCCGTCGGTATAGGCAAACAGCTCAGGCATGGGCAAGCACCAGAATAAACCCGTCATAAGACCCGGCCAGACCCGTGCCCATACCGGTTGTGATCCGGTCTACGGTGAACCCAGCCTGCTCCAGTTCAGCCTCGATTTCGGTCTGTGAGTAATAGGTGTAATAGCGATCCAGATCGTCGCGGTGTTCGCCCGTGCCCAGCTTCAGGCCAAGGAAAAAGATACCCTCGGGCTTCAGCGCTCGGTGAATGGCCGCCATATGGCGCGGAAAATCGGCGCGAGGGGCGTGCAGTAGAGAAAAGCTGGCATAGACGCCTTCATAGGCGTCTACCTCAGTCACATCGTCAAACGTGCCCAGATGCGCGTCGACGCCGTTTTCCCGCGCGTGTTCGACGAAAGCCGGAGTTGCGTCCAGTGCGCGGACGGTCAGGCCTTCGCGCATGAAAAAGGCGCTGTCTGATCCGGGGCCCGAACCCAGATCCAGAACGTGCCCGCTGCCTACGGCCTCGGCAAAGGCCAGGCGGGCTTCGATCTGTTCCGGGGGCAGAGGGATTTGCAGATAATCCGCCACACGCGTCGTATAGGCGTTGATGGTTCTTTTGTCTGTCACAGGTACACTCCTACAGCCAGGCAGGCCAGTACGATGGCGGTCAGCGTAACACGCAGCCGCAACCACCAGGTTGGCGTCAGCTGCCAATAGGCAAAGATGGCATCCAGTACCAGAACACCGGCAAACCCGTACATCAGATTGATGCCGGCGCTAACAGGACCGCCACCGGTTTTGACAAAGGCCCACAGCGCCGGCAGAACTGACAGTACATAACACGTCGCCGCCTTGCCGCCCGAGGTTTTGGTCGCGTACCCCCACAGAACACCAGACATGAAACTTAAGATCACCGAGCCATAGAACAGTTGAACATACGGCCCTACAAACCGCGACCCAAACATCTGAGTACCCCAGCTGTGCAGATCATCGTTCAAATAGGTCAGTGCGCCCCAGATGAATGGGATCACCCCTGCCAGCCCAAGAAACAGCGGGGCCGTTGGAATACCTCTCATGCAGGCTCTCTCAGCACGCGGGGAACTTTGAATTCGACGTTTTCTGTGGCGGTTTCGACCAGCTCGACAGTCACGTCATAGTGGGCTCGAAAGGCGTCGATTACCTCGTTGACCAGTACCTCGGGTGCCGATGCCCCGGCAGTGATGGCGACTGACGAGATGCCTTCAAGGGCACGCCAGTCAATCTCGGTTGCGCGTTGCACCAGCTGCGCATAGTTGCATCCCGCGCGCGAAGCGACCTCGACCAGACGGCGCGAGTTCGATGAGTTTGGCGCGCCCACGACCAGCAGGGCATCCGATTTCGGGGCTACGGCCTTGACGGCCTCTTGCCGGTTAGTGGTGGCGTAGCAGATGTCTTCTTTGTGCGGGCCAACGATGGCCGGGAAGCGCTGTTCCAACGCCGAGATGATGTCCTTGGTGTCATCCACCGACAGGGTGGTCTGGGTGACAAAAGCCAGCTTGCCCGGATCGCGCACTTGCACAGCGGCTACATCCTCGACCGTTTCAACAAGCAATACCTCACCATCTGGCAATTGGCCCATGGTGCCGATGGTCTCGGGGTGGCCCTTGTGGCCGATCATGATCATTTGCAATCCAGCCTCGGCGTGGCGCTGGGCTTCGACATGAACTTTGGACACCAGCGGACATGTGGCATCGACATAGATCATCTCGCGTCGCTCGGCCGTTGCCGGCACGGATTTCGGCACGCCATGGGCAGAGAAAATCACCGGGCGGTCATTGGGGCATTCGTCCAATTCCTCGACAAACACCGCGCCCTGCGCACGCAATCCATCGACGACGAATTTGTTATGCACGATCTCGTGGCGCACATAGACCGGCGCGCCCCATTTCTGCAGCGCCATTTCGACGATCTTGATGGCGCGGTCGACGCCAGCGCAGAACCCACGCGGGGCGGCAAGGTAAAGGGTCAGGGGGGGCTTGGTCATTTCACGGTCTCCATAAGGCCACAGGTAAGTCTTTTCGTGGCCTTGGTCCAGACAGGAGCTTGTCATTTCCCTGACATGAAACGGTGCTAGTCAGAAGATGTTTCAGTACCAGTTCATAGTTAAAAAAGGCGCGGTCAGGATTGAATCCCTGACCGCGCCGATTACTTCCCCCGGTTTGATAGGTGGCCGGGGATTATTGCCCGCCGGCAGCCGCGACGCTGCGCGGTTCCATCGGCATTTCACGCGGAGGCCGTCCGATTACATCGCGCAGGTCTTCCAGTTCGATAAAATTATCTGCCTGGCGGCGCAGCTCGTCCGAAATCATTGGCGGCTGGCTGCGGATGGTCGAAACAACCGAAACCCGCACGCCCTGACGCTGTAGGCTGGCAATCAGCGGGCGGAAATCCCCATCGCCCGAAAACAGCACGATATGATCAACGCGCGGTGCCAGTTCCATTGCATCGACGGTCAGTTCGATGTCCATGTTTCCTTTGACTTTCCGACGCCCCATGCTGTCGGTGTACTCTTTTGCCGGTTTCGTCACCATGGTGAAGCCATTGTAATGCAGCCAGTCAACCAAGGGACGGATCGGCGAATACTCGTCATTCTCAAGTAGCGCTGTGTAGTAGAAAGCACGAAGCATTTTGCCGCGGCGCATAAATTCTTGGCGCAGCAATTTGTAGTCGATGTCAAACCCCAGTGCTTTTGCGGCTGCATAAAGATTCGAGCCGTCGATGAACAGCGCTAGCCGTTCGTCTTTATAAAACATAAATAGATCCTTCCGGTACAAACCAGCGGCATCGGGTGATAGGTGAGTGAGCTAGTAAATAATCGACGCGCTGATATGCCTATAATTAGGGCATTTAAAGTGTATCGCAAGCATGCAATTCGCCGAATATAGGGAGTTATATGAGCAATTTTTCGTCAAAAGCGGTGATTGCCCTAGGGGCAAATCTCAATTTGAGATCATTCGGGCCCAAGGTGACACTTCAAAGGGCACTTGACGCGATTTTGCGTCAGGGGGTGGTGATTCGTGCTGTCAGCCGCTTTTTTGAGACCCCTTGTTTTCCTGCCGGTGCCGGGCCGGACTACGTGAACGCTGCCGCATTGATCGAGACCGGAAAGACCCCCGGTGAGGTCCTGAAATTTCTGCACGAGGTTGAACACGAATTCGGCCGCGAGCGTGTGCAGCGCTGGGGAATGCGGACGCTGGATCTGGATTTGGTCTGTTACGAGGATCGCGTTCTGCCGGATCGGGAGGAGTATGACCGGTGGCTGAAACTGGCGCCCGAAGATCAGAAACGGCAGGCGCCCGAGCAATTGATCCTGCCGCATCCACGCCTTCAGGACAGGGCGTTCGTGCTGGTCCCGATGGCGGATGTGGCCCCTGATTGGCGACACCCGGTGCTTGGTCGGACCGTCACCGAGATGGTCGCAGGCCTGCCCACCGAGGATGTCGAGGTCGTCACCCCTCTGTGAATGGTGCAATTGACGCCATTTCCTGCTTGTCAAGGCGGGGATTCGCCCTTAGATAAACGTCTTCCTGACATGGATTCAGTAACGGAGAGCGCCCCATGGCCCGCGTGACGGTTGAAGATTGCGTAGACAAGGTTCCAAACCGGTTTGAACTGGTGATGCTTGCCGCCCATCGTGCGCGCGAGATTTCCGCCGGTGCGTCGATCACCGTCGACCGTGACAACGACAAGAACCCCGTCGTGTCACTGCGCGAGATCGCGGACGAAACCCAGGGTGCCGACGACTTGCGTGAACGTCTGATCGAAGCCAACCAGACCCAGATCGAGGTGGATGAGCCGGAAGAAGATCAGATGGCTCTGCTGATGGGTGCGGAATCGGACAAACCGGCCGAGGACGACATGTCGGAAGAGAAGCTGCTGCGCGCTCTGATGGAGGCTCAAGGCCAGGGGTAACCCCCAAACACGAAGGTGCGGACCGGATGATTTCTGCTGAAGACCTGATTGCGCTGGTCCGCAACTATAATCCCAAAACCAATGCCGACCGCATCGCCCGGGCCTATGAGTTCGGAAAGCAGATGCACGACGGTCAGTTCCGCCATTCCGGCGAACCATATTTTACCCATCCCGTGGCCGTTGCCGCCATCCTGACCGAACAGCGTCTGGATGATGCGACCATTATCACGGCTTTGTTGCACGACACGATCGAGGATACCAAAGCCAGCTATGGCAAAGTGTCCGAACTGTTCGGGGACGAGGTCGCCAAGCTGGTCGATGGCGTTACCAAGCTGACCAACCTGCAGCTGTCCAGCCGTGAAACCAAGCAGGCGGAAAATTTTCGTAAGCTGTTCATGGCCATGTCCAAGGATTTGCGGGTCATTCTGGTCAAGCTTGCCGACCGCTTGCACAACATGCGCACGATCAAGGCGATGCGCCCTGAAAAACAGGTGGTCAAGGCGCGCGAGACCATGGATATCTATGCGCCTCTTGCGGGCCGCATGGGTATGCAATGGATGCGTGAGGAACTGGAAGACCTTGCTTTTCGCGTCCTGAACCCGGAAGGCCGCCAGTCGATCATCCGCCGCTTTATCACCCTGCAACGCGAAACCGGCGACGTGATTCACCGGATCACCGGTGACATGCGGCATGAGCTGGAAAAGGCCGGTATCGACGCCGAGGTATTTGGACGTGCCAAGAAGCCTTATTCGATCTGGCGCAAGATGCAGGAAAAGGATCAGGGCTTTTCCCGACTGTCCGACATCTATGGTTTCCGCATCATCACCCAGACCGAGGAAGATTGCTATCGCACCCTTGGCGCGATCCACCAGCGTTGGCGCGCGGTGCCGGGACGGTTCAAGGATTATATAAGCCAGCCGAAATCGAACGGCTATCGCTCGATCCACACCACGGTGTCGGGGCGCGATGGCAAGCGGGTTGAGGTGCAGATTCGTACCCGCCAGATGCATGACGTTGCCGAAACCGGTGTTGCGGCGCATTGGTCGTATCGCGATGGTGTGCGTTCAGAAAACCCCTTCGCTGTCGACCCCGCAAAGTGGATTGCCAACCTGACCGAACAGTTCGACAGCGAGGATGATCACGAAGATTTCCTCGAGGCCGTCAAGCTTGAGATGTATTCGGATCAGGTGTTCTGTTTCACGCCCAAAGGTGACGTGGTCAAGCTGCCGCGCGGCGCGACACCGATTGATTTTGCTTATGCCATCCACACCCGGATCGGTCATGCTTGTGTCGGTGCCAAGGTGGACGGCATTCGCGTACCGCTGTGGACCCGGATCAAGAACGGGCAGTCGGTGGACGTGATCACTGCGGATGGGCAGACCCCGCAGGTCACATGGCTTGAGATCGCAGTCACCGGCAAGGCCCGGACCGCCATTCGCCGTGCCCTGCGCGAGGTGGATCGTGAGCGATTCATCAAGCTAGGCAAGGAATTGGCGCGTTCGGGGTTCGAACACGTCGGCCGCAAAGCCACCGAAAAGGCGTTGGACACCGCCGCAAAGCACCTGCGTCTGAAAGACCGGCACGAACTGCTAGCCCGTCTCGGCAGTGCCGAACTTACGGCGCATGAGGTGGTCAGCGCGGTCTATCCCGAACTGACCCAGGACGACGGGGACGCGATTTCCCCACGGCGCGCTGTGATAGGCCTTGAGCCGGGGCAAAAATTCGACCGTGCGCCCTGTTGTCAGCCGCTGCCGGGCGAACGCATCGTCGGTATCACGTTTCGCGGCAAGGGCGTGGTTGTGCACGCCATTGATTGCGACCGCCTGTCTGATTACGAAAGCGAACCGGATCGCTGGGTCGACCTGCACTGGCATTCGGGCACACACCCGGCCGTTTATGGGGTGACGCTGGATCTGACCATTGGCAATGACGCCGGGGTGCTGGGGCGTATTTGCACATTGATCGGTGAGAAAAAGGCCAATATCTCGAACTTGGAGTTCGTGGACCGCAAACCGGATTTTTACCGTCTTTTGATCTCCGTCGAACTGCGTGACCTTGAACAGCTGCATTCGCTGATGCTTATGCTTGAGGCGGAAAGCGATGTTGCCGCGGTAGAACGGCATCGGGATCGGGAAAAAACTGCAGTTGCGGCTGGTTGAGAAGGGGTGATCAGGAGTGGTTTTCAAGCGCCGAGACCGACGCTCGCCCATTCAGATCGCTTCGGAATTCGTCTATCCGCGCGGCGGTTGGACCCGTGCCTTTCATTACGTCAAACACCGCATTCGGCGACTGCCTGATTCACCCGAACGCATCGCGCGCGGGGTCGGGGTGGGTGTGTTCACAGCCTTCACGCCGTTTTACGGGTTCCACTTCTTTATCGCAGCCCTGCTCAGCCGGATATTCAACGGCAACTTGCTGGCGTCTCTCAGCGGCACGTTTTTCGGCAACCCGCTGACTTATGTGCCCATTGGGGTTGTCTGCCTGCAAACGGGTCATTTCCTATTGGGTGACGACTTTGAAGAGGAAGAAACCCATGGCCTAATGGACAGCTTCTTCAAGGCGTTGAGTGACTTGAAGAATAATTTCATGGCGATGTTCACGGGCCGCGATGCCGAATGGCGCGGGCTGAGCGTGTTTTATGATGAAGTGTTCTTTCCCTATCTAATCGGTGGCATTTTTCCGGGGCTGATTGCTGGGTATATCTGCTATTACCTAAGCCTGCCAGTGGTGCGTACCTATCAGCAGCGCCGTCGCGCCCGGATCAAGGCGAAATTCGATGAAATCAAACGTTTGGCCGAAACCAAGGCTGCCGTTCCGGTGGCAAAGCCTCTAGGCTCGGGCCGAAATTCGGGAAAGGAATCAAGCGATGTCTGACAAACACCTGCGTCTGGGCGTGAATATCGACCACGTGGCCACCGTACGCAACGCGCGTGGCGGGGCTTATCCTGATCCGCTGCGTGCTGGCAAGCTGGCCGAAGAGGCCGGGGCAGATGGCATCACCGCGCATTTGCGCGAAGATCGTCGCCATATCTCGGACGCCGATATCGACGGGCTGATGGAGGTTCTGTCGGTGCCGCTGAACTTTGAGATGGCCGCAACGCCCGAGATGCAGAAGATCGCTCTGCGCCATAAACCGCACGCGGTCTGCATTGTTCCGGAAAAGCGCGAAGAACGCACCACCGAAGGCGGGCTTGAGGTCGCCCGCGAGGAAAACAAGCTGGCCCATTATATTGCCCCTTTGCGCGAAGCAGGATGCCGGGTGTCAATCTTTATTGCGGCTGATCAACGCCAGATCGAAGCTGCCCATCGCATCGGAGCCGAAGTGATCGAGCTGCACACCGGCGCCTATTGCGACGCCCACGCGGAAGGCCGCATGGACGAAGCGGCGCGCGAGCTGGATTCGCTAAGCGAGATGTCCGCCTTTGCCCATTCGCTGGGCCTTGAGGTTCACGCGGGCCACGGCCTGACCTATGACACGGTGCAGCCCATTGCCGCCTTCCCCGAGGTGCGCGAACTGAACATCGGTCACTTTCTGATCGGTGAATCGATATTTCGCGGCCTTACACCGGCCATTGCCGAGATGCGCCGCCTGATGGATGAAGCGCGGGCCTGATCTGCGTTTACAAACAACGTCGGATGAAGAGGTAATGCCATGAAAGCAATTGCATATCGTAACTTTGGCTCGGCGGAAGACGTGCTTGAACTGATCGACACGCCCGATCCAGTGGCTGGACCGGGTGAGGTTGTGGTTCAAATCAAAGCTACGGGGATCAATCCATCGGATGTTAAGTTGCGGGGTGGTGCACGGCCCGGGGCGGTCATGCAGTACCCCCTTGTCATTCCACACTCGGATGGTGCCGGAGTGATTGTGTCTGTTGGCCCAGGCGTCGACCCGGATCGGGTTGGTGAAAGGGTCTGGATCTGGAACGGCCAGTGGCAACGCGCGTTCGGAACCGCTGCCGAGTATATCTCTTTGCCGTCAGTACAGGCTGTGACTCTGCCTGGCACCACCAGTTTTGCGGAAGCTGCGTGCTTTGGAATTCCGGCAATGACCGCATGGTTTGCCTTGTATGCTGACGGGCCGATCGCGGACAAAACAATCCTGGTGACCGGAGGGGCGGGAACTGTAGGGCGCTACGCTTGTCAGATGGCTGCGCTTGGCGGTGCTCGGGTCATCACCACGGTTAGTTCACAAGAAAAAGCAGCGCACTCTGGTGCAAGTGAGATTGTGAATTACCGCACCGAAAACGTTGCCGATGCCGTGTTGGACATGACTGATGGCGCGGGCGTAGATCGCATTGTCGAAGTGGATTTTGCGGCTAATCAGGATGCATCGCTGGCACTGATCCGGCCGGGCGGCACCATCGCCAGCTATTCATCCGTGTCTCAGATGCGCCCCGAGCTGGATTTCTACGGCTTCATGTTCAAGAACATTCGCCTGCATATGTTGATTGTCTACCAACTGGATGCGCTTGCGCGACGCCGCGGCGAAGCTCAACTGAGTGAATGGTTGGAACAGCGGGCATTGAGCCATGCGGTCGTGTTTGGTGGGCAATTGGCCGATGCCGCCCTCGCTCACAAATTGGTTGAATCAGGTGACAAGTTAGGCACCGTGGTTTTGGAGGTGTGACGTGATCCTTGGTGTTGGCACAGATCTTGCGAATATCGAACGCATTCAGGGCACGCTTGACCGGTTCGGTGACCGGTTCCGCAATCGTGTCTTCACCGAGACTGAACAGGCGAAAGCCGAGCGCCGGCGCGACACCGCAGGTACCTATGCTAAACGCTGGGCCGCGAAAGAAGCGTGCTCCAAGGCGCTGGGCACCGGGTTGGCCATGGGTATCGCCTGGAAGGATATGTCTGTTACCAATCTGCGTACTGGCCAGCCGGTGATGCATGTCACGGGATGGGCAGCGGACCGGCTGAAAGAGATGACGCCCGATGGGCATGAGGCGATCATCCATGTCACGCTGACGGACGACCACCCCTGGGCACAGGCCTTCGTGGTGATCGAAGCCCGCCCGCTTCAAGAACGCGCCGCGCAGCCTTGACTTGCCCCCGTCGGCCCCGCATGTAGCACCCCAACAACCAAAGGACCGGAGAGCAGTATGGCCGAGGACGTCAAAACCGGAAATCCCGTGTGGGAGACGATCAAAACCATCGTCTACGCCCTACTGATCGCAGGTGTTTTCCGTACCTTGTTCTTTCAGCCGTTTTGGATTCCGTCCGGTTCGATGAAACAGACCCTGCTGATCGGGGATTTCCTGTTCGTCAACAAGATGGCCTATGGCTATTCCTATGCCTCGTGCCCCAGCCTGATTATCCCCAGCGTTGGCCTGAACATCGACGCCGAAGATGTTTGTGGCTGGATGCAAAGCGATGACAACAGCCGTATCCTGGGCGGCGATCCCGAACGCGGCGACGTCATTGTTTTCCGTCATCCGGTCACCGGTCGCGACTATATCAAGCGACTGATCGGCCTGCCGGGTGACCGCATTCAGGTCCGCGAAGGGCAGATCATCCTGAACGGCACTCTGGTGCCGCAACAGCCTGATGGCGTCTTTACCGAAACCGCCGAACCGCAGGGTCCACAACGTCTGCGTCCACGCTGCGAGAACGGTCCCGTCGGCATTGGCGGCGTCTGCGAAAAGACCCGTCTGATCGAAACCCTGCCCAATGGCGTTTCATACGATGTGCTCAACATCGGCAATCAGGGATCGGACAACACCGGTATCTATACCGTACCCGAAGGGCATTATTTCTTCATGGGTGACAATCGCGACAATTCCAGCGATAGCCGCCTGCCGCAATCCGCCGGGGGCGTCGGGTATGTGCCCTACGACAACCTGATCGGTCGCGCTGATCGGATCATGTTCTCTTCTGCGGGCCGGTCGATGCTGTTCTTCTGGACCTGGCGCGGTGACCGCTTCTTTAAGGCGGTCAATTGAAGCTGTCAGCCGAGATAAAAGCGTTTCAGCGGCGATTGGGGTATGAGTTTGGCAACCCCGAACTACTGGTGCGTGCGCTGACCCATGGGTCGGTTTCGTCGTCGACCCGTCCCGACAACCAGCGGCTGGAGTTTCTGGGCGATCGCGTATTAGGGCTGGTCATGGCGACGGCTCTGTTGGAGGCCGATAAAAAGGCATCCGAAGGCCAGCTTGCCCCACGTTTCAATGCGCTGGTCCGCAAAGAGGCTTGCGCCGATGTGGCCCGACAGATCGACTTGGGTGCGGTGCTGAAACTTGGCCGGTCCGAGATGCTGTCTGGTGGCCGCCGGAAACAAGCCCTGCTGGGCGACGCGATGGAGGCCGTTATCGCCGCGATCTACCGCGATGCGGGGTTCGAAGCTGCGCGTGACGTGATCCTGGCGCTTTGGGGTGATCGTGTTCACACGGTCGAAGCGGATGCGCGCGACGCTAAAACCTCGCTACAGGAATGGGCGCAGGCGCGGGGGCAGAAGCCCCCGTCATATGTCGAGATTAAGCGCAGCGGCCCGGATCATGCTCCTGTCTTCACCATCGCAGCTCGCCTGCAGGACGGAACCGAGGCACAAGCAACGGCAGGTTCAAAACGTCAGGCGGAGCAGGCCGCGGCCAAGGCGCTGTTGGACGAATTGCCAAAGTAGCGCGCAATCAAGGGCGAGGGGGCTGAGTGTCGAATTGGCTACGCCAATCCTAACCCTGAACTACCCGAATATACCCGGTCAGCCCGGTCTTTTGATGCTCGATCACGTGGCAATGAAAGGCCCAATCGCCGGGGTTGTCGGCGACTAAGGCGATCTCTACCATTTCGTCCTTCAGCAGCAGCATCGTGTCGGTCAGCAATGGCGGCAATGCGCGAAGGTTAGATTTCAGCGGCACAAAGACCAGCCCGTGCAGGTGGATCGGATGCAGGTTCGGAGACTCGTTCCGCAATCGCAATACATAGCTTTTGCCCTGTTCCAACGTTGCCAGCGGACCAACCCCTTGCGCCGCATCTCCCGGCCATGGTGTTCGGTTGATCGACCAGAAATTGTATCCCAAAGAGCCACAGAACCCGTTGTTCGGTTCTCCGCCCTCGGGTGTCCAGCCAAAGACAAATTCGTGCAGTTCCGCATTGGCAAGATCAGGTTTCACTGCAGGGTTTGCCGGCAGGGGGCGCAATTCGCGCAGATCGCGTGAAACAGACGAACCGATCGCGCGCAATCGGGTCATGGAACGATGCGGTTGACCAGGGAACTTGGCCATCAGATCAACGGATTGACCTTCGCTCAGCGGCATCTTCACCGCGAAATCCACCCGTTGACCGGGGCCGATCAGTAATGGGTCATCCGCGCTGGGCATCGGAACTTCAACTTCGACCGGGTGGCCATCCCAGGCAATGATCCGGGCCTCGGCGCCATCCAGATGCACTTTGTAGATGCGGGTTGTGTCAGTATTGACGACGCGCAGGCGCACAAGGCTGCCTGCAGTGTGATCATAGACCGGAGCGTTCAGCCAATTTGCTGTCTGCACATTGCCGAAGGTTCCCGCCCGTGCAGCCCCACGCGCGGTATAGGCAGGCAGGAAAGATCCGTCATCATCCAGGCGGAAATCACGCAGATTGACCACTTGCTCGCTGTCAAGGCCGGGATCTTCTGCCTCGGCGATCACCATCACTCCGGTCAGGCCATGGGCCATCTGCTCCATCGTCATGCAATGGGGGTGATACCAATAGGTGCCCGCGTCCGGAGGGGTGAATTCATAGTCAAACACCTCATCCTGTCCAATCGGCATTTGGGTCAGATAGGGCACCCCGTCCATTGCGTTTGGAATCCGTAGCCCATGCCAGTGCATCGCCGTGTAGTCGGGCAGGGTGTTGCGCACCGGCAGGCGCATCGCCTCACCCTGTTTGCCATACAAAACCGGAGGCGGCGCGTCGGGCGACAGGCTGACCATACCGGTGGTGACCTGATCACGCAGGGCAAAGCTGGCGGGTTGGATAACCAGTTCCTGCGTGCCCGCAGCCAGATCAATGCCACCCAGCCCCAGAGCGCCAGTGGCAGCGCCACTGCCCAAAAGAAACGCGCGACGGTTCATATCAGCCTCCTGAATCGAGGGAAGGCCTGGCTGTTATTGGCGTGGCGTGAACTGGTCTTGCCATGCCGTCCGCATGGCTGCAATGCGACAAATCCCTCTGGCCCGCGGGGCCTTTCTGCTATAGGGGTGCGCACTTGCAAACAGGATCGCATCGCACATGACCACACGCGCCGGATTTATCGCACTGATCGGAGAGCCCAATGCAGGCAAATCCACCCTTTTGAACCGCATGGTTGGGGCTAAGGTCTCAATCGTGACGCATAAGGTGCAGACCACCCGTGCGCGCATTCGCGGCGTCGCGATGGAGGGCGACGCGCAGCTGGTGTTCGTTGACACGCCCGGCTTGTTCAAACCGCGTCGCCGTCTGGATCGCGCTATGGTCGCTGCCGCCTGGGGCGGGGCTGCGGATGCCGATGTTGTCGTGCTGATGATCGAGGCGCATCGAGGCATCACCGAAGGTGTCGAGCGTATCCTCGAAGGTCTGGAAGAGATCGGACAAGGCCGCACCATCGCACTAGCGATCAACAAGATCGACAAGGTGCCATCCGAGAAACTGCTGGCCCTAACCAGCGATCTGAACGAGCGTTATCCTTTTGCCGAAACCTTCATGATCTCGGCCGAGCGGGGCTATGGTGTGGAAGACCTACGCAAATGGCTGGCTGCAGAATTGCCCGAAGGGCCGTGGCTGTATCCCGAAGACCAGATCGCCGATCTGCCGATGCGCATGATCGCGGCTGAGATGACGCGCGAGAAACTGACCCTGCGCCTGCATCAGGAATTGCCCTACCAGTTGACCGTCGAGACCGAGAACTGGGAGGAGCGCAAGGACGGGTCCGCCAAGATTGATCAAGTCATCTATGTCATGCGCGACGGCCACAAAGGCATCGTGCTGGGAAAACGCGGCGAGACCATCAAGGCCGTCAGCCAGGCGGCACGGGCTGAGCTGGAAGAGTTCCTGGACCGCAAGGTTCATCTGTTCCTGCAGGTCAAGGTTCGCCCGAACTGGTTGGAAGAATCCGAGCGCTATTCGGAAATGGGACTGGATTTCAAAGACGGCAACGCATGACACGCCTGACGGCTGATTTCTGGGTCCACGCCTATCTGGCGCGGTTGCGGTTTCAGGAGATCCCGGCCTTTGTCGTCGCCCATGGCGACGACACGGCAGGCGCGGTGCTGGTAAAGCTGAACACACTGGACGGGCAAGCCGTGGCCTTCCAACGCAGCTTTGATCTGATGAGTGGCGACCGCAAATGGGTTGAACTCTCCAGCGGTTTGGAAACGGATGTGGACGAGACAATCACCCGCCAACGCAGTTTTGACCCCGATCTCTGGGTGATTGAGGTCGAGGACCGGCAGGGGCGGCACCTGCTGGGCGAAGAAGGGCTCGACTAGCGCTACCAACCAACCGTTTTGGCTTTGACGTCATGCCCGATCGCATTGGGCGTACCGTCGGCATATTCCCGAACTTTGGCTGCAAAGGCCTTAAAATACGGTTGTGACTGAACGTGTGCCAGTGTTTCGGCGTTGTCCCAGCGGCCCCAGTGAAACCGGGACTTACCATCATCGGCGACGGCAACTTGATAGGTGAATTTACCGGCGGCATCAGGATCGGCATCTATGGCCGCAATGAAGGCGCTGGTCGTGGCCTCCCAATCGGCTTCGTCGCCATCGAAGGTATATGTGATGGTGATTCCTCGCATTGCGGCCTCCTGTTTAACATTAATGTTAATTAATGAGTGACGGCGGAGCCTTGTCAAGTCAGTGGTTTTGCAGCGGTCAGTCACAGGCCGCTCAGGACCGGTGTTATTCAACCAGCTCCACACCGGTTCTGCGCAGGACTTCGGCCAATATCGCGCCGTCCTGAACGGGCCCCGGAACATCTCGATCCAAAGCCGTGAACATTTCGACTGCTTGCGAACCCCGACCGCTTATTTCTAGCAGATGTGCGCCTCCGGGGCCAAATTTGAAGCTGTGCACCGAACCGGCAGGGAAATGGACCAGGGTGCCCTCCTTCGCAACTTTGGCTTCTCCGTCGATCGTGAAGTGCACCACGCCTTTCACGACGAAAAAGGTCTCATCCCAAGGGTGCGTATGCGGCGGCGGTCCGTTCCCCTCGTGCCCAAAGTTCAGAGTAATCGCGTAATCACCAATTTGGTCCAGCCGCGCCAGAACGGTGATTTTGTCCCCTAGTACATTCAGGGGCTCAGGGTAGTTGGACGGTGATGTAAAGAATGGTTTTTTCATCTGATACTCCTGAATACATAGCGGATGCCTCCCCTTGAAACTGGTCAAAGGAGCTGGTTTGGCGTTGGGCATTCGCTAATAGTACTAGCATTTTGCACTTGGTTTGGCTGCCGGTGACCAATTCGGCAATTCCTTGCGATGTCTCTGCCTTGCGAATGTGCCGCTGTTGCGATTTTGTGTCCGGACCATTCTTTCAACCCGGAGATCCAATTGGACTGGCGCGATCACGGCATCCTTTTGACTAAACGCCGTCACGGTGAAACAGCGGCGATCATCGAGGTATTTACCGAAGAACATGGTCGGCACGCCGGCGTTGTGCGTGGTGGCACCAGCCGCAAGATCGCGCCGATCCTGCAACCCGGTGCGCAGATTGACGTGTTGTGGCGCGCGCGCCTGGAGGAGCACATCGGTACCTTTCAGGTCGAACCGCTGCGCTCGCGTGCGGCGGCGGCGTTTTCCGGGCGGACAGCGCTGGCTGGGTTGAACGCGGTGGTGGCGCTTTTGTCCTTCTGCCTGCCAGAACGCGAGCCGCACCCGTCCATCTACAAACAGACGGAACAGCTGATGGATTTGCTGGGTCAGGATGAGATCTGGCCGCTGGCCTATCTGCGCTGGGAGCTGGCACTGCTGGAAGAACTGGGCTTCGGGCTTGATTTGTCCGTTTGCGCTGTGACGGGCGCGCGTGAGGGGCTTGTTTATGTCTCACCCAAGTCTGGCCGTGCGGTCAGCGCGGGGGGCGCGGGTGAGTGGGCGGATAAGTTGTTGCCCCTGCCGCCTTGTTTGCGCGGAGAGGGCGCTGCGCCGGACGCTGAGATCGCGGCAGGTCTACAGACAACCGGATATTTTTTGGAACATCGCCTGGCTTCGTCGCTGGGGCACCACCCGCTGCCGGAGGCGCGCGTGCGCTTTGTGGATCAGTTCACTCGGCGGCTTTGAACACCATCTCGTGCCCGTCTTCATTGCGCAGGATCAGCACGTCGCCGGACACTTCGGACTGGGTCATGGTTATCAGGGCGGCGAAATAGAACCCTTCGGCCTCAAGCCCGGCACAGGCGGCGCGGGTCGCGGTCAGGTCTGCGATCTCAAACCACGGATAAGGGGCGTTCAGAGTGCCGCTGTAGCTGTTGCAGGGGGCGTTGCCTGAGATTTTGCCCTCTTCGGGAAACCGCAGCAGAGCGCTGGCTTCGAAAGGATGGCCGTCGATTTCCTGCAGCGCCCAGGTCTGATTGGCCGCACCATAGGCGGCGATGGATTCGTCCTTGTCGCATTGGAACAGGGCCAACAGGGGTAGGGTCAGGATCAGACGGGTCATGTGAAGGTTTTAGCGCAACCGTTGGGTGGACGGAACCGACGTCAGTAAGGGTTCTTGCCACTCATCAGCTCGTCTCGGACCTCCAGACGGGGGCGCCAATTGTACTTGGTGTCTTCCCGCACCCGAGCCCAGGTCAGCGTGCCACCAGCCCGCCACGGGTCCAGGATGATTCCATCATACATCGAATCTCCTTTGGCGCTGATCAGGGCCGAATGGTGGATGATCCGGAACGCTGTCGGCGGTGAGGTGGCCCAATGCAGGTCCAGCGTTCGGAAATTCTCTTGTTGCAGGCGCCGAGTCATGGCCTGTGCCCAATCGTTGCACAGCCCAAATTCGCGAAAGCCGTTGATGACCTTGGCATTGTGAATGATCGCCGAGTCGGTGACGTTCCAGTCCTGCTTCAACTGCTGGGAATAGGAGTAGGCAATCGTGGCGGCTTCTTGCGCCTCGGTCGGGTCGACCTCTGGCCCAAGGGACTGGATGGCCGCTGCTAGATCGTTGATATCGTTTTGGCTGGCGGTCGGCTGTTTAGTGGCGCAGCCGCCCAGGAAGATAGTCGCTAGAACCGCACACAGTGCGAAAAGTCGTCTGGTCATTCTTTGTGCCGTTCTATTTTGAGCGCAAGATGCTCTAACCGGGATTGCAGCCCAGATCAAAGGGGAAGTTCGCCATCAGCGGATCACAACCGGTATTGAACTGAAAAAGACCCGGCACGCAGGCCGGGTCAGTTGGGGAAACGGGAATACCGAAAACGGTCAGCTCAGCAGACGTCGTGCGATGACTTGTGCCTGAATTTCGGCAGCCCCTTCGAAAATATTCAGAATGCGCGCGTCGCACAGAACGCGGCTGATCTTGTATTCCAGCGCAAAGCCGTTGCCGCCATGGATCTGCAAACCGTTATCTGCGGCTGCCCACGCCACGCGTGCGCCCAACAGCTTGGCCATTCCAGCCTCAAGATCGCAGCGCTGGCCATGATCCTTTTCCCAAGCCGAGAAATAGGTCAGCTGCCGCGCGATCATGATCTCAACCGCCATCATCGCCAGCTTGCCAGAGACGCGGGGGAAGTTGATCAGAGATTTGCCGAACTGCTTGCGATCCTGTGCATATTGCATGGCGATATCCAGCGCGCTTTGCGCCACGCCGATGGCGCGGGCAGCGGTCTGGATACGGGCCGACTCGAAGGTTTCCATCAGCTGCTTGAAGCCTTTACCTTCTTCGCCGCCCAGCAGGTTTTCACCCTTCACATGAAAGCCGTCAAAGCCTAGCTCGTATTCTTTCATGCCGCGATATCCCAGAACCTCGATCTCGCCACCGGTCATGCCGGGTGTGGGGAAGGGGTTTTCGTCCGTGCCCGGTGTTTTCTCGGCTAGGAACATGGACAGGCCGCGGTGATCAGCGCTGTCCGGGTTTGTCCGCGCCAAAAGGGTCATCACATGGGTCCGGGCAGCGTGGGTAATCCAGGTCTTGTTACCGGTGATCTTGTAGTCGCCGTTCTCATCCTTGACGGCCCGGGTGCGCAGGCTGCCAAGGTCCGATCCGGTGTTCGGCTCGGTGAATACGGCGGTGGGCAGAATTTCGGCGCTGGCCAGCTTCGGCAGCCAGTTGGCTTTTTGCTCGCCGGTGCCGCCTGCGATAATCAGCTCGGCCGCGATCTCGGACCGGGTGCCCAGCGAGCCGACGCCGATATAGCCGCGCGAAAGCTCCTCGGACACCACGCACATCGAGGCTTTGGACAGGCCGAACCCGCCAAATTCCTCAGGGATGGTCAGGCCGAAAACACCCATCTCGGCCAGTTCCTCGATGATTTCAATCGGGATCAGCTCGTCCTTGAGATGCCAATCATGGGCGTTCGGTTCGACTTTTTCCTGCGCATAGCGGCGGAATTGGTCACGGATCATTTCCAGTTCTTCATCCAGACCTGAGGCGCCGAACATGGTTGAACCGGCCTGATCACCCATCAGGCCAACCAGTTGTGTACGGGCGGCCTGTGTGTTGGCCTGTGCCATCAGCGTCTGTACTTCGGTGCATTGGAACCCGGACAGGGCGTCCCAGCCAAGCCCCATATCTTGCAGACGCACGACCTCACCCTGGTTCATCGGGATGCCACCGGCGACCTGATGCAGGTACTCACCAAAGGCGATCTGATGCAGCAACTGCTCCATCTCACCAAATTTGCCGTCTGCGTCCAGGGCCTCGGCCCAGCGTTGCATTTGTTGCAGTGATTGGTTGTACGTCGCCAGCCACGAAAGGCCATGGGCAGCCGTCTGGTGCGCCTCGATCAGCGCGCCAGAGACGCGGCCGTCATCGGTGACCATCTCACGAACCGATGTGCGGGCGCGTTCGAATACGGTTTCCACCGCAGGCAAGGCCGCGCGGGTTAGCGTCAGAAGGTCCGGCAAAATCGCGGATGTCGTCATCTGGGTCATATCCTGTCCGTCATGGGCCATGAATCACGTCCTTCTCTGGTGTTGTCCGGTCATACCATGCTGCACGTGCAGCGCAACAAAAATACGAAATATGCGGTGAAAAAGTTCGAAAATTACTTGAACGATTTTGCAGTGCAGCGCTCGCCAAGAGTGTTATCAGGGGCGCATGACGTTGTTTTCTTTACTCAGTCCGCAAGATCTGTTGTTTGCCGCTGCCGTCGCCTTTTTGGCGGGCTGGGTCAAAGGCATGGTTGGATTTGCAATGCCAATGATTCTGGTGTCGGGGCTGAGTATGTTCCTGCCGCCCGATCTGGCGATCGCCGGGCTGATCCTGCCAACGCTGGCGACCAATGGCGTCCAGGCGCTGCGAGAGGGCGTGCCTGCGGCCGTGTCCGCGATCAAGCAGTTTCGTATCTTCCTGATGGTCGGTTTTGTGTTCCTGTTGCTGGGCGCGCAGGTTGTCAGCACCGTGCCCGCGTCCACGTTTCTGTTGATGATCGGTTTTCCTGTCACGGTCTTCGCGCTGTTTCAGGTATTGGGAATGCAGTTGACCCTCAGCGAACCATCGGCACGTGTCGAGATGGGCATAGGCGCGATTGCTGGGTTTGTCGGGGGCATGTCCGGTATCTGGGGGCCGCCGACCGTCGCCTATTTGACCGCGCTGAACACGCCAAAGGCAGTGCAGATGCGCGTGCAGGGGGTGATCTATGGATTAGGGGCAGTGGCGCTGATGCTTGCACATTTAGGGTCGGGCATCCTTCGGGCTGAGACGGTGCCTTTCTCGGCTGCTCTGATTGCACCGGCAATGTTCGGGATGTGGGCCGGATTGCAATTGCAGTCGCGCATCGATCAGGCGTTGTTTCGCAAGGTGACGTTGCTGGTTCTGCTAGTCGCAGGAGTGAATTTACTGCGTCGAGGGTTGCTGGGTTAACGGCGCCTGTCCGCAAACCGAAAGGCAAAATACAGTCCTAGCATCAGGAAAAACAGGCCCGAGATATCGCCGATCAGAAAGGCAACATACTCGACCCGCGCACTGCCGAATGCCAGATTGGTTAATCCCGAGACAAGGAAAGACGTTACGATCCCAACACCCATGACGCAGGACCAGCATGGCTTTCTATCGGGTCGCGGAAACAAGTCCCAGCCCGCCCATTTGAACAGATAAAACACGGCCGGGACGGTGGTTACGGCAATGACCATTGCTATTAGTCTGCTTGGCAGAAACACGTCGCTGCCGCCGAGAAAGGCGAAAACCAGAAAGACACCTGGCAAAAGGGCGAAAATCGCCCGCCATCCCAATAGCCATGCCGACAGAACCCGCACCCCATGCGGAAGAAACAAAAGACTGGCCCGACTGGGATATTCCGGAAAAAACACGTTCTGAAGTGGCATCAGAACCTCGAAAGTGAGGTAGGATGCAACGACATAAGCCAAAGAGGCGTAGAACGTGTCAGTAGCCCACCTGCGCACGTTGATCAGCCACCTGCGCGCAGGAATGCGGCATTACCTGGGTGCATGTACGATATACCGGCCCCGGTTGGCGGTACCGCTTTGCGACAAATACCCTTTCTGCACCA
The DNA here is from genome assembly GCF_001458295.1 of Ruegeria denitrificans. GTDB lineage: Bacteria > Pseudomonadota > Alphaproteobacteria > Rhodobacterales > Rhodobacteraceae > Ruegeria > Ruegeria denitrificans. Next base: position 89,561 of record NZ_CYUD01000015.1, read on the forward strand.
GCGATTTCAACGCGCGAAAGAATGTCGGACGCGAAACGCTTTGAACAAGCGTATGTTCGATCAACCCGAAAGTGCGTACTTCGTCATCGGATTTGGACAGTTCTTCGGCGGCATAATAAATATCGCGCTCAACCGGAGACAGCTGTTCCAGACCCAGCGTCCGTTCCATGCTCTGCATCAGTTTACGCAGTTCGGTCAGTTTTGAGATTTCGGTCATGTTCTACCTGTCATTCTACGTGTCGGCTGCCGCTGCTCTGCGACACAATGCGAAATACTGAATTCTTAAACAATTTCAGCATGTCTCATATTGACACTCATCCCCTATAGCCTACACTAGTCGCGTTTTCAGGTTGCTCGACGTGCTGACGTGTGAGTGTGCTCGGGCTACCCAAAGGTCTTTTCACTTTCCGCCCGGTGCGTAAGCGCCGGGCTTATTTCTTACAATGGTCCCAAAATTAGCTCAGGCAGGCATTCCGAGCAACGCATTTGTATGCGGTGTCAGCATTTTGCAACTGTGAGGCGAATAATTTTTCGTGAGTCCCTTTGACAAAAAAAGGGGGGCGATACCGCCCCCTTGTCGCTTTACCCGATTGCAACGGCTTTGATGTCGTCGTCGATGAAGGGCAAGTATTGCTCAAAGTTTTCGGCAAACATTTTCACAAGCTTCTCGGCCTGTTTGTCGAATGCGGCCTGATCGTCCCATGTACGGCGCGGATCCAGCAGAACCTCGGCAACGCCAGGTACGGTCACGGGCACGTCAAAGCCGAAATTGGCATCCTTGCGGAACTCGGCATCACGCAGCGAACCGTCCAGCGCTGCGGTCAGCAGTGCGCGGGTGGCCCTGATCGGCATCCGCGATCCCACGCCATAGGCGCCGCCGGTCCAACCGGTGTTCACCAGCCAGCAGGTCGCGCCATGCTGAGCAATCTTTTCGCGCAGTAGGTTACCGTAAACCTCCGGGCGACGCGGCATGAAAGGTGCGCCGAAGCAGGTTGAAAAGGTCGGCTGAGGCTCGGTGACACCCCGTTCGGTTCCGGCCACCTTTGAGGTGAATCCCGACAGGAAGTGATACATCGCCTGCGCCGGGGTCAGCCGCGCGATAGGAGGCAGAACACCGAACGCATCGCAGGTCAGCATGATGATGTTCTTGGGGTGACCCCCCAGGGCGCTGCTGGATGCGTTCGAGATGTATTCGAGCGGATAGGCGCAGCGCATGTTTGCGGTCAGCGAATCGTCGTCGAAATCCAGTTCCTTGGTTTCGGGGTCGAAAACCATGTTCTCGATGACCGTGCCGAATTTGGTGGTCGTCGCATAGATTTCCGGCTCGGCCTCAGGATTCAGATTAATGGTCTTGGCATAGCAGCCGCCTTCGAAGTTGAAGGTGCCGCGATCCGACCAGCCGTGCTCGTCGTCACCGATCAAGGTACGTTCTGGGTCGGCGGACAGGGTCGTTTTTCCTGTTCCGGACAGGCCAAAGAACACGGCGGTGTCGACGGGGTTGCCGACCGCGTGGTTGGCCGAGCAATGCATCGGCATAACGCCTTTTTCAGGCAGCATGTAGTTAAGCAGGGTGAAGACGGATTTCTTGTTCTCGCCTGCGTATTCTGTGCCACCGATCAGGATCATCTTGCGGTCGAAGTTCAGCGCGATCACTGTCTCGGACTTGCAACCATGCTTTTTTGGGTCGGCCTGGAAGCTGGGGCAGTTGATGATGGTGAAATCTGCAGTGAACTCGTCCAGATCCTCGCGATCCGGGCGGCGCAGCAGGTGGCGGATGAATAGGTTGTGCCAAGCCAGTTCAGTGACCATGCGCACGTTGATCGAATAGGCCAGATCCGCCCCGCCGACGAGATCCTGGACGAAATAGTCGCGACCCTTCATGTGGGCCAGCATATCTTCATAAAGCGCGTCGAACCCTTTCGGGGTCATCTCGGCGTTGTTTTCCCACCAGATGGTGTCAGCGACGCTTTCAGTTTTAACGACGTGTTTGTCCTTGGGCGAGCGACCGGTGAACTTGCCGGTGGTGACCAGAAAGGCCCCGCCATTGCCAAGTGTGCCTTCGCCGCGCTTCAGCGCTTCTTCGATCAGCGCTGGTTCCATGAAGTTGTAATAGACATTGCCCAGACCCTCGATGCCCTGATCTTCGAGGCGGAATTGCGGGTTAACCCGTCCAGATGTCATGTGTGTCTTCTCCTGTGGCGGCACATCGGCAATCGGGCCGGATGCGCTCTTGGGGCAGTGTGCCGGGCAACCCCGGCGGCTGGGCGCGTCTTATCACGGTCATTTGGGGCATGAACAGGACGGTTTGGCGCAGTTAGCGCCACCAAGTTAAAGTTTAGCGCCACCAAGAATTTCCTGATGGAAATCTGGGCAGTAATTTGCGGGTTGCAAGGCATTTTTGCCGCACAGATGCCGCAAGAATGGCATGATTCGCAGTTACGGATTGATTCGGCGCATCAAAACCGCCAACAATGACTTACAAAAAAGCGTATTATTGCGTAGGTGAGCAGGAATAGGGGTGAACCCGATGTCAAAAATTGCACTGGTTGACGACGACAGAAACATTCTGACGTCCGTTTCCATGACACTCGAAGCCGAAGGGTTCGAGGTCGAAACCTATAACGACGGGCAGGCAGCGCTGGACGCTTTCAACAAGAAACTGCCCGACATGGCCGTTCTGGATATAAAGATGCCACGTATGGACGGTATGGATCTGTTGCAACGGCTGCGGCAGAAAACCCAGATGCCGGTGATCTTTCTCACCTCCAAAGATGATGAGATCGACGAGGTTCTGGGCCTGCGTATGGGCGCGGACGACTATGTCAAAAAACCCTTTTCCCAGCGTTTGCTGGTCGAGCGCATCCGCGCGCTGCTGCGTCGGCAAGAGGCGACCACGGGGGATGTGGCCGACGCCAATACGGGTGAGACCAAGGTGATGGAACGTGGCGAACTGCGGATGGACCCCCTGCGCCATGCGGTCAGCTGGAAAGGTTCAGATGTCTCGCTGACCGTGACCGAGTTCTTGCTACTTCAGGCGCTGGCACAACGTCCAGGCTTTGTCAAAAGCCGCGATCAGTTGATGGATGTTGCCTATGACGATCAGGTCTATGTCGACGACCGGACTATCGACAGCCACATCAAGCGCCTGCGCAAGAAAATGCGCACCGCAGATTCTGAGTTTTCGGCCATCGAAACACTGTATGGCATCGGCTACAGATATAACGAAGAATAATCGTGGTCACTGAGAAGGGGTAACCGGGTCTCGTGCGCGATACGGAACAAGCCAGCCAATTGCGCGACGGCGACGTCGTTCTGGGGGATGACTGGGTCATCCCGCAAGATTCGGAGTCAGCCGAGCTTCGGGCGTCGCGCCGACGTCGCAACATGTTCTCGTTGCGGGGGTCGCCCCTCGCACGTCGGATCATCACCTTCAACCTGATTGCCCTTGTGATTCTGGTCACGGGGTTGTTGTATCTTGATGATTCCCGCGAGGAGCAGGTTCAGCAGACCGCGCGTAACCTGATCGGAGACGCGCAGCTTGTCAGCAACGTGTTCGAAGCTCAACTGCGTCAGAACCAATCCGGCACCGCACAGGATGCAGCCGAACTGGACGTCAAGGATACGCTGGCGGGGCTCAGCCTGCCTGACGGCGGCGAGGTCTTTGTTTATGACGCCCAGGGAACACTTATCGGTTGGACACGTGGGGTATCGGCTTCGCCGCAAACATATGCGCTGCTGAAGACCGAAGCCGACGTACAGACCGGAAGCACCTTGATCAGTGACGCGCTGAGCGCCGTGTGGACCGGACTTTCCCGGGTGTTCACCCGCACTGACCCCGATGAGGCACCAACATTGGCACAGCGGGTGCAGGAAATCATTCCGAAGTCGCTGGAAGGGCAGAAGCAGCTCGAAGCGGTGAAAGATGACGCGGGTCAAACGGTCATTGTCGCGGCTGCACCGATCCTGCAGGGCGGGGCACCGGTGGGCGCTGTCGCAATGGCGGGCCCTGCTGGTGAAATAGATGCGCTGGCCCGGCGTGCTCAGGAGCGTATCCTGCAGATGTTCGTCGTGGCTCTGCTCGTGTCCATCGGTCTCAGCCTTGTTCTTGCTTCGATCATTGCCAACCCGCTGGCGGATCTGGCTGCCGCAGCCGAGTCGGGTAAAGACCGGGGGACGGGGGTCAATCCCGGCCGTATCCGTATTCCGGACCTTAGTGCGCGACCGGATGAAATCGGACGCCTCAGCCGTGCACTTCGCGGCATGGTGACGGCGCTTTACAACCGGATTGATGCCAATGAACAATTCGCCGCTGATGTGGCGCATGAGATCAAAAACCCCCTGGCCAGCCTGCAATCCGCTGTGGGAACCCTGCGAGTGGTCAAGCGCGACGATCAGCGCGATAAATTATTGGGTGTGATCGAACATGACGTCCGGCGGTTGGACCGTCTGGTCAGCGATATCTCGAATGCGTCGCGTCTGGATGCCGAACTGGTCAAGGAAGAGGAGCTGCCCTTCGATTTGCTCAAACTGTTGAGCAATATCGGCCAATACCTGGGCGAAGAGGCACGTACGAAAGGCATCGACTATATCACAGACCTGCCATCTCAGCCGATCATCATAAACGGGCTCGAGGCGCGTTTGGCGCAGGTTTTCGTTAACCTGATCACCAACGCAATTTCCTTTTGCGAAGACAGCGATGCCATTCGTGTCTGGGTACGGCACCGCGAAAATCGGGTGTTGATCGTGGTCGAGGATACTGGTCCGGGCATTCCTGAACAGGCGCTGACAAAGATCTTCAAGCGGTTCTATTCGCAACGCCCGGATGAGCATTTTGGCAATAACTCCGGTCTGGGGTTAGCGATCTCGAAGCAGATTGTCGAAGCTCATGGGGGCGTGATCTGGGCAGAGAATATTCGCCCGACCGAAGCGGATATTACCTCGGACCCGCAAGGCGCGCGCTTTGTCGTGGGGCTGCCTGTGTAAGCGCATGGGCGGCCAGACCCTCTTGGACATCCAACAACAGGACCAGGCTATCCTCCACGCAACATGTGTTGCGGTCGAAGGGCAGGGCGTGTTGATCCTGGGGCAGTCTGGGTCGGGCAAATCTGCGCTGGCCTTGCAGATGATGGCGCTGGGCGCAACTTTGGTCGCTGACGACCGGGTTGCCCTGTCCATGCAGGGCGAAGAGGCTGTGGCCGATGCCGCTCTTAACCTGGGCGGGTTGATCGAGGCACGGGGCATCGGCTTGCTTCGTGCACAGGCTGCGGGGGCAACTCCGATCCGCTATGTGGTAGATCTTGATCTAAGCAAACCATCCCGTTTACCTGAGCCTGAAACCGCTGTGGTCTTGAGGCAAACTGTTACCTTGCTTCGGGCGGCAGGTGTCCCCAATTTGGCGGCAGCACTCTTGCAAGTTTTGAAAATGGGACGCGTGGACCCGGAATGGCCCAGCACTTGACCTCTCAACGGCGCATCGTTCTGGTAACCGGCCCCTCGGGCGCGGGGCGTTCCACGGCGATCCGTGTTCTTGAAGATTTGGGTTTTGAAGCCATCGACAACCTGCCTATGGGCTTGCTGATGCGTCTACTGGACGGTCCGCAAAGCGATCGTCCCATGGCGCTGGGCATCGACGCCCGAAACCGCGATTTCTCGACCACCGGGTTTATTGAATTGGCCGTTGGGCTGCGGAGAATGGAGCAGGTCGACCTGACGACGCTTTACCTTGATTGCAGCGATGACGTGTTATTGCGGCGTTTCTCGGAAACCCGGCGCCGGCACCCTGTGGCCACCGATGCTGGCCCGGAAACCGGTGTGCGGCAAGAAAAGGAACTGCTGGCTCCGATCCGTGAAATTGCTGATACGCTGATCGACACCACTCCGCTGAACATCCACCAACTACGCGAAGAGGTCGAGCGCTGGTTTGCCCCCAAGGACGGACGGCATCTGGCCGTGTCGATCGAATCCTTCTCGTATAAGCGCGGCCTGCCGCGCGGGTTGGACATGGTGTTTGATTGCCGGTTTCTGGCCAATCCGTACTGGCGCCCGGAATTACGCGCGGAAGATGGTCGAAACCTTGATGTCGCGCGCTATGTTCAGTCCGATATGAACTACGCACCGTTTTTCAACCGGGTGGTGGACCTGCTGAAACTTTTGCTTCCAACCTTCCGAGCCGAAGGCAAAGCGCACCTATCCGTGGCCTTTGGCTGTACCGGAGGGCAACACAGATCGGTGGCAATGGCCGAAGCGGTTGCAAAGGCCCTTGCAGAGGAGGGGCAGCAAGTGGCAATTAGGCACCGCGAAATGGAACGTCGTTCGTTGAATGTGAGGCCGGATTGATCGGGATCGTACTCGTAGCGCATGGTGGGTTGGCCAAGGAATATCTGGCCGCAATGCAGCATGTGGTCGGAAAGCAGCCCGGCTTGATCGCAATTTCGATCGAGGCTGATCATGACCGTACGGCAAAGCAGGCGGAAATCTGTGAGGCCGCCGACAGTGTCGATGTCGGGGACGGGGTTGTGGTGGTGACTGATCTGTTTGGGGGCAGCCCGTCGAATCTAAGCCTGCGGGCGTGCGCGCCGCAGGATCGACGTATCCTCTACGGTGCAAATCTGCCTATGTTGATCAAATTGGCCAAAACCCGCCACCTGCCCATTGCGGATGCTGTACGGCAGGCGATGGAGGCTGGACGCAAATATATCAATGCGCAAAACATTACATTAGAAGAAGACCGGACAGATTAAGAATGACCAATCGAAGCCTAAAAATCATTAACGAAAAAGGTTTACATGCCCGCGCCTCGGCCAAGCTGGTTGAGGTGGTCGAGGGCTTCGATGCGCGGGTGGAAGTGTCCAAAGACGGTTTTTCTGCATCGGGTGACAGTATAATGGGCCTTTTGATGTTGGCAGCCTCGCGCGGAACGACTATTGACGTCGAAACGTCCGGACCGGATGCTGAGGCGTTGGCTGATGCGTTGGAAACTTTGGTGAACGACAAGTTCGGGGAAGGTTTCTGACCTTATCCACCACGCGACGAAGAACGGGAAGACCAGGAATTGGCGGAAACGACGCACGAGACCAAGACAGGCCCGGTGATAGATGAGACCGAGGACCAGGGCGAAATCTACGATCGTAGAACCCTGACCTATGCGAACTCGTTCGATGATGTCTGGACGTCGACTGCCATTCGCACCATCGAATGGTGCACTGGCAAGCTGACCATTTTGCGTATGGTCAACAAGTTCGAGAAGAAAAACGAGTATTATCGCGGACAACGGTTCTGGGGCGGCGCACTCAAAACTATGGGCATCACCCTGACGACTCCGCAAGAACAACTTGCACGTATTCCCAAAGAAGGCCCAGTTGTCGTGGTCGCGAACCACCCGCATGGGATGGTCGATGGCATGATCCTGGCTGAACTGATCGGTCAGGTGCGCAGCGACTACCGCATCCTGACCCGATCTGTTCTGACCGGGTTGGACGAGGCAGCAACATCGTTCATGATCCCGGTGCCGTTCCCGCATGATCCCGAAGCGCAGACCAAGATGCTCGAAATGCGCAGCAAGTCGATGGACCACCTGAAAGACGGCGGCGTTGTTGCTCTGTTCCCGTCCGGGGTAGTGATGTCATCGGACGATTGGTTCGGCCCGGCACAAGAGCGAGAATGGAATGTGTTCACTGCGAAGATGATCCGCCGGTCCGGTGCCCGCGTGGTGCCGATCTATTTCCCGGGCAGCAACTCGCGCGCCTATCAGATTGCGAACAAACTGTCTGCGATTCTCCGGCAGGGTCTTTTGCTGCACGAGATCGTGCGGTCGTGCAACAAACCGCAATCTCCGGTCATCGGCGATCCGATCTCGGACGATGACATGCAAATGCTGGAACGCGACCCGCGTGGCTTTATGGCCTGGCTCCGAGAGCACACGATGTCGCTGGGCAAAACGCTCAAACGCTGATCCGCTTTTTCATCTGACCTAAAATACTTCGGGGGTGAGGGGGCCGGCCCCCTCTGCCTTAACGCGTCGGAACGGGAACTTCGCCTCGGTAATCATAAAACCCGCGTTCAGTTTTGCGACCCAACCATCCGGCTTCGACATATTTGGTCAGCAAGGGGCATGGGCGATACTTGGTGTCGGCCAAGCCGTCATGCAGTACGTTCATGATCGCCAGACACGTGTCCAGCCCGATGAAATCGGCCAATTCCAACGGCCCCATCGGATGGTTTGCGCCCAGCTTCATGGATTGGTCGATGGACTGTACGTTCCCTACGCCTTCGTACAGCGTGTAGACTGCTTCGTTGATCATCGGCATCAGAATTCGGTTCACGATGAAGGCGGGAAAGTCCTCGGCGCTGGCAGCGGTTTTGCCCAGGCGATCCACCACGGTTTTGCAGGAGGCGAAGGTCTCTTCGTCCGTGGCAATACCGCGGATCAGCTCGACCAGCTGCATCACAGGTACGGGGTTCATGAAGTGAAAGCCCATGAACCGTTCGGGCCGATCTGTGCGGCTGGCCAGTCGGGTGATCGAAATTGACGACGTGTTCGATGTCAGAATCGTATGCGGCTGCAGATGCGGTTGCAGATCTTCGAAAATCGCCTGCTTGATCGCCTCGCGTTCGGTGGCGGCCTCGATCACCAGATCCGTCTGCCCCAGTTCAGGCAGTGACAGCGTAGTACTAATTCGCTTCAGCGCGGCCTGCATCGCCTCATCTGTGATTTTCCCGCGCGAGGCCTGGCGTGTCATGTTGCCTTCGATTGCGGCTACAGCGGCCTCTAGTGCATCCTGGTTCACGTCAGTCAGCAGAACGTCATACTCCGCCAGGGCCAAGACGTGCGCGATACCATTGCCCATCTGGCCTGCGCCGATCACTCCGACTGATTTTACGTCCATGTTCTGATGCCTCTGTGTCTCGGGGTTGAGGGGACAGTACCGGCAGATCGGTAGGGGCGGCAAGGGGATCGAACCCAACGAATTTGCTTCAAATGCGCACATTAGGAATTTCTCAAGACATGCGGCTGCAAGATGGCAACCGGGTGAAAAATGGGTGAGTGTTATGAGCTATCATCAAACAGGCTCGGCGCGGGCCGAGCATGCCGTATGTCAATACGGCCAGTCGCGTCTTTGGTTTCGGGGACCTGAAAGGTCTTTGGACACGGCTTACATGGCCTGTGTCGGCGGGGATGAGACCTATGGGCGATTTGTTGATCGTCCTTATGCAGCGATTCTCGAAGACAGGCTGGGCCAGCGTTGCCTAAATCTGGGGAGTCTGTTTTGCGGGGTCGAGGCGTTGTGCAGCGACAAGGGTCTTTTCTCGTTACTGAACCAGGCCCAGCTGTGCGTTTTGCAGGCGCCCGGGATTCTGAGTCAGTCGAATCACTTCTATCGGGTTCACCCTCGGCGCAATGATCGGGTACTCGCGCCGTCTCAGGACCTGATTGACCTCTACCCCGAGGTTGATTTTGCCGACGTTCATTTTGTGGGCCATCTGATGCAGTGTTTACAGGCGTATCAGGACGCACGCATTGAGGTTGTGGTTGAAGAGCTACGCCGCAGCTGGGTTCGGCAAATCAGCGATCTGCTGCGCAGGCTGGAAGTACCGGTCCTATTGTTGGGGCTGGAGGTGCTGACCCTAAACGAATGCGAGCACTTGGATGAAAGAACGCCAGTCGTAGTCACACCTGAAATGCTAGAGGCAGTGCGTCCCTTATGCGCGGATTGGGTAAAAACTACGGCCTATGTGTCCGGGCAATCTGATGAGCTTGAGGACATGTTGTTCGGCACATTGCAACAACCGATGGCTGAACACATGATAGGCCCGGCGGCACATAGATCCATTGCAGATGCGTTGATTGGACCAATTCGGAACCTGCATTGAAAAAGGCCCGCCAATGGCGGGCCTTCCAAGATTTTTCGACGTAAATCCTTATACTGGGATCAGCCGAGTTTTTCAGTCAGCTCTGGCACGGCCTGGAAAAGGTCTGCGACCAGTCCGAAGTCGGCGACCTGGAAGATCGGTGCTTCTTCGTCTTTGTTGATCGCGACGATGACTTTCGAGTCCTTCATGCCCGCCAGATGCTGGATCGCGCCCGAGATGCCGACCGCGACATACAGATCGGGGGCGACAACCTTACCGGTCTGACCCACCTGCCAGTCGTTCGGCGCATAACCCGAGTCAACAGCCGCGCGCGAGGCACCAACCGCCGCGCCCAGCTTGTCCGCTAGACCTTCGATCAGCTTGAAATCCTCTTCCGAGCCGACACCACGGCCGCCCGAGACAACAACACCAGCCGAGGTCAATTCCGGACGGTCGCTCTCGGCCACTTTGTCCTCAACCCATGACGACAGGCCTTCGGAGCCCGGAACCGAGACGGTCTCGACCGGGGCCGCGCCGCCTTCGCCCGCCGCGTCAAAGCTGGCGGTCCGCAGGGTGACGACCTTCTTGGCGTCGCTCGATTTCACGGTCTGGATTGCGTTGCCCGCATAGATCGGACGCTCGAAGGTCGAGCCGTCAACCACGCCGGATGCATCCGAGATCACCATCACGTCCAGAAGGGCTGCCACACGCGGCATCACGTTCTTGGCGTCGGTGGTGGCAGGGGCCACGATGTGCTCATACCCGTCGGCCAGCGACACGATCAGCGCGGCGGTCGATTCCGCCAGGCGGTGGCCCAACGAGTCGTCTTCGGCAACCAGAACCTTGGACACACCGTCGATCTTGGCAGCGGCTTCTCCAGCAGCAGCGGCGGAACCGCCAGCGGCCAGAACGGTAATGTCGCCCAGTGCCTTTGCGGCGTTGACGGCCTTGGCGGTGGCGTCCAGCGACAGCTCACCATTGTTAACTTCGGCGAGAAGAAGAACAGCCATTACACAGCCCCCGCTTCTTTGAGTTTCCCGATCAGCTCGTCGACCGAGCCCACGATGATGCCTGCGGCCCGTGCCGGCGGCTCATCGGTTTTGACGACCTCAAGGCGCGGCGTGACATCGACGCCGTAATCGGCGGCGGTTTTCTCATCCAGCGGCTTTTTCTTGGCCTTCATGATGTTGGGCAGCGACGCATAGCGCGGCTCGTTCAGGCGCAGGTCGACGGTGACGATTGTTGGCATCTTGACGCTGATAGTCTGCAGACCGCCGTCCACCTCGCGGGTGATCTTGGCGCTGTCGCCTTCGATGTCCAGCTCGGACGCGAAGGTGCCTTGCGACCAGCCCAGCAGGGCTGACAACATCTGGCCGGTGGCGTTCATGTCGTTGTCGATGGCCTGTTTACCCGCCAGTACGATGCCTGGCTGCTCTTCCTCGACCACTTTGGCCAGGATCTTCGCAACGGCCAGCGGCTCGATATCGGTGTGCACGTCGTCGGCGGCAACAACCAGGATCGCGCGGTCGGCGCCCATGGCCAACGCGGTGCGCAGGGTTTCCTGGCTTTGCTTGACGCCGATCGAAACGGCAACAACTTCGTCAGCCTTACCCGATTCTTTCAGGCGGATCGCTTCTTCCACCGCGATCTCGTCGAACGGGTTCATCGACATTTTGACATTGGCGAGATCGACACCGCTACCGTCCGCTTTAACCCGGACCTTCACATTATAGTCAATCACGCGTTTGACAGGCACGAGTACCTTCATTTTGCGCTTGCTCCTCACAAAAAACGGTAAGCCGCTTTGCGACTCCACCAATGCTCTCGGGGGATTGAATAGCGCCTGAATTCGCCCTGCAACAGAGCAAAATCGTCACGTCATGGGTTTGGGACGTCGCGTTTCGTGTTTTTTGACGCTACGACCCGCGACTTAGCGGTTTGCTCCCGGCACCCACAGCACATCCTGAGTACCGTTTTCGTTGGCGCAACGCGCGGCGACAAAGAACCAGTCGCTGAGGCGATTGAGGTATTTCACCGCAACTTCATTCACCGGCTCCATGTTGGTCAGCTCAACTGCCAACCGCTCGGCCCGGCGCGAAACGGTGCGGCACACATGTAGATGTGCAGCCAGCCGCGACCCGCCCGGCAGAATGAAACTGCGCAGCGGTTCCAGTGTTTCGTTCATAACGTCTATTTCCGCCTCCAGCCGGTCGATCTGGGCGGGAACGACACGTAGCGGGGGATAGTCGGCCTCGGCATCTTTTTCCATGTCGGGGCGGCAGAAATCAGCACCCAGATCGAACAGGTCATTCTGGATACGAGACAAGGCGGCTTCGACATCGCCCTCTGCCTCGGTTCTGGCCACACCGACAAAAGCGTTCAACTCGTCCACGGTGCCATAGGCGGCGACGCGACCGGAATATTTAGCAACGCGTTCGCCATTGCCCAAAGCGGTTTTGCCGTCATCGCCGGTTCGGGTGTAGATCTTGTTCAGAACAACCATTTACTGGGCTCCTTGTCCACGAAGCCAAACGTAGAGCACGATCAGCACCACGGCTATGAACTGAAACAGGATGCGCAGGCGCATCATCTTGTTGCTTTTCATTGCGGCGGCCTTCCCGCTTTTGCCAAAATTCGAGATGCCAATAGCGAGCACGACGACAACAGCCGCCATGGCCAACAGAAGAACGACCATCAAAAGGTCCATGGGTACACCGTCCGCGTTTTTTGTTTCCTTGGGCTATCATCTAGCCCCGTGAGAGTGAAAAGCGAACGGGTAATATTGCCTCAGACGTCCGTCAGGATGCGGTCGATGGTGCGGGTCGGCAGAATGCGGCGCAGGTATCCGGCGATATAGGTCGGCGTCGTCACATAGTACCGAGGACGTGGGCGTTTCGATTCGACCGCGTGGGCCAGCTTGTCGGTCACGGCTGAAGCGGGCAGTTCGAACCGGTCTGGCCCCGAGGATTCGTACAGTCTTTTCAATAGCGAAGACTCGTACCGCTCGCGCAGGGCCGAGTTCTGCCAGTTGATGAACTTTTCAAAAAAGGGAATGGAGTTTTCACGGATTTTCGAGGTGATTGGGCCAGGTTCGATCAGGATAACTTTGATGTCGGTATCGGCCAGTTCCAGGCGGAGCGTGTCAGTTAATCCTTCAACCGCGTATTTCGTGGCTACATATGCGCCGCGCCAAGGATAGGCCACCAGCCCCAAAACCGATGAGTTCTGTACGATTCGCCCGTGCCCCTGGGCCCGCATGGCTGGAATCACCTGCCGGGTCAGCTCATGCCAGCCAAAGAAATTGGCCTCGAATATTTCGCGCAGGCCGTCTGTGGGTAGATCCTCGACTGCACCGGGCAGGCCATGTGCGCCATTGTTGAACAGAGCGTCCAGCGTGCCCCCTGTGGCGTCGAGCACTGAGGCCAGCCCCGAGGTAATGGTGTCTGCGTCAGTGTAGTCAATGCGGGGGCTTTCAAACCCCTGGGTGCGCAGCCGGTCGCAATCGCGCTGCTGACGACAGGATGCAAACACCCGCCAGCCCCGGGCCCGCATGCCATGTGCGGCATCCAGACCAATGCCCGAGGAACAACCGGTGATAAGAATAGTCTTTTGCATGATCTTCCTGAATCTGAACCTGATCTATAGCTATAGCTATAGCTATAGCTATGGCGAGGTTCAGGTCAGGACAATGACACGACTGCGTCAGTTCGAGGTTTTTCGCACCAGTGAAGCCGAAACCCATCCGATCTGTTGCTGTGGCAACACGCGCAGGCGCAACCAACCGGTCCCGGATTCGCTCAGCACCTCGACCTTCTGGCCGATGGTTGCCTTACCGACGATTGGATAAATCGTACCGGGTCCATCGCGCATGTTCACACGGGTTCCCGAAATCTCGCGTATGTCCTTTTCGGGTTCGGTGATGGCCGGTGTTTCGGCCACGTCTTCCAGCACGTCTTCTGTGACCTGGCGCAGGCCTGCCACGCCGTCCTCAAGCGAGGCGAGCGTGATATTTGCGCTTTGATCTTCGAACACCGACAGAGCCGAGAACGTTGAAAGGCTTGCATCTTCCGCTACGATTTCAACCACTTCCTCTACAGTGGGTTCAGGCTGAACGGGCGCAACCTGCACGCGGGTTGCGACATTGGTCACAAGCTCTTCGGCCCGGGCAGGTGCGACGGAAGGAGTCGGGTTGGAGGCGATACGAACTGGATTTTCGGCTCGCAGACCACGGGGCTCAAAATCCGGCCCGTCGCTCATAACGTAAAAGCACCAGCCAAGTGCAGCGAAAGTAAAAACAATAAGGCGCGTCATGGCGCATCCCCCGGGTCAATCGCAAGAAACAAGAAATAGGCAGCAGTCTAATTCAGTCAGACTAACATATTTCAGGGGACGAGTCGAAAAACGGGGGAAATCGGGGGGTTGCCTCCCCCTGTTGCAAAAAGCGCCACTTGTCCCCAGCTAAATACATGTTGCTTGCTTTACCCAGCCGCGCTTGCGGCGTATCACATCATGTATGACGGATACGATCGACGACCCCAACATGGAGGCCCCTGACAACGGGGGCGAGATAGCTGAACCGCTGCGCCGCGCGATCGGCGAGCGCTATCTGACCTATGCGCTGTCCACCATCATGCACCGGGCGCTGCCTGATGCACGTGACGGACTGAAGCCGGTTCACCGGCGAATCCTGTACGCGATGCGCGAACTGCGACTCAGTGCGACGGGCGGCTTTCGAAAGTCAGCGAAAATCTCGGGCGACGTGATGGGTAACTATCACCCCCATGGCGACGCTGCGATCTATGATGCGATGGCGCGTCTGGCGCAGGATTTCAACGTCCGCTACCCGCTGGTCGACGGGCAGGGGAACTTTGGCAATATCGACGGCGATAACCCGGCGGCCTCGCGATACACCGAGGCGCGGATGACCATCGTGGCCGAAGCGCTGCTGGAAGGTCTGAACGAAGACGCCGTTGATTTCCGCGACAACTATGATGGCACGCTGACCGAACCGGTCGTGTTGCCCGCGCAGTTTCCGAACCTGTTGGCCAATGGGTCCAGCGGGATCGCGGTGGGCATGGCGACAAATATCCCGCCGCACAACATTGCCGAGCTGTGTGATGCCTGTCTGCATCTGATCAAAGTACCGGATGCGCGCGACGACACGTTGTTGAACTACGTCCCTGGCCCGGACTTTCCGACCGGTGGCGTGATCGTCGAGCCTGCCGAAAACATCGCGCAGGCCTATCGCACCGGGCGTGGGTCCTTCCGACTGCGCTGCAAGTTCGAAGTCGAAGATCTGGGCCGCGGCCAGTGGCAGATCGTGGTCACCGAGATTCCGTATCAGGTTCAGAAATCCAAGCTGATCGAAAAGATCGCTGAGCTGATCCAGACCAAGAAAATCCCTATCCTCGCCGATGTGCGCGACGAATCCGCCGATGACATCCGCCTGATCCTTGAACCGCGTTCCAAGAACGTGGACCCTGAAGTGCTGATGGGTATGCTCTACCGCAACTCGGACCTTGAGGTGCGGTTCAGTCTGAACATGAACGTGCTGATCGACGGGGTGACGCCCAAGGTTTGCTCGATGAAGGAAGTGCTGCGCGCCTTCCTCGATCACCGGCAAGAGGTGCTGCTGCGCCGGTCGCGTCACCGCATGGCGAAGATCGACCATCGGTTGGAGGTCTTGGAAGGCTTTATAGTTGCCTTCCTGAACCTCGACCGTGTGATCGACATCATCCGCTACGACGACGACCCCAAAGCCGCGTTGATGCGCGAGGATTGGGGTATTACCCATGTCCGTGCGACCGATGAGGCCGACTATATCTCGCCCAAGCCGGGCGAGGGCGAACTGTCCGAGGTTCAGGTCGACGCCATCCTCAACATGCGCCTGCGCAGCCTGCGCCGTCTGGAAGAGATGGAACTGGTCCGCGAGCGTGACGAGTTGATGTTGGAGCGCGCCAACCTCGAAGACCTGCTAGCTGATCCGGGCTTGCAATGGGCCAAGATTGCCGAGCAGTTGAAAGAGACCAAGAAGACCTTCGGCAAGGACTACGAAGGCGGCGCCCGCCGTACGCAATTCGCTGAGGCTGGACAGGTCGAAGAGGTCCCGCTTGAGGCGATGATCGACAAAGAACCGATTACGGTCGTCTGTTCTCAGATGGGCTGGATCCGTGCCATGACCGGCCATATCGACCTGAAACGAGAGCTGAAGTTCAAGGACGGCGACGGCCCGCGTTTCATTTTCCACGCTGAAACTACTGACCGACTGCTCGTTTTTGCGTCGAACGGGCGATTCTACACGGTCAGCGCGGCCAACCTGCCCGGCGGACGAGGCATGGGTGAACCCCTGCGCCTGATGGTCGACTTGCCGAACGAAGCACAGATCATTGACATCCTGATCCACAAGCCGGGGCGCAAACTGCTGGTGGCCTCAGATGCGGGCAACGGCTTTATGGTGCCCGAGGATGAGGTGCTGGCCCAGACCCGCAACGGCAAACAGGTGCTGAACGTTAAGGGCGATGAGACCGCAATGATCTGCAAGCCGGTCGATGGCGATCACGTGGCGGTGGTATCCCAGAACGGTAAATTCCTGGTCTTCCCTTCTGAGGAATTGCCCGAGATGACCCGTGGCAAGGGCGTGCGCCTTCAGAAGTACAACATGGCACGTGGCCGTCAGGGCACGCTTGAGCTGGATGGCGGCCTGTCCGACCTGACCACGTTCAACTGGGAAGAGGGCCTGAAATGGTCTATGGGCGGTGACAAAACGCGGCACGAGGCCGATATGTCCCAATGGCTGGCCAAACGCGCCAGTGTCGGGAAAAAGCCGCCCTATGGCTTCCCGCGCAACTATAAATTCGAGTGATTGCGCAGCAGGTGCAGGTAGAATTTCACCGATACTGCTTGGCACAGACCGTATCGGTGCGCTAGACCAAAGAAAAACAGGCCTATCGAGACGAAATCATGCTGCGCATTCTGACTTTGATCACCGGACTGGCCCTAATGGGCGCCTGCACGCAAACGCAGGTTTATGAAGAACCTGAATCGCTGGGCGAATTTAAACTGCGGGTCAACTATGCCTTTGCCGACAAGGCTGTGCAGGGGCCGGTCAGCCGTGATGCTACGTCGGATGAATGGACTGCGGCTATTCAGAATGCTGTCGATATCCGGCTGGGTCGCTATGAGGGAGTGCAGGAATATGACATCGGCATCAGCCTTGAAGGATATATGCTAGCCCCCCCGGGCATACCGGTGATCTACAATCCCAAAAGCACCGCGATCGTGTTGGTCAACGTGTATGACGTGAACAAAAAAGAGTTCCTTGCCAAGGGTAAACAGTTCCAGGTTCTCGAAGATACGACTGGGGAAAGTGCCTTGGCCGGATCGGGGCATTCGCGCACCAAGGAAGAACAAATGAGCGGTTTGGCTCTGAAAGTCGCAGACAGAGTCGAGGAATGGCTGGCCGAAGAACACAAGGACAATGGCTGGTTTGATCGCCGCCCGGACCTTATCCAACCGCTCGATTCCAGCGACCTCACGCAAAATCCGGCGTCTTAACCTTCTTTTAACGCAGGATGTGCTTGATTTTCCCCTTTGAACCAAATATCTCGCGCGCGGAGATGTAACCACGGGACCAAGGGTCCCCCAAATCGCAAAAGGGCGCCTGAGGAATGGCAAAGGAAAAGTTTGAGCGTAATAAGCCGCACGTCAACATCGGCACGATTG
>NZ_CYUD01000016.1 GCF_001458295.1 Ruegeria denitrificans
TGAAACTTGAACTTAGATGCAGACTTATCTTGGGCATGTCCGGATTAACGGCATTTGCAATAGGTCTGGCCATCACATTGGACCCACAGTCTTTCTACGCCAACTACGGCATCGTACTCTCACCGCAGCCAAACCTGATGAGCGAGTTGCGTGCACCTGCTGCCAATCTCGCGGTACTTGGCCTGATCATTTTGTGCGGAGCATTTTACCAAAAGTTGATCCAGGCCTCAGCCTTGCTTGGGGCTACGGTTTTCTCAGCTTTCGCCGTGGGCAGGACAATCAGTTTCGTCCTCGATGGTTGGCCATCCGAAAACATTCTTGCCGCATTTGCGATAGAGGTTTTGCTTGCGGTGTTGTGTTTGTGGGTTGTCGGTGGAAATGCGAAATCTGCAGCGCCTGCCTGAGACGGTTTTGTCCACGTAGAAGTCGTTCACACCTAGTGCAGCGAACGGCTGCCCTGAGCCCAAAGCGGACTGAAATGTGCTCGCCAAAATGAATTGCGGCGATAGACATTCTCTTGAGCGGTCTAACCCACCACTAAATGCATTCACCGCCATCGATAACCAGGGCTTGCCCCGTCATAAAAGCGGATTCATCTGAAGCTAAATAGACGATCCCATGGCCAATCTCTTCAACTGTCGCCCATCGACTCATGGGGATCGCCTGCTCGATGTAGCTTTCCAGTTTGGCACGGCCTCCCATCTGCTTTTCGAAGCCTGCATTGAAAGGGGTGTCTACAAATCCTGGACATAGGGCATTGAAACGGATTGCATGGACAGCGTAGTCGGCTGCCATCTGCCGGACCATCGCAACAGCAGC
Source organism: Ruegeria denitrificans (assembly GCF_001458295.1). Taxonomy (GTDB): domain Bacteria; phylum Pseudomonadota; class Alphaproteobacteria; order Rhodobacterales; family Rhodobacteraceae; genus Ruegeria; species Ruegeria denitrificans. The sequence continues at coordinate 820 of NZ_CYUD01000016.1, forward strand.
GTGCTTTGTAGTCGCATAGGCGATCATACCCCGGTCATATTGAACCCCAGAATTGGAGGCCGTGACGATCACGCTGCCTCCACCTTGTGATTTCATATGGGGGACGGCTGCACGCGCGGCAATGAAGTGAGCGCGGACATTCAATGCCCAAGAAGCATCCATTCCATCTGGTTCCACTTCTTCCAGTGTTCCTTCGATCTGCAACCCAGCGTGAGAGTGCAACACGTCAAGCCGACCGAAGTTTTTAACTGCTTCGTCTATGGTTCTGGTAAGGGCATCGTCATCGGTCACATCAAGCTGTATGGCAGATGCTTGATTTCCCTGCGCATCGATCGCGGCCACAGTGGCTTCAGCAAGTGTTGCATCGCGATCGGTTACCACAACATGCGCACCCTCTTGTGCCATTGCCATTGAACCCGCCCGACCAATTCCTGATCCCGCGCCCGTCACGAGCGCGACCTTACCTGCAAGCCGCATGTCACTTGGCTCCTTTATTTAATTATTCGATTTTGAGGCGCCTCGGCGCAAAAGCAGCTGCGCTGCAACGAGCAACAAGAGCGACGCGCCCATAACCATAGTGCCGATGGCATTGATCTCGGGTGTTACGCCGCGCCGGATGGATGAGAATATGTAGATTGGCAGGGTTGTTTCTGAGCCAGCTACGAAGAATGCGATGATGAAATCATCAAATGAGAAAGTGAAGCTGAGCAGGAAGCCTGCCAAAATTGCCGGTGCTATCAACGGCAGGGTCACCTGTCGAAAGGTGCCCCAGGGCGTCGCAAAGAGGTCAGCCGAAGCTTCCATGAGCGCGCGGTCCATACCCGATAGCCTTGCACGTACGATGATTATGACCAGCGCCATTGTGAACATGGTGTGTGCGGCGACAAGCGTGGGCATCCCCATGGAAAGTTGCGGGGGATTTGCTCCATCGGGCCATAGGCTTGCAAGAAGCGGGTTTAGCCAGCCGAATACGGTGACCAGAGCAATGAGTGTCGCGATGCCGATGACGATACCGGGTATCATTATCGCAATATAAATCATCGCATCAAACAAAGTTCGGAGCCATCCCTTAACCCCTTGTAAAGCGATGGCCGCCATGGTTCCGAGAGTGGATGCGAGGCAAGCAGTTATGAATGCCGCAAGCAGACTGGTCTCGAGCGCGTCCATTACAAATGGGTTGTTGAGCGCTTTACCATACCATTGGGTCGAGAACCCCATGAACTGGCTTGCGTGTCGTCCGGCATTAAAGCTGAAAAGCGCGATGATGCCGATTGGAATATAGAGAAAAAGGTAGACGCAAATCGCGTATAAGCGCATCGGACCCTCACATCAGCGAGACATCTTCGCGCTGGCCACCCAGGCGCGCGATGAATTTCATGTAAATTGAAACAGTGACAAGCATTACGACAACCAGAGTCATTGCGACCGCCGATCCGTACGCCCAGTTCCGAGACTGCAGGAACAGGTCCACCAGCGCATTTCCGACGAAAAAAACCTTTCCGCCGCCCAAGATCGCTGGGATCAGAAACTCGCCCATCAGCAAGATGAAGACCAGCATGCAGCCAGTTGCGATACCAGGTACCGACAAAGGAAGTGTCACCTGACGGAACGTACGCCATGGGGTAGAGCCGAGATCAGCCGATGCTTCCAGAAGGCGTTTATCCAGTTTGTCTAAGCTTACAAAAATCGGGAAAACCATCAGAGGTAGATACCCATAGACAATCCCGACAAGCACAGCGAACGGCGTATTTATCAGGCGGACATCATCGATGCCGATCGACTCCAGTAAAGCGGGCAAGCCACGCCCCCCAAGGATGAAAATCCAAGCGTATGACCGGATCAGAATCGATGTCCAGAACGGCACGATCACTAGGATCAACAGCGAAGTTCTCCACTTTGGTGAACAACGCACCGCAAGAAAGTAGGCGAGCGGGTAGGCAATTACCAACGCAGCGATAGTCCCCAGAGGTGCAAGGATCAAAGTGTTCTTAAACGCCGTCCATCGCGCAGGAAGGTTGGCATATTGTTCCAACGTGAACGCTGGAACGTAGCCTCCGGCGGCACCCCGTTCGCCAAAGGAAAAGACGAAGACGACCAGCAGAGGAAGGGCTAGCATTACCAAAAGCCATATTCCTGCTGGAGCCAGCAACAGTGCTTTTCTGCCTCGTTCGGTCATTTTGTCCTCGTCTTTTCCGATATTGGCGGCCTTGCCGCTTAGGCCGACTTGAAGCGGGCGAGCAACTCGGCACGGTTTGGATCGGTTAGTGTAGCCGCCGCGCCGAACTCGAGTGCATTCAGAAGGTCAGCTGCCGGATAAAGGATCGGATCTTCCAGTAGTTCCTTCGGCAGCAACGCATTGGTGCGAGCATCAGCCGATGGATAGCCGTGAGCGAGGACTTCTTTCGCATTAACTTCCGGGTTCAGCAGGAAGTCGATCAAGGCATAAGCGGCATCCATATGGGGTGCGCCCTTAGGAATAGCGTAGTAGTCGGACCAGAGTTCACCGCCCTCAGTCCCCAGAACGTAGGCGATTTCAGGCATGTCGACATTCATCTGCTTGCCGTCACCTGTCCAGCACATCGTCATCCAGGCATCACCGTTACGCATCGGCGGCTGATAATCCGACGAGATTGCAAACAGATGCGGTTTGGCATCCAGCAACAATTTCTCGGCATCCGCCAGTTCCTTCTCATCGACCGAGTTGAAGGAGTAGCCGAAGTATTTCAGGGCATTACCGATGGTGGTGAGTTGGTAATCATGCACCATTGTCCGGCCTGAGTAACCTTCCATAGTAAGGTCCCAGAACTCTTTCCATGTGGTTGGAGTCGGAGCGCCGTCAAGCTTGCTGGTGTTCACTGCAAAGCCAGTCGTGCCCCAGTTTTTTGGCACCGCGTAAAGCTGGCCATCGACAGAACCGGCATCGGAAAAGCGCTGTTCGAATGAACCTGCGTCGTAGTTTGGCAGTTTGGACGTATCGAGCGGGATGATCAGATCTTCACCCACATACGTAGTGATGGTGTAGTTGGTTGGAACGAAAACGTCCCAGCCAGACCCTCCAGCCTGTAGTTTTGCCAACATCTCTTCGTTCGAACCAAAAACATTGACCTGAACATGGGCGCCAGTGGCTTCCGTGAAGGCTTCGAAGTTCATCTCGTCATGGTAGTTCGGCCATGTGGCGAGGATCACTCGGTCGCCAATGTCCCCGGCAGCAAATGCCGGGCGTGGACGCAACCCAGGAACGGCCGTGCCCAGAACGGCCGTTGCCATCCCAAGACCTGTCACGCCTAAGAAATGTCGCCGTGTAACCGAACCCTTTTGGTACCGGCGAAGCTCTTCCATGAACTTTTGCTTGGAAATAGTCCCATTATCCTTGGTCATTGTGAACCTCTCTGTTGTTGGATTGCGGGATTTGTTATTTTTCCAGGATCAGCAGTGCGCCTTCGCCCCATGAAACAAAGGCCTGCTCTCCTGCATTGAACGTCCCCTCGTTCAATTCCGCTTGCCTTGGCACAAGTACGTGGAAATCACCCAGTGCTTCGTTGCGCGCAAGGTATTCTGTGTGCTCACCAAGGAAGATCCGATTTTGAATGGTAACTGGCAGAGCGATTTCAGCTGTGGGTAGCGCGCGGGTCAGCGTGATCTGTTCAGGACGGATACTAACGCACACTTCCTGCCCTGCATCTATTGGAATCTCCGGAGTTCCGTGCACCTTTTGGCCACTCGCTAAACGCACAGTGATTTGGTCGGCTGCTGAGTCAGTCACAGTTGCATCAAAGAAATTTGAGGTGCCTACAAATCCAGCCACGTAGCGGCTGCGGGGCATGTCATAGAGTTCGCGTGGGCTGCCAACCTGCACAATACTGCCGCCTTCCATCACACAAATTCGGTCGGACATTGAAAGCGCTTCTTCTTGGTCGTGCGTGACGAGGACAAAAGTTATTCCCAGTTGTCGTTGCAGGTTCTGCAGTTCAAACTGCATTTCTTTTCGAAGCTTTCGATCCAGAGCAGCCATTGGTTCATCAAGCAGCAAAAGCTTGGGCTCGTTTACGATCGCACGCGCCAAAGCGACGCGTTGCTGCTGACCACCAGACATCTCCCAGATGCGACGTGGGCCAAACCCACCAAGACGGACAGTTTCCAGCGCTTGCTCAACCTTTGTCGCGATTGTTTGTTTGTCTACGCGTGGTCGTTGTTGGCGCAGGCCGTACGCGATGTTGTCGAACACGCTTAGGTGAGGAAAAAGAGCATAGTGCTGAAACACCATGTTGACTGGGCGATGGTGCGCATCCAAGTCGTTGACGACTTCTCCATCGAGCAACACCTGACCTTCGGTTGGCTTCTCGAAACCTGCCAACATTCTAAGCGCAGTGGTTTTGCCGCAACCAGATGGGCCTAAGAACGACAGGAACTCTCCTTTCCCAATGGAAAGATTCAGGTCTTTGGCGGCGACCACATTCCCGAAGGTCTTGGTCACTCCTCGGAGTTCCGCAATCGTCTGCATAGTGACGCTCATGTCAAAGCTCATATACTGCCGTTTTCCTTTTGCTTGATTTTTTGGCATTTGTTGGCATACCACTCAAACAAGGAAAAAGTAACAATAACTCGGAATAACTGTATATACCACAATTGGGGTATAGAGGTGCTTTTCGAAAATCTGGAGCGGCGTGTGTACGATTGGATGGAAGAGGCCGGCAGGGTCGTGGAGAAGATCGGAACCCCAGAATTTCCATGTGCTTTGGCAGATGGCTTACGGCAGGTCGCACCATTTGATTTTACGGTGGTGTTTGGCCATGTCGGAACCGAAGCACCAATAGACCTTCACGACGATTTCCCAAAAAGCAAACGGCGTATTTTTGTTGAGGATTACCAAGCCGGGCCCTACGTACTTGATCCATTTTTTTTGGCCGCGACAAAGCCAATAACACCGGGTCTGTATCGCATGCGTGATATCGCACCGGACAGGTTCTATCAGGGCGAATACTATCGCAGCTATTACAAAAGGACTGGGTTAGCAGAGGAGATTGGCTACTTTATCGATATCCCAGGCGCTGGGATGATTGTGGTCTCGCTCATGCGAGCAGAGAAGCCTTTTTCCGCCAAGGAAATTCGTCATTTGCACGCTCTATGGCCGCTCGTTCGGGCAGCCTGCTGCAAACATTGGAGTGACTTTCCAACGATGGCCCGCGGCGCCGCAGCGAATGGCGTTAGTCGTCGCGTTGATCTAGCATTCCAGGCATTTGGCGATGGCGTTCTGACGCCACGAGAACGAGAAGTCGTTGAGTTCACATTGAAGGGCCATTCGGCAGAAGCTGTTGGCACAATTCTCGGCATCTCTCCAGGCACAGTCCGCATCCACAGACGCAACATTTACGCGAAACTTAGGATCAACTCGCAGGGTGAGCTTTTTTCAAAGTTCATTGAAAAGGCGCTTTAAAAGGTTCCTTGAACACCCACTTTATCCGTTTTGCCGACCTTGCTACCTTGTGACCCGGAAAGCACCAAACATTTGGACGGCACTGTCTGATAGCCAAGGAACCCAAAGGGAGAGGGTTGGGACGCCCGGGACCCATGTTGGGCTAAATTAATACCCGAAAACGCTTTCGGGCCATTGTCTATCTAACCGGATCAGCCGTTTTAAAAATGGCGTCAAGATACGAAAGGCAAAATTTCATGGACGCACCAGTTATCCAGTTGATTTTTATGCTCATCTTGCTGGTTGTCGTGATCTGGCTTTATATCCTGCCTATCACGATGGCAGGGCGGCGCAACCGATCCGGTTTGATCTGGTTCCTGATCGGTCTGGTTGGATCACCCCTTTTGGCTATTCTTTTGCTGCTGGCTCTAGGTGACGCACCCGAACAACCAACAACCTAATTTTGGGACGATACCATCTGACACTCAAAAGGGCTTAACCGGAGGGTATCTGGACGCTCGTGAGCCATAACGTCCTGCTCAGCATGCAATAAGGGTGCCATTTGAGACACTATACTTCCGGAAGTGAAGACAACTAATCCTTCTCACTCTCCACAACCGTGTACTGTAAACCCAAGGTCGGTCGATTTGATTGGAGAACCACAGACCGCTTTGTCCGCATCGCAGTCGTATACGCCGAGTGCCGCGAATAACCGCTTCGAGCCCTGAGCGGACATTGATACGTTGAAGCAACTAGCTGTCGCCGATAGAGTTTCATAGAGAGGTTTGCTGCTATGTACACCCTGATTGACACTGTGGTTGTGGGCGGAGGTCAAGCTGGTCTTTCCGTTAGCTGGCACTTAAAGCAGGCTGGTCATGACCACGTTGTTTTGGACCGCGGGCAGATTGGCGATACATGGCGTAACCGTTGGGACTCGTTCTGCCTGGTCTCTCCTAACAAACTCTGCCGACTTCCAGGTTTCCATTACGATGGGGATGATCCCGATGGTTTCATGCTCCGCGATGAGATCGTCAAATACATCGAAGACTATGCGAAAAGTTTTGGTCCGCCCTATCGAGGGGGCGTCGAGGTGGCTAGAATCGAGGCAAGTGCAGGACCGGGTCGGTTCAAACTATCCACATCAGATGGCGAAATCAGAGCGCAGAACTTGATCGTCACCGTCGGCACGCATCAACACCCGAATATACCAAGTTGGCATTACGATCTGCCCGAAAGGGTTACTGGCATACATACGTGTGACTATCGCAACTCAGCGAGCCTACCGGATGGTGCGGTATTCATTATTGGAAGTGGTCAGTCAGGGTGTCAGGTCGCTGAGGACCTGCACTTATCCGGGCGCGACGTACATCTTGCAGTGGGCAGTGCTGGCCGCATCCCACGTCGCTATAGGGGTCGCGACATTTTTGAATGGGACTTGGCGACTGGGTACATGAATATGGCGGTAAAGGACCATCCCAAAGGGACAGCTATCCGGTTCAAAGCCCATCCACATCTCTCTGGGCGAGAGGGTGGTCGTATTATTGATCTGCGCCAGATGGCGCTCGACGGGGTCAAACTACACAGCAAGATTGAGGGTGTTAAAGACGGGTGTCTGATTTTGGCGGGCGGACTTGAAGAGACGCTCAAGGCAGTGGACGATGTGTGTCGCGCGGAAATGGAGAGCATCGACACGTTTGTTGCAGAGAATGGACTCGATGATCCCAAGGAAATTGTTGTCCCGATCAACTGGCAGCCCAAACCTGAACAACCGTTCTTCGACTTGGCTGCAGCAAATGTTTCAACCGTCATATACGCAACTGGGTTTCACCGCGATTTTGGATGGATCGACTTGCCAGTCTTCGATGAGACTGGCTATCCGCTTTATGAGCGAGGTACTACGGATATAGCAGGCCTGTACTTCTGCGGACTGCATTGGATGCATACACAAGGGTCTGGCCTGTTTTATGGCGTGGGCGAGGACGCGGCGTACGTAGTTGATCACTTGATTTCCACTTCGAACAAATGAGGTGCGCGACAGCCTCGAGCCTAGCTTGGTTCGAAGGTTTCCAACTGCAACTGGATCAGTTTTCGGACGTGTTTGCCGAGACGACTTGCGACTGAGATATAAGCCAGTTGACGAACACCTCAGCCTCGGGACGCTGAAATTCTGCTTGAGTCTGGATGTAATAGACGCCGAAGAGTGGCTGAGAGAACAACTCAATCATCCGACCAGATGACAGATCGTCCTCGAAAAAAGCTCTGGCAGAATACGTGATACCGTCACCCCGGCGAACCGCAGTCATGATCAGGTTCCCAGGCATGTGATTTATGGTCAATGGCTCGGGAGGTACGACCCCATGATAGGTGAACCAGTCGGCCGCCTCGTTGGTGCCTAGTTCCTGCAACCAGGGCAGCTTCGTTAATGAGGCCGGGTCACGCAGATCTTGGCCTTCCACCAGTGAAGGTGCTCCGATCACGACCATGTCGGAAACAAGGACAGTATCCTGTTTTTTTCTTGGCATGCGTCTATCGTGATACCGAATGGCGACATCGATACCACCTGGCTTTATCTGAACCAGTTCAGAAGTTGGGTTCAGCATCAAAGTGATCTCTGGATGTTGTTGTTGAAACTCTGCCATTCTCGGCAATAGCCACTCCACCGCGAATGCTGGTGACATGGTCACTTGAACGGGACGGTGTGCTGCATGTTCCGCCAGTCGTTCGACACCCCTTCCGATAATTTCAAAGCCGATACCCAGTTCACGTGCAAGCATGATGCCTGGCTCGGTCAGCTCAATGCTGCGCCCACGTTTAGCAACGAGAGCTACACCCAAATGTCTTTCCAACGATTTCACCTGCTGGCTGACAGCCGCTTGGGTAACGTTCAAGCGTTCAGCCGCCACGGTGTAACTCCCTGCTTCCGCAACTGCTGAGAAAGCGCGCAAAGCGTTCATCGGGGGAAGGTGCAACCAATCCATACTATAGTTTTTCTAAAGCTTTGTTAGACTATTTGAGTCGCATGATATCGGCATTCTTGACATTATTCACAGTGAAATCTGTTCTAAAATCATGAGATATTAGAGCAGATGCCTCATTATCGATGTAAACCTAGCCGTACGTCATGAGAGCTTGATACGATGAAAAAAATTCAAGGTGGATGTTACTGTGGTGCTGTTCGATACCAGATCGCGACACCACCTGTCTGGTCGGGACATTGCCATTGTCGTTCATGCCAAATGGCTCTTGGTGGCGCCTTTGCAACTTGGGCTAAGGTAGCCACCGAAGACTTCGCCGTTATCAAAGGCGAAATCCAACACATGGAGAAAACTCCGGGTATTCGTCGCGGGTTTTGTCGGGACTGTGGAACGACGTTGACCTATGCGGCCCTAAATGAAGTTGATGGCCAAGACTGGAGCGCTGATGCGTGGTTTTCTGCTGTAACGTTGGACGACCCATCGATTGCGCAGCCCAAGGCCCACGTCTTCGTCTCACATCAGCAGCCATGGATAAAACTCGACGACGGGCTGCCGACGTTTCCTGAGTTCTAATCAAGTTTCCGAGCGAACGGAGGAGAAAGCGATGAACACTGTTTATTCATATGCCTGCAAGGATTGCGAGGGCATGGAGGCCTGCCCAGGCAAAGTGATCGCAGCGACCAAAGATGAAGTATGGAAACTCATGGAGCTCCACGCGGTGGTCGCTCATGGAGAGAACCCCAGCTCGTGGGATGCCGACACTCGGGCATATCTGGGAACATTGATAAAACCAGCATGATCAAATCAGTTAAGCTTCGAACCCAATGATATTTCGGTTTGGATCGCTTAGTGACGAATGGCGGCTTTGTTGCGAAGGACCGGCTTGGGCTGCCAACCAGCTAATCATGTAAGCTGTAGGGATAGGCAGCTCTGTGCCCTGAGGAGACATGGTTAACCTTCTGGTTGATTGGTGAAAAGCAGCCTTTCTGCTAAAATGCAGCTGTGGAAAATGTGGGATGGGAGGAGAAATCATGTCTTGGAATGTTTCAGGTGAACTCGTCGAAACCTGCAATTGCAACATGCTTTGCCCATGCTGGTTCGGACAAGCTGACCTCATGCTCTTGGACCAAGGGTATTGCGCGACTTCCCTGTTGATACGCATTCGCGAGGGCTCTCATGAAGGCGTGGACCTTTCTGGCCAAAACGCGATTGTCTCATTGCATTTCCCCGGGCCGACACTGTTCGACGCCAACGGCACCGGGCGAGTGTATATTGACGAAAACGCCAGCGAGGCGCAGGCGGCGGCATTGGAGACAATTTTGCAGGGTGCGTCCGGCGGCGGCATGGAGGTGCCGGCAAGCCTGTTGTCGACCTGGCTTCCGACCAAACGCGCCGGGATCAGCGTGACCGAGGCCGATGGCGAAATAGCTGCAAGCGTGGCCGGTGTGGGCGAGATGAAATCCCGTCGTCTGGTCAATGATCTCGGCAACAAGATGAAACTGCAGAACGCCGCGTTCAGCCTCGCCTTCGGGCATGAGGGGCATGAAGGTGATCTGGCCCCCAGTGACGGCACCACCTGGAACGACTCGGATATGCCCGTGACCTGGACAGGCCGGTCGGGTGTGGTCGGACAAGTCGCCTGGGCCGGCTGAGGCCGGGCCGGATCGTAAGGCCATCATAATGAATGCTTTAGGAGTTGCACAACGGGATCGGGCGCTGGTTCTGGCTGCGCTAGTCGCGCTCACGGCGCTGGCGTGGGCCTATACAATTTACCTCGGGCTTGGTTCGTCCTCGATGACGATGGTCGGTGACATGGCCATGCCGATGATGATGCAGTGGTCCGTCGCGGATTTTGTCTTCATGCTTATCATGTGGGCGGTGATGATGTTCGCGATGATGCTGCCTTCGGTTACACCCGCCGTAATGATCTATGAGCGGGTCCGCGCGAAGCGGGAGGAGGCAGGGCGGCCCTTCGTGCCAACGGGCAGCTTCGTGGCGGGGTATCTGTTGGTTTGGCTGGGGTTCTCGCTGGCGGCGACGGTATTGAATTGGTGGCTGCACACGGGTGGCGCGCTGTCCTCCATGATGGGGAGGGTTGCGCCGACCGTGGGCGGCGTGATGTTGATATTCGCCGGGTTGTTCCAATGGACGCCACTCAAGAACGCTTGCCTGGAGCATTGCCGCTCGCCCATGAGTTTTCTGACGGCTCATTGGCAGGAGGGATCCCTGGGTGCCGCGAAGATGGGGCTTCGCCACGGGGCCTACTGTCTTGGCTGCTGCTGGATGCTGATGGTGCTGTTGTTTGTATTGGGCGTCATGAACCTGCCGTGGGTTGCCGTCCTTACAATCGTGGTGTTGGCGGAAAAGACGTTGCCATTCGGGCGGTTTCTGAGTCGTGGATTGGGCGTGGTTTTGATTGTCTGGGGCGGGTGGCTGATCATGCTCGCCTGAGGAAACGTTGGTGTATTCACAGGCTGGATAAAGGCCACCGCGGAGCGATCTTCAAAACGTCACCGGACAAGCAATTTCTTCGGGAGTTTAAATTCCGCTCCGAACCCAAAGCGGAAATAGGGGAACTGGTGTGCTAAACTGTTGCAAGACCATTCAGATTTGCAGGAGTTGGCCATGACTCACATCGATCACCTAAAATCGATATGCAAACTTGAAGGGATTCAAGTCGTCGATGTTGGTGCGGGTGACGGCGTCTATTCGCGAGACTTGTACGCTGCAGGAGCCAAAGTCACTGCAATAGAAATAGATCCGGACAAAGTTGCTAAAGCCAAAGAAGATCTACCAAGACATATCGACGTTAGGCTTGGGGCTGCCGAAGACCTGCCTCTCGACTCCGGCTCGCAGGACCTCGCGTGTTTGTTCTTCTCACTTCATCACATTCCAGTCGAGGTTCAGCACACTGCTTTCACTGAAATTCGCCGCGTTCTTGGAAGCAGTGGGCGGTTGCACATAGTGGAGCCCTATCCTTATGGGACAATGTTTTACGTTGTACGATTGGTGGAAGACGAAACCCTCGTTCGAACGCATTCTCACGAAACACTTAACCACTTGGACGGAGTAGACGGATTTCGGTTGGAAAACAAAAAAGAGTACGTCCTTACTCGTGAATATCCGACTTTCGAAGCGTTCCTAGAAAAGATTGTTTGGCCGGATCCAGATCGTTCTAGAGCTTATGAAAAGGTTTCTTCCGACATGGAAGACGCATTCAACCGGTCGGTCGAAACCCTTGATGGGAAGATCGTTTTACACCAGCCCTGCGCCGCATACCACTTTATCGTTTCCTGTTAACGGCTGCCATACCGCGAGATCCAGCTCCATATGGTAATTGTGCCCACATAGCGATCCTTGGAGATTATTCCATGAAATCATGGACGCGGCCTTGGGTTCGGCAAAGCAATTGGCCAGTAACCTCCGGCAAGCGGCTACAACTAGCCCAAGCAGACTAGAACTCGTCCTAATCTTAGTTTTTTAAGAAGTTTCAGTCAGGTTCGCGCGAGTGTCGTTGATATAACGCGACAACAAACTTCCGAATGGCTCACTTGGTCAATCGATCTTCCGAGTATATATTCGGGTCGATGATCGCGACTATGTCGCTGCCGCTATCCTCCAAGCCAAGTCTTTCGCACAACCGTGCCGATGCAACGTTGCCCGGAGCAATGCCTGTCTTGAACCCAGTTGCGCCAAGCTTTTCATGAGAGTGTATCATAGCTTTGGCTCCCAAGACTTTTGCTACACCTTCGCCCATGCGTTCAGGCTTGGTCGAAAGTTGCCCCCATTGAGCGCGACGATGCAGCCTACTGCTGGGCGGATGGCACAGAACTGAGCCCGCGGTTGCAACGGGAGCACCTGAGCTGTCAAAGACGACCATCGCAAATCCGGGGCGAGACAATCCGCGCATAACCGGCCCTATTGGCGGTAGAACACCGTGGCTCATTGCGACTTCTGCGAAAGCTTCAAGCCATTCTGGCGGAGAGTCTCGATCAATCACACGTACGGTCAAATCCTCGGGCAACGCCCGTGTGGCAATTATTTTCCGAGCAATGTCAACACAGTTCAGCCCGCCAAGATAACAAGCTATTGTGTCGGTTTTTAATCCCTGACTTTCAATGACTTCTCGCGTCTTTGCCACCTCCTGACGCGGTATGCTTTCTATCGCCGTGATGCCGAGTATTCGAGCCATTGCAACGGCATCATCCAAAGCCCCGCTGTACTCGTTGGCAATTTGAATACCGCGCCCATGGCTACAAAATCGAGGGTCATCACCCAATAGCTGGATAAGATGCTCACCCATGGTCGACATGCGTCGCTGTGCATCACTTCCAAATACTTCCATAGGTTATCCTTTGGGCCGCCGCAAAATGGTTCGACGATGATCGTTTGATATGAGTTGCGTCGTCAAGCGCACGTCAGACGCGAGACCGCGACGAAAAGAGAGTTATTGGTCTAGGGTGAATGTCAACTATGTCCGCAGTGCGGTTACTCACGACAATTCGACGAACGACCGCACCGAGCCCAAAGCGGACACATATTGAATTTCTTGGCCGTATCTACGGAAACCACAACCCATTGGTTGCATGATTACCAGCGCGATCGTCGCTTGGATGCTCCACTTGGCCTGAAAACTAGCCAACTAGAAATGCGGCGCGACGCCAAGGCAAAATTCTCAACATCAATCTGGATCAGTTTATGCAGTTCTGAATTCCATCAAGCAGGCAAGATATTGTGGTTAACCCTGAACAAGTTGGTGGGGTCATAACTACGCTTTATCTTAGACAGTTTCTCGCCATTCTCGCCATACGCTCCGGTCATGTGGTCTGCTTCGTCTTCCGGCATGAAATTGACATAGGCACTACCGCTCGCATGCGGTTGCATCTGGTCGTATAGCTTGCGCGCCCATTCGATACATTGAGCATCCTTGCTGGGGTCCTCCCAACGCGTGTGAACATTCATGATGAAGTGAGCAGATCTTTGGGGATAAGCGGTTGAACCGGCCTCGACGCGCGCCATTGCTCCGCCCACATGAGCAATAAAAACTTCACACGCCGGGTCAGGAAGGCTGGAAATCGCATCCAAGAGTCCTGAGATTGCATCCGAAGAAAGTGCATCGAAATCATGGCTCTTCCAGTAATTCCTGGCGCCTGGCGTCAACAAAGGATCAAAAGCGGCTTGCCAATCTACGAACTTGTGGGGAGATATCACATCGGAGATTGGTTCACCTAGCGCGCGTAGTGCCGCCATAGCTTTTTCACCTTCTGCCATCGGCCCGCTATAGCAGGCTGCAAAGATCAGCACCTCTCGCCCATGCCACTCAGCTGGCAGGAACGGTAGAGGGGGCGCTTTTCGCATCACACTCCAGACGGTCAGCTCATCCGGGGAATTGTCAGCAATCGTAGCAAATTCAGCGAGGAGCTCTGGCGCATTTTCTATCGGATGAACAATGAGGCCAGACAGGACATCGGGTCCTAGCTCATGCAGTTGGAATTCAAATGAGGTTACGACACCAAAGTTTCCACCCCCACCGCGGATAGCCCAGAAAAGTTCCGGGTGGCTTGTAGGAGATGCGGTTACAATGGCTCCGTCCGCAGTCACAACTTCCGCTGAGAGCAGGTTGTCGATCGTCATGCCAAATTTCCGGGTGGTCCATCCAAAGCCGCCGCCAAGGGTAAGGCCTGCGATGCCCGTGGTCGAGTTGATGCCAACGGGAACGGCAAGTCCATGTGCCTGCGTTTCACGATCCACATCTCCCAGCTGTGCTCCCGGTGCAACCCGAGCAGTCTTGTTGACAGGGTCTACGTGAACCGACCGCATCTGGGACAGATCGAGCATGACTGTTTCATCTGCGACGGCGTGCCCTGCAATCTGATGCCCACCTGACCGAACCGACATAACGAGGCCGGTCTCTCGTACGAAATTCACTGCCTTCTGCACATCGCTTGCCCCCAGAGCGCGGATCACGAAACCTGGGTAACGTTCGAACATGCTGTTCCACGTAGTTCTTGCGTCTTCGTATTCCGGGGTGCCTTTCTGGTAGACCCCGCCGCGAAGTGATGCATCAAGAGCGTCCAAAGTGTCTTGATTCACAATAGCTGTACTTCCGTCGAGTGTTTTCAGGTCAAACATTCGTAAGCCTCCCAATAGTCAGGTCAGGCTTCTTGTAGGGCTGCCTCAGCTAATTGTTAATTCCGTCGCGTTGTCTCGCGAAGTCGTTTCATTGAGTTGGGTAAAATTGGCTGCTGGTCAGGCGAATATTGCCGGATCAATCCGATCCACGGGCGTAATGACGTCGGCGGGAATATTCAGGCGCTCAGCTGCCTTCCTGAGGCTCTCCTCATCAGGGGCTTCGTACAAGCAGTATGTTTTGCGCTTATCTGCACTTAGAAACGAAAATATCCACTCGACGCCGACCTCGTCATTGATTTCTTTGATGTGAATTTTGTCATCATCGCTGACGTTTAGCTGCTCGGCAAAGTTTCTTTCAATTATGTACCTAGGCATAAAGTCCCCCAAAACATTCAAGTACCTTAACTCGCTACTCCTTCGAGCTTTGACCTTAGGGAAACCATACCCAATTTCTGCGAAATTGCCAACGCTTCCCCTTCCAGTTGAAACGCCTGTTCCACATCATTCGGGCGTCCCCGTCGCCTTAATGCAGATGCATAAGCCGCCTTGCTGTGCGCAATCCAAGGCGGGCATTTCATGCGGGTGTCTATTTCTATGGCCTTCTGGAACATCGCCTCAGCGGCATCCCAGTCCTTCAACACCATGCCCAGGCTGCCGAGGCGTCGCGCAGCTGCGCCAGTACAAACAGTGGTCGCCCCTGCGGTGATCGTCAATTCTTCGTAGGGGGCCAGCAATCCATAAAGCGTCTTAGCGTGTTCCTGATGCTCAATGGCGACACATATGTCGGCAAGATATGACAATGTCGTTGAATACATGGCATCAGGTGGAAGATCGAAGCCATTGGCAGCCATTTCACTCAGTATACGTTCAGAAGCTTCCTTGTATCCCAGTTCGGCAGCGATAAGGCCAAAACCCGGTTTCCACGAAATGTCTTCAGGGCTGTCTTTCATCAGTTGCTTGATCACAGGCGCAACCTCGTGCAGTCGGTTTTGCTCGCGGCGGATGGTAAACATCTGAACCCCGAAGACGCCCTCAACATGTTCTCCATGGGTCCTTCGACCGATCTTCACTGCCTCAGTCGCGTGTTTTTCTGCTTGCTCAAAATCGCCGTCCATAATTGCAACCATGGCGCGTGCGTGCTTCTGAACCCAATAGAGTTGAAGATGATTGTCTTTTTCCGAAATCTCGGTGAGCAAACCCAGAGAATGGTCCATTAATTCGCGGTCGGCCATCTCGGCACCTACAAACAGGCTGAGGGTTCGGTCTCGCCCTTGATCGACACTACCAAGATGCTCGGCTACACCGTGCATAGCCTCCAGATTTTCCCGCCAATGGTGGGCCTCTCGTCCCTTCCGCGCGACAAATGGGGCCCCAAAATGCATCATCATTACCGAGAACTGAGATTTATAGTCTCCCAATTTTGCAGCCAGCTCCATGGATTGCTGGCCGAAACGTGCCCCTTCGGAAAACTGACCGACGAACATGTGGGCGCGCGCAAGCTGGCTCATCAATCTGCACCGACGGACTTCATCATCATCGGGTAGGTCTTTCAGCGCATTATCGCAGAGTTCGATCGCCTCGCTGTGCCTTTCGCTGGACATCATGCATGAGTCAGCGAAGTGATTGGCCGCGTCAGCGGCTAGCTCCACGTTGCGCGCCGCCTGGGCAGCGTTGGAAGCGTCTTTCAGAACTGCTATCCCTTGAGGCAATTGGCCCAAACTGTCATGGCTGCGGCCGACCAGGATCTTGCCCTTGATCAACTCTGTATTGGAGTCTGATCCAAGTTTTTCGGCAGCTCTCAAAGTTTCTTTAGCGTTCGTCATCGCTTCTTGGCTGGCAGATCGCACCAACGCCATTTCTGTCGCGGTCTGCCATTTTTCAAACGCGGCACTCCAGTCCTCAGCTTCAGAAAGGTGGCGCGCGACCAGCTCAGGGCGACGCTCAATCTCAGATGACCTTATCCGCATCAAAGCGCGCGCGACGTCTGCGTGCTGTTGTCTCCGGGTTGAACTCAACATGGATTGATAGGCGGTATCGCGAATAAGGGCATGGCGGAAAACGAAGTGCCCGCGATTGTGCCCGCTTTCAAAGATCAGGCCTGTTCGAGAAAGCTCTTCGAGCCATTTGTTGATATCAGATTTTTCAAGGCCTTTCGCGGCACATAATATGCTCGGCTCAAATTCTCGGCCAATTACCGATCCTGTAAGGGCAACCTGTTTTGCCTCTGGCGAAACTGCGTCGAGCCGCGCCATCAACGCGCCTTTCAATGACGATGGTATGTAGCTTTGCCCCTGCTCGCCGGATTCGACAATGGCTCGGGTCACTTCTTCCACGAATAGCGGAACACCATCGGTTTTTTCAATTATTGTAGCGATCAGAGCTTTGTCCGGTCTCTTGCCTGTAATGTTTTCGACAAGGTTTGAGACATGCGCAGAATCAAATCGGCGTAAAACTAGAGACTGTACGTGTGTGTCCCCATCATCACGGGCCAATCCCCACCCGGGTCTGTGGGTTATCAAGATCATCAGAGGAAGATCGGTGCATATCGATTTAAACCGCTCCAACAATGCTTGTGTGGAAGGATCGATCCAATGAGCATCTTCTACGCAAAGAATAACCGGGTGCACGCTTGCCCGCACCTGCACTGTGTGGATTAATGTTTGGATTGTCGTGTCGCGCTGCTCCTGCGGTGACATCTCGAGCACCTTTTGGGCAAGCGCACTACGCGGTGCGACCAACGCTGCAAAGACAGGCAGAACTTGTTCCCAGTCCAACCCTGGTCGACCTTCAAGCATTTTTCTGACATGCTCAAGGATCAGATTGTCATCAAAGTCCGGTTCAACACCCGCATCCTGGGATATTCGTTGGGCTACCGGATGAAAGGGGCTGCTGCTGAGATAGGGGGAACAGTTCAGCCTTATGACATCGACTTCGTCGTTTTCGGTGATTTCAGCAAGGAATTCCTCTGTAAGCCGCGACTTTCCTATTCCGGCTTCACCGGAGAGCAGAACAACTTCTCCGTGGCCATTCTGAGCACGTTGCCATGATTGCAGTAAAATTCCCTTTTCGTAGTCCCGGCCAACCATGACGCTGTCGACATCGTCTCGATGTGAGGCCTGAAACCGGCTTTCCGCGCTGCGTTCTGACATCACTTTCTGAACACTACGTGGTTCAGCAAACCCCTTAAGCTCTGCCTGCCCAAGAGATTTAAACTCAAATATCCGATGTAAAGCTGTCTCGGTTTCCTCAACTGACAAAACGACTGAGTTTGGCTCTGCATGTTCTTGAATCCGTGCCGCAAGATTGACTACCGGACCAGTCATGGCCCCCTCCTCATATGTATTTTCGCCAATGGTATCGCCGACCACAACATCACCACTCGCAACTCCCAGTCTGACTGACAAAGGCTCTCCGTCAGGCGTTTTGAGTTCTTTGACTCGGTGAACAGACTCAAGACTAGCTTTTACCGCCCGAATTGCGTGATCTTCGAAAGCCCGCGGCCATCCGAAAAACACGAGCAGACCATCGCCCAAATACTTTGCAACGTAGCCACCATATCGGCTCACGGCTCCTGCAACGGCATCTTGATAGTTCTGTAGCAAGTCCCGCATGTCTTCGGGATCAAAGCGATTGGTGAGTTCAGTCGAACCGACAAGATCGGCAAACAAAACAGTTACGTGACGCCTCTCTGCAGTAGGCGGTTCGACATGCTTCTGTTTGCGCGGATCATCACTTTGTGAATTGACTGAGGTGGGCGCTTGTTCACGAGCTGCTTGTGACGGCGAGGTTGCGTGCTGTTGGCCGACTAGCTCGTGAATTGCAGCGAGGATGATTTTGCGGTGACCAAGGCTTACTCCGAGCTCTTTTAAGTCGTCGCCAGATAGTAGTGGCAGAACACGCGCATCAATATCGTTTTCCGCAAAAACATCTGCGTACTGACTCAGGTCGAGATCAATTAACCATTTGTCTATTTCAGCCGACATCTTTGGATCATGCTGAGATACGCGGCACTAATCAAGAAAACGCTTTCAAAATGAACTGACTATTCAATGAATGGCGTCTGCTTTCATTTATCTTCGGGTCACTCTACAATTCCGGCTCTTGCCACCGCGTTCTAGATTTACACGACTGGCTGATTGGCTGCACGCGTTTGATGTTTTGCCTTTGAAGGCGACTTTGTCCGCATTGTGCGAAATTGGCTGGCCTGAGATTTTGCGCTTGCAGCGAACGGCAGGTTCGACGGGCCGCGCCGCGGCATGACAAACTGTGGGTCAACGGCGGGAATGGGCCGGGCGTGACGGGGACTGACGCCGTGATTTGGCAGATGCTGCGCCGAATCCGATGACTGCTACGAGCCCAGAGCGGACCCGACCATTGGGCAGTCTAAGTCAACTGGTTTTGTAAAACGGTAAAGTATTGGCATGGCGGTGAATTGCGGCGAGTTATGATATAGTTGGCGCAGCTACGACTGACGGAGGTTTTCTTGATGCTACGTTTCAGTATCGCCAATTTGTTCCTTTTCCCGGTTCTAACGGTGGCTCTGTTTTCGCAGGTTGCTCAGGCAGATGATATTTTGCAGGCGGCCAGTAATGGTGATGCCGAGGCGCTGGAGGCGTCGCTTGCTGCCGAAGGAAGCGTTGATCCAACCAGTTTGGAGCGGCCTTTGTTCTTCGCCGCTCAATCCGGCCATACCGACATTGTTGCAATCCTTCTCGAACATGGCGCAGATGCCAACGCAACGCTCGACTTTGGTAGTCCGTTGCAAAAGGCAGCCCGTGGCAACCATGAAAAGATAGTTGAACTTTTACTGAAGGCGGGAGCAGACCCAAGCGCACAGGCCGGCGATAAAGACTATACTCCGCTTCATGATGCTGCCGAGAGAGGCTCACTGGACGCCGCCAAAGTTCTTGTCGCTTATGGTGCAAATGTAAATGCACGAGAGTTTTGGGGTGTGCCGCCGATCCATCTGGCCACAATAAAAGATAAGGCAGAGATGATTTCGTTTCTCTCAGAAAGCGGTGCACAACCAATCGAACCGCCGCCCATATCCGAAACTGAATTGGCGATCGCCGACCTTGAGCTCGGGCGGATTTCAGCGATTGGTTGTACGCAATGCCATATTATCGAAGAAGGAACCGTGCCATCCGGAGCGCACAATCACGGTCCGTCGCTCATAGGTGTTGTCGGGCGCACCAAAGCGGGTGTTGAAGGTTACAAATACTCAAACGCAATGGCTTCCCTATCCGGTGATTGGAACATCTCAGAACTCAATCAATTCATCGCCGATCCCGCAGGGCGTGTTCCCGGAACAGAGATGGCATTGATGCCGGATCTATCGGACGCCGAAAGGGTCGCTTTGATTGCGTTCCTTAGCACGCTTCGAGCGCAGTGAGCCAATATCAATACGCTAGTACAGGCAATCGGGCTAAGGTCCGCTTTGTCCGCATACCGGACATACCAGCGAATTTGTTGAATGACCGCTTCGAGCCCAAAGTTACCAGGTGCTGCAGTCCGCGCTAACGACAGTAATGCGCAGAAAGCGGACTTTGCAAAGTTTGACGTGCAGCCCACAACTGTCGTTGGACAAGTTCTCCGGATGCCGTCGGCGTTGGCTCAACATTCCATAAATCGAATGGTTGTATTTGATTAATCCAGCGCGATACTCTGAATGCAGCTTTATATCTTCGGAACAAGTGTGGGGCATCGAATGAACAAGTTGGCGCTGACAGCAATGGCATTGATCTCCACTGGCGCGGTGTGGGGTGCCGGTATGGAGCGATGGGGTGACTCCGGCGACTGGACAATCCTGATTGATCCCGAAAAGGGCAGCGGCTGTCTGGCGTGGAAGCCCTTTGAAAACGACATGACCGTTGAAATCGGCGCGGCACCCAATCAGGCTGGTGGCTTTTTTGCAGCCTTTAATCCGGCCTGGGTGCAAATCGAGGACGGTGCGACGGGCATGGTAAAGTTCGACTTTGGTGATGCGAAATTCGAAGGTGAAGCAATTGGAGTCTTCAAGAATGGAGTACCCGGTGGCTACGCTTTTTTCGACAACCCGGCGTTTGTAACCGAGTTTGGAAAACGCCAAAGCGTCACGATCATTGGCGAAAGCGGGGCCGAGGTGGAGCTTGATCTCAGCGGGTCTGCAAAAGCCATTGAGGCCGTTCTGGAGTGCCAGGCCGAACAGCCAGAACCACTGAAGAATTAAGTATTATTGCAATTGATTGATGTCCGGCAGGCACGGTTGCCTGTCGATAGGCATTGCATCAGCGCCTTCTGGAGCCTTGTTTCTGGACCCGCCCACATCCAGCTTGAACTTTGGCGACGAAAGCTGGCCAGTCACATCAAAGGGCCAAGCGCTTCGGGATAAGGGTTTGCCAACGCGCCGCGGCTCAGCTCTAATCGCAATGCTGTCGTTCAGCCAGTCCACTTGTCCCTTGGCCACTAATTGAACCGATCCCGTTTCAATGACGATGGAGTTTGAGCTGACTTGCCCGGCTTGGATATCGACCGGGGCAACCACACAAGTGATGTCGGTGTAGCCTTGTCTGAACTCCTCTGAAAACAGCCAGGGGAAAATGCCCAGCCCCGCCAGTTCTAATAGGCTGGTGCTGATGTAGCCCTGCGACATCGACAAAGACGCGCTGCCGCGCATGGAGTTTATGAAGGCCTTGCCAGTGGTAGTGCTGCCGGAAACGTTAAACTCTCCGCTCAAACGGCCATAGGCATCAATACCAATTCCCAACTCATCAAGGATCTCACCGAATTCCCATCCCGAGGTTGATCCCGACAATGAAAGCCAATCGGGTGAATCAACCATGTCCATGACCGCCCGAAGGCTGAAGTTTCCGCCACCATAAGCCATCTGAAGGGGGCCGAAATCCACGGTTCCTTCTTTAGCTGATAATTGGCTTGAAACAGACGTTACACCTTGCTGGCCTACAATCTCTTTGAACTCGATCTGTACCTCGACGTCTGCTTCTTGCAGCACGCGTCGCACATCCAGAAGATCGGCAGGTTTCCCTTTTTCCTTTGGGAACACCAAGAGCTGGACGTCTGTCTCCTTCGGCAGAACCAAGGGCTGAACTTCGGCTTCAGGTTCTTTTGTGGCCTCGCCTACCAGGCTTTTCAGTTGATCCAGTACGGCAGTCAGGTTCTTCAGGTCGTTGAGATCGAGCTTTTCACTCGTGATGTTGCCACGGACGACGGATGCACCTTCGGGAAACTGTGCATCCAAAGCTGCAAGAAGATGCGAAGACCCGGCTTCGAACTGGATTGCGGCATCAAAGTCCTCGCCCTTTTTAGAGGTATCAGCATCGATAGCTAGTGATCCGATTTCGACAGGTTGCAGATTGAGCGCGGTCAGAAACTGGGCACCGTCGTCGACATCCAGTTCCACATCGAAATCGAGACCAGCCAGCCCTTTGAGCTCGTTGACGGATAGTGCAAGATCGAGCGCCCAAAGATCGGTGCCGTATGTGGTCGCGTTAAACCTGTTGAGTGAAACCGGCCCGCCCGCATTGGATATGTTGAAATCGGCTTTGATGCCGCCGAACTGGTCAACATAGTCTTTATCGAGGTTGGGCAAAATTAACTTGGCGGGCCCGTTCAGCACACCATCGAATGTTACGTCCTGAAGCTGAAGCAGATCGAGGATTTCACCTTCGGCTTTCAGGACAGGCTCTTCAATTGGCCCAGCTTGCAGCGCGATGCCCAGCATGGCGAGCCGGCCGTCTGGCATGCGGCGAATGCTTTCGATAGAGGCTGGACCGATTACGTCTAACCCCTGGTCAAACGCATTGGTCTGGAACAGCAACTTCTCGAATTCGAAGGAAGCCAGGGATCCAACCATATGCATTTCAAAGCCCGTGAACTTCAATTCCTGGATACTTTTAGCTGCTGGCGGCGGCTGTCCTTCCGGATGAAGTCGCGCGTTGAAAAGCAGGTCGACGCCCTGAGCGATGTAGAGGTCATCTATTGAACCTTCAGCTTCGAGTTTTTGTCCGTCCTCCAGGCTTACGGTGGTTGTAAACGCCTCGATCTTCAGGGCGTCCTGAGACACGAGCTCAGCCTGCAACTGGCCATTGCCTTCCAAAACGCGTTCCAATCCAATGACATCTAGAAAATCACCGAATTCACCGGTGTCCATCTCCAATACAGCTCGATAGCCACCACCTTCGTCCTCCGAGAAAGGCTCACCATCGTAGCTTACGGTCATTTCGCCAAAACTGGCCCGCGTCGTAAACGGTGCGGCGTGTGGGTAGTCGCCTTCGATTTGGAAACCCTGACCGTTGACGGAGCCGGATCCAGAGACCTTCGTTCTTTGTCCATTATCCACTTGTTCGAGCGCGAGTGACTGAAGGTCAAACACAAACGAGAAGCCCGAGACCTTGTCGTCGATGTTTAACCCGATTGACGTGAAACTGACGTTCTTGTCGCTCAGGAAGTTCAGGATCCCACTGCTTTCTGTGTCGCTTTCATCGATACTATCAGCGCTAGCGACGTCTTTTTGATCGTCCGCTGATACAGGTTCCTCGGACAAGGGCCTGGGTGTTGGCCTGTCTTTTCGCCAACTCGTGGTGCCGTCTGCGGCTGTAAGAATATTCGCTTGAAGGCCTTCCACTACCAGATTGTCAAAATGCAGACGCCCGCTGGTCAAAGCGGCAATGTCCAACTCCAGTTCCAGCAGGTTCAATTTTACAAGTGGTGAATCCGGCATTGTCTGGCTCGGGATGACCACCCCGCCAACGTAGATGTGACTAATGCGTCCAAGCGCGACGCTTACATCATCGTTCACCAAAAGGGGCCGACCAATTTGTTCCGAAAGAACTCCTTCCACAAGGTTGCGGCGCATGTCCGAGAACATCGGAGCAGCAAACAACAACCAAACAAACGCGACTGCTGCGAATGCGAGAAGTGCGACAAGCCCAATTATCCTAAATAGCCAAACCCTCATGCGCTCCCCTATCGCCGCTTTCGCCCTTCAGTCTCTGACAAGCAGATATTCGGACCACCTAACTGAACGCCCCTTCTGAACCATATTCAGGTCGGTTGGGCCGTGTCACTATTCGTCTTTGATAGCCCCGCCAGTCGCTTTTGTTCTTCCCATAAGTACACTTGCCCTATTGGTTGTAGCCTCTTTGGAAGTCTGGATTGGTCCAAAAGTCTGAACGTCATCGACCTATTGGACGCGCGTTGCTGAAAAGGTAGTAAGCGCAAAATGTACAAGAAGGGCTTTTTTCATCGCCAGGTCCGGTGTCCGGGTTTTCAACTTGGGCCGGGGTTCACAGAAAGATCGCCCCGGCCAGCGTCAGGACAAGCGAGGTAATTCTTGCCGTGAAACATCGTACTTTCATCTAGTTGAGAAGATCACCGACGACGCCGACGGCATCAACAACGGTGGACAGGTCATTCGTAACTTCGAGGACTTCGCCATCGACCTGAATGTAGCGGTTTCCTTTGCCCGGCTCCTTCAGCTTCCATTTGGAAAGGTCCCCAATATCCTCGAACTCCAGATCAGATGGGAGCTTGGCACCGCGCGTGTAGCGTTTGATCTGACCAGGTGGGATAGTCTTTGGGCCTTTGCCGGGTTTGTCTTCAATCTGAATACTGACATCACCGTCTTTGCCCCCCTTGTTCGGCTTTTTACCCTTGTTGTCTTTGGCATGGGCATCGCTGCCTCCAAGGGTGAAAAACACAACTGATAAGGCTGCGAGAATTCCGTATACGATCTTCATAGACTTTTCCTTTACTTCCTAACTTCATTCAACCGGAGTTGAAAATTCCGGCACGCGCTTCAGGGCTTCGATCATGTCCGCGCTCGTCATCAGTTCGATGAACGTGTAGTATTTCAGAACCCCTTGGCTCAGACGCGAAGAATACATGGCCTGCACTATCCGAAGAGCGAGCCAGTGCTGCGCAGCCGTTGTCGGCTAAGCAGCAGACTGCTCACAATGCGCCTTCGTCGCCCAGGAACTCGATACCAGCTGTCGCGCCATCACTGTAAGCAATGCAATTCCAAGGAGCACGATCCTCGCCAACGCCTACAGTGACCTGTGTTCCCGCCTCGCTAAACGCGGATGAGAGCACCACGACTTGCGAATTGTTTGTCGTATTGGCTACATCTCGCAAACATGCTTGCTGAGCCGGTGTGAGCTCGGCGGACGCGCTTGATGTACTCGTATCGTCACAGGCCGCAAGCATTGCGAAACAAGTTGCGCCTGCAATCATCACCATCTTGTTGGTCATTTTCTCCTCCCTCTGGGTCCTTTGAAATTAGTGAAACTGGATGCGCTTGTTTGAAGCTCTCGCGTCTGAGTACCCAACAGAACATGCTTCCATCCTGTGAATACCTTTCCCAAAACTTGCTGCGGCGGGCTTGGTCGGCGGAACAACATTTCGTTGACTATCGGGGCCGCCAACAACGTGTGAAGGCCGAATGACGACACTGGCGAAAGCTAGAGCAAACTTTGGAAAGATGGGGAGAACGTTAGGTTTCAACATCGCGTCCTCCCAACGCTCGATCATTATTAAAGGCCTTCCGACCGCCAGCACTCACTCTAGCAGTCGGAAGGGCCCGACAAGTCGGGCGACAGCGACAACAACGGAGGTAAAATGAAAGTTGTGTCGAATTCGCATGTTTGAATCTATTTATTCATAAATCAACATATTTTCCGCGCGTAAACTTCTTTACGCTCTCGTATGATAAGCGTCTGCTTTCAAAAAAAGGATAGTGAGCGCATCCTTAGGGGCGAGTGAGTTCTTCTAAGCGGCGAAGCGTTTTTCGGCGCACAGAAAGATAAAAAGGAGTGAAAAATGGGAATTGGTGAAGCCGTTAAAACGTGTTTTTCGAAATACTTCCAGTTCTCCGGTCGGGCTTTACGCTCAGAATACTGGTGGTTCTTCTTGTTCGTGGTTCTCGCGAGCGCTGCTTTAGCTGTGCTGGATACGATCATATTCGGGACCAACCCCGAAACAGGGCAGGGATCTCGGGTTCTGTCCTCTGTTTTCCAACTGGCTGTTCTCATACCCATGCTGGCCGCCGGTTGGCGGAGGCTGCATGATACAGGACGACCTGGCTGGTATTTGCTGCTGCCGATGGCGCTCAGCATTACAACGCTCTTTGTTATGCTGGGTGGGGTGGCGTTCTTCTCGGTTTTGGAGCAAGGGACCGAGAACCCTGACGCATTACGAGGACCCGCGGCAGTCCTGGGCGTGACCGGTATTGTTGTTGTCTCAATTCTTCAATTGGTTCTGTCCATTCTGATGATCTGGTGGCTGACGCGCCCTTCGGAAGAAGGCGCAAACGAATACGGCGAACCTGTTTCCTGACCTGGTTGTCCAGGTAACAAGCCGGCACCTCTGCTGAATGACAGTGCGAACCGCAGCGCCATGGAGAGAGAAAATGAGTTGCAAGCCGATTTCCCTTGGAATGTTGCTGTTGGCTATGGCGACCACAGCATCAGCGGAGTGGTCGTTCAGTCCCGGGCCTAATCCCAATGCATTTATTCAGACCGGAAACATGACGCTGGAACTTCAGTGTAACCGTATCCGATTTGCTCCAGCTGGATATGAGGAAAGCCAGGACATTGTGGACAAGCAGGGGCTTTCCATTCGTTTTTTGAAGAACGGCACCACTGAAGTTGGTGCATTTCAGGTTGGCGCAGAAAACGCTGCCTTGCAGATCGTCGACAATTATCCGGTCGAGGTCAGCTTCAATAGTCAGCAGGACTATAGTTTCGTTCTGGACCAGCTTGCGGCCAATGCTTCGGTCAATCTGTCGATGATTGATCAAGACGTCAGCTATGGAATCTTTGACTTAAAAGGTTCCAGCGCGGCAATTCGGTCCCTTCGTTCCGCCTGCGAGTCAGGTGCTAGTCAGGGGGCCTCTTACGAAGCACCCGAAGGCATCGTCTATTGTGGTGGCGGAGCGATAAAACGCGTGATCGAGCCCGTAATTTTGGACAATCCGGAGGGAGAGTGGGACGCGCGAGTAACGGTCAATGGCGAGTCGATCAGAGCCATGACTGCCTACAGTTACTTCGGAAATTCTGAGCCGCCGACCGGATTTGTCGTCGCCCTACTTGGGGAAGACAGGTCCGAGTTTCTGATTTTTAGCGAGGGCTCGGCAAACTGGCTGGAATACGGGGACTACAGGTATGATCAATGCAATTGATGCCGCTATCCAACCGGCTTCTCAATTAGTGCGCCAGTTGAAATGTTTGGTTTCCGCGATTGTGCTGGTTTCGGGTTTAATTGGGATTTCACCAGCTTTTGCGGCTGACTTATCACAACTACCAACCGGTTTGCGGACAAAGATTGATCTGGCGACACAGGCCTGCGCGTCGTTCAACGACGGTCAGTTTGACTTAGATTGGGGCGCGGTTGAAAGGGTCGATCTAGACGGAGATTTGCAACGCGACTGGGTTCTGAATGAGTCTGGTTTTGCGTGCTCGAGCACCGCATCTCTTTACTGCGGAACTGGCGGATGCATGTCGCACTTTTGAGTTAGCGAAGAGGTGCACTCCTTGCTCAACCAAGGCTGGATGGTCGTTGATTTTGGGCGTCGACGCGTTGTCGTAGCGGATATTCATGGATCCAATTGCGACGGAATAAACCCAACGCCATGCGTCAGCGCCAGTGTTTGGGATGGCGAAGCCGACATTTGGCGCTCATCTGCTGGCGATGGGAGTAAGCTGCATTTGGGCACCGCAAATAAGCCTGACGGCCTGTTTATTCGATGAGTTCTCTTTAGCATGCAAACTTATGGGCAAAGTTCCAAGATTTTCTTTAATGAAATCAATGTCAGAAATGCAGCGTTATGAGCGCACCTAGATCCGGTCTCGGAAATTGCAAAGTCTTGTTACGAATGTCCGCTTTGGGCTGAGACCGGTCCTCAGGAACCATTGAGCCAACGGTAAATTGTCCGCAAGCCGGTCGTAGCCAAGATTTGGGAGAGCGACCGCTTTATGGTGAGAGCGGTCGTTCCTGTTCGAAACTCCGAGTTTTCGGGGGTGAACGCCCGCTCAAGGCCGCTAATCGGTCATCTAAGTAAATCCGTCAGGTGACTGCGCTGAGCCCAAAGTACCGGATACTGCGCAACGATCACTTGGCGGGTTCTGCACCGTAGTCCGCCTCCGATCGGTCTCAGGACGAAGGTGCAACATTTTTGGTGCATACTTCCCTGCCTGTTTGCATTTGCGCGCGCTTACATCGCCGTGTGCTAGCTACAACTGCGTGACACCGGCACCCGGCTCTGTTTATCGGTCGAGCATCGCGAGAACGGCGTCGCGATCGGACAGAACCAGCAGCAAGGCAACATCTCCCGGCTCAAGCTTTTCAAGTATCATTGAAGCGGCTTGTGTGGGCGAAGGAGCTCTGAGTATTTGGTGCGCACCATACCCATGGTCCAACGCTGCCCGTTCGATCAGATCAGAAATGTCACCCAATTCGCGACCTCTGAGATACCCCTCAAGTTCTGTTGCGACGACCACGTCGGGTTTGAAGTTCAGCGCCGTCGCAGTGACGTCATGGATATCCTGATCGGATCTGTCCCCGGCATGGCTGAGCATTATAAAACGCCGTTTTGCCGGCAGGCTGGACAGGGCATCGCAAACGGCCGAAATCGAATGCGGGTTATGGGCAAAATCCACAAAAACCCGCGCGCCATTATAGAGAAACTCGTTGCAACGGCCCGGGTTGTCCCTGGCGTCGGGCTTGAACCCTGCCAACCCCTTTCGAGCTGCCTGAACGGGCAGGTTCAATGCCAGGGCAAGGCATAAGGCCGCTAGGGCGTTAAGGATGTTGTATTTTGCTACGCCCCCCATGGTCAGGGGCACATCGCCGACGGCGATCACCACCCGTTCCGCCGCACCATCGAAAAAGACGATTTTTCCCGACCGCACATAGGCACAGCACTTGCCCGCATCGCGGGCCTGACGGATCAGGGCATTCTGCGCATCCAGCGAATACCACCAGATATTCGCAGATGTATTCGCCGCCTCGGCACGGACAAATTCATCATCGGCATTCAGTGCCAGCACGCCACCCTCGGCCAGCGTGCGATGCACGGCGAATTTGGCCTGAGCCAGTTCCGGCACCGTGTTGACCCCGTATTGCCCCAGATGGTCGTTTGCCACATTGGTGACCGCCGCTGCCGTTGCCGCGCGGGTCGGCAGACCCCGGCGCAGGATACCTCCGCGCGCGACTTCCAGACAGGCGACCTCCAGCCTTTTGTCACGCAACAGCATTCGACCGCCGCCAGGACCGGAATAATCGCCACGGTCGAGAATGTCGTCTCCCACCCGCACAAATTCGGTCGAGGTCAGCCCGGCAACCTTGCCAGAAGCGCGCGCGATCGCCTCAAGCAAACGGGTTGTAGTTGTTTTGCCGTTGGTTCCGGTAATGAAGGCCACCGGGATATTGTGCAGAGCCGACCAGTCCAAGTCATCGGGGGTAGGCAGCGCATCGACCGGCCAGGTCTGACTGCCAGTACCGTGCCCGATCGACACTTCGTCATCATCGCACAGGATATCCACACCATGCGCCTCTGCTGCCGCAATCAGGGCAATCAGCGCGGGATTGGCTTCCTTCTCCATAACGCTTTTGACATCCGCAACCATCTGATCGAAATCGCCGGGCTCGGATGCCAACAGTTCGGAAGCACAGAAATGCCAGACGGTTTGCACCGCGAAGATCGCGGAATAGAGCTGATCCATCGGCGCTGAAATCGCCAGATTGACGCCACCGGTGAAACTGCGGTGGGTTACGTCCTGATCCTGCCAGCCAAGCCCGTCCAGCACGCGGCGCGCGTGTTTTTCCCACAAAGCGGTGACCTGCGCGGTGCCGATATCGGTGAAAAACACATCCATCACCGCGCCGGGGCGGTTCCACAACAGTCCCGGCCCGGTCAGGCGTCGGGCATCGTCTACTCGGATATGATCGGCGTACGCGCTTTCAATTGTCAGCGCGTTTTCAAGCTCTTCGATCCGGTCCATTCCGGTACCCCCGCTCAATCCGCGTCTTCGCTGATGTCGCGGGCCAGGCGCACGCCGCGCGCATCCCGGATCAGGTTCTGGTCGCTTTCGAACATGTCCTCGAACGAGGTGTCGATGGGGCTTGCCACCGGCGCAGCCTCTGTGACTGGCGCTTCGCTATCGGAGTTGAAATAGATGATCTGCTTCCAGCAGCGCGTTGTATCATCACCGAAAATCACCAGCAGATCGCCCGGTGCGGCCTGTTCCAACGCTGCAGTCACCGCTTCGACCTCATCCGGGATGATCGTGATCGCGGCATCATCGACGCCGTTGTCGATCAGGACCTGCCGCATCATTTGCGGCACTTCGTCGTGTCCACGGCCCCGGCGGCGGTCATCTGCCTTGCAGATGAAATGATCAAAATGCCCGGCCAATGCGGCGGCCCCGTCTACGATATCCTCATCGCGCCGGTCGCCGGGCATCGCAACAACGCACAGCCTTCGGCCCTTGACCTCCAACTGATCGGCCAACGCCGCCATCGCCTTGAGCGCGGCAGGGTTGTGGCCATAGTCGAGGATCACCTTGAAGGGATGCTCGTCATAGACATTCAGCCGCCCGGGTGCCTGGAAATAGCTGGTGTCGAAGGTGCGCAGCCCGTGGCGGATATTGTCCAGGTCCACTCCGAAGCTATAGGCCATCGCGGCGGCGAACATTGCGTTCTGGACGTTGAAAATGGCCTTGCCTTCCAATGCCGCCGGGATCAGATGCGACCACAGCACCGGGATATGAAGACCGTTGTCATAAATGGTCAGCATGTCACCATTCATGCCCTTTTCAAGCACAATGGCCTTGCCGCCTGCTTTGATATGTTCCTTGACCAGGCTGTGCCCCGGGTTGGTGGTGACATAAAAGATCTGATCCGCACCGGCATAGTCGGCCATTTTCAGACAGTTGATGTCATCGGCATTCAAAACGGCCGTGTCGGTGGCGCTTTCCACCACCACGCGTTTGACAACGGCCAGTTCCTCAACCGTGTTGATGCCGCCAAGGCCCAGATGATCTGCCGAGACGTTCAGACAGGCCGCTACGTTCGAGCGCTGATAGCCCAGACCCGACCGCACAAGTCCGCCACGTGCGGTTTCCATCACCGCAAAATCGACAGCCGGGTCGCGCAGAACGATCTGTGCCGACTTGGGTCCCGTCATGTCGCCCTTGACGCTCAGCTTGCCGTCAACATAAACACCATCGGTCGAGGTCATGCCAACGGTCTTGCCGCTGGTTTTAATGATGTGCCCCAGCATCCTTGAAGTGGTCGTCTTGCCGTTGGTTCCGGTGATTGCCGCGATGGGGATGCGGGTTTCCTCGGTGGCCGGAAACAGCATGTCGATCACTTTGCCCGCCACGTCGCGCGGCTGACCTTCGGACGGTGCCACGTGCATCCGGAAACCGGGGGCGGCGTTCACCTCGACAATCGCGCCGCCGATATCCTTGTAGGATTTGGTGATGTCGTCGATAAGGAAATCGACACCGCCCACATCCAGCCCGACGGCCATGATGGCACGCTCGGCCATGTCACGGTTGTCAGGGTGCACCACATCCGTCAGATCAATGGCCGTGCCGCCGGTCGACAGGTTCGCGGTTGATCGCAGATAGAAGACCTCGCCGTCAGGCAGCACAGTTTTTTCCGTCACGCCTGCATTTTCCATCAGGCGTTTGGCCTGATTGTCGATCTCCAGCATGGTCAGCACTTTTTCATGCCCGATGCCACGGCGCGGATCCTCGTTCACGATATCGACCAGTTCGGCAATCGTGTGCGTGCCATCGCCTACCACATGGCCCGGCACGCGCTTGGCCACCGCGACCAGCTTGTTGTTCACCACCAGCATCCGGTGATCGAACCCGGTGATGAAGCTTTCCACCAGAATGGCACGGCTGCGGGAATGTTCCTTGGCTTCGGCAAAGCCTGCCTCGACCTCTTCATCCGAGTTCAGGTTGATCGAAACACCGCGCCCATGATTGGCATCGAGCGGTTTGACCACCACCGGGTGCCCGATCCGTGCGGCGGCGCGCACGGCTTCACGCGCGGAATAGACCATGCGTTGCTGCGGCACAGGCAGGCCCAGATCGTTCAGCAGATTGTGCGTGTCTTCCTTGTCGCAGGAAATCTCGACCGAGATATGCTTGGTCTCAGAGGTTATGGTTGCCTGAATGCGTTTCTGGTATTTGCCGTGCCCGAACTGAACCAGTGACCCAGAATTCAGCCTGATCCAAGGGATGTCACGCTCTTGCGCGGCCTTAACCAATGAGCCGGTTGAGGGACCAAATTCCTTGCGCTGCGCCCGCAGCACAAAGCTACGCAACTCGTCATCCCAGTTGAATTCCGGGTCGAAGTCGTAGTCCACCTGTTCCTTGAAGGATTGCGGCAATAGATGCATCAGCAGCCGCATTGCCAGCTTGCCTGCGTCCAGACCAACATCGCGCTGGCGGTATTCGTAAACCATGTTGTATTGGCCGGGTTCGCCTGTGCCGCGCGTGCGGCCAAAGGTTACATCCGAACCGGCCACGTTCTGCACTTCAATGGCACAATGTTCCAAAACATGACCAAGCCAAGTACCTTCATCTTCGCGCAATCGGCGGATGAAACCACCGGGTTCGCGGTAGGAACAGCCATGTTCCGCCAGACCGGGAAGGGCCTGGGTCAATGCATCAATAAACTCGGAACCAATTTTGGCCGAAGGCCAATCTTCCAAAACGCCCAGATCAATGACGTGGCGAATGACCGGAAAACTTGCCCAGACATTCGGGCCGACAAAGACATTGGTCGAGATTATTTTCATGAGGTTCCTCGTTGGTTAGATTATTGTTTCCCCCCGCTGGCGGCCTCATCCCCGGACAGATCCGGCAATGTGCAGAACGCCATATGCTCATCCGGCGGAAAAGCCTGGCGAGCCGTCAGATCATAACGGCACCCTTCACCCAGAACGTCAAGCCGAAGTCCAAGAAGGCTGAGTGCTTCGCCGCGACGGGCATCCCACATCGAAGAATGGGTCAAATGGCTCGCATCCACCACGGTAACCGTTCCGCTGCCGATTACTTCAAAGACGTTATCGGGCCCAATGAAGGCCGCCGTGTCTTCGTCAACGCCCAATCCGATTAGAAAAGGGTTAAAAGATGAAGCGGTTAGCAATCGACCCAGGCGGTTGCGTTGGGTGAAATGCTGATCAATGATGACGGCGTTGGTCAAACCCATACCGGGAGCCAGCGTGATGTTACCTTCGGCTGGACCAGAGTTGCTGCTGCCGCCTGCTACCATATGCTCGGACATGATCGAAGCACCGGCCGAGGTTCCTGCAACCGGCACCCCTGCCGCGTTTCGGCGCCGGATTTTCTGGGCGACCAGCGTGCCTCCAAGAATCGCTGACAGGCGCAACTGGTTCCCACCGGTCAAAAAAATCCCGGTAGCACGATCCAGCATCCCCGCGTAATCCGGGTTGTCGCAATCGGCGCGGCGCGAGATAGGCAGGAATTCAACCTTGCCTGCACCAAGCTCGGAAAAGATGCGGTTATAGTCCGGTCCGGTTTCTTCCAGCATCGAGGCTGTTGGGATCACGACGATATCAGCGTCGGCACCGCCGGATAGTTCTACGAACTTTCGGTGAATCTGCATTTCCTTGACGCGGTCTTCACCGCCGCCGATCGGAATGATGAACCCGCGCGGGGTTTCTGCATCAACGGGTGCAGGGCACATATCTTAACTACCTTCCGGTGCTATAGCGGGCAGCCACCGAGGACCGCGCGGACGCTCAAACCTGTTCATACATGCCGCGTCGGGCTATCTGGCCGTCGCGTACATGCCATTCCCCCCGGGCCATCACATGCCGCACGGCAGTGTTTTCGTCAAGAACGACCAAATCAGCGTCCATACCCACGTTCAGACGACCCTTTCGGTGCAGCTTCAGCAGGTCAGCGACATTTGAGGTCAGCGGAGCCAGAGCTTCGGGCATTGGTACTCCTCTGTTGGTGAGTTCGCGCAGCATGTCCGGCAAAGTGTCGGACAAACCCACACCGAACCGTGTCAGATTGCCTTCATGGTCAAAGGCGGGCAGGCAGCCACCACCGTCAGAGCTGATGGTGAAACGGTCCGCGTGACCGCCCAAATCGCGAAACTGAATGTAGGCCTCAGCAGCAGAGATGCCCGGCTCGACATGTCCGCAAGGGAATGCGGTTGCGTCGATGTAACATCCGTGCCGTGCTAGTGCCACGGCCTGTTCGAAGAGTGGTTTGTTGCGATTGACATGGGTTGGATTGAAGACGCGTGCGGGGATTTCGCAGGTCGCGATAGCCTGTTCCAACATTGACAGCCCTCGCTCGCCATCTCCCATATGGCAATGCACAATCCCCGCCTTGCCAGTCATCAGACCCGCGACATGGGCCTCGCTCGCGATCCGCAGAAACTCGTCCAATGTCGGTTGGCTCGACCGGTGATCACTGATCGCCAGTTCCCCAACACCGATGACCGGATCAAGGAACACAATGTCTCCACGGGCTGAACCGGTGAGGGTGGTCAGTGGGACGTGATAGCCACCGGTGTGACACCAGGCTGAAAGTCCTTCTTCCCGCAACCCATAGGCCTGTTGCACCAGCGTCTGGGTGTTGCGGGTCAGATCGTCCGTGCCCAATACTCCAACGACTGAAGTGACACCGGCACGCGTGAAAGAGGACAGGACAAGCGGCGGCACCCGACTGGCTGGTCCGGTTTCACCGCCACCGCCAGTTATATGCGCATGCCCATCAATAAAACCCGGAACAACCGCTGCACCTTCGACGTCAATGATCTCTGCCTGAAGCTGGTCCGGCAATTCGGGATTTTTACTGCCGAGGTAAATGATGCGCTCACCCGCGGTGAGAATATGGCCCAAACCTACAGGCTCAGGTGAATAGAGACGCGCATTCTTGATGAGCTTCAACACGTTGCAAATCCGTCAGTAGGAGCGAAGACGTCCTTCTTTGCACCAAATGGCAGCAAAAGAACCATCCCCTTTTTCAGGGAAAGCGTAGATGTCGGTCGTACGCCACTAGCAGACAATGAGAAAAATGAAGCGGATGGCAAGTTTGTCCGCAGAGTGGTCATTCGGGGAAAATCGATCAATGTCTGCTATGCGGACAAAGCTGTCATTGGCTCAGAGGTATGCAATGACAGCGTTTTGCCAAATGCGGACATTTCCGCTCCACTCGTTGGGCGGGACGACGGCCTTAGCTTTGCTCAATCACGGTGTAACCTCTGGACGCTTAACTTTTGACACAGCTACACTAACTCGAAAAACAAACCTTCTGTACTGCCGATAAGACAAACAGCAGCATCGAGGAGACGTCGTACTGCGAAGTTGTTTTGTCAGTTTGACAAGATGTACTCGGGTTTCTCTCCGCCATCGCCAAACAAATTCGGATTTTTGACTTTGTTTAGTAAGCGCGTACAATTGCAACAGCTTTAGACGCAAAATCCGCAAGTTAGACCAGCTTCACAGAGACGAAGAGAGGAACGCGGGCGGCACGGGAGGGGGATATGATGAGACTATCTGTTTGGCTATTAGCCTTCGTGTTGCTTACCGGCTGCTGGGAGAAAGAAGAAGAAAC
The DNA here is from genome assembly GCF_001458295.1 of Ruegeria denitrificans. Classification (GTDB taxonomy): domain Bacteria; phylum Pseudomonadota; class Alphaproteobacteria; order Rhodobacterales; family Rhodobacteraceae; genus Ruegeria; species Ruegeria denitrificans. The sequence continues at coordinate 35,949 of NZ_CYUD01000016.1, forward strand.
GACCCAGACACAAATACGACCTGTCAGAGCCACCCATACGAGGATATGCTCGCTCAAAGACAAGGCTGACGAAATCTCAGTACACAAAGTGCTCTGTTCTTGGTCTTCTGTCGGAATAGTTGCGTCGTTGATTATGCGGAACCTTTGACTGCCGCTGACCTCGTAGCGATAACTTCTTCGGGCAAAAGTTGTCTGACCATCCATATTCTGGGCACCGGTTTCTTGCACTACCCGCGAAGCCATAAACGACTTTCCGTTACCAGCCCCACCCACGAGGAATACCAAGCGTACTATCCCATCGTTGGTCTTAATTCCTCCCTCAATCAGGCTGCTTACAGCTTCCATTGCTCCAGGAGCTGAGGGGCCATCGGGCCAGTTATCCTTTGCAGTAAAGAGGTTCGGGGCCGCCGCGACACCAGCACCACCAAATGCGCGATCGGCAATCCAAGAAGGGTAGCTATCCATGCGCAAGGTTCCTTTAGGCCCATTGGGCAATTCTGTTTATCCGAGCGACTTCAATCCACCAATCTGGCAAAATTTTGGCCGCAGTTGCCGATTAGTAGTAGTAAAGATCTCTTTTTCACATAGTTATCAGAGCGTTCCTGACGTTCAACCCTGCACGTTTACAGGAGGGTTTGAACTAACGCGAGAGTACCCTCGGATGTCTAATCCGATCTTCGAGCCTGGAGGCACCAGTCTTGAACTAAACTCTTGTATTTTATCGATAATGTTTCGCTTTCAGGTGCGCTTCACCGCCCATATACAAACGTTTTAACCGCGGATTACAGTGCCGCAGCCTCGCCAAACAGTCATTTCTTGATCCTTTGCGCGCCCAACGGGTATTTCGCGACGGAGTGCCATGAAATCTGTTTCAACGCTTGCATAGACAACAAGCGTTAGCCCCTCAGCGGTGGATGATCTGCGATGGACCAAGCCTGTTCCTCTGTCTGACAAAACATCGAGGACGTCTCGAGTACGGTCGCCCAAAAGCACTTAGGGCGGCAGACTAAAAAGATAACGCAACGGCGCAAATCCATCACAGCGTCCCGTGGGAAGCTTTAAGCGCCTGACTTATATTGTTTTTTAGAAGAACTGGTGACGCAGAAGAGACTCGCCCCCTACCTCATCATTACGAATGGCGTGCTCTACCAGCCAAGCTAAAGCGGCTTACTAAACCAGAATAGCTTTGTTCTTCCCCCGTTTATTGGCCGTCAGTTGCAACGAGTTGCAATTCGTCAAGTTTGTTCGCCCACCATTCGGCCATTCTCACACGCTCATCCCAAAAGTCGCCACGCAGATAGGCGCGCCTGGTTTTGTTTTCTTCCTCATGGGATAGAGCACGTTCAATTGCGTCAATACTCCACAGTCCACTTTCGGTTGCCAATGTAGTGAACGTTGAACGAAAGCCGTGGGCGCTGACCTCTTCCTTAGCGAATCCCATCCTCCGCAAAGCATTGTTGAAAGTGTTCGAACTGAGCGGCTTCTTCCAATCAGCGACTCCGGGCAAAACATAGCCATCCTCCTGTGAAAGAGGTCGTAGGCGCTGAAGAATTTCGATCGCCTGCGCCGGCAAAGGAGCGCGATGATCGCGTCTCATTTTCATGCGATCTCTTGGGACTGTCCAAACATATTCTTCAAGATTGAATTCCGGCCACTTGGCCTGCCTCAGTTCACCAGGTCGCACATGCAGGATCGCTAGGAGCTGAGCACCAAGCTTCGTTTGGATATGACCACCATATGCGTCTATGGCAGCTAGCAACTCACCAAGGCGTTTGGGATTAAGGATTGCGGCGCGGTGAGCGACTTGTTTCTTTTGCAGTGCTCCCCGGAGAGCGTAGGTAGGATCATTGATGTCCACACCCGTTGCGATCGCATAACGGCAAACTTCTCCGATGACCGATAGGACCCGACCCGCAGTTTCGCGTTTGCCTGCATCCTCTATTGGTTTGACCGTCGCAAAAACATCAGCCGGACGCAGTTCTTTCACGGGACGGTGTCCGACTCCCTCATTGGCCTGATCAATCAACCACGCTTTCTTTTTTAGCGTTTGTGATGCTTTACCTTCCCGGCGGTTCTTTTCCAAAAGCTCTGCCGCAAACGCTGCGAATGTGTCCTCGTCACTGAGTACCGCAGCTCGCTTTCGCATTTGCTTTCGAACACCCGGATCCTGACCATCCAAGATCAGGCGTTTATCACGATCTCTTTTCTCGCGAGCCTCTTTCAGCGAAATCAGAGGGTATGGACCGTAAGACATAGTCTTTTCTCGGCCCTTGTACCGATATTTCAATCGCCAAAGCTTTGATCCATGCGGTTGGACCGCAATGTACAATCCACCTTGGTCGGAAACCTTGTAGGGCTTTTCCTCGGGTTTGAGGTTCCGAATCTTCATATCACTAAGCGGCATTCAAGAATCCAATGTTTCTACCCCCAAAAATACCCCCATCTGACTTGGCTTCTAGCGCATTTTGTTGGACGTTCATGGACACATGTTGCCGCTTAACTATTGATTAATCAATATATAATGGGAAATCACGAACGTTGATGGATTTTGAAGTGGTGCCCGGGGGCGGAATCGAACCACCGACACGAGGATTTTCAATCAGTCTGGGAATCCCCACATCCCGCCACAAGTTGCCTCATCCAACCACATTAACTCGTTGACCTTGTTGGATATCTCGCCTGCATACCGCCACATCAGGTCAAATGACGCCACACCCAACCACACGGGTGGCTGTCACCCATAAGCTACCCTAACTTAGTATCCATGCCGCTCAATCGGTTGTGCCTTGAAGCCGAATCAATCTGCCGGTTTGACCGTTGAGACATTCACCCAGAGAGAGCCAGCCAGGCGATTAGCGTCAGCAATAGCACCACCATGAAGAATGTCGCCAACAACATGAACGAATGAATTGCGTTTGCGACGGCAGGATGGAGAAGCAAGAGCATTCCACCTAAGATCAAGACAAATAGAGCGAGAAAGGACCACATCACATGTTTGCCTGGTTAGACTGTTTTGTTACCTCACTAAGAGGCAAGTCAGTGTGTCGCGCTGTTTGATCTCCAGCACGGACAAGTAGTTCGATTAAGGGGCACAGGTTGTTATCGGCATTTATTTATTCGTTCCAGATGCCAGCGCATGCCAGTTGGCCATCTCACCACCAAAGGAATTCCACCATTCACGAAGGTCGTTGATAGCCCGCAATCCCTCACGGACCGCATCAATTTGGGGAGTGAAAGAGGCCTGCGTATCCAAACGCGGCGTATCTATGACAATTCCCAAAGATTGCCCTGCAGGACGAAGATACGCCCCAAGCGCTTTCAGAGAATCTGGTGCCGGAGCGCGTGCAGCGAGAGTTCCCCATCCGCCTAGCATCAGCTTCGCTGACGCCGAGGGTGCGTTCATGTCACGGGTCTGAACCGACACGCGTGGCCTGGGAATGCCAGCGTAATCGCGTAGCATCGCCTTCGAGACAAAATAGATCGTCCGGGATCCAGTGGGTCGAACACCGTTTCCGTTGGGGTTGTGCTTGATCACTACTTCCGGGAAATGCTGGCGAGCGAATTCCTCGTACTCGGCGAAAAAGGCGGCGCTTGCGCTGTTTGGCTCCGGGTCGTACGGGGTTTCCGCCTGAGCTATGGCAGCATCAAGAAGGGCGAGATCAGGACCAGTCAGTGCTGGCCGGAGACTCTCGTAACTCACTTGATGATCGAAGGCCGTCGTATGGCGACTTCCCCGAAGATAAATCTCCGGTGCCAGTAATACGGACGCCGCGCGCACTCCTGACGCGATAAGCGTTGAGACACTTGCACGATACCGCTCTGGCTGTGCATCACCGGAGCGGGTAACACTGTATCCGGCATCAATCTTGTTCTCGACCAAGAGGATTGAGCCGTCGGCATGTGTGATCTCAAGATCGGTGCTTCCGCCATGATCGGAAGAGCGATGCTGGGTCTGGGTGGACAACGCAATTATGCTATTCGTTGTGCTTTCACCAACGACTGTAAGGAAAGTCCTAGCAAAACCCGGGTTGTTCTTAAGTGCGCGAGCAAACAACGCGTCGGTTTGACGTTCGTAAATGCGAGTCATTCTTGAGTATCCTTTGCTTCAGAACCGCTTTTCCATCGACGCAATAGAGCGTTGCTATTGCGCTCACGGGCAGCGTGCCAATCCGCCTGCAAGCGCGAAGTCTGCTCCTGCAAAAGGTCAATCTTCTCTTGAAGAGCTTCTTTGATGAGGCCGTTGTGCAGGCAGCACTCAATCCAGGTTGCGTTGCTGCGATCGGGGAAATTGAGTTCGTACAAAGGCGGCAAATTTCTTGCCCATACAGTATCGAACTTTGCTGTGGCAAGGTTATGAGAGGGAGCCCAAGGGCAAGATGCTATGAGCTGATTTGCTCTCTTCGACACATTCGTAACTGCCCAATCTTGAGTTAGCCAGTAGCGGAGATATGGCGCGGAAGCTGGAGTGTATGACAAAAGGAACGGGTCCGACAATTCAGCGCCCGGGGCGCAAACCGGGTCGTAATCGAATACCCAACTCGGAGCTCTTTCAATCTCATCGGTAACTTTTATGCTGCCGTCACTATTGGATGGGATCGTTACCCGCCAGAAATCGCCATTCCTCGAACGAATGTGAGGAAAAACAGGCCCGCCATCATCAGCACGGGCGGTAGGTAAAGCACGTTCAAGGGCGAGATCGTAACCGCCAATGACGTGGTGCGTACCTCCGAATTCATGGGCGTCATCAAAGCGGACTTCTACACGGGGACGCGACTCGAACGCTCCCATAAAACCACGCCGGCCATCCGGCACAATGCAGAGCCTGATTTCGCGAATCCAGTATAACTCGCCGGATACAGCTTTTTTCCCTGGCGCATCCTCGGGGATATTGTAGTGCCGCTTACCGCCCATTTCTCCGGTGACCCCGGCTCCCGGACATAGGTATTTTCCACTGGCTAGATGATCTCCATCAAGGGGGCGTAGCAAAGCTTCAGGAGCCAAATGAAAAACTTCGGGCCTTGCGAAAAGATAGGGCACGTTCAGAAATGGAACTGATGGGAATGGAAACATCGTTTCCGGCTCTCCGCATTCGCCGAACATATAGCCCAATAGTTCCTCAACGCTTTCCATATTGGAGTTTTCGGTTGCCACGAGCTGGTCGCTAAACATTTCCCATTCACAACTCATGCGTTGAATGGCATCGAACGTGTCCCCCAAACGGTTACTGTCACCAAGATCCGAGCAAAGGGCCTTGACCAGAATTGCCAGCGTCTCTGACGGACGATCATCGGGAGGCGCCACACCGGCCTGCCTAGTTTTACGTGACCAGAGCGACAACTCGCGCAACATTGCAAGCTTCCAATCATCCGGGTCCGTTCCACAATGCTCAGCAGCAACGGTTATGCCCACTAAATAGGGCTCTAATGCTTTCTGAGGCGTACTCTTCTTTTCGTACTTTTTCATCAGATCCTGAGTTGCTGGATCCTCGCCATTCCGAAGAGTCCAATTGCTCAAACGAAATTCTCGCCGATTGGAATGGTTTCTCTGCAAGCGGGCACAGACGGTGTCTTGAAATTCTTCCTTTCTCATACCCTCTTTCTTGGCTGTCTTCCAAGCACGCGTTAGGTGAAATGCTGCCTTCAACCTGTCGCGTGGCCCAAGCTTAATGCCCGAGTGAACAGCTTCATGATGCAAGGTGTTGAGACGCTCGACATCGGCTTCGCGCTGTAACAGCCTGCGCCGTTCTTTATCCAGTTCTTCCATAGAAACCTCTCAATACTGCGATCTGTAACGCCGACCACTAGGCCCATCATGCACGGGCATTACGGTTACGATCTGCGCGGCGCTATCACTCCAGATAAGCGCATATCGACCAAGCCGATCGTCGATATTTAGTGCCGCCGCACGCCGACGACTGACACGCAAGAGTCGGCAGTTTCCTCCAATCGGCTTATCAACATCCGCGTATGTAAGAAGCGCGTTCATAAAGCGCTTTGTAATGCCACGCTGGGCTGACCGCCGGTTGCTATGTTCCGAGTGTCTCATCGGGTCCTCCGTATCAATTGATCGAAAGATGCCCTGTTCCAGGCGACAGTTCGAGACAGAATCTGACTTCTGTCATTTTTTTTTCAGTATATTTGGTAAACCTTTTTCTGTATTTTTTTCTGCATTATTTTCACAGGACACCGCTGATCCAGTAATGCAGGTAACTTTACGACGAGGTGCAATGCTTAGACGACGGTGGTTCCACCTAGGTCCGCTCAATGGATCTGCGGTGTTAAGCGGTGGTAACTTCCCTGCCCCAAGAAACGGAACGCAACATATACGGCATGGGCGAAAACTCAGCGCATCAACAAGCAATGGAGCCACGCGGTTAGACAGCAACAAGCCGTCACATCACGCCGCCACACACAACCATGCGGGTGGCTGTCACCCATAAGCTACCCTAACTTAGTATCCATGCCGCTCAATCGGTTGTGCCTTGAAGCCGAATCAATCTGCCGGGTTGATCCGTTGGAAAGATAGCTGGATCGCGATCAATCTAAACTCTCGTACGATTACGACGCCCGCCTGAAAACGCATCAAGTAAACATCGGAAATCGATAATCGATAGGGACCTAGCTTAACTTGACCTAGAAACGCATTACCATCGAAGCCCCATATTCTCGAGCCGCGCAGCACCCAACAGACGGCGAATTTCGCTTGCTGTGCCTGCTTTCAAGACGAACTGCTCATTTTCCGGAGAGCTCGCCGATATTAATTTGACAGCGCCAATGCCACAGAAGTTTCGACACACGCCATTTTCCAACACCGCTTCGATACCGGCATAAACAAACCGGCGCGGAATTCTTGCCCCTTCAATGAGCGGAATATCCTCACACATTGCTGAAGCAACGAGCGCGCCAGCGGAGCGCCTCTTGAAGGCCGTCGGCTGCGTGCCAGTGCTACTTGGCTTTAGGCTTCTTTTGAAACGTGACATTGGCTTGACCGGAGTACTCTCAACGGAGGTGATGGTGCTAAAAAACTCATTTAGGGCACAAGTATGATGGTCCTTCGAGGCACCCGAAAGAGTGGCCGTGTGACGCTCAAGCGAAGTTGGCGCGGGCCCATCCCCCAGGCCACCTGCAAGGTTAGTCAGCTGCCCTCCTTCATGGATACGACCATGGTGTCGAATAAGCTCAGTCTCACGGTGAAGCGCCGCGCCATCCGTCCTATGAACGCTATCAATTCCGTAAGTCACCTTCTTTCCCTCAGAATAGTTAGGCTAAAGGAACTCGCCGAGCATCCAGACCACGGCATCCCGGACGAACTGGTGGCGTTCAATTACATTTACGGTGTTCTGTATTGTCCTGCCTACCGCGACACCTACGCAGAGTTCCTGAAAATCGACTTTCCACGTATTCCCTGGCCTGCAACACCGGAGGAATTCTGGAGTGTTGCTGAAAAGGGCGGCCAACTTCGCAAGTTACACCTGATGGACCCTGCCCTTATCGGAGCTTCGCCGTATTCCTTCACAGGCGAAGGCGACAATGTAGTGGATCATTCCTATTTTGAGAGTGGGAAGGTTTGGATCAATGACACCCAGCACTTCGCAAATACGCCGGAAGAGTCATGGGGCTTTGACATCGGCGGCTACCGACCTGCGCAAAAATGGCTAAAAGACCGCAAGGGACGGGAACTTAGCTATAGCGAAGTTCAACACTATCAGCGAGTTTTGAAGGTTCTGGCCGAGACGGATCGGATCATGTCCACGATCCAGATGACTCTATAAAGCAGATCGACGAAACTCAGACTCACCATAGCGGAAATCACCCAGCTTTGTTGGTTGCCCGTAATCTTGGCAAACTCCCAGTACGATTGTGCCACACTATTTATGATTTGACACTCGATACACTTACTCACTGCGGTGTGCATCAATGTCCGCTTACAAGAAAATCAGGTGCAAAACTCGTCAGCTGTTACCCAAATTGTCACCCAGGCGTGAAAACGAGCACGAGAGGAATCATTTGAAATCATGTAAGATATTGTTTTAATAGAATTTTAGTGGTGCCCGGGGGCGGAATCGAACCACCGACACGAGGATTTTCAATCCACTGCTCTACCCCTGAGCTACCCGGGCACGGGAACAATATCAATCGTTGGGTGGAGGCCTTCTATGACTTGCTACAGGCAGTGTCCAGAGGCTTTTTCAGATTTTTTCAATGTGGACGTGATTGCTTGGTTTCGCCTTCGGCAACGTCCGCGTCCAGGTCTTCTTCGCGCTGTGATGGGACTGCATATGACCCGTTCAGCCACTTGGCCAGATCGATGTCTGCGCAGCGTTTCGAACAGAACGGACGGAACTTGGCGACAGTGCTTTCACCACAGATCGGACAACTCACTTCAGCACCTCAGTCAACGGAATACGGCCGCGTTTTCGTTGCAATTCGTAGTGACCCAACGGAGTCCAGCCCGCCAGAGTAGTCTCGATTCCATCTGCCTTGAACGCGGTACGCAGGACCGATTCAAACCCGCGCCGATCTTTTTTGGGCATTGGGGCCAGATCCAGCGTGATTTGTCCACCAAGCCCCCGGACACGCAGCGCACGAGCCAACGTTCTGGCGCAGGCGAAGTTCGCTTTGGTTCCAGCGGCCAGCGACGTGTCAGACCCGGTGTTCACGTCCACTGCAACCAAGGCACGTGTGGGCTGGATATACAGGTGCCCACCGCCCGGAAGCGGTTCGGAAATGCCGCGAACCACGTCCAGCGCATCGAGCACGCCTTGCGTCTCGAACCCTCCGTCCTGTGTCACCACCTCGGCCGGGTCGGTCCAGTCGCGCCAGGCCAGGACATGGGGGCCATCACCCTCCAGCAACACTTCAGGTTCGGTGCCCTCATCATTCAGAACCTGATCGGCATGGGTCAGCATAGCGCTGATGTCTTCGGCGATCTCTCCGGCGTCCGCCCCCAGACAGCAGGAGCGTAAAATCAGGCCATAGGTGCTGTCGTCCATGCAATCATGGGCGATCTCAAGCAGGCGATCACGCTCGTCCTCGTCGCGGATGGATCGCGAGATATTCAGACCCGGCGCATCCGGTGTGACAATCGCGTAGCGGCTTTTGAACAGAACACGATCTGTGACCGGCAATGCCTTACCCGGCTCGGAATAGCCTGTGACCTGCACCAGCATCAGGGCACCCGGCGCCAAGCCTTTGACCTGTCGCAGAAAGGCCGGACCGTCGGGGGTTGTCAGGAACATGCCGCCCTGCCCCTTAACCGGACGATCAGCCCGGGCGCGATAGATTGTACCCGGTGCGGGGGTATCCCCTGCGATCAAAAAATCGTCCAGCTTGCCATCCACCATCAAGGCGGCGGCCTCGCGGTTGTCGATATGGTCCAGAACGATGGTACGGCCCTTCATGATGCCTCTCGATACAGGGGATAGCCGATGCCTTGCAATAGGGCGGCAGTTTCTGACAGTGGCAGGCCGACAATGCCGGTGAACGAGCCTGAAATCCATGGAATAAAGGCCCCAGCCGGGCCTTGAATGGCGTAAGCACCTGCTTTGCCCAGCCAATCTCCGGTTGCCAGATAGGCGTTGATCTCAACATCCGATAGACGCTTGACTTTGACCTGAGAAACCACATCACGTTGCAACACGCAATCACCACGCCGCACAGCGACTGATGTGATAACGCGATGCCGCCGACCGGACAGGGCATGCAGGAATTCAACCGCTTGCCCTACATTTTCGGGTTTACCCAGAATGCGACGACCAAGAGCAACGGTAGTGTCCGCACACAGGGTGACATCATCGCTACCTGCCTGAACAGCCTGCACTTTTGCCCGTGTGATGCGGTTGCAGTAGGGCACGGGCAGCTCGCCTTTCAAAGGCGTCTCGTCAATGTCGGGGGCGCGGATGGCATCGGGCTGCACGCCAAGCTGGGCCAGCAGGTCCAGCCGCCTTGGGCTGCCCGATCCTAAGATAAACGCCATTGCGGCAGGCGTTACTTGAAGCGGTAGTTGATCCGACCCTTGGTCAGATCATAGGGGGTCATCTCGACCTGAACCTTGTCGCCGGCCAGAACACGGATGCGGTTCTTACGCATCTTGCCTGCCGTATGTGCGATGATCTCATGGCCGTTTTCCAGCTCGACCCGAAATGTCGCATTAGGCAGGAGTTCCTTCACGACACCGGGAAATTCGAGCGTATCTTCCTTGGCCATGTTGTCTCCATCATTACGTTGCACCCGCAGAATCTACGGGGATGTGCGCTTAAATGAGCCCATTTCGGGCTTATTTCAAGGCCAGAATCACCTAAAGGCGCGATAATGTGACGCAATCGACTCGGGCGGGCTGCTCCTCCCAATGGGTTCGGTTCAGCACGTGGCCGTCGGCGCGGACCTCGGCAATCGCCGAAAGGTCGATATCCGCATAGGTCCAGCCCGGTTGGTTCAGGGTACCTTCAGCCAGCACCCCGGTCGGCGGAAAGCCTTTGTCGGGCGGGCCGAAAATGCCGCCGGTGCCGGTGTTTCTATCCACCGCTTCGGACCAGTCATTGTTCCCCACCAAAGACGCCATAACCGTAACACATTGATTTTCCAGTGCCCGAGACATCGCGCCAATCCGCACGCGCCAATAACCGGCCAGTGCCTCGGTACACGAGGGGACAAGAATCAGATCGGCTTCGCTCAGCGCGCGGCCCAGCAGCGGAAACTCGCTGTCATAGCAGATCAGCACCCCAATCTTGCCCAGCGCAGTGTCGAACAGTTTCAGTGGCCCGCCCGGCGCAATATCCCAGTCTTCGCGTTCGAACCGAGTCATGATCTGCTTGTCCTGATGATCCCGCCCGCCATCGGGCGCATAGAGTGCTGTGCGGTTCACCGGTCGGCCTGACCTCTTCACAACCGGTGCCGACGCACCCAGAATGTAGGTTTTGTATTCCTGTGCGAGGCGCTGATGCACGGCCTGCGCCTGCTCCATCCGATCTGACACGGCATGGATCGAGCGTTCCAAATCGCCCGCCACTTCTGAACCGTCGAGCGTCGACAACTCCATCGCGCCGTATTCGGGGAAAACCAGTAACTCGGCCCCCTGCCCCGCAGCCTGCGCGACCCAGCGGTCCAGCTTATCTTCATACTGCGCCCAACTTTCGAGCCAATCGAGATTGTAGGCGGCGGTTGCGACTTTCATTTCTGTTTCCTCAGATCTGATTTGGCGAGACACTAATTGAAGGTGACTCAATCTGTATAGACGCTATGTTCGTCTCCGCCTTCATCGACGGTAAAGTGAATTGGCAGGGGGCATCGGAAATGGTTCTATACGTGCGGGAGGACGGCCATGCAAAACCCGGAAAGCTTCGAGAAGTTCTATTATGCTAAGGTGGGTATGGGCGAAGCCTGCGGCTGTGCAGAACGCGTGATCGACGTGTTCGAATTCAATCGGCAGGGTGGCGCGCAAGCAAAAAAGGCGATGAAATCAAATAAGCGCAACAACCGAAGCTTCAGAGGATGGGCCGTCAAATACGGTTTACTCAGCCGTAAACGTCAGGCTTGAAGCGCAGCGGTGGATTACGACGACAAATTCCGCATCCAAAACTGCAACGGCTTCAACGTCTCGCCCTCTTCCCCGATATCTTTCCACGAAAACTGCGCGATTGCCCAGGGCAGTGGCTCATATCCCCGCGCGCGCCAGAAGGTATCCAGCGGTCGGTAATTATCGGGCCGCATCGGGTGATCCGCAGGGCGCTGCACACCGCAGAAGGCACATTTTTTGAAGCCCAGCGCGCGGGCATGCGCCTCGCGCAGGTCAAAGAATTTATGGCCTACGCCTTGCCCCCGATAGTCGGACAGCAGAACGGATTCAGCACAATAGAAGATTTCGGACAGATCCAGATCGGCGCCCTCAAACGCAGCAGCGAAGTCGTCAGCGTGGTCCGTTAAAGGCGCCCCGGTCGAGGCCCCGATCAGGCGGTCACCGTCGAAGGCCCCAACAACAATGGCCTTGTCGCTGTCGCGGTAGGATTGCAGGTACTTACGCTCGTACTCCAGATCACCGTCATAGAGATACGGCCACGCCCGAAACACCTCGATCCGTAGACGGGCCACGTCGTCCAGAGCGGCCTCCAGCGCCGCTCCGGTCAGCGGGCGGACGGCGGTGACCTCAGCCATTTGAGACCTGTTTGGTCCAGTCTGCGAGGTTGTAGAAGGTGGTAACGCGGGTGATCTTGTCGTCCTTCAGGTCAAAGAACGACCCTGCAGGCAGGCGATAGGTTTGACCGAAGGCATCGGGCAGGCCTTCGTCAGTTTCCAGATAGGTGCCGTTCACGATGAACTCGGCCGCCGCGCGAGTGCCACCTTCGGCGTCGAACACCACGATATCGGTCAGATTCTCGCGGTAGCAGCGGTTCATGTGATCGCAGAAGGCGGCGAATTTCTCTTTGCCGACGCGGATCTGGCCTTCGTTCACGTGATGGGCCACGTCATCCGACAGGCAGGCCAGCATGCCGTCCACGTCACCCGCGTTAAAGGCCTCGAAATAGGTTTTGACGGTCTGGTTCATGGTCACTCCGTTGGTTCGCCCCAGCGATCCTTCAGATGTTTGATGATCTGATCGCGGGTCTGTCGGTAGTGAATTAACTTTTGTTCGCGATTCTCGCCCAGTCCGGTAGGGTCCATTATTGGCCAATAATCGACATCCAGGTGAAAAACACGGGTCAATTCCAGCGCCCGGCGCTGGCTGGCTGGAGACAGGGCGACAATCAAGTCAAAGGAGCTGAGGTCATCGCCCCATTCCTCCATCTCATCAAATGAGCGCGCCCGGTGGCGGGACAGTTCGACATCAATCTCGTGACAGACCGAGATGCAAAAGCCGTCAATCTCAAGATCGTTATGCACGCCGGCGGATTGCACATAGGTGCCGGTGCCATAGAATTTCTTCATAATGCCTTCAGCCATCGGAGACCGAACCGAGTTGTGGTCGCAACAAAACAGGACCGACTGCGGTAAAGGCGTCACCCGTCAGCCCCCGAAGTGCAGCACGCAGATCAACGTGAACAGGCGGCGGGCGGTGTCGGTGTCAATATCGGCCTTTCCTTCTAGCCGTTCTTGCAACACGCGACTGCCTTCGTTGTGGATACCGCGCCGGGCCATGTCGATGGTTTCTATCTGGCTGGGCGGCAGGGTTTTGACCGCGTTGAAGTAGCTTTCACAGATCTGGAAATAGTCTTTGACCACCTGCCTGAACGGGCCAAGAGACAGGTGGAATTCAGCTGCTTTTTCCTCGGCTTCGGTATTGATGTCAAAGACCAGTCGCTTTTCACGGATCGACAATTGCACATGATACGGCCCGTCCGGCACCGCGCGGCCGTCGCGCTGCGGCAGGGTAAAGCTGTTGTCTTCCAGCAGATCATAGATGGCAACTTTGCGCTCCTGCTCGATCTCGGGGGTCGGCGGGGGCAAGTTGCGATCATCCAGTTCGATTTGCGAAATGCGGGTCATCAGGGCCATCGTCCGTTCAAGTCTGATTTGATTTATCGCAACATATTGGCGTCGACAACGCGTGAATGGATCAAATCGGGTGATCTGCCGGGTCAATGCCGTGTTTTTTCAGTAAATGGTCGATCAACGATCCTGATTCAAAGCTTTGATGCCCTGCAAACATCTTTCGGAACCAAGACCCATAAAAATGGATCGACATCTTGCTTTGCCAGTCCAGAAAATCCAGTTTTGACATATCAGGATCATTCCACAAGGATCGATAACGAGGTGGGATCGAATACAGATCAGTCCGCGCAGTCGCCCTATTCCGCTCATCACTTTGATAAATAAAGTGGTACAGCATCGGTGGACCAAGGCTGAACAATGGCAGCGACCAATAGGTCGATTTGCCGTAAATCTCCAGATAGGCACGCTGTCGCTCGGCGGACCACCAGGGCGGCAACAGATCGCTGTCAAAGGCGAAACTGCACATCTGCTTCAAAACCGGGCTGTCGGAAGGAAAGGCCAGTACGCCGTTCATCATCCGGCCTTTCTTCTTGTTGCCCTGCGGAAACAGATACCCCTGCTTGGTTTCAAAAGGCCGAAGGGCATAGGCATCCGCATCGACCCAGATATGGTCTGTATCCTGTGCCAACCTGAGCCGGAACAGATCGGCATGCACTGCAACAGATCGCGTGATTGGATCGCGATAGATTTCTTCGGTATTAAAAATCTCTCGGGCATTACGGGCTTCGATAAAATCCGGGATGTCTTCGAGATCACCGTAGTGATAGACAATTGGTTTTTGATCGACATCGGCAAAGGATTTCAGGCACAGGTGCTCCAGAAAACTGAACCGCTTCCCAATCCACAATGTGGCCACACGCTCCATTTCAGGCACCCTGCATTCGAAATGCTTTGCTCATGATTTCAACCTGTCGACAAAATCGCCTGCTCGTTCAAGGCGTGATCGGCGATCAGGTCGGCAATGTGCCCAAATCGCCGCAACCGGTTATGACGGAGTTAATCGTTCAGCCGCGCCAAGCGCGCTGTGACCGACAATCCGTGCGCCTCAAGACTTTCCGATTGTGCCAGCTGTTCCGCTGCGGGACCGATAGCGCGTAGCGCTTCGGGCGTCATCTGGCTGAGCGTTGTGCGCTTGAGGAATTCCATCACGCTGAGGCCGGATGAGAAACGCGCCGAGCGCGCGGTGGGCAGCACATGGTTGGGACCGCCGACATAATCGCCAATGGCTTCGGGCGTATATTGTCCAAGGAAAATCGCACCTGCATGGATGGTTTTTTCGCTGAGCACGACCGGATCGGCCACGCAAAGCTCCAGATGTTCCGGTGCGATGCGATTGGACAGGGCTGCGGCCTCGTCCAGATCGCGCACGGTGATCACCGCGCCATAGTCACGCCAGCTGGCCCCGGCGATGACACGCCGCTGTAGGGTTTCAAGACGTTTTTCAACCGCTTGCGTCACAGCCTGCCCAAAGGCGGCATCATCAGTGATCAGGATCGACTGGGCGCTTTCATCATGTTCGGCCTGGCTGAGCAGATCCAGCGCGATCCAGTCAGGATCATTGTCTTTGTCCGCGATCACCAGAATTTCAGAAGGCCCTGCAATCATGTCGATGCCAACCTTACCGAACACCCGGCGTTTAGCCGCGGCGACAAAGGCGTTGCCGGGGCCGGTGATTTTGTCCACTGGCGCGATAGACGCGGTGCCATATGCCAGCGCCGCAATCGCCTGCGCGCCGCCGATGCGATAGATCTCATCCACACCAGAAAGCCGCGCGGCCAGCAGAACCAGCGGGTTCACCTGCCGGTCCGGCGTTGGCACCGCGATAGCCAACCGTTCGACGCCTGCCACCTTGGCTGGGACTGCATTCATCAGAACCGAAGACGGGTATGATGCCAGCCCGCCCGGTACGTAAAGCCCGGCTGCGGACACTGCTGACCAGCGCCAGCCCAGTGTTGCCCCGGTCGCGTCGGTCCACTGATGGTCTTCGGGCATTTGTTTTTCGTGATAAGCGCGGATGCGATCGGCGGCCAGTTCCAGCGCGGTGCGGTCTGTGTCCGACACCTGCGCAACCGCCACGTCAATTTCTTCGGCGGAAAAGGCCAGTGTGTCTGGCGTCAGCTCAAGCCGGTCGAACTTGGCGGTCAGCTCGATCACAGCTGCATCGCCCCGACTGCGCACATCGTCGATGATCTGCGCCACGGTGGCGTCCACATCGGGGCTGTCCTCGCGCTTGGCCGACAACAACGCCTGAAAGGCGGATTCGAACTCGGGCGATGTGGTATCAAGGAAAACGGGCATGATCAGGCTCTCTGGGGCGTTTCGTCCGGACATATCGCCCGGTTGGCTTGGCCTCAACCCTTAGTCCCTGGGGTGCAGCGATTTGCGCATCGCGAAACACGAAACATCGCCGCGCGCGCCACACTGGCCGGTGGCCTGCCAGCCGTGTCGCCGGTAAAAATCCTGCGCGGTTTTTGTCGCCTCTAGCCTGACGTCGAAATGACCCGAGGCAATCAACTCATCTTCCAGCCGGTGCAGCAAGGCCGCCCCGATGCCATGCCCAATATGATCCGGATCGACATACAGCAGCGTGACCTCGTCATCACGCAGACCGCCCACGGCGGCAACCCGCCCCGCATGTTCAACCAGCCAGATATTCGCACTATCGGCGATCCAGTTCCGAATTGATGCAGGATCCTTGTTCGCGATCCAGTGCGCGATGGCCTGTGGGTCGCCCTGATGATCGGCGACGCACAGCCGGGTGATTGAACGGATCAGCACCCGGCTTAGATCGAACACGTCAAAGACAGTGGCGCGGCGCAGGATCACCCCGCCCGACACCTGCGAGAACGCCTGAGAAATACCGCGCTTGTTCTGCATCTATTCAGGGTGATGTGGTGCCTGACCCGAGGGGGCTTTGTACGGCCGCGTCACATCCTTAAGCGTTGCGTCCAGCGCCTCGACCTTCAGCCGGATGGCTCCATCACCAGCCAACGTCAGCAATATCTGACCGGCCCCGTCTTCGCCTGCCTCAAAATCAACCGACAACAGGGACATCACCATCTCCTTGTCGCTGCGGTCGATGCCCTGGCTGGCAACCGACAGCACTGAATCGAACACCAGAACGGCCTGGACCCGTTCAAACGGACGATCCCGGCGGGTCGCGGCATCTTTATCCTCCCACCGGAAGCGATTCAGCAGCAGGCCAAACCGACGCTGCGAGGGCTGCCATGTCATCTCGGTCACTGGAAACACGGCATCTTGCGCCAGCGTCGAGATGACCTGCAGGTCATCTGCATCCTCGGCACCCAGATTCAGCGGGGCCTCGCGCCCGTCGTGGAAACTTGCGTCTGTCATTGGCCCTTGATCCGTTCTATTTTTGCACCCACGCCTTCCAGCTTGCGCACCACATGCTCATATCCGCGGTCCAGATGATAGACCCGACTGACCGTTGTCTCGCCTTCGGCCGCCAAACCGGCCAAAATCAACGATACCGAAGCCCGCAGATCCGTCGCCATCACCGGCGCGCCTTTCAGCTGGTTCACACCTGTAACCGTGGCCGTGCCGCCATGCACTTCGATATTTGCGCCCATGCGCACCAGTTCAGGCGCATGCATAAAGCGATTCTCAAAAATGCGCTCTTCCAGAACCGAGGTCCCCTCGGCCGTGCACATCAACGCCATCATCTGCGCTTGCAGGTCTGTTGGGAAACCCGGAAAAGGCTCTGTCACCACATCCACCGAGGCCACGCGCCCATTTTTGCGCGCCACTTTCAGACCCTTTTCGGTCTCGGTCACGCTGACGCCCGCTGCGTCCAGCTTGGCAGCAAAGGACTCCACCAGAGACATACGGCCACCCAGCAATTCCACCTCACCGCCGCAGATGGCCGGGGCCAGCATGTAGGTGCCCAGCTCAATCCGATCAGTCACAACCTGATGTGTCGCACCATGCAGCCTGTCAACGCCCTGAATCTCGATGGTCGAGGTCCCCTCACCCGAGATTTGCGCGCCCATCTTGCGCAGGCACTCAACCAGATCAACGATCTCTGGCTCGCGCGCGGCGTTCTTCAGAACAGTGGTGCCCTTGGCCAGAGTGGCCGCCATGACAATGTTTTCTGTCGCACCTACGGATGCAAAGCGCATCTCGTGCACAGCGCCTTTTAGGCCGCCGGGAGCCTTGGCGTGCAGATACCCATCACTCAACTCAATGTCAGCGCCCAGAGCCTCGAGCCCTTCAACATGCAAGTCCATAGGTCGCGCACCAATTGCGCAACCACCAGGCAGGGACACAACAGCCTGCCCAAAGCGCGCCAGCAATGGGCCCAATACCAGATTTGACGCCCGCATCTTGCGCACGATCTCATAATCAGCTGTCTGACTGGTCAGATCGTGGCTGGACATCGCAATCACCTGCCCGTCCTGCAAAGACGACACTTCGGCCCCCAGCGATTGCAGTAACTGTGTCATGGTCTTGATGTCGCTTAACCGAGGCGCATTGGTCAGCGTCAGCGGTTCTTCGCTTAACAAAGTTGCGGGCATCAGCGTTAGACACGCGTTCTTGGCCCCCGCAATCGGTATCTGACCGTTCAGCGGCCCGTTGCCTGTCACCAGAATCGAATCCATCTGCTCTTATCCCTCGTCCTTGTCGGCCTTGTCATCCGCGCTTGCGCGCGCCTTGGCCTGCGCCTTGCGCCTTGCCATATTCGCTTTCAGCGCAGCCTTCAGCCGCTCTTCGCGCGCATCACCGGATTTGCCGTGTTTTTTGGGTGCATTTCTGTCTGCCATGATCTTTCTCTACAGGAGGCGAAAAAAACCGTCCAGACACCCTTGCGCACCGTTTCGATTGAGTCTAATCACCCGCCCACAGCGCTGCTGTAGCTCAGAGGTAGAGCACTCCCTTGGTAAGGGAGAGGTCGAGAGTTCAATTCTCTCCAGCAGCACCATATCCCTTAAAAATTCATCTAGTTATCAATACATTGTGTTTTTTATTCTATTTACAGCCCACTCCTTGGCCCACCTTTTGAAAATACCATTCTCAACTTCGTTGTTTGCTATCCGAAATATCGGCGCGAGTGCCAACTGTGGTATACGAAATTGGTTTTCTCGAAGCCTTGCGACACTTCCGCCTCAGAATTGGCAGGTCTTAACTGACAGAAAAGTAAGCTGATTCTCGGGGTCCTATACCTCAAGCTAAAGGACTTTTCTTTAATTCTCACGTTCGTCCGAAACCTAAGCATTCTGAAAAAATGTAGGTGGTGCTTTATTGAGCATCCAAAATCAGAGCTTCACTTTAACCGCTACAATTTCTCCAACACAGATTAATCACTTGAGTCGCTACAGTGATCGAGTTGCACAACAAAGGGGGCGGGTTGCGGGCAAAAGGAGCGTTGGCTACAGCAAAAAAGTAGGCAGCTGGCACATTACAGCTAAAGGTCACAATAAGGAGATGAGGTCTTTCGGTGAATAGCCAATTCCCAGAGAAATCTGCTGGTCGCTACAACCCAGTCCATGCAATGCTATTCAGGTGAAAAACCCAGCTAATACAAACGTTCAGGTGCTAAAATGTTAAAGCGGATGTGGGCGAAGATCACTTGGAAACCATCGCCTAAGCATCCGCAAGATTTCTATTGCCTGACACCCTATCTGAACAGCCTAGACCCGATTGAAAATCCCCGCACCGGGATCCGTGACGGACAAAAGGAACGCGAAGCTGGGCGAGACAGAAGGACCGGCAAAACAATCTGGTTGCCGCTTTCTGATTAAGCGTCCTTCGTGCGTCAGCGCTAGATCTGCCCCGACCATCGTCAGGTTCGTTAACCCACGCCTTCGTTTCTCGGCATTGAGCAGCAAGTTGGGCTCACTGCGGACCTCGGAGAGAACGCAGCACCTGTCGGTTAGAACCGCCCAGCTACGATGAGGACGGCCTCATAAGAGACATTCACCACCCAGCCTCGATGCTGCGGTCGCAGCTCGCATTCCGGCCGTTCGCTGCGGGAGCAAATTCGAGCCATTGGTGAACTGGAAGTGCGCGGACAAAGTTGCCGTAGGCTCAATGGTGGCTGGGGACCGGTCGCAGCCCAAAGAGGACCTTTTCAACCAAGCTTTGCAATTTAATAAACTCGTAACGAAGCGGCATTTAAACTATTTCCACCCAAAAACCGCTTCCAAAGCGCGATCCCCCAAACTGACTTGGTAATATCAGGTTCAATGCGGGCGACACGCCTACCAATGCTGCCCGATCACTCAGTTGCGAAGCAATAAAATAGACCCGCCCCGCCAGAACGCGGCAGATGCTCCTCGCCGCAACCGCGCGAGCCGTGCGATGAATTCCAGGACAACATGTTTCGGGCATCGTTGAGACCTACACGGTCATGGTGCCCAACAATCGCAGACCCGTCTTCACTATTCGAAGTCCAGTTGCTGCATGTCGTGTCGCCACCTGCCGTCGAGAAGTGTCCTGCGGAATCGGAACCGGTCAGAATGTCATGTTTGTTTGGCTGACTGCCACGCCCATTGACAGGATTACCATTCTCGTCCAGCGCGGTTTGAAGATTAATTTTCACGCCGTCACTGTGCAGGTCTTCAACATTGTTGGCGATGAGCTCTCCATTGGCATTATACCAAGGACCCGTCCCGATCCGGTCGCGTGCAGAAATGCCATTGGTGATTGTCATCGGGTCGGTGCTGCGATCAATGGACATTGAGGTGCTCAGATAGGCCGCAAAAGTTTTTGAAGAACCGGCGGCGGAAGCAAGTGCATTGCAATGAGCATCGGCACCTTCGAGGCCGCCCAGATTGGCACCGTCCCCCTTGCCCACACTAGTGATGAAGAACGACATCTCCTCGCCTGCCGATTGGGCCTGAGCGATTGCCGCGAAACAGCAGATTACGAGTGCAGCAACCCCATGGGCGGTTGTTCCGTTGGTGAATTTCGACATGTGTGTCTCCCTTCTTGCTGTTTGATCACTGATGCTAGCTATATGTAACCATCGGGTCCATCCAAGTGACGGATGTATGACACTATGGTGTTGGCGCCATTCACTACAACCAGTCGTGCATGACCGACCCTGTGGCCCTATTCATTTTTACCCTACTCCTGTCATACGTGTTAAGTACGGTAGCTCAGCTGTTCCCAGGATTTATTGTAACGATTGACTGAGGGTCGTGACCGAATGACACAAAAATTTGCTCTTTGGTCCATTCCGATTTCCATTGCGGTACTAACCCTGAAACTGCTGGCTTGGTGGCTGACAGGCTCGGTGGCTTTGTTGTCAGACGCAATGGAGTCAACTGTGAACGTCGTTGCGGCGCTGCTGGCGTATTTCGCAGTTCGCGTTGCAAACAAGCCTCCTGACGAAAACCACCCCTTTGGTCACAAAAAAGCCGAGTATCTTTCCGCCGTCGTCGAAGGCGCACTTATTGTGCTGGCAGCGTTCTTGATCATCAGAGAAGCCGTGCTGGCACTTCCAAACCCACATCTTGAGGATGCTCCGCTGCTTGGAATTGCCGTCAATGTCCTTGCAACGGGTGTGAATGGTGCATGGGCCTACCTCTTGCTCAAAATCGGCAGGCGCGAGGGTTCGCCTGCATTGGAGGCGAGCTCCCGGCACATTTTTACAGATGTCATGACTTCAGTTGGTGTCATTGCAGGTCTGATACTGGCACTTGTCACCGGCTGGTTGATCCTCGACCCAATCCTGGCAATTCTTGTTGCACTGAACATCTTGTGGGAGGGATGGAAAGTTATTCGGGCATCCATCGATGGCCTGATGGATGTGAGCCTTTCGGACCATGACTTGCGGGCTATTTCTAACGCAATCGAAGCAAATCTCGGCGCAGCCTTAGAGTACCACGACCTCAAAGGGCGCAGATCCGCAAATGTCATCTTCGTCGAGTTTCATCTTGTTGTGGACGGCACAATGCCAGTCAGCGCAGCGCACGATATATGCAATGACATCGAGGAAGAACTGGATCGTTTATATCCGGGTTCTGTCTTTGTCATTCACCTCGAACCTGATGACGAGTTGAAGGGTGACGGGGTTAACTTCCACTAAACTTGTCATATGGCTCCGCAAAAACTCTATCGGTTTGACTGATTTGACTAAGACGTTCGGCTTGAAATTCGTCAGACCTAAGCCCGATGTGGAAAAGCCGAACCAGAAGTAACCTGTCTCCAACGTCACGAAGCGTGACGCTCAGAAATGGAGGCGAAAATGAAAATTCAAAGAAAGCTGGGTCAACTTCTTAGTACCGCGGCGTTGGCTTCGTTGATTGCGGCTACGCCTTATGTGCCAGCGTTTGATGCCGATGGTCGCCTACATTTTGAACCGTCCTATGCCTTTGCCAAGAGCGGCAAGGGGAAAGACGGGGATGGTCGCGACGATGATCGGGATGATGATCGTGACGACGACAGAGATGATGACCGCGACGACAACTCGGGGTCGGGTAATAGCGGCCGTGGTGGTGACCGGGACGATGATCGTGATGACGATAGAGACGATGATCGCGACGACGACCGAGATGATGATCGTGACGACAATTCGGGATCAGGAAAAAGTGGTCGCGACGACAATGATGATGATGATGACTCCAAACGCTCCAACAAAGGCAGCGGAAAGAAGGATCGGTCTCAAGCAGGAGGCAAGCCGTCGGGTTCGGCTGGGATAACAAAGGTTGAAACAAACGCTAACGGCATCGAAGTGCGTTACGCCGACGGAACCAAGGAGGAGATCGAAAACGGGAGGTATGAGAGAAAGAATGCGCAGAACCGAACTGTTGAGGAGCGCCCCGCGACCGGTGCTGACGTCTCAAGGCTTCGGTCTTTGGCTAATGGCATCTCAATCGACAACGTGCGCTCTTCTGGGCAAGGCGGCACTGCTGGAAGTCGGCCCACGAAAATCGAACGCCAGGGCAACAACATCGAAGTGAACTATGCCAATGGTTGGAAAGAGGAGATCGAGTTTGGGCGCTACGAGTTGAAAGACCCGTACAACCGGACTGTTGTCGAGAGAAACGCAACGGCCTCTGATCGCCGTAGGTTACAGTCGGTTACCAACTGAACAGCAACACCAGTCGATAATCCGTTGGCGGCTTCTGATTTGAGAGGGGCCGCCATCGTCGTTAAAGAGACCGCTGTTAATCTCCCTTGTTCCAAACATCATGTGCAATAAGCGCGGCCTCTACCCGATTTCGCGCATGAAGCTTGGACAGGATTGCCGTCATGTAGTGCTTCACGGTTTTTTCCTGAAGGTCTAACTCATCAGCGATTTCACGATTACTTAGTCCTTTGGCCACACGTCTAAGTATTTCTTCCTCACGATGCGTAAGGTCATCGAGAATGCTGCTGTTAATAGACATGCCGGTGTCAGCGTTGATTTGAAGCAATACCCGCGAGGCCAAGCCCGGAGAAACGAACCCTTCACCTGCGGCGATGCTGCGTAAGGAAGCGGTTAGTTCGCTCGCGGTTACTCCTTTCACAATGTAACCAATCGCGCCCGCCTCCAAGGCGTCCGCGACATCGCTGCTGTTCTCTGAGACCGTCAAGATTGCAATGATGGGCGGATTTGCTATTGCCGCAATTTTACGTGTCGCGCTTATCCCACCACCGGGCATCGAAAGGTCAAGAATGGCTATGTCCGGCTGATGCGTGACGACCAGCGATACTGCATCTTCAGCGCTGGACCCAGCAGCCAAAACTTCAAAACCATCAGCTTCATCCAGCGTGCGTTGCAAACCATCCCTGAATATCGGGTGATCATCGGCTATTACGACAGATGTAGTCATGATGTGCCTAACTTTCTGGGAAAAAGTGTCATAGCAATGGTGGTGCCCTCACCCGGTCTCGATGCGACTTCGAACCTGCCGCCAATACTCTCGACCCGATCCCGCAAGCCCATAAGCCCCTGGCCACCATCGTCTCGCAACGCGGTTTCTTCTGACCTGTCAAATCCAGGTCCGTCGTCTTTGACCTTTACAACTATGCGGTCGTTCTGCGCCTCTGAGATAACCGTGCACTTGGAAGCTGGAGCATATCTTGCGGCATTGGAAAGCGTTTCCTGAAGGAACCGAAAAACGCACAGCTTGTCCGACAATGACAACTCTGGGGCCTGGCTACCTTGGAATGAAATATCTGGTCGCAACGGGCTGTGTTCGGCATGATCCTCTACGGCTCTCTTTACAACATCGACGAATGACAGGCTGTCGATATCTGGCGCGGACAGCCCTCGCGATATTGCACGAATCTCAGCAAGAGATTTTTGCAAAGACTGCTGAATTTCCTCTGCCTCTTTTGGTCTTTCGGACTCTTTCGAAAACGCCGCCTCCAGTCTAAGGGCGGCGAGCGACAGGTATTGCGCAGGACCGTCATGTAGCTCGGCACCAAGCTTCTTGAGAAATCGATCTGTTTGCGTGGCATATCTTTCTGACGCCTCGACCACACGCGACCGCAGCAGGGCATTCTGCTCAGCCATCCTCTCACTTTCTGTCAGGCGTTGATTAAGAAGAGACCCTTGTCGTCGAATAGTTTTGTCGCCAATTGCGACGATGGCATACAGAACAATAGTACTTGCCAGAAATGCGGAACCGACGACCAACCAACTTGTTCGCCTGGCCTTGGCTAAGTCTAACTCCAGCTGATCAGCTCTTTCGTAGAACTCCGCAACTGCGATGATTTCGCCGGACCAGAGTTCGCGGATGGGGCTGTAAACTTCAAGCAGTGGTATCCCCAATGCCGCCTCGGCGGCGCTCTCGGCATGATCAAGCTCTTCGAAAGAGCCGGAGATGTCACCGTTCCACGCCCGCCTTAGATCATCCGTTGGATTGAAACGGTTTCCAATGATGTCTGTATCCGAGGCATGCGCAATCACACCGCCTTGCTTCCAGAATTTGTAGGAAACGATACGGTCACGCATTGGCTGGGTCATGAAAATCTCGTCCAGCGCCAGGCTCGCCTGGTCTGAGAGGCGGTCGCCATGTGCCAATTCCTGACTGAGCGGGGATACTACGCTTTCCATATATATAGCGGCAGAGTTGGCGGAGTTTTGCACGACTGCGTTCTGGATTCGATTTGACACCCAGACCCCGACGATTGCGGTAGCAGTACCCATCACGAAAATGCTGGCCGCAAGAAACACTCGCGACAACGACCAATTGCCAATCGTCAGGTCAGTTACTTTCACTCTCATCGTGAAATCGACTATGAACTACAATCTCTTACCGCACCACAGACCTTGGTCTGACGCGATCTGGCTAAATCTCTGATACTGAGCTTCCGCCCAGTGGCCGGAGTCAGATATCATCCACCGTTCTCAGTCTTTGCAGCATCGGGCAGTGAACGTTACCACTATCACAATTGGCCGTAAGCTCACTCAAGGCGTGCTCCAGGTGTCTAAGCTCATCAATCTTGCTTCGAACGCTGGCAATGTGTGCCTCGGCCAATTCTTTCACTGAACGGCAATCTTCAGCACTTCCTTCTGACAACTCTAAAAGCACCTTTGCGTCAGATAGAGAAAACCCTAGGTCGCGGCACTTCTTCAAAAATCGAAGTCTTCCCACATCGTTTGCTGAATAGAGGCGACGATTGTTCAGAGCTCGTGCGGGTCTTGGTACGATACCTTCGCGTTCGTAGTAGCGGATGGTTTCTATGCCGACCCCGCTTTGCCGGGAAGCCTCACCTATCGCAATCATGTGAAGTGCCTCCACTTGATCCTGTAGTTACTACAGGAGTTATACGCACTGAATGCCGGTGCCTCAACACTATCAAATCGCCTACCCAGGGAGCGAAAGATGAAGAAATATTTGACCCTCAGCTACCTGGGATCGGTTTCCGCTCTGGGGGTTGCAACATGCTGTGTTCTTCCTTTGGCCATGATGTTGCTAGGCTTGGGTGGCAGTTGGTTGGCGGTATTCGGAAAAATTGCGGCGGCAAGCTACTATGTTCTCGCCATTTCTACAGCGCTGGTCGCGGTTTCGTGGTTCGTATCGCATCGAACCGGGGCATTGGTAAATCTGAAATGGTGGCTTGTTGGAAGCACGGCGATTACCGCGTTGGCATGGGTCATCGTGTTCAATGAGGCTCAAATCAACGATTATCTAATCATGCAGATGTGAGACAATGACAAAACAAACTGTGGTGCTCGATAGCACTTTGACCTGCCCTCAGTGTGGGCACGTTGAAACCGAGAAAATGCCAACTGACTCGTGCCAGTGGTTTTATGAATGCAAGTCATGCAATGCAGTCTTGAAACCGTTAGAAGGCGATTGCTGCGTCTTTTGTTCCTATGCAACTGTCCCATGTCCACCAATTCAGTTGGGAAACCACTGTTGTGGATAAGCGGGCCGCAACCGCAACATCCGAGAAAGATGTTGATAGTCCACATTGGCTCGTCCGCCAAAGATTGCAAAGTCTGGTTTTCTGCGAATTACGGTCATTGGGGTGCCGTGCAGCATTGATCAAAGAGGGCTCGTTGTGGACATCGGAAGCAGTGCAGCATCTGCTCAGGATCGTTTCAGCGCCCGATCGCGGACGACCCAGAACCGACATCAACCCACTGTCTCGATGCTGCAACCGCGCCGAGATACCGGCCATTCGCCGCAGATGCAAAATCCGGCAAGGATCGAACTCACACAGTGCGGGGCCATGGGGGCGGTTTGAACGCCGAGACGGTGCAGATCGTGGAGAATTGGCGGATTCGATCCAAAAACTGTTAAACGTGCCGAGATCGGAGGGATTATACAGGCCACTTGCCGCGAACGATTGGGGTTGGAGTGTCCACAGGACTAGACGTCAGCCGCTCTTTTCAACCAGAAAGTCGATCATGGCACGGGCCTTTGCGGGCAGGTTGTTGCGACTGGCATAGATCACGCTGACCCCGATCGACGGTGCGCGGAAATCGGGCAAAACTGCTACCAAAGCCCCGGAATCCAGTTCGGCCTTACAAGAAAGCTCTGGCAGACGGGTAATCCCACAACCGGCAAGGGCCAGCACCTTTTCGGTATGAGCGTCGTTGCATCGAACGCGCGGCGCAATTGGCACCGAAATCACATCTCCGTCTGGCCCTGGATAGGTCCAGTTTTGTGTAACCCCGTGAAACGAGAAATCAATCAGTTCGTGGTCTTTGAGGTCATTGGGGTGACACGGAGTGCCCTTTCGTTTCAGATAGGCGGGCGAGGCTACCGTAAAACCTTGCGTGCAAAAAATCTCGCGGACGATCAGGTCGGACGGGGACAAATCGCCGATGCGTACCAACAAGTCGATCCCTTCACCGATCATGTCGGCACGACGCTCGGACACGTCGATGTTCAGATCAACTTCGGGGTATCGCTGGAGAAATTCGGGCAGCCAGTCATTTAGCCACCCGTGGGCGAAAACCACAGGCACGCTCATCCGCAATTCTCCAAATGGCCGGTCGCCGACCGAATGCAATCGGTCCTGCACAGCGCGGGTATCATCAACAATCCGACGGGCGTTTTCGTAGTATATGCGTCCGGATTCCGTCAGGCTGATCCGGCGGGTCGTCCGGTTCAAGAGCCGGGTACCAAGCCGCTCTTCAAGCCGCGCGATCTCTTTGCTGACATGGCTGGGCGTATGGCCCAAAAGCTTTGCGGCTGCACTCATACCTTCCTGCTCCACCACTGTGCAGAACAGAACCATGCCGTCGAAGAGATCCTTATTATGATCCATTAGGAATAGATGTTATTCCAATTGAGCTATTAAAGTTCATTACAAGCATAAATACCTTTCTTGCAAGAAAAGGAAAGGTCAAATCATGTTGGACATCAAAAACTTCGATCACATCGGCATCCGCATCAGCAATCGCGATGCATCCGTCGCCTTCTATGAGCTGTTGGGGTTCGAATTGATCGCAGACGGGGGCTTTGACAAAGGCCATCCACTGGTGATGCTGCACCCGTCTGGGATCAACATCAACTTGCTCGGCCCGGCGACCGCAAAAGCGGGCGAAAACGTCCTGATGGACGACACCGAGAAATACCCCGGCATCACCCATCTGGCCGTCAAGGTAAAGGACGCCGAAGCAACCGAAGCCTTTGTTGCCGAAAACCGCATCGCCATCACAGGTCGCCGAGAGTTTCGCGGCACCAAAACCATCTTCATTCGCGACCCGGATCGCAACGTTCTGGAGCTTGTCGGCCCCGGTCCCTCGGTCGCGCAGCTTATCGCTGAGCACGTGCACGCCTAAGACCGATGACCAAAGGAGACACTCTCATGATTACTTTGCTAAAGCCGCTCTCTGCGGTCCTGTGCCTGACTATTGCCGCCACAGCGCTGCCGGTACTGGCGGAATCCCCGATGATCAAAACAGTGAATGGCATCGCGACATATCCGGAAGGCTATCAGGGCACACCGATCCGTGCCGCTGACGAAGACCCGTTTCTGTCGCCAACCAACTCGGCGCTGATCCTGATCGACTACCAGCCGCCGATTTTGGCCGGGGTCAAAAACATCGACCATGAAGAGCTGATCAACAACACCACAGGTCTGATCAAGACCGCCGTTATCTATGACATCCCGATCATATTCAGCCATGTAGCTGTGGGGCTGAACGGTTATAACCCGATGATCGAAGACCTGCGCGAACTGGCCCCAAACGCGGTCTTTGTCGACCGGACAAATGTCAACGCCTGGGAGGAACCTGAATTTGTCGCTGCGGTCGAAGCAACGGGCCGGACAAAGCTGATTATGGGTGGTTTCTGGACAGATGTCTGTCTGGCCTATCCCGCGATCGAGGCCGAACTGGCCGGATATGACGTCTATGTACCGGAAGACGCCGTTGGCTCGATCACCCAGCTCAGCCACGAAAACGGCATGCGCCGCATGATCGAAGCAGGCGTTGAACCGATCACATGGAATGTGGTTCCGGCCGAACTACAACGCGACCACGCGCGCGCGGACAAGTTGCAGGCCGGTACTCGCGTGTTCATGGAGCATCTGTTCAAAGTCGATCCGAATTCAACCTGGTAAACACAAACATCTGTCAGGGGCTTCGGCCCCTCACAGCGAAATCTCTTTGAAGCCACGCTTTCCCTACACGTGTGCAACTTCGCGAAAGGGAGCGCGGATGGCATTGAGGGATTTGATAGGCAGAGTACCCTGCTGATAAATTCGGTGTCTGAAGAACTTACCCTTTCAATCAGTAAGCTAAAATTTGAAACGGCCCAGGGCCGACATTCACGGTTTTCCGGAATTCACTGGCTGGCTTCTCAAGAGCAGCCATTCGAGAAGAGCGCAGCATTTTTTCCATAACTGCTCGGCGGGGCGATGCTGCTTTTCCTTTTCTTGCGCCCAATAACTAATTCAGCTCAAGGCCAACAGGAGTATTCAGTACCTTGGATCGTCAGAGGGTTTTTGCTGTTTTCACGGAAATCCGCTCCGTCGTTCAATGGCCGTAGTCTGCGGCTACCCAATCGAAGCGGAGTAACCGCAGATCTCGTTTAGCCGATGAAAGACAGCACTTGATCCGTCACTTCACGCGGGGCGTCTTCAGGGCTGTAATGGCCAGCACCCGGCAGGCGCTGAATTTTGCCGTTCGGAAACACCGCCTCGAACAGTGGAAGAAAGTGCTTTGCATGCAGCGTGCGGTCTTCTTCCCCCCAGATCGCGAGTGCTGGTTTCGCACTGATCGCCTTTCGGGCCGCCGCGTCCGGTTCTTCGAACTTATGCGCCCCGGTCGCAAACCCCTTAGCCCATCCAATAGCACCGGCAGCTTCTGCCGGTGTTGGGAATGGCGCCCGATAGGCGTTGAGCCAAGTGTCCGTGACGATTGAGACGTCTTCGAAACCGTTCAACTTCAGTGTGGACAGGATCGTGTAATCAAGCTGGCCGAGAAGCGGTTCCAGAGTGCCGTCATCTTGCGCTTTCAGGATCCACTGAAACCAAGCGGCCTCGCCAGCATTCGCAACCAGCCGGTCAATCAGATCGGCCTGGCCGAACGGCGTTGGCCCGTTGACTGAAACAATTCGTTTTACCCGGTCCGGATGGCGGATTGCGAATCCCATACCCACTGGCCCACCGAAATCGTGCATCACAAGGGTCACGTCGCGCAGGTCGAGGGCAAGAGCGACCGCCTCCAGATTGTCGATATGGTCCTGCAGCCAGTAGGTTCGATCGCTTGGCGTGGCACTCTTGCCCAAGCCCATATGGTCAATCGCCACGACCCGATGATGGCGCGACCACGTGGCGATCTGGTGCCGGAAAAGGTAGCTCCAGGTTGGTTCGCCATGCAGCAAAAGCAGAGTCTCGGGCCCCTCGCCGACATCAACGTAGTGGGCGGCGTAACCGGGCGCGTAGTTGTAGCGTGCGGGAAAAGGCCAGGTGCCATCAAAGGTGGTATCGGCCGGCACGGCAGGAATCGGTTGGGTCATGTTGGTCTCTCCAAAGCTCGGGGATGGTCGCAGGCTCGCGCTGAACGCGCCTGCCACGGTCAACTGCAGCATTGTTCGGCGTGTGACCTGGCTCTTGTATGCGGAAGGTTTGCTTAGGCTCATCACTGCCTCCTTCCGGCGCACGCAAGGCAGTTGATCTCAGCGTTGAGGCTTCCAGCCACATGATCGGCGGAATGCCAGCGACCGTGTAACCGGCGCGCGAATTCTTCGGAGGCCTGGTCAGCGGTTTCTTGGACTGCTCTATCAATATCGTCTGGGTCCAAGCCGATGTCGCGCAAACGAACGCGCTCGAGACCCTTCAGTGCCTGTCGTGTCTTACGAGTTGTCAATGCGTGAAAGCCCGCAACGACGAGGCGGGGTAACAGGCCGAGTTCGACAGACGCGTCAAACTTGTCTGCCGCGGGCCCGCAATCGACGAGATTTGAAAACAGGTCCTTTTGGCCGTGCGTTGGGCAGTTTTCGGGTCGCGCTTTAGTCATGGAGTCCTCCTTTCGGTTACAAGGAGGAACGTAATTTGGCGCTTGATCTCTTACCAATTCGAAGGAGGCGTTTATGTGATCGATTAAATAGATCGCTTGGTGGTAAGGCTCAAAAACCTGTTTCCGCAAAAGCCACGGTGAGCCATTCAGCGAATAGCGACATTGCTCGGGTGAAAGGGCGTCCTTCTGCGCTTACCAGCCAATAGCCGAGACCTACGTCTACTGTCTCGGGTTCTGCGAGCCAAGTGAGCCGACCTTCACGCACGAGTGTTTCAACGAGTAACTTACGACCGATCGCTACACCTCCGCCGTCGATCGCGGCTTGGATCACCACATTATAGTCATTGAGCGGCATCCGTTTCGCGCCAGCTATATCAATTCCGCGCGACTCCGCCCAAGACTGCCATTCCTGCTCCTTACGGCTCATGAGAAGTTGTTCGTCAGACAGGTCTGTGAGCGGAAGGGTTCGCCCAGAATGTGCAATGGGGGCAATTTTTTCGACGTGCAGCAGCCGGGCATCCACACCGTTCCAAGGGCCGATTCCGAACCTCACGCCCAGATCAGCCTCGTCGCGAGCAAAGCTGACAATCTCGAGTGTTGGGTCAAGTTCAATGTCAATCCCTGGGTGCGCATCCGAAAAAGAGGCAAGACGCGACATGAGCCACATTGAGCAGAAGGACGGCAGCGCTGTGACGCGAAGCGTCTCCCGCCCAGCTTCGGCCCGAAGCTCTGCAGTCGCATCCGTGATCGTACGGAATGCGGCATTGATTTCGACGAGATAACGCTTCCCTTCAGGTGTTAAAGAGATGCTGCGGGCATGCCGTGCGAAAAGCGGCGATCCGAGCATTGCTTCAAGCTGCCGAATGTGATGGCTGACCGTACTTTGCGATATCAGCAATTCATCCGCGGCATTTCGAAAACTCAAGAGCCTCGCAACAGCTAAAAAAGCACGAAGCGATAGAAGCGGAGGAAGGTTCGGGCTTGAGCGCAAACAGTTGGCCTCGTTTTTCTCGGGCAGAGTACCACAAAGTAGTACAGCGCGTTATGGCCAAGTCCGCAAGCCCATGCGGTACACAGCTATCATCGCCTACGGCCCATACTGGACCTTTGACCGACCTTGAAGTTGCTGCGGCGCGGCCCGTCAGACCGGCCATTCGCTGCGTTTGCAATATTGGAGACCGAGTGAAGTCACGGATCAGCCATGTCGATTTTTGCTACAAGCCCGAGGCCGTGAAAGCGTCGACCGATGCTGTGGCCGAGTTTTTCAACAAGTGAACCGACAAGGCAGAGGTCAAAGATTTGCCTCTGCCTGCTCCTTACTGAAATGCGGACATTGGTGTGTAGCGCAGCATTTGTGAAAGTGGGCTCTTTCCAGACCTCAGGTGCAGCGCAGCATTTCGGTTCAAGAACCACTCGCCATCGATTTGAACGGCCCATAGCCGACCTTGACCATCAGGCCGAGCGCCGCAACGCAGCTTCCTTGAAGCAGACATTGATCGGCAGTCGAACGGGAGCATCCATCATATGACAGCAACGCGGACAAAGCGGGCAAAATTATCATGAAAATTTGTGAGATTCTTCAGGTCTTCGGCTGCCGGGTTTGATTACTCGACTCCGCGGTTTCAATTGGTCCTTTTCGCGCAAGTCAGTAGACTTACATCTGAAGCAAACAAAAGCTTTGGACACGTTCCAAACCTGCCCTTTTGGTCTGATTACCGTGGAAAATGTGAGCTAGATCGCCAGATATTCCTCACGAAGTTTGGTGTCTTCAAGCACCTCTTTCGCCGCACCGTCAAATACGATGGTCCCGGTATCTAGTATAATCGCACGGTCCGCCAACTCCAAAGCTCGTACGGCGTTCTGCTCTACAATGATCGTGGTCATACCCTGTTGCTTGACGTGAATAAGAGTTTTTTCGATCTCATCGACGATGACAGGCGCCAAACCCTCATATGGTTCATCCAAGAGTAGGACCTTAATGTCTCTGGCCAGGGCTCTGGCGATCGACAGCATTTGTTGCTCGCCTCCTGACAGTGTAATTCCTTCTTGTTTCCGACGCTCTCCCAAACGCGGGAACAATTCATAAAGTCGATCCAGTGACCATCCGATTGGCGGTGCAATCTGAGCGAGCTGTAAATTTTCTTCGACGGTCAAACCGGGAATTATTCGTCTGTCTTCAGGCACTAGGCCCAAACCTGCCGCCGCCGCTTCGTAGCTTGTCATTTTGTGTAGCGGCTGATGATCCAGCCAGATTTCGCCGTGCCTTACCTCAGGCTCTCCGACTCTTGCGATCGAACGGAGTGTCGAGGTTTTTCCTGCGCCATTACGTCCAAGAAGAGCAAGAATCTCGCCTTCGTGTACGTTGAAGCTGACGCCCTGCACGATATAGCTTTCTCCATAGTAGGAGTGCATATCCCAAACGGAGAGAAACGCAGGGGCAGTGCTGGCCAAATTGGCGTTTTTTGAAAAGTCAGGTTTCTCGTTCATAGCTTTTCCTTACGCAGCCTCGCCTAGATAGGCTTCGCGAACCTTAGGGTTTCCGCGGATGTTTTCAGGAGTATCTTCAACCAAAGGTGCGCCCTGAGCCAGAACAGTGATGCGTTCGGCAAGGCTGAAGACCACATGCATGTCATGCTCGATGATTGCGATGGTAATGTCGCGCTCATCCTTAATTTGTTTCAGCAGGTCGATTGTGTTGTTGGTGTCCGCCCTCGCCATACCCGCCGTGGGTTCGTCCAGCAGCAATAGCCGCGGATTTTGGCTGAGGCACATGCCAATCTCAAGCCGCCGCTTGTCGCCACGCGACAGCGAGGCAGCGCTCATCTCGCGCTTGTCGGCCATGTTCATTTCTTCCAACATCGCCTCGGCCTGTTCGACTACGGCCTTTTCATTGGCGATTGTCTCATAGGCATGCATCCGGAACGCGCCATCCCGCATCGCAAAGATGGGGATCAGCATGTTTTCCATCACCGTCAGTTCCCCGAAAATCTCTGGTGTCTGAAATACGCGGCTGATGCCCATCTGGTTGATTTGGAAGGGTTCAAGACCCAGCACCGAGCTGTTGTCGAACAATACCGAACCGGTGTCCGGCATCAGCTTGCCTACCAGACAGTTCAGCAAGGTCGATTTGCCGGCCCCGTTAGGTCCGATGATTGCGTGAACCGTGTTCTCCTCGACATTAAGGTTCACATCCGTCAGCGCCCTAAGGCCACCGAAGCGCTTGCTGACATCTTTGACTCTTAGAATTGCCATGGTCCGCCCCTTACTCCGCCGGTTCCGTTTTGCCCGACGGTGCATCGTCAGTACCAGTTTTCTTGCGCTTCAAGCGGTTCAACAGCCGTTGCCCGCCTTCAACAAGGCCACCCGGCAGATAGATCACCACCAGCATGAACAGGATGCCCAGTGTCAGGTGCCAGCCTTTGCCGATGAACGGGTGGATCAGGAACACCACCGCGTCTTCCAGCCCGTCCGGCAGGAAGGCGAACCAGCCGTGCAGGACGTTGTCGTTAATCTTAGAGAAGATGTTCTCGAAATACTTGATGAAGCCAGCGCCCAGAACAGGACCGATCAACGTGCCTGTGCCGCCAAGGATGGTCATCAGAACCACCTCACCCGAAGCGGTCCACTGCATACGCTCAGCCCCTGCCAACGGGTCCATCGCGGCCATCAGCCCACCGGCCAGACCGGCATACATGCCCGAGATCACAAAGGCCGCCAATGTATAGGGTTTGGAGTTCAAGCCCGTATAGTTCATCCGCTGCTGGTTCGATTTCACTGCGCGCAGCATCATTCCGAATGGTGAGCGGAAAATGCGGATCGAAAGATAGAACACAACCATCATGATTACTGCGCACAGGTAGTAACCCGCGTTGAAGTCAAAACTCCACGCGCCGACATCCATGGTGTAGGTCGCGCGCATCGGCAGGCCGAAGAGATGCGGCAGATCCGGTGCATTGGCTCCCTGCAGAATTTGGGGATCGTCGGCATATACCTGCAGACCGGTTTCCCCGTTGGTCAGGTTGAACTTGGGGTTCGACAGCACCGAATAGGCCAGCGCAAAACTCATCTGTGCAAAGGCTAGTGTCAGGATAGAGAAATAGATACCTGACCGGCGCAGGCTGACAAACCCAATCAATAGCGAGAATAGGCCAGCGACCACAACGCTGAGCGCGATAGCCGGGATGATGTTGTAACTCAGCAGCTTGAACATCCACACGGCCGAATACGACCCCACGCCCAGAAAGGCTGCGTGACCGAAGGACAGGTATCCGGTCAGACCGAACAGGATGTTGAACCCAATGGCTAAGATGCCAAAGATGACGAAGCGCTGCATCAAGTCCGGGTAACCCGCGTTAAACTGCGCCATAGCGCTCCCTTCAGGGAATGGGTTCAGGATGAAGGGGGCCAGCAGTGTAAGAAGGCCGACGATGATTAGAAGGCTGGTGTCTTTCTTGTTCAGTCCCAACATCGATTATTCCTCCATCACGCCTTTGCGTCCCATCAACCCGCGCGGGCGAGTCAGCAGCACGATAATGGCAACAAGGTAGATGATGATTTGGTTGATTCCGGGGATTGTGGTGGTAGCCCAAGTCGTAGAGGCAAAGCTTTCAAGAATGCCCAGTAGAAAGCCGGCCAGCACGGCCCCGGGCAATGAACCCATGCCGCCAACAACAACCACAACGAAGCTAAGGACCAGAAAATCCATCCCCATGTGATAATTTGGTGGATTGAGCGGCCCGTACATTACACCGGCTAAACCAGCCACTGCGGCAGCGATACCGAACATGATAGTAAAACGCCGGTCGATATTGATTCCCAGCAAGCCTACGGTCTCGCGGTCCGCCATTCCGGCGCGCACGACCATGCCAAACGTCGTAAACTGCAGGAATGAGAAGACGGCACCAATTATTGCGACGGCAAATCCGAAGTAAACCAGACGCCAGATCGGATAGATGATCGCGTTGGGATCGAAGCCGATCATTGTGCCAAGGTCGATAGATCCACTCAACGCGTCAGGTGGTGGCGTTTGGATCGGGTTGGCCCCGAAGAAATACTTCACGATTTCCTGCAAGACGATTGCCAATCCAAAAGTGACAAGGATCTGGTCAGCGTGCGGGCGCTTGTAGAAATGCTTGATCAGCCCGCGTTCCATTACATAGCCCACCAACAGCATGATCGGGATCGCAAACAGGATTGCCAGCGGAACAGACCAATCGATGATCGTCGCACCAAACTCTGGGCCAAACCAAGCCTCGATATAGGGGGTTTCAACCTTCAGCGGGTTGCCCAGAAAATCGGTTTGGCTCTCGTCGATGGTCACATAGCTCAGGTTCATGAGCTTTTGCAGAGTAACGGCGCAGAACGCACCGATCATGAACAGTGCCCCGTGGGCAAAGTTCACAACGCCGAGCGTTCCAAAAATAAGTGTCAGCCCCAGCGCAATCAACGCATAAGCCGACCCTTTGTCCAGACCGTTCAAAATTTGCAATAGGATGGCGTCCATTGGCCCCACCTCAGGGTTGGTCAGTGTGAATTGAGTGGCGTAACAGGATCAGCCCTGTTGCAGATGTCTGGCCACCATTTTAGCAGCCAGACTTAGACACGAGGCCTTATGCGCCCGAGTTACACTCACCCAGTGCACCACCAGCGAACATCGGGTGCTCTGGATCGTACTCAACCTGCGCGCGTGGCGTAACTTCGACGATTTCCAGAGTGTCATAGGCGTTGGTCGGATTCTCGTTCCCACGAACGACCAGCACGTCTTTGAAGCACTGGTGGTCCGCGCCGCGATACCAGGTCGGACCATTGCCCAAGCCGTCGAACTCGAAGTCTTCTAGGGCTTCAACAACGCCGCACGGATTGAATGTGCCAGCACGCTCACATGCATCAGCATAAAGAAGAACTTGTGCATAGCAGGTCTGTGCAGAGTTGGACGGCGGCTTGCCATACTTCTCACCAAAGGACTTCACAAAGGCTTTGGTTCCTTCATCCTGCAGCTGCCAGTTCCAGTTCATCGAACCCAGCACGCCTTTGATGTTCTCGCCTGCACCAGCGGCCATCAACTCCGAATACAGCGGCACGACAATCTTAAAGTCCTTACCGTTGGCAACTTTGTCTAGCAGGCCGAATTGAATCGCGTTGGTCAGCGAGTTCACCATGTTGCCGCCGTAGTGATTCAGAACCAGAACATCTGCGCCTGAGTTCAAAACCGGTGTGATATAAGACGAGAAGTCTGTTGACGCGAGTGGTGTTTTGACAGTGTTGACCGTTTCCCATCCCAAGGCTTCGGTCGAAGCGACGATCGACTCTTCCTGTGTCCAGCCCCAGTTGTAGTCGGCCGTCAGGTGATAGGCGCGGCGCTCCTTGCCCATTTCCGCGGCCAGCACCGGTGCAAGCGCTGCACCCGACATATATGCGTTGAAGAAATGGCGGAAACCATTGGCCTTCTTGTCTTTACCAGTCGTGTCGTTGGCATGGGTCAGACCTGCCATAAAGATCACACCTGCTTCTTGGCAAAGGCCCTGAACCGCAACAGCCACGCCCGAGGACGATCCGCCGTTGATCATGATCGCGCCGTCTTTTTCGATCATCGACTTTGCAGATGCACGTGCGGCGTCTGACTTGGTCTGGGTATCGCCAGTGACGAACTCGACCTTCTTTCCAAGTATGCCATTACCCTTCAGCGCCTTCGACGTGAAAGTGTTCAAGCAACCACCATCTCCCTCACCGTTGAGATGTTCGACTGCCAGCTGTTGCGCCAGCAGCTCGTCGTTACCCTCTTCGGCATAAGGCCCGGTCTGGGGAACATTGAAGCCCAGGGTTACTGACCCTCCGGTAGGTTCATTGGTGTAAGCAGCAGCCGACGAAGCCGTGAAGATCGTAGGTAGGGCCAGACCGGTACTTGCAACGGCACCAGACTTCAACACGCCGCGGCGTGTGACAGATTTATTGGTCATTAATTCCTCCCATTTCCCTTTCTTTCGTCGTTTGGCTCCTCTTCCAGCAGACGAAAGCGCACTTATGTGCAATTCAATAATGGAAAGCCGAATGAAAATTTCACAACAAATTACTGGATTTGAAATAAAATTTTGTAAACTTATTCACCATTGGCGGGCTTTTTTGTAAATTTTTTCTGCTCAGCTGAGCTTATTCATCATATTTCATACAGTTAGATGCAAAAAATCTTTTGTTGCTTCTGTCGGCAATAATGTCGCCCGCTTTAGTGGGCAGAAGCTGAGGCGAAATCGCAAGTTCGAAGCAATATTCGCTGCTCCAGCTTGACACAAGACTTTCTCAGACACTGGGCGCCCGCGGTCAACGAAGCCTATTTTACCATTTGTCTGCTTTGGGCTCGTTGTGGACATCGGAGGCAGTGCAGCATCTGCTCAGGATCGCTTCAGCTCCCGATCGCAGTCGGCCCATTGCGGATGAGGTGGGTGGCTCCTGCTCCACCGGCATCGAATGTGCCAAAGTGCAGT
>NZ_CYUD01000017.1 GCF_001458295.1 Ruegeria denitrificans
AAATTATTGAACGTGAGTTGGTCTGGTGTCGTGAACTGGAGTCTGCTTCGGGCTCTTTGCAGACATTCGAGAGTTTACAATGAGGAGCGCCGATGTCTGCTATGCGGAAATGCAGACTTCCAGTTTTCTTAACCTGATTATTACAATCCAGGCATGACGCACGTTACGCTCAACCAAAGAGATCATTGACCGATAGACCATTCGAACTTCAATATGATCATGCGCTGGCTCCGTCGCGAACCACATTGAAAACATGGGCGGAGGATTGGCCAGAGAACGACTGGGAGAGGCGCATGACTGCCAATGTGGAGACCCTTTTCACCGAAAGCGACGGGCTATCCATCGCCTATCAAGTTTGGGGCGATGGGCCGCGCAATCTTGTGTTGGTCCCCGGAATGATTTCGCATCTGGAAGCGTCCATGGAAAATCCGGGCTATCTGCAGTGGATGACAGCTCTCAGCTCGGTAGGAAGATTGGTTACCTTCGACAAGCGCGGTAACGGCATGTCAGACCGCATTCAGGGGACACCAACCCTTGAAGAGCGCGTCATGGATATAGAGGCTGTGATGGATGTCACTGAAATGACCTCAGCCACGGTCATTGCTTTCTCCGAGGGGGCCTCACTTGCCAGTGTCTATGCCGCGATGCGCCCCGAGCGCGTCGAACGCCTGGCTTTGTGCGGTGGGTACGCTCAAGGCCGTCTAACTCGCGGTTACCTGACCCCTGAAAGCCTAAAAATCGCGTTGAAACAGTTCCGCGAGAATTGGGGGAAGCTCTATAAACCTCACCCATTCTCGGCTTTCGGCCCAAGTGAGGACGATGCTGAAGCTCAGGAAGCATGGGCGCATTTCCAAAGGATGAGCGCGACCCCTATTACAGTCGCCAACCTGTTCGAATTGGCTGCCCGGATAGATATCCGGGAATTGCTGCCTTCTATTTCACAACCTACTTTGGTCATACATCGCGAATTCGAAGAACCCAACGGGGCTGATTGCGCCCAGGATTTTCTGCGTTTGATGCCATCCACTGAATACAAAACCATACCCGGCCACGAGCATGTGCCATGGGAAGGCGACGTGGACAGCTATGCGGCCGCAATCGTCGAGTTTGTTACCGGCGAAACACCGGCGACGATCCAACCCAAGCGCACCCTTGCTACCGTTCTGTTCTCAGATCTTGTCGCGTCCACCTCGCAACAAGCACGCATCGGTGATGAAAGTTGGCGCGACCTGCTGAACCGCCACGATGACATCTGCGCAAACCAGATCTCTCGACACGGCGGTCATCTGGTGAAATTCACCGGCGACGGCGTGCTCGCGACGTTCAGTTCTCCTACAAGTGCGCTGGCCTGCGCTGGTTCTTTACGAGAAGCATTATCTGCAATCGACCTTAACGCACGATTCGGCGCTCACACTGGTGAGATTGAAATCCGCGGCGAGGATATCAGCGGCCTTGGCGTGGTCATAGCCGCTCGGGTGATGGGCCAAGCCCAGGAAGGACAGGTTTTAGCCTCCGATCTCACGCGGCAACTGATGCTCGGTGCGCCGTTCGAGTTTCAGGACCACGGTGAGCACGAGTTGAAGGGCGTTCCAAATTCTTGGAGACTGCACGCGGTCAGCCCTATGAACTAAGCAACTCGGAACATTGGCCTTGCCTGCTGGTCTTAACCACGGGATCCGATTGTCGGCTTTGGACTCGAAGCGGTCACCTGACTGTTTCTGTCGGATGTCCGTTTGCCAGTGCGAAGCGGACGATAGTGCATAAGTGCAACAGTCTCGACACATATCACGCGACTAAGAAGAACCTGAGCAAGAATGTGAATTGCGCCTATGCGGTACTGTAGAGCAGAGACTGCAAACATCGTTGGTATCCTGCTCCCGCAACCAAACTTTCCAATCAGATATCAAGCACTTAGACTCGCATCGCGCGAGGCCCTTTGCTTTGCACCAACACCACTGGAAGCACTATGGAAGCAAAGGGTGACGCCGAGCCGTCCCGTTCCGCGTCTGTCAAAACCTGCCCGAGTCGTTGCAACTCATCTTGGCTCAGAAACCGTTCCCGTTTCTTTTCGCGGTATTTTGGGACCTGGCGGCAGGGGGTTGATCCGTCAGGCCGCTAACCCCAGGTTTCCGTTAGATTGCATATTGGACAATACGCCCAATGTCCGATTGTCCTGATAGGGTTTGTCCCGGAACTTGTGGTGCAGTTCGGCAATGTCTTTTCGTTCAACGTCCACCACTTTAAAGCTGCCGATGGCCGTAACGATGAACAAGTCGATTGCCCTTCGATACTCTCCTTGGCTGACGTATCGACGGTCAAGACTTCGAAAATCTGCGAGTCATCACTTGGCTCTACAACGTCCCACAAGTTTTCAAGCGGAGTTACGCCCATATGTGAAGCCGAGATAAATTAGCCGGTCAAAAAAATCCGACTACTTTCTTGTGACCAAAGGGTATGTCAGCTGTGTACCCAAGCGTTTTGGGTTAAATTGGAGCTTCCGAATTGCTGCTTTGTTGTGCGTAATCGAAAAATTCGCTGGTGCAGCGGCGCCTAAATCGGCTGTCAGGTAAACGTTTAGGTTAATCACTAAAATCCACTGACGCGTTCGACCAGCCAATAGACCGATACGCAACCAATGGCGTAACCT
Organism: Ruegeria denitrificans; assembly: GCF_001458295.1. Classification (GTDB taxonomy): domain Bacteria; phylum Pseudomonadota; class Alphaproteobacteria; order Rhodobacterales; family Rhodobacteraceae; genus Ruegeria; species Ruegeria denitrificans. The sequence goes on from NZ_CYUD01000017.1 coordinate 2,648, forward strand.
GTAATTGATCTGGCGGGCCCGATCAGCTGGGATGACTCAAAACGTGTCACTTGACGCCACAGGTAAATTCCCAGCGACAGGCTTGTAACAAAGATGAGCTGACCGGCCTCAACCCCCAGATTAAAAGCAAGCAGCGCGGCCGGAATATCCTGAGAGGGTAAGCCGATCTCGGACAAGGCCCCTGCAAAGCCGAGCCCATGCAAAAGGCCAAAACAAAAGCAGACAATCCAGGGATATTGCTCGGACAACCTGAATTGTCCGTCCCTGTGTTTCAGAATTTCCAGCGCCAGGAACAGGATCGACAAGGCGATGATCGCCTCGACCGGGGCTGCCGGAACGCGCAGAACGCCCAATGTTGCCAGTGCCAGTGTAACCGAATGTGCGACTGTAAAGGCAGTGACCGCGCCAACCAGCCTCCACGGATTGCGCACGAGAATGAATAGGGCGAAGACAAACAAAAGGTGGTCCCAGCCTTCCAGAATATGTTCAAACCCCAACCAGAAATAGTTGGTGAATACGGACCATGTGTTTGGGTTTTGGGGCAGCAGCACCGTGGGTTCCGCTGGAGTAAAACGCAATGTTGCAATTGCTGACTTCAGCGGCTGAACGCGCAGCAGGACGTCGTTATTTTGACCTTCAAGCCCCTTGATCGTGATCGGGTGGCCCATCAGATCGGTTTTACACAGTGTAACCCACGAAGTGACCCAAGCGACCGAGTCGAAGATCGGTTGTGGTCCCTGGGCAGGGGTGCAGACCATAGGCAGAGATGCGTCGATCCGCATGGGCTGGCCATTCACATCGGGTACGCGCCACAACACTTGCCAGGTGTTCTGTGTCAGTTGCCGAAGGTCCAAATACCCGGGATCAAGCGCGTGGGTATTTCCGGGTTTTGGGGCAAAGGTCAGCCAGATCGCCATCATCAGGCAAATGAGCACCCTCATTCACTGCCCTCCGGTATTTCAACCCGGTATTGCGCAGCAAGGCTTTGGTAGTGCGCCTGTGCCAATTCCTTGGCCATGTCCCTGCGCCAGGCAACCAATGCCGCCTCCCGGATGTCTGCCAGAGGTGGCATAGATTCTGGGTAGGTTTCTGTAATTCGGACCAGATGCTGCCCGTATCCTGATGGGATTGGGCCCGTCCAGATCCCGGCTTCCAAATTGGCAAGCGCCGCCGAAAATCCCGGCCCAAATGTTGTGTCCACAACCTTTGGAGCCGATGGCGGCATTGATCTGGGCATAAGTGATTGAATGCCGATCTCGGACCAATCCGCGCCTGACTGTAGCGCGGCAAGCGCTGTGTCGACTTGTTCTGACACCGGCTGCGCGCCGAGAAACACCTGCTCGAATGCCAACTGCGGAGGTATTGTAAAACGCGCCGGATTCGCTGCAACGTAAGCCTCAAGCACTGAATCCTCAGGGTCTACCGAAATGGCAATTGCGTCTGCCAGGAAGTCCATTTTTTGGGCCAGCCTAGCCCGAACAACCTGATCCCCACGATCCAGCCCAAGTTTGCGGGCCTCGCGTACAAGAATTTCTTCGCGCACCATGGCGTCGATCAGAGCCTTTTTCTCATCCTCTTGGGGCGGGCGCTTCCATGTTGTTTCAAAGCGCGTAACCAAAAATGCGACGTCCGCGTCGTCGATGACAATTGCATCGCCCGGCTCATCGTTTTCGTTCTTTGGGCCTACTATGGCAAACCAGCCAAAGATGGCGGCGCCGATCAAAATGAAGTGGAGCAGGGGTTCTTTCAAAATACGCATTAACCGTTCCGAAGATACGTTCAGACCCACCTCAATCGTAGAGGCGGGCCTGTTGAAAAGTCAAACGTGATCACAGCGTATTTCCATTATATTCCAACACTGTGCTGCTCTTTCGAAGATGATTTTCCATGCCCGGAAGAACTTTGGACGATGGGCAGGTCATTCGCCGGGGGTGTACCAGATCGGCGACGAATAGGCCCGTTCCTGATGGATCAACTGTGCCTCTTCCGGGAGATCAATGCCAAACCGCAACTTGTCGTATAACACCCAGCGCGGGGTCGGAATTTCCAAGACTCTGACATAATAAAACGTCCGTTCACTCGGGTTGAAATCCGGATCGGTCCAAACAGTGATCAACTCGGACGCACCGATTGTATTGCTCCAGCTTGCGGTTTCTATATCTACGGTATTGCCGACCTCGGGCAGGTTGCCATCCGCGTCCAGCGCCCGGTCATCGGACCAGGCGACGTTATAGACCTTTTCCTGCAACGCGCCGTCAGCATCCAGCCAACCTTTGACAACCTGTACTCGATCCAGATTTGCACCGATCGGGTCGCGCAGGGCACCGATCAGGAATTTCGGCGCCCCATCACTCTCACGCGGGCGCAGGTCGCTGCCCATGGGGACGCCTTTGGTATAGCCAACATCAGCAAGGAAGCGGGTTTCAAGGTCCGTGTCGTCAAACGTCCATCCACCAAAGAAGCGCAAACCGATCCGAGGGCCCGTAGTAGCGTAGGTTTCCCTACGCTTGAATGCGTCGAAAATGGCCGAGCGTGTGTTGTCGGTGGCCCAGACAGCGGTGTAGCCCGAAGCAACAAGCAGATCGCCGGGTATTTCGCCTAAATCGTTGGCAATGAAGGGATGTTCTATCCGTGTGGGCGACGGTTCCACGCTGACAGATTTCCCAAAAAAGTTATCTTCTTCTGCTGTCACCAGCGAGGTATGGCTGTCGGTTGCGCCACCCATGCCGAACTTATAGGGGTTCACGCCGAACTTTTCTTCCAACATCAGGCCGCGCTTCAGCGCTTCGCGCGCATACTCGCCCGCCAGCATGTCTTCGGTTTTCAATTCGGTGATATCGAGGTTGCCAACATCCCAATTCTCATAGTCGGCAAAGGGGTCTTCTGGGCTGAGATACGGGTGTGCCTCGCCATCTCCCTTAATTTGCGTGACTTCGTAGTGAGGTTCCCATTTTGCACGGTTTTGGACGTATTCTTCGTCAACCTTGCCGCCGTGGTATGTATCTTCGGTTGGGAACATCCACCCGTTCGACAGGTTTCCATTATGGGCGAAGGCCACCGCCCGGCCTCCAGTTTTGGCTTCGTATTCTTCCAGCCACGTATAAAGCGTCTTGGGATCAGTGTCGCCGTAGGGCGGTTGTGTCACCGGCGGGACAACCTGCAATGCGCGGATTGGTCCGTCGCGTAGCATAACGTTTCTGTGCAGGTTGAAACCCTTGGGAACTGAAGTCCATTCGAAACCGATAAACGCGGTAAAATTACCGGGATCGTTATGCTGTTCAGCGGCCAGAACGATTTGTTCCCATGTGAACGCAAAGGCGTCGGCCCCCGGACTGTAGGATTCCAGCAATATTTCAGGCAGCGTCATCTGCGAGAAGTTAGTGATAATATCGAAGGCTGCTTTCCCGGCTTCCTCGCCACCGGCCTTGTACCCCTCATACCACTCCAACCCCTTCGGGTCCGAGAGCACACCGGGTTTGCCTGCTTGCAGATCAGGGGCAAACCCCATCAGATCCGTGTGATCGGTCAGAACCATCCAATCCAGCGGTCTGGCCAGCCGGACCGGTTGCCCGGTCGAGGAAATCACCTGCTCGCCTTTGGCAAATCGCCAGGCGTCGTCGGGCAGCAGCGTATTGCCAAAGGCGCCCGCATCCAGCGACAGGCCCGTGTGCAGATGCGTATCCCCCCAAAGCGGGCGTTCAGGGAAAGAGCGGTTGGCATAGGGTGAAAAGGGGCGCTCAGCAAACATCTCCTCGGCGGCTTCCTTGGTGGGAACTGCATCGGCAATGGCGGTTGCCGGGACTGAGACCAAAGTAAGTAAGCAAACAGACAATCGAAGCATGTGAACCTCCCCATTCACAGAATTCGTGGATACAGCTATGAGAAATATAATTTAATATTCCGATTTAACGATATCACGTTGCTTACAGCTCGTGTGAAAAACTTTTTGGGTTCGGTTCGCCGGTCTGAATGATCAGATTCAACACGGCGGTTGAATAATGGTGGCCAGCCGATCCGCGGCGTTTGAAATTATGTCTTCTTCGAACGCGGCGTATCCCAGCAATAGCCCCTGAATCTTTCGTGGCAAAACGCATTGCTCCGACAGCGCGCTGATCCGCAGCCCCCTTTCATCGGCGCGTTTGCTGATTTCAACGTCGGTCATCCGGTTCGACAGGGCGGTTCGTAGTTCAACACACAGATGCATGCCTGACGAGTCGGGTTGAAGTTTCAGGAGGTTGGAAACTGGCGCCAGCGCGCTAAGCAAATGGTTCTGTCGTCGCGCGTAGACCCGACGCATGCGTCGTAAGTGCATTGCGAATTCACCGCTATTCATGAATGTCGCTAAAGCTGGCTGGGGGATCAGCGAGGCCCGCGCACCCACATGGTCAAGGTAGGTCCGCGTGTTTTGCAGCATATGTTTGGGCACGACCAGATACCCGATCCTCAAGGCCGGGCTGACGAGTTTCGAAAAGCTGCCGAGGTAGATCGTGTTGTTCAGGCCATCCAACCCCGACAGCGACGGCAAGGGTTGCCCCCGGTATCGGAATTCGCTGTCGTAATCGTCCTCGATCACCATCGCGCCGGTCTGTCTGGCCCAGTCCAGCAATGCCACCCGGCGGGGCAAAGGCAAGCTAACACCGGTTGGGTAGTGCCGTGAGGGGGTGACAATTGTGGCATGTGCTCCAATTGGCAGTCGGGGCACATCCAGACCGTCCTGATCTATACGCACAGGGTGCGCACTGTTGCCGGTGTCTGTGAGGATCGTGTGCAGTTTCGGCCAGCATGGGTCTTCGATGGCTACCCGCTTGCCCGCGCCAAGCAGCCCGTGGAATACCACTTCGAAAGCCTCGCGTGCGCCTGAGGTGATCACAACTTGCCCCGGATCACAGGAAAGATGCCGCCACGCAGCCAGGTGGTCCGAGATGGCCGCACGCAGCGGATGCCAGCCCAAGGGATCGGGTCGCGCCAAAAGCTCGGGTGTGGGGCTGCGCCAGGCGCGCTCAAGGTGGCGGGCCCATTGTCTGTGCGGCAGCAGGGTTTGATCTGGCAGGCCGGTTTGAAAGGGTCGCCATGCATGCGTTGTTGGGTCTGCATCGCGGGGAATGGGATGCGGTTGCGACAGGTGTGTGATCTCGCTTGCCACATAAGTGCCGCTGCCTTGCCGAGTGACCAGATATCCTTCGCTGATCATCTGGTCATAAACGGCCTGAACCGTTGTCCTGGAAATCGACAACTCGGACGCCAGTGTGCGGCTGGCCGGCAGTCGCGCCCCGACCAAATCAGGGGACATGGATATGAGGCCGCGCAATGCTTCAAGCAACTGCGCCTGTAGCGGCGTCTTCAGCGATGAATCCAATGAGATCGCAAAAAGATCGCGACTTAAATTGGCCTTAGAAAAAGTTTCCAAATTGGACATTTGAAAACATCCAATATCCGGGCAGTACAGTCATAGCAAGCACTAACCCGAGCTATGACAATGAACGAGACTTTGAACATCACCGACAGATCCCGCCTGCGCAGATCACATGAACGGGGGCATTTCGACCGTGACAGCATCAACAGTATTCTGGACGCGCAGCCAATGTGCAGCGTGGGCTATGTGATTGACGGCATACCTTTTGTCACACCCACCCTGCAATGGCGCGAGGGCAATCGGGTTTATTGGCACGGCTCTTCGGCCAGCCGCGCGCTGCGAAATTCACGTGATGCGCAGGTCTGCTTGTCGGTCGCAATTCTGGATGGGTTTGTTCTGGCCCGATCTGGGATGCACCATTCGGTCAATTCGCGGTCGGTCACGCTGTTTGGCACAGCGGTCAGGGTTGAAGACCCGGTGGAAAAGCTCAACAAGCTAGCTCGGTTCGTGAACGGTTTGTTTCCCGGCCGCTATGAAGGCCTGCGGCCCGATCACGTGCAGGATCTGAAGGCGACCATGGTGCTGGGGATGGAGATCTCGGAAGGCAGTGCCAAGGTCCGCACTGGTGGCCCCAATGACGAGGAAGAGGATTATGCTCTGCCGATCTGGGCCGGGGTCATTCCCGTCCATACCTCGGTCGGTGAGCCGATCCCCGATCCCCGGAATATCGACGGTGTGCCGGTGCCCAATCACGTGCAAACCTTCAAGCTGTAGGGCCTGGCGTTGGCAGATCTTTCGGTGACTCTGATTGTTGCGGCCTTGTTACGCAACCGCGTGAGCATCCGCGGTCGGATTTGCTGGATTCAGCCCGGGTCGCGTCGGCGTGGCGCTGGCGGGGTTGGCGTCGCCTAGATATTAGGCCGATGGTTCTTTGGCGCGCCCTTGGTGGTTGAAGATCAACTGGTTGGATTGGAAATCCGACCGGAAATCCGCGACCCTTCCGGACAGCGCATAGTAGAACTTCTTCAAACCGGGCTCGATATGGTGGGCTTGCGCGACGCAATCCTTGCATATTTCTTCGACGTGATCGTGCGGGTGGCGGTCCCGAATGGCCGCGACCAACTTTTGATGAGTTGCTTCCAGTTTCTGGAATGCAGGTGTTTCCAGAATGTCCTGGTTGCCCACCAGCACGAAGACGGGCTCCAGATCGGTTCGTCCCTTCAGGTCGACATACCCGGCCTCAAGCATTGCCATCTCGTGCCGTGTTTTTTCGTAGACCGAACTTGAGACGACAATGTCGTAATCGACATGGCGGCAGCTTTGTTCAATCCGGGCTGCAACATTCACCACATCCCCGATCACGGTATAGTTGAACCGACGTTTTGATCCGATATTGCCAACGCAGGCCTGACCCGTGGCGCAGCCCGTCGCCAGTGCTATCGGTGGTCGTCCTCGCATGACATCCGAGGTGTTGAATTCCACCAGTGCCTGCCGCATCAACAGCGCTGCCCGCGCAGCGCGACATGGGTGATCCTCGACTGGCAGAGGCGCGTTCCAAAAGGCCATCACCGCGTCACCGATGAACTTGTCGATTGTGCCGCGTTCCAGCAATATCTGATCACCGACTTGAGAAAACAACTGGTTCAGCAAGGTGACAAGATCGGTGGCCGAGACCGACTCGGACAATGGCGTAAAGCCGCGGATATCCGAGAACATGACAGTGATTTCCTGCGTCTCGCCGCCCAGTTGAAGCTGATGTCCCGATGTCTCCATTTCGTCCAGAATCTCGGGCGCGACATAGTGGGAAAAGATCTGCCGGATTACGCGCTTTTCACGCTCGGTCGAGATGAACAGATAACCCGCCAGCAAGCCAAAATTGGCCATGCCCCCCATCAGCGGAAAGGTGACATCGAACAGTACCAATTGATTCTGAAAGGCCAGCCAGCTGATGCCAAGCACGACTGCCGCCGACACGCCGCCCGAAACAAATGAGGCGACCGCACCGAACCGTGCCATAACGGCCGTAACCACAACCCCAAGAATGACAAAGGACAACAACTCCAGGGCTGCTGTTACATCCGACCGGCTTAACATTTCCCCGGTCAAAACCTGTTCCAGAATTTGCGCATGGATCGACACGCCGGGGACGGATTCGCCCAAGGAGGTTTGGTGCATGTCAAACAATCCGGCAGCCGATGTGCCGACCAGAATAATCCGCCCTTCGATTTCGGCGCGCAGGTCAGGATTATCCTGTGACTGCATGACGTCGTCGGCCGACAGATACAGGTCAGGGTTGTCGCGCCTGTACCTGACCCAGACCTCGCCGTTTTCAGTGGTCGGCAGATGAAATTGACCGACCTCGACCGCAAGCATGATGCCAGCCTCGTCCGGCATGCCTTCGGCAATGATGATGGACTCACCCATGGCAACCCGCAGTGCTTCGATCCCCAGACCCGGCAACGACCCGTCTGGTCCGCCCCACAGGATAGGCACACGGCGCACTATGCCCATCCCACCTAACGGCGAGACATTGACCCCTCCGATCCCCGCTGCCGCACGGTCGAGCGGTGGCGCCGGTGGGGTCCAGTGCGGTACCGTTACAAGCCCCGAGGATGGCGATTCCCCAATTTCGATAATACCGGCCAGGGGGGTGACCTGCCTGCCGTCGCTGGATTGCCGGGCCGCCGCACCCAGAACAACCGGCCATTTGGCGATTTCCATTGCAAACAACACGTCATGGTCCAGTTTCTCGGCGTGCCGCTCAACCGACAGCACGCCAGAGAGCGAGGGATCTTTCATCAGCCGTGCGGGTGAAAACCTGTCAGGTTCGACAAATAGCATGTCGAAGGCGATGGCCGCCGCGCCGTTTTCGCCCAGGTTTTTAACCATCTGCGCCAGCAGAGTTCGCGGCCACGGCCATTGTCCCCAGTTGGCCAGCGACTGTTCGTCGATATCCACCACGCGGACCGGCAGATCCGGATTGTATTCTCGCGGTGAAATGCGTTGCAAGATGTCAAAATAGATCAGCCGCGTCATCCGCACCGGATACGGATCGAGAACCCGGACGAAGCATCCGAAAAGGATCAGGCCTAGTCCGACTAGCTGAAAGGCCCGCCGTCGCCCCGTTCGTTCCTTGGGCTTTCCGGTCACGTTTGCCTCCGAATGCCGTGGTCAGCCCTTGTGGGGCTGTGCGCAAAATGCGTATGCCGCCACGGCATTGACTGAACTAATGTCACGCAGCAACGAGTTAGCGTCCTTAGCCACCGCTATTGCCGCCATTGCCGTCAGTGGCGCCGCTGCCAGCACTGCCGCCAAACCCTCCGGAACCTTCACCACCGATCGTGCCACCACTTCCCGGCTCGCCACTGCCTGAACCACCTCCGATCGAGCCCCCGCCGGCATCACTGCTGCCGCTACTGCCGCCGATATTGCCGCCATTGCCGTTGCCACTGCCATTGCCAGCACTCACACCGCCACCATTTCCATTGCCGCTTCCGGTGCTGCCACCCACGCTGCCGCCATTCCCGCTGCCAATACTGTCAGTGTTGTTTTCGGGCGGTGACGAAGATTGGGATGGTCCTGCCGCAGAACTCTGAACCCCACTCTGTGGCGCCCTATCCGGGCTGGGTGTGCGGTCCTCGGCCCTTTGCGGTACGGGGGGCAAGGTGTCCGTTCCGCAGCCCGTCACATTCGTTTGCAATGGAAGCAGAAGCTGCTCTTGCGAATGAACAAAGGGAAAACCTTCTTTCACCGCCTGATCATAGCTTTCCTGATCGACCGGACGCCCGATCCCCCCATTCTGCGTGGTCGCAAGAAGGTTGCATCTGCTTCCAGTCTCCTGACAACTACCACCTAGTGCGCAAATAGATACCCGGCCTTGCAACATCATCATGGCACTTTGCGATCCAGGTGCGACCCACAGGTCAAAGGTCGTGCCGCGTACCGCCATGGTCGCAGTGGGTGTCTGGATCGAGTAGGCCCGCTTTTTGCTTTTGCCCGAAATAAAGCGAAAACTGCCGCCCAATGCCTGAACGGCAAAGTTCTTGGCCTTTTTGTTGCCCCGCAACATGGTGACATCCAGCGTCATGCGGGCGTTCGGGCCGATCGCTATCTTTGTATCGTCAACGAAAATCAGCTGCACCAGCCCGCTGCCATCGGTCGAGATGGAATCGCCGGATGCAACATCCATCCCCGTGCGCAATGGCTGAGATTTCCCCGCACGGGTTACTTTCGCGCCTTGCTCGACGCCGATGACTTTTCCTATGTTGGCTAATATCTGCGATGGCAGAAGCAATACACAGCAAACAACAAGCAACTCTTTCAACCAGGCCAAACCTAACGTCCTTCCCCCACAGATAGGTACTGAGCGCATCGCGCCCACCGCTCGGTTTGTGCCTCAATGAATCCGCATTTTTGAATTATACGTTAATAAATCCATACAAATATGCCTTATAGCTCGCATATTTGGCAAGTTTTCTGTTCACAGCACGTCAGAATGGGTGGGTTGGAGAAGTTCTTCACGGGAATTGTTCTGAAATTTCCAGCCTTCAAGGGTGCGCAAGCTTCACTGATTGCAGGTGCGGTTGCAGAGAAAGCGAGAAAAGTGCACGCGACGCAGAAAATCGCCTTGTATCCGGGTGACAGGCAGGGATATACCGGCCAGCGGAGACGTGGCCGAGTGGTCGAAGGCGCTCCCCTGCTAAGGGAGTAAACCAGGAATGGTTTCGAGGGTTCGAATCCCTTCGTCTCCGCCATAACATTCTGATTAAATTAGATAATTTTTTTACGCCGCAACGCAGAATTTGCTGGAAAAGTGCGCGTTGAATTGCACGATTTTCACACTGATTCAAAACAATTTTCCTGCAATAACGCTGAAAAACTGGCACAAAACTGACACAGAATCGGAGTGAATCGCTTTATTGTAAAGAAATTTTCGGACCTCATTTTGCATATGCAGCAAAGGAGGTGGCCGCTTAGTCTTTTTAAGATCGCCAGTTGCGCGATCGTTGCCATGAAGCGAACTTTCGTTACGCAGAACTTCAAAGTCTAGAAAGCGGGAAGAGAGTGAATTCTCAGTGACTTTACCGATCTCTGCTTACCGGTAAGCGTGCAGCATCGTTCCGGGAGCAGAAGCATGAGCTTTGCGCAGTGAATGATCTCTTAGATCAAGTACGGTGACATAGGACTAAGTCTGCAGGTGAGTTTTGGACTGGACGAAACATAGTGTTGGAGAGTGTAGTTTTATGACCGACCGATACCTGCTGCTTGCATAAATTTTGGGTGCTTGCAGTTATTTGAAACGCTGAACCGAGAAGGCACCTGCTCCAAACCCCATATCTTGTTTCCCGCTCGACGTGGGTTGGCCTGAAAGTATGCATTCCTTTCACTGATATACTGATCGATGGCAGCATGCATCTCCTCCTTAGACTGGTAATTGCTGTTGTGAATCACCGATTGAGAAAGACCACTAAATACTGATTCAATCACGTTAAGAAATTGGGCCCGTGCTGGCAGTGGCCGCAACTTGATCGTCGGTGATTGGAACGTATTTCGGTATTCTTTCGTGTTGACCCTACGTACCTCCGCTAGAAAGGCCTTTGAGGAGTGCCACGATGCTGCGTCCCAAGACAGATAGAGCCGACGGCAATCCCAATACTCATGAAGCAAGACATGCAGGAGGCGTATCATTTCTGCGGTGTTTTTTCGGTCAGAATAGAAGTGAGTAATCTGGTTTCTTGATAGCTCCAGAGCCGCCGTTACGATGACATACCCTTTCGAGTCTTGATACTGTGGGACGGTGGGTTTCTCACCTCGCAATACTCTTCGCCGTCCCCCTCTTTCCCTTACCGATACAGGACCGTACTCATCGATCGAGAAGAAACGATCCATGGGTCCGAGACGTCTGAGTGTTCTCGTGATAGCGGCCAGTTTTTCTCTGTAGTCCGGATCATTGCTGGTCAGCACCTCTCGAGTTTTTCGAAATTCGTACCCTTCAGTCTTGATCATTTTGCTAATGCAAGGGCGGCTGATCCGTGTCCCGCTGTCCAACAAGACTTGGTGTAGAAGATTGATTGTCCAAGTGGTTCTGTTTACTCCATATGCAGATGGTGGCGCATGGAGTACCTCAAATAGTTTTGCCTTTGCGGCTGGGTCTTGAAACTTTTTCGGTCTGCTCGGCTTTGAGAACAACGCATGTAGCTTCCGCCGCCTCCAACGGTTTAGGAGTCGCCTCGGCCAACCACCTCCGTGGCCAAAGAACTCGCCCACTAAATTCGGATGAATTCCTATTAGGCAGCAAGTGATCATTGCTGCGCGATCCTTGTGCAGCTTCGAGTCGGACGCCAATGCCGGTATAACGAGCCGCTTAAAGTCGTCATGATCTTGGACTGGAATCAGAGTAAGCAGTTCCTCTGGCGCGAATTGCCCTCGCGAGACATGTGCCATAAACATGATCGCTGCTCGCTCGCGTGTTCGCAAGCGGGAGTTTTCCCGCGACAGATAGATGGCGCGTTGGAGTAGCTTCCGATCCACCTCTATTGTGCGAGTTGCCATAACCAACACTACCACATTTGATTGCAAACTGCACAAAGCCCAAGGACATCATGACCGCCGAGTTCAACAACCTGAGTAGGCATTCTAACAGTTCGTCTCTGACCGCACGATCCGAGGATTTGGGCTCCCAACAGACTTAGTTCGCAGCGTCAATAAATCGCTGCTTCTTGGGAATTGAATACACTATCCTTTGAGCGTTTTGCATGCAGTGCAAAAAACGCGTTCTATCTCATGAGTGCTCCAAATATTCGTGCAATACCAATTTTAACGTGCAGTTCGGCGGGGCACCCAAAACCTCAGGAAGTAATTAGGAAGTCGAGAACTTTTGATGAAGGATCGATCGTCAAGGCGAGGCAGTGCCGATTAAACCGTGCAAAATTGGCACAAAATTGGCACAGGCACAAGAAAATACCAAATTAACTTATTGTTTTTATTATATTTTTTGAAAACTTCGGCTTCCCTGCTAAGGGAGTAGGCCCGGAAGGGTCTCGAGGGTTCGAATCCCTTCGTCTCCGCCATCAACCTATTTCGGTGAATTGGCATTGTCTGTCTAACGCTCCGTAATCCTATAATTAATCAGCACTAATAACCTCATAGTATCATCTTGAGTTTTACTAAGTTGTCCTTAGTATATTTCGTCGAGTGGTATATTTTGTGGTATTTTCATGGCTGCGCTCAGCGGGAAGCTGACAAAAAAGCTGGTAGAGAATCTAGGTCCGGGTCGGCATGGCGACGGTTCTGGCCTGTACCTCGTTGTTGATCCATCGGGCGCGCGGCGCTGGATCGTGCGCGTAACGGTTAAGGGACAAAAGAACCGCAAGGGCGCTCCTCTACGCACAGATTTCGGTTTGGGCGGCGCGGATGTGGTCACATTGAACCAGGCGCGCGAGAGGGCGCTCGAATACCGGCGGATGGCGAAAGCGGGGTTGAACCCGCGTTTCAACGCACATCGAGAAATACCGACGTTCGAAGAACTCAGCCGACAGGTCCACATCGACCGCCTGCCCACATGGAAGAATGCCAAGCATGGCCAACAATGGCTCAATACCTTGCGTGACTATGCGTTTCCCAAGATCGGCCGCATGCCTGTGGACAGCATTGATCAGCCCGAAGTGCTGATGTGCCTGTCCCCCATCTGGACCGAGAAACACGAAACTGCAAAGCGACTGTCTCAGCGGATCAAGACGGTGCTCGACGTGGCAAAGTCTAAGGGCTTCCGCTCGGGCGAGAACCCGGTGACCGCGATCCGCGAAGGCAAGGTGCTGCCCACCGTCAAAGCCAAGGTCCAGCACCATGACGCAATGCCGTGGCAGGAGGTGCCCGCGTTCTTTGCCGACTTGCAGACCCGCTCAGCCATGGCCGCCAAGGCGTTGCAGTTCACCATTCTGACCGCCTGCCGAACCTCAGAGGTGCTGGAGATGAAATGGCCCGAGGTCGATGTCGATGCGCGCCTATGGACCTTACCTGCGGAGCGCATGAAAGGCGGGCAGGTCCATCGCGTCCCTCTCACCGACGAAATGCTAGCCATTCTGAAGCCGCTGCGCGCGCTGGCCTCTGACTATGTGTTCGAGGGGCAAAAGCGGCATCAGCCCTTATCGAATATGTCTATGCTGATGCTCCTGCGCCGGATGCGGCAGGATGGCGTCACCGTGCATGGATTCCGCAGTTCATTTCGGGACTGGGCAGCGGAGGCTGCAAACGCACCACGTGAACTGGCGGAGGCGGCTTTGGCACATCAGGTTGGGTCTGATGTGGAGCGAGCTTACGCGCGAACGGATTTATTAGAAAGGCGGCGGGAAATGATGAACACTTGGTGCAGTTACGTATTTGAGTTCACAGCAGGGGCTTCGAACTGATGTTTAGCCCGATCGGTGCGGTTAGCTTATTGGAATTGAGAGGGACTCTCGGTGAAATACTCACTTATTGGGAAAACAGAGACGTCTTTCATAAGATCTGTAAAGAGATAGGGTACGAGTATGAAGATGTAGACGGACTGCCCTATATTCGTGATCGAATAGAACCTGATGGTTCTGTGTTTCCGGCACCGACACACCTTGGCGCGTCGGCGTTCGGCTACGTAATCGAAGATGTTTTCAAGTTGTTTTTAATTGGAACGGACCGATTTCATCTTTGTTCGCCAAGTGGTGAAAAACTGGTGGGCTCAAACCTGTTCCTTGAGCTCCTCGACTTAAACTATGAGGCCGAGGAGTTCTCCAAATTTACAAAACACAACTTCGGCTGCCAGTGGTTTTTTTTGGAGTACCCAACCTACCTAATTTCTACGAAAAACTGGGACAGGTTTTCCAAAGATTTTTTGATCGAAAACAACCTGATTGATCCAGGTTACGTCCTGCCAATTGCAGAGAGAGTCAGATCGTTTGAAGGTTGGAGCCTGTGCGTTGTTGAGGATGACATACCGAAGACAGCACAGGATTGCTTGTCCTTGGTGGAATTCAATCGGGAGAAAAGACTAACCTCTAAACGCGGCAGGCCATCGTTGGAAAAGGCAAGAGCCGCATTCGCCGCGATGGGTAACAACAAAGGTTCGTTGTCTTGGACGCAAGTCCAAAACCGACTAGAGAACCAAACCGGGCAGCGGCCTTCACCTAAAACACTTCGAGACTGGCGCGACGCTGCGTCGAACCCCCGGGGGAAAAAATAGGGGAAAGACTGGGGCCAAACTATTCATTTTTCCCCGACTGGCTCGTTAGGCAAAAATGGTTCCAATTAAATGCCATCGCAACTGATCCAAGAGGATTTCAACGATGGCAAACGTCTTCAATGACGACCGGGTCTATTTCCCAGAAGACCCTGAGATGAAATTGCTGGGAAACCGCGAGAAGCTGGCTCAATGGCGCCACCGCATGTGTGGTCCGGCCTTTATCCGCATTGGTCGGCGGATCGCCTATCACGGCGCCGATCTGAACGCTTGGCTGGCGGCGCGGCGCACCGATCCCAACAACGAGGCCGCATAATGAAAAACCCCAACTCCAAGCGCGGAGATGGGGCTTTCCCAGTGACATCAACTGCCACCCTAGCAAGTTCAGTTGATGCCACAGGATGCCCCGCGCCGACAAGACAAAACGAGCGCCGGTACTACTGGTCGCCCCTGAGCCATTCGGTTGAACGGGTGATCGTGCGGAAAGGACGGATCGAGCATGGCTGATATGTCCTTTTCCAAGCCGAACATTACGAGTCACGACAGGGGGCCAGACACTGGCCCTCTTACCCGAACCGATCATCGGGAAACCGCTGAGAACTACAGTGGCGAGCTCTTTCGCCATGGTGTCTACCGCGTTGCCGTCTGTCGGGATGGCATCCAATGGCTGTTTCAGCGCCAGAGGCCCCAGTTTCCAGCCGGGGGAGCGGCGTGGGACACGCTCGGGTACTGTGTGTCCAAATCCGGCCTAAACTGGCTCGTCCGGGCATATATCGGCTGTGACATTCCCGAACTGGATGCTTTGCCCAAGCACTTCCGGCGGAGGTATCGCGATGAGTAGACGCCGATCTCCCAAAGGCAAACGGTCGGATGAGGGCCAATACGTTCCTCTGCCCTACGCCATGATCAAATCTCCGGCATGGCGGGCTCTGTCCGGACCTGCAGTGAAGCTCTGGCTGGAGCTTCACACCCGCTTCAACGGTGGCAACAACGGCAAGCTGTTTCTGTCGATGAATGAAGCAGCAGAGATTCTTGGTATGGGCAAGGCCACGGTTCAGCGTGCCTTTGAAGATCTGCAGGACAACGGCTTCCTTGTGCTTGAGCGTGAAGGCAACTGGTATCACCGTCGAGCCCACGAATGGCGGTTGACGACTAAGGCGACGCAGACCCTGTACGGCAAGAAAGCCGCCACCAATGACTGGCGGCTCTGGCAGCCCGAAAAAACAAAACGCGGTTCTGAGACGGACCCGTCAGCGTCCTCTGTGGTTCCGTTTGAGAACCCAAAGATCTCCCATGGTTCCAAATCAGAACCCGTCAGGCCGATTTCGCGCCGGTCCTTCGGTTCTGAAACGGAACACTAATACTAACCACTCCCTGTTACGCGAGGCGAACATGAGCAATGCACAGAAAGACAAAGGCAACGAACTTCGGACAAAGGACTCCGAGCTTACACAAGCGGAGACCAATGCGGTTGCGGATTTGAAGGAACGGAAGAGATCACGCGTCCGGGCCCTGGACATCAAGTTGGACTTCGATGAAGAGACGCGGAGACTAACGGTTGGCCACAAGGGGAAAGACCCACACGCAGCCTGTGCTTTGGCAATGCATGAGCTCGGCACAGCAGACGACCGGTTCTTCGAAGGTGTCATGGATCAAGTCGCGACTCTCGGGCAACAGGGCAGCTCTGTCTCCGAGACCGCGTCGAACTTCGTGATGTCCGTTGTTGCCGGGGTCAGACCGCAGGACGAGATTGAATCCATGCTTGCGATCCAGATGGGCGCGATCCATCAAGCCACGATGATGATGGCACGGCGCCTGAACCATGTAAAATCTCTCCCGCAGCAAGATTCAGCAGAACGCGCGCTTAACAAACTCGCGCGAACCTTCACAAGCCAGGTTGAAACCCTGAAACGGTATCGCTCCAAGGCGGATCAGACCGTCCGTGTGGAGCGCGTCGAGGTCAAAGAAGGTGGGCAGGCCATTGTCGGCAACGTCCAAAACGGGGGGCGGTTGGATGACAAAAAGTGACGACAACCTCGTGGACCCTACGAAAAGACTCAATGATGCGCCCAGGTGCACAGCAACAGCAAAGTCCACCGGCAAGCGGTGCCGGGCACCTGCCGTTCAAGGTTGGAGTGTTTGTCGCATGCATGGGGCTAGAGGTGGGCATGCTGCGGGACCAAGCCATCCGTCTTGGAAGCATGGGGAACGGTCGAGAGAAACCGAGGAAATGCGCAAGACGATCAATGAACTTATCCGCGCTGACAGGGAACTGCAGAAATTGATCGACTGACTAGGCACTGCCTCGCAAGCAAGGCAAAGCAGTCGTTCGATCGAAGTGCCTGGATGGCTGCTCCGAGCCCAAAGCGGCCCCGCTGGAAATGCAGGAACTGAGCCGTTTCCGTTAAAGATTAATCCGAACCCGCAGGCCAAAAATCCAAGGGTCTTCATCACTGAACCCGGGATTGTTGATGTGCTGAAGGTCACCTGTGATGGCAATGTTGTCGGACACGTCGAAGCGGTAGAATGCCTCGACAGTCGTTTGTGTGTCCAACGCGCTGTCGCTCGGGTCGGCGATCGTAACGCCAAGGCCAAAGAGATCATCATAGAAACCGGGCCGCCATAGCACACCCGCATTGATGGCGCGGTTGGCGATGGGTGCCGTGCCGTCAGACCAGCCCAGCCGCCCAAAGACCATCAGATCATTCTCGAACGTATGATTGGCCGACAGCATCGCGCCTTTTGCTGAGGGAACGCCGGCGTCGCTGCGCTCATCGACATGAAACAGACCGAGATGCACGTTGGTCAGGTATCGCTTGGAGGGCTCAGGCGTCCATCCGATTTCGCCATAGGTAAAGAACTCTGAGCCGCCCGGGAACCAATCTATATTCGTCAGCGATCCATTGGCATCACTGACGAGACCGAGCGCGTAAACCTGATCAGTCAGAAATCCTCCTCCAGCAATGCCGAACCCGGGGTCAGGGATTGGAAGCACTGGGCTGAATAGGATCGAATAGTTGGAAAACGTTGTACGCGGGTTCACATAGCCGAGGATGTCGCTGTAGTCGCCGGGATCGATCCGGCCGGCAACAAAGCCAGCACGTCCACCGGCCAGAGCTTGAGCCCAATAGGCAACGGAGAGCGTAGTGTCCGTATCCGAGAAGGTAACTCCGGTTGCGCCGACGTAACCGATTTCGCCTGCAAGCCCAGACGGCGCAATGGGCTGCCCAAGGCGGTGACGGTTTTCTAAAATGAAGACCAAACTGCCGGTATTTTCGCCACCGCGGTTCAGAAGGTCCCAGTTACCCAAAATGCGGAACTGTCCCGACGCGGCTTCGTCGGTGCCACTCAGGCTGTCGGACGATTTCTGATAAAGAGCCTGATAATCAAAGCTGAGGTTTAACCCGGTGCGCTTCGTGAGGCGTTCTCGCGCCACCTCAATGGGATCAAACCATCGGTCCAATACTGGCGAGCGACTGTCTTCCAATCGCATGAGCCGATCTTCTTCGAGCTGCGCCTGAGCAGAGCCCGGCCCACCGATAGAAGCCCGCGCAGTGGCTTCCAATCTATCTCTCGGCGAACCGGCTGCTTCCTGTGCTTGTGTCTCCGAAGCAAGCGAAAGCCCAAGCAAAGAAGCACTCAGGACCGACAAAATCCTGCGCTTCAACCTTAGTTCTCCAAAGTGTTTTTGTAGATTATGCCGTCTTTCATGATCACTCGAATAGTTTCGATACCTTCGCCGCGCGGTTCTGCATCGAACCATTTCTCATTACCGCCAATGACTGTGATGTCCTCAAGCGGGTTTCCGTCAACGATAAGGATGTCCGCGTAGGCGCCTTCTTCGATGACACCGAATTTGCCGGGGTATGGGTTCCGCCGGTTGGTGATCTGAGCCAGTTCACCCGCCGTCGAAGTGGCCGACACAAGCATGGCATGATTTCCGAACAGGCTGGCGAAGTAGTATTTTTCAAAGTCGCGGTGCGCACGGGCTGCCTGCTTTGACAGCAACACGGAATCTACGTTGTGCACGATCTTGGGCTTGTACTTTTTGACGTATTCAACGAGGTTTTTCGACTCCTGAAAGAAGTATTCGACCTTTTCCCGCACTGGCCCCGACGCATAGTTTGGAACCTTCAGCAAGTCAGGTGTGAGGCCCGCGGTATTCAGAGCCCAATACGTTCCCATCTCAGCCATGCGTTTCACAGTTTCTTCCTGCGCCATTTGACCGTGTTCGATGCCTTTCACCCCCGCATCTAGGGCTGCATTAATTGACCTGTCGGTATAGGCGTGAACCGTAACGTAGGTATCGAAAAACTCGGCTGCTTCGACCGCAGCTTCGAGTTCTTCTTGTGTGTAAGCGTGTGACCAGAGTGGGTCCAAAACCGACGACACCCCTCCACCGGCGAATAGCTTGATCTGGGTCGCGCCGTTTGAAAGGTTTTCACGCACAGCTTCGCGGACCTCGTCGGGATTGTTCGCAAGTGTTATGACGCCCTTCTTCTCTAAAGAAGTTTCTGGCGCACCCAAGTAACGACCTGAAGGCGCTCTCCAGTCGCCATGACCCGATGTTGGCGAGATGCAGGCCCCCGATGCATAGAACCGCGGACCAATTATGTCCCCGCGATCGATGGCATGCCGGACAGCGTCCGAACTTCCGCACGCGTCACGGACGGTCGTGTAACCATCCATCAAAAAATCGCGCGCGTTTGCTGTAATCATCAAACCAATCTCATCCCAACGGGCACTCTGCCCATCGTTCAAAGTCGTCATCGTATTCACGAGGTTGAAGTGCACATGGTTCTCGACCAGCCCCGGCATCAGGGTGCGGCCATCGCCATCGATGACAACGGCATCGGGTGCATCAATCGCGTCTGAAGAGATTTCTTTGATGATGTTGCCTTCGACAAGAACGCTTGCATTCTCGATCCGCTCTTCATTTATGCCGTCAAAGATATGGACGTTGGTAAAGAGCGTAAAAGGCGCATCAGGCGTCGCACCTTGCTGAGCGTGGCCGGCGACTGCCGCAAATGAAATTGCTAGGGTCGCTAGTAAATTTCTTAAAATTTTCATGTGCACACCTCGTCCGTTTGGAAAATTTTGCATATAAAAAAAGAATATCACTCGGTGTTGCTATGAGAAGTTGGGATTTAACGACAGGACACGCGGCACGGTGGAGCAGCAGCGAAGCCGATTTTGCAGATAGCGCATAATGCCAAAGCCCTTGCCGGTGGCATCTGTGCCGTTTTTGGCGTCCATCGCCGCTCCGCTCCAAACCGCCGGATCGCCGGTCACGCGCCATCTGGAGGCGTGCGGCTTGCCCGGGGGCGTTTTGGACGTGCGCGACGGCCTCGTCTCGGAACTGGCGTTATGGGATTTTGAAGAATGTGCCGCGCGAAAGGAAGGGTTCGAGCACTTAGGATATGTCGCGTCCACGGATTTGATCGAAGCGGGTACCCTGTGCGGGCACCGGCTACCTTTTGCCCGAACCGTTGGCGAGTTGCTTTGTGAGTTCGCGAAATGGATTACGTCGCATTCGAACTATGCCGCGCACTCAGTGCAGTTCACCGCATCTGGCGCCTGGTACAACTTCGACAATCGTCGACTTACAATATCGCTCCCGTGGCAGGTCGAGCAGTACATCATCGGAATGATTACGGCTCTTGTTCGGACAGCCTCACCAGACTGGAAGCCCGCTCGTTTGCGGTTAACGAATCCGAAGCCTTGGCATCAGGTTCCGAAAGACTGGGAGAACGCCAAAACGGATTGGGATGCGAGGTTGACCGGCGTGTTTCTAAGCAACGATACCATGTCCACTCCCGTCGTATTACCATTGCATGGAGATGCTATCGTTTCTCCGGACGCGTGCGCTTCCGATGCATTTGAACATGTGCTGAAGTCCCATGTTCTTGGAGGTAATGCTTCTCTAGACGCCGTTGCGCATTCTTTCAGGATGTCCCCGCGCACGCTTCAACGGCTACTCGCTGCGAAGGGCGGCCGCTTTCGCAGTCTGAAATCCGTGGTTTCGATGCGGATCGCACGCGACTTGCTCTACAACCATAACCAAACGGTAAAGGAAGTATCGTACCGCTTGGGTTATTCTTCTGTTGCCGATTTCTCAAAGGCCTACAAACGCCATTATGGCGTCAGCCCAAGCTTGGATCGTATAAGCGGATAACTTCCAGTTTACTCGTTCGGTTGAAACGCGTTGCGTCGAATTTGCGAAAACGGGGTCATGCCCGAAAGGGCGGCTTTGTCCGCAGACTGTGAGTTCGTGCACCCTGAAAATTTGCGCCTGCAGCGAACGGCCGGTTCGACGGGCCGCACCGCAGCGGCGACATGTGTCGATGAACGTCCGCTTCGGGCCGTTGCCGAGCTTAGTCCAATAGCTGCGAACGGCAGCTTTGTCCGCATAGCAGTCGTTCACTGAATTTAGTCGAAAGTCCGCTCCGAGCCCGAAGGTGACCTTGTTGGGCTGACAGAACCTGAGTGTCGCGTTAAGTTCCTTGAAACGGGGGGAAACGAATGGACAGAAGGCTTACCACAGTGCTTGCAGCTGATATTGTCGGCTACTCTGCACTGATGGATCGTGACCGGGAAGGTACGATTGCAGCACTCAGATCATTCCGTGAAGAAACGCTTCAGTGTCTGCTGGAAGACTATGATGGAACGCTGATCAAAAGTATGGGCGATGGTTGGATCGCCGAGTTTAAGTCCACATCAGACGCTGCAGACTGCGCCATTGCAATACAGTCGGCGCAGAAACCGGACTGTATCAAGCTTCGAATTGGCATCCATACCGGCGAGGTTGTCACCGAAGGTGATGACATTTTTGGTGATGGAATAAATGTCGCTGCTCGTCTCGAAGCTATGGCCGAGCCGGATCAGGTTTTGATATCGGACACGTCTCACAACAGTCTTGACCGAGGCGACGCGTCCAAATTCGAAGGCGGCGAGCAGACAGAACTCAAAAATATCACGCGTCGTATCGGTGTCTGGTGCTGGCCGAAGGGCACTTCAGCCAATCTGTCACCAATGACAGATGTCAGACCTGGGATTGCAGTGCTTCCATTCGACAATATGTCTGGTGATCCCGAACAGGAGTTCTTTGCAGACGGCATCACCGAAGACATCATCACAGAGTTGTCTCGTTTCCGATGGCTGATGGTTGTGGCCCGAAATTCGTCCTTCACTTTCAAAGGTAAAAGCACGGATATCCGCGAAGTCGGTCGCATACTGGGAGTGCGCTATGTTCTCGAGGGTTCAGTCAGACGAGCAGGTCAACGCGTCCGCATTACAGGACAATTGATTGATGCGGAAGACGGCAGTCATCTCTGGGCAGATCGCTTCGACGGCGTGCTTGATGATATTTTCGACCTTCAAGACAAAGTCACACTGGAGGTTGTAACGGCGATAGAGCCATCTCTAAGGCACGCCGAAACCAACCGTGCGCGTGCGAAACCTACGGATAATTTGGAAGCTTATGAACTTTACCTTCGAGCGCAATCGCATTTCCATCTTTTGACAGATGAAGACAACCGAGAGGCCATACGTTTAACGACCCTCGCATTGGGTCGTGACCCAGATTATGCGTCCGCATCAGGGTTGTTGGCTTGGTTGCATATTCAACGGATGGTTCAAGGGCTTGAGCCTATTGGCGAAGGGCCGAAAGAGGCCGTAAAGGCAGCCGAACGGGTGCTGCTGAGTGATCGTGCAGACGGGATCGCGCTGGCGTATGCTGCGCATTCAATCTCAATGCTGGCGCGGGACTTGCCACGCGCGCGGGTTGCTTTCAAACAAGCTCTCGAGCAAAACCCAAACGCTGCAACAGTTCACATGCTGGCATCCATCAATCTTTTTCTTCTTGATCGGCCAGAGGAGGCACTTAGTCACGCGATTCAGTCTGTCGACCTGAGCCCGCACGATCCGTTGCGCCATGCTGCTTACATTGCTCAGGCAAGTGCACTCTTTCATCTTGGGCGCTACGAGGAATCGGTTAAGGCTTGCCGAGACGCCTTATCTGTGCGTTCAAACTTCGTAATGAGTCATCTCATGCTGATTGCGGCTCTGGGACACCTCACCGATGATGATGCGGCTCGCGAAGCGGTTGCAGATCTTCAGGCGTTGCGCCCAGGGCTGACCGTAACCTCAGCACAGACTCAATTACCAATATTTACTGTTCCATCTTGTGCAAACAATTGGCGTGAAGGTTGGTTAAAAGCAGGGTTACCTAAATAGGTGACTAGTAAAGTTGGTGAATATAGATTGACGCCGCTCCACGCGAAGTTAGCGAAACCTCAGAAATGTGAAACCAAGAAAACTGAATCCCCGCAATGAAGGCTTTTGACCTTTTGCAACATTCAAAATCCTTACTGTCCCGCGTACCAGACATTCACTGAATTCTGCCGAACGTCTGCACCGAGCCCGCTCCGGTACTTTCATTTTTAAAGCTGGTTGACACGAATAAAAAGCTGTTCGTCCCCCCCGTCTTGTTTGGGCCATCGCGCATGGATCTGAGTGGTCCTGGTGCGCGGGATTTGGAAAAGTCTGCTCTTGCGGGGTAAGTTGGTGGTTTAGTCCTCTCGACCGAAGGGAGGCCAACCAGAGGTCAATCATAATGAACGACGTCCCAGAAGACGGCGCCCCACCTTCAGGGCCACCATGGATAGTTCCGGAAATTCAACAAAAGATCGCTTGGAGAGACGGTGATGTAGTGATTTCTGTTCCAATTAAAAGCGGGACAACCTGGACAATGAACATCGTTCATCAGTTATTAACGGGCGGGACTGATGATTTTCGAGACGTCTACGAAGAGGTGCCTTGGATTGAATTTTTGGCCTTCCCCGGGCAGCCTCAGGAAGTTGTGGTTGAACGGGTAACAGCCATGCCAACCAACACGCGCCGCGCTTTCAAGACGCATTCGCCGCCACCTGCGGTGCCGTTTCAGA
This sequence comes from Ruegeria denitrificans, assembly GCF_001458295.1. GTDB lineage: Bacteria > Pseudomonadota > Alphaproteobacteria > Rhodobacterales > Rhodobacteraceae > Ruegeria > Ruegeria denitrificans. The sequence goes on from NZ_CYUD01000017.1 coordinate 26,157, forward strand.
GCGTCGGGTCGGGCACCGACGTCAAATATGTCGTAATCATGCGAAATCCGGAGGAGGCCCTCGTTTCATTCAGGCCATTCCTGAACAAGCACTCGGACGCATGGTATGAACTCTGGGGCGTGCCAAGAGAAGCCCTTTGTCGACCCGACTTTCCATCCTTCTATTCTGATGTGATTGACGCCAACGGTATGCAAGGCGCGATTTTTGGCTTTCTCGCCGCGTGGTGGCCGCTCCGGAATGAACCAAACGTTTTGTTCCTGCACTTCTCTGACATGAAGAGTGATCACCAAGGATCAATCCGAAAGATTGCCGAATTCATCGGTGAAGAGCTGACCGAAGAACAATGGGCTAATGTACTAGAGTTTACATCCTTCCCTTGGATGAAAGCGAATGAGGGAAAGTTTGAAGGGCGTACGGCCTCAGAGATCCCGATTCTTAATTCCGGAGCCATGATCCGCAAGGGCGCCGTTGGCGAGGCAAGAATGGATGGAATGACGGAGGAGATTTCTCAGCATCTGCGCGAAGTTGGTGGCCAGATTTGCCCGGATCCCGTCGCCATCAAATGGGTCTACGAGGGAGGTACTTTACTTAATTAAGTCGCGCATGTTCGGCAATGCAAATGCAGAAGAACTGGCATGATCAAGGACCAATTGGCAGGTCATTGACAGTCTGCTTTGTCCGCGCAGCGGTTATTTGGGGAAAATCGATCGATGTCCGAATTGCGGACAAAACTGCCTCTCGTAGTATTTGGATCAATGACTGCTTCAGGGATTCGAGAGATTATCCTTTCCCTCGCATGTCACTTCGGGAGTGGCTTACCGGCGCTCTCGGGAAGACGGTAGAGTGCAAGCAAAGACAAAAACCCCGCTGCCATAAGCGCGTAGGCAGGCACAAAATCATCCGAAGTACGTGCTACCAGATAAGTCACGACGAAAGGGGTTGTTCCGCCGAATAGCCCGAGACAAAGGTTGAAGCCGATTGCCGTACCGCTGCATCGCACCGGAGCTGGAAACATTTCGACCATGGTCGACATTGTGACTGCGAAGCCAACACCATAGAGAATACCAAATCCGCACTGGCCTATCAAAATGAATGCGAAACTCTGATGATGAATTAGCCACCAAAGTGGCCAAGCGAACGCAATACTTCCGACGGCGACAAAAGCCAACATCGGCTTGCGTCCCAAACGATCAGCCAGCCAGCCCGCGGGCAGGGTTACGGCAAGCATGGTGAAGATTGCCAGAGTGTTAATATCCATGGAGGCCGCGGTTGAGATATGCATCTTCTCTGACAGAAACGAAACAGCATAAACGAATTGCATGTAGTAGCCAATGCTGGTCACCAGCAGCAGGCAAACGAGGCGGAGAACAGGCCGCCAGTGATACTTCATCACAACAAAAAAAGGTGATCCTGGTACACGCTCTGACGCACCCAATACTTTTGGCTCTTCCATTTGACGACGCATCAATAATCCCCAAACAGCAATCAACCCTCCCAACAGAAAAGGAACCCGCCAGCCCCACAATTGCATGGCGGTCTCGCCAACAATAGTACTGGTAAGAGCTGCGCAGCCAGAGCCTAGAAGGACGCCCAAAAGGCAGCCGACCTGGGGCCAGCAACCTATAAATCCGCGATGTTTAGCTGGTGCGCTCTCTGCCAAGTAGACGGCGGAACCTGTGTATTCGCCACCCATAGAGAGGCCCTGAGCGATCCTTACTGCTACAAGAAGGAAGGCGGCCGTGTCGCCAATCTGGGAGACATCAGGCAGAATACCTATGGCGAAGGTGCCACCACCCATCAAACTGATCGAAATGAGCATACTGGTTTTTCTGCTGATTTTGTCTCCGATATGGCCAAACAGAACTCCGCCCAAAGGGCGGGCGAGAAAGCCTAAGGCAAAGACTCCAAAAGAAGCCAGCAGCGATGCCGTCGGGTCATCGGCCGGAAAAAAATGTTTGCCAATAATTGCTGCAAGGAAACCATAAATTGCAAAATCATACCACTCCAACACATTACCCACAGTGGCAGCAGAAAGATTAATGTGCTTGGGAATCTTGGCAGACAGTTTCAATTGCAATCCACATAGCTTGGTTGTTCAGAGATAAATCATTTCCCATTCGGCAGGTCCGATGATTTGCATCAGGATTTTCGAGCCACGGGAGGCACCGCTGATTGATCCAATGTGCGGCAGGTCTCCGTCATAGGTCAGGGTCCAGCCATGATCCGGCGGACAATCGATTTCCAGCTGAAACGCACCGTATTCTGGAATTTTTTGACGCAGAACAATGCCATTTCCAGAAAGCACATGCATTACTTCGTCAACGCCGGTTTGCGTCGGGCTACGATTAACGTGGAAACGATCGAAACGTGAATAGTCGACCCCTTCCAGCACTTGATAGAGTTGAGGGTATGTTACACTGTGAGTTTTATCGGTCGTTGAAAGAAAACCACCGCCTGCTGTACCAAGTGTGCGCCCGGCGGCTTTGATGCACTCTAGCAGCCGTTCGCGTGGCAGCAGAAAATGGTCCTGGACTTGTTGGCTCTGGGTCTGATCCAAAGTATCTGCATCCAGAAGCTCGCGAATTTCCGCTGGGGCGGATGCTGTATCGAGTGGCCAAATAAATGCACCCACTTTTTTTAGAACGACATTTATTTCTTCCCGGTCGCAAATGGCGGCATCACGATCAGGAAGCCACAACCTAAGGTCGTCAGGAGCCTCGCTACTCATATGTCAGTTTCCTATTGCTGCAGAAAGTGCACATGTGACCGCAGTGCATTGTAGGCGAATGGCTGCCTTAGTCGAGTGAAACGAAACTACCAAATTTGGAGTCGGATTTCTAGCGTTGTGAGTGGGTCCAGCCTAGCGCTGATTGCTGGTCTTGTCGCCAAGATCAATCAGGCGAATACGACGCCGCGAGTTTTCAATGAAGCCGTTGCCGCAGCGGTGTTACCCCATCGACAATACCACAAGCCGTTGATTGGGCGATTGCATTTTCAGGGGCAAATGTCTGTGGTCGGGGGCTCAAGCAGATCAGGCTCACGATATCAAAGATGACCTTCGCACAATTAGCTGCATGTGACACTTAGGGCTCAAAGCAGTCGTTTGCTGCAATCTGTGTGAGTGTCTGCTAAACTATTTTTTCCAACGTTCTGTCATATGACACCTTGCGCTGTGCCTCGCTTGAAATCGATCGTTGTGTGGTATCTATCGTGGTATATATTCGACATGGATCAATTTATTATATGTTTAACATAGACCTGCAGGATTTGTTATACTGACTTCGTCTCCGCCATCTACCACGCTTGTGAAAGAAGCAAGATCAACGTCTTGCGTGACAAGTCGTTCTGCGTACATGTTGGTTTGGCGTCTTGAATGGTCAATTGTGGGCGCTAATTCGGACGCGCGGCAATTGGTCCCCTGATCAAACAAACATCTCGATGCGTGCCTCCGCGAATGACCTGACCACGGGGTCAACTCGGGTTTCAGGCATCGCGCACAAAGCCGTAGAGAGTCCGTCGGCGACAGCTGCGCTGGAGGCCGATACAGATACCACGTGGTTTGGTGACGTCTCGTCTTGTGGGTTTAGGATATGGCCCTGATCTTTGGTCAGCATGAGGCTGTTCGGGTCTGAAGTTGCTACAGCGCGATCACTCAATTCGATGGATTTGACAACTTTTCTGCCGGGACCGGCAAGACCGACTTGCCACGCTTGCCCATTTTCGCGGTGTCCTCGGGCAGTGATTTCCCCCATATTTACCAGTACATCGCGCAGACCAAATGTAGTCAAAAGATCTGCGATGCGATCGGTGATGGCGCCCTGAGCGATACCGTTCAGAGTCAGTGCCGAAATGCCGGGTCGGGGCAGGCGGATCATGTCCGTCCGAACCGATACGCGCGACCAGCCAATGGATTTCCGGGCGGAATCGACATCAACTGCGGCGGCACCGTTGGCCAGCGCAGACCAGAGCGGCTGGATCGAGGGGTCGAATACGCCGCCTGTGGCTTTGTGCAGGGCGGAGCACAGGCTGAGGACGTTCAGCAGCTCGGGTGCGGGGGCTGTCAGGTGGCCGTCGCGGTTCAGTCGACTGAGTTCGGATTGCGGGCGATACAGGCTGAAGATATTCTCTAGCCGGTTCACCTCGGCTTCGACTGACGCGATGAGCGGTGCGGCTTGGGCGTCGGTTAGCCCTTCAAGCCTTAAACTGGCCGGGGCCCCCAGAGCAATCCCGCGCCAATGGGACGTCGTGGCGGGTCTCGCATCGGCAGGAAAGGCGGCGCAAGCAGCGGACATGGTCAGAAACCGACGACGGGAGAGAGGAGTCATGAGGGGGTCTCCAGTTTCAGGTCCAGATCAACAGGGCCAAGAACCTCGGTGTCTGGGATGTCGGCTAGTGGCAGCAGGTTGCCGCCATATTGGCCGATAAAGGTTTCGGCGGCGGCGGGGTCTGCAAAAGGCACGACTTCGCGTGCGCCCATGCCGCCGGCGACATTGGCCCCGACGACAAAGGTTGCGCCATCAGCAGCGATCCAGTTGGATATGCCCGGCTGTTGCCAGGTGGGCGCAACCCCCATGTCGCTGACGTAGACGCCAGTTATGGGGGCGTCGCGTTCGGGGCTTTTCAGATAGGCCACCATGTCTCGCACCTGCGCAAAAAACAGAGGCGCTGGATAGCCTTCCAGATGAATCTGGCCTTTGGGGCCGCCATGTTCGGCGATGTTCATCTGGCAAAAAAAGCTCAGCGCGTCGGGGGTCAGATCGACCGGATCAGGGGCAACGGCGACCTCTTCCTTGCAGGCGGTCAAGGCGATCAGCGCTATCAGACACAGGCGTTTCATGGCTCGACCCTCAGGAACGCCGCGCGAGCGAGGACAAATCCTAGCACCGGCCAGATCATCAGTGAGGCGGGCGCGGCCCAGACGGGCAGGGCCTGCGCCGCTCCGGTCATGCCCGAGGCCATGGCGACGCCTTCGGTCGCGGCGATGTTCCACAAACGGAATGCGTCGGCCGGGTTGGCTACCATCACCCATGGAAAGACGGATTGGGTGAACGTGCCGCCCTTGTCCATGACGACGGCTCCCAACAAGCCCAGATCATAAAGGACGACAAAAACCAGCCAGAGCCCGGCCGACAAACCTGCTGCTGCCGTGGCGCCCCTAGCCAGAGCAGACAGCAGGTAACCCAGCGCTAGAAAGACAGCGCCCAGCAGGATGGATGTGAGGATGAGGCGGACCAGAGCCATCAGGCTCTCTGGCCCCGCGCCACCAAACCACGCAGCCACCGCGCCAGCGGTGCCAAAGCCAACGGTCATGGCAAAGGCCAGTGCGGCCAAATGGGCGGTGAATTTGCCCAACAGGATTTCTCCACGCCCTGCCGGGTAGGACAGCAGCAGCGACAGGCTGCCCCGGTCCACGTCGCCTGCGATGGCGTCAAAGGCAATCATCAGCGCCAGCAGCGGCGCAAGATAGACCGACAGCGTGGTCATCGACGCGACTGAAACGGTCAGCATGTCGACCCCCAGCGTGCCGGTGGGTGCGCTGCCTGCGAAGGTCAGAGCCAAGGCGAACAGAACCATGATCAGCGTTGCGACCAGCAGCCAGCGGTTGCGGCGTAGGATCAGCATCTCGGTGTGGGTGATAGCAAGGAAGCGGGTCATTGCATCTCCTCCTGAGCGTAGTGGCGATAGAGGTCTTCCAGCTTGGGCGGGGTCATTTCCACATCCGCTACCGCGTCGCCCATTCCGGCGATCCGGCGCAGAGCCTCCATTTTGTCCTCGGGGGAACAAAGCAGCTCGACTGCGGCACCATTGATGCGGCTGCCGTCCAGTTCAGCGGCCAGCACATCAGGATTGGCGCTGGCGCGTACCTTGAGACGGATCGGCAGACCCGCCAGAGCCGACAGATTGTTCAGGGTGTCATCGGCGACCATCCGGCCCTTGCGCATGATGGCGATCCGGTCGGTGCGGGCTTCGACCTCGGTCAGCGCGTGTGAGGCAATCAGAACGGCGGTGCCTTGGGCAGCCAGTTCGTCGATGATGGCATAAAGATCTTGCCGCGAAATCGGGTCCAGCCCGCTTGTCGGCTCATCCAGCAAAGCCACTTTCGGTTGACCCAACAGCACCTGCGCCAGACCCAGACGTTGCCGCATGCCTTTGGAATAGGTTCCGATCCGACGGTCCAGAGCGTCGCTCAGGCCCACACGATCCAGCAAACCGGGCACATCGGCTTTTGCGCCCGAAAGTTGCGCAAAAAGGGTCAACTGCTCACGCCCGGTTAGCGCAGAATGAAACGACACCGCTTCCGGTAGATAGGCCGTCTCACGCCGTGCCTGATTACTACCGGGGGTGGCGTTCCCGATCCGAATGGCTCCGCCATGAATCGGTGTCAGACCGAGGATGGATTTGATCAGTGTCGACTTGCCCGCGCCGTTATGGCCCAGCAGCGCCACGCGCTGGCCGGGGGCAAGAGACAGGTTGATGGTGTCAAGAACGCGGGTTTTCCCTCGGTCCTTGCAGACATGGTCGATAGACAGGGCCTTATCCGTCATGAGGCACCTTTTTCATTGCTGGGGGTTCAGGGGCTTGCATCAATGGATTGCTGTCCATTACGCCGCCCGGCAGCAGGGCCGGGAAAGCGGATTGCGACCAGCGCACCAGCTGCACGGCGGGGGAGCCGAGCAGCAGTTTCGCTGCGGGTTGGGTCCACAACACATGGTCCATTGAGTCATTGGGGCGATAGGGGGCATCGGCGATGCCGTTGCCATCCACATCATAGCCAGCAAAATCGGACCAATAGTTGCCGCGCCCGTCTTCGGACCACTCGACCCATTTGGTCGAGACGTATTTCACCTGTGTCCGGTTCCCGATGAATGAGTTGCCAACGATACGGTTGCGCTCAGACCCCGCAGTAAAGTGGATGCCGATACCGCATCCCTGGAACCAGTTGTCGGTGAATTCGTTCTTGTTCGAATTATAGAGGAAGGTGCATTTTTCCTTGGCACCTTGCACCACATTGCCGGTGATGACGCTCTTGTTGGCATAGTTCAGCATCACGCCATGTTCGCGGTCGCCGATCGAGACGTTGTTAGCAACTGTCACATTGGTTGTGAACATCACCGCATAGCCAAGATCATTGCCGATCGAGACATTGTCGCTGACCACCGAATTGTCCGCATACATGTAGTGAACGGCAAAGCGCAGGTCGCGGAACAGGTTGTTGGTGAAGGTGTTCTTCTTGGACGAGTTCACAAAGATCCCGTCGCGCCCGTACCGGATGTCATTGCCATCTACCACAGCGCCCGGAGCGTTCCAGACATAGACGCCATTTCCGCGGTCATTCATCCGCGGGTCTTGGCGACCTTCAATGCGGTTACCACGAACGATGCTGTCCTTGGCACCATGAATGTCGACGCCATAAAGATTGCCCAGCAGCACGTTATCCTCGACCAAAGGCGCCTTGGCCGTTTTGGTCAACTGGATGCCGCTGTCGATCCCATCATGGCTTGAGCCCGAACCGATCACTGTCAGACCGCGCACGGTTACACCGGGCCCGGTCACGGTGATGACGCTGCCCTCGCCTTGTCCGTCAATGGTGGCCTGTCCTTGCCCGTCAATGGTGACGGGCCGGTCCAGAACCAGAGTTTCGGTATAGATACCGGGGCTCAGGCGGAGGGTGTCTCCATCCGCCGCCTGCGCCAGTGTTTCATTGATGGCCCCCGCCCGGTTGGGCACATCCCAGTCCGCCGCCCAAAGGGGCGAGCCAAGCAGGAGCGGTATGAGCAGGGGCCAACGCATCGGTTAAGCTCCCTGCGGTTCGACCAGCATCCGGCCGCGCATTTCCATGTGCAGCGCGTGGCAGAACCACTGGCAATAGAACCAGTGCACGCCCGGACGGTCGGCGGTGAAGGTGATCGACGCCGTGGCCATCGGTGCAACCTCGAAGGCGATGCCGTAGTTACCCAGACAGAAGCCGTGGGTCACATCATCCACATCATCCAGGTTGGTGACGTAGATTGTCACCTCGTCACCCTGTTTGACGGTGAACTTCTCAAGGCTGAAAGTCGGCGCCTGCGAGGTCATGTAGACCCGTACCTTGTTGCCGTCCCGGATGGGTTCTTCGGCACCTTCTTCCAGATCAATGCCATCGGCCTCGGCCTGTTTGCGGGCGTCTTCCCACGTGACATCGGCGCGATCCCAGACATTGACCGGGTTGACGATGTCGGCGCGAACCATGATCGAGTCATGCGGCTCGGCAAAGGTCGGACCATCGTGAACCACTTTCATCTCGTTGGTCGAGATGTCGATCAGCTGCTCGTTCTCAGGCTTCAGCGGGCCCGTGTTCAGGAACCGGTCTTTCGAGAACTTGTTCATCGAAATCAGCCACTTGCCGTCGGCTTCCTTGGTTTCACCCATGGTGGTCGAGTTGTGGCCTGGCTGATAGTGCACATCGACCTTCGAGATGATCGGGTCCACATCTTCACCGGCATAGGCTTTGATCGCGTCTTCGATGTTCCACTTCACGATCTGGCTGTCCAGGAACAGCGTGGTGAACGCGTTGCCCTGACCGTCATAAGCGGTGTGAAGCGGGCCAAGACCCAGCTGCGGCTCACCCACGATGCAGGACCGCGGGTCAGCATCGCTTTCGAACAGGGCGTCCAGCTTGGTGACGTCCATGATCGAGACGGTCGGCGACAGCTTACCGTTAATGCAGACGTGCTTGCCGTCGGGCGCAGTGTTGATGCCGTGCGGCGAGTTCGGGATCGGGATGTAACGGGTGTATTTCTTGTTCTGACCCTTACGGCCGTCCAGAACCTTGACGCCTTTCAGTTCCTGATAGTCGCCGGCCTCGATGCCTGCTTCGATTTCTGCGATATTGAAGACAACGACGTGGTCCAGCTCGTTCTCGGTCATCTCGGCCAGGTTCATGCCCATTTCCGAGTTGTACGAGGTCGAATAGGCGTATTTACCCTGATAGTCGCAGTCAGTGTTGTCGAGGTTGCCCGACACGATCACCTGCCATGCAACTTCCATGGTGTCGCCGTCCAGCGCAGTGAAGATGTTCACGTATTGCGACGGATCGTCCAACACAGTGCCGTCATTTACCAGCGGCGTTTCATCCTCACCATTGGCAAAGACATAGCCGGTGCGCGGGAATTTCTGCGGACGGAGACCGTGGATCGCCTTGGCGTTCGGGATCTCGGTGATCTTGTCGCACTTCATCACGTCACAGCGCACGCGTGCAACGCGGGTATTGGCCTTGTCGTTCATGAACAGGTAACGGCCGTCATAGGTGCCGTCGGTGAACGACATATGCGGGTGGTGCAGGTCGCCGTTGTCATAGGTCTTCATGCCGCGCTTGGCGAGGAATTCCTTAGTTTCCGGCAGCAGACCATCGGTCATGATCTTCAGCGACTCGTTGGTCTGACCCCAACCGGTGGCCGAGCAGCGGTTGAACACGGGCACCCGCATCAGCTCGCGCATGGACGGGAAGCCCAAAATGCGCAGCTCGCCGGTCTGACCCGAGGACCAGAAGCCGTAATATTCGTCCAGCTCACCGGGCTGCAGATTGGCATTGGCGGCGGCGCTGGCCTGTTTCGCGGTCATCAGGGTCGAGCCCAGACCGGTCCCGGCCAGCACAGCGCCGGTTGCGGTTGCACCCAGCATCCCACGGCGTGTGATGTTCAGTTTGTTGTCTTGTTCCGACATGATCGTTCCTCCTTTTTAGGAAACGGATTGCGGTTTGGCGTTCGGATGGTTCGCCGGTGGTTGTCCGAGTGGGGTCTTGAGATCGACCGACCCTGTCTTGGCCCGCCGTTTCAGTTGGCGGATAACGACGGGACATTTGTCCTCGGACTGGTAGAGCACCTGACAATGCAGGCAGGTGACGCACTCGTTCGGGTTGATCTCACCGGTTGGGTGGATTGCCTGAACGGGGCATTCGTTGGCGCAGGTCTGACAGGGGCTGCCGCATTCCTTGTAGCGGCGCAGCCAGTCGAACATGCGAATTCGGGCAGGGATCGCCAGTGCTCCGCCCAGCGGGCAGAGATAGCGGCAATAGAACCGCTCAACGAACAGCCCGATCCCCAGCAGGGTTAGCGCAAAGACCACGAAGGGCCAGTCGCGCATGAATTTCAGAATGATCGCGGTCTTGAAGGGCTCGATCTCGGCATAGGTCTCAGCCAGCGGGATCGAGACAAAGCTGAGCCCGAAGAGACCAAGAAAGATCATGTACTTCGCAGGCCACAGGCGTTCGTTCAGCCCCCATGGCAGCGTCCATTGTGGCACTTTCAGCGCGCGCGCGATCTTGTTGGTCAGTTCCTGCAGCGCACCAAACGGGCACAGCCAGCCACAATAAGCCCCGCGTCCCCAGAACAGCAGAGCGGCGGCCACGGCAAACCACTGGATGAAGACCAGCGGATCCAGCAGGAACGCATCCCATGAGAAGCCTGTCCGCAGGCTGCCCGCCAATGCCATCAGGTTCACAACGCTCAGCTGTGCATTGGCGTACCAGCCGATGAAGAACAGGGTCATGGTCAGGTATCCGATGCGGAACCAGAAGAAGACCCGTGCATTCATCGTCGCGTGGAACTGGAAGAAGAACGTCGCCGTCAGAACCAGCAGCATGATGCCAAGCACGCCGATTTCGACTGTGCGGTCCTTCCAGATGCGCTTCCAAAGGGCGGCTTTGGCGGCGGCTTCGCCGGTGGCATCGTCGACGACCGCTGGTGCGGAAACGGGCAACAGGTATTGCTCGGGCAGCTTGTAGCCCAAATCGAAGGTCAGGAACGTCTTTTCAACCGCGCCCACGGCCCGTTGCACCAGCAATTGCAGGCGGAACGGTTCGGCGGGATCAAACTCCGCCTCAGCGGGGATTTTGAAGATATCCAGTTCGGTGAAGCTGGGCGCATCCGGGGCTGCAACCTTGCCCAGACGCTCTTGCTGCTTGTCGAAGAACCGTACTGAATTGTCGCCCTGGATCAGCTGAATGCGGTCGAAGATTCCGCCGCGCACATAGCCCGAGCCCTTGAAGCTGTAGGCCCCACGCCCCAGCACCAGAACGGCCTGTTCACCTTCGTCCAACCACTCGGTCAGGTTCCGGTATTCGGCCTCGCCCAGCAGGGATTTCCCGATCGAAGGAACTGAAACCAGCGCCATGTGCATGTCGATGAACGTGTCATCCGGCTCTCCCGGTTCCGGACGCTTGATGGCGCGCTGATCGCCGGTAGCCTCAAAGGCCGCGTTGACCTGGCCAACATCCAGCGTCAGTCGCCGGATCGAGCCGTCACCGGACAGGGTGGTCCAGTCATAGGTGGCGTCCTGCGCCATATCGACTTCGCGTTTCGGGCCATCGGCCTGCAGCGGAGACAGGCCGCCCAGACCCAATGCGCGGGCTACCTTGATACCGCCGCGCACGAGGCTGTCGTCGATCACCATGATCGTCACGGTTGCACCCGAGATAATGTCGAGGTCATGCCCTTCGCCACCGGTCTCGGCTTCGACTTTCAGGTCCAGCCCGGCATAGCCTTCGGTCAGTTCGACCATGCGCGAATTGGGGATGCCGATCAGCACGATGGGTTCTGAATGTTTGACCAGCTGCACGCCGGTCAAAACCGCATCTTCGTCGATGGCGGCAACGACGTGGATAGGCTTGCCCGAATAACCGGTGGTGCCCACGAAATCAGATGTCAGAAAGGCCCAGGCGACGGTCTCACCGCTTTTCAGAACCGGGGCAACGGGCACGTCATCTCGTACCGGGCCAAAGGCATCGGCACCGGAAACCAACTCAGAAGGGGTGATATCAGGCAGGAAGCTGGCAAGGCTGTCGGCATGAGCGCTGATCGCTATCAGGCAGGACAGGACAAGGGCCAGCAGGATATGGGTTGCGCGACTTACGACCACGGCGCACCTCCGGTTACTTGGATTGACGCTATGGACGCGCGCTGGGCGCGTTCGTATATTTCTTGGCGCGCGCGTGGGGGCCCTCTGGTTTCAGGCCACAGCCGTTTCCCGGTGTAATCCTTGACCAGATCGCGAGTTTCGCAACGTTCAGCTTGAAAAAACCTGTCCCGCGTCAGTTCAGGCAGGTCCGGCAGCGGCGCCGCAGTGGTGACGGCACACAAGGCGCAGTCGGCGCATTTCGGGCAGGGCGCGGTTGGGTCGTCGGTCCCTTCTTCGAGGTCCACCTCGACCCAGACCGCCCCTGCCTCCGAGCAGATCTCTATCCACATACTTTCCCCGGGACTCGCCAGCGCCGGGCCAAGCAGTTGCAACAGCAACAGGAAGATGCCCGCACATGCACATATCGCGCGAGACGCGCAAACAGCTGATATGTGCAGAGGGTTGAGGGCGGGCATGGAGTATCCAACTCGGCAGTCTTTCCTGAGTCGTAGAGGATTCTCTCAGACGGATACTTGACTTAGGTCAGGTCTTGGCAATTTTGCGGCCTAACCGCCCGCTTCATCCATCAACCCGCGCACCCAGCGTCCGGCCAACCAGGATGCAGGAATGCCCAGCGGGATCGACCACAGGATTGCGGTCACGGGATCAATCACGCTGAACCCAATACCGTTGGCAATCAGGCCCGCCAGAAACAGGTTGATGGCCACGGTCAATGCCGTGGCCGGATAGAGCAAAAGAGCCAGTTTCCAGACCGGCCATTTGCCCTCAGTGGCTGGTGCCTTCCGAGAAGGTGATTTTGTTCCAGACATTGTATTTTCCCGAAGGTTTGCGCATCGGCAGGCGACGAACCTCTTCCAGCGTCTGCGCGTCATAGACGATCACTGCGCCGTCATCCTCCCAGATCGACACCAGCGCGTGACGGCCATCCTTGGTGAATTCGACATGGGCCACGGTCTTGCCAGGGGCGGGGCGCAGAGTCTTCACGATTTCAAGGCTTTGCTTGTCGATGACATGCATCGCGTCCTTGTTAGGCCCAAAGAACACATCGGCCCAGACATAAGGCGAATTCTCATGACTACGCATAAAGAAACCGGGCCCTTCGGTCTTGATCCGCTTGACCGTTTCCCATGTCTCCATGTCGATGACTGACACTGTGCCGTCGGTCAGATGCGGCGTGGCCATCACGGTTGTATCACCACGACGCCACGTGATGCCCGACCCCAGATGCGGCATGCCCGGCAGGTCCAGATCGGCCACTTTCTGACCGATCACGAGGTCAATCACCTGTCCGCCTTTGCCATCGCGAGATGCACCCATAACGTATTCGTAACTCTGGTCGAAAAAGAAATCGTCCAGATAGTCCGGCGTGGTGATCTTGCGCACGGGGAAAGAGTTCGGGTTCTTGAACTGCCCTTCAATACGAAAATCATGACCCAGCCCGAACTGGGGCGGGTTGTCGCCGTAAAAAACCTCCCAAATCTCAGGCACGTCCTTCAGGGCCAGCACGAAGCTCTCACGCGGCGGGGCCTGATAGACGGCTGAAACGCGGCTGGGAACGCCCTTTTTGCTTTTGATGTCGATGACCTTTGCAACTGAAAGGTCCTTGGTCGACAGCAGGGTCAGCGAATTCGGAAGGTAATTCGCCACGGCCACCCATTTGCCATCGCCCGACATGGCGATGTTGCGGCTGTTCAGGCCAGCGCGTATCCGGCCCACCTGCTTCAGCGCCCAGATGTCGTATTTCTGCACCCAGCCATCGCGGGACATGATGAAGACATAACGCCCGTCAGGGCTGAATTTCGGGCCGCCGTGGACGGCAAATGGTGTCTCGAACCGATCCAGCACTTCGAACGTGTCGCCGTCCAGAACGCTGACATGGTGGTCTCCGGTCTCGACCGCCAGTGTGATGTTCATCGGGTCGCTGTCCCAAGCAGGGGCATCGACCGGGGTGTAATCTTCATCCAGCGTGCGGCTGGCCATGATATCGGTCTCGCCCCACTCGGGGTCGGTTTCCAGCGGAGATTTCAACCAACCTGCCAGTTCTTCGATTTGCAACGCGTCGAGTTCGTGCGAGAAGGCCGGCATTTGCGTGGCTGTGCGGCCTTCGGCGATGACCGAGGCCACACGCGGGCCGCGCATGCGTTTCAGTGTTTCGGGGATCAGGGCAGGGCCTACGCCCCCCAGACGGTTCTCGCCATGGCACGAAGCACAATGTTCGGCATAGTCCGATTGCGCATCAGCCCATGCGGTGCCAGCCAGTAACAGCGAACAGAGCGTGCCGATTTTCAGAGTGTCAAAAGAATTGGTGCGCCGGATCATGGCGTTTCCCCCGGAATGGCGTGACCTGCAGGCGTTCGCCCGCACCCTCGACGCCAATTTCTTGATTTGTCAGATAGCAGGCCGGGTCTTCGGCCCAGGGATCGCCGGTCAACTGCAAGGCCCGGATACGGGTGTTGCCACCGCAGACGTCCTTTAGTTGGCACGCCCCGCAACGCCCTTTCAGCGGACGCGGGCGAGTGCGCAGCATAGACAGCATCTGGTCTTCACTGGTCCATAGCTCGGAAAACGATTGGGTCTTCACATTGCCGACCGTGTAATCAGACCAATAGGTGTCCGGGTGTACGCGGCCCAGATTGTCGATGTTGGCCACACCCAGGCCGCTTGAATTTCCGCCCCAAGCGGCCAGATGTTCGCGCACATGCGCGGCTATTTCGGCATCGAAATTTGTGCGGACCCAGTTCAGGAAATATCCCGCATCGGCGTCGTTGTTGCCAGTCACGATATCCAGCGAACGCCCGCCTGAGGCAGACTCCCACGCGCGGGCCAGCAGCAGGTCCAACCCGGTGCGGGTGCGCAGGTGTTCCGCGTCCTCACCCCGGTTTTTGTCACCGCGCCCTGCATAGACCAGATGGGATAGATAGAACTTGTCAACGCCTTCGTCATCGCACAGCTGCAGCAGGTCGGGCAGATGGTGTTGAGTACCTTCGGTCAGGCAAAAGCGCAGCCCCACTTTGATGCCGCGTTTCTTGCATTCGCGCACGCCGCGAAGGGCATCGGCAAAGGCGCCTTCGACACCCCGGAACCAGTCGTTGGTGGCCCCGATCCCGTCAAGTGAAATGCCGACATAGTTGAAACCCACATCAGCGATCATGTCGGCAGTTTCGTCGTAAATTCGCGTGCCGTTGGTCGACAGCGCCAGCATTGGCACCAGATCACGGGCGCGTTTGGCAATGTCGAAGAAATCGAACCGGTCCAGCGGTTCCCCACCCGAGAGGATCAGGGCCGGGACGCGAAATTGGCCCAGATCCTCAAGGGTTACCATGGCTTGCTCATGGCTAAGCTCACCCGGGAACGCAACATCCGCCGAGACGGTGTAGCAATGGCGGCATTTTAGATTGCAGCGCCGCGTCAGGTTCCAGATCACGACTGGTTTAACAGGTCCGGGGCGGCGTTTGCGCACCGGGGTCGGTTTGACCAGCTGGTGCATGTATTCGGTCAGGCGGAACATGTCTCAGCCTTTCGCTTTCAGGCGCAGACCGGTCTTTTTCAGGATGCGCTTTGAATAGAGGATATCTTTCGCCCGGCAGGCGTCGCCCAGAATGGCGGCGATTTCGGCGCGCTTTTCTTCAACCTCGACCTCGTCTTTGCCGTGGACCATCGCGAACAGGTTATAGGGCCAGTCGGGCAGGGCGCGGGGGCGCTCATAGCAATGGGTGACAAAGGGCAGTTGCCCGATCCGGGTGCCAAGTTCGGTAATGTGGTCGTCCTCCACATCCCAAACGGTCATCCCGTTTGAGGTCATGCCCAGTTTATAGTGGTTCGGTGCGGCGGCGATCCTGCGGATCACGCCACGCGATTTCAACTCAGCCAGTCGAAACAGCAGCGCGTCTTCTTCCAGCCCCAGTGTTTCGGCCACCTGCGCATAAGGCGCAGGCACAAGGGGCAGGCCGCCTTGCAGCGCCTCGATAATCTCTCTGTCTTTCGTGTCGATCATGCCGCCACCCGGAAGCCGATGAAGAATTCTTGCAATTTGGGGAAACGGAGAACCTCGATCCCCGTTTCCCGTTCAATCGCATCGGCGGTAGCCCCGATCCCCTCGGGCGTTTCGGTAGCCAGCACGAACCACATGTTCAGCCGGTGCGTGCGCTCATAATTATGGGCAACCTCGGGGTGCGCATTGACTTTGGTCAGGACGGTTTCGAATTTTTCGGCCGGAACCGCCATGGCGCACAGGCAGAACGCACCCCCCATTGCGGCAGCGTCGAAAAACGGGCCGAACCGGGTGATGATGCGTTCCTCTTTCAAGCGGCTGAGGCGGCGCAGTAGATCGTTTTCCGAGGTACCTAGTTCGGCGGCAATCCCGGCATAGGGATGAGTGCTCAGCGGCAAGTCATCCTGCATCCGGTTCAGAATTGCGCGGTCGGTTGCATCCAGCTTCATGCGGCGGCCTCTTTCGGTTGGATCAGTGCGCCGGTCTGTTTGAAGCAGCGGGTCGAGAACAGCACCTTATGGCGTGCGCCTGCCAGTTCCGGTAGGGCGATGGCGCCGGACAGAATCTCCAGTGCTTCGTTGCGTGAACGGGCGTGGATCATTGAATACAAGCGGTAGGGCCAGACATCCTCGACCGGGTTGCGTTCGTAGCACAAAGTCACGCCGGGATGAGCAGCAAGCGCTGGGCCGGCGGTGCCCACCTGATCGGCGGGCATGTCCCAAACCACCATCGCATTGGCAGACCAGCCAAGCGCTCGGTGCCGAACGATGACGCCAAGGCGCGAGATGATGCCCGCATCGTGCAACGCGTCGATCCGCTCCAGAGCCTCGGGCGGGGGTCTGTTCAATGAACGGGCCAGCGCGGCATAAGGATCAGTAACCAGCTGCAGACCGGAACTAAGCGCCTGCAGCAAGGCGCGGTCGCCGTCCTGCAATGCCGCACGATTCACCTTGCGCGGGCCGGGCACATTGCGGGTATCACCAGACATGCGAAACCCAAGATCGATGTTGAACGGGCGCACCAGCCGCAGATCCAGCACCCGCAGTCTGGTGCGTTGACCGATCCGCGCCAGGGTATCGCTCACATGCGCCCGGTCCGGCCCGGTGGCCACGAACCACAGATTCCACGTATCCTCGCGTTGGTAATTGTGGTTCACGCCGGGTTCTGCGTCGATCAGCGCAGCGATTTCTTCCAACTGCTCCTCGGGGGCAGCAACGGCGGCCAATGTACTGGCCGAAACTGCGCCCGGAGCAATCGTGGCGCCAACTCGTGTAATTCGGCCGGTTGCCCGCATTCGGGTCAGGCGGTCGATGACTTCGGTCTCATCAAGCCCCAGAATGTGACCAAGAACCTGAAAGGGGTGGTCGGTCACCGGAAAATCGCGCTGGAATTCGTCCAGCAGGCGGCGGTCTATCGGGTCGGTGATATGTTCCATCCCTTACAGCCCTGTTCTGTGCGCGCGGGCGGTAAAGAAGATGCCCGAGGGGCTGTCTGCTTCGATCTCACGCAATTTTTCGAAGGTTTGGGTGTCGTAGACCATGACCTTGTTGGCGTCTCGCACGCTGAGCCAGACCTCGTGCCCGCGCGGGGTGAACTCCATGTGCAGCACGGCAGGACCTGGTTTGAATTCGTGGATGATGTCTTTGCTGACGCTGTCGATCACCTGAATTGTGTTGTTCAGCGGGTGCGCAAAATTCACCCAAACCTGACGCCCGTCAGGCCGGGCCATGGCAAAGACCGGCTGACCGTGGGTTTTGGTGCGTCCGGTCTCTGTCAGAGTGTCAGAGTCAATCCATAAAACTTCATGATGTCCAACGGCGGGAAGGACAAATTCGCGTCCGGTCAGCGCCCAACCTTCAAGGTGGGGCATCTTGTAGACCGGCATTTCCTCTTGCCCGCGCCCATAATCGGGCAGCACGCGGATCGGTTCAGGGGTCTCGGCCCAGAGGTCCAGCGCGGTTAGCCCGTCCTCGCCGAACAGACCGGTGATGTAGGTGCGGCCATTGGCGGTGATCAGCGCGTCATAGGGGTTTTTGCCCATATCCGAGATTTTAGTGATCTCCGGGTCGCCTTTGTTGAAGTCGGCAATCCAGGTTTCGCCAGAGTCCCACATGGTGAAAACGAACCTGCGGCCCGGCGCGTCGACAAGGCCAATGGTTTTGCTGTCGGTTGGGATATCGGCGACCATCTCAAGCGTTTCGGCATCGAACACACGCACGCCGCCGGGTTCATAGTTCGACACGGCAACCAACTGGCCATCGTCCGAAATTGCGCCGCCGATGGCGTTGCCAGCCTGCACCACGCGGTTCACGATCTGCCGGGTGACGATATCGATCTTGGTCAGCCCGCCATCGCGTCCGAACACATAGGCAAAGCGTTGGTCAGGTGAATAGACCAGTGAGGCATGGGACAGATCACCCAGCCCCTCGATCCGCGCCAGCGCGGCCCGGTCGGACTGATCCACCAGCAGAACCGAGCCTTTGGCACGTTCGATCACCAACCCCAGATCACCAGTGGCGGTGGGTTCCGCATGCGCCGTGGTCATCATCAAGGTGGCGGCAAGGCCAAGAATAAGCTGTTTCATTGTGCCTCCTGTTCCAGCAGATAACGGGCGATCCATTCGGCCTCTTCCTCGGTAATCAGGGGCCGCCACGGGGGCATCGCAGTGTCGGGGATGCCGTCGAGAATGACGCCGGTCAGCACGTCCGTGTCATAGTGCTGCAGTGTCTGGGACCGTAGGTCGGGCCCAAGGCCGCCTTTCAGCGACAGCCCGTGGCACGAGCCGCAATCCTGATGGACAAGCCGTTTCAAGCCGGTGGGGTCTAATGTATCGGCGGCAAACGCCGATGTGGCGATTACAACCGCACTGGCCAACAGAAGTGAAGGAAGCGACCGGCCACGTTGGATGTTAGGCTTACCGAGCGCAACATTTCGGTGACCCAGCCTAGCCATGCGCTTGTTCCATCAAGTCAGCCACCGCGCGTTCGGCATAAAGCGAAACCACCTGTCCGATGATGAACAGCGTAGGCGCCTCCATTCCAGCGTCGCGCACATCAGCGGCCAACCTGTCCAACCGGGACTCGATGCGACGTTCGGCCTGCGTAGTGGCCTTGCTAACGGCCAGAACAGGCGTCGATCCAGGCAGATTTTCGGTCATCAGCCCCATTGCGATCTGGCCGATATTGGCCACACCCATATAGACGACCAGCGTCGAGTCTGGATCGGCCAGCCGTTTCCAGTCGAGGTCCAGCACCTTATCCGCCTGGCGGTGGCCAGTGACGTACTGAACCGAAGTCGCCAGCCCGCGATGGGTCAGCGGTACGCCGGTTGAACAGGATGCCCCCTGCGCCGCAGTGATGCCGGGCGCGTACTCGACCGCGATGCCTTGGGCCATAAGAAAAGCGGCCTCTTCCGAGCCGCGGCCAAAGATCATCGGATCGCCGCCCTTCAGCCGCGCAACGGTGTGACCGGCGCGCGCCTCTTCCAGCAAGATCTCGTTGATGCGCTCTTGTGGCACCGTATGGCATTTGGGGGCCTTGCCGACCGGGATCAGACGTGCCTGGTCATCATGCAGGGCAAGGATGTCGTCCGAGACCAGCCGGTCATAGACGACCACGTCAGCCTCTTGCAGCATGCGCAGGGCGCGCAGGGTCATGAGTTCAGGGTCGCCGGGGCCAGCGCCAATCAGAAAAACCTTACCGCTCATGTGCAAACTCGCTTGGTCTGAATGTCTTCCGAGCCCGGGTTTGCCTGCGAATAAGGGACGTTGCTGGGCGAGCCGGGCGTGTCATGAGGGCAGGTTGGCGCATTCAGTGCGCGGCTGCCTTGACTAAAGTTAAGGAGCACGGGAATTGCGCCCGCGCTCCATTGAATTGCCTGTATTTTTTGTCTCGGCTCAGGGTTCTACGGTGATCATTCCGATCATATTCTGCGTTTCCCAATGCGGTCCGCACAGATAGTCCTGCGGCCCGGGGGCTAAGAACGTCAAATCAACCGTTTCCTCGGGGAAAAGCCGGTCGCTTTCGGGTTCGCTACCATCTTTCAGCAAAACGCTGTGACTGGTGCGTTTATCTACGTTTACCCAGCGCACAGTAGTACCCGCTTTGACAGTCAGCTCGACCGGGCAAAAATTGTATCTATACATCAGCACCACTTCGGCATCCTCAACGGCGGATGAAGGTTGACCGAAAAGGTCCACATAGCGCTCTTCTGCCTCAGCGCAGAGCTCGGCGGTCTCATCTGCCAAAGCGGGTGCGGCCAATAAGAGCAGCGCGGGAATTAGGCGGTGAGCTTTCATCGTCCAAATCTCCTTTCCAATATGAAAGGGCCGGATTGTCCGGCCCCTTCGGTCACTGTTTAACCACGTTAATCGCGGCGCTGTCGTCATCCAGCGCTAAGCTGGTGTTCAGTGTAACGTGGTGGAACCGCGCGGCGGCAAAGTCATCGTGAATGGCAAAACCCACCGTGTAGGTCTGACCCGATTCCAGCGGCACATCGCCGGGCGCGCCAGAGTTCAACGGCCGGGTAAAGACTACGGTCCACATACCGCCGGACAGGTTGGCCGAGGCGGCAATCTCGCCGTCATTGACCACGCGCTGTTCCAGCAGATAGCCGTTGGTGGCACTGCCATCGGCATAGACGCGCATCAGGTCCAGATAGGTGCCGTCGGCCAGGTATTGCTCGATCTGCGCTTCTGCCTGTAGCTTGTCCCAGCCACCCAATGCCTTGCCGCGGCGGCCTTTGACCTCGACCTCGGTCCGGCTTTCGCTGATGTATTTGGTCACTGTGTCCTGAGTGTTCAGGCGGCCTGCGACATCACCATTGGCGGCAATCGCATCAGCACCCGGATCAAAGGGCATATAGCTGTTGTCTGCGTGGCACGAGGCCCAGCAGCCTGCCTGATCGCCCAGTTCGATTCCGGTGCCGGTGATCATCATGGCAACCTTGATCTGGTTGTCGGGGTCCATCTTACCGCCATCGACGAAGGGGGCGGGGCTGTGACCCGCATCCGGCCATTGCATGCGGATATAAAGGTTCTCATCATCATGCGCGGCCTGCACGGTGGCGTCGATCACACCACGTTTGCCGGGGATCGGGGTCGGTTCCAGTTCGCCGCCCGCCACGATCTTGTTGCCGATCGTGTCCAGCTCCTTGGCGTGACAGGTCGAGCACTGATCGCCGCCCTTGGTCAGGGGACGGGCCCCACCGTGAAACTTGCCGTTCTGCACCCACTCAAACGAGGCCTGACCAGGGTAGAACAGTTTCAGATCCGCGCTGGCCACGGCGTTCCAGTCGATGTTGCCGGCTACATCGCTGCCACCGCCTGCGGGGGCCGCAGCTTCTTTTCCGTTCGCCTTGGCGCGTTCTTCGGCAACGGCTGCGTCAACAGCGGATGCGATCTGGGCTTGCACGGCCTCTTGCTGGGCCGCTTTGGCGGCTTTTTCAGCCTCAGCCTCGGCTGCTTCCTTGGCTTCGATTTTCGCGAGACTTGTCAGGTATTCCTGCGGGATTTCACGAATGAAGGCCGGGTTGGGCGCCTCAAGCTGTTCCAAATAGTCCTCGTCGGCGCGGTCACGAGCGTCCGAGTGCGCAATCCCCTTGTGGCAGTCGATACAGGTCTGGCCGACCTCCATCGCATTCAGGTGTTGCTGACGCGCGCGCGGTTTCTGGAACTCGGGCATCATCGATTCAAAATCGTGGCAGTTGCGGCATTCGCGCGAGTCGGTGGATTTCATCCGCTCCCATTCGTTCATCGCCAGATGCACACGCTTGGCTTCGAACTTTTCGCGGGTGTTGATGGTGCCAACCAGCTTGCCATACAGCTCTTTGGACGCCTTGATCTTGCGGATCATCTTGTGGGTCCAGTCCTTGGGCACGTGGCAGTCGGAACAGACCGCGCCCACACCAGAGCGGTTCACGTCGTGGATCGTGCCGGTGTATTCTTCGTAAACGAAATCGCGCATCTCGTGACACGAAATACAAAATTCCTTTGTGTTCGTCGCTTCCATGGCGGTGTTGAACCCACCCCAGAAGATAATGCCGCCGACAAAGGCTGCGGCAATACCGGCCACGGGCATTCCCCACAGGAAATACCGGCGCCAGATCGGGTTTTTCTTTTCCGGTTCGGAAGTCATATCCGGGCTCCGTTTTGGCTGTCTTGTCTGGCCTTGGGTGGCAGGCCGGTGAGTTTGGCTGATTGGTCAAACGAGGAAAGGGCGGGCGAGGGGCCCGCCCTTTCCGGTGTTGGTCGCAAACCCGTCAGGTGACGTGGTTCGAACGGTTGTAGACGTTGAACTTGCCGGTCGGAGCGAAAAGCCCGTCGATGCGGCCGATCTCTTCCAGCGTCTTGGCGTCGAAGATCACGATCTGGCCGTTGGGTTCCAACGAGTCCGACAGGTTCCACTTGGAAACCCAGACCTCAGTGCCATCCGCGTTGAATTCAAAGTGAACAGCGGCGCTGCCTTCGTCTTCGGTAATCTGGATGGTTTTCACGATCTCGCCGGTTTCTTTCGAGATGACCTGAACCGATTGCTGAACCTCAGGTTCCGGGTGCTTAGTCTGGTCAGCCCAGATGTAGTCCGAATTCGGGTGAGTACGGACAAACAGGCCGGGGCCGTCGGTTTCCACTTCGTAGCAGATCTTCCAAGCATCATCCGGGCGGTTTTCGGGATCGTTACCCCAGACGGTCACGGTACCCACACCAAGGTGTGTCGTACCAGCAACCGGGCCGCAATTTGGGTCGACCCAGTTGGCACCCGGGCCGGGGTGCGGCAACGCGGCTGTGTCGATCATCGCTTCCAGCTTGTGGGTTTCGGTATCGACAACCACCATCTTGTTCGACGCGTTCGCGGCGATCTGGAAATAGCGGCCTGTCGGGTCAAAGAACCCGTCATGCAGGAACTTAGCGCTGTCGATCTTGTCGATCCGCAGGTTGTCCAGATCGGTATAATCGACCTGCCACAACTGCCCCAGTTCCTTCACAGCAACGATCCAGGTGGGCTCGTTCGGAGTTGTGTAGATAGCGGCCACACGGGCCTCCTCCACGTAATCCCCGTCCACGTTCACACCGCGGGTCGATACGACCTTGACCGGTTCCATGGTCTGGGCGTCAACGATTGCGAAATGCGGCGGCCAATATCCCCCACCGATGACGTATTTGCCATCGCCAGAAACGGCAACGTCGCGGGCGTCATAGGCAATCTTGACCTCGGATACCAACATCTTGTCCGGCGTCTGCCAGAGGTCGATCTTGGTCATCTTGCCGTCACGGCCCATGGTGTACCAGAAACGCCCGGGCTGTTCAGGCTCTTCCAGAGCGTGGTGTTCGGATGCTTTCAGAACGTGAACGGCATAGCCGGTCGGGATGTGTGTCAGAACCTCTTTGGTGTCGCCGTCGATCACGGCCACCTTGCCCACATCGCGCTCGATGACGACAAAGAAGTTTTCCCAGTTGCGGCCATGCAAAGGCTCGGTCGGATAATCGGCTTCTTCGACATAGACCTTGCGGGTCGCCATCATCTGTTCAAGCGACATTTCAGGCGGCTTTGGCGGCTCCATCATGATGTATGTCGCCATGTCCTTGATTTCCTGCTCGGTCATGATGTCCGAGAAGTTGTTCATACCGCCTTCGGTACCCCAGGCGATGATCTTTTCAAGCCGTTCCTGACCCAGTTTCAGGGTGCCGGATTCGGTTACGGTGCCATCGTCGTTTTTGGTTTCGACCATCGGTTCAAGACTTTTACCGGTGGCACCTTTTCGCAGAACGCCGTGACAGCCTGCGCATTGCTCGAAATAAAGTTGTTTGGAGGATTCAAAGGCTTCCTCGCTAAGAGTTGGCTCTTCGGCGAAGGCTGGCGCAGCGACGCTGCCCAGCAGCATCGCCAAACCGACCCCAAAGGCGCGGCCAGTTTTGTTGTAGCTGATTCCAAGTGACATGATCACTCTCCATTTGCGTGGTGAGGCAGGCCCAAGGGTGAGACATCGCGCCCGACGGCTCCTTGACGAAAGTCAACGCCAGGGGCCCATTTCAAGGGTTCGGTAGGAAAAAATGGCGAAAAAAACCGTCATATAATCTGTGTTTTAGAGGCATGTTTTCCGTGAGGATTGATTTTTGTTAAGTCCGCTGCGCGGGTGGGCTGCTAGGGCTGAAAAAAACGGTTGAGGAGAGCAGCCATGCCCACAATCATCACCCGCATTCTCGGTGAAGGATTTCGTGTTTTCTTTCTGTCTGCCGGTCTCTACGGCCTGTTTGTCGGTGTGGTCTGGGGGCTGTGGCTGATAGTGCCTTACATGGCGCCGGATTACGGTATGACGCCGCCGATGTGGCACGCGCATGAGATGATATTCGGCTATGCGACGGCCGCGCTGGGCGGGTTCTTTCTGACCGCAATACCGAACTGGACCGGCGCCCCCGAGGCGCGGGCGCATTTTATCACTCTGGCTGCCGGGCTGTGGTTGGCCGGTCGGATGGCGATGTGGTTTTCAGGGGTATTGCCGCCAGTCCTGGTCGCGGTGGTTGATCTGGCCTTTGTGCCAGTTCTGGCGGCCAAAATAGCCACGCAGTTGATCCGCCGTCCCAAACCGCAGAACATGATCTTCCTGCTGTTGCTGAGCCTGATCTGGGTCGCGGATTTGATGACGCATCTGCAATGGATGGGAATCACCGAAGGCACCCTGCAAACCGGGCTACGCGCGGGATTGCTGGCGTTATGTGCGATGATCGCCATTTTGGGTGGTCGGATCACTCCGGCGTTTACCCGCAATGCCATGAAACGTGCCGGGGTCCCAGAGGCGGACTGGCCGGTTTCGGTCGCCTTGTTCGACAAGACGGGTATGGTCCTGGCCCTGATCCTGCCGCTGGTCGTTGTGGTGCTAGGCGCAGGACGGGTGGCCGGGGTTGGGGCGCTTGCTCTTGGGCTGGTTCAGATTCTGCGCATGGCCCGCTGGCGCAGCCGCTGGGCGGCACGGCGGCCTATTCTTCTGGCGCTGCATTTAGGTCTATGCATGTTGGCGGTGGGGTTGATCCTGTGGGGGTTGGCCGTGCTGGGATTGGGCAATGAAATCGCCGCCTTGCATGTATTGGGCATTGGGTGTGTGGGCGGCATGACCCTGGCGGTCATGAGCCGCGCCGCGTTGGGCCACAGTGGCCGGGCGTTGATAGCTCCCGCGCCGATGGTAGTGGCCTATGGTCTGATGGCGGTTGCTGCCCTATCGCGCTGGATCGGTGCCGAACTGAATGCGGGCTACATGGTTGCGATGCTGTTGTCAGACGGCCTGTGGGTCTGCGCCTTTGCGCTTTACCTGATCGCCATGTGGCCTGCGCTGACGGGCCCCCGCGCGGGCCGGGCGGGTTGATTTTCATTTACTTCCCCCAGTCTTGACTTTCGTTAAGGACCCCCCATGGCCCACCTGCCAGTCTGACCGGACAGCTAAACTGCGCAAAGGAGAGCGCAATGCGAGAAGTCATGACCAAGAGCATGGCTCGCAACATATTCTATGGCGGGTCACTGTTCTTTATCCTCATCTTTCTGGCTTTGTCGGCCCATTCCCACTGGTACATCGTGAATTCCGAAAACTCGGAGAAGCTTGATGAAAGTGTGGTCCGGGGCAAACACGTCTGGGAAAAACATGCGTGCATCAACTGTCACACGATTCTGGGTGAAGGGGCCTATTTCGCCCCCGAGGTTGGTAACGTGATGACTCGATGGGGTGTGCTGGACGACCCGGAATCGGCCTTTGAATCCCTCAAGGGCTGGATGGAGGCACAACCGACCGGCATTCCCGGTCGTCGGCAGATGCCCAATTTCAACCTCAGTGACGAAGAAATCCGCGACCTGACCAACTTCCTGATCTGGACGGACAATATCGACGCTCAGGACTGGCCGCCCAATGAGGCGGGCTAAGAAAGGGAACGGAGCAATGAAATACGAATCCCAAAAAATCGCCTATGCCTACTTTGCGGTGGCCATGGCCCTGTTCGTGATACAGGTCCTGGGCGGCCTGCTGGCTGGTCTGATCTATGTATCACCTAACTTTCTGAGCGAGCTTTTGCCGTTCAACATCGTGCGAATGTTGCACACCAACGCGCTGATCGTCTGGCTGATCCTGGGCTTCTTTGGCGCGGCCTATTTCCTGATCCCGGAAGAGGCCGAGCGTGAGATCCATTCACCCAAGCTGGCTTACCTGCAACTGATCATTCTTGTGGTCGGGACATTGGGCGTGGTGCTGACCTATACGTTCAACCTGTTCGAGGGCAATTGGCTGCTGGGTAAAGAGGGGCGCGAGTTCCTTGAGCAACCCAAATGGGTCAAGGCGGGCATCGTCGTGGCTGCGCTCATCTTCCTCTACAACGTGTCGATGACAGTTCTGAAGGGTAAGAAGACTGCCATTTCCAACATCCTTCTGTTGGGTCTGTGGGGGCTGGCACTGCTGTTCCTGTTTGCTTTCTACAACCCCGGAAACCTGGCCTTGGACAAGCAATACTGGTGGTATGTTGTTCACCTGTGGGTTGAAGGCGTGTGGGAACTGATCATGGCCTCGATCTTGGCCTACCTGATGCTGAAGCTGACTGGTGTGGACCGTGAGATTGTCGAAAAATGGCTCTATGTCATCGTCGCTGCTGCGCTGTTCTCGGGTATCCTGGGGACAGGTCACCACTACTACTGGATCGGTACGCCTGCGTACTGGCAGTGGATCGGTTCGATCTTCTCGAGCCTTGAGGTGATCCCGTTCTTCGCGATGATGGCCTTTGCCTTCGTCATGGTCTGGAAAGGTCGCCGGGACCATCCCAACAAGGCCGCGCTGCTGTGGTCGCTGGGCTGTGCCACGCTTGCCTTCTTTGGCGCAGGTGTCTGGGGCTTCCTGCATACGCTGCACGGGGTGAACTATTACACCCACGGCACGCAGATCACCGCAGCCCATGGTCACCTGGCTTTCTACGGTGCCTATGTCTGCCTCAACCTAGCGATCTTCAGCTATGCAATGCCGATCCTGAAAAACCGCGATCCGTATAATCAGGTGCTGAACATGGGTTCGTTCTGGCTGATGACCAGCGGTATGGTCTTCATGACCTTTGTGCTGACTTTCGGCGGCACTGTGCAGACGCACATGCAACGTGTGATCGGTGACTACTTCATGGATGTGCAGGATCAGATTGCGATCTTTTACTGGATGCGCTTTGGGTCTGGTGTCGTCGTGGTCCTTGGTGCGCTGTTATTCGTCTACTCGATCTGGGTGCCCCGGAAAGAGGTCATCGAACCCGGCGCAGCCGAAACCCCTGCGGAGTAATGCAAATGGACGGCTCCATACAAATGGGAACGGGGGCGGCAAACGCCCCCTTCTACCTGCCCCAGGGCGATGAATGCGATGTGTTCACCGCCGCTTATAACAACGATCTGCCGGTTCTGCTGAAAGGGCCGACAGGCTGCGGCAAGACCCGCTTTGTGGCCCATATGGCCGCGCAGCTTGGCCGCCCGCTTTATACCGTGGCCTGCCATGACGATCTGGCCGCTGCTGACCTGATCGGGCGCTATCTGCTGAAAGGCGGAGAAACCGTCTGGGTCGATGGCCCCTTAACCCGTGCAGTACGTGAAGGTGCGATCTGTTATCTGGATGAAGTAGTCGAGGCTCGCAAGGACGTGACCGTCGTGCTGCACCCATTGACGGACGACCGGCGCATTCTGCCGATTGACCGAACGGGCGAAGAGCTTGAGGCCGCGCCGGGTTTCATGCTGGTGGCGTCTTATAATCCCGGTTACCAGAATATCCTGAAAACCCTGAAACCCTCGACACGGCAACGTTTTATTTCGCTGGAATTCGACTTCCCGTCGCCTGAAATGGAGGCGGAAGTTGTCGCGCAGGAAAGCGGGCTGGCGCTGGAACGCTGCAAGCCGCTGGTGCGCCTCGCGGGAAAACTGCGCGGGCTAAAGGGTCAGGACCTCGAAGAAGGCGTTTCCACCCGTCTGGTCGTCTATGCCGCGACGCTGATCGCGCAGGGCATGTCCACCGACCGCGCCATTCTTGCCGCTATGATCGAACCTCTGACTGACGACGAGGATATCAAACGCGGGCTCCTCGATCTTGTCACGGCTGTCTTTGGGTGAGGCCGGCCGATGGTCAAGATCGATTTTGAGCCATGGGAACCCGAAGAAACGATCGGGAAACTGTGGCACACCCTTGCCAGCCGCCTCGATGCACCTGAGGTGCATGTTGGAGCCGCGGTCGACCTCTCTGAGGTCGCGGGGCGGCTGGCAGTCCTCTTTCGGGGACTTGGGGGTAGTCCGGGCGTTGAATTGCGCCCGGTCTCACCCGAGGTTTCACGTCACCGTCTAAGCTGGCGACGTAAGCTGGGGACCGAAGTTGAGCTGATGCCGCGTGCTTCGTTCGATGGCGAGGTATTGCGTCTGCCCGACCGTCTGGCCGTTTTCCCGGCACGCGAGGCCAATGGCGCACTGTTTGTCTGGCTGGCCGCCGCAGCGGCCAATGCCGGAACCCGAATTGACGAAGAAGACCCCTTGCGGGCCGATCTGCGCGCACTGAACGCTGCGCAGTCGATGGTCGAGGCTACGTTGGAAAACGCGTCCGGTCTGCGCCCGCTCTACGCTGAACTTTGCAAGGGTCTATTGCACCAACGAGACATCCCAAACCTGCCACCGGTCGAGGCCGCGCTGGAAGAATTGGTCCGGCACATGCTGGGCGATCCGGCGCCGCTGTCTGGCAGGGCAGAACAGTTGTGGGCATTGGAAGACAGCTTGTCTGCCCCGCGCGGGTATCAGCGTTTTCGCCCGGTCCCCTTGTGGCCCGAGCTACGCGCTGTTGGCTTTTCAGAACATAGCGAGGTGGAAAACCCCGATACCGAAGGCCCGCCCGAGGAATCGGGAGAGAAGACCCACCGCGCCCGCCGTCGCAAATCTGATCAGGCCGAACGGAAAGACAGCCTGATTCTGCACAAGTTCGAAGCGATCCTCAGCTGGGCCGAGTTTCTGAACCTGAACCGACGGGTCGATGATGACGACCCCGACAATGCCAAAAAGGCCGCTGACGATCAGGAAGAGATTGGGCTAGGTCAGATATCCAAGGCACCACCGACCAAGCTGAAACTGCACCTCGATCTGGCACCCGAGGATGTGAATCGCGAGCGTTTGTCTGGTCGTATCCTCTATCCAGAATGGGACGTGCGGACCGGGCAGTATCTGCCAGACCACGTGAATGTTTTACTGTCGGATGCCGATATCCGCGAAGATGCGGCTGAGTTCGGCAAAGACTCCGCCACCGCCCGCCGCATCCGTGCCGTCAAACGCCAGTTCGAGGCACTGCGCCCCGGTCGGGTGATGACGCGTGGCCATCTGGACGGCGATCAGTTGGATATCGAAGCCGCCGTGCGCGCCGAGACCGACCGTCATGCCAGCGGTGAAGGCAATGAACGCGTCTGGATGCAGTCCCGCCCCGAGGCCCGCGATCTGGCGGTGTCGATCCTGCTGGATGTTAGCCGCTCCACCGAAAGCGCGGTCACGGGACGTGCCGTGATCGACATCGAGCGCGAGGCGCTGGCCGCTCTGGCCTGGGGCTTGAACGCATGCGGCGACGACTTCGCCATCCATGCCTTCAGCTCATTGAAACGCCAGCGGGTCTACGTGCAGCGGTGTAAGCGGTTTGATGAACCGATGGGCAGCACGGTCGAACAGCGTATCGCGTCACTGCGCCCAGGGCATTACACACGGCTTGGGGCGGCAATCCGGCATTGCTCGGCCGATCTGGCGGATCAATCCCGCAAACGTCGCCTGTTGCTGGTCATCACAGATGGCAAGCCCAACGATCTGGACCACTACGAGGGTCGCCATGGTATCGAAGATACGTGTATGGCCGTCCGCGAAGCGCGTCGCGCCGGGCAATCGGTCTTTGGCGTCACCATCGACAAAACCGGTAAAAGCTGGTTCCCGCGTATGTTCGGGCAGGGTGGTTTCGCTGTTATCCCCGACCCTCACCGCCTGACCATGGCGCTGCCGCAAATCTATCGCCAACTGGTCGGCGCATGAGTGATGCCTCTCTGATTGACGAGCTTCCGGGCGAGTTGTTGATGTGGGTGCTGATCATTTCCGAGCTTCTGGTATTCGGGGCCGGGCTGGCCGCCTTCATGGGCGTGCGTCTGACCGATCCGGCGGGTTTTGCTGAGGCGCAGTCGCATCTGCACCGCACAGGGGCGGCGTTCAACACCGCTGTTCTGGTCACGTCCGGGTATCTGGCCGCACAGGCGTTGCGCTGGCGGCAGGTCGCGCGGCGAGTGCCGGCGCGTATAGCTTTGATTAGCGCGGCCCTTCTGGGCGTTGTTTTCCTGATCATCAAAGGCACGGAATACGCGGATAAAGCGGCGCAGGGGATAAATTATGAAACGCATCCCTTCTTTCTGTTCTACTACCTTCTGACCGGCTTTCACGCGGCCCATGTTCTGGCAGGGGTTGGCATTCTGTTACTGGTGTCCTGGCGGGATGACGCGCGCAATATCGAGGTGGGCGCGCAGTTCTGGCATATGGTCGACCTGGTCTGGATCATGCTGTTTCCGGTGATTTACCTGTTGGGATGAGGGCAATGGGTGGCAATACTCTGACACGGGCCTGGCTTGCCCTTTTGGGGCTAAGCGTCGGCTCAGCGGTATTGACCTTGTTGCCCGTGCCGGCTGCGGTCATGGGTGGGGGCATTCTGTTGCTTGCGCTGATCAAAACGCGGGTAATCCTTGCGCAGTATCTGGACCTTGCGTGCAGCCCCGGCTGGCTACGTGGATTCACTATGGTTCTAACCGGGTTTTCGGTGCTGATCTTCGCCCTCTATCTAATCTAAAAAAAGCCGCCCGATTTGGGCGGCAGTTTTTCAAGCAAGGAGCGCTTTGATTATTGGGCGGCCATCGGCATCCGCGCGATCTGGCACCGTTGCCACAGGGCCGACAGCGCGCCGACCAGATGGTCGATATCTTCGTCCGTGTGCACCGGAGACGGCGTGATCCGCAGACGCTCGGTCCCTTTGGGGACGGTGGGGTAGTTGATCGGCTGGATGTAGATGCCGAATTCCTCAAGCAACGTGTCCGAGATGAATTTGCATTTCACCGGATCACCCACCATGACCGGGATGATGTGGCTGGGGTTGGGCAGATGCGGAATGCCTTCGGCATCCAACCGGGCACGCACCTGCGCCACGCGGGCCTTTTGCAGATCGCGTTCAACATCCGACCGTTTCAGGTGCCGGATCGAGGCCGCAGCGCCAGCCGCAATCGACGGGGGCAGGGCAGTGGTAAAGATAAACCCGCTGGCAAAGCTGCGTACGAAATCACAAAGTGCGGCTGAGGCAGCGATATAGCCTCCAACCACACCAAAGGCTTTGCCCAGCGTGCCCTCGATCACGGTTAGTCGATCCATCAGACCTTCGCGCTCGGCAATGCCGCCGCCGCGTGGGCCATAGAGGCCGACGGCGTGAACCTCATCCAGATAGGTCATCGCGCCGTATTTGTCGGCCAGATCGCAAATCTCTTGGATCGGAGCGATATCTCCGTCCATCGAATAGACGGACTCAAAGGCGATCATCTTAGGGGCAACAGGATCGGCAGCAGCCAGCTTCGCCTCAAGGTCCTCGAGATCATTGTGTTTCCAGATCACCTTTTGTGCGCGCGAATGGCGGATGCCTTCGATCATCGAGGCATGGTTCAACGCGTCCGAGAAAACGATAAGGCCAGGGATTTTCGAAGCGAGGGTGCCAAGCGCGGCCCAGTTCGAAACATAGCCAGAGGTGAACAGAAGCGCGGCCTCTTTGCCGTGCAGATCGGCCAGCTCGGCCTCTAGCAACACGTGATCGTGCGTTGTGCCCGAGATGTTCCGGGTGCCTCCAGCCCCTGCGCCGCACCGGTCCAGCGCGTCATGCATGGCCTCGGTCACTTTTGGGTGCTGACCCATGCCCAGATAGTCGTTCGAACACCAGATACGCACATCGCGCTGCACCGAGCCGTCGGTTTGACGTGCGTTTGGGAATGATCCGCAGCGGCGTTGCAGGTCGATAAAAACACGATAGTTTCCTTCGTCCCGCAGATCGTCCAGGCTCTGGGTGAAAAATCGCTCGTAGTCCATTATACTGGCTCCCCGGATTGCTGGCTTTGGGCCGAATTTATGCGCATGACGACGCTTGCAACATGACAATAGTCAAGTTGAAGCAGGAAAAGGCTGGCGCGCCGCGCAGAGCTTTGGCATAGCCTTGCAAAGAGGGACGTACCGGTCGGACGATCGACCAGGGAAAAGGGGATACTTCGTGGCGCACGAAGCACAAAAAGCGATCGCGCGGCAGTCGCTTTTGCTCAAGAGTTTACCAAACCAGCATGTCGATACACTGCTGAGCCACGCAATCTGGCGCAGCTATGATCGAGGCGAAACGATCTTTCTTCAGGAAGAAGAGGCCAAAGCCGTCCACGTGGTGCTGGCGGGCTGGGTCAAGCTGTTCCGCATGTCGCCCACTGGGGCCGAGGCCGTGGTCAGCGTCTTTACCCGCGGCGAAAGCTTTGGTGAGGCGGTCGCGCTTCGAAACGTCCCATACCCTGTCTCTGCCGAGGCCGTGTCGGCCTGCGAGGTGATGCACATCCCCAGTCCGTTGCTGCTGTCGTTGATGAAAGAAGACCCCGAGATTGGCGTTTCTATTCTGGCGTCCACGTTCACGCACCTGCATTCGCTGGTGGCGCAGTTGGAACAGCTCAAGGCGCAGACGGGCGCGCAGCGGGTGGCAGAGTTTCTGCTGAACCTGTGTGATACAGCTGACGATGGCTGTGAGGTGGAGCTGCCCTATGACAAGATGCTGATTGCCGGGCGTTTGGGGATGAAGCCCGAAAGCCTCAGCCGGGCGTTCTCGCGATTGAAAGCGGTTGGTGTGAAAATCAACCGCAACCATGCAGTGATTTCGAATATCGAACGCCTGCGGGATTATGCCGAGGCCGATCCGTCGGAAAAGTGAATGGTCGTCCGGTATTTTTAATCATTTTTCAAAGGTTTGCGCTGTCGCTGTGGGCCGTTTTGACTGCCGCCACCAGGACCAGAGTACGAACACACCGAAAAGCGGCTGAAAGTACTTTACCAATAGGCTAATTATCCCAGCGCTCGCTGCCGCAGCATCGCCGGTTGAAGAGGCCTCAATTGTCACTGTTTCCTCTGACCCTAGGACGATGGCCGCTGCATCCAATTTACCACTGATGTTGATCACACCGTCCCAAATCGCATGGGTCACCACGCCAAACCAGATCGAATTCATCCGAAGAGTGATCCCAACGTAAAGCAGACCGGACATTCCGGCCTGAATGATCTGGTCAAAAGTTGATCCAAGGGCTTCGCCAGTAACCCAATTAATAAAATGCATCGCTCCGAATAGAACCGACGATACCAGCGCCGCAACCAGAGGTCCGTAGTTCAATTCAAACCCATGGAAGACCGCGCCTCGGAACAGGCACTCCTCGAATAGACCGATCAGCAACACCAATAGAATGAATGAACCCCAGGGAACGGTTTTGAGGACACTAACGACGTCGACCCCTTTGGTTGAATTGATTTTTATTGCGACGCCAAGCAGAACCAACGTAAAAAGAGCGTAAATTACCGGCGCCCAGACCCCGCTCCAATGTGGTGTGGATGTAAGACGTGCGCTTTTGCTCCATCCGATCAACAAGAGAACGACCACGATGCTGCCAGAAAGAAAATATTCAGGACGAAGCTGACTCAGGTCGATCGTCTGAAAAGTATGAGACACATCACCGCCGAATGCGTTGCCTGAGAACAGAGCCGGGCTAGAGATGATCGCAAAATAGATTGCAAGGAGAAGGAGTACGAAAAGGATCGATCGATCGGCTACCCATAGCCTGAGATGTTTCAATTTGGCACTCCACATCAACCTGACGGTCAGCGCCACGGTATGTTGCGAGTATTACCAGCGTCAACTTCAGGCTTCTGGTTCACTGCTCCACAACGGTTCGAATGAAAAGCAGCACCAAATTTTATTGGACGCCGTTGACA
This sequence comes from Ruegeria denitrificans, assembly GCF_001458295.1. Classification (GTDB taxonomy): domain Bacteria; phylum Pseudomonadota; class Alphaproteobacteria; order Rhodobacterales; family Rhodobacteraceae; genus Ruegeria; species Ruegeria denitrificans. The sequence continues at coordinate 60,069 of NZ_CYUD01000017.1, forward strand.
CAACCTCAAAACAGTGCGGGGTTTTTGAAAATGGAGCAACAGCTGCGCAGACAAAAATTGCGAAAAGCAGCGAAGTCGTGTGCCACAAAGTATGGCCGCTTAAAGTGTTGCGAAGATATTCGTTGAAATCATGGTGTTGCTGGAGGGCATTGAAACCCTATACCTAGGTATTTCAGAAAATCTCAGATAGAGATTAACTATATGAAATACATTAACTTATCTCCCTTATTAGACCTCAACTAATCTCGACTAGCGGCAGTAAATACCATACCTAGAGGTGGACCATGAGTTGGCGCTTTACCTCTATGTGCCTGATCTGGATGCAGCCTACAAACGCGCGCTGGATGCAGGTGCGATTTCCATTGCTGAACCAGCGGAACAATACCACGGCGACAGCTTGGCCATTCTTGCCGACAAATGGGGCAACCAATGGTATCTGGCATACGCTACCGTCATTCTGGACGATGATCAGGTGCGTGAACGCCGCCAGGCGGAAGAGGCCGAAGAAAAGTAATTATTGCGAAAGCAGCCGCTAGTGAAATCATTGCCCACGGTTGCTTTGTTCCGCGCTGCCGACCTCAAAGTTCTAGTGGATCTTGCTGCCGCAGCGAATGTCTCCTCCCACGGGCCGCAGCGCAGCGATGGTTGCCGCGGTCGGACGGCAGCTAACCTTCCAGCGATATGCTGCGCGCGCTCAGACGACAGCAGAGAGCCCAAACTGACGCCAATCATTCAGTGGTTTGCTTCTTCTCAATGCACTACAGCGGGACCTGAAGCCCCGCCTTTACTCGATTCACAACAACGTTTGAATGAAAGCGGCGGATGTTTGGGTTATCTGTGAAGACCTGACGGCTGAACTCCTCATAGGCCGCCATGTCGGTCGAAGTGACAATCAGAATGAAATCGGTATGTCCGGTGACATAGTAGCATTGCTGCACATCATCGAGCGCCAGCATAGAGCGGCGAAACTCATCCAGAAGGTCAGTGCGCTCTCGCTCCAGCTCAACCTCAACAATGAAGGTCATAGGGCGGCCCACTGCCTTTGCGGACAATACGGATATGTCGGCCTCGATGATCCCTTCCTCCCGGAAGCGTTTCATGCGCCGCTGCACCGAAGACCGAGAAATGCCTATCTGATCTCCCAGCTCATCAGCCGACAACCGGTTGTTTCGCTGGAGGATATCAAGAAGCCTTTTGTCTGTATCGTCGAGAGGATGTGGCATTCTGTTCAGCCTCGCCCTTGAATTTGATGCGTATTGCTCGAAGAGCTTAACCCAATGGGGTAAATTGCCCAGAATTTTCCCATACGCTCAACCCGTTCACTGAAAGCCCGATCATGAGCAAACTGCCTATTCTGTCCCAAAGACACATCGACCCTCGCAGCTATCCCCCGGGGGTGGCCTATATGGACGGTCAGTACCTGCCAATGCAGGAGGCAAAGCTCTCGGTGCTGGACTATGGGTTCCTGCATTCGGATGCGACCTATGATGTGGTCCATGTGTGGAAAGGTGCCTTCTTCCGGCTGGACGATCACCTGAACCGCTTCTTTCGCGGCATTGAAGAGCTGCATATGTCCATCCCGTATGATCAGGCGCAGGTGGCTGAAATCCTGCACAATTGTGTGGCGTTATCCGAGCTGCGGAACGCCTATGTCGAGTTCATTTGCACAAGAGGAACTTCCCCGACCTTCAGTCGCGACCCAAGGGACGCCGAAAACCGTTTCATCGCCTTTGCCATCCCTTTCGGCTCGGTCGCCAACAAGGAGCAGATGGAGCACGGACTACATCTGGCGGTGACCGATGTGTTGCGCATCCCGCCAAGCTCGGTTGATCCTACCATCAAGAATTATCATTGGCTGGACATGGTGAAGGGGCTTTATGCGGCCTATGACCAAGGCGCAGATACTGCGGTTCTGGTCGATGGAAATGGCAACGTGTCCGAAGGCCCCGGGTTCAACGTTTTCGCAATCAGGGATGGCGTGGTTTCAACCCCTGACACCAGCGTTTTGCTGGGAATTACGCGCCAAACCATCTTCGATATCTGCGCAGGATTGGGCATCCAATGTCGCACGCAGGACGTGTCTGTTACAGCCCTGAAGGCCGCTGACGAGGTATTTGTGACCTCGACCGCTGGGGGTGTCATGCCGGTCACGAAGGTCGATGGGCAACCTGTCGGATCGGGTGTTCTTGGAACCCTCTCGAAGACCATCTTGGCGAAGTATTGGGAAATGCATGACGACGACACGCTCCGAGATGTGGTCCCTTACCCGGAAGCAGCGGAGCTGTGACACCACACACGCATTCTGCCGGTTCAGTCGAATGGCCTCTGTGGGTGGCTCCTGCATTGCAAGTGTTTTCTGGTGATATTCGCGGTCTTT
>NZ_CYUD01000018.1 GCF_001458295.1 Ruegeria denitrificans
ACTGGGTGAAAAAATCGTCTGTACGATGCGGGGCATTCACGAGGCAAATCTCCTGTGGAAGATGGCCGATGCAGCGGTTGAGGCCGCATCAGCAGTCATTGTTCGGGTTGAGCAGGGTGTCAGATCACCCGGTCGCGCGGTTCGCGGCCCTGGAAAAAGTCACTCAGATTATCAAGAACCCGAAACCCCATCGCCTCGCGCGCCTCGCGCGTCGCGCTGCCCAGATGCGGTAACATCACCAGATTGTCGCATTGCAAGAGGTCCGGACTGATCCGGGGTTCGCCGTCGAACACATCCAGAGCCGCGCCGCCAATCATGTCAAACATCAGCGCCTGTATCAGGGCCCGTTCTTCGATGACTTCACCGCGTGCGGTGTTGATCAGGAAAGCGTTGGGTTTCATCAGGTCCAGTCGGCGTGAATTGATCAGGTGGCGGTTTGCCGCGCCGCCGGGACAGTGGAGAGATACGAAATCACACTGCGGCAACAGCTCGTCGATTGTGTCGACTTGGGTTGCGTTGCAGTGGGCCAAAACATCGGGTGAAATCTGACTGCGGTTGTAGACAAGAACGTCCATCCCGAACCCGTGATGGGCGCGGCGGGCCATTTCTTGCCCGATGCGTCCGTATCCGACGATGCCCAGTGTTTTGCCGCTAACCTTGGTGCCAACCAAATGCGTGGGGCGCCATCCGGTCCAATGTCCTGCGCGCAATTCACGCTCGCCCTCACCGGCACGGCGCGCCACCATCAGCATAAGGGTCATGGCGATATCGGCGGTGCATTCGGACAAGACATCCGGCGTATTCGTTACTGTCATGCCCAACTCGCGCGCAGACGGCTCGCAGATATGGCTGTAGCCGACGCCGTAATTGGCAATGATCTTGGTCTGCGCCCCGGGCACATCCAGCGCCTCGGCGCTGAGTGTGTCGGTGACCGTAGGCAGGACGGCATCATAGGTTTTCAGCGCCTGCCGGATATCAGCCGGGGACATGGGCGTGTCCCCGGTATTCAGTACGACGTTGTAGTTTTCGGCCAGTTGCGCCTCGACGGCGGCGGGCCAGCGACGGGTGACAAGGACCGAAGGATTGACCATCACGCAGCCTCCATCACACGTGCGATTGTCTCACCAATCACGGCAGGGTTTTCAGCCACGTTCACACCCGCGGCAGACAAGATCTCAACCTTTTCGCTGGCGCTTTCGCCAAAGGCCGAGATGATCGCCCCGGCGTGACCCATGGTGCGGCCCTTCGGGGCAGTCAGGCCTGCAACATAGGCGACCACCGGTTTGGTGATGTGGTTGCGGATATACTCCGCAGCCTCGGCTTCTTGCGGGCCGCCGATTTCACCGATCATTACGATGATGTGGGTATCCTCGTCTTCTTCAAACCGTTGCAGGATATCCTTGAACGAGGACCCGTTGATCGGATCACCACCGATTCCAACACTGGTTGACACGCCGATCCCACGCTCTTTCAGTTGCGCAGCGGCTTCGTAGCCCAGGGTCCCCGAGCGCCCGATGATGCCCACATGACCGGGCAGATAGATGTGGCCGGGCATGATCCCTAGTAGAGCCTTGCCGGGCGAAATCGTACCCGCGCAATTTGGCCCGGTCAGAACCATGCGTTTTTCTTTCGGGTAGCGGTACATGTACCGCTTAACCCGGATCATATCCTGCGCCGGGATGCCGTCGGTGATGCAGACACAATAGCGGATACCCGCGTCTGCGGCCTCCATGATTGAATCGGCGGCGAAGGGTGGGGGCACGAACACAAGGCTGGCATCCGCGCCGGTTGCCTCGACGGCTTGCTTGACGGTGTCAAACACCGGCACGCCCTCGACGGTTTCACCGCCTTTACCGGGTACGACGCCGCCGACAACATTGGTCCCATAGCGCAGCATGTCCTTGGTATGGAACCGGGCCATTCGCCCGGTGATGCCTTGTACGATGACACGCGAGTCACGATCGAGAAGAATGCTCATTACACAGCCCTCATCTTGGTGCCTTGAGTAAGGTCGTTTTTCCATGCGCCGACCACGCGTTCGGCGGCTTCCATCAGTGTTGTGGCCCGAATGATGGGAAGGCCCGATTTCGCCAGTATTTTCTGGCCTTCCTCCACGTTCGTTCCCGCAAGACGCACGACAACCGGAAGGTCCAGATCCAGTTCCTTTAGCGCCTGCACAACGCCTTCGGCGACCCAGTCGCAGCGGTTGATGCCTGCGAAAATGTTGACCAGAATGGCCTGTACGTTGTTGTCCGACAAAACCAGCCGGAACGCCTTGGCCACACGTTCCGGCGAGGCGCCACCGCCTATATCGAGGAAATTCGCGGGCTCGCCACCGGCCAATTTGATGGTGTCCATCGTGGCCATCGCCAGCCCGGCACCGTTGACGATGCAGCCGATATTGCCGTCCAGCCCCACATAAGACAGCCCACGGTCCGCCGCGCGGCTTTCACGCGGATCTTCCTGGCTTTTGTCCCGAAGTTCTGCGATCTGCGGATGGCGGAACAACGCGTTGTCGTCAAAGCTCATCTTCGCGTCCAGCGCCAGCACCCGGTCGTCGCCGGTAATGACCAGCGGATTGATTTCAACCATCGTGGCGTCCAGATCGCTGAAGGCGGCGTAACAGCCTTGCAGCGTGCGCACCATCTGCTGCACCAGCTTCGGCTCAAGACCCAATTGGAACGCAATTTCTCGTGCCTGGAATTCCTGCAGACCAACCGCAGGCTCAACAATCGACCGGACGATACTATCGGGGCGGTCGGCCGATATATCTTCGATTTCCATACCGCCTTCGGATGAGGCAACGATCATCACGCGTTGGCTAGACCGATCCAGAACGAACCCAAGATAAATCTCGCGATCAATTGGCACGGCAGATTCGACGTAGACGCGATAGATGCCTTTGCCTTCAGGACCGGTCTGATGGGTCACCAGCTTGCGTCCGAACAGGTCATCACAGGCCTGATAAATCTCGTTTTCGGTGTTGCACAGCTTGACCCCTCCGGCCTTGCCGCGCCCGCCTGCGTGGACTTGTGCCTTGACGATCCACTTGTCGCCACCCAACTCACGGGCCCGATAGGCCGCTTGTTCGGGGCTGTAGGCCAGCGCGCCGGATGGCACGTCGACGCCAAAGTTCGAAAGGATTTCCTTCGCTTGATATTCGTGGATATCCATTTGATCCGCTCCTGTTTATGCAGCGATTGAAGTGCCGTAACGGCTGTCCAACAAAGTTTCGATTGCGTCCTGATCAACATCAGCGCCCAACTCGCGCAGCGCTTGGGCAAACAGGCGAACAATCTGGCTGACAGCCTCACGGTTGAGTTGGTTGAGAATTCCGATGCGCACCTGCACGGGGGCGCTGAGGGTTGGCCAGAGGCCGAACCCCTGCGCCCGGCAGTTCTGCACCAGCTCCATTTCGCGACCTGCCAGTTCCGGCGGCAGGTTGAGGACTACAAGGCTTGGCATGTCCGAGGTGACCTGACATCCCATCTCGGTTACGGCGTCCCGCAGCACCTTTTCATGAGTCCGGTATGACATCGACCGCCGTGCCAGACCTTCCTGCAGGGTCAGGCGCAGGGATTCATGAAACGCGGCAACCGCGTATCCCGAATGGGTCCGATGATAGGTCCCCTTTTCAACGTCCTGTCCGTCGGCAATTCCCCAATGACGCGCCTCGAAAATCGGGTTGTGCACATAGGTGTAGGCCCCGGTTGTCTTCAAGGTTTCGATATAGGCATCTGTAAAGCTGACCGGCGCATAGGTCAGGGGCAGACAGCACAGACCTTTCTGCGGACACGAGGCCCAGCCCACGACACCTGGATAGTCATCAATCGAGAAGTCATCGACGCCAAGGGAAGAGACAGCATCAATCAACCCCATTGCGCCGTAGCGTTCGCAGGCATCCGAGAAGCCGCGCAGGTCATTGATGCGGCCTGACCCGGTTTCCCAATGCGCCATGAAGACCCATTTGGGTTTGTGCTCGGCCACAGCGGCTGCGACCATTTTACCTGTAACAGGCTGGCCATGGGGAATTTGGATCACGGTGACACTGGCCGCCTTGGGGTCCAGCGGATCAGCGGCGTGTTCTTCGGGCGTGGCCGCTTTGATCCGAAGGGTCAGCGCGTCAATGCCGGAAAAGGTGCCATTGGTGAATGCGACCACTTTGTCGCCAGGCATAACGGCCGAGAACATGGTGTCCAGCGCGCTCCAGCCGGTGCCAGCGACCGCGAAGGTATAGGTGTTGTCGGTTCCCCAGATATTGCGCAGCATATGCTTGCATTCAATCATACCACGCAGGACGTCGCCTTGCATGTGATCGGCGACACCCGCATTGGCAAAGGCGTGCAGGACGCGGGCATCGGTATTGCCCGGCCCGGGCCCGGCGGCCAGAGTTTCAGGGACCTCAAGCGGGGGAAAAATCTGAAAAGTCATCGTCTGACACCCTCGGCTGTTGACTGGGCTCTGTGGCCCGTCGTGTTTTGTTGCCGAGTAGAAAACGATGGCTTGCCTTGCGGCGCAACGTAACTTACTACTGCTTTAGGATGGCTAAATGTATGGGGAGTTTACTACCCATATTGGTAAAAATACCGTAGTATACTGAATTTTGCCCTACCTAAAAGGGTAGGAAAGGACGAAAACAAGGTAGAAACAGATGGTTGATACCCCAGGCGCACCGGTTGATGTCATGCTGGCAGACAGCAATCCGCTGGTCCTGTCAGCCATGTCCGAAATTTTCGAACGCGACTCGCGATTCTCTCTGATGGCGACATCCTCCACGGCCGAAGGGTTTCTTGGAACTGTGATGCGGGCTCCTGTTCAGGTCGGTGTGATCGACTGGAATCTGCCAGTGCTCGGGGCGGCCAAGTTAATTGAAGTGCTGCGCGAACAGGCCAACGCCCCGCGACTTGTGGTTTATGGTGATGCGACCGGTGATATCCCGCGGCTGGCGATGCAGCCCGGGGCCGCAGGGTTTGCAGCCCGGTCCGGCGAGGTCGAGGGCCTGCTGGAAACCTGCGCCAATTTGGCGGCAGGCAAGATGGTTTTTCCGTTCGTCGACGTTCGGAAGATGCAACAGGACCCGATTCAAACTCTGTCCCGCAAAGAGCGCGCAATTCTCGAGGCTCTGGCACAAGGAATGTCGAACCGGGACCTGTCGAAAGAGCTTCAGATTTCGACCAACACCGTCAAGTTTCACATGTCGAACATCTATGAAAAACTCAATGTGAAGAACAGAACACAGGCAATCGCCCAGTTCTACTCGTCACGGATTGCCGGGGAATAAGTCGGTTCGGCACGGTCATTCCCCATGTCGAACTGGTCATGGGGCTTGAATGTAGGACAGACAGCGTTGGTCTAGATGGTTGCCGTGATGCGCTCTTAACAATGGATTGAAAGAGGTAGAGTTGCGCTCATTTGTTGCCATACCACTCAACCAAGAGGTGCAGACGGCTTTTCAACCTTTGCAGCGCACGATACCAGTTGGTCGCCCGTTGCCATCTGAAAACCTGCATCTGACACTGGCTTTTCTGGATGATCAATCGGAACAGGTGTTGCAAGCCCTGGATGATGAGCTTTTGGCGCTTTCTGCAGAGCCATTCGTCATCACCTTTACAAGGCTCGAACGCTTTGGGCGTGTTGTCGCGGTTGGGGTAAATGAATGCGAACCACTGCTTGCTCTGCATCGCAAGGTGAAAGCCGCAGCGCGCCGTGCCGGGATCATGTTGCCCCGACGGCGTTTTCGCCCACATGTGACGATCGCCCGCTTAAAATCCTCTCGGTACGAGACTGCTCAGCCCGTTTCAGGCCTTTGTCCGGTAACAGCCGTACCAGATATGCAGGTGACCAGCTTGGCCCTGTTTGAATCCATCCTTCGTCCTGAAGGGGCTCGTCATCATGTATTGGCGCAATACACGCTCAATTAGTCATCTCTTTCGCCAGCAAGAGTGCGCCACCTATTTCTGTTTTACATCCTGCATACCGCTTTCTCATCCTGAAGATGCGTCCAAGATGTGGCATTTGCGCAATAGCAGTAACGAAACTGTTAACGAGTGAATTTTAGAAAATTTATCTTCTTTAGCTTCTGCGTATTCTACCCGAAATGGTGATGGGGATACGTCGAAATACAGGCTTCTGTTTTTCGGAGCAGCATCCGGTTGTCATGTGTTCAGATTGCATCGGTTGCGAGGTTCGAGGGTGACAATTAAATCAAATCTGCTGCTCACAGTTTCTTTTTGTGTTTTGATTTCAAGCCCTTTGCTTGCTGCACCAACTGCAACTTCCAAAGTTGGCGACACTGTCACCAATCCGGTAACTGGCCTTGATACCACCGTAAATGCTCTGATTGTCGACCCGGCCTCAACGCCAACAGCGGGAACAACCGCCTTTGTGGAAACTGCTGACGGATATGTTTTTCTCGTTAAAAGTGCGGGCGATACAATCTACAATTCAGACAATCCTCCGCTTGCATTTAGTATTGTTTCGATAAGTGGCACGACGGCTCAAATCAGCAATTCAGGAGCGTCCGGCACGTCCAGCCTTTCGACACAACTGACGCTGTCTCAGTACAACACTAATTTCAACAGCTCAGGCACACCGGGCACTGTAACGCCACCAGTGAATGTTTCGGGACCTAACGGCGTGAATCAGGTCGTTTACGGAAGCAACGGTAGCAACGGGCGCGACGGCGCACTGTTTGTGCCGCCAAGCTCGGGCGGTGATGGTGATGATGGCCCGACGCAGACACAGTCTCTGTCCAGCGATGTCAACGCCACCAGCAATGTCGGATGGGAAATTGGCAGCGTCGGCGGCGATGGCGGCAACGGTGGCGATTCGTATCTAAGTTTCTGGGACGGGCGCGACGGTGGCGATGGCGGTAAGGGTGGCACGGTCACCGCGACGCAAACCTCAAGCAGCGCAATCCAGACATCGGGCAGCGGCAATGACGGTATTTTTGCGTTCAGCCGCAGCGGCGAGGCCGGCAACGGCGGCAGCGGATTTGCCGCGCCCGGCGGCGGCACAGGTGGGCATTCGGCTGACGGCGGCAATGTAACAGTCAACCAGAGCGGGTCTATTTCGACGACCGGAGACTCGGCCGACGGCGTCTATGCACTGAGTGTGTCGAACAATGGCGGCAATGGCGGTTCTCAATGGGGATTGGTCGGGGCGTCTGGGGATGGCGGCTATGGCGGGAGCGGCGGCACGGTTACCGTCAATACAACATCAAGCGGCAGCATTCTGACGACCGGCGACTACGCTAACGGGATATACGCCCAGTCCATCGGCGGGTCGGGCGGCTCTGCAGGAACCAGCGGCAACCTTTTGGTGTCATTGATCGGCGGCGCGGATAATGGTGGCAATGGCGGTGCGGTTTCGGTTTCGCATGGTGGAGCAATTGAAACGCAGGGCGCTTTCGCGCGCGGAATTGTCGCTCAATCCATTGGTGGCGGCGGTGGGTCCGGTGGTACTGCAGGGGGGCTGGTTGCTCTGTCTTTGGGCGGCGTTGGTTCGAATGGCGGCAGCGGGGATACAGTCAACGTCACGGTCCAGGGCACAGGCACCATTCTGACCTCCGGTACGGGCGCGGATGGGGTGATGGCGCAGTCCATCGGCGGCAGCGGAGGCACCGGTGCGGATTCCTATGGTCTGGTCGCCATTGGCGGCACCGGCTCTCAAGGCGGTACTGGCGCTGCAGTCAGTGTAAGTAATTACGGAAGTATTGTAACCGGCGGAGACGGGGCCCGCGGCATCATTGCGCAATCCATTGGCGGCGGCGGCGGTGACGGTGGATCGTCCGGCGGTATGGTCTCTGTCGGTGGCAACGGCAACGGCGGTGGCAGCGGTTCGACCGTGACCATTGTGAATGACGGCATCATCACCACGACCGGAGATGACGCGATGGGTATCCTGGCCCAATCCATCGGCGGCGGCGGCGGTAATGGAGGTTCATCCGGGGCCGTTGGTGCATTTGTGGGGGTTGCCGTTGGTGGTGACGGCGGTTCCGGGGGCACAGGTGGAGATGTCAACGTCACCCTGTCCGACACAGACAGCAGCCAGCTTTCAGCAATCCGGACCTCGGGTGACCGCTCGGCGGGAGTGTTTGCTCAATCCGTTGGTGGCGGCGGCGGCAATGGTGGCGGTGCTGTCTCGGTTGCTGTGGGCGCTTTTGGTGCGGCGTCGGTATCGGTCGGCGGATCGGCGGGCAATGGCGGTGATGGCGGCGACGTAACATTGAACGGCAGCGGTTCGGCATCGGTGGAAACTAGTGGCGACGATTCCATTGGCGTTATGCTGCAATCGGTTGGTGGCGGCGGCGGCAACGGTGGTTATGCTGTTTCGGTCGCGGTGTCCGGCGGACCGGTGTCCGGCTCGTTGGCCGTTGGCGTTGGCGGTGATGGCGGAGCGGGTGGCAAAGGGGGCGACGTTACGGTCGGCCAGTTCGATGGCAGCGGCGCCGCTACAGTCGCAGGGTTCGAAGGCACGGTTGTCACGACCGGAAACCGCTCGACCGGGATGCTTTTCCAATCCGTCGGCGGCGGCGGCGGTAATGGCGGCCTGGCGGTTGCTGCAACCGGGGGTGCTTCGGCGCTGTTTTCCGGCAATGTTTCGGTCGGGATCGGTGGACAGGCGGGTAGCGCCGGCGACGGCGGAACCGTGCAGGTCTATACCAATGCTGATGTGACCACGACAGGCACGAATTCCAGCGCGATCATTGCGCAATCAGTTGGCGGCGGTGGCGGCAACGGCGGCGGCAGTATCGCTGCAGGTGTCAGTGCAAGCGGGGTCGCTGCAGTTGGGATCAATGTAGGCGTCGGCGGAGACGGGGGTGGCGCGGGAATCGGGGGCGATGTCACTCTGGTTGCAGGCGGCAATTCGATTGAGACCAGCGGTGCGTTCTCCAGTGGCGTTGTCGCGCAGTCTGTCGGCGGTGGCGGTGGCAATGGAGGTTACAGCATCGGTGCCAGCGCCGATATCGGCGGCGCGGCAGCAGGTTCTGTCAGCGTGGGTCTTGGCGGTAAATCCGGCGGCGGCGGGGCTGGAGGAACCGTTACTGCTCAGGTTGACGCAGACGTCACGACACGCGGAGACGATTCCGGAGCTGTCGTCGTGCAATCCATCGGCGGTGGTGGCGGCAATGGCGGTTTCAGCGTTGCGGCGGGGCTGGCAGCGGGTGGCGCAGGTGCCGGTACCATCGGTGTGGGCCTTGGTGGTGACGGCGGCAGCGGTGGCGAAGGCGGAACTGTTACAGGAGTTCGCATCAACGGAGACGTTCGTACCGAAGGTTTGCGGTCCACGGGTGTGGTGATTCAGTCCATCGGTGGCGGTGGCGGTAATGGGGGCTTTAACGTCACCGCAGGTGTTGCCGCAGCAGGTGCAGGCGCCGGAACGATCGGCGTCGGGTTGGGTGGCAATGGGGCCACTGGCGGCGATGGCGGCATAGTGGAAGGCCAGGTTGCTGGCAACGTCACAACTCTGTCTGACAATTCAAGCGGCGTGGTGTTCCAGTCGATTGGCGGCGGTGGTGGCAATGGCGGATTCAACGTCACGGCCGGGGTCGCTGGGGCAGGCGCAGGCGGCGGTGCCGTCACGGTTGGCCTGGGTGGTGGTGGCTCGGGCGGCGGGATCGGAAAATCGGTCACCGGCACTGTCACTGGCACTGTTACCACGAGCGGAGCGGATTCTACAGCGGTTCTGGCGCAGTCCGTTGGCGGTGGGGGCGGTAACGGCGGCTTCAATGTCAGTGCATCGCTGGCCGGAGCCGGTGTTGGCAGTGGAGCTGTCAGCGTTGGGCTTGGCGGCGACGGTGGTAGTGGCGCGGATGGTGGAACAGTCAACCTGATCACAACCCAAGCCATTGTGACTGCTGGTGACCGATCATCCGGCGTGGTCGCGCAATCCATCGGTGGCGGTGGCGGTAATGGCGGCTTTAACGTCTCCGGTACCGGATCAGGCGCGGGTGTTGGCTCGGGCGCGGTTAGTGTTGGATTGGGCGGAACCGGCGATGGCGGTGGCAACGGCGGCGCGGTCACCCTGACTTCGGATGGGACAATCCTGACGCAGGGAGAATCGGCGACAGCGTTTCTGGCACAATCCGTCGGCGGCGGCGGTGGCAACGGTGGCTTTAACGTCAGCGCGGCGGTTCAGGGATCGGGCACAGCGGGCGGCGGAGTATCCGTTGGTCTTGGCGGCGACGGTGCAGGCGGCGGCGACGGTAACACTGTCATCGCGACTTCCAACAATGATGTTGAAACCCAAGGTCATGCCTCTTCAGGTGTGGTCGCGCAGTCCATAGGCGGCGGTGGCGGCAATGGTGGCTTCAACGTGGCCCCGGTTCTATCCGGCGCGGGCACAGCCAGCGGTGCGGTCAGCGTCGGCCTTGGCGGTTCTGGTGACACGGGCGGGCAGGGTGGCAACGTCACTCTGACATCGAACGGCACCATTCTGACTGACGGTTTTGCCTCAAGCGGTTTTGTTGCGCAGTCTATAGGCGGCGGTGGCGGCAATGGTGGATTTAACGTCTCGCCAACAGTGTCTGGCGCGGGCACTGGCGCGGGATCGGTCTCTGTCGGGCTGGGCGGCTCGGGTGCAGGCGGCGGTGATGGCAGCCAGGTCACGGCAAGCACCACGGCCAATGTGGTGACCAAGGGCAACATTTCAGTCGGAATTCTGGCGCAATCCGTTGGCGGTGGTGGCGGCAACGGAGGCTTCAATGTTGCGCCGGCGCTGGCGGGTGCGGGCACCGGGTCAGGTGCGATCAGCGTTGGCCTCGGAGGTTCGGGCGGTAGCGGCGGCAATGGTGGTATCGTCGACCTGACTGTTGCAAACAGTGTCCTGACGAAGGGCATTCAATCCAGTGCGGTCGTTGCCCAATCCATTGGCGGCGGCGGTGGAAATGGCGGGTTCAATGTTTCGGCCTCCGTAGGCGGTGCGGGCACCGGATCCGGCGCGGCGACCGTGGGCCTGGGTGGTCAGGGAACCGGTGGCGGTGATGCATCGGCGGTAACGGCAAATGTCACAGGCAATTTGGTGACACGAGGTAACATCTCGACTGGATTGTTGGCGCAGTCCGTTGGCGGCGGCGGCGGAAATGGTGCCATGAATATCTCGGTCGCGGTTGCAGCTGCAGGGACGGGTTCAGGTGGCGCATCTGTCGGCCTTGGCGGTGCGTCTGGCACCGGCGGAAACGGTGGCACAGCCGAAGCGACGCTGACCGGAAATGTATTCACCCGAGGGAGTGAATCCGGCGGCGTTGTCGTGCAGAGCCTTGGTGGTGGCGGCGGCAACGGCGGAATGAATGTTAATGCAACGGTCACGGTTGCCGGAACCGGCAGCGGCGGTGCCTCGGTCGGGCTTGGCGGCAGCGGCGGCGATGGCGGTAACGCAGACACCGCGACCGGCACGGTGGTGGGCAACGTCACCACAGCAGGCGACAATTCCGGCGGTGTTATTGTGCAATCCGCAGCGGGCGGAGGCGGTAACGGAGGGCTGAATGTCTCGGCTGCCGTGAACATCTCGGGCACCGGTGGCGGCGCAGTTGGTGTCGGCATTGGAGGATCCGGAGGCAGCGGCGGCAATGCAAGCACGGCCACTGGGTCGGTTACCGGCGACATCGTCACGGCGGGTGAAAACGCAGCTGGCGTTCTGGTTCAATCCGTTGGCGGCGGCGGTGGCAATGGGGGCGTGAATATCTCGGGCGCGCTCAGTATTGCGCGCACTGGTTCGGGTGCCGCGGGTATCGGTGTTGGCGGTTTTGGTGGCAGTGGTGGCACCAGCGGCGTAGTCGATAGTACTTTCGCAGGCAATGTCAGCACCTCGGGCACCCGCGCAGCCGGGATCGTCGCACAAAGCCTTGGTGGCGGTGGCGGCAATGGAGCCACGAATATCTCTGGGGCAATCTCTCTGGCAAGTAATTACTCTGGTGGTCTCGGGATCGGCGTAGGTGGATTTGGTGGCAGCGGCGGAGCGGCGGATAGCGTTACGCAGGACGTCACGGGTAATGTCACCACGACAGGCGATGACTCGGTCGGCATACTAACGCAGAGCCTTGGTGGTGGCGGTGGCAATGGCGGCACCAACATCTCGGCCGCGTTGTCCCTGTCTCGATCGACCAATGCCGCGATAGGTATCGGTGTGGGCGGTTTCGGCGGTGGCGGCGCAGATGCTGGTGCACTGGTTCAATCGACCATCAACGGCGGCGTTCTGACCACCGGTGATCGCAGCACGGCCATCCTGACGCAAAGCCTTGGCGGCGGTGGCGGCAATGGCGGCACGAACATCTCGGCCTCGCTGGGCATTAGCCAAGAAAATGGCGGCTCGGTCAGTCTGGGTGTGGGCGGCTTTGGGGGTGGGGCCGGTAATGCCGGTGACGTGATCAGCACCTTGCAATCTAGCACAGGCAGCAGCGGCACAACCTCGGTGGTCACGACGGGTGCGGATAGCATCGGCGTCATGGCCCAATCCGTCGGCGGTGGTGGCGGCAATGGCGGTCTGAACGTATCGGGGGCGGTGAACCTGACCGGCAAGTCCGGAGCAGCGGTTGCCCTGGGTCTTGGCGGCTTTGGCGGCGGTGGTGGCGATGCCGGGGCGGTGACGCTGGATGTTGAAAGCGACGTTGTGACTGCAGGCGACGGGTCGCACGGCCTGTTCGCGCAGAGCCTCGGCGGCGGTGGCGGCACCGGAGGCGTGAACATCTCGGGCTCCCTTGCGCTGACCAAACCTTCGGGGTCGGACACGATCTTTTCGGTCGCAGCCGGCGTTGGCGGCTTTGGCGGATCAGGCGGCGACGCCAGCGATGTCGATCTGGATTACACCGGAAATCTGCAAGCGGTGCCAATGGTGCAACAATCCGACGGCACTTTCGCCGTCGATGAAAGCAAGGGTGCAAGCGGCATTATCGCGCAATCGCTGGGCGGCGGCGGCGGTTACGGCGGCACCAATGTGTCCGGCGGCATCGCGATCAGTGGCAAACCGGGCGCAGGTCAAACGGACAGCAGCAAATCCTATGCCGTTGTCGTGGGTGTTGGCGGCTTTGGCGGCGGCGGCGGCGACGCGGGTGACGTAACTGTCAACATTGGCGCAGGCAGCTCGATCATGGCACACGGAACCGGACAGTCCGGTCTGCTGGCCCAATCCGTCGGCGGCGGCGGTGGCAATGGCGGTATGAACGTCTCTGGCGGGATCGTATCTGACAGTTCACTGATCGTCGGTGTAGGTGGTTTCGCAGGTGACGGTGGTCAGGCGGGTGACGTCGTGGTCACGTCACAGGCCGACATTACGGTTACAACAAACCCGGATGATATCTCGATCCCTGACACCACAACCTTTGAGGACAAACTACGGGAATTCCTGGGCGACACGATCGTTGATGAAACCGAAGAACTGGCCTCGAACTTTGGGTTAGAGCGTCTTTTCATCGACATGGGTGTTTTCAATGAAGAAAAGCCTGACACCGATGGTTCGGCTGGTCTGATGGCGCAATCCATTGGTGGAGGCGGCGGTAATGGTGGTCTGAACGTCTCAGGCGGTATCGCGCTGAGCAAAGACGGCAAGATCCCCTCGGTCACCTTCGGGGTCGGCGGTTTTGGCGGAGACGGCAATGTGTCCGGCGATGTAACTGTTGATCATGCGGGCATCATTTCGGTGGCAGGCAACTGGAAACACGGAGTTCTGGCACAATCCATCGCGGGTGGCGGCGGCAACGGTGCGCTGAATGTGACCGGGCAGCTGAACTATGGCGATTCCAACAATTCCGACGGGAAAACCGACCTGAGCATCGTAGGTGGCTTGGGCGGACACGGCGGAACTGGCGCAGATGCGGGCGACGTAACGGTCACACAAACCGGGGATATTTCGACCAATGGCTATCATGCGCGCGGTATCTTTGCCCAAAGCATTGGTGGCGGTGGCGGTACAGGTGGGATCAACGCAACCTTTGTCGGAACCAAAGACAGCTCACCGATCGCCATGGGTATCGGCGGCTTTGGTGGTGGCGGCGGCGATGCCGGCGATGTGACCGTCGCGAGCGGAACCGCCCTGGCGGCAGCGGGTACCATTGTAACCGACGGCGTCGGCTCGCACGGAATCGAGGCGTCGAGCATCGGTGGCGGCGGCGGCGATGCCGGTATCAACGCGGTTGTGGGCATCAGCAAGACAACCGGCAACCAGAGCAACGGCGGCACAGGCGATTCAACTGACCGTAAGACGCCGACCAATACGGGCGTGGATGACTCGGTGCTTGCCAATTACAATACAGTTTTGGATGAGCTTGAAGGCAAGGTGAATCCGGCGGATTCATCTGGCAATAAGACCGGTGTTTCGGCTGTAATCGCTATCGGCGGAGCTGCGGGAACCGCAGGCGATGGCGGTACGGTTGATATTGATCACTACGGTGACATCCTAACCAAGCAGGACAGCAGCCATGGGGTATTTGGCCAATCCATTGGCGGCGGCGGCGGCAACGCAGCCCTGAACCTTGGCATGACCTACGAGTTGGCCTCGGATGCCACAAATAAGGGCTTTGGCCTGGCCATCGGTGGCGGCGCAGGTGAGGGCGGCATTGGCGGTTTGGTCGATGTGCGCAATACCGGCAATATCTTCACGCTTGGCGCGAATTCCCATGGCTTGTTCGCCCAGTCTGTTGGCGGCGGTGGCGGTAATGCGGGCTACAACTCGGCCTCGACTTCGGTTGATGGCGGCAATGTCAACATTCAGATAGGCCGGACGGGCGGCACCGGCGGCACCGGCGGAGATGTCTATGCCAGCTCGAACGGTATCATAAGCACAGCAGGCAACGGTTCTTACGGGTTCCTTGCTCAGTCCATCGGCAACGGTGGAGGCAATTCTTCGTCGACCTCAGTCAGCATCGGCACGCCCAAGACCGGCGACAGTAAAGGCAACAAAGCCAGCCTGTCAGTCGGGCTGGAAGGTGGCACCGGCGGCGCAGCAGGCGATGTGACAGCCGTAGTGGCCGGAACCGTGGTTACGCAAGGCACAGATGCGCATGGCGTGTTTGCGCAATCTGTTGGCGGCGGCGGTGGCAATGGTGGCAAGGCCAGCAACTCGGCCGGTAAGGGGACCTCGATCGCGTTGTCCATCGGCGGCACGGGCGGCACTGGTGGCGTTGGCGGCAAAGTCGATGTGTCCACTACCGCGACAATTGTGACACTGGGGGACCGTTCGATCGGCCTGATGGCGCAATCCATTGGCGGTGCAGGCGGCACTGGCGGCATGGTGCAGGCAGGCCAGTCGAACCTTGACACTATCAAGGCGGTGGTCAACCCGTCGACGGTTGGCACGGCAGCGTCAATTAACATCGGTGGTACCGGCGGGGACGGAATGACTTCGGACACAGTGACCGTGGTTAGCGATGGGGTGATCAGCACCGCAGGCACAATGTCTCATGGTATTTTCGCGCAATCCGTTGGCGGCGGTGGCGGTATGGGTGGTGTGGTGGAAAACCGGATCATCAGTCTGCGCAAGGACATCGGCAACACGGCGACGCTGTCCATCGGTGGCAACGGTGGCACCGGGGCAATGTCTGCAGCAGTTTCCGTCACCAACCAGGATGTGATCCAGACCATTGGTGACAAGTCCGTTGGCATCTATGCGCAGTCCGTCGGCGGTGGCGGTGGTGATGCGCAAGAGGTACGGAACATCATTTTGGGTCGCTCTTCGGAAGGATCGACGACAAACGCCATTCTGATCGGTGGATCTGGCGGTACCGGCGGGGCTGGCAGCACGGTGACTGTGGTCAACGAAGCGGATGCGACGATCCTGACCTCCGGTACGGAAAGTCATGGCATCTTAGCTCAATCTGTTGGCGGCGGCGGCGGCAATGGCGGCTCGACCATTTCGGTTGACGGGCGCTATGGCGGGGCCGAGGCCAGCACGCGCCGGGCGCTGCAATTCGGCTTGGGCGGATCGGGCGGTACAGGCGGTACCGGCGGCAACGTTACGGTGACTAATGCCGGAACAATCTTGACAACTGGCGCGGGCGCGCATGGCATCTTTGCCCAGTCCATCGGCGGGGGCGGCGGCAATGGCGGCAGCTCGATCACAGGGACAGTACGTCTCAAGACCGGGGACAGCAGCTCGCCAACGGCACAGCTGAACATTGGGGGTTCGGGTGGCAGCGGTAATGTTGCAGGCAATGTAACCGTCAACAACAGCGGGGATATCCAGGTTGATGGCGCAGGTGCCTATGGCATCCTGGCGCAATCTGTCGGCGGCGGCGGTGGTAATGGCGGATTGGCCGTTGCAATGGACGTAAATGACCTCAAGAACACCATGACTGGTAAATCTTATTCGAAGATCGCCATTGGTGGTTCAGGCGGATCGGGTGCCGATGGAGGTGATGTCACGGTCAATCACACCGGCACCATCATCGTGAACGCAGATAATGGGTTTGGTATCTACGCCCAATCTGTTGGCGGCGGCGGCGGCAATGTCGGGTATTCGGTGTCTTCGCCGCTGGTCTCGGCTTTGGATTACACAATCTCGCAGGTGCTTGGCGCTCGTGAAGGGTCCACCGGTTCAGTAGGAACAGTAACCGTCAATTCGACCGGAGACATTCTGGTTAATGGCACGGACAGTGAAGCGGTGTTTGTCCAATCGGTGAATGGCGGAGGCGGCAACGTTGATACGTCTGTCGATTTCACTACGACAACGGCTGGCGCGACCGGGTCTGTCGTCAGCAGCGATATCGCCCTTGGGGGCGACAATGTGTCGGGCATGGCGGGCAACCAGATCACGCAGGCACATAACGGTAACATCGCCACGACCAGCGACCGGTCGACCGGCCTGATGTTGCAGAGCGTCGGGGGGGGCGGTGGTACATCCGCAACCACGGTCGATGTCCAGGACGGTGACGGCATCGACATTACCGCGCGTCTGGGGGCCATCAACACGAATGATGCCAGCGGTGGTGATGTGGATGGCAGCCGAACCGGTGATGTTGGCACCGATGGCGCGTTTTCCTCTGCGGGTTCGGCACAGTCCATCGGCGGCGGCGGTGGTAAGCTAGTTCTGACCAGCAACACCGAAGGCGAAGCTGGTACTGAAAAGGCTGCTTCGGTGATCCTGGGCGCTGATCCCAGCTTTGACAACGACGGCGGTGACATCAACCTGTCGCTGGACGGCAACGTTTTCACTAGTGGTGACCGTTCCTTTGGTCAGACCGTCCAAAGTATTGGCGCGGGTGGCGGCGAAGTTGTCATCTCGGGGCTTGGGCGTGCAGATATAACTCTGGGCGCGCAGGACGATTCAACCGGTGACGGTGGTAATATTGACTTCGCAAATGTTGGAGACATCACGACAAGCGGTACGGGGTCGCATGGGTTTGTCATCCAGAGCATTGGCGGCGGCGGCGGCCTTGTTTCGACCGATATGGAGGCCAGCCGGATCACTGTCGATTTGTCTGATGCCAATGGCGGAGACGGGGGTGATATCCAGTTCACTCAATCCGGAAACATCGTCACCACGGGTGAAAACGCGATCGGTGTCGTGGCCCAGTCGCTGGGCGGCGGCGGCGGAATGGTGGATTCGGTCTTCCGCGGCTCTGCGGGCGGTGCGGGTTCCGGGGGCGCCA
Organism: Ruegeria denitrificans; assembly: GCF_001458295.1. Classification (GTDB taxonomy): domain Bacteria; phylum Pseudomonadota; class Alphaproteobacteria; order Rhodobacterales; family Rhodobacteraceae; genus Ruegeria; species Ruegeria denitrificans. The sequence continues at coordinate 17,582 of NZ_CYUD01000018.1, forward strand.
TCGACATGGCTTTCGAGGGTAACATCCTGTCAGTTGGCGACGGCGGCATCGGCGTCTTTGCCCAATCCGAAGGACGAGATGGCGCGGACGCGATCACGCTTGGGTTCGATGGTGTTGTCATGGGTGGCTCGGGTGAGACAGACGCTGTTGCGTCTATCGTGGTAGAGGGTGGCGCCGACAATGTGCTGACCTTGTCCGAAGACTCCCTGTTGATTGCCGGAAACGATCAGTTGGTAAACGGCGGCAACGGCAACGACCAGATCTCACTTGCGGGTACGGCTCTTGGCAACATGAATCTTGGCGCTGGCACAAATGGCTTCACTGTTGAAGACGGTGCCGCCTTCTATGCGCTGGATACGGTCAATCTGGGTGCCGACGGGTTTATGCAGGTAGACGGCGATTTTGTTCTGGGGGCCAATATTGGCCTTGAGGGGGATTTGACCGCTACAGTGCAAGCTGACGACTTTACCTTCAGCGGAAACGTCAGCCAGACCCTAGACGTGACCGGAAGCCTGGCCTTTGGCGATACGGCAACATCAACCTTCGACGTGTATTTCCTGACCTCGGGTGCGTCGGGCGGGAACAGCGACCTGGTCAATGTATCCGGCGACGCCACCATGGGCGGCACGCTGTTGCCGCAGCTGAACACGCTGGAACGGGCGTTGCCCCTTGTCATCATCAATCCTGATGAAACCGCAGCGGATGCAGGCACGACGATCGAGGATACCGTGGTGTTGGACTATTCCATCGGCCTGAACGGTTCCACTTCTGACGGCAGTTCGGTTGATCTGGTGATTGCCCCGGATTACTCGACCCAAGGCATGAACGCCAATCAGGAGGCCATCGGGGACTATATCAACCAGGTGCTGAACGGTCAGGGATCGGCAGCTCAGGGCCAGTTGTTTGCCTTGATCGGTAACATGCTTTCAGAGGCTGATGTCATTGCCGCAATCGAGAGCCTGTCAACAGCGGGCTACGCCGCGGACGCCGTGGATGCCTTCTACGGCACCCGGGTCTTTGCGGATACGCTGCACAACTGCGAGCGATTCACCGACTATCAGTTCGGGGACGACCAGCGGAATTGCGTCTGGTTCTCTGGTGGGCGTTCCTTCTATGACCGCGATCAGACCGGCATTTACGACGAGTTGGACATCAACAACACGAACCTTTCGGCCGGTGTTCGTTTGCCGGTTGGGGATGAGCTGTTTGCCGGATTTGCGTTGGGCTATGACGAGATGAGCCTGCGGGACGGGTCGAATTACAATGCGACCGGTGACCGGTTCAATCTGGGTGCCTCGCTGACCAAATACACTGGTGCTTGGCAGTTCGCTGCCCAACTCTCCGCCGGTTGGTCTGATTATGACACGCTCAGTGCGGGCGGGATCGCTGGCGTCCTGCCCAACGGTCAAATCGTGAATACCGTGGGTGTCAGTGAGATCAAGCACAAGATGAACCATCAAAACCTGCGGCTCAGCTTTGCCTATGACTACAGGTTCGCTGGCGGCAGCGCGTACCTGCGCCCCGAGGTTGCTGTTGACGCCACGCGTCTGGCAACCGAAAGCAATGGCGATGCAACCCTTGCGGGGGTTGTTCTGCAGGACGATAGCGAGATGATCTATTCGTTCACGCCATCGCTGGAGATCGGAACGGAACAGACCCTGAGTGCCTCGCAGAAACTGCGCGTAAGCCTGCGGGCCGGTGCCATCCTCTCGTCGGATGATACGGTGTCGGTTACAGCTGGATTCAATGGTGCCAGCTCGGCCGATGGCGGGTTTTCCAACACCAGCTTTATCGGTGATGCGCATGGGTTGGTCTCGGCCCGGTTGGGGCTGTTCGCACTGGATGACAGCAGCTTTATCAACCTGAGCCTCGATCATATGTTCGGTGACTCGACGAGGGCCCTGCAGGTCGGCCTTGGCGTTGGACTACAATTCTAATTTATGAGGAACAGCAGAATGAATACTTGGATAGGCGCTCTGGGGGTTACACTGGGCTTGGCACTCCCGCTTTCCGCGCAGGAAGGTGCTGCGCCGCCATGGTCCGTCAATTGCAGCAATCTGGTGAATGGATCTGAGCTGATTTGCGAGATGACCCAAAGCATCGTGTTAACCGAAAATAATCAGCGGCTTACATCCATCGCTTTCATTAAAGCCGCAGGTAATGACGAGATCGAGACCGTGCTAACTCTGCCATTCGGCTTGCTGTTTTCGGAAGGTCTGGTTGCAAAGGTCGATGATACTGAGGTCGCCCGCCTTGAGTTCCTGACATGCGAGGCACAAGGCTGCTTTGCCCGTTCACCGGTGTCCCCGGAATGGATATCGGCGATGCGGGCGGGCAAACAGTTGCAAATCGACGCCACAAACAGGATCGGAGAGCCGATATCGTTTGGCTTCGATCTGACCGGATTCAGCAAAGTATCGGGCCTTTTGCCCTGACACCCCGGCAATTCAAAGCAGAACCTACTGGGTGGTAGCTTTTTAGAAATGCGTGATAGTGCGGAGCCGAAAAGATCGGCTCCGCAGCGAATTCAGTCTTCTACAGGCATATAGAGGTCGCCGCCTTCGCGGAACTTGGCGGCCATAGCTTCCATGCCTTCTTTCTGCGCCTCAGTTCGAATGTCGTGGCTAATCCGCATTGAGCAGAATTTAGGCCCGCACATCGAACAGAAATGCGCCACTTTGTGCGCTTGTTTAGGCAGGGTTTGATCGTGGAATTCACGCGCTGTTTCAGGGTCCAGTGACAGGTTGAACTGATCTTCCCAGCGGAACTCGAACCGGGCGCGGGACAGCGCATCGTCGCGGCGTTGCGCGCCCGGCAAACCCTTGGCCAAATCGGCTGCATGAGCGGCAATCTTATAGGTGATAACCCCGGTTTTCACATCATCCCGGTCGGGCAGCCCCAAGTGTTCCTTGGGTGTGACGTAGCAGAGCATTGCGCAACCAAACCAACCAATCATAGCCGCGCCAATGCCGCTGGTGATGTGGTCATACCCAGGCGCAATGTCGGTGGTTAGGGGCCCAAGCGTATAAAAGGGCGCTTCGTGGCAACATTCCAATTGCTTGTCCATATTTTCCTTGATCTTGTGCATGGCCACATGGCCCGGGCCTTCGATCATCACTTGGCAATCCTTGGCCCACGCGATTTTGGTCAACTCACCCAGCGTCTCCAGCTCGGCGAATTGAGCCTCGTCGTTGGCATCGGCAATCGAACCGGGGCGCAGACCGTCGCCAAGGCTGAAGGATACGTCATATGCGCGACAGATATCGCAGATCTCGTCGAAGTGCTCATACAGGAAGCTCTCCTTGTGGTGATGCAGGCACCACTTGGCCATGATCGAGCCGCCGCGTGACACGATGCCAGTGACCCGTTTTACCGTCATCGGCACCATGTGCAGGCGGACGCCCGCGTGGATGGTGAAATAATCGACGCCTTGCTCGGCCTGCTCGATCAGCGTGTCACGAAACACCTCCCATGTCAGGTCCTCGGCAATGCCGTTGACCTTTTCCAGCGCCTGATACAGAGGCACTGTACCGATCGGCACAGGGCTGTTGCGGATGATCCATTCACGAGTGTTGTGGATGTTGCGACCGGTCGACAGGTCCATGACGGTGTCAGCACCCCAACGGATCGACCAGACCATCTTGTCGACTTCCTCTGCCATCGAAGAGGTCACGGCCGAGGTGCCCATATTGGCGTTGATCTTGACCAGGAAATTGCGCCCGATGATCATCGGCTCACTTTCTGGGTGGTTGATATTCGCCGGGATAATGGCGCGACCAGCGGCGACCTCATCACGGACAAATTCCGGGGTCACATAGTCGGGAATGCTTGCACCCCAGTCATTGCCCTCACGCTGTTCGGCGACGGCTTCGCGCAGTTGGTTTTCGCGGATGGCGATGAATTCCATTTCCGGAGTTACGATACCAGCGCGGGCATAGGCCAGCTGCGTCACAGCCTTTCCGTCCTTGGCACGCAGCGGTCGCGGACGCACAGGGAATTCGGGCGTCAACCGGTCACCTTCGACAAAGCCGTTGTCCTCGGGTTTAATCTGACGACCATCATATTCTTCAACATCCGCCCGTTCTTCGATCCAATTACGGCGCAGCGGGTTCAATCCCTGCCGAATATCCGTTTTCACTTGCGGATCAGTATAAGGCCCCGAACTGTCATAGACGGGTAGGGGCGGTTCCCCGGCGGTGGGGTGGACCGAGATTTCGCGCATGGGCACGCGTACATCCGGGTGCAAGGTGCCATTCACGTAAATCTTGCGCGATGCAGGCAATTCGCCCGTGGTGATCTTGGGATTGGGGACATTCATGTTGGTGCTCCTCAAGCAGTTTAACTCAAAAAGACACCAGATGAGTTTTGGCTTGGGGAAACGAGAAGGCGAAAGCCCCCTGTTCGGAGTGCGACCGCCCGGTTTTTTGGCCTGCGCACCCTAGCTTCCTACGCCAGTATCAACTGGGTCAGGTTCAAAGGGTCGCGTCACCGGGCATTGCCCTGTCAGCCTCTCAGTCCCCTCGGTGGGACTCCCCTGCGTGCTGGTGATTTAGCTTGAAGGGCATCATTGAGACAAGCGCCAAATTTTTCTTTTCAAATTTTGTTGTAGCCCCGCAATTTGCATCAGACAGTTCGACCATTCATTTCAGTATGAACAACAAATGACTTAGCGCTTTGGCCAGGCCTGGAAACGCGTCGCAAGGCCAGCCCGTGACATGAAGACAGAAATTTTGACCAGAAGCCTTTTGTCGATCTTCCGAAGGTTTTCAATATTCATGCGAGAGCAACGATCTTCACGTCACCATCCATCTTGCAAATCCTGTTTCAATAAACGCAGATGTACATAATGATAATAGTATGTGGGGCACACGGTAGGGTCTGCGAACTTCATTGCCATACGCATCACCGGCGACACCACACCGCGCACACCGCGTTCGGCCATGATCTCTTCCAAATCACGATAAGACACCGTGTGCCGCAGGTAGAAGAATACAGCTTACAGAACTGTATCCTTGGGAAAATGGCAGCCTTCCAATGAGATCATGCTGAAACCTGTTCGGAAACTATTCGCCGAGAACAAACGTCAGATTACGTAAGCTCGTCCATTAAACCCTCAAAGTCTGCGACACATCAGATCAGGTCTTGAAACTCTCAATGAATTAGTATACCGCCGCATACAATTGAGTTCCGGACCGGGTCAGACGGCCGCGAATCCGACACGCCACACCATCCAACGCTAGCAGCGGGAACAGCCATGAGCCTATATACAGACTACCTCAGCGAGATCGAAACCCGCAAAGGGCAAGGGCTGCACCCCAAGCCCATCGACGACGGCGCCTTGGTGAAAGAGATCGTCGCCCACATCAAGGATGCGGCAAGCGAACATCGGGACGGGGCGCTGAACTTTTTCATCTATAACACGCTGCCAGGCACAACCAGCGCCGCCGGTGAAAAGGCCAAATTCCTGAAAGAGGTTATTCTCGGCGAAGCTGAGGTAGAAGAGATATCGGTTCCTTTTGCGTTCGAACTTCTGTCGCACATGAAAGGTGGTCCTTCGGTTGATGTTCTGCTGGACCTGGTGCTAGGTGAGGATGCCGCGATTGCGGATCAGGCCGCCGAGGTGCTGAAATCGCAGGTCTTCCTGTACGACGCCGATACCGACCGTCTGAAGGCAGCCTATGAAGCTGGGAATACAGTCGCGAAAGACGTTCTGCAGAGCTATGCAAAAGCGGAGTTCTTTACCAAGCTGCCCGAGATCGACGAAGAAATCGAAGTTGTAACCTATGTCGCGGCCGAAGGTGACATCTCGACCGACTTGCTGTCACCGGGCAATCAGGCGCACTCGCGGGCTGACCGGGAGTTGCACGGCAAGTGCTTTATCTCGGATAAGGCGCAGCAGGAGGTCGAAGCACTGAAGCTGCAGCACCCCAACAAACGTGTCATGCTGATCGCGGAAAAAGGCACCATGGGTGTGGGCTCGTCCCGGATGTCGGGCGTGAACAACGTGGCGCTGTGGACCGGTAAGCAGGCCAGCCCCTATGTGCCATTCGTCAATTTCGCGCCGATCGTTGCGGGTACCAACGGCATCTCACCGATTTTTCTGACCACCGTGGGCGTGACCGGCGGTATCGGTCTGGACCTGAAAAACTGGGTCAAGAAGGTGGATGAAGACGGCAACCCGATCCTGAACAATGACGGCAACCCGATCCTTGAAGAGAAGTATTCGGTCGCAACCGGCACGGTTCTGAAGATCAACACCAAAACGCACAAGCTTCTGAGTGAAGATGGCGAAGAACTGGTTGACGTGCCTTCGTCCTTCACTCCGCAAAAAGTAGAGTTCATGAAGGCCGGCGGATCCTACGCCATCGTCTTCGGCAAGAAACTGCAGGCACTTGCGGCCGAGACGCTGGGTGTTGAGGCACCTCTGGTGTTTGCACCGTCGAAAGAAGTCAGCCACGAAGGTCAGGGCCTGACCGCGGTCGAGAAGATCTTTAACAAGAATGCCGTGGGCTCAACCCCAGGCAAGACCCTGCACGCCGGTTCGGACGTACGTGTGAAGGTCAACATCGTCGGTTCGCAGGACACCACCGGCCTGATGACCATGCAAGAACTTGAGGCGATGGCCGCCACCGTCGTGGCACCCAGCGTTGATGGAGCCTATCAGTCGGGTTGCCATACCGCGTCGGTCTGGGATGCCAAAGCTCAGGCAAATACGCCTCGTCTGATGAAGTTCATGAACGACTTCGGCCTTGTCACTGGTCGTGACCCGAAAGGGGTTTATCACTCTATGACGGACGTAATCCACAAGGTGCTGAACGATATCACCGTGGATGACTGGTCGGTGATCATTGGCGGCGACAGCCATACCCGCATGTCCAAAGGCGTGGCCTTTGGGGCCGACTCGGGCACCGTGGCGCTGGCGCTGGCAACGGGTGAAGCCTCGATGCCGGTTCCGGAATCGGTCAAGGTAACTTTCAAGGGCAAGATGGCCGAGCATATGGATTTCCGCGACGTGGTGCACGCCACCCAGGCGCAGATGCTGGAGCAGCATGGCGACAACGTGTTCCAGGGCCGTGTGATCGAAGTACACATTGGCACGCTGTTGGCGGATCAGGCCTTTACCTTCACCGACTGGACAGCCGAGATGAAGGCCAAGGCGTCGGTCTGTATCTCGAATGACGAGACCCTGATCGGATCGCTGGAGCTGGCCAAGTCGCGCATCCAGATCATGATCGATAAGGGCATGGAGCATGAAAATGGGATGCTGCAGAAGTTGATCGACATCGCTGATGCACGCATCGCCGAGATCAAGTCCGGTGAAAAACCTGCTCTGACGCCTGATAACAACGCGGAATACTTCGCCGAGGTTGTCGTCGATCTGGATCAGATCGTCGAGCCGATGATCGCCGACCCGGATGTCAACAATGCTGACGTGTCAAAGCGCTATACGCACGATACGATCCGTCCGATTTCGTACTACAATGCCGAAAAACATGTAGATTTGGGCTTTGTCGGGTCGTGCATGGTGCATAAGGGTGACATCAAGATCGTCGCCCAGATGTTGAAAAATCTTGAAAAGGAAACCGGTAAGGTCGAATTCAAAGCTCCGCTGGTGGTCGCGGCTCCGACCTACAACATCATCGACGAGTTGAAGGAAGAGGGTGACTGGGAAGTGCTCGAGAAATACTCGGGCTTCGAATTCGACGACCTGTTCCCGAAACAGAAGGCACGCACCGAGTACGAGAATATTCTGTACCTCGAACGCCCCGGCTGTAACCTCTGCATGGGCAACCAGGAAAAGGCAGCCAAGGGCGACACGGTTCTGGCCACGTCGACACGTCTGTTCCAGGGCCGTGTTGTGGGGGATGCCCCGGACAAGAAGGGCGAAAGCCTGCTGGCGTCGACCCCGGTTGTCGTGCTGTCTGCGATTCTGGGCCGGACGCCAAGGATCGAAGAGTACAAATCCGCCGTCGAAGGCATCGACCTGACCAAATTCGCGCCGCCCGTAGCGCCGGAAAGGACCAAGTCGGCCCATTTCTAAGACCTGCAGGGCCGGTTCATCCGACGCAGGATGGGCCGGCTCGCTTTCCTACCAGATGTGATGTCCGGGATGCTGGGCTTGACCGCCTTGACAGTGTAGACTGATTGCACTGTGACACGTTCATCAAGCCAAAACAGGTCTGGTGGACGCCTCCGTGAGATACTTTCATGGGCAAGAAAGTCCCTTCGCCTTGTATTGACGTCTGCAAATTCAGTCGTGCGGGTCATTGCATTGGCTGTTCTATGACCAAAAGTCAGAAAAAGCTGTTCAAAACGATCAAACGCGCCAGCCAGCAACAGGCGTTTCTGAAGTTGCTTGTCAGCCAGCAGAAAAAATTGGGCCGGTACAGCCATTGGGGACCGGCCTATCTGAAAAAACTCAAGAAAAAGAAAGTCAAAGTGAAAATCACTCTGACCTGATGGCTCCGCACGGGAACCATAATTCTGCAGTGATGGTTCAATCTATTGGCGAGTATTGGTTCTTGAGGATTCTATTTGTTGTAAACGCTCTTTTGACGACATTCGGCTGCACCTGTCAAAACGCTCATTTTCAGCGTTGAAACTGAGCTAATTCGCGACGTTCAACCAAAACTGCACCGGGTTGAGGCCCGCAAGCTGTTTGGACTGAGCTTGTTGCTGACTTTGGCCTGATGCATCTGGGCCGCTATTTTCCTTGCCGATTCCGTCAGCTTTTTCTTCGTGTCGTGGAATTCAGGGTTGGGTCTTTCTGCCGCCGGTGAACAACCATGGTCCGCATTGTTGATCGGACTTCTTGGTGATCTCGCAGGACGAAGCACCTGTCATCCTGGCCCGGGGCGAGCGTATGGCCGAGTACGTGTTCTATTTGATTGTACAGGACCATGTCAGCGCGCAAGAGCCAGATTTCACCGTGTCCTGGCATTTCGTGTACATCTCCAAACCCGAACGTCAGGGGCGGTTCGTTATATGGCGCAGCCCCGACATGAGGCTGTTTTATGTGCCTCTGGCGACCAAACAAGACGGCCAGCATCTGCTGCGAAAACTCAAAAAGGAATACCGCTCGGACAAGCGTGGCTTCGCACTGCAGGACGTGCCGGACGCGGCTCTGGTTCAGAATATCTCGGCCCGCGATGCGTTTTCGGCGCTTGAAGACATTTCAAAGAAAATGGGAACGCCATGCCCAGACAGGTTAAGCGTCGTTTCCAGAAATTTGCCCTTTCTGGCGCTTGTCGGATTTACCGCGCTTGGCCTGTGGTCCATCGTTTCAGGCGGAACGTTGAAGACGGGCGTTCCACTGTTAAATCACCCTTTCGTTGTGCTGTTCGTTACGGCTTTGCTGGCTCAGGCAACGCATCTCCGAAAACACCTGCCCCGACTGCGTCACCTTCACTTTGTGGGCTATAGGCTAGAACGCGGTATCGATTGGGCCCCGACCGCGGTGACCTGCGATGCGTCCGGCATGGAGATCTGGCGAGAAGGCAAAGTCTTGTGCATTGGCTGGCCCATGGTCCGTGCGGTGCACAGTGAAAACTATCTGACTGTAATCGAGATGACGGACGATCAGGTTTTTGTCGTCCCAGAAATCCCCACCGCGGCAAGTTTGCTGGCTGCCCATCGTACGGCGCGGGGGCTGGGCCCGAGGAATGAAACCAGGCGCGCGTCGCTGCCGAAACAGGGGAAACGGAAACGCTGGTCGTCGTTCCTGATCAATGGCCTGGTTTGGTTCATTATTTTTGTCGTTGTTTTTGGATTGATCGGATTGCTTCAGGCCAAACCTGCCGCAGCCGAAATGTTGCGGGAATCAACCCTGCCGGTCTGGTACAAAGAGGTCTCTCCTCAGGAACGCAAAGCCGCGTTGGCTGTGCACAGACCAGTGAACCATCCACTTTTTGATGAAAAAATACGGGTTGAAGAGGACGGGTATCAGACCGTCAGGCAGGGATTTTTCGTCGTGCATGATCGAACAAGTCTTGAGGATTTCGATGAAATTCGCCTGACAGTGGACCCAAATTTTGAACGTGCAGCTATCCGACTTCGCATGGGGCCTGCCGCTGTCCACGGACAGCACCGAGCTGGTCGAAATCGTACGGCAGCTTCCTGACAAACCCACATTTGAGGTTCTGCAGGAATACACCTTTGTGGATACAGGGCCGGTGGCTGCCATATTGTATGTCACTGAAACCTGGCGGGGTGTGAACGCAGATAACAAACGATGGCGCTACTACGGTCAGCATGGGGAAGAGCGGTGCAAAAACTATGAGGAATGGTACGCCAAACGCTTTCCCGGTGCCTCGCATCCCGACGTGATGGTCGTTGAGGATGATCTGGATGCCAACGTCATAAGGTTGGTGCAGCGCTATTCCCCTCCGCGCGTCGGGTTCGAGGAAGACGGTCTGTGGGACGCGCTTGGTCACTTTGGCTCTGCGGTTTCGGGTGAATTGTACGAATTTGACGACGACAAAGTGCTCGTGGGACAATCACGGGTCAACGACCCGATCCACGCTGTGCACAAAGTGGTCATGCGCAACGTGCCCGCGCCATTGCGGCAACCGGTTGGCCACAGCTTCGAAAACCGCTTTTCCGACTTTGAAACCAAAGGGGATTGGAGCGCAGAAGAGAGCGGTCTGTGCTTGAAAACCAAAGCAACCACTTTTAAGCTAGGAGACGAAGACGCCTGGCGGGCGGGTGCGGGTTACGCCGACGATCATGACTATTTCAACGTCAACTTACATCAAAACCTGTTCGGTCAGGTGATGGATGAGCCGGTTTACCTGAGTCTGAATGCAACATAGTTGGCGGTTTTCCCGCTGCTTCTAATGGTCTCTCTGTTAATAAAGTTAATTTTCCGCCACGGTGTCCAGACCGAAGTCGCAGCCAGCCGCGCAAAGATGGACGCAGGAGAAGGCTGAAGCCCGAACTTTTCTAATCATGCTGTCGGGCGGACAAAATCCAATCGCGCACAATCTCGGCCTCAGGGGTAAGGGGGCGGGTTCTCGACCAGACCAGATAGAACCCTTTTCCTGTCTTCCACGCCCAGTCCGTGCGTGCCGCCAGCATGCCCTGCCGCACCAGCGGAGCAACGACGTGATGCCAGCCAAATGCAAATCCTTCGCCGGCCATCGCGGCCTGAAGAACCAGCGCATAATCGTTTAACCGTAGCCCGGTCCGCGGAGTGACTTCGGTAATGCCAAAAGTGCGAAACCATTGCTCCCACGTGGGGCGTTCGCGGATAGGTTCCTCTAGGTGAATAAGCCGCTGGTTTAAAAGACCAGGCACATTTTTAAGGTTTACGGCAGCAGCCATGACCCTTGGTGCGGCGACGGGATAGATAATCTCGTTTGATATCAACTGCGCGTCACAACCGGGCCAATCGCCATCGCCAAGCCGTACGGCGAGGCTGATGGTTTCCACGTTCAAGTCCGGCTCGCGATCGCTGGATTGCAGGCGCAACTCGATATCGGGATGGTTTTGTTGGAACGATGCGATACGGGGCATGAGCCAATAGTTGTTGAAAGCCGAGGACGCGCTGAGTGTCACGTGATCATTGCTAGCAAATTGCCGGATCGAGGCTGCGGAATGCGACAATATCTCAAACGAACGTGTGACATCTGAAAACAGGCGGTCTCCTGCATTGGTCAAAGTGATCTTACGATGGCTGCGCCGGAATAGAACGACCCCCAGAGTAGTCTCCAATTGCTTGATCGAGGCACTGACCGCGGGTTGCTGAACGTTCAATTCTTCTGCCGCTTTGGTGAAAGACCCCGTGCGCGCAGCAGCTTCGAAAACGACCAGATGGCGGGGTGAGGACAGAAGGGACCAGAGTTTTTGCATAAATTCAGATTATGCTAAACATCAAAATTTTCAACCGTCACAAAGGTGCAGTTCGGCGCTATGACTCAAGGTGAAACAAGACGGTGAGGGCTCCAATGGCACGTCGCGCTCGGGCATCCAGAAAACGGCAGGGCACGGGCACGGCTGTACCCGCCTCACCACAAATTCAGCGTCAGGCCCCGTTTTACGATCTACTGGATGAGGAACAGGCCGTCCGTCTGGAACAGCAGGTGGATTGGATTTTGCAGGACGTGGGCATTGCCTTTCGCGACGATCCCGAGGCGCTTGCACTATGGAAACGTGAAGGGGCAAGGGTTGACGGCGATATCGTACGGGCCCCTGCAGATTGGATCCGCGCCCTCTGTGCCAAGGCTCCGAGTGAATTTACTCAGTTGGCGCGCAATCGGGATCGGTCCGTGGTCATCGGTGGTCGAAATCAGGTTTTCGCCCCGATCTATGGTGCCCCTTTCGTGCGTGATCTGAAAGGTGGGCGGCGTTATGGCGATCTGAAATCTTTTGAGGACCTTGTCCGCCTGACCTATCTGCACCCGAACCTGCATCACGGGGGTTTTGTGACCTGCGAGCCGTGTGATGTTCCGGTCAGCAAGCGGCATCTGGATATGTTGCTGGCCCACTTAACGCTGAGCGACAAACCGCATCTGGGCGCCATCACCGAGATGAGTCGCGCTCAGGACAGTGTCGACATGGCCGAGATCGTATTTGGCGCGGATGTGATGGCGGAAAACTGTGTCATCATGGGCAACGTGAACACCAACTCTCCGCTGTTGGTGGATCGGGTGGTGACCGAAGCTGCCCGTGTCTACAGCAGCCGGGGTCAGGGTATGATTGTGGTGCCGTTTATCTTATCCGGGGCGATGGGGCCGGTGTCGACCGCGGCCTCAGTTGCGCAGGCGATGGCCGAGGCGATGATGGTCTGTGCATATGTTCAGCTTATCCGCCCGGGTGCACCATTTGTTCTGGGGAACTTCCTGTCGTCGATGTCGCTGAAATCCGGTGCACCAACTTTTGGCATGCCCGAACCGGTGATTTCAAACTACGCGATCGGGCAACTGGCGCGCCGCGTGGGCCTGCCCCTGCGTTGCGGTGGTTCGTTGACGGCCTCAAAAATCGAGGATGCGCAAGCTGCTTATGAAAGCGCGGATACGATGCATTCAACCATGCTGGCCGGGGCAAATTTCGTTCTTCATTCAGCGGGTTGGCTGGAAGGTGGTCTGTGTACAGGGTTCGAAAAGCTGATCATGGATGCGGATCGGCTTGGGTCTTATCAAAAGGTGTTGGACCTTGGGCTGGACACATCAGACGAAGCTCTGGCCCGCGACGCTTATGAAGAAGTTGGTCCGGGAGGTCATTTTTTGGGCTGCGGCCATACCATGCGCCACTATCAAAGCGCGTTTTACGAACCCGCACTGAGCCACAGCGAAAATGTCGAAAGCTGGGAGGATGAAGGCGCCAAGGACATGCGCACCCGCGCTTATGAACGCTGGACCCAGATGCTGAAAGACTATGAGGCGCCCCCCATAGATGTGGCGTTGAGAGAAGAGCTGGAGGCTTTTGTCGCCAAGCGCAAAGAGAGTCTGCCCGACGCCTGGTATTAAATCCTCCGACAATTCACCGATGCCGGTCAATAAAGGAAAACACGCATGCCTGAGATTCAAAAAGACGAAACAGCCTCCGGCAAACCGCTGCCATCCCATGCCAAGGTCGTTGTCATCGGTGGTGGCGTCGTTGGATGCTCGATCCTGTTTCATCTGGCCAAGTTCGGCTGGAAGGATGTGGTGCTGCTGGAACGTGATGAGCTGACCTCGGGCTCTAGCTGGCATGCGGCGGGGCAGATTCATACGATCAGCTCGGACCCAAATATCAGCCGCCTGCAGAGTTACACCATTGATCTGTATAAAGAGATCGAAGAGACCTCGGGGCATTCGGTTGGCTTGCATATCACTGGCGGATTCTACGCGGCGTCGACCAAAGAGTGGTACGATTACCTAAAGCGCGAACGATCGAAGGCGCGCTATATGGGTCTGCATCAGGAGTTCATTTCTCCGTCCGAGTTGGCCGAACGGCACCCGTTGGTCGACCCGAAACATTACTATGCGGCGCTGTGGGATGATCAGGATGGCGATCTCGATCCATCCGGCGCGACTTATGCCTTTGCCAAATCGGCGCGTGTACACGGCGCGCAGTATTTCACCCATTGTGGTGTCACCGCGATGTCGCAACGTTCTGACGGCTCGTGGGATCTGACCACGCCCAAAGGTCAGATCAATGCCGAATATGTGGTGAATTGTGGGGGACTCTGGGCGCGGGAGGTGGGGCGTATGTCCGGTATTCACTTGCCGGTGCAACCGATGGAACACCATTATCTGATCACCGAGAAAATCCCTCAGATCGCCGAGCGTATGGAAGCCATGGGTGAAGCCGGGCGTTTGCCGGCGGGGATTGATTATGAGGCCAACATTTATTTCCGGCAGGAACGTCAGGGGATGCTGCTGGGCACGTATGAGCCGAAATCGACCCCATGGAAGATCGGTGGCACACCGTGGGATTTCGGGCATGAACTGTTGCAACCTGACCTTGACCGCATTGCCGACCGTTTGGAGATGTCGTTTGAACGTATTCCCACCATTGGTGAGGCTGGTATCAAGGACATGATCAACGGCCCGTTTACCTTTGGCCCCGATGGCAACCCGATGATCGGCCCGGTGCCAGGGATGAAGAATTACTGGGTCGCCGTGGGTGTCATGGCGGGCTTCTGCCAGGGTGGCGGCGTGGGCCTGACGATGGCTGAGTGGATGATCGAGGGCGAACCCTCGATCGACGTCTGGGCCATGGATGTGGCCCGGTTTGGCGAGTTCGCGACGCCCGAGTGGGGCACGATTAAATCCTCGGAAAACTACGAACGCCGTTTTGTGATGACATTCCCGAACGAAACGCTGCCCAAGGGTCGGATGCAGAAGACTACGGCGCTCTATGATCGGTTGGTCGCCAAAGGTGCTCTGATGGGACAAGGCTTTGGTCTGGAAAACGCGCTGTGGTTCGCTGATGGCCCCGAGGACGCGCATGAAGACCCGACATTCGAGCGCAACCGAAGTCACGACTATGTCGCGCGCGAGGTGAAAGCGGTGCAAGAAGCTGTTGGTGGGATTGAGATTGCCAATTTTGCCAAACATGAGTTCAAAGGCGCAGGCGCGCGGGCCTATCTGGATCACGTGCTGGCCGGGTTTGTGCCTAAACCGGGCCGCTTGACGCTGACGCCGATGTTGACGCCCAAGGGTAAACTGTATGGCGATTTGACCGTGGCTTGTCTGGCCGAAGATCACTTTATCCTGTTCGGTTCCGGTGCTATGCAAGAGGCGCACCGCCGTTGGTTCGAGAAAGACCTGCCGGGCGATTTGACCTATGCCAATGTGTCAGATGACTGGCACGGCATCGCCCTGTCTGGCCCCAAATCTCGTGAGCTGCTGGCGCGACTGACGCGCGAGGATGTCTCGGCCGGGGCTTTCAAATTCCGAGATCTGCGGCAGACCTTTGTGGCCGGGGTGCCGGTGATCCTGAATCGCATCTCGTTCAGCGGCGAACTGGGCTACGAGATCTACTGCAAGTCGCAATACCTGCTGCGACTGGCCGAAGCCATTGAAGAGGCCGGTAATGATCTGGGCTATCGCTGGTATGGGGCCCGTGCGCTGATGTCGATGCGGCTGGAAAAAGGATGGGGCGTCTGGACGCTGGAATTCCGCCCGGATTTCAACGCAGTGGAAAGCGGTATGGACGCCTTTATCAACTGGAATAAGGAATTTGTCGGCAAGGCCGAAACCGAGGCGGTCCGCACAGAGGGCGCCAAACAGAAACTTGTGACAATGACAATCGACGTCGACGGAATTGATGTGTCCAATGACGAGGCAATCCTGAAGGATAGCGTTGCCGTCGGATATGTTTCGTCAGGAGGCTATGCGCACCGGGTTGGGGCGTCTATGGCGATGGGTTATGTAGCCGCAGAAAATGCCGCGCCGGGCACAATCCTGCAGGTGGAAATTCTGGGTGATTTTTACGACGCCACAGTTCTGGGCGCGCCGATTTATGACGCCAACGGTGCCAATATGCGCGCCTGACTTGGCGGTCGCCTTCTACTAGCGCTCGTCAAAGGCGTTGTTCAGGGTCTGATGAACCGGTTTCAGCATATAGGCGAGCAGAGTGTTTTCGCCCGTGGTCATTTCCGCCACCACTGTCATTCCGGCCTGAAGCGGGCGTTCATATGCACCGCTGCCAACGGACTTTTCGGTCAATTGTATCGAAGCCCGGAAATAGGTGTCGCCGGTTTGCTCATCAACAAGCGGCACCGGAGACACCGCCGCGATCCGGCCCCGCACTTTGCCAAAACGGCGCACATCATAGGTGTCGACAGTCAGGTTTACAGGTTGCTCTGCACCAATATGTCCGATGTCTCCATTTGGAATACGGGCCTCGACCATCAGGTCAAGTTGCGAAGGCAGTAGTTCAAAAATCGTCTCGCCCGGTGCAATAACCTCGCCTGGGTTTGGGAAGGCAACGGATTGTACGATCCCCCTGTTGGGCGCGACGATCCTAAGCTCGTTTAGCTTGCGGTCCACAATGTGCAATGACACCAGCTGCTCGCTTCGCATGTCACTCAGGTCTTCGATCTGGTTCAGCATCTCTTGCCGTAAGGTCAGGAATTGTTCGGCAAGTTCCGCCTGAGCTAGCGTTAAAGCGCTGCGTGCTTGGGCCAGGCGGACCTCGCCATCAGATGCCGCAGTGCGTAGGGCGTCCAATTGGTCTGCATCACGCGCAAGATCGCGTGACGTGGTCAATCCCTGATCATGCAGCCGACGCGCGCGGTCCAGTTCGACCCTTTTGCGTTCGACCCGTTCCAACGTGAATTGCTGTGAGGCCTGGAGGATCTTAAGTGTCTCTTGTTGCTGGAGAATCGCCAGCTGTTTCACACGTTGACTTTCTGCGTGGACTTCCAGCGTCGCTGCCGCGCGATGCAGATTTCGGTCGCGCAACGAGTCCAACCAGGCCCTGGTGATTGCGCCGCCATCAGCCAGAGTGTTCAATACGGTCTGTGCCTGCAACAGCTTTCGATCCATCGTGGCGATTTGCTCGCCCAGCTTTTTCTGCTCTTTACTGAGATCGGGGTGGCGCAATTCGACCAGCACGTCACCCGCCTGCACCCGGTCGCCGTCTTGAACAAATACGCGCTCGACGATGCCGCCTTCCATGACTTCGATCTGGGTATAGTCGCCCATCGGCACGACAGTACCCGGCGCGCGGGTGATCTGGGGCACGTCAGTATAGCCAGCTAGACCGATCAGCGCGGCTACCATGCCGGAAAAGACAAGGGCAATTAGGGTGGCAAATCGGGCCAGGCGGGCTTTGTCCCTGTTTCTGGCCTTTGCAATCGGTCCATTTTTCCGCTGCTTTTTTGCAGATTTATGCATTGTTCAGGCTCCTACTGCTTTCATAACGGCCTCAACCTTCCTGATGGCAGCAGGACCGGTATCATCAACGACGATTCGATCCCCGTTCACGTAAATCAACCGATCTGCCATCTGCATGAACGAGCGGTCGGCGGTGGATATCAGAATGGTCTTTCTGCCTCTTTGAGTGGTCAGCCAGGCCTTGAACCCGGCACGTCGTGCATGGGACAGGCCATTGGTCGGTTCCGAAAACAGATAGACAGAGGACGGTCGGGCCATGCTGCGAGCCAGCACCAGCGACTTGAGCAGTTCGCCTGACAGGTTAGACAAAAGCCTATTGTTCAAGCGTGTGTCGCAGCCTTCGGGCAGGGCCTCGATTTCCTTTCGGATTCCAAGACTGTCCAGTGCGACATGGATATCTTGGCTATCTAATGTGGGTGCGGCCAGGCGGAAATTCTGCTTCACCGTCCCGTGGAACAAATGGGAATTATATGTGGCATAAGTTACGGATTTTCGCAGCTCATCCCGGGCGATCTGCCGTATGTCGATCCCATCATGTTCGATTACGCCCGCCAACGGTGAGGCAAGCCCGCTGATCAGGTCCAGAACCGCCGTTCGGCTGGCGACATCCCGGCTGAGGATTACGACCAGTTCCCCCGGCGTGCAGCGGAAACTGGCTGCCGTCAACAGTGCAGGGTTCAGCGGGTCGGGCCGATAGCTTACCCCCTGAAACGCAATCGCACCGCGTAAAGTTTTCTGATGCGACCGGCCCAGACCCAATTCCAGCTCTTCCGTCAATGCCAAAACCTGATCCGCTTGTTTCTGGCTATTGCTATATCCGACAAGTTGACCAAGCGACGATTGAAAGGCCTGAACAGGGGCCAGCACTTTGGAGACCAGCGCGATAGAAGCGATCAAGGCGCCAAAGCTCATGCTGCCTGCAATTGCGCCAAGAGCGCTGAGAATGATGGCACCGACTGAGCCAAGCGTAACGATGGTTTGTGACATGGATTGCGTCAGATTGCGCAGTTGGCGCGCTCGGGCAGTTGCAGCCTCTGTCTTTTCGGCCAGTGGCATACAATGGCGCAACCATCGATCCTGCATTCCCAGATTTGCAAGAGTACGCTGATGCTCGATAGCATCCTGAATGACCATTGTGCTGGCCTGGGCGGCTTTACTTGCGGCCTGATCCAACTGTTGCTGGAAGGGCAGGGCCAGAAACCCGATGCTTAACAGCAAAGCCGCAAGCCCAAGCGTCAAGAGCCCTACCGAAGGGGCCAGATATGTAAGCACTGCCAGGAATATCAGGGCAAATGGAAGGTCAATTAGTGTGGTCATTATCTGACCAGTGAAAAATTCCCGAAGGGATTCAAACTGGCGAAAACGGGCTATCTGCTGGGTCACACTAGATTTTTGCAGCTGCGACAGTGGCAGGCTCATCAGCTTTGAAAACAGACCCACGGCCAGAGTGCGCTCTCCGGTCTGGCCGACATGGGCCAATGCCCTGCTGCGGATCGTACGGAACGTAAAATCTGACGTCGTCAGAATGGCCACCCCGAGGGTCAGCGCCAGTAAAAGATCCACTGAGCCGGAGGGGATCACCCGGTCATAGATTGCCATGATCAAAAGCGGTGCAAGCAGGCCCAGAAGGTTGGTCAGAAAGGCCGCCAAAAATAACCCGGGGATCATTTTTCGCAAAACCTCGAAGGAGCCTCGGACAGTTCTGAGGTCCCGTCGCGACGGCTGGAAGGTATATTTTTCAACGCGGATTACCGTGCAGGTCCTCCGGCGCACCTGAAAATGGTTTGGGTTGCCGGTTGTCAGATCGGCAATGTGCAACATACCCCCCTCGCGGCCCAGAACCACGTAGCTCTCTCCTTGTGTCGGGATAACCAAAGCGGGGCATTCCGCTTCTTTTATGTCGCTTTCAAGGCAGGTTGTATGCACATGAGGGACTTCCAGATTCTCAAGTGTCTGGATTAGATCAGCGGGATCAAGCGTTTCAGAAAGATGGGGAAAAGCTTCGGCAATTGCATCAGCATTGTTTTGCCAGCCGCCGACCAGCAAAAGTCGCATCAGCAATGCACTGGCATCCTGAGTGTTAACCAGGCTCATGCCACATCCTTTCTTTGTCGCGCAGTTGTCTGTTCTTCGTTTGCGTCAGCCACCCAATCTGCAACTTTATCGCCCGTCAGCGGCGTTAGTTCGCAGATCACATCCGCAAGACGCGCCATGCGTGGGTCGGGGCTATCCATGAGGATGGTCGGTCGTGGGCTCAGGTGGGTAAGGCAGTCTGACAAGGCCTCACGTTCAGCAGTGTCCAAAACCGACGTAGGTTCGGTCATAATCAATACTTTTGGTCGCAGAGCTAGAACACGAACCAATGCAATCAATTGGCGGTTAACGGGGTCGTTTTCGAACACGCTGCCTGATCCCATTAGTGTATTATAGCCCATTGGCAGGCGATAAATCCTTTGTTCCATCCCCAGCCGGGCAGCAAATTTTTTGGCGCGGGTGATCTGATCTTCATCGCCAAAGGCGCTGAGGTTCTGCAACAAGGTTCCGGAAAAGATGGCTGGATTGTCTTCGAGCACGATGATAGCACCCGGTCCGCGCCAGGACTTGAGGGAGTGGATCGGAACCCCGTCGATCAACGCTTCGCCTTTGATCGGTTTGTTCAGGCCAGTCATCACATCATAAAATGCCTGCACCTGCCAACGCGCTTCGCCCTTGATCAAAGCAATCTGACCTTGGGTTAACGTCAGAGCTTTCAGCACCATATGCTCAGTTGGTGAACCGTCGCGCTCAAACCTGAGGTCGCGCAAGGAAATGTTGCCATTGATCGGAGTGGCGATTTCAGGAACAGACTTGCTGGTCGGCAAGGCATCAATTTCACGCAGTTTACCCCAGGCAAAAGCCACGTTTTCGGACTGAACCCACAATGTCATCAGTTTGGTTAACGGCTGTACGATGCGCCCGTTCAACAACATGCAAGCAGCCATCTCGGCAATGCCTATATGGTGTTGAATTACAAGATAGGCGCCCAGCAAGCCCATTGCGGCTACGGAGACCTGACCAAATATTGCACCAAAGGTTTGTGCGAGACCCGAAAACCTAATCAAGCGTTGGCTGATCTCAACCGTTTGATCCTCTAACATTTCGAACCGGCGCGTCATTTGACGTTCCATCCGGTTCGCTTTGATAGTCTGGATGCCCGAAAGCACTTCGGACAGAAAAGCATAGCGCCGGCTATCCAGTGACTTGCGTCTGTCAAACAAGGACCATTGCGCCCGCTTCATCACCAGAGAAAAGACCAGAACCGCACACAACCCAGCCACAGGAACTAGCACCAGCCATCCCCCGATAAGGGCCACCATAACCGCAAAAACCAAGGTAAATGGTAAATCGATCAACAACGCGTGGTTTTGCCCTGCATGGTGATCGCGCAACTGAGCAATGGCTGCAAAACGATCCAGATAGGTTGATGCGGGCTGTTGTAAGAATGCCGTGACATCCGCATGCAGTATTCGGTTGGCAAAGCGGTGGTAGTTTGAGACCGCCGCCCGTTCGGACGTGATATTCAGCAATGTCGAGCGGGCCCATCGCAGAAGCAGTTCGATCACGACGCTCATCAGCAGCAGAAGCGTCAGCATTCGCAATGTGTCAGTCGACTGAAAGGGGATGACACGGTCAAAGATCAACAGAATGACGATCGGCATGATCAGTGCCACAATGTTCAATGACAATGATGCGGCCAGAATGGGCACCTTCGGAGCAACGGTACTGTCGCGCCCCTTGAAAACCTGTTCTTTCATGTCTGCCCCGTTCGGTAACTTCTTTCGAACAGACGCCAGAATATCTTTCTCTTTCATGAACTTGTCGGGTTCAAGATGAGAGAAATTGAGTCAAATGCACTTGAAAACGGAAAGGCTGGCTTAACGATTGATCACTACACTTCGGGTCTGACCTTTTGAATGCGGGGATGTGTGATGGGTGAGTTTGATAAAAGTGGACCGAGCCTGGGTTCTGGCCTGCCTAAAGAGCAACGCGAAAAAGAAGCCTTTGCTTCCGAATTATCGAAAGGGGCGCAGATCTCCCCCGAGGATCAGAGCCGCAGCGCCCTTCACACCGGAGAACAGAAGGAAGGCAGCGCCATCGTCAGGGAATCTTCGGACGCCGGGCAAGTGCGTCCAGATGCTGAGCCCGCCGCTTTGTCGGTTGAAAAAACCCAGGAGGCCAGCAACCGAAGTGCTGACAGCTCAATCGAACCATCGGCACTTGCTGCATTAGAGGAGGGTACTGCCGAATTTTCCCAGAATGCAACGACGGTTTTTCGGCACAACAGCGATGAAACAATTCAACTGCACCCAACAATTACAACACCGGTG
Organism: Ruegeria denitrificans; assembly: GCF_001458295.1. GTDB lineage: Bacteria > Pseudomonadota > Alphaproteobacteria > Rhodobacterales > Rhodobacteraceae > Ruegeria > Ruegeria denitrificans. Next base: position 39,276 of record NZ_CYUD01000018.1, read on the forward strand.
GAGTTTTCTGGCATCCCCGCACCATCGGTTCGACAGTCAAATTTTGAGAACACAAATAACGCTGAAAGGCAGGTCGAAGAAACGACGCAGTCAAATCATGCGCCGGAAGATGTTTCGTTGACCAGCACATCTGTCGCCGAAAATTCGGACGGTGCTATAGTGGGCACTTTATCTGCTCAGGATCAGGATTCGGGCGACGGCCACAGTTATTCTGTCTCGGATGACCGGTTCGAGGTTGTGGAGGGTGAGCTGAAGCTGAAAGACGGCGTCACGCTGGACCATGAATCCAATCAGCAGATTGAGGTCCAGGTGACGGTCACCGATGCGGCGGGGGAAGAGTATACCGAAGGTTTCTCCATCGAGGTCACCGACCGGAACGATGCTGTTACCGGTATGGATCTATCTGGTACGTCCGTTTCTGAAAACGCGGACGGTGCTGTGGTGGGCACTTTATCTGTTCAGGATCAGGATTCGGGTGACAGCCACAGTTATTCCGTCTCGGATGACCGGTTCGAGGTTGTGGATGGTGAGCTGAAGCTGAAAGACGGCGTCACGCTGGACTATGAACCCGAGCAGCAGATTGAGGTTCAGGTGACTGTAACCGATGCGGCGGGAACCGCGCATGCGGAAGGTTTCTCCATCGAGGTCACGGATCAGAACGAGTTGCCGTCGGGTCTGAGACTGAGCACGGAATCAGACAATCTTGTCCTCAATGGCAGCTACGAAAACTTTGAGGTTGGTTCAGGTGGATGGAACGTTTTTCGCGATGACGAATCCGGCGCGTGGGAAACCGACAGCGGCATGGAAATCTGGGACAATCTGGGCAATACTAATGCCTCGGATGGCCAGCAGCATCTGGAAATGGATGCCGGGCACGGTGTCGACAGTTTCAGTCAGACAATCCAGACGAGCAAAGGCCAGGTCTATGATCTTGGACTTGATCTGCGCGAGCGGCTGGCGAACGGAACGGACACAGTCGAAGTTTATTGGAACGACAAACTGGTTGGAGACCTGAATCCGGACAGCACGGATTGGACCACGTTTGAAATGCAGGTGGTGGGTACAGGTGAAGACAAGTTGGAGTTGCGCGAGGCGGCGGATGAGAATGACTCGTACGGCGCACTGGTGGATAATATCACTCTGACCGCAGCGCCCAATGTGATTGCCGAAAATGTCAGCGGGGCCATTGTTGGACAGCTGAGTTTCGAAGATCCGGATGGAAACGATAGCCATGTTATCGAGATCTCGGATGACCGGTTCGAAGTCGTCGACGGAATCTTGCGTCTGAAAGAGACAACAGCTCTTGATTTTGAGGATGCCAGCACGGTCGAAGTCTCGGTCACTGTAACGGATGCCGGCGGGCTCAGTACGTCTGAAACATTTACGGTTGACGTAGCTGACACCCCTGATTTGATAGTGTCGACGGGGTTTCAAGCGCAGTATTTCGATATGGACCAGCGGCTGACGTCGCTGGATGACATTGATTGGAACGCAAAGCCCACACATCAGGAGCTGGTTTCTCAGGTCGACTATGAAAACGGTCGGGACTCGTTTTGGGAAGGGGGGTCAAAAGACACGTTTGGCGTTGAGATTACCGGTGCGGTGCAAGTGGATGAAGGCGGCATTTACCGGTTCGACCTTGGTGGGGATGACGGTGCGCAGTTGGTCATCAATGGGGAGGTTGTGGTAGCGAATGACGGGTTACATGCCTATCAGACCAAATCGGGCGAGGTGCATCTGGACCCCGGCACACACCATATCGAAGTGCGCTATTTCGAAAATTACGGCCATGCCGGTTTGAAACTGGAATGGGAAGGTCCGGGCATGGACGGGCCAGAGCTTGTCACTGCCCCTGACATGTCCGTCGCGCAAACCGTATCTGGTATGTCCCTCGCGATGAATGTTGCCCATCCAGAGGCCGAGCTCAGCGAAGCCACGAGTCTTGTTGTGAAAGGTTTGCCGCCGGGCACAGTTGTAGAGGCAGGCGGCCAGTTTGTGCAGGCGGATGGTGACGGAAGTGCTGACATAGCGGGTTTTGATTCCGACTTGCTGACGATCACGCCGCCACATAATTTTATCGGAGAGATCAAAGCCACCCTTGGCATATCCGAGGGCGGCGCAGAGATCAGCCAACCTATCACCATCAACGTAGATGAGCCGCAGATCACCGTCCCCACTGCCGGACTGAACAAGGGCTTTCGCGTCGATTATATCGACATGGATCACCGCATCGGGAAATTGGATGATGTGGACTGGGAATCCGCTCCTGATTACCAAGAGCATAGGGCCGAGATTGATTATGAGAACAGCCGGGACTCGTTTTGGGAGGGCGGTTCCAAAGACACTTTTGCAACCCGAGTTCAAGGGCAGGTCACGGTTGAGGAAGGCGGCCAGTATACGTTCCACACGTCCGCTGATGATGGCGTCGTAATCTATGTCAATGGGCAGGAAGTCGTCAAAGACGATGGCAATCACGGTTACCGTGGGGCCTCGGGTCAGATCGAATTGGAGCCCGGTACACATGATATCGAAGTGCGATATTTTGAAAATTTCGGTCGCGCAGGGTTAAAGCTTGAATGGGAAGGCCCTGATGTAGATGGCCGCCGCACGGTACAGGCAGATCAGGAGGTTGCAGTTGATGTGAACGGCACGCTGGATGTGGGGATCGCGCTGGATGGTGTCGGCGCAGGGGCAAGTGTCGCCATTGAAGGTTTACCACGTAACACAATTCTGACTAGCGGTGACAATGCCATTGTTGCGGATGGGGGCACCGTAGATCTTTCCAGTTGGAATATCGATGCGTTGGAGATCTCACCGCCGTCAGGATACGAGGGGGCGATAAACGGAGAGATTGTCCTTTACGACACCGCATTTAACGGTGCGCCGGTGACATCCAGCAGCGAATTCACAATTGCCGTTGGCGATATAGACAGTGTCTCGGCATCCGTAGGCCCCGAGGAAGACATGGTTGTTTCCGGTAGTGACAGCACTGAGGTGTCAGAGCATACGGATGTGGGATGGGATGGCTTGGCAGATTATGACGGGGCTGGGGACAGCGATGTACCGAGTGGTTCGCAGACGGATGTCATGGCCGAAACTGTTCTGATCCAGAATACCGACGAGATTTCCCAAATCGGCACAGAAACCTACGAACGTCTGGATTGGTGAGGGAACGGCTGACGCGATTACGTACTTGCACGGGTGCCGTCCCCGGAAAGTCCCAAGACCCTAACCGCGCCCGCGATAGGGGGGGACACCTTGATCGGGTATCCAGACTTGCTCGGGTGTGGCGCCAGTTTGCCAGAAAACGTCGATCGGGATGCCGCCACGCGGATACCAGTAGCCACCGATCCGCAACCAGCGGGGCGACAGGAATTCTACCAGACGGCGGGCAATGGACACGGTGCAGTCCTCGTGAAATGCACCGTGATTGCGGAATGAACCCAGAAACAGTTTTAGGGATTTCGATTCAACCAGCCAGTCATCGGGCACATAGTCGATGACCAGATGGGCAAAATCAGGCTGTCCGGTCATCGGGCAGAGCGAGGTGAACTCGGGCGCGGTGAACCGCACGCAATAGTCGATATCAGCCTGCGGATTCTGGACCCGCTCCAGCTCGGCCGCTTCGGGCGATGTCGGTAGTTCGGTTTTTCCGCCCAATTGGGTCAGGTCGCTGTAAATGGTTTCCATCATATGCTCCTTTATGGGGTCAGACCCCGCGTTTGTTTCCCCACAGCAGGACGTGCAGTTGCGGCAGAACCCGAGGCGTGAACCAGCCATCGGCGGTTACCTTCTCGACCAGCCACAACAAGCGGTCCGACAGGGTTTTCGGGTCGACCGGCAGCTCGGGATCGACCTCGGCATTGCCCGGTTGCAGATAGAGCGGCAGCGTCGGATAGCGGTCAGCCACGGAACGGGCCCAGTCATAGTCGGCCTCATCAAAGATCACGATTTTCATCACCACCTTCGGACCAGGTTGCGCGGCGTCGATACAGGCCGCGAATGCGCTCCAATCCACGGATTCTCCGCTTGTGGGTGGTTTCGGGCTCAGAACCAGCGTGTCCAGATTGCTGAACCACGGTTTCGCAATCGAGCCTTGGGTTTCGCAGGCAAAACGATACCCTTCGGCCCGACCCCGCGCGATCAGGGGGCCAAAATTTTGAATGGCCGGGTTTCCGCCCGACAGTGAAACAGTCAAGGGTCGCCCGCCCGACAGGGTATGCACCCGATCCCAAACAGCATCGGTGGACATTGAAGCCCAGTCATGACGAAAAGCCGTGTCGACCGCATGCATGCTGTCACACCAGCTGCAGCGATAATCGCAGCCGCCGGTACGGACAAAAACAGTGGGCTCCCCGATCAGCGCGCCTTCGCCCTGGATCGTGGGGCCGAAAATTTCGGCAATGCGCAGGCGGGTCATGGGCGGTACTCGGCCCAGGTTTTTGGCGTTTCACTGACCCGGACGGCCGCGGTTTCCGGCCGGCGCGCAGCACACCAGTCATAGAAATGACGCGCCATGTTTTCCGCCGTGGTCAGGATGTTCATCACGTCGTTCAAGTGCCGGTGATCGAAGGTTTCATCGATATAGGTTTTGAGCGGCTTCAGCTCGCCATAATCGCGCACGAAACCGTCGGTGTTCAGGTCGACCGCAGCCAGTTCAATCTCGACGATATAGTTGTGCCCGTGCATTCGGGCGCATTGATGATCGTCAGGCAGGTGGGTCAGTTGATGCGAGGCGGAAAAGTGGAATTCCTTGGTGATCCGGTACATCAGGCGGGTTCCTTATGCGCCGTGGCTACGACCCAGAACTCGGGGTCTTCATAGATGGTTGGGTCTTTGACATTGGCAAAGTGGAACGCTTCGCGCCGTTCGACACAGGTGCCGCAACGGCCGCAATGGTATTCACCCCCTTTGTAGCAGGACCATGTCTGCGAAAAGGGTGTTTCGCATCGCGCCCCTTCGGTGACGATATCGGCTTTGCTGCGATGCACAAACGGGGTGAACAAGGACACGTCGGCGTAGCCATCCAATGCGTGTTTCTGCATGGTCTCAAAGGCTTGCGTAAATTCCGGGCGGCAATCGGGATAGATAAAGTGATCCCCGCCATGCACAGCCGTTGCCACTGCATTCGCCCCGCTCGCTGCCGCCGCGCCAAACGCTACGGTCAGCATGATGGCGTTCCGATTGGGCACCACGGTAACACGCATGCTGTCTTCGGCATAATGCCCGTCTGGTACGTCAACATCATCGGTCAGCGCCGATCCGGTCAGAACGGCCCCGACCGGGCGCAGGTCGATGATGTCATGGGGGACACCCAGCCGTTTTGCGCAGAGTGCGGCATAGTCCAGCTCTTTCCTGTGACGCTGGCCGTAGTCAAAGGAAATTAGGCCCGTCAGCTGGTGATCGCGGGCCACCATATGCGCCAGCGACACCGAATCCAGCCCGCCCGAGCAGATTACGATCGTTTTCATATTTTGAACCCTTGTTTTGTTACCCGGGTAGGCTGCGACCGGGATGCGCCCTGTTACACGTGGGGACGGCGGGTGCCAACCCCAATTGGTTTCAATGCGGTCTCATGGTTCCCTTCTTCTATCTAGGTCAAAATGTCTGTGCATCCGCGATACTTTCGCGGACAGGTAGCAGCCTCTCCTGTATCGACCGTGTGGAGCGGGAGATCAGGCGCAGTCTCGAGCTTTGCCTTATGCCGATCAGCGAATATTGGTTATGCGTCCTCGCGGCACAGAGCCTGACTGAGGCAATGCACGCCACCGCCGCCCAATGTGAACATGGACATGTCCGGGTCGTAAACCTCGAAACCCATGGCGCGCATCTTGGCGTTCAGGTCGGTGGCCCCGGCCATGGACAGAACCTTGCCTTCGCCAAGCGCGACAAGGTTAACGCCCAGGTTCTTTGCCTCACGATACGAGACATCGACAATCTCAATTCCCCAACCTCTGACGATATCCACCAGCCAGGGTTCCATCGCGTCGATACAGGCCACCGCAAGTTTTTCCGCCAGTGGCACGATCAAGCCGTCCATGTGAACGAACTCGCGGCTGATCGGGGCAACCACAGCCTCCCACCCTTCGGCGCGGACGAATTCCGCGACCTGTTCAGAGCCCTCTTTCTCGGACCGTTCACCGCAATAGCCGATCAGCACCCGGCCGGGTTCAATGATATTGAAGTCACCGCCTTCAAAATGACCGGCAGTGGCAAATTTCCAGATTGGAATATCGTTTTCCTGATAGAACTTAATGGCGGTGGCATAATCGGCGCGGCGGCATTTCAGCTGCATATGGCAGATAAGGGCACCCCACGGCGTCATTGCCGAACTGTCGCGCGCAAAGAAATTGCGATGCAACACCTCATCACTGTCGAGGTAATGGCATGTGACGTCATTCTCCTCGTAGATCGAGACCATTTCGGAATGCTGCTTCATCGCCAGCTGCAAATCGAACGAGTGGCCGGTCTTTTCTGCATTGGCAAGCGTGCGCCCGATCAATGGCCCGGCTTCGACCCATTTGAAATACTCAGGCTTGCCCAACAAAACATCCGTCAGTTTGGCATAGTCGTTATTGATCCCCCATTTGCGGGTTGCGACGGTGCTGCTGTCCATATGTGCGATCTCCGGGCAAAGGTTGTGTCACATCAAAGGGTGTCGCGCGCTATAGTTTGAGTAAATAGCAAATTCAGAGACTATACTTGCATAACTTTACAAGTATTGTTTTGTCATGCTGCCCCCAAGTTTGTCCAAGTCTGATGTGCACTTGCTTTATGTGTTTTCCGTTGTGGTTGAATCCCGCGGATTTTCAGCAGCACAGATTGCGTTGAATGTGTCTGCGTCGACAATATCGCGGCAGATTTCCGATCTGGAAACGCGACTGGGCATAAGATTGTGTCAGCGGGGGCGCAAAGGGTTTCGCCTGACAGACAAGGGCGAGATCGTCTATTCCGCATCGCAAAATCTATTTGCGTCGCTGGAGCATTTTGGTGAGGTCGTCGCCGAAACACGCGGAAAGCTTGTGGGCCGTTTGTCCGTGGCCGCCATAGACAACTGGGTCCATAGCGACAACACACCAGTTATGAGGGCGCTTACAAAATTTACTCAAATCGCCCCGGAAGTGTCCCTTGAGCTGCATTCGTTACCGCCGGACAATATCGAAATCGCGGTTCAGGACGGGCAAGTGTCAGTCGGTGTCGGGGTGTTTCACAAGCACAAACCCGGCCTGATTTATGAACCTTTGGAGACAGAGAATATTGGTTTGTACTGCGGTCGAGGGCATCCCTTGTTTGATGCAACCACTTTGACAGATGTCGAAAAACTGTTGCCCACGGCAAATTACTGCAAACGTGCCTATCTGAACGAGGATCAGGTGGCCCCGATTTCGAGCGGGCTTCAATCGAACGCAAGCGCGCACCAGATTGAAGGTGTGGCCATGCTGGTTTTGACAGGCAATTACATTGGCTACCTACCGGAAGGTTTTGCGGATACATGGGTCCGCGAAGACCGATTGCGATCTGTCGGGGATGGCAGGTTCGATCTTAAGTCAGAGATCGAGCTGGTCAGAAAACGAGGAGAGGAGCCAAATCTGGTTGGCAAAACCTTCATACAGCTTCTGAAGGGCACCACACCCTTTTCTAATTGACCGCGGGAGGCTCGTCTCTGACGCAAGAAGTTCTGAATAGCCCACAAGAGGTGATATCAGGACGTTGTCGCTTGCAGGCCGTTTTGTCGCAAACTTGCTAGCGCCCCTTATTCTTAGTGAGTATGGAAATCCGTATGAGCTGTCTGTGTATCCCTAATCCCATGGATCGCCGGTCGACCGGGTGTGATCTCGTCCCGATGTTTCGGTAACCGCCCTTTGGGGTGTTTTGCCTGCTTACATTCAGACGACCACGGGATGATACATGACAACCGCGCTACGACTTGCCATTGATATTGGTGGCACTTTTACCGACACCGTATTGGTTTCCGGTGAAGCCCAGATTTTGGCCTCGACCAAAACTTTGACGACCCATCAAAACCCGGCAGATGGCGCTATGGAGGGTGCGCTGCGCGTGACCGCCGAAACCGGGCGCGCGCTGTCCGAGGTTACGGGTTTCATCCATGGCACAACCCTTGCCACCAATGCGCTGATCGAACGGCGAGGCGCTGATGTCGCCACCATCTGCACTGAAGGGTTTCGCGATATCCTCGATATCGGGTACGAGCGGCGCTATTCCCAATACGATATCAATCTGGAAAAGCCGGACCTTCTGGTGCCGCGCGAACGGTCCTTCGTCATCCGTGAACGCATGTCGGCCGAGGGTGCTGTTCTGATCCCATTGGATGAGGCGCAGATTGACAATCTGTTGGCTCAGCTAGATGCCAGCGGGGCCGAGGCGGTGGCGATCGGCCTGATGCACGCTTATGCCAACCCGGCGCACGAGTGTCGGCTGCGTGATCTGCTGGCTGAACATCGCCCTGACCTTACGGTTTCGATCTCCTCCGACGTCAGCCCCGAAGCGCGTGAATTCGATCGGCTCTGCACGACGGTTGCGAACGCCTATATCCAACCGTTGATGGAAAGCTATCTGACGCGGTTCGTGGATCAGTTTGCAGCCCAAGGTGTGACCTGCCCGATTCTGATGATGACCGCAGGGGGTGGCATGTGCACGGTTGAAACTGCGGCGCGCTTCCCAATCCGTTTGGTCGAATCCGGCCCGGCGGGCGGCGCGATTCTGGCCGCTCGTATCGCTGCACGGGCAGGGCTGGATGAGGTGCTGTCTTTCGATGTGGGCGGCACCACGGCCAAGCTGTGCTTGATTAACAACGCGCGCCCACAAACCTCTCGTGCGTTTGAAATCGCTCGCGCGGCACGGTTCATAAAAGGCTCGGGCATGCCGGTGCGCATCCCGGTGATTGAGATGATCGAGATAGGCGCAGGCGGTGGTTCAATTGCGGGCGTGGACCGTTTGGGCCGCCTGACCGTTGGACCGAAATCCGCAGGGTCCGAGCCGGGGCCGGTGGCCTTTATGCGCGGCGGCACTGAACCCACCGTGACGGACAGCGATATCACGCTGGGCTATATCGTACCGGATACTTTTGCCGAAGGGCATATTAAGCTGAACCCCGAAGACTCCAAGACCGCGTTGACCCGTGTAATCGGTGAAAGGTTGGCCCTGGACGCGGTAGGATCGGCAGACGGGATCAGCCGGATCGTGGATGAAAGCATGGCCAGCGCCGGGCGGATGCACGCTGTTGAATCGGGCAAGGATCTGGGTTCGCGTACGATGATCGCCTTTGGGGGTAACGGACCGTTGCATGCCAGCCGGGTTGCCCGCTCGGCCGGAGTGTCGCGGATCGTGATCCCGCCCAATCCGGGCGTTGGATCGGCGGTAGGGTTCCTGTTCGCGCCAGTGTCGTTCGAGATCGTCCGCTCGCGCTATTCGCTGTTGGAAACTATGGATATGAACGGCGTGAACGGGTTGTTCGGCGCCATGATCGCCGAGGCGAAACAAGTTGTGGCGCAAGGCGCGGACGGTGCGCTGACCGAAACCCTCCGCACTGCCTTCATGCGCTATAACGGGCAGGGGCATGAGATCGAGATCTCTCTGCCGGATCGCGCGTTGACTGCCGAAGATATTGCCCCTCTGACCGCTGCGTTTGAAGAGGAATACCGTAAGCAATTCTCGCGACCTGTGCCAGGGATGGAGATCGAGATCCTGAACTGGGCCGTGCGCGTGGCGACGCTGGATGAGGCGATTCCGTCTGTGCCCGAAACCCGTGAGCACACAGTGTTCAACGTTACCGAGACGCGCCCCATCATCTGTGATGTGGACGGCAAAGCGAGGGACGCGGCTTTTGTTGCCCGCGCCGATATGAAACCCGGAGACCATGTACCGGGGCCTGCGCTGATCCATGAACCTCAGACCACCACGCTCGTATCCGCTGATTTCTCGGCCCATATGGATGCCATCGGCAACCTTGTCCTGACCCAAGACCAGAAAGGAGGCGCATGATGACCGGTGAGCTTTCCCCCGCCCGCCTGCAAGTGATGTGGAACCGTCTGCTGGCGGTGGTCGAGGAACAGGGTCAGACCCTGATCCGCGCCGCATTTTCACCCATCGTGCGTGAATGCGGTGATATCTCGGCCGGAATTTTTGACGTGAATGGCCGGATGCTGGCGCAGGCCGTAACCGGCACGCCCGGTCATATCAACACCATGGCCGAGGCTGTGCTGTATCTGCGTGGGCAATTCTCGCTGCAGGACATGAAGCCCGGCGACATCTACATGACCAATGACCCATGGCTGGCCTCGGGTCATTTGAATGACTTCCTGTTGATGATGCCCGCTTTCAAGGATGGCAAGGTGGTGGGCTTTACTTCTTGTACGTCGCATCTGGTGGATCTGGGCGGTTTGGGCATGGGACCCGAAGGATCGGACATTTATGACGAAGGGCTTTTGATTCCGCCATGTAAATTGGTTGAGGCCGGAACACCCAATGCGCTGCTGATGGATATCATCCGTGCCAACTCGCGCGAGCCGATCGCCAATGAGGGTGACATTTACGCTCTGATCGCCTGTTGCGAGGCCGGGGTAACCCGTCTGGTGGCGATGATGGACGAGTTCGGGATCGACGATCTGGATATGCTGGGCAGCTATATCATCGACACCTCGCGCAAAGGGGCGTTACAGGCCATCGCCGAGGTGCCTGAAGGCGTCTTCAAGAACGTGCTGCGCATGGACGGCTATGAGAATGAGCTGGAATTGCACGCGACCCTGACCGTAACCAAAGACGGGATGCATGTGGATTTCACCGGAACATCAGGCTGTTCGAAAAAGGGCATCAACGTGCCCCTCAACTATGCCACCGCTTATACGGTTTTCGCATTGCGCTGCATCGTCGGGCCGGACATTCCCAATAACGCGGGCTCGCTGGAACCGTTCACAGTTGACGGCCCCAAGGGCTGTATCCTAAACGCCCAACGTCCGGTGCCGGTGGCAATGCGACATACGCTGGGGCAGGTGACCCCCGATCTTGTGCTGGGTTGCCTGCATCAGGCGCTGCCGGATCAAGTCCCGGCCGAGGGTGCCTCGTGCATGTTCGACCTGCCCATGCGTCATGCGCCGGAAGTTGCGGCCAATGGTGGGCGTGAGTTTGCTATTGAACCTGTCCATAACGGCGGCACCGGTGCGCGGCCCCATGCGGATGGGTTGTCGGCGACGGCCTATCCTTCGGGCGTCTTCGGGTCTCAGGTTGAAATCACCGAAAGCGTTGCGCCTGTGGTGATGTGGCGGCGCGAGTTGCTGCCGGATTCCGGTGGGGCGGGCAAGTATCGCGGCGGGCTTGGGCAGAGGATCGAGATGACCTCGTCGAACGACGCGCCGTTTATCGTTTTCCTGTCGGTCGAGCGGCTAAAATTCCCGGCTCTGGGTCGAATGGGCGGGCAGCCCGGAGCGCCGGGGCGCATCCGGTTCCGCGATGGTGACAGCGACATCCCGGGCAAGGGCGAACTGCGGGTTGAAGGTGGTGACTATCTGATTTTCGACACGCCCGGCGGCGGCGGATTTGGCGATCCGGCAGAACGAGACCCCGAGGCGCTGGAACTGGACCTGAGACGCGGACTGGTCACTGAATCTGGCGCAAAAGCGTATGGCGGTGCGTCATGATCCGGGCGGTCGATCACGTTCGGTCCATGGCGGCCTATGCTTTGGCTGATTTGGGCGGGTCAGAGACCGTTTCGTTGGCCCAGAACGAAAGCGCCTTTCCAGCCAGTCCGGCAGCAATCGCCGCGGGGCAGGCGGCCTTGACGCAGATGCCTCTCTATCCTGATCCTGACTGGCCCGAACTACGCGCGGCGATTGCCGAAACGCATGGCGTGAAGGCTGAAAATATCCTGTGTGGTGCGGGTTCGATGGAGCTGATCGGCTGTCTCATCCGCGCTTTTTCCGGGCCTGGCGATCGGGTTTTGGGTACGGATTACGGCTACGCCTATGTGGCCTCAGCCACGGCGCAGGTGCAGGCGGACTACGTCAAGGCGCGTGAAGTTGATCTGTCAGTATCGGTTGATGACATTCTAACCGCCGTCACGCCCCAAACACGGATCGTATTTGTCTGCAACCCGGGCAACCCGACGGGGACCCTGATCCCGAATACCGAGGTCATCCGTCTGCAAGACGCTCTGCCCGAGGGCGTCCTGTTGGTGGTTGATCAGGCCTATGCGGAATTCGCAGATCAGGATCAGAACCCCACTGAAATCTTTGAGCTGGTGGATCGGGGCGATACGGTGGTCATGCGCACCTTTTCCAAGGCTTTTGGTCTGGCCGGTGCACGCGTGGGTTGGGGCCTGTTCCCGCCTGTAATTGAACGAGAGGTGCGCAAGATCCTAAACCCCAACAATGTTTCGATCCCGTCGCAAGCCATGGCAACCGCCGCGATGCAGGATCAGGCTCATATGTGCGATACGGTGACAAAAACAGCTGTCATCCGCGATCAGTTTGCCGAGGAATGCCGCGCGCTGGGGCTGACGGTTGCGCCCAGCCACACCAACTTTGTGCTGATCCGCTTCGCCAATGTTGAAGCGGCACAAAAGGCGGATACTGCCCTGCGTGCCCAAGGGCTTCTGATGCGCGGTATGGGTGGATATGGCTTGGCTGATTGCCTGCGTGCCACGATCTGTGCGCAAGACATCATGGATCGCTGTCTGGCCGTTCTGAAAGAGGTGACATCATGATCTATGAAACCCGCAGACGGGCAAAAATTGGCGTCTTGGTGCCTTTTACCAACACCAATCTCGAAGCAGACATGATACTGATGCGATGTCCTGACACGACGGTGCATTTCCAGCGTATGGGCGGATATGATGTGGATGAAATCCCGGGCTCTGACCAGATGGCGGGCCTTGGAGCATCTGATATCAGTCACGACCTGAAGATGATCTCGGGCATACGTCCTGATGTGGTGTTGTATGGCTGCACTTCGGCGACCTTGACGCATGGTCCGTCGTTTGACGAACAGCTGGCACAGGACATCAAGGCCGGTTCAGGCGCGTTGTCTATCACTGCTGCTGGGGCGTTGGTGGGTGCGATCAAGGTTCTGGGTGTGACCAAGATCGGGTTTTCTTCACCCTATCTGGGTGAAATCAACACGCAGGCCGTCGATTTCCTGGCTCAAAACCAGATCACAACGGTCAAATGTGCTGATATCGGTCGTGAGCTGGGGAATTACGGGCAAGGCGAACTGACCCCGGATGAGGTTTTCGACCTTGCATGTCGGGCCGACCACCCCGAAGCCGAAGCCATTGTCCTTAGCTGTACCGACATGCGCGCGGTCGAAGCCATCGACCGGATCGAAGCTGCCCTGGGCAAACCTGTGGTGACATCCAATCAGGCGATGATGTTTGCGCTGATGCGGGCTTTGGGTCTATCTTGGCAGGGCAATGTGCCTGGGCGGCTGTTTGAATTTCTGTAAGTAAAGGCCGGGGTTCGTGGCCCGACTTGTTTTCTACAATACTTCATGGTCTTGCAGGTCTTGCTGCTGCATCGCAGTTGCCCGTCCAACAGCGGTTTTTTGAATCTCTATGTTTGTCCACGCGTGATCACTGTTGCGCCACGGCGGTGTGGCTTGGTAGGCGAGCGACCTTCGTTTGTATTCAAATCCGGGTAAACAAATTGGGATGTTTCTTGCAACCATCTGGAAACAAGGAATTGCACACTCTAAGCTCTGGCCGGTCAGACCCGAGTTTTTGCCGCCAACAGCCGTTTTGGAACACAAGTGCGAGTCAGCGTAGGAATTGCCGTTTCAATACTTGTCGCGCTTTCGATCGGCGTGTCGACCTTTGTGGTGCATTCACTGTGGTGGACGACCGCGCGGGAAAACAGCCGTATGCTGGCGGCCGAGATCAACAGCCAGATCGCTAACACAGTCCGGATCGAGGTGGGCGTGACCCTTAGGTCCGCCGAAGCGGCCTGGGCTGCGGTCAGGACGATCTTTATCCAGAATGTCATTCAGACTCGGCAAGCCGACAAGCGTGAGTTCGTTTTCCTGTCGCAGTTGCAGGCTCAACCTAACATCTCGTGGATTACCTTTGGGTGGCCCGACGGTAATTTCTTTGCCGCACACCGGCTGGGTGACAACGGGTTGGAGATGATGGAAATCAACGACGAGATTCAGGATCGGAGCCTGCGCAAGGACCGATACAAATTTATCCCCGGAGACATCCAATTCGAAAACCGGTCGTTTTTTCCAACAGAATATGACCCGCGGGACCATGCGTGGTACGAGAACTTCATTCACCGCGATACGCCGGACTGGATTGAAGTTCGTGATCTACCGGGCAGTGATAAAACAGTTTACGCCTTTGCCGGTGCAATTGACGTGAACCGTCGACGGCAGGGCGTGCTGACTGTGGCCATCGAAACAGACCGGTTGTCTCGGTTTCTGGGGTCATTGCGGCCAGGTGAGTTTGGTGCGGCCTTTGTTCTGAGCGCGGATGGCAAGGTGATCGCCGTGCCAGACCCCGAAGCCGATGAGGTCACTCCGGCGCGGATGGGCGAGGGAGAATTATATGATGTGGCAAAGATGTCGGGGGAAACCTTACTGGCTGTCTCTGATACGAATGTCGCGGGTACTTTGACAACCCGTGTGGTGTATGACGACGTGCCTTATGCAGTGGCATTGACCCCACTTGGGTTTTACGGTTGGCGGGTTGCTACGGTTATCCCCGAGTCTGCCTTCCTGTCGAGTATCGACAAAACCCTGGTCAATCTTCTTTACGCGCTTCTTGCGGTGGTGGTGGTGGCAACCGGTCTTGCTATCTGGTTTGTGCGCAGGGTGGTTGCAAATCCCTTGGCGCGCGTCGCCGAGGACCTGAGTCGGATCGAGCGCTTTGACGTCGAGCAGGTTTCAAGTCGCCCCTCGCGGTTGAAAGAGCTCAACAATCTGTCTGCCGCGACGGCGAATATGGCGGCAGGTTTGTCAGCTTTTCGCAAATACGTGCCAACCGATCTGGTTAGAATGCTGGTTGCGGCAGGCATCAAGACACAGCCCGGAGGGGAAACAAAGACAATCTCTGTATTGTTTTGTGATGTCTCAGGTTTCACCGGCTTGACTGAAAAGCATGGCCCGAAGATTGTCGAGTTGATGGCACCATTCTTTAGCGCCGCGTCGTCGACCATTGAACGGCATCATGGAACAATCGACAAGTTTATCGGTGATGCGGTGATGGCGTTCTGGGGGGCACCACGAGAGAACCCTAACCACGCTGAAGATGCCTGTCGCGCTGCGCTGGAGCTGGTGGATATGGTTGAAAGCGCCGGCCTGCACAGCGAGACTAACGATACCCTGCATGTCCGGGTCGGTCTGAACAGTGGTGAGGCGCTGGTTGGCAATATCGGCTCTGAGCAGCGATTGAATTACACTGCGATTGGGGACGTCGTGAACGTGGCAAGCCGTCTGGAGGTGGCCAACAAAGCCTATGGCAGTGCGATCCTGATTGGCCCCGAAACCCGGCGGGAAGCAGGGGATGCGATTATCGTGCGGGAACTGGACACGCTTGAAATCGCGGGCCGGTCCGAAGAGCTGATTGTTTTTGAACTGATCGCCATGGCCGATAGCATTGGTGAGGCGCCACCATGGATTGAGAAGTATGAGACGGGGCTTGCTCATTACCGGGCCAGACGAATGCCCGAGGCTATAGCGGCCTTTGAGACTGCAGACAAAATCCGGGGTGGTGATCTTGCGTCTGCATTGATGATAGAAAGGGCTACTGTAGCGCAGGAGAGCCCGATATCAGACGATTGGTCAGGTGTCGCATACATGGATGAAAAATAGGATTTGTTGCGTCATTGGAAAACAGTGCGCGAAACTTTGTTTCGTTTTTCGGTCAACTGCTGAAACATCATGACAGCGAGAACGGGATGGTCTAGTAATTTACTTTAAAAATAAGACAATGCCTCGGTGAATTTGTGGAACATGTGACCTTTACTTTTGAGATGGGAGTGGTTTGCGCTCTGTTGGCTTTTACCGTCTTCCTGTTCGTATCTGAAATCGTAAGAATTGACCTTTCTGCCATAGTAGTCCTGGTTCTTGTTGGTCTGCTCAGCTATGCGCCAGGCCTGGAGAACCTTGCAAACGTTTCGCAATTGTTTGACGGGTTTGCGTCAAACGCGGTTATTTCAATTATCGCCGTTATGATCGTAGGTGCCGGGTTGGATAAAACCGGCATCATGAACAAAGTCGCGGCGGTCATCCTGAAATATGGCGGCTCTGCCGAGGGCCGGGTGCTGCCGATCATTTCGGGCACTGTCGGTGTTATTTCATCATTCATGCAAAATGTCGGCGCGGCGGCCCTGTTTTTACCCGTTGTCAGCCGCATTTCGTCAAGATCCGGCATTCCGCTGTCGCGCCTGCTGATGCCTATGGGGTTTTGTGCAATCTTGGGTGGCACCATGACCATGGTTGGCTCATCACCGCTGATTTTGCTTAACGACCTGATCCTGACTGCGAATGAAGGGCTGCCCGAAGGCCAGAAAATCGAACCCTTTGGTCTTTTCTCGGTCACACCAATTGGTGCGGCATTGATCCTGACCGGGATCGCGTACTTTCTGTTGCTTGGGCGGTGGGTACTTCCGGGTGTTACCGGATCTGACAGCACTGGCACAGGGCAAGGTACGCAGGAGTACTTGCAACGGGTGTATGGGCTTCAGGCAGATGTTTTTGAGGTGATCGTACCAGAGAAAAGCCCGCTTGTGGGGCAGATTCTGGCTGATATCAACCACGAAAGCCATCTTTACATCATCTCGACCTTCTATCGTGGCAAAACCTCGATGGTTCAGGTTCTGACCGCCGAAATCGCTGCGCCCTGCAGGCTGGCTATCATAGGAAATCGCTTTGTGGTCGAGCAATTTGCGGAAAAATACGGGCTGACCGTTCTACCGCAATTGGACATCTTTGTAGAAGAATTCGCCCCGACTAATGCCGGGATTGCCGAGGTTGTTGTGACCCCCGACAGCAAACTGATCGGAAAATGCCCGCGCGAGCTTTTGTTCCGCAAAACCTATGGCATGTCATTGCTGGCCATTCACCGAGGCGAAGAAACGCTCAGCCATGTTGAGACTGACACGCACGAATCCACCCAAATCGGGCTCGAGGAATTTCACGCAGGTGACATGCTGGTTGCCCACACACGTTGGGACAACCTGATGCGGATCAAGCGAGATCCGGACTTTGTTGTCGTCACAACTGATTTTCCGCAGGATGAATTACGCCCACAGAAAGTCGGCTGGGCCTTGGCCTTTTTCGCCATTTCCCTATCGTTGATTTTGTTCACCGACGTTAGATTGTCGCTGTGCCTGCTGACCGGAGCGGCCGGAATGATGCTCACGCAGGTGCTAAGCGTCGACGAGGCGTATCGCGCAGTCGGATGGAACACGGTGTTTCTGTTGGCCTGTCTCATCCCTCTGGGGCAGGCGGTGCAAAACACCGGAACTGCGGCATGGATAGCGCAGCAGATCATGGTCCTTTTGAACGGCTGGCCGATTTGGGCGCTACAGGCCGGGGTTGCGATACTGGCCACTGCCTTTTCGCTAGTGATGTCAAATGTCGGGGCAACCGTTCTGCTTGTACCGCTTGCGATTTCAATCGCTGTTGCGGCTGGTGGCAACCCGGCTGTTTTTGCGCTTACCGTGGCAATTTCAACTTCGAACAGCTTTATTATTCCAACCCATCAGGTCAACGCGCTGATCATGGGCCCTGCGGGTTACAAGGTTATGGATTTTGTGCGCTCGGGCGGGGTTATGACAATTCTGTTCCTGGTTGTTTCATTGGTGATGCTGAACGCAATCTACTGATTTGCTCGCTGGCTGATGGCAGTGAATTCGTGTTGACCGACGTGACGCGCGGCATGATGGATGTATCAAACTTTCGCTGGTTTTCTATCCCGCTCCCGTGCAACGTTTCTGCTGTCAGCGCCATTGAGACAGCTTAGACCGAATTGATAAGGGAGGGTTTCTGGCTCATCGTAAACGCCAAGGAGTGGAGATGAGATTGGTCAAAGCGTTAAGCGTTGATCCAGCGGATCAAACGTAGCGCAGGACCGGAACCAAGCGGAGCCGCGGTGCGAAAGTTGCAAAAGACCTCCACCGGGCCACGTACAAGCAATATTCAGCAGAAGAGAACATCAGGATTGTGCTGGACGGCCTGAAGGGCGAGGACAGCATTGCAGAGCGGTGCCGCCGTGAAGGTACTGCACAGAGTTTGTACGACAATTGGTCCAAAGAGTTCCCTGAAGCCGCTAAGAAGCGCCTTGCCGGTGAAACCGCTCGCGGCGGCACCAACCGAGGTCAGAGGTCTGCGCCGCGAGGCGCGCTATCTGAAGGACGCGATTGCCGAACATGCTCTTGAACTGCGGTTGCTCAAAAAAGCATGATCGCGCCCTCTGGGCAGCATGCTTTGCATGCGCCTGTCAGGTGACAGATGGGGGCGACGACGAATGAGATTTCTGTCACCCGGCAGTCGCTGTTTGCAGCGATGAGAGGGCTGCATCTGAAAAGCTGGAGATCGTCCATCTGGTCGAATTCGCATCTCCCGACCAGATGCATTCTGGACAAGCTGGGCATCCTCAGGACCACCTTCTATCGCTGGTTTGAGCGGTATCTGCCGGGTGGTCCTGAGGCACTCCGTATCATCGGCAACCTCAGGGAAAAATCGAGCGATGGTACCAGACCTTGAAGAACCGCATCTTGCTGGAATACTACGACCTGCCCGGTGATCTCAGGCAGCAGATCGATGCCTTTGTCGATCATCACAGCCACCGGCGCTATCACGAGAGTCTGCAAAACCTCACCCCGGCCGATGCCTAATTCGGGCGCGGCCTCCCCATTTTGAAACAACGAGTAAGGATCAAACCGAAGATCATCGGAACCCGCGCTTGCTTCACCGCAAATCCGCCGCTTGATCACAACAACCAGATGGACCAAATCCTCTCTTAGCTCAGGCGGCCATCTGTCCCAAAATCCGGGACGACGGATAAATCCACCCTTACCCCATTACTGAACAAGTTCGTTTCGGCCCTAAGCGGATGAGGTGGGTGGCTCCTGCTCCACCGGCATCGAATGTGCCAAAGTGCAG
>NZ_CYUD01000019.1 GCF_001458295.1 Ruegeria denitrificans
ACTCCGAAGCGATCACTGAAATAGCTCGTCGCCCTCTAAACTCTGCAACAGAACCCTGGCAGCGGTATCGCGACAACAGACATCGCCTCAGCATACCAAGCGCTGCCCCTAAGGCGAACTCACATTGTCGGAACAGTGGAAATCCCTGACTAAAACGGCTGCGCTTTTTTATCTGTACAGTTTCGAATGGTCTCGAACTTTGTCGGTCTTAAGTGGCTTTCGCGGCTTGGTTTCAATCCTTCCGGGATTACTTGCTGTGATGCAACGAACGGCCGCTTCATTCCGCGGAGTGTGAATTCGTTCTGCCGTCGATCATGCGGCCGCAGCGAATGCCAGCTTCGACGGGCTGCATCGCAGCATTCTAAGACCGTACTCAAGGTCTGCTGTGGGCCGTCTCCCGCCAAAATGCTGAGCGCCGCTGGAGAGTGTCTAAACTGAAAAACTTCACTGATGCTGGTAGTGCGAATGCCAGTCTCTTGTTATTTTCTGCGGAGAACGACAACGAGGTGCCAAACTTCGCATGCGTATTTGCTTGTCTCAGCCTCATAGAACCGCGCGAGGCGGCTGTAAAACTCGGCCATTAACTGGTCGAGCATTTCGGCGCTGTCGCAGTTGGGGCTGAACAGTTGCGTTCTCAAAGTGGAGTCAGCAAAGGCCTGGGTGTATCCAACATATTTCTCGGCATAGGTGTCGGGATCATCGATATGCTCCTTGAAGATGTCGTCAGCTTTGATCGGCGCAGGTTTCACATTGATCTGGCATATTTCGAACGCGTCTCTCAGGTCGTCGTTTTGCTCGAGAGCATATTTCGCTTCAGCTTCCGTCATAAACCAAAGTGAGAACAAAAATGAACCGAGACTTTCGTGGCTAATGAGGCCGTCGTCTATCATCGCCTTTGCCACAGCCTGAATCGCGCGATAGATACCGCGCCCTGATGCGGCGATGCCGTTTTTCTCGGATGGGTCGGGAACAGAGCCAAGTGTTCCGACGACAAGATACCCTCCTGAACGCAACTCTTGAGCCCGCTGAAGCAGGAAGAGAGTCCAGTCGTTCTGCGCGATCCCGTCGACAATTTGCCGGGCATCGCCTTGAAGATCTGCGAACCAGATGGTCCCGGGCGAGTTCAGTTGAATGCCCTGGCTCAGCCAATGGCTTGCGAAAATACATGTCCCGATGGACACCGACGCTGCGGATGTTACCGGATTATAAAATGATCCGATTGCTGCTGTGGTGCGGATATTCTTGGAAATATGTGTATATCCTGTCGGACCTTCGACCAATTCAAACAACGTGTTCCAATCGTTGCCAACCTGATCGGAATGGCAAACGACGATTGGTGAGTTGCTGAACTTTTCCAAACACGCCTCTATTGCTGGCTTGACCACCTCAATGGAGTTGACACCTGGTCCACACCCGTAGTCCACGATCTTGAACTCGGTCTCGGGCTCGTCCATTGAAGAAACCAAATCGCGAACAAGTGGACTCAGCAGACGAACCAATTGCAGTTGTGCAGAGGAGTTCTCGTTGTAATCCACCATGCCTTCAGTCGATTTTCCCGATTGAACTTGCTGATCACTCATGTGCTGGCCCTCAATGCGATACCGGCTATCAAGTGGCAAAATACTACGGGTCCGGAAGCCGCTTGTCAGGCCAAACCGACACCGAACCTCCAGTTAAAGCGTGTTTGGGACTTGCAACGCTCGTTGGCTGCATCGTTGACACTGTGCGATGCCCAATGCTGTTATCTCAGCAGAAACTTCTCCTGAGGAGCGTACAGAATGAACGAGGCCGCGGACGGGTCCACCGTTATCGATGAACGGATTCTAATCTGTGACGACGATATAGAATTTGCCGAGAACGTCTGTGTTTTCCTGCGACACAAAGGCTACCAGATTGATCACGTGCCAAATGTTCCAGCGGCCCGGGAAAAGATAGAAAGCGAGGATTATGATCTTTTTCTGTTGGACCTCGTTATGCCGGGCACAAGCGGGAAAGTGCTTTGTCGAGAGATAGCCGCGCGCCTCGATGCCGGAATCATCATGATCAGTTCAATTGACGACGATGCCGAACGCATTTCGTTGCTGGAATTGGGCGCGGATGACTACATAATCAAACCCTTCAACGACCTAGAACTTTTGGCGCGTATCCGGGCGCTCATGAGACGCCGGGATACGGGTCAGAAAAGTCAAAAACGCCTAACACGGTTTGGTCCTTGGGAACTGGTGGAGAACGAGCGGCACCTCAAACACGAGGATGGGCGCGTGATCACCCTGACTTCAAGTGAAGCCCGGGTCATGCGGTTTTTCGTCGAGAACTCGGATGTACTTTGCACGCGGGAAGACCTTTTGGCCGTCGCGCGCACTCGGCAGCACGGTGGGGCAGGGGACCGCAGCGTCGACGCCTTGATCAAGCGGCTAAGGTCCAAGATCGAGAGCGATCCTGCCAACCCAGAGCATATCCGTACGGTCTGGGGGCAGGGTTACATTTTCAGACCCGGCTAATTGTGCTTATCAATCGGTAGAAAGACGCTCGCCCTCAGTCCCCCGCCTGCGCGGTTTTCCAACGACACAGTACCACCCTGATCGACGACAATGGTCCGTACAATGGCCAAACCAAGCCCACTGCCGGGTCCCTCAGCGCCAAGCCTTTGGAATGGCTCGAATGCGGTCTCTAACTGCTCGGCCGGGATGCCCGGTCCCTCATCGTCGATATGAATTGCGGCCATGTTGTCTACTCTGGTCAGAGTAACATTTGTACGACCGCCATATTTGACCGCGTTCTCCAGAAGATTTCGCAGAACACGGGTGAGCGCATTGTGACGCCCCTTCACTATGGCAGATTGCTCGATGGTGTAGGTCACGTCGCGGCCCGCATCCACCTGCTCTTCGACCAAAGCTTCGATCAATGAGCGCAGATCCAATCGCGCAAGATCTCCATCGTGGTGTGTTTTGCGATTGAGGTCGGTGACAGAGTTGACAATCTCGCTCAGCGTATCCAACCGGTTGAGAAGCTGTTCTTTGGAGGCCGTTGGCTCCAGTTTCTCGATCGCGTCATGCATCCGGGCAATCGGCCCTTTCAGGTCATGCCCAAGGCTACGCAGCAAGGTGGTCTTGTATTCAAGCGCCAGAACAATCCGGGCTTCCATACGGTTGAACGCGATGATCGTATGGCGGATGTCGATGGCACCTGTCTCGATCAGCGGGCCGACCTCTTCACCTCGGCCGATCAACTCGGCATTGACGGCCATGGCGCTGAGCGGACGCATGACTTTCTGGATGAGAAACGCGAGAGTACAAAGCAGGACAAGCGCGACCAGACTGTCGATGGATCCAACAACGACCAAAGGCGCGATGCTCTTGTTTTGCATCAGCAAATAGCAGTTCAGCCACTCCTCGTCATCTTTAAGCCGGACCGAGAAAACGCTTACCAGAAACGCGTCAATGCTTTCTGCGTCTAGGGGTTCACCCGCGTGGCTCTTGAACAGGTGCAACAACGCGCTTTGGTCGTGTCTGGCGTCAATAACCGTCTCCGCCACGGACAGTTCCGCGACAGCGATCCCTCGGTGTTCTAGCCGCGCCGCCAGCCAATCCGCCATGTTCGGGCGTTGGCGGCCATTTACCAGCGCGGTTGCTGCATCCTGCGTGCCTACTCTGACGCTCCATTCTGCGGGAAAGAAGCCAAGCGCTGCTTCGGCGCGGCTTTCAGGCGGTATGTGGGCCAAGGTTGAAACGACTTGAGCAAGAAATGCGTCGCCCCGATTTTGGATCTCTTCAGCGCGAGAATTGCGGATCTGAACCAGGTCGGTGACAACCGAAAACACGCCGACAATCGCCCAGCTGATGAGCACTATGCTCATAACCTGTGTTCGAAGTGTCAGATCATTCCAGCGCATCGCGCGTAGGCTCCCTGTTCCATCCCCTTAGATTGGACGCTAGTTCAATTTCGGCTGCTTTCCCAAGCGGAAATTGCATCTTTAGTTCAGCGGCGGATGTGAGGGGTTCTGGCCTTGGCCAAAAACCCGACTGAGCGTGCGGTTCATCTATTTCGCCCCACTAAGAGCAGAAAAGCCAATTGAATCAAAGTGTGACAAAACCTTGGGGCTTTTACTGCGGGCTCCCACGTACCCCCCACAGACATATTTATTGGAGGCCCGTTATGAATTCGCATTCGTCCGTTCACCCGCAACTCGTCGGCGCGCGTCGCGCACTCCGCGGCAATCTGATCGCCACCGGCGTGTTCAGCGGTGCCGTGAACCTGCTGATGCTGACTGGCCCGATTTTCATGCTCCAGATCTATGACCGGGTCATGTCAAGCCAGAGCGTAAACACGCTCGTAGCCCTCAGTACACTTGTCGCGGGCCTTTATCTTTTCATGGCCCTGATCGACGGTGCACGCACCCGTGTTCTTGTCGCCATGGGGCATCGTTTTGAACAGAGGCTCTCAAAAACTGCGTTCGACTGTTCGCTCGCAGAGCCCTCGCTTCATCGCACATCCGGCAACCCGGCGGCGGCCATTCAGGACGTCGAAAAAATCCGAGGCTTCCTGTCCGGTCAAGGTGCTGGGGCGCTGTTTGATCTGCCCTGGATACCTGTTTATCTGGGTCTGGTTTTTGCCATGCATATCTGGCTCGGCCTGGTTGGCGTCATTGGCGCAATCGCACTGCTGGTGATCGCTTTCGTGACCGATATCAAGGTGCGCGCTGCGGCCTGCGTCCAGGCGCAACATTCTGGCAAACGCAGCCGCTTGGCTGAAGCAAGTCGCCGCAATTCCGAGATGGTTCGTGCGATGGGTATGCAGGCCAATCTTGGCAAGTCCTGGCAGGACATCAATGACCTGCATCTGGGTGCAAGCGCCAAGGCCGCCAATACTGTTGGTGTCTCAGGCAGCTTTACTAAGGTGTTCCGTCTGGCCCTTCAGTCCGGTGTGCTTGCGGTTGCGGCCTATCTGGCGATTCATCAGCAAATCTCAGCTGGTTCGATTGTAGCTGCATCGGTCATCATGTCCCGTGGCCTCCAGCCGATTGAAACGCTTGTCGGCAGTTGGCGCAGCCTGGTGGCCGCGCGTCAGGCCTGGGCACAGTTGAAGGACACTCTGTCCTGCGACCAAGACGACGCCAGAATCTCTATGCCCAAGGCCGAGAAGTCTCTGACCGTGAATGGCCTGATCGCCGCGCCGCCTATGGTGACATCGGCTGTTCTGAAAGGCGTAGGTTTTGACATGAAGGCCGGAGAAGCCCTCGCCGTGATCGGTTCGACCGGCAGTGGTAAATCGACCCTGGCCCGCACGTTGGTTGGCGCGTGGTCTGCGGCCAAAGGGAGCATCAGCCTCGACGGGGTACCGATTGATCAGTACTTGCCCGAAGAACTCGGCCCGCAGATTGGCTTTCTGCCGCAAGATGTTGAGCTGTTTGACGGCACAATTGCCCAGAACATCGCGCGTTTCGATCCTGAAGCAAAAGATGAGATGGTCGTTGCTGCTGCAAAAGCCGCCGGTGTGCACGAGCTGATTGCAAGCTTCAAAGACGGCTATGCAACAGCGGTAGGTGAGCGTGGGGCCGCTCTGTCAGGTGGTCAGCGTCAGCGCATTGCACTGGCCCGAGCACTTTATGGCAATCCGTTCCTGGTGGTTCTGGATGAACCCAATTCAAACCTGGACGCTCAGGGCGAAGCTGCCCTGAACCACGCGATCCAGGCTGCCAAAACGCGCGGTGCGATTGTGATCGTCATCGCCCACCGGGCCAGCGTGCTCGGATCCGTCGACAAAGCCCTGATTATGGACGACGGCCGTGCCAGTGATTTCGGCCCCAGTGCTGAAGTGATGGAGCGCCTGCGTCAACGCAATCAGGCGGCCGCTGCACAGCAACCGGCTCAGCTGGCAAAGAGCCAGCCTCAGCCGACGCAAGAGAACACTGACGAAACCCCTGTCGCTGCTGCGGGCTGATCCAGCCCGGCGCCGCAGCCAGTCAAATGGAGGAAGTTATGAATACCAATGCAAAACCCAACACCCAGACCGAAGCTTTCGTTGACCGGTCCTGGAAGTTCATCGGCTTTGGCCTTGCCGCAATTGCAGTACTGGCAATCGGCTTTGGCGGCTGGGCCGCAACCGCCCGCATGTCCGGTGCCGTTGTAACTGGCGGAAACGTTGTGGTCTCATCCGATCTTAGGGCCGTTCAACACCCCGATGGTGGCATTGTCGGAGAAATCCATATCAGCAACGGGGATCGGGTCGCCGCCGGGGACGTTGTTCTGACACTCGACGACAAGCTTTTGTCCGGCAGCCAGTTGCTGGTTGATGACCGCCTGATCGCAGTGGAAGCCCAGCTGTCGCGTCTGATTTCTGAACGTGACGGTTTGGACGAGATCGAATTGTCTGAGGAGCTTGCCGCGCGGAAGGATGATCCCAAAGTGCAACGCACCCTGACAACGCAGCGTGCCGTCATGCAGGCGCGGCGCCTGTCTCAGGAGGGTGAAGTCGCTGCATTCGAAGAACGGATCACGCAGACGGAACAGGAAATATCCGGTCTTGAGGCACAGTATGCGGCCTCTATCGAAGAAATCGAGCTGATTGACAGCGAGTTGGAGGGTTTGACCCAACTCTTTGAGAAAGGTCTGACACCTGCAACCCGAATTACCACGCTGAAACGCCAGCGCAGCGGTTTGCTAGGCAACAGCGGCGGGTTGACCTCAAGGATTGCGGTAGCGCGTGGGCGTATCAGCGAGACCAGGATCAACATCCTGCAGCTTGAGAAGACTTTCCGCGAGCAGGTGATGAACGAGATTTCTGCGCTGGAGGTCGAGCTTGATGGCTTGAAGGAACGCCGGGCCGCTGCGGAATTGCAGCTGGCGCGCGTTGAAATTCGGGCACCGGCAGATGGCATCATCCACGAACTGGGTGTGCACACCGAAGGTGGCGTTGTTTCGCCAGGCGAGATTTTGATGCAAATCGTGCCGGAAAACGACGGGCTCGTCGTAACGGCCAGCGTCATGCCGCAGGATATCAACAATGTCTCGGTTGGTCAGGCCGCCACGGTTGTGATTTCAGCATTCGACCAACACATCGCCCCGAGGCTTGAGGGCAATGTCCAGTTTGTCTCGGCCGACCTTAAAACTGATCCAATGACTGGAATGCCATTTTATGAAACACGTGTCGCATTGGATGAGAGCGCGGTTGAAACTCTGGCCGACCGTCAGCTGAAATTGCTGCCCGGCATGCCCGCAGAAGTGTACATAGAGACCGGAGAGCGGACTCTGTTTCAGTACCTTGTCGACCCGCTCAGTAAGCAGATCAGGACAACCTTCCGGGAGGTTTGATCGGCGGTTCGAAACGACAGAATGCTTGTACGTTTCAAGACGTGACATGACAACGAAACCAGCGTCAAATTTGGCGCTGGTCTTTCATTTTGCGTATCTCTGAAGACCCTCAATAGCACCGAACTAGGCGGTGAGAACCAACCTGAAATTACGCGGAAACATCCACCGAAATTGGTCAGCAAATTTGGTGCGTAACACAGAAGCTTATGAGCAGGAAAATCACCGCTTCTGAAGAGATTTTTGTCATACTTTGTAACAATTTACGGCGTGATTTCACGTTGTAAAAAACAGTTGGGACAACCACCTTGTTTGTATACCCGAGGAGGACGTTTCCAACAGATTTTTCGGTGCCAAGTACCAACTTTAATGAGGAGAATACCAATGACTATCAACACACATACAAACTTCGAAATTGTGGCCGATGACGTCATCGCTGTGACGCCGATCATGCCCGATCCCCGTTGCGGCACCGAGGTGCCCCAGGATGGTCAGGACCTGACCGCGGTAACCCCGCTGCCAGCCGATCCGATTGTACCGGATCAGGGCGACGACCTGGTCGCAGTGGCCCCTCTGCCGTATGGCGCAGTGCCTGCCGGTGAAGGTGAAGACCTGACCGCTGTTTCCCCGATCATGCCCGACCCACGTTGTGGCACTGAAGTGCCTCAGGACGGTGAGGACCTGGTTGCAGTGAACCCGCTGCCTTTTGGTGCGGTTCCTGCCGGTGAAGGCGACGAGAACACCGCTGTTTCCCCCATCATGCCTGATCCCCGTTGTGGTACTGAGGTACCTCAAGATGGTGAGGACCTGGTTGCAGTGAACCCGCTGCCCTTCGATCCGATCGTCCTGGATCAGGGCGACGACATCATCGCTGTGCCCCCGATCATGCCGCTGCCCAAATGCGGCACCGAGGTACCGGAGGACGAGATGGAAATGCCGACTCCGCCGTTGTGCGAAATCGTTCCAACCGAAAGCAGCGAAGAGATCTGCGGAACCCCCGTTCCGACTGACAGCTTCTTTGTCGATCTGGTCGCCTAAGTGGGGCGAAATTCTGCGATCATCTATCGCGGCTCAACCAAAATCCGAGCGTCTTTGTTCCTTTCGAAACAGGCGCCCGGGCAACCAAAGGAAAAATAACTCACCGGCTGGGGCTTGACACGGCGCCAGCCGGGTTCTCTGTTTTCCAATGCATTGATTTCCATTTTTGTCATACTTTGTAACAACTTAGACTGTATTCCCCTGTTGAGATCAATGGCCTGAAAAACCACATCTTTCCTATGATCTGCGATGCGTGTGGGCCCGAGCCTCGGGCACCGACAATCCAGGAAACAGGAGGAAAGAAAATGAAACATGTAAACAAATCCAACCACCAAGCTTTTTCGATGGGTTCGGTCAAAACAGAAGATATGACCGAAGAACAGAACGAAGAACTTCTCTCTGTGAGGACGAGCGGTGAATCGCTAGAGTCTTCCGGGCAGGCTTCGCTTGCTGGCCCCGAGGCATCAATCTTGCCAGAAATCATCGCGGACACGTCCTATGAGGTTCAGCTATCAGGCGCGGCCAATGAAATTGACACCGAGATTGGGATGACGCCCGACCAGATGCACTTCGACAGCTATGATCATCAGTATTGGTCCAGGAATTGGCAGGAATATACGACTTACAATAGCAGGACCGATGTAACCGAAAAGGTCATAGCCGGCTTTGTCAAAGTCATGGGTGAGAATGAGACCAATTTCACCAATAACATTTTCCATCACTTTGACCACAAGAAAGGCGCCAAAAAAGACATCGTTTATAGGGTCGAAGCAGGCGTGATCGGGAATGACAACGCTAATGTGATCTACGGCGCGGACACGCATCGCAACGGTTCATACAAGCACGACGACAAGATCTTTGGCATGGGTGGAGATGACACGATCTTTGGCCGCGCTGGCAACGACATACTCAGCGGTGGGTCAGGCAATGACTTTATCGATGGCGGTGCTGATGACGACACAATCTATGGTGGCACCGGCAACGATATTCTGTTGGGCGGAACCGGCGTAGATACGCTTTATGGCGGCGCCGATAATGACTGGCTTTATTCCGGTAACAAACAAGGTCAGGTCGGTCATGACCAGTTGTGGGGCGGCTCTGGCTTTGACACATTCGTGCTTGGCGATGCAAATGCGCCCACAAACGATGGCAAAGGCTTTATGGATTACATGGCCGATGGAATGTGGACAGGCATGGGTGCGGCCGCCAAGGCCATCTTGCCCGGGCCGCTGGGCGGCTTGATGAAGCTGTTCTTCGGAATGGGAGAAGTGCTCTCAAATATGGGTGGCCAAGTCGGCGGTGAGTTCCAAGATGGCAATGCCACGCATGTGCGTGATTTCGATCCGACACAGGATACGATCATCGTTCCGTTGACCGCGAACAACTTCGACGACATCACCTTCCAGCATGAAGGTTTGCCAGCGGCGCAGGCGTTCCGGATCTATGATGAATCGACAGACACGCCCAAACTGATCGCTGTCATCTTCTGGGACGACCTGAAAAGCTCTTTCCCCTCAAGTTTGAATTGGGATGATCTAAGTATCCGTCAAGCTTGGGCAAAGCAGGTCGTCGAAAGCGCGCTTTTCATCGACAAAGACGGTGTCGACATGCAATCGGGCCAGTCCTTTGATTTGCCGAACGGGTCGCTTGACGGGTTGGGCGGAAGCAAGTTCCTGATGCTGGGCGCTTATGGCGGAACCGAGATCTATGGGAAAGCCAATGCTGACTACCTCTTTGGTACGGACTACGGCGACATCCTTATGGGATATAACCGGTTCGGCCAAGACGGTGAGGAAAGTAAGGCCGGTGATGACAGCTTTTGGGGCTTTGGCGGCGACGATCTTTTCATCGCGGGGTCTGGTTTTAACCACATCTACGGCGGCGACGGCAACGATACCATCGCGTATCTCGATGCCAGCAGTGGTGTCACCGTGGACATGCGCAAAGAAGACGGTAAAAGCTACTTTGAGGTGAACGACGTTGAATATGACGGTCACAAGAACGCGCAATGGCGTGACTATGTCTACGAGATGGAAAATGTCATTGGCAGCCAATTCGATGACCGTCTGACCGGCGATAGCGGCGACAACATCCTAAACGGGATGGATGGAGACGACATCTTGGATGGTGGAGCAGGCAACGACACATTGGTTTCGGGTGAAGGTAACGACACTTTGACCGGTGGCACCGGAGCTGACACTTTCGTACTGGACGGAGGCGAGAACACAATCACCGATTTCAACGCCTATGATGGCGACCGGATCGAGATCGACCTCGACGCTTACGGGATGACCGGCTGGTTCGACCTGGACCACCGCATCGAGAATGGTCAGATCGTGCTGTTCAGCAAAATGACCGGTGAAGACATCGTGCGCTATGACGATGACGGAAACGGTTTTGACCCGTCTTACATTGATCTGCGCAGCCTTCAGGGCAATGAAATTGTCTACGAACCTGCCTTTGGCGCAAACACGCTGGAGTGGTTCGAGAAATACGGCAACCAGATCAATGTTGAAACTGGTGAAACTGGCCACGGTACCGACAGTTGGGACTATATGGTCGGCGGTGAAGGCAACGATCTGACCACCCTCTATGGAGGTGCCGGAGACGACTATCTCATTGGGGGAGGCGATTCAATCACCACACTTGATGGCGGTGATGGCAACGACATCCTCCTGATCCGCAAAGGGGCGTTGGTGACCAATGCGTATGGCGGTGATGGAGACGACGTGATCATCCTCGATGCGGACCAGTCGACCGAAGCAGGTTTTGCTGGTCTGTTCGGCGGTGAAGGTAGCGATACCTTTGTCATCACCGGTCCGGGCAGCCAGTATGGCGGTCAGGTGATCCGTGATTTCGAGGCTGATGACTCGATCGTCGTCGATCTGGAAGGGTTTGGAATCTCGTCTCTGGATCAACTTCAGATAACCTGGTTTGGAAGCACACACTGGATCAAGGCCAACGGCCAAAAGGTGATCAGTGTTCAGGGTGTTGATGAGCACTATGACGTCATGCAGCACATCAGTGAACTGACTGTTCAGCAGTCGCAGGACTGGGGTCTCTGATCATCCGCTGATTATCGAAAACGCCTCAGCCGGTCTGGATCGGCTGAGGCTTTCTTAACAATTCGATCTGGCAATGATGCAAAGTTATTTATTGTGTCATTCCAAATTTGGCGAAGACTCGCGCAATCGCACCGATCTCTTGCTCAAGTCCGGCTATAACCCACTGACCTATGGCGTTTTTTTGCGCAGCATGGGTGACGATCTGGGCCCGAATCCGCGCAGATTAATTCGTTAATGAACTCTTAACCTATCTTGAGCTTCTGGCTTGTTACCCAAGTTGGGTCCGACGTGATCGGGCTAAGAAAGCCGCAATTTGCCGGCTTGCACAAAGACAAGATGGGAGTTTGTTTCAGATGAATAATGGAACATATGAAGAATTTCGCGACGCCTTACGTGCTTTTGAATCTGGCTGGGATCGAGATCGCTATGACGCGGGGGTCATTCAGGACTGGCAATTGAACCAATGGGCCGGTGGCGAAGTTACCGATTTTTACCCCGGATACTCGAGCTGGTCTGATCTGAGTAGCGACGAATGGGATGCCATGTCCTATCGCTCAGTGAACTCACTGGGTTTCGTCGGCTATCAATTCGGTGAGCCTCTATTGATCGATCTCGGTTATTACACCGACGATGTCTACTACGGAAACGGTGCGGCTTCGAATACGTGGGACGGAAGCTGGACCGGTAAAAACGGCGTCAACTCATTGGAAGAATTTACCACCGAGGCCGCGCAGGAGCGAGCGATACAGGAAGCCTTTGGCTATAACCTTCAGGTAATCGAGACCGGTTTGGGCTATCAGGGCGAAAGCCTGAGCGACTATCTCGGCACAACCCGAACTTATATTGATAACGGGCAAGAAGTGACCGTAACCCTCACCATGACCGGGATCATGGCGGCGGCGCATTTGCGCGGCGCTTGGGGAACCCTGTCCCTTTTGCAGGGCGGCAATGTATCAACTGATGAATATGGCACATCCATTCTGCGCTATATCGATCAATTCGGCGGCTACGACGCGCCATCGGTAGAATACGCCATCAAGGTCTATACCGATGGTGTTTTGCCAACGGATACAGGCGGTGGAAGCGGTTCAGGAAATGTCTCTCTGCCCCCCGAGCCGCCGTTGCCGACCGGTCCGACAGGCAATGGAACCGCCAACGCCACAGAGGACACGGCGGATGTTGTTATAACCTGGGCTTGGGGCGCGGATGAAACAGTCCCGGATTTTGATCCAGCGACCGATACTATTTTAATCTCATGGGTGGGCGCAGATGCGCTGGACGTTCGTGAGGTTGATGGATCCGTTGTGATTGCGATCCCATCCAACAACCAATCCACCACGTTGAGCGGTGTGACTCTGGCGGATCTGAGCCCCGCCAACTTCACAATCCTAGACAGCACTGCAGCGACTGAGGTTCTTAGCATGGTGGGGTCGTATGGGACGAACCCCGGCGGTGGCGGCAATGGTCATAACCATCAGCACATGCATGTCACACTAAGCCTCGCATCAGACGCGCAATTGATAGACGGTTTCATGCCTGCGATGGGCGACGTCATTGAAATTGGTCCGGATATCTCTGCCGATGGTTTCGCGATCTTTGGAGAAAGCGGTGACGCTCTTGGTCAGACCGTCCGCATTGAGTTGACCG
Source organism: Ruegeria denitrificans (assembly GCF_001458295.1). Classification (GTDB taxonomy): domain Bacteria; phylum Pseudomonadota; class Alphaproteobacteria; order Rhodobacterales; family Rhodobacteraceae; genus Ruegeria; species Ruegeria denitrificans. Next base: position 13,058 of record NZ_CYUD01000019.1, read on the forward strand.
AAGGCAACGTGACGAAACAAATCATATTCACCGGCTTTGGACTGGCTGATCTGGATTTAGGCAATTTCTCGATCACGGATCAGGCAGTGCTCAACGAGATATCCTCTGCCTTGGGTCAAATCGTTGTCACTCCGGGTGTCGGCGAAGGTTATGAACTGAGCTACGATGCCGATGGGTCAAACCCACCCGCCGCAACTGGCACAACGGATTCAGGCGGCGTTAAATTCCGGGCAGATAGCAACGCCGACGACATAACCGGGTTCCGCCCCGGAGTGGATCAACTGGATTTCGGTGGCACATCTGTGCACGGCATGATCGTGACCAAGTCATCGACAGGAGAGATCGTGATAGACAGCCCCTGGTCGGATGCAGCCCAGATTGTACAGGGCATCACCTACCAGGATGTTACGATTAACGACTTCGGCTTGGTTGGTAACGAGCACTTCAGGCAGGATATGGGAGCTGTTGTCAGCTGGGAACAAGGCGTTGGTCCGCGCAACGCCGATACGATCTATGTGCGCAGCCATGAATATGGTGTGCATGAGGTGATTGACGGTTTCGACCCAGCCACCATGAAGGTCAGTTTCCTATATTTCGGAACACGTGAGCGTCTGAGCGTCGAGGATAGCAACGAGGGGTTGGTTATTTCATCGCTACCGACCGGGCAAAGCATAACATTGACAGGCGTCTCCAAGGCTGACCTCATCCCCGGATTGGTTGAGTTTCACCATGATCAGGTGATGGAAGACAATCTTGAGGCCCCGTTTGGGTTTGACCAAACCGATGTGACGCTGGTCGACCGCACAATTTTGCTGACACCAGAGGCACCAGTTGGAGCCACGACTGACGGCCATCAGACCAGAACCGGTGATCTCACCGGAAGCTCTTCTGGCACTGACAATGGTGGTGTCACAGATGGCGGGTCCACGGACATAGACGTTGACCAGACGGCAGGCGCTGTTTCATTCGGTATAGGAGCCGATGTTGCAGAGCTGAACTGGGACTGGGGTGTGAAGACAGAGATCACCGGTTTCAATGCAACCGAGGACGTGCTGGATTTCAACTCGCTCAGCGAGGGAGACGTTTCAGTCAGCGAGATCGGTGCTGATCTGGTGTTTGAAGTCGTCGGAAACGGCGGTCATACGGTGACGCTCCAGGATATTCAGGCGGAGGACCTGAACCTCGGTAACCTCACTGCAGATGACTGGAACTCTATCGACGAGGCGAATAGCGCGCTGGTGAGCCAGCTGGAAGCCTTGGGAATGTCCATAGCTTGAAGCACAATCGACACTCCACCCGGCCATTTCACAGGCCGGGTGCCGTTTAGCAGTTTTAGCGGAGTATTTCTTTGATTGCCAACGCGGCCCTGGTTTTTCCAGATTGAGCATTGAAAAGTTGGTCGACTAGTTCATCCGTTTTAAGAAACGCAGATTCCTACCACCTAATCCTCCGTCAAATTTGTAGGGTCGTTCTTGCATCCAGTGAGCTTGCTCAGGCAACGAATGGCGGCTTTGCCGAGCTGCACCGCAGCGAACGAATATGGCGGCCAAGGTCCTGAATGGACCGCGAGTGATGGCAATCCCGATGACCCGGCAAAAAAAATGCGGCACTGTCTTCGAGGTCAGTCGTGAGCTCAAAGTGACCAAACTATGAAACTGTGCTATGAATTTATCTTTTGGGTTCAAGATCTGGTCAAGGAGTGTTCGTATTGTCATCCAAAGACAAAAATTTTACCGGGTCGATCCCTGATGTTTATGACGAATATCTTGTTCCGCTGATTTTTGAACCATATGCCGTCGACATCGCGAAGAGGGTTGCAAAAACGAACCCCAAGGATGTTCTTGAAACTGCCGCCGGTAGCGGTGTGGTCACCCGAGCTTTGGCTCCGTTGCTGAATGAATCCACTCGCTATGTTGTCACTGATCTCAACCAACCGATGCTGGACCGGGCGGCGAGCCAGCAGCCTCCTTCAGATCAAATTGAGTGGCGTCAAGCTGATGCACTGCAACTACCTTTTGAGGCGAGATCATTCGACGTCGTTTGTTGCCAATTTGGTGTGATGTTTTTCCCTGATAAGATAGCAGGCTATCGGGAATCTCTACGCGTCTTGAAGGAAGATGGTCGCTTTATTTTCAACGTCTGGGATCGGATAGAGCAGAATGAATTTGCTCAAAGCGTAACGGCCACCGCGTCACGGTTTTTTCCTGATGATCCGCCTGAATTTTTGGCAAGAACACCTCACGGGCACGGGAACATTACCACCATTGTCAGCGACCTTGGCGAAGCTGGATTTAGTCATGTGGAAACATTCACTATTTCTGAACGAAGCCGTGCAAGTAACTCGATGGTTCCTGCGTTGGCCTATTGCCAAGGAACTCCGCTCAGGAACGAGCTGGAAGAACGTGCGGCAGAGTTGCTAAATGAAATCACTGAAGCGGCGGCGGCTGATATTGAGAAATCCTTTGGCGTTGGCTCGATATCTGGCCGTATTCAAGGACACGTTTTCGTCGCCAAGGCATAACAATATCAATGTAGCTTTGTCCGCGTTGTCACCATTTGTTTTGAGCAACGGCCGTGTTTCTGCCTGCCGCTTTGCCGCAGTTCCGTTTTGAGCCCTTAGTAACCGATGCTGCGCAGTTTGCGACCGTCAGCTTCCACTTCGCAAATCTGGTAGCGTTTGTAATTGCGTCGGCAAGTCGCCGCCGCAATCAGTCGCTCAATCCAAAAGCACGACGGCTTCGACCTCGAAAAGCATCGGGTCGATGGCAAGCTTTGGTACGGGGATCAGGGTTTGCGCGGGCAATGTATCGCCAAACATCCGCTTCACGTTTTCGGTCAGCACGCGCAGCTTCGACATATCGTGGTCGACCACGAACACGGTGAGCTTCACGACGTGACAGGGGAGAGCGCCGAGCGCGTCGAGGACGGCAGCCAGATTGGCGTAGGCCTGCTCAACCTGGTTGCCGAACTCCGGCGATAGGTTGCCGGTTTGATCCTGTCCGCCCTGACCTGAGACAAAAGCAAGCCGTCCCGCAGCAGGAGAGGCGACTGCTGTGCTATAGCCGTTTGGCGTGGGATCATGCAGATGCGGTGGATTGACGATGATCGGCAATGCGCCGTTGGATGTATTCGGGTCTCGGGATGTCATGTTCATTCTCCTTGCTGAGTAGTCCGGGATCGACTTAAATCCATACGGTGACAAAATTTGTCACCGATTGTGCTAAGGTGAGTAAATGAACATCCGTCTCCGACATGATGCCATCGTGCGCACCCTTCGCCGTAGCGGAACAGCAACGGTCGAAGAGCTGGCCAGTCAGGTCGGCGCATCCAGACGAACGGTATTGCGCGATATCGGGGCGTTGCGCGACCAGGGTTTTGTCATCCATTCCGAATGTGGGCGCGGTGGCGGCGTGCAGCTTGATCCGCAATCTGTGCAGACCACCGCCCGTCTCTCGGTCACAGAGGTGTTTGCGCTTCTTGTCAGTGTGGCGGCCATGCGTGCGGCGCGAAGCCTTCCCTTTTCCGGTCTCGCCGACGAGGGGCTTGCCAAGATCGAGAAGGCCTTGCCGTCTGACAAGGTGCGGGATCTGCGTAGGTTTCTTGACTGTCTGCACGTCGGACAGCTTTCGCCCAAACAGGATATCTCGGACATGGGCACGATTGACCCCGCGCTTTTGCCTGCCTTCGAGACCGCGTTTCTGCAGTTGCAGTTTCTGCGCTTCGGCTACCGGGACGCCAAGGGCGCGGAAACAAGCCGCGAAGTCGAACCGCAAGCCATGCTCATCCTGCCCCCGCTCTGGTATCTCGTAGCCTGGGATTCCAGCCGTGAGGAATTCCGGCATTTTCGCATGGATCGGATCAGCCGCCCCGAGATCGTCGAGGGAACCTCGTTCCGGAGACGGCATGTTCCGTTCGAGGACGATGTCTGTCCATTCAGCGAATTACCGCGCTGAACACCAGGAACGCGTGAAGTCCGGGCGGAAGTGATCCCATTATCTTGACCCGTCAACAGCCCAAAATTGGTGGATCAGGGTCCACGCTCAATTCCTTCGCCCTTTGTCGGGATTCTTTTTGGAACGTTTCCCGTCGACCTGCTTCTTCGTCAACGCAACACGGATGATGCGCTGAAAACGTGGGCAATCCAGATGGTTTTCGGCGGTGCAATTCATGACATGGCGAAGGCCGTCCCGTAAGGCCGTCAGTTCCTTGATTTTCGCGTCGATTGCATCGGCCTTTGCCGCCAGAACCGTGCCATCCAGATCGGGCCTGCCTTCTGAACCTATCGTTTCTTTGATCTCGCCGAGTGAAAACCCGGCGGTTTGCGCCAGAGAAATGAGGGAAATTCGCGTCTTCACCTCATCTTCATAGAGACGTTTCAATCCCCGTCGACCCACCGACCGGATCAGGCCAACCTCTTCATAATAGCGGAGTTTTGACGGTGAAAATCCGCTTTCGCGAGAGAGTTCGGAAATGTCGAGCATGGTCTTGACCTCAAGTGGGCTTGAAGTTGCATGTTGCCCCTCCACTGCAAAACATCAACAGAAATTGAGGCCGATACCACCATGACAACAGAAATATTCTTTAGCGCGGTTCTGATCGGCATCGGCGCGACAGCCTTCATGGATGTGGTCGCCCTTTTCCAGAAGCTGATCTTCTCTCAGCAATCGCTCAACTACGCGATGGTGGGCCGTTGGCTCGGCCATGTGGTACAGGGGCAGATTGTTCATAGGCACATCATGGCCAGCGACCCTGTTCCGGCGGAACGTTTACTGGGCTGGAGCGCACATTATCTGACGGGCGTCGTGTTCGCGCTGGGTTTCCTTGCCGTAGTTGGTCGGGGCTGGCTTGAAGCGCCGAGCCTGCTGCCTGCAATTGCGTTTGGAATACTAACAGTACTCGCGCCTTTTCTGATCCTGCAGCCGGGCATGGGAGTGGGGCTGGCGGCACGGTTGACGCCCGACCCACAAGCTGCGCGGCTCAAGAGCGTCTTTGCACATTTCAGCTTTGGAACTGGGCTTTGGGTCGCGGCAAACTGCGTATCCATTTCGTTCTAACATTTCGCGAAGAGCATACCGAAAGCAGACTGTGAGTTCGGAAGCCACCAAGTTTTACCACTGCAGCGAAAGTCTCCTCTTACGAGCCGCACGGCAGCGACCGCACTCATCGTCCAACGGCAGTTTAGGGTCGTCTCCGGTGCCGAGATCAGCAAGGTTTAAGTCAATCCTACAGCGCGCCTGAAGTCCGGTGTGAACTCGTATTGGACTTGGCAACCGTGACGCAAAATGGATGGCCGCGAACCAGGCGCTTGCTCACTGCAAACCCTCTTCGGGCATTTTGGCATATCGGTTTGGTTGCAAGTATAGGGTGTAGCTCCTTGGAATTCCGGCTCTGAAACCGAGGAAGTCTCCTGAACATCACCAAATCAGGCTATGATGTTCAATGAAGCAATATCTGCTCGGCGTCCACGCGGCACAAAAAATGACCTTAGCGAACAGCAATCTGAATACGAAGACAGTACTGATAACCGGTGCCAGTTCGGGTATCGGCCTCGAAGCAGCCGCGCAGTTGGCCATTGAGGGCTACTGACGTGTCATCGTCACCGCTCGTACCTCGGAAAAAGCCACCGACAGTCTCGCCAGCCTCGAACGCCGAACTGGCGCGAAGGTTTTTGTGCCAGAAGTTGCTGATCTGTCGGCACCGATTACTATCGAAGCTCTTGCCGACCGGCTGCGCGATGCTGCGAGTCCTATCGACCTGCTTATACTTAATGCCGGGATGGTGTCGGGCGCAAAGCCCAGACGCGACGCCCAGGGTATCGAGTTGACCTTCTCGTCGACCATTGTTGCTCACCACCGGCTCACTGTGCGCCTGTTGAACGATCAGAGTTTGGCGCCAAATGCGCGCATCATCATCGTGGGCTCGGAAGTCGCCAGGGGTGACGTGCCGATGACATCGGTGATCGATGTTGAGGCTTTCGCAACCAAGGCGACAGGTGGAAACCTCGTCGAAGCGATCAAGCGCATTGCCAAGGCCGAGGGGCCCGGAAAGTTTCGTGCAAACGACGCCTACGCTACCGCTAAGGCCTGCGTCGCGTGGTGGACGGCCGCCCTGGCGCAACGGCTTCCAGCGGGGATGACCGTCAACGCCATATCCCCCGGCCTCACCCCGAGCACCAACAACGGGCGCAATATGCCGTGGATCGCTCGGGTGATCATACCCCGGATGATGAAGTTACTAGGCATGTCTGGGGAGTTCTGTCGCAAACTTATTAGATGGTAGAGCATCAGTGGAATTGGTAAGCAGTTTATCCTGCCAGTTGGGCAAACTGCTGAAACGGACGGAATCGGGGCGTGAATTGACACCTGCGGATCATGTTGACCAGTTCGATACTAGCCAGAGCAGATGCAGCTGAATCGAAAGATTTGAGCCCCAGCATGGGCCTGATCCGACGTTTGATGAACCGGTGATTCTGTTCAACGATGTTATTAATATATTTCCGCCTGACCATCTCGATTGGGATTGGGCAACCTTAGCCCTTCAGCATCTTGTTGATCGCTCTAAGACTGGCTGTGTTCGCGCCGCTTTTGTCGATAAAGATTTTGCGTGGCAACCCGTTAACTTCGAGCGTACGGGCAAAAACTTCGTTGCTCCAGCTTTGTTCTGACGCCGGGACTGCCCCAATTATGATCTTTTTCGGAGTTGTCATGTAAAGCTAAAAACTCTGGACGGACCGATGTAAATGAGTTTCTGATTGGGCATGCACAACCTGATCTTCCGTTGAAAAGTGACGAATGCGAGTCGTTTGCGCTGTTCAAAATTGGTGAATGCGTATCTGCGGTATTCATGCAGCCATTCTTGATGCGAACCGTCTTTGCAAAGAAATCTAATGCCGTGGCTGAAACACAGGTTTCAACATTGTTGCCGTCGGCGTATTGCGATTTCTAGTCTCGGGTTCCAGAGAAAAAACTTCATACTGAAACGGTGCCGGAGCTCCAATCGCCTAGCAAGTTCGCACTCAATTCGAACCAGTTTCAAGGGTCAAATTCAATCTTCATTTATCCAAAGGTTTATGGCAGACCAATTCAGATTTCGGGGCTCAGGAATGGTCGCCATGTTTATTGGTTCCAAGTGTGATGAAAAAAGACATTTGCAGGCCACTCAGTTTACGTAATGCGACAGCGGGCGGGGTGCCGCCCGCTATCTTTTCCCATTTGTCAGGTTTTTTTCTTAGCCATCGCGTTATAGATAACGCCGCCAAGAATTGCGCCGATGATCCACGCATAGCCAGACAGGATGCCAAGGGCCGGGACCCAGACCGTGGAGACCGAGAATACCGAGGCGACGCCGAAGGCAATCAGAGCCGAGTCGTTCCAGCCGTTACCATAATGGTACTCGCCCCCTTGCATGTCGTAGAGGTCATCCCGGTTCAACTCTTCTTTGCGGATCAAATAATAGTCGACGATCATGATCCCGAAGATCGGAGCCAGTGTCGCACCCAGTGTATTGACGAATCCGGCGATACCGATGTTCGAGATTATCGCGGTCCACAGGCCACCGATGACCAGCGCAAAGACTGATGTGGCCAGACCCGCCTGACGGAAACTGATTTTTCCAGGTGCAAGGTTGGCGATGCCGTTTACCGCAGGAATGAAGTTCGCAACAAGGTTGATGCCAACTGTAGCGGCAAAGAACGTAATGGCGGCGATAATGCCCAGCAGAACGCTGTCGGTCTTTTCAACGATCTCGGTCGGGTTGATGATTTCCTCACCAAAGACGACCGCTGCACCGCCGGTTGTCAGCAACGCCAAGGCCGAGAACAGGATCATGTTCAACGGCAGGCCAGCCAGGTTCCCCGCCTTCATGGACGCCTTGTCCCGGGAATAGCGCGAGAAGTCCGAGAAGTTGATCATCACAGCCGAGAAATAGGCAACCATGGTGCCAAAGATGGCGATAAAGCCTTTGACCTCGGATCCAAACGTGCCTTCGGGGTTGGCGAAGATCGTTGCCGTTGCGCTCAAAAGCTGCCCGTCCGAGCGCTGCCAGAGAACTATCACAAGGCCGATCATCACCGCATAGACAAAAGGTCCGGCAAAGTTGAGGAACGTTTCGACCCAGCCCATACCGCGCCAGAAGATGACGATGTGGAACACCCAGACAATGAAGAATGCGAACCAGTCGATGCCCGTCAGGCCCAGCATCTCGGCCCCGCCTTCTGCGCCAGTGATCGAACGGATCAGAAGTGATAGTGCGGTTGATGCGAAATAGACCTGCACGCCGTACCAGAACACGGCGACCGTGGCCCGCAATACCGCCGGTAGTTTGGACCCCGCGGTCCCCATACTGGCACGCGCCAGTACCGGATAGGGAATTCCGTATTTCTCACCCGGTGCGCCGGACAGGTTTACCATCCACATGACGAACAACCCGGCCACTATAAGTGCCAGAAAGGCTGTCCAGCCGCCAACGCCGTATGAGATGAAGAGCGACGCGACAAGCGAGTAACCAAACAGTGACTGGACGTCGTTGGCCCAGATATTGAAGATCGCAAAAGATCCCCAAGTTTTTTCGTCGGGTGTCACCGGATTGAGCGTATCGCCTTCCGGATCTGTTGTACCTGCGACTTCGGCAGATGTCGTTTCGGATACCATTATAGTCCTCCCGTTTTAGACAGGGGGAAGCCCCCCGAAAATGCGGCAATAACCGCCTTTCGCTTCGAGCGCGCAGCCCGAACCGTTGCCGTCGCAGGGTTGCGACGTTCATTCACATTTCAGCTTTCGCTCGAGACAAACCTTCCTTGCCGATCACGCGATGCGGTAATCGGTTTCTCCGCCCCCTGGCATCGAATTGGCTAAGGCCTCAGCCGGTCAGCGCTTTGCAATTGCCCAGTAGAACACACCTCCAAATCCTGCTCCGATCACCCATGCAAAGCCCGAAAGCGTGCTCAGCATGGGGACCCAGACTGTGAGAACGGAAAATATGGCCGGTAGGATGAACGACACAATTGCCGCCATGTTCCAGCCGTTGCTGTAAAAGTAAGGGCCATCGCGTGCCGCTGAAAACAGCTGATCAACATCCAGTTTTCCTGATTTCACCAGATAGTAGTCAGCGATGATAATGCCGTAGACAGGTGCCAGAACGGCCCCCAACGTGTTCACAAAACCCAGAATGCCAATTTGGCTGATAGTTGAGACCCACAGCCCGCCAATCACCAGCGCATAGGCCGATGTAATGATGCCTGCGACCCGGAAATTGATCCGGCTGGGCATCAGGTTTGCCAGATCATAAGCGGGCGGGATGAAATTGGCCACGAGGTTGATCCCAACTGTGGCGGCAAAGAAGGTCACTGCGGCAAGGATCGTCAATGGCAATGAATCGACCCGCGCGATGATTGCTGTAGGATTGGTCAGCGCTTCGCCCCAGATCGCGACCGTGCCAGCGGTGACGATCAGGGCGATCAACGAAAAAAAAGCGATATTGATCGGGAGGCCCAACAGGTTGCCTTTGCGCATTTCATGTTCCGAGCGCACAAAGCGTGAAAAGTCTCCGAAGTTAATTACAACAGCTGCGAAATAGGCAATCATCGTGCCCACCACGGCAACGAACGCAGCCAAAGGATTGCCCTGATAGCTGCCTGTCCCGCGAAAAATCGTGCCAAGCTCTCGCCAGAGATCGTTGCCGACCTCGATCCAGACCATGATGGCGAGCATCACCATCACCACATACACAAACGGGCCCGCAAAATTGAGAAACCCAACGATAGGTTCTATCCCGTTCCAGAACAGCGCGATCTGAAAGGCCCAGACCCCCAGAAAGGCGATCCATTCGATAGCGCTCAGGCCTAGAAAGATCGGCGGACCATTCGATCCGATCAGTGCGACCATTGCCAGTGCGAGCGCGGTCGATGCAAAATAGGTCTGCACTCCGAACCAGAAGATGGCTACGACTGCACGGATCAAGGCCGGGAAGTTCGCGCCGCGAACGCCCATGCTGGCCCGCGCCATGACCGCGAACGGAATCCCATATTTGACGCTGGGTTTGCCGACCAGATTGACCAGCCCCATGACAATGAAACCCGCCAGCACAATGCCCGCAAACACTGCCCACCCGTTCAGCCCGTAGGTGAGAAAGAGAGATGCTGCCAATGTGTAACCAAAAAGCGATTGCACATCATTGGCCCAGACATTGAATAGCTCGAACCAGCCCCAATCGCGCTCGTTGACAGGAACCGGGGCCAGATCCTCGTTGTAAAGGCTGGCATCCCTGGGAGCTTCTGTAAAAGAATGCTGCATTTCGTCCGGGTAACCTGTCAAAGCGATTGTCATTGCGCAGGATCAGCGTTATGATCGTGCAGAATTGCGTGCAAATAAACGTGCATAATATCGTGCAAAAAGTCAAGAACTATGGCAAACCTAATTCTACGAGACTGATTTGGAATGGTAAAAATCGGATATGCACGGGTATCGTCGAAATGGTACCGAAGTGAGGTTCAGCTAAGCGAGCTCAAACGCCAGGGGTGCGATCGCATCTGGAGCGATACAGCTCAGGATACCACCAACCGGGCTAGAACGTTGGAGGAGTTTCTGGCGGATGTTTCTGCCGGGGATGTGATCGTGGTGTCGCGTTTGTCCGCGATAGCCGACTCCATCGCTGAACTATTCAATCTGTTAGAGCGGCTTCACGAAAAGGGGGCGGCTTTTCGGTCGATGTCGGAACCCTGGATCAATACCGAAGGCGGACGCGCCGGTATGGTTCTGGAAGTATTGGGTGGTGTCATTGACTACGAACTTGGGCTTGCTGACCTGGAAAGCCGCACTGTGGAAGATCGCCCCAAATCATTTGGCCTGAGCAAAGGCCGCCCCAAAAAGCTGAGCGCCAAGGAACGCGAAGAGGCGATCTCCCTGCTGTCCATGGGCAAGACTGCAGCCGAAATCGGACGTATGCTGGGCGTCAGCCGATCAACGATCTCACGTATAAAAACACTGCAAGCAAAGCCGGGATAAAGTTCGGGTCCAGACATCCTTGTTTCCGCAAAAATAGGCGGTGCCATCAATCCGGCGCCGCCTTGGCTTGAATTCAGGAGAATACTGCTTCCGTTTCGACATCTCTGATCACCTTCTCCTCGAAAATCAGCAGACAACAATTCGTAGCTTACCTCAGTGTCCAATTTTTGAGGGTAGCTCAAAGTACCGCGATCGACCCAAGGTTAAGTCGCAGACATTAAATCATTAATCTTCCCTTAGGTGGAGTTGATTTGTCATTTGTGATTTAGGAGTCTTCTATCCCATCAACGCATCTCGAAAGATGTTGCCGTCCCCTGGTACAACAAAAGATGGCCTTTAGAATGCAAAGTGGAAATCTCTGCTCTTTTTTCGCGATTTACGTTTGGAAAACCAGCGGCTCCGGCAGGTCTGTGCAGCCAGTAGGACGCGTTCGCGAATTAATGCCGCTCTGCACCTGAAAACTGATAAGTTGTTGCAAAGCATCGGCGAACATGAAGGCTTACAATAAAGTACTCTTGGCCCAGCAGCTGCAGATGTCCTCGAGAAACGATCATGGGGAAGGCAGACATGACAGAACCCACGTCCGCTCAGGAAAGATCTTCGGAAAAGTTGCCAGTTTATCTATCGATGGCCTGTATCATATGCAGTTACTTTGTCTCTGCGGCTACATTGCAAGCCTCTGAGCTTCCCTTGATCAAACTAGATAGAGAGATTCAAGCGCCGTCGGGTGCCAAATCACTATGCAAAGATTATTCGTGGGCCTGCGCGATCACTAGTAATTCTGGTCTACCCGAAGCGCGCGAGAAACAGATCGTTGAAACGATCAACACGCGTGTAAATCGGAAGATCCGCGCCGTTTCGGATCAAAGCCAATATGGGACAAATGAATACTGGACCCTGCCGACGCAGGGGTCAGGGGATTGCGAAGACTTCGCTTTGCAAAAGAAGTTTGAGCTTATGCAGAACGGCTTGGATCCCACGAAGCTGCTAATTGCAACTGTCTTGGACACCAATCGCAGTGGCCATGCTGTTCTAGTTTATCGCTCGAGTGAAGGCGATTTGGTTCTGGACAATGTTACCAACAGGATCAAATCGTGGAAGGAAACAAAGTATCTATTCCTTCGAATACAGGACCCGATACACCCTGACCGTTGGGTACAGGTTTCTAAAGGCTAAAAGCAAACGTGGCGCGCCCTCGAGACGCGCCAAGTAAACTTTGCTCCTGCGACTTCTGTTTGTTTCGCGGCAACCAATCTAGGTCACCGCTTCAATCTTTGGTCAAGCTTTCGCAGCGTTGTACAAGCGCGGAGTCACCAGACCTGTACTATTCAATCCGCGCATCGCCTTGGCTGCGGCAAGCACTGCCAGATCAGCAATCGGCTCGATGCCTATTACCAGCATATAGGCACCGCCAAAGGACAGAACCGACACCATAGTTTCAGCACCAAAACCTTGGCCGTAGAAAGCCCAGAATGCGACCCATGCGACTACTCCTCCCTGATACGTCGCACTCAGGGCAAGAGCATGGCCATATTTGAGGTCAACATATGCTGTGCCGGGTTCAATGATGCGGCTGGCCAGTGCTTGTAGCGCAAATAGCGGCACCAGAAGAGTGGTCAGGTTGATAAAGTACTGCGGAAGATCGAACGGTGCAAAGAACACTCCCTGAATCAGGAGCCCGGCTGCAAGTCCAAAAGCTGCGGGCGCAGCGCCAAGAAGCAGGAACAGCGTCGAGCCCAAGATGAAGTGGACTTCAGAGACACCGACCGGGAAGTGCGGTAGAACTTCGAAGAAAAGGAAAACGCCAACAGTGGCGAGCACCGAGCGCATGACAAAAGATGCAGGTCCGTTCGCTCGCAATGTGGAAAACGTTTCTTTCGCTGCGTAAGTAGCCGCACCTGCGGCGGTAACATAGGAAAGCGCGATTTTGGCACCATTCACGATGCCCGGTTCGATGTGCATTTTATTTCTCCCTACCGCCTCACCCGGCGGCTTGTCAGGTTGAGCTGGCCTTAAGACCAGCAGGTTCAGTCTGGGCACAGCCCGGCGCTTTACGGCAGGTCTCCTGACTCGCGGGTGTTCGCTCTGCCAACCTTCCCGGTTCCGTTACGAACCAGTGGTATCTTGGCTTCGCTCTCCGTTCACAGTTGCGGGGGCAGTTACGGAATTGGTGCCATTGAGCACACCGCACCGTATTCCCTTTTAATCCCATTGGCTTCCGCCAACAGGAACCGAAAACAAATCACCGCTACAATGGAGGCTTCGTTTCTGTCAATTGTCTTTGTGACCTAGCCCGAAGTAAACTCGACCGAAGCAGGATTCACGCAACCGGCAACCTGATCGACTGGATAAACCAAGCGTTACCTGAAACCTCTTGAAGCTCTAGCTGCTAGAGGCTTTAAGACTCGAATTTGATCGCAAAAATGCGATGCAAACACATTTTACTTGTGAACCAGGACGGGACCTATGCTGACAAGGCGCCATTTCATTCAATCAACCACAGCGCTGTTCTCGGCGTCTGCGGCCAGCCCATTGTTGGCCAAAACATGGCCAACCTCGTCGCAAAAGACCTATTGGGATAGCCAAGTCACGCCAGTTGGATACGATCCAGCGACCTCAAATCCGTGGGGCGTTCATGACCGTTTTTTACCACGACGTGTCGTAGCAAATGATGGTTTGGTGCCCGGTGACATCCATGTCGATGCCGTCGCGCGCTATCTTTACCATATCGAGGAAGGCGGGACCGCTATGCGCTATGGCGTTGCCATCGCGCGTGGGAATCTTTACGAGCCCGGCACCTATGTTATCCGGCGCAAAGTCGAGTGGCCGCATTGGACGCCAACCGCTTCAATGATCGAGCGCAACCCCGAATACGCGGAATTCAGGGATGGCATGGAACCCGGGCCCCGGAATGCTCTCGGATCTCGAGCTCTTTATCTATACGTTGGGGATCGGGATACATATCTCAGAATTCACGGCACACCTCAGCCCAAAAGCATCGGTGGTCGCGCAAGTTCTGGATGTGTTCGAATGATCATGGCACATATCAATGACCTCTACCCAAACGTAAAAATCGGCTCGACCGCTTTTCTATACTCGGCCGAAGATAGCGTCACAGCCCGCTCCTAAATTTTGGGCAGCGTAGGTGGACGTCGCTGCCCTCTTTTTTATCAGGCATCGCGCGCAGCGCAGATCGGAGCCCCATTCGTCGCACGTAATGGTACCAATGTCGTCTCGACAGGTCCGCTGTGCTCATACCAAAAGCAATTGTCTTCTGGCAAAAGGCGCGCCGTGGCCAGATCCTGCCCCGGCCCTGCCAGCGCAACAACAGTATCTGGCACGTTCCCTGGTTCGAATGCTTTGCTTTTGCCCCCTGTGAACTGGGCTGTGCAACCAGCAATAGTCGAGACTAACGTGATGGTAATTACGATCCGTATCTGCATTGACCTGTTCCAATGTTTTCTGCGTTCTCTACAACTAAATTGCACCCACACGGCCAGCCCGCAAGACGGAATGAAGCATCGACATGGCGGGCAAAGAAGTCAGACGTAATAAAATTGAAAAAGGTATTGAAGCTCTAGTTGCTATAGGGATTATCTGCAGAAGACCACAGTGATTCTTGAGGTCTAATCATGTCATCCGATACCTATAGCCACGGCCATGACGACGAAATTAAACATGGTCACAACGCATTCAGCAGTGGCGGGTGTGGCGACATCGTCCCCGCCGGGCCTATTCCCAACGGCGGCAGAAGCTTTCAGGTCTCTGGCCTCGATTGCGCCGAAGAGGTTGCGATCCTGAACCGGGTCGTCGGCCCGAAAGTTGGTGGTGAAGAGCATCTCGCATTTGATGTCATCAACGGCCGAATGACGCTTCTTGAAAATGCTGCCAAGCTTTCTGACGAAGATGTCATGCTGCTGGTTGCCAGCACCGGTATGACCGCCAAACCTTGGGATGACGGAAATGCCGCCCAGGATCAGGCGGCGCATACTGCACGTCAGCGGCGGTTCACCACACTCAGCGGAGGGTTTTGGGCAGCAGGTTTTGGCTGGCACATTTTCGAAACAGGCATGGGCGGTGCTCTCGGGCTGTTTTCGGGACATGGTGAGGTTCCGATGCCTTTGCCCGAGGCCGCTTTGTTTGTGGTCGCGATCCTGTTTGGTGTCTGGTTGGTGGCACCCAAGGCCTGGTCTTCGGCGCGTCGCCTTTCGCCGGATATGAACCTTTTGATGGTTGTTGCCGTCAGTGGCGCCATCGGTCTGGGTGAGTTTTTCGAAGCGGCAACCGTGGCATTCTTCTTTTCGCTCTCTCTTTATCTGGAAAGCTGGAGTGTCGGACGCGCTCGGAACGCGGTATCTGCGCTGCTTGATCTGGCCCCCCCGACGGTTCGGCTGGTTCGTGCTGACGGCTCAGAGGCAACGGTCCCGGCGGCTGATGTCTTTGTCGGTGACAGCTTCATCGTTCGGGGTGGGGATCGCATTCCACTTGACGGGGAAGTCATCGAAGGGGCCGGTGCCGTTGACCAGGCTCCAATCACAGGTGAAAGCGCGTTGGTTCCCAAAGAGCTGGGTGATGAGGTCTATGCTGGCACAATCAATGGTGAAGGCACCCTCAAAATACGAGCGACGAAAACAGCGTCCGATACCGTGCTTGCCAAGATCATCCGGATGGTCGGTGATGCTCATGCTCGCCGTGCGCCGGTTGAGCAGTGGGTTACAAAATTTGCGCGTATCTATACGCCCATCGTTATGATCGTCGCAGTGGTTATCGCCCTGATCCCGCCGCTTGCATTTGGCGCATCGTGGGGCTTCTGGTTTTACAATGCACTTGTTCTTCTGGTCATCGCCTGCCCCTGTGCACTCGTCATTTCCACACCGGTTTCCATCGTTGCCGCTTTGACCGCTTCGGCCCGGGCCGGGGTTCTGATTAAGGGCGGTACATATATCGAAGCCCCCGGGCGTACCACCGCACTGGCCCTGGACAAGACCGGCACGATCACCATGGGAGAGCCTGAAGTCGCCAATGTCTATCCGCTGGGCGACGCGTCCGAGCGGGAGTTGTTGGCGAGTGCAGCCAGCCTCGAGGTTCGATCTTCACACCCGCTGGCCCGCGCCATTTTGACCAAGATGGAACAGACGGACATTTCGATTTCGACGGCTGAAGATATCCGGACCGTTCCCGGTCGGGGTCTGGAGGGCCGCACCGAGCGCGGCGGCATCTGGCTTGGCTCTGACCGCTTCGCAGAAGAGAAGGGCTTTGGCGCGTCTATCCCTTCAGAGTTGCGCAACCAAATCGAGAGCGCGGGAAGCACACTTGTGGTTGTCGGGGATGAGAACGGAGTCACCGGTTTGCTTGAGCTGCGGGACCGCATTCGCCCCGAAGCCCGAAGCATCGTTGCCCGGCTTCACGCGCAGGGCGTGAAGTCGATCATCATGCTGACAGGTGACAACGAACAAACCGCGAGAGCGGTGGCAGCCGAAGTCGGTATCGACGAAGTCCGGGCTCAGCTTCTGCCGGAAGACAAGGTCGCTGCGATTGAGGAACTGTCAGAACAGCACGAGATGGTCGCGATGATCGGCGATGGCGTCAACGACGCGCCTGCGATGGCTCGGGCACATTATGCGGTTGCGATGGGCGCAGTTGGGTCAGATGCTGCAATCGAGACCGCAGACATTGCTCTGATGACTGATGACATCGCTAAAGTACCCTGGCTGATCGACCATTCACGTCGAACCATGTCGATCATCCATCAGAACATCGGCTTCTCACTTGCGACCAAAGCATTGTTTGTCACGCTGACGGGATTTGGTTTGGCATCCATGTGGGGTGCGATCGCCGCGGATGTCGGAGTGTCCTTGCTGGTCGTGGCAAATGCCCTACGGCTTCTGAAAGCTCCGGAAGATCACACCGCCCAGACTGCGGCAAATACCCTTGGCTCGCAGGGAATAGGCGCTGCGACCACATAAGAGTGGAAGCCGGACTTCAAGGTGTCCGGCTTCCACCTCTCTTACTGGCGCGTTACATCAGGCGCACAACTGCGATCGAAAGAAAAAACGCCATCAGGCCAAAAGCGATGGCATATCCTGCGGCGTACTGAAGAATATCAAGGCTGTTGCCATTCCGGCACCTTGCCAGGACCCCACCCCAAACGGCGCCAACCAAGGCGCCCGCGATTGCCATCATCTTACATCCTCTGATTTGGTTCTTCTGCAGTGCAGTTCGCTTCAGGCGCGCATACCGGCAAACTGATAGCCGCGCACCTGAAGCCGTTTTAAGAAACTCTCACGAATTAGATTCGCTTTTTTTGGCGACGGGACTGCCCAGCTGCTTCTCAAGCTGAGCCCGAGCATTTCTTAAGCGTTTTCGCGTTGCTTCGTTTTCAACCTCGTTATTTGCAGCGGCAGCAAGCCGGTCGTCAGAAAACGGGTCCGTTGGGCGCCCGTCGACCAATACTTCATAATGAAGATTGGGGCCGGTCGCGGTGCCGGTCGAACCGACACGCACAACCAGTTCACCGGCCTCCACACGCTGACCGTTGGATAGACCATCGGCGGTAGCGTTAAGATGCGTATATCGCGTGACCGTGTCCGATCCATGAGTGATTTCAACCACGCGCCCATACCCCCCGCGCCAACCTACATAAGACACGCGGCCCGGAGCTGTCGCATGTACCGGAGTGCCGCGTGCGGCAGCAAAATCAACACCTGTATGCATCCGCACATTTCCGTAGATCGGGTGTTTTCGCCGACCAAAGACTGAACTCAGGCGCGCGCCCTCAACTGGCTGTGAAAAGACGCGAAGAAGCTCACCATCGAGATAGATTGTGGCGCTACCATTTTCCGCGTCCGGCCATGCTATTTCGTAGAGTTGGTCATCAACTTCCAGCGCCGCAAAAATGAGTTGCGGCTGGCCTACCTTTTCGCCGTCGATACTTTCTTCGCGCCAGAGAAGACGGAGTGTTTCACCTCCTGTCAGATCCTTCCGAAAATCCACTGTGCCGCTCAACATCTGAGCGAGATCCATCGCAAAGCGAACCGGGATCTTAGCGCTACTCAGTGCATATGAGATCGAAGTTTCGATCTCCGTTTTGAGGGCCAGAATGACTGTGTCGGGTTCTGGTGAGACCACGCGTGTGGAAAACGTCTCGCTTAGTATCACTTCAATTCTTACGCCATCTTCCACGGCGAGTTCCACACTCCACGGTTGATCCATTGCCGTTTCAACGACTGTTATGGAGTGGCCCGGGCGTAATCGTCGCAAATCGTACTCAGCGCCTAGAGCAAGTGCGATTTCGGCGCGATCGGTTGCGTTGATCCCGGCTTCAGACAGCACGATGTCGAGTGTGTCACCCACCGCAAGCTTGCGCGTCCATGTTCGTGAAGGCGGTTCAACAGGTGGTAAAGATTCCTCTGCCTGAATGGGTTTCGGCTGAGCAGGTCGAAACGAAACGGGGCTTGGAGCGAGTTCTGCCGATGGTACATTCAACAACGAAACCGATGTGACCTGTGGTTCCGCAGGGAGTTTGGGCACCTGAAAGACCGTGGGTGCAGGCGCCTTCATTTCAGAACTGTTCGATGCAATGAACACGATCGAAGCAATCGAAACGCTGCTGATCGCGATTGCAGTGGTCGCTAAAATCTTTGCTCTCATGAGGTTTCGTCCGTTCTACTTTTCAAAGCGCGACGGATCTTGGGCACAGCGAATTCTCTCTGCTCATGATAGTCGATGGTGCTGACAAACTCGCCTGTGGGGCTAAACAGGAAAACACTTGCGGTGTGGTTCATGGTGTAGTCGCCATCGTCCATCGGAACTTTTTCATAAGTGGCGCGAAAATCGTCTGCGGCTTGAGCGATTTGGTCCGATATGCCGACCCATCCGCGAATAGCCGGATGAAAGTAGCTGACATAATCTGCCATCGCTTCGACTGTGTCCCTTTCAGCGTCTATGGTTATGAACGCGACGTTCAACTCATCCGCGTCCTTGCCCAGATCATCCAGCCAGAGGGAAATGTCTGAGAGTGTTGTCGGGCAAACATCCGGGCAGTAGGTGAACCCGAAGAACACCATTGTCGCTCGTCCGACCAGCGATTGCGGGGTCACGGGGACCCCTTCGTGATCGACCATGCGAAAGTTCATGTCCGATAACGCAAGGGGACGAAGGCGATCAGATTGAGCCGCTCCCGGCCCATCCACTTGCCACCATCCGGCAAAGAGTGTCAGGCCGATTGCACCAACTCCAGCAGCCCCAAATGTGAGCACGCGTCGCCGTCGCATCAGTTCTCGGGGCCTCGCGCAGCAATGCCAAATATCGGAACATTGACGGTCTTTTCTGCGCCATCGGCAAAGATAAGGATAAGCGTAAAGCTTTCACCTTCGGTCATAGGTCGTTGCAGTCGCATGAGCATTGCGTGGAGCCCGCCGGGCTCAAGCGCAACAAACCCGCCAGGCGAAATTTCAACCTCGCCAGCTGGTGCCATGGAACTGACGCCCACTGCATTGGTCGACGTCTCATGAATCTCAGGCATCATCGCAATATCTGTGCGGATAGACGTCAACGTGACGGCCTCATTGCCGGTGTTGCGGATCGTCATTTAAGCGACCCCCGGCCGGTTGTTGCCGATAGAAGCGCGCGACCAGACATCTTCAACGACAACATCTTCACCCCCTGCCAGTAC
The DNA here is from genome assembly GCF_001458295.1 of Ruegeria denitrificans. Lineage (GTDB taxonomy): Bacteria > Pseudomonadota > Alphaproteobacteria > Rhodobacterales > Rhodobacteraceae > Ruegeria > Ruegeria denitrificans. The sequence goes on from NZ_CYUD01000019.1 coordinate 32,732, forward strand.
CGGCGCCGAGAAAATGACCGTCAGACCGAATGCACTTAGCACACCTGCCAGAAGTGTATTTATTGCAGTGAGTCTCATTGTACCTCTCGCTACAGATCAGCTTTGCAGCGCTGCAATTTCTGCAGCGACCAGGTGTCTCAATTCGGCCTCACCAAACGGATCGAGCGATTTGCCGTTGACAAAAAATGTGGGAGTTTGCCGTACACCAACCGCTTCGACATCGGCGCGATCCTGATTGAGTACGCCAACCGTCTGGGGCGCGAGCATTTGCGCCTGCGCTGCCTCGGCATCCAGGCCCGCGACTGCGGCAATCCGAATAATAAGGCCAGGCTCAGGCGCGCCATGCGCGGCCCACTTGGGCTGCTCCCGCAGCACGGCCTCCAGCACTGGCTCAAAGACCCCCTGCATGCGTGCCGCCTCTAGCACGCGGATCGCCTCCTCTGAGCCTTCGCCATGGAAAGGGGTGTACCGGATCACGACGCGCACGAGGTTTCCATGCTGTGCCATGATGTCCTTCACGACCGGATGAAAGGCACGGCAGGCTTCACAAGCCGGATCGAAAAATTCGACGATTGTAACCGGTGCGTCCTTGGGGCCAAGAACAGGCGAGTAAGAACGGATGAGCGTTTCAGCGATCTCAGGTGCGACAGGCTCGGTATTGCTTGAAGCAGTCGGACGATTCACGTACCAGGTGGCGGCTCCGAAACCGGCACCACCGAATGCGAGAACGGACAAAATCATGCCACGTCTGTTCATACTTGTTTCTCCTTGAGTGAAAGGGCGCACAGAACGCCGATTAGCGCGAATGAAACGAGCGCCATCAGCGGAATCGGGATGCCCAAAACGGTTTGATTTGCGTCCGTGCAGGACGGACCGCTAGCTGAGCATGGTTGGATCTTTTCGGGGATCAGACCGGCATACAGGCCCATGTGCCACAAGGCGACAATGGCGCCTCCCAATGCCAGTACTATTCCATAGCGGCCCACGTTCTGGTCCTGCCACCAGAGACCAAGCCCCAGTACTATCGCCAATGGGAACATGAACGCACGCTGGAACCAGCAAAGCACGCAGGGCGTCTGCCCCTGGATCTCTCCAATGAACAGAACAGAAAGAGAGGCAACCAGGGCAAGCGCCCAGGCCAGGCCGAGAAGGGTATCTTTGGAAAATTGGGGCATAGCTATCAGAGTCTCTGTTCCAGATCCGCAAGAATTTCTTCTGCAGGCGTGCCATATGACCAGGACTGAACGAACCCACCTTCCTCATTGAACAGAAACAGATGAGAGGTATGCCCCATCGTATACCCGTCCGGTGCAGCGGCTTGTTCGATCCGTTCGTAGAATATCGGAAAGGTCCTAGACGTTTGCGCAATCTGTTCTGGCGTGCCTGTAAGCCCAATGATCCCCGCATCGAAAAGTGGTACATACTCGGCCAGGACGGCCGGAGTGTCGCGTTCGGGGTCAATTGAAATGAAGATGGGTTGCACTTGGTTTGATTGGTTTCCCAAGCCTTCCTGCACTGCTGCTACCTCAGATAGTGTTGTCGGGCATACGTCCGGGCAGTTGGTGAACCCAAAAAACACCAACATCCATTTGCCCGCAAAGTCGTTCTGCGTACGAACTACGCCAGAGTGATCTGTCAGTTCGAACCTGGCTTCGAACGGGACAGACCCCTCCTCAATCCGCGCAGGTCTATATTCTGACCACAGCATCAGATAGGCAAATGCCGCCGTTGCGACACCAGCCAGTACCCATAAGATTTTCTGAAATACGGTCAGTTTCAAAGTTAGCCGTCCACCTGTGATTCTTGTTTCAGAACGGCATGTACACCCTCTACCTGCTAGAGGTTCAAAGGGGATTTTGAGCCTGCGGCTGGGTGTCACAGGTCCACCGGCTGGAAGTTACTATTGTGCGGTACCGACGCGAACCTACATAAGCTGTAACTTTGCAAGGGGACCCAAATGCTGACGATCGGAACGCTCGGAAAAAAGACAGGAACCAAGGTTCAGACGATCCGCTACTACGAGCAGATCGGACTAATGCCGGAACCGGAACGCACTGAAGGTGGCCAGCGGCGTTACGGCCATGCCGAACTGGATCGCCTTGCATTCATCCGTCATTCCCGCCAATTGGGGTTTTCGCTTGAGGCGATACGTGAACTGCTTGATTTGTCCGACGATCCGGATCGCCCATGTCATGAAGCCGACAGTATCGCGCGCCGGCAACTCAAACAGATTGAGCAAAGAATGGAGCGGCTAGAAGCGTTGCGGACCGAGCTGGAGCGCATGGTGCATGAATGCAGTGGCGGCAACACCTCGGATTGTCGCGTTCTCGAAGTTCTACGCGATCATTCCGAATGTCTTACTGATCACGAAGACATCGGCGCCTGACTTTGAAAGGTGGTTTAATACAGGCCCTGAGATTGCCCCTCATGGGGGAAGGAATGCAAGCTAGAGATTTAGTTAAATCGTTTTTGTAACGCTGTATTCAGTGCCTCTGACAAAGAAACCACAACAATGATTGCCAACGTCACGGTCGCAGCCTTTTCATACTGAAACGACCGTACATAGGTTTGCACATACAACCCGATGCCACCGGCACTGACAATGCCCAGTATCAAGCTTTCACGCAGATTTAGCTCAAACCGAAATACGATATCGCGCATGATCACAGGCGCCATCTGCGGCCAGATCGCCCAACGCAACTGTTGAATTCTGTTGGCTCCCGCGCTTTCAAGCGCCGCCACAGGAGCGATAGCAACGTTGTCGATGGCTTCCGCATAGAACTTTGCCAGCATGCCGGTCGCGTGAAATGTAATTGCCAGAATATCGGGAAGTGGACCCAACCCAACAGCACCGACCATTAGCATAGGGGGCAAGCAGAAGTGCGCTGCACTTGCGTTAAAATTGAAATCCGACGCCGAAAGCTGACATTCAGATCAAAGGAATTGTGAGCAGCTTGCCGTAACGCCTCAACACGGCTTCGAGTAGCACTTTCCTTTCAAATTACCCTCTCAATCAAGCGACAGAATGGAAGCCTCCCGATCGCATGCCTGTTCTCATTGGTCAGCCGGAGAATGAGTAGTTCCGAATTAAATTGACCTTCATTTTTGTCGGCAGGTGGAAGCATTGCAAGTGTTAGGCAGTCGTCTGGCGACACATTTGTAAGAGATTCTTTCAAGGTCGCAGAGAAAAGCGCCTGGAGAAGAAACCGCAAATACATCTCTTGCTATAGGCTCAAAATCTGCCCGGAAATGTGCGGTACTTTTGACGCAAATCACTGAATAACTCTCAGGGGTTAGGCCGATATGAGTAAAATGCGCGCGATCCAGACATTGATTGCGTAGACTTGTGACAACAAGATCGATTTCGGCCTCTTGCCCAACCAAACGCAGCGCCGCCGTCTTGCCAAGCGTTGCGACACCACCCCCATACATTTCTCCGGTATAGCGGCAAGTGCCGTCACCCAAAGCCAGAACCTCAAACTCGGCTCTGACTGAAATCTGGCCAGCCAAACCGGACTTTGCGCCAATTGCCAATTCGACCAAAGCGCCTTCCCCAGCCTCATGGGCTTGCTTTGCACTTTCCGGATCATGGAACAAACCCATCAAGACATTCTTTGTCCCACCTTCAATCAGCGCGGCCAACAGTCCCGTGGTATCAGACGTTCCGCCTGCACCGGCGTTGTCCTGAACATCTGCGAGAACAACAGGTTTCTTCCGCTTTTGACGACAAGTCGAAACGGCTTCCACCAGAGACAGCATAGAACAATCGAGGTCGGTTTCCCGGGAAATAAACAAGGTGACGATTTCTTCAGCGACCGCGGCGGCTTTCTGGGCTGTGGATGCGTAGACAACGCAAGACGGGCCGGTGTCCGGGAAATCTGCTGCTGTGAAACCAAGAGCAATTTCGGCCAAGATTTCCTGCCGCTCAAATCTAACTGGCATTTGGTAGATTTCGTTGAACAACGCGGATCCGGTATGCTGCGCATGCAGGGGAATGAGATAAGGCACCGGTTGGAACGCCTTAGAAAGTGTTTCACCCGCTATCAAACGCTGCAGGATAGGTACACAGCGGGCGCCGGTTTCCGCCATATCCAAATGAGGATAGGTTCTAAAGATCGACAGGTAGTCCGCGTGTTCGACCATCTCGGAGGATACATTGGCGTGCAGATCCAAACTTGCGACAACTGGAACCTCGGGACCTACGGCTTCACGTACACGACGCAGAATTTCTCCTTCACCGTCAGCAAAGCTTTCGGTAACCATTGCCCCATGGAGATCTAGGTAGACGCCATCAATGTGCCCTGCGTCCCGAATTCCGTTCAACATCATCTCACAAATCGTTTCGAACGCATGATCCGTTACATGAGCGGATGGCTCAGCAGAGCACCACAGTACCGGAATGACCTCAAAACCCACCTCCTTTGCCGCTGCGGCAAAACCCGCGATGGGAAGGTTCATGCCCTCGGTATCCGAGATAACCTGTCCATCGTGCAACATACCGGGCCAGGAATCCGCCATTTCAAACTCGTGCAGACCGGCTTTTGTCACACCAAAACAATTGGTTTCATGCTGAAATCCTGCGATTGCAATACGCTTGGTCGTCATTAGGTGAGCTCGATTTTTTGTTTGGCATGCGAGGCAGCAAATACTCTTTGACCGTTGCGGATCGTTTCAAGCACCCGTGTCTCTGTCAGGCTGTCCGGATCATGAAGAGGGTTACGCGAAAGGACCGCAAAGTCGGCAACTTTACCAGGTTCAATAGATCCCCGCTGATCCTCTTTGAAGACCTGCCAGGCTGCGTCGATGGTCTGGGCACGCAAAGCTGACAGAACGCTGATCTTTTGATCCTCGCCAAGCACGCGGCCAGAGCCAGACTTTCGATTTACTGCACAATGGGCCAGGTGGATCGGGCGTGTCGGCGTGACTGAGGCATCATTGTGGATCGTATATCTCACGCCGTACCGTTCAGCTGACGCCGCTGGGGATATCCGCTCGGACCGCTCAGGCCCCAGGAAAGTGTCGTAATGACGATCTCCCCAATAATATACATGAGCGGGAAAGAAGCTGACGGTAAGCCCAAGCTGAGCCATACGCTCTAACTGATCATCCCGCAAAGCCTGACCATGAATAATTGTGTGACGATGATCTTCGCGTGGGTGCACGTGAAGCGTTTTTTCAACAGCATCGATGAACATCTCCGCGCCGGCATCCCCATTGCAGTGGCAATGAATCTGAAAGCCCTTGCTATGGAGTTTTCTAACGTCAGCATCCAGCTGACCTTGCGAAGTATAAACCATACCACAAGGATGATCCGGGTCCGTCAGTCTGAAATAGGGGGCAGACAGAAAGGCGGTCTGTAACTGAAAGGCTCCGTCCGTGAACAGTTTGCGCGGCCCCAGTGTGAAATGCGGGTTACCGGGCCAGTTCGCGTCGATCCAGTCAGCAGACAACTCAGGCTCCAGACTTCCCACTGGCAAGAGTTCTATGTCAATTCCCGGGTCCTTATCTGCAGGCAGACTGGCGAAGTGGTCCAGCATGGTTTGGGACGCCCAGGCATTTTGGGCATAGGTCACTCCGTGCGACAGGTATTCATCCCGACAGGCGTCAAAGCCCTTCCAAAACCTTTTGCGGTCGATCAGGAAATCCGTGTCGCCCATCTCACCCATTGCCGAAAGCCCTTCGATCAATCCGGTCAGGGCTCCGGTTCTTGTGTCACGGCCAAAGCGGCCGCCTTCCGGGTCGGGTGTTTGACGGCTAACACCGCGCCTCTCAAGCGCAAGAGAATTTGCTGCGCCGTTGTGGCCAGACGCATGAATAACCCAGATTGGATGGCGTTGGGACACGCCGTCCAACTCAGACCGCGTGGGCATTCGGCTTTCCAGAATAGACGTATTGTCGAACGACACCCCCATGACCCATTCACCGTCGGGCGTTGTGCTGGCCTTTTCCCGAAGCCTGTCCAGCGCCTGCTCCATATTCTTGCAATCGCCCAATGGGGGCGAGGATAAGTCAACACGAAACAGCCGGATGAACCCCGGATCCGGGAAATGCCCGTGCGGGTCGATAAAGGCTGGCATAAGAGTGCGACCGTTCAGGTCATACTCGTGCGCGTCCGCAGGCATGCGTGCGCGCAGGTCAGCCTCAGCACCCACTGCCTGAATTCTGTTGCCTTCGGTCAGAACTGCCTCTGGCGAAGAGTTCTGCGCATCCATGGTCAGGATTGTGCCATTAAAGTAGAGTGTGCTTGGCATTGTATTTCCTACTAAGACAGTGGTGCCAGACAACGCAGCCCGTGGCCGCTGTTCACTTCCCATTCCGGGGTCTGGGTGCATATGTCCTTGGCAAAAGGACAACGTTCGCGGAATTCACACCCCGAAGGACGCTTGAGCAAGCTGGGAGGTTCCCCTTTGAGGGCGATCCGTTCCAATCGCGCGTCCGGGTCCGGCTCTGGATTGGCACTCAGAAGACAGCGCGTATAGGGATGGCGCGGGTCGTTGAAGATCGTCTCGGTTGTGCCCTCTTCGACCAAACGGCCCAGATACATGATGCCCATTCTATCGGCCACGTGGCGCACAACGCTGAGGTTATGCGTGATGATGACCATCGCCAAACCCAGCCTTTCGCGCAGATCGTTGAGCAGGTTCAGCAACTCGCCCTGTACCGACACATCCAGACCAGCTGTTGGCTCATCCGCAAGGATCAGCTTGGGTTCCAACGCCAATGCGCGTGCTACGCCCACACGCCGCGCCTGGCCGCCTGACAGTTGATAAGGATACCGGTCTGCAAAATGTGTAGGCAGGTTCACCATTTCCAACAGACGCTTGGCCTCGGCATCCAGATCGCGGTCTTTCATGCCCTGAATGCGATAGGGTTCGGTGATCAGGCTGCGGATGGTCAGGCGTGGCGAGAGGCTGCCGACTGGGTCCTGAAACATCATTGTCATGTCTTTGCGCAACGGGCGCATGACACTTTCCGGCGCGCCCCGAATTTCCTGACCCTCAAAAGTAACCGAACCATCTTGCGCAGGCGCGAGACCCGCAATGGCGCGAATAACCGTGGTTTTGCCAGAACCACTTTCACCAACCAGCGCGTAGGTCTCGCCGGGTTCTACGGTAAAGCTTACACCCGCCAATACATTGACCGGGCCATAGCTGGTTTTTAGGCCCACGACGTTTAGCAAGCTCATGTTGTGACCTCCTCGTGGTTCAGCCAGCATGCTGCGTGATGGCCTTCTTTCAATTGATCCAGTGGCGGCACTTCGGTGGCACAGCGTGACATGGCTTGATCACAACGGTCCCGGAAAATGCAGCCCTCCGGAAGGTTGGCCAGATCGGGCACTTCACCGGGGATGGTTGGCAAAACACGGGCGCGCTCTTTGATGTGGCCAGGATCGCACTCGATCAGACGGCGGGTGTAGGGGTGTTTGGGATCGTGGAAAATCTCACGCACATCCCCGCTTTCGACAACCGCGCCCGCATACATCACCACCACCCGATCGCAGAGTTCTGCGATTACACCCAAATGGTGCGAGATGAACAGGATGGCGCAGTGAAACTCGCGCTGCAGCTCTTGCAGGCGCTCGATGATCTGCACCTCAAGCGTCGCATCCAGCGCCGTTGTCGGCTCATCCGCAATCAAAAGGTCGGGTTCTGACATCAACGCCATTGCGATGGCGATCCGTTGGCGCATGCCACCCGAGAATTCATGCGGATACTGCTTCAGCCGCGCTTCGGGATCGGGAATGCCAACAGCGCCCAGCATCTTGGCCGCGTGGGCCAGCTTGTCGGCTTTTGACTGTTTTGAACGGTGCTGAATGTCCAGCATCTGCTGCCCGATGGTCAAAACAGGATTATGGGTTTGCATAGGATCCTGAAAGACAATCGACATATCCGCCCCGCGCAGGTCGCGCATATGTCGTTCGGAGGCCTGCAACAGGTCCTGCCCCTTGAACCTGATTTCTCCCTCGCGGAACCGCGTATTGGGTGCGGTCAAACGCAGGATGGATGAGATCAGGGTGGATTTGCCACAGCCGGATTCCCCGACGATGCCGACGATTTCACCTTTGTTGACGTCGAAAGTTATGTCTCTCAGGGCTTTGAGGTCGCCGCGGCCAGTTTCATAATCGACGCTGAGGTGGTCGATTTCCAGAAGTGTTTCGGTCATCGTTGTTTCCTCAGTTTCGGGTCAACTACGTCGCGCAGACTTTCACCCAGGAACGTGAAGCCAAGCGTCGCCAGAATGATCGGAAGGCCTCCGCCTACCACCAGCCAAGGCGTCTGGCGGATCAGGGAATAGCCATCCTTAAGCAATGCCCCCCAGCTGGGAGTCGGAGGTTTCACACCCAGCCCCAAAAAGGACAGGCCAGCCTCCAGCGCGATGACAGTGGGGATATCCATCGCGGCTAGCACCGCTAACACGCCGATTATATTAGGCAGCATATGCACGCCCAGAATGCGCGCCATGCTGGCCCCCATCGACCGCTCGGCCAGAATGAACTCAGAGTTGCGCAGCGTCAGTGTCTGAGTTCGCGCAACGCGCCCATAAGTTGGGATTGAGGTTGCCATGACGACGAAGACCACCGTCTGCAGGCTGGGCCCGATTAGGGCGACAACGGCCAGCGCGAACATTACCGTCGGAAATGATCGGATGGTATCGAAAAACAACATCAGAAGGTTATCAAGCCATTTCGGCCCATACCCAGCAATCATGCCCAGCGTCAGGCCAATCGCCATTGCGCCGAACACGGCGGGCAACGCCACCTTGAGCGCAACTTGGCCCCCAGCGATTACCCGCGAAAACGTATCGCGCCCTAGTTGATCTGTGCCCAGTAGATGTGCCGCGGACGGTCCTTGCAAGCGGGATTTGATATCCATCGCAATCGGGTCATAGGGCACGATCCAATAGGCAAAGATGGCGCAGAATACGATAACACCGACGATGATTAAGCCCATAAGACCAAGCGGGTCGCGGGCGACGCCGACTACAATCTGGCCAAGTTCGGAACGAGATTTTTCCATAACGCTCCCTCCTCAATGAGCTGTGCGTGCACGTGGGTCGAGCAACGCATTGATCAGATCAGCCAATGCGGTCGACACCACGAACAACGCCGTAGATACAAGGACCGTGCCCATCACAATCGGGTAGTTACGGGTCGTAATGCTATCGATAACCAACTTGCCCAAGCCTGGACGGGCAAAGACGATTTCAGCAAAAACGGCCGAGCTGAGAAGAAAGCCCATCCCAACCCCGATCACTGTGACCACCGGCAGAATGGCGATACGCAATGCGTAAACCATGACCACACGTCGCTCAGCGATACCAAATGCTCGGGCCGTGCGCACATGGCTTTCGCCCATAACTTCCAGCATCGACGCCCGCACCAGCCGGGCAATATAGCCAACCCAGCTGAGGCCGATGGCGAACGCGGGCAGAACCAGATGGTCAAGGCGGTCCCAGAACCCTTCTCCGGCGCCGATTGCCGGGAACCATTGCAGATGCACGGCAAAAATCAAAAGCGCCAAGAGTGCAACAACAAAGGCTGGGGCAGCGACAAAGCTGACTGAAACGGCAGCAGCGATCCTGTCGATCAACGTGTTTGGATGCGCAGCTGCATATGCGCCAAGTGCAATCCCCAGTGTTGCAGACCACAGGATCGAGGCAAAAATCAGTTCCAGAGTGAATGGCAACTGCTGGAACACAATCTCGGTCACGGACCGGCCCGAGAAAACATCGGTTCCAAGGTCACCCTGCAGAAGATTCCCATAGAAGATCAAAAGCTGTTTCCAGATTGGTTGATCAAGCCCCAGCGCTGCGGTGAGTTGGGCCTGAAGCTCGGGCGTGGCGCGCGGACCCAGCATGATCTGGACCGGGTCGCCTGGCACGGCGCGGATCATCAGGAACATGGCGGTGACCGCCACGAACAGGATGAGCAGCGACAGCCCGAAGCGACGGGTTGCGAAATTCAACATAGCCAACTGGCTCCTTGTGGCTTGATGGCGTTGTTTTTGGTGCGGCGAACGTCACGCGCCCGCCGCACCCGGTCGACCTGGGGAGATCAGGTCGCCTTGCCGAAATACCGAAGCAGAGACAGGCCATCTGGCCGCAGTGCCGGAATGACGCGTGCGCTGTGAATAACCGGTGTGGCCTCGTGGGTGATGAAGCGATAAGCGCCGCTTTCTTCCATCAAATCCTGCGCGCGCTGATACATTTCTGCCCGTTTTGCGATATCCGTTTCCGCAGCCGCGGTTTCATGAATTTCATTGAATTCAGGGCTGTTGAAACGCTCCCAGTTCCATTTTCCGATCTGTTCGGGCGTGAACCACGACGTCGCATAATATGGGTCCGGGGTCATCGAATAGCGGTTCAGAACAAGCTGCAGGTTCTCATTGTCTCCAGATGCCCAGAACGCACCGGATTCCAGAACGTTCACCTCAACCGTGATCCCGATCTGTGCCAGCGTTGCCTGAATGATCTGGGCAGTTGTTGTAAAAGTCGTCTTGTTCAGCGTATCCAGAGTCAGTGTAACGTTGGTTTCACCGGATTCCGCGAGCAGTTGCGCCGCCTTTTCAAAATCCGCCGCCGGTGGCACCAGCGAAGAAGGCCTATGCCCGGCAAGGCCCGGTGCGATAATGCCAGTTGCTGGTTCCGCAGCACCAAAATATGCCGCCTCCAGAATGCTGGGTACATCCACCGCGTGTTGAATCGCCTGCCGCAGTTTTTGATTTTGCAGCTTCGGATGGTCTACGTTCATTCCCATCCAGACATAATACAGGGAGGGTTTCTCGACCAGCGATCCACCATTGGGAACCCCGGCACGATAACGCTCGACCGAGCCCAGCGATACGCGGGTTACATCCAGTTCACCCGCCTCGAACGCGATCTCGGCCGTGTTTTCATCGTCGATCGGATAGATTTCGACAGTATCCCAGGTAGGAGCATCCCCTTTCCAATCGGGGTTACGCTTGAGAACGGTCTTTTCCTTGGGCGACCAGCTGTCCCGCAGGTAAGGGCCAGACTCGGCAACCGGATCAGCGCCAATCCGGCCACCGGCAGCTTCGACCGCTGCTTTTGAGACGATGTTGCCGGTAATGTACGGAAGGGCGATCGACCAGATCGGTGCAAAAGGCTTATTCAGCACAATCGTGCCTTCGCGCTCACCGGTCACCTCCACATGGCTGAATGGCCCCAGATCGGGCTTGTTGGGACTGTCGGTCGCGTCGTCCACGATCCGTTCCATGCTGAATTTGACGTCCTCGGCGGTCATGGCGCCAAATCCGTTGGTGAATCCGATATCGTCACGCAATGCGAACTTGATATGGGTTGGATCAACCTGTTCGATCATCGTCGCCGCATCCAGCTGCCAGCCCCATTCCTCGCCTGGTTTGTACTGGATCAGTTTGTTGTAGATCGATGCATGTACTTCTTCTTCGACGACTCCAACGGAATGTGCCGGATCCATGTTCTGTGCATCGCCATAAGCCCGCACCCGCAGCACACCATCGTCCGCCGCAAACGCGCGGTTTGCCCACCCCATCGGAAGCGCCGTGGCCGCCCCAAGAGCGGTTGCACCTTTCAGGAACCCCCGGCGACCTACATTGGCCTTTGTCCATTCGATCTTCATAGTATCCTCCCTTGGATTAAATCACAGAAGCCCACGCGGAACGGTTTCGGACCATTCCTTTGTCAGAACTTCAATTTCGTCTGCGCCTTCAGTGGCGCGTAGTTGGCGGTAGAGATAGAAATTCTGCGTATCGCAACTCATGCGGCACCGGGTTGAGATGGCGACTTGCCAATCCTCTCGTTCAAAAGTGAAATTCCAAGCCGTCTCGAAACATGCGGTGGAGGGATCACCTGGGTGAATGCCGTAGTGCATGCGCACATCGCTACCGACAATCAGATCGTGGTAGGGATCGCGCGATTTACCGTAGTCATCAAACGTCTTCAGAACTATCTGGCCGTCTTCGGTCTCGATCTGCTCGGATTGCGACGCAGGTGACCGAAGTTGCTCGGCATCAAGAACCGGGTAATCCTGAGCCCGGCTAGGCTCAGAAGCTTGTATTTCATGCATGACTTCGCGCACCGGCAGATGCAGGGAGCAATCCTGCAAATGCAATGTCACCTCAACGGCATTCGGTGCCGGCCAGACGATCGGCCAGTAAGACGTCGACAAGGCCAGCCGCAAAACATGGCCCTCACGCAATCGGTGCGCGCATTCATTCAGGGCAATCTCGGCCTCGTAAATCTCTCCGGGCCGTAGGGTTTCGGGCGTTTCATGACTGCGGTAGTGGCACAGATTCAGCGACCGATAGCTGATACGTTGTGAAATACCCTCGGACGACACATCGCACAGTCGCGCAACAAGCTGGGCGACAGGCCTATCTACCGAAAACTGAAACTTCAATTTAACGCGCCCCAGTAACTCCAGCGGTGCTTGCAATGGCGCGCTGTCAAAACAGACCGACATGGCGTCATCGCTTGACTGATCTCCGGGCAGCTCATTGTCGATCCGCATGCCGGCACAGAAATACCCGCTTTGCAGACCAATATGGCAAGGCGACGCGATAGCTACGGAACCAGTGTTCGGGCCTTCGGAAAATCCACCGGGTGCCAAATGCAAAATCTGTTCCTGTACGTGCGGCGACGGCCAGTTTGCTTCTGCAATCCAACGACCTTGCCGAGGCCCATTTTGCGGCGTCGGATTAAAGTGTTCCTGCATGTATGTCCGATAGGCAGGCAAATCCTCAGCACCATTTTCCTGGCCCTTCAGCCAGCGATCAAACCACCCGATAACTTCAGAGTGGAAATCTGCGGGATCAAGTTTCGAAATATGCGCATATCGGTGTTCCCACGGTCCAATAACGGCCTTGGTTGGCACCGTCAGGTTCTCCACCAAAGCTGGAGGCGCATTCACATAGGCATCCGCCCACCCTGTGATTGCCAAAACCGGGACCTGAATGGCAGACCAATCCTCGCAAACAGAGCCATGCCTCCAATAAGAGTCACGGGTTTGGTGGCGCAGCCAATCCGCAGCAGAGAATGGCACGTTTTGCAGGCGTGCCAGCCAATCCTCTCGCCAATTTGCACGTATGTCCGGATCAGCAGGGCGCGTCAGATAAGCGAACATCTGACTGCCCCAGTTCATGTTGTCACTCAGCAGGCATCCACCCATAAAATGGATGTCATCCGCATAGCGATCCACGGTCGAGGCGACGCTGATCACAGCTTTCAAAGCTGGTGGTCGGCGAAAGGCCAATTGCAAGCCGTTGAATCCGCCCCACGATATTCCGATCATCCCGACATGACCGTCACACCAATCCTGCGCCGCGATCCAGGCTATTACTTTCTCGCCATCACGCAGTTCTTGCTCAGAGTATTCGTCGTCGAATTGCCCTTCGCTGTCCCCGGTGCCAGCTATGTCGACCCGGACGCATGCATAGTTTGCCTCGGCAAAAACTCTGTGGGTAGTTTCATCTCTAGGCGCTGTGCCATCGCGTTTGCGGTAAGGCAGGTATTCCAATATGGCCGGTGCTGGACCTGTGTCGGGTAACCAGATACGCGCAGCAAGCCTCCGCCCATCGGAGAGTGTGATCCATGTGTTTTCGATGGTTTGAACTGGCATCTAGAAGCTTGTCTGTTGCGAACTGATGCCCAAGAAGAAACTAATTTGCAGGGAAAACAAATTGTGCGAACTTATGCGAACTGACGCTATCTGTAGTGATATAGCGTCAAAACGCGAAAGGTTTTACCTATGACAGAAAATTTTTCCGCAAACCTAAAGTCTTTATGTGCAGAACACGGCAGCATTTCGCAGATCTGTCGCGACATCGGCGTCAACAGGCAGCAATTCAATCGTTATCTGAATGGTTCTAGCCTTCCTTCAGCCCACAACATGCGCCGAATTGCGCGTCACTTCGATCTAACAGAAGCGGACCTGTTCGCTGAAACAACAAGCTTTGAACGCATGCTAAAGGGTGTCCTACCGCAAGTTGGCAAAACACCTACAGACGCGTTTTTGGATCCCTTTCGGGGGCAACAGAAAAACCTTCGGCGTTACGCAGGTTTCTATCATTCATACTTCTGCACGCCATCTTGGGAAGGAAAGATCTTTTGTTCGTTGATCCGCATTCAGGAAGTGGATGGACTTATCACGAGCCGCTCCCGGGAGATTGCCACTTCACAGGATAAAAGCACGCACCAGATTTCGCGTTACGCTGGCTTAGTGACAATGCGTGGCAACAGGATATTTGTAACTGAACACGAACTCGCGCGCGAAGGTAGCGTTGCCAATACCATCTTGTACTCCGCTCATCGCCAGCAGCTGAAGTATCTGCGAGGAATGACCATGGGCGTCGCCTGGCGCCCGTACCCTCATCCCTATGCTGCCAAAACAATCTGGAAACGATTGCACGAGCGTGTCACTGCGCGCGAGGCAATTGCTGCTTGTGGTATTTACCCAATCCAAAGCAATAAGATCGACCCAACTGTCAGGAAGCACCTGACCGAGGCTTGAATCGTCGGATCGACATAAGCGGTGGTGCGGTTTCCTTGGTGCGATATACAGTTCAAAGGACGCATTTTCATCCAGGCATTGCGCAATCAACTTCGCAAACGTGCTGATGACGTACTCTTAATCTCTAACGTTTGACTGGTATATTTGAGGCCTGAGATCAAAAATCCCAACCGCTGCAAGACGGCTCTGTGGACGCATTCGGATCAATAGAGACCTGGAACGCACTGTTGTTGAGAATGTCCGGTCTAGTCTGATCAGCAGGAAGCCAAGCCAATCAGACGGGAGGGCTATTACCCTTTCTTCGTGGAAAACTGTGGAGCCGCTTCCATTCAACTACTCTTGCGCGAAAGACGCGCGACACTGCAGCACCGGTTAACTAAGTAAGCCTGACGCTTCCGCTTCGGTCCAAAGTTCATCAAAGACAACGTTGGCGCGACCGCGATGTTTCACGGATTTCGATGCTTCCAGGTTAGCCAGCTTGCCTTCGCCATTCACGATAACCAGGCCAACCATGCCCATGGCTTCGTGCGGTGCGCACACGTAGCCATAGATACCTGGTCTTTCGAACGTGACTTCGATGTCCTTGCTGAGTTTCTCACTAGTTGTCTACGTCAGCGTCATCCTGAACAATCAAGGGCGCGACGCCACTCAAGAATTTGAGAAAGCCATCCAGGGATACCCCAATGTTATTGAATGCAGTTTTATGACTGGCTCATACGACTATCTGATCAAGACCGTCGCGCGAGATATCACTGATTATGAGACGTTCCTGATGAACAGGCTCACAAAGTTGCCTTGCATTGCCAAGGTTGAGAGTTTCGTGAGTATGCGCACCGTCAAAAGCTCGGTCATCATCCCTGTTTAGCTCACACTGTTGGTCAGCTGGGCTTCAAGCCTGCTTTCCGCCAATAAAATGCAGATAGATTGGTTTGATGTTAAACCAGCTTCTTCAATCCTAAGATCTCCCGCGCCTGTTGGGCGGTCGCAACGGGCCGCTCGTATTTGTGGCAAATGTCGGTGGCCCGTTTCACAAGAGCTGCATTCGACGGCGCGAGATTTTCTTTGTCGAGGCGGACATTATCCTCAAGGCCCGTGCGAATATGACCGTCTGCTGCGATTGCCCATTCATTCAACTCAATTTGATGGCGTCCGATCCCGGCCGCGCACCATTCGGCTTCTGGCGAAAGCCGGTTGAGAGTACGAATGTAGTAGTTCAATGTGTCTCGATCTGCAGGCATTGCATTCTTAACACCCATGACGAACTGAACATATAGACGGCCGTGCAACGCTCCAGCATTGTGCATTTCTACGGCTTTGTGGATATGGCTTAAATCAAAGGCCTCAATTTCCGGAGTGATGTTGTATCTGATCATTTCAGATGCAAGCCAGGCCACCAGATCAGGCGGATTCTCATAAACTCTGGTCGGGAAATTGTTGGAGCCGACAGATAACGACGCCATGTCCGGCTGAAGTGAAAGCATGTCTCCGCGCGTTTTGCCAGCGCCCGAACGGCCACCCGTAGAAAACTGTATGATCATACCGGGGCAGTACTGCTCTATTCCTTCTTTCAGCCGGGCAAATCGTTCTGGATCTGAGCTGGGAGACTGGTCGTCATTTCTGACATGACAGTGCACGATTGATGCGCCAGCCTCAAAGGCTTCATGTGTCGAATTCACTTGCTCAGAGATCGTGACCGGTACCGCAGGATTGTCGGCTTTTGTGGGCAGCGAACCGGTGATGGCAACACAGATTATGCAGGGTTTTTTCATGGCGAGTTTTCTTCAATGGTGAGGCTGATGATTGAATTTCTTAAGTCAATTTATGAGCGGAAATGGGAACGCATCAACAACTCCGTCCAGATTGAGGGTTTTGTTCAACAGTCGAAACATGAGTTCGTATTCTGATCGTTTACGGATCTGTTTCCAGGATTGTTGGGGTATTGTCTCTGCTGCTTGAGTACGTTTCAATAGGCCTTTTCGACAGCTTATACGGATGTTTCAGCTTTTCGTAAGACGTTTCATAAAATCGTGAGTTTGACGCCCGGTGACTACCGAAAACGATTTTTGCAGGTTGAGACTTTGCTCAAACGATTTCGCAGCATGTTCCTTGGTTTCAGTTGCCGATTACCGGCCCAGCTGAGACTGCCCAATTGTTGATCGACTAAACAAACGTGACCCTTACCGAAAGTATCCCGGTAAGGGTCAGATTTTAGACCGTGATTTGGATCACTCTGCCATCTCAGGAGTTGGGCAGTGGTATTGTTACCAAGTGACCCTCTCAGAGTAGTTTTTCTTGTCCAGCATCTTTGCGGGTGCAAAGGCCAAGAGTACTGAAATCGAATAGAGGCCAGCGGTCAAATAGACGACTTTGCTAAAGTCATCGTCGCCAACAAGCAGCGAGCCAATAGCAGGACCGAAGGCAAGCCCAACGCTGCTGGAGAACGCTGAAAATGCGGCAGCTTTACCCGTGTTGTCCATCTCTGCGGCCACGCCCATGAGGTATGGAAGATACATCGAGAACCCGAGGGAGAGGGTCACGCAGGCAAACAGGAACGCCCAGATAAACGAAGAGAGGAGAAACAGCGACCCGAAACTGACCAGTATTCCAAGGAACAAAAGTGGCTTTGTCCGGCCTTTCTTTGTGGCCAACCAGATGACAAACAATGCACCGGCTGCACCAACCCAGTACGTCACACCGACGATGCCGCTCGCCATTGCGAAATCCATGCCGTGCGATATTCCGATTTCAATTGCGAAAATGAATGATGCCATTGTCCCAACTTGGAAAAGGAAGACTGCCAGCAGAATAGATGCGATGAACAAAGCAGGCGCACGGTGCGTCGAGGTGGCTTCGTCTTTGTCTGGAAGCGGTGGGTAACTATCCAGGAAGGGCAAGGTCAGCAGCGCAAGGGCGTAGAACACGATTAACGTGTACCAAAGAACGCTGATGCCTACTTCTTCAATATACACCGGCAGTATGACCAACAGGCTGCCGGACAAAAAGATCACGAGCAGGGTGAAGTACGCTATCATGCGCTCAGGGTGCGAGGTCTTCGAGTAAACCGAAAACACCATCGCGATCATTGCGCCGACGCCCAGCCCGCTCAAGAATCTAAGAACGAACAGGTTTGCGTTAATGCCCAGTACCGCCGTTGCAAAATCGACACCAATCATCAGTACAATGGTGACAGCAGCTGATTTTCGCCAATTGATCTTTTCAACGAGAGGAGAAAGGACCAAAGCCCCCAAGGACGTACCCAAAACATTGGCCGCAAAGACAAATCCAGCAGTGTCAGCATCTAGCCCATAGGCATCTGATACACCCGTTACAACAATTGGGGCGAGGTTCACAATCAAACTTGTGGCAGCAAGCAAAAAGCCCAGTACTAAACCTGCGGCAGCCCCGTTTCGTGGAAGTGTTCGTCTTCGGGTACTTCCAGGTTCTATGGTGTTATCACTCATTTCCAGCCTCCTCCCGGCTATTCCGGTTTCTTCTGTTCTGCAGTTGTAATGATGTTCTGCTGTTGAAAGCCGGACACCAAGACCGCCGCGATTCCCATGACGCAAGGCGCGTCACCCTAAGTTTGAGATTTCTCGCTTCTCTGCTTTCTGTTGCATCTACGGGCAGCGAAACAATTCGTTGTCCCTCCGGAAGAGGAATCTCTTGTCGCGGGGCTTGGCAATTCAGTTGTGCCCGAGATGCTGACCCACTTCGTTAGCGACATGCTACCAGCCCCAGTATGTGAGCGTTCATTGTGTTCAATTTGGAATGATGCGCTTCAATTGGCGTTTCACTGTTTCGAACAAACTCGAGGAAAAGCTGCGTCGCGCTGCTCTCAAGGACTTGGGCAAACATTTCGGAATCTAAGGATTGCGGCAGCAAATCGTTGGATTTCAATTTGTTGACTAGCCGCTCGAATTGATCACGTACTTTTCGCAGGCAATTCTCGTATTCAAAGGCGAAATGTGGATCCGGGTCGCAGACAAACGCGGCAATTCCAAAACGCCACATTTCTCGCGTAAGTCCTTGATGATCAATTGCGAAATGACAGACGGAGAGTGAGTTGATCGCGGCCAGCGCGCTTACAGTGTCTGAATCGATTACTTCTTGGCCGCGTTTGAAGGCCAAATCAAAATCGCGGACAATAACGGCCAGCAGCAACTCATTTTTTGTGCTGAAGTAGCTGTACAAAGTTCGCGGAGAAACTTCGGCAAGTTTCGCAATCTCTTCTAGCTTTACTTCACTGTAGCGCCTCTTCCCAAACAGAGATGCGGCAGACTTCAGTAAAGCCGATTTTCTTTTTTCTTTCTGTTGTTCACGCAGACCCGCCATTGGCTCGTCATAGTCTCTGGCCGAGCGTGAGGCAATAAAAAAGATATAGTTGACTATAAAATTGCAGTTAGCTACTGAAAAATTGAAAATACCCAAATTGGAGAAACGTAATCATAACCATTGCTTGGGACGTTTTGGCGCCTCTAAGAAGCGGATTGAGTTTTGACAGCCCCGTTGCCTGAGGTTGCTGCTGTAGGCGTCGGGGGCGCTGGTCAACATTTGATAAAAAACGTTTTGTTTGACGAAAATTTCGAATCGCTTTCAGGTGTGAGGATGGAAGAAAATTTTTGATAGCCGCCTAAATAGAATGCATTAGAGGGTTGCGGAAACAACAGTTGCGCTTAGAGTTGGCTCGATATAAATTTGATCAAAAAGGAACCTAAATGCACGCGAACTCTTACTACGCAGCGACAGCCCGCGATACGAAGGGCTTTGCTCAACTGGCAGAAAACACTGATGTGGATGTTGCAATTATCGGCGGCGGCTTCAGCGGAGTTGCAACCGCTGTTGAACTTGCAGAGCGAGGTAAGAAGGTCGTGTTGCTGGAGGCCAACAAAGTCGGTTGGGGTGCAACCGGGCGAAATGGTGGGCAGGTTACAGGCAGTTTGTCAGGCGATAAGGCCATGGCGCGTGAGTTTCGCCGCTCCGTCGGGAGCGAAGCAGACGATGTGGTCTGGAAAACACGCTGGCGTGGTCACGACATCATTCGGAACAGAATCGAAAAATACGGTATCGAATGCGATCTGAGTTTTGGTCACCTTCAAACTGCGATGAAGGCTTCTCATCTAGATGAGCTCAAGGCGATCTATGATGAGGCGCTGAAAAGAGGAATGGGCGACGACCTTGAGCTGGTCGATGGCGAAAGCATCCCAAATTATCTGGAAACAGATATCTACTGCGGCGGCTTGCTGAACCGGCGCAATATGCATGTGCACTCAATGGACTTGTGTGTCGGAGAGGCGCGCGCTGCAGAGTCCCTGGGCGCGATGGTGTATGAGAATTCACAGGTCTTGAAGATCGAGCATGGCTCGGGCCGACCGGTGTTGATCACCGAGCACGGTCGGGTTGTGGCTGACAGGGTTCTGATTGCAGGCAACGCCTATCATCACCTGGAACAAAAAGAGCTTAAGGGCAAAATGTTCCCAGCTTCGTTGGCGAACATGGCCACCGTCGAACTAGGCGAAGAGGTCGCGCGCCAAATCAACCCGCACAATCTGGCGGTCTACGACTGTCGGTTTGTTCTGGATTATTACCGTTGCACGGCTGATCACCGTTTGATGTTTGGTGGTGGTACCAACTATTCCGGCCGCGACAGCCAAGACATCGGTGCTGAATTGCGGCCAGCACTAGAACGAACTTTCCCGCGCCTCAAAGGCATCGATATCGAGTTCAGCTGGGCAGGTATCGATGGGATCGTCCTGAATCGCATTCCGCAGGTTGGGAAAATCGGCGAGAATGTATTCTATATGCAAGGCTACTCGGGGCATGGAATTGCGTTGACCCATATTCTGGGTGAGATCATGGCCGATGCCATCTGCGGAGATCTGACCGAGTACCTGATCTACGAGAACGTACACCACACGAAGTTACCATTTACCCGCACGCTTGGCAGCCAGGCCATAGCGGTGGGCATGATGTACTACAAGCTCAAGGAAAAGCTGCGCTGATCGCAGAGGAGAACAAAGTAATGACGGAAATTAAATGCGTCTCGCCTATCAACGATGAAGTCTATGTGACCCGCCAGGCAATGACGAAAGATGAAGCGTTGTCACGCATTGAACGCAGCAAAGCTGCGGGCAAGGCTTGGGCTGCACGACCGGTGGCGGAACGTCGTGATCTGGTTGTCAAAGCGATCAAACAGCTTGCCACGCATCGTGACGAATCTGCGTTGGCGGTGGCCAACATGATGGGTCGTCCGAAGGACTTGTTCTTTGAATTCAACGGCTGCATCGAGCGTGCCGAGTACATGGCCAAGATCGCCGAAGACACCTTGAAACCCATCGTGACAGAAGACAGCGACAGGTTCGAACGCCGCATTGAGAAAGAACCGGTGGGCGTCGTCTTTATCGTCGCGCCGTGGAATTACCCGTTCCTGACAACCATCAATTCTCTGGTTCCAGCGTTGATTGCGGGTAATTCGGTCATCATGAAGCACGCTGCACAAACTCTGATCGCCGGCGAATTCATCGTGAAAGCCTTTGAAGAAGTGGGCTTCCCAGTTGATGTCCTGCAGAACGTGTTCTTTGACCACAGCACCACGTCCGAGTTGATTGGTGAAGGCCATTTTGGTTTTGTGAACTTCACAGGGTCGGTTGGCGGTGGCCAGGCGATGGAACGTGCTGCGGCTGGAACCTTTACCGCCGTCGGAACTGAACTCGGTGGCAAAGACCCGGCCTATGTGATGGACGACGCCAATCTGGACGCGGCCGTTGCTACATTGATGGATGGCGCCTTCTTCAACGCTGGCCAGTGCTGCTGTGGGATCGAACGCGTTTACGTTCATGAAAGCAAATTCGATGAATTCGTCGAAAAAGCAGTTGCTGAGGTGAACAAGCTGAAGTTGGGAAATCCCTTGGAAGAGGGCACGACCCTTGGGCCGATGGCCAATGTCCGGTTTGCGCAAGAAGTTCGGGATCAGGTCAAAGAGGCCATCGCCGACGGTGCGACAGCTCTGATTGATCCGGCCAATTTTCCTGCGGATGACGGTGGCGCCTATCTGGCACCGCAGATCTTGGTGGATGTCACGCATGACATGCGCGTGATGCGGGATGAAAGCTTTGGCCCGGTTGTTGGTATCATGAAGGTTTCCTCAGATGAGGAGGCGATTGAGCTGATGAATGACAGTGAATTTGGTTTGACTGTCAGCCTTTGGACCGAAGATGCAGACCGCGCATCCAAAATTGGCACCCAGGTGGAAACCGGAACTGTCTTTATGAACCGGTGTGACTATCTGGATCCGGCCGTCTGTTGGACAGGTTGTAAGAATACAGGACGCGGCGCCACTCTGTCGGTGCTTGGGTATAACTCGCTCACTCGACCGAAATCGTACCACTTGAAAAAGGTGCTCTGAACGCCAGTAGCCAAGAAAGACGTTACCTCAAAGGTTAACATCTGTGTGCCCTGCGCTGTCACGTGCGGTGGTCAATGGAATTTCCCTCAACTAGGTCCGGCGTAATGCTGGACCGATTTTTTGGAGTCACAAAAGATGAGCAACCAAACAATCACACGCATTGATCAGAACGTGCCTGTAATCGAAAGCGACATTTCCTCAGAGAAACTTGTATCAGGCAACGCTGCAACGAAGTTGTGGAATGCTTTTTCGGACAGCACGGAACAGTTCCATGTGGGGCAATGGTCCAGCGAACCCTGCAAGTTGAATGTTAGCTATTCCGAAAATGAGCTTTGCGTTCTGGTCGAAGGAACGGCGACCATCGAAAATCAGGATGGGGAAAGCTGGACCTATTCCGAAGGTGATGCATTTATCATCCCCGCCGGGTTCATAGGAACATGGGAATCTGTCACTGCAGTGCGCAAAATTTACGCCGCTTTTGAGTTGGCATAACCTGCGTTGGAAAGTTGCGGTTCCAAGCGGCCTTGGTCCTGGCGAGTGTCGATGGCAGCCTGAGCTGCAGTAGAAAAAAGTGAGCCCCCGATAAATCGGGGGCTCTGAAACCACAAGGTTGAAGGCGATTAGTTAGGATTTAGATGTCTTCGCCAATAGATGCTGTTTGATAAGATTGGCTAACATCGAACGGTTATCCTCAATCGCCATATTGAGTTGGCCCTGATCGACGTCCTCGTCCTTAAGTACGCTACCCCGCCGATTTTCCAGAAGGGCGCTCGCGTAGGGTTTGGAGAACTCCGGATGACCCTGAACCGTGATCGCGAAACCGGGATACCACAGGGCACCATGTTCGCAAAATTCTGTTGAGGCGATTGTCACGGCTCCCTCAGGGGCTTCTTCGACCTGATCCTGATGATAGGCTTGGATCGCTATCGTTTCAGGCACGCCGCCTAATTCTTCCGGCCAATTGATTGTCGAAGGGTATTGATGCACACCCAATCCCCAGCCTTTGTCGGATTTGCGTACCACACCACCCAAAGCTTGCGCGATGATCTGGTGACCGAAGCAAATGCCGAACATCAATTGGTTGGAGTCCCGCGCGTCGCGAATGAACTCCTCTAGCGGCGCGATCCAGGCATGGTCTTCGTAGGCTCCGAATTTGGAGCCAGTAATTATCCAAAGGTCCGCTTCCTTTGCACTTGATGGAAATTCATTGTCCAGCACGGCGTAAGAGGTGAAATCGGCATCAATCTCGCCCATCCACTGACGCACCATACCCGGGTAGTCGCCATATTCCTGCGCCAACTCCACCGGCGGCCGACCTGTTTCAAGAATTCCAATGCGGATTTTCTTGTCGCTCATATTGTTTCCTGTTCTGTTTCTAAAGTGATGCCAATGTTGTAGCCAAAGCGAGTTTCCTTCAGCTTTGAATCCCAACGAAAGTGCTGTTGCCCAGCAAATTAACTTTCCTTGTTACGGCATCACTGGATTTTCTTTTCACATCCGGCTGAGATAATATGTGTATTCTGCGGGTGAGATCGGATCCAATATGGTCGCAATTTCGTCGCGTTTTACTGCCGAGTACACTTCGCGGTAATCTCCGAAGCAATCGGCGGCGACATCCGAGCCGGAAAACCGTTCCACGGCAAGTGACCAGTCATGCCCAAGCGGCGCTGCGGGTACACATTCGGGATCATCCAGAGGAAGTGATAAGGACGGAGCTGTTGTCAGCCCATGAAGCATTCCGCCGAGAATTGCAGTTAGGACCAGATATGGATTGGTATCTGCCCCACTAATACGGTGTTCAAGTCGCGCACCCGGGCCCTTGATCTCGGGCAGTCGGACCGACGCCGCCCGGTTGTCGAGACCCCAATCGGGTGTCGCCGGCGCGAAACTGTTAGGTTTAAATCGACGATAAGAGTTTGCGTGGGGGGCAAAGATCGCTTGCAGGTCGCGCATACTGTCAATCACCCCCGCCACCGCGTTCCGCAAGTTCTGCGCAATATCTCCATCTTTGGCGGGCGAAAAGATGTTTTGGCCGTCCCGATCTATCACCGATGCATGAACATGCATGCCATTGCCTGGTTGATCGGCATATGGCTTGGCCATGAAGGTTGCCTCATATCCATGGCTGTCAACGATGCCGCGCACCAAACGTCGAAACAGGATGGCCGTTTCTGCTGCCGCCAATGCGTCATCCGTGTGGTGAAAGTTGATCTCGAATTGGCCCTGGCCATACTCTGCGATCAAAGTGTCAGTTGCCAGTCCTTGCGCTATACTAGCCGCCATAATGTCATTGAGGATCACTTCGCGTTTGGCAAGAAGCTCCATATCGTAGTTCTGCGCGTCAGGGCTAAACGACGGCGGTGTCGGCGCTTCTGCCCGCTCCGAGCGTGCACGCAAGATGTAGAATTCTAGCTCTGTGGCTACAACTGGCCGCCAACCGTGGTCTTTGAAACGCGTTAGCATCCGTTGCAGCAGGGCCCTCGGAGAGTTGGTGCTAATCGCGCCACTTTTGTCGGTCATCTCAACCAACACCTGCGCCACGTTTCCTCGCAGCCAAGGCGCTGGTTTCAGCGTTCCTTCAATTGGAACAAGAACGCCGTCAGGGTCACCAACCTCAATGCCCAGGCCGGTTTCCGCAACTTCATTGCCCATTATGGCCGGTGCGTAGGTGGACAGGGGAAGGCGCACCGCCCCCTTTTCTAGCTTGTCGGCCCCATCGCCTGGTAACCATTTGCCTCGGAGCACGGCATTGAGATCGCAGAGCAACAGCTCAACCCGGTCAGGTGTTCCGCTCTCGGCGCAAAAGGCTTTGTAGTCATTAGTAAAACTCATGCACGATGATCCGCTTTTTGTTCTTCCTGTTGCTTTTTTAGTGATGCCCGTTTTGTGACCAGCGACGCGGTGATGACACCGACCGTGACGATCGCGATCA
>NZ_CYUD01000020.1 GCF_001458295.1 Ruegeria denitrificans
CTCCGAAGCGATCACTGAAATAGCTCGTCGCCCTCTAAACTCTGCAACAGAACCCCGAGGTGGTTCTGTCGCAGACTTTAGAGATGGCAGAGCATCAGTGGAATTGTTGAGCAGTTTATCCTGCCAGGTGGGCGAATTGCTGAAACGGTTGGAATCCGGGCGTGTGTCTGCCGTCAGCGCCATTGAGACAGTTTAGGTCGATTTGATAAGAGAGGGTTTCTGGCTCATCGTAATCGCCAAGGAGCGGAGATGAGATGCCCGATGGGCCTTCAGGTAGGTCGCGTCGATCATGACGGTTTTCTCTTCGCCATGATCGGCAGCAAGACCGGCCATTATCTGAGCGAAGATGCCCTTGTCGCCGCGCTGCGTGCCACGAAAGAATTTGACGTCCATTTCCACTACTGGTCAAACTCATATTATTCACGCCTTTCTGACCACCCTCTCCTGAAGGAAGTTGGCGCTTCGCCGTAGCGTTTTTTAAATCGTACCGTAAGTTGGGTCGCGCTGCTGAAACCCGTGGCCGCCGCAATTTCAGCAACCGCCATTTCAGTTTCGCTGAGCAATGCGTAAGCCCTTGCAACGCGCAGTTCGATGTAAAACTGTACAGGCGAAGTTTCGACATATTTTTGAAAGAGCCGCTCCAACTGACGACGAGATATCTGTACTGCTTCTGCTATTTCAGAGATATCCAACGGTTCTTCCAAGTTTTCGTGCATGATCTGCATGGCGTTGATCAGGTACTGGTTGCGACTGCCCAAGGCCACTGAGAAGGCTGACTTCTGAAGCGTTTTACTGTTGTTGGACCGAAAATGGATGCACATGTCTGAAACGATGACTGCCAGGTCGTTTCCGAAATCGGACTCGATCATGTCCAACATCATGTCAGTTGCGGCATTGCCGCCACCGCATGTCATAAGCTCGTTGTCGATTTCATACAGGTTTGCCGAGGGCTCCAAGTCATGAAAGTGTTCGACGAAAGCCGGGTGATTTTCCCAATGCAATGTGAACCTTTTCCCGGTCAGAGCCCCAGCCTCGGCAAGGGCAAATGCACCCGTACAAATACCACCCAGATTGCAACCAAAGGTTTTCTGGCGGCTGATCCACGACAGGACTTTCGGGTTTGTGCTTTCGGTTGGTTCAATGCCTGAGCAGACAAAAAGCCGCGACGAACGCGGAAGATTACGCAGGGCAAAATCCGGTGTAATTTCAATCCCATTTGAGCAGGTAACCGGATTTCCGTCTTCGGTGATCAGAAACCATTTATACAGTTCCTTGTTTGTAACCTGGTTGGCAATCCTCAGAGGTTCCACCGCGGCACTAAAGGCCAGCATGGTCAGCTTTGGCAGCAGCAGAAAATAGATTTCCTTGGCCGACCCATCATAATCTATGCGATAGCTGGCCGCGCCCTTTGGGACAAAGTTTCTCGGGTTCATTTTTTCTCCTCCCAGCATCGACCAAGGCGGATGAAGGGCACCAACACCCTTTGAGTGTTGGTGCAAACTGGTTAGGCGCTCATCTGCGCAACAGGTTCGCCGCTTTCCTCCCAAGAGCGGATCTCTTCTTCACTTGCCTTGGGTGAGAAAAGTCCTGTCATGGCATAGATGATACCGATCACAGGCGACAGCCAGCAAGCAAAGGCGAGCGGAATATACAGCAAGTTTTCGAAGTTACCGTCCGCGATGCCCAGGCCAAGTGCCGTGATGACGAATGCGCCGCCCGCATTCCATGGGATCAGTGGGGATACCAGTGTTCCGCCTTCCTCAACCGCACGGGAGAGGTTCAAGGGGGAATAGCCCATCGCGCGATAAACTGGCGCATACATCCGGCCCGGCAGTGCGATGGACAAGTATGGATCGCCTGCAACGGTATTGGTGGCGACAGATGTCAGAATGGCTGAGGTCTGAATGCCTGCGAACGTTTTCACCTTAGAGATGACAACTTTGATGATGGCTTGAAGGCAGCCCACGCGTTCAAGCGCCCCGCCGAAACCCAGGGCCAGCAACACCAGCGAGATCGTCCACATCATCGACTGAATACCGCCGCGGTTGAGCAGCGGGTCGATTTCCGGAACACCGGTATCGACCGAGTATCCGCTGTTGGCAAAGGTGAACGTCTCATGCAACCCAGCCCCCTGACAGAAGATAGCCATGATGCCGCCCGCAACAGCTCCTGCAAACAGCGATGGAATCGGAGGCTGCTTCATGACCGCCAACACGATGACCAGAACAGCCGGAAACAGCATGATCGGCGAAATCCAGAACGCATCATCCAACGCGGTCGTAATTGCGTGAATTCGGTCAAACGAAACCTGAGACGTATCTATCAACGTGAAGCCGACAACAAAGTAGATCACCAGCGCGATCAGCATCGACGGTACCGTCGTAGGAAGCATATTCCGAATGTGATCGAACAGATTGGTCCCTGTGACGGCAGGAGCCAGATTTGTCGTGTCCGACAAAGGCGAGATCTTGTCGCCAAAGAATGCGCCAGAGACCACTGCCCCTGCCGTCCAATACATAGGAATACCAAAGCCCGCACCGATCCCCATCAGCGCCAGCCCGACCGTGCCTGTCGTTCCCCACGAAGTGCCCAGTGAAACAGAAACAATGGAGCAAAGAAGCATGCCAGCGGCAAGGAAAAGTTCGGGCGACAATATCTTGAGCCCATAATAAATCAGCGTCGGGACCGTACCGCTGGCAATCCACACACCGATGATCATGCCCACTGTGATCAGTATCGAGACCGACGGCAGAGAGATATTAATGACGTGGAACACGCCTTCTTCGATGCTGGGCCATTTGTGCCCCAACATGAGGCCAACGATGCCGGTGATTGCAATCCCGAATGCCAGTGGGATGTGCGGGGTAAAGTCCCCGAAATAGAATAGCTGCAGCCCAAGCACACACAAGGTCAGCACTATTGGCACTAGCGCCAGCACCAAGCCGGGCTGCCGTATGTTGTCTTCATTCGCAGACATATGGGTCTCCTCCTAAGGAATGATCCGGAACCGTGATGATCTGCGGAAGAAACCAAGTTTGGCGGTTTGGGACTGTCGGTCAGAGCGCACATCTTGTTAGGATTTGCGACATTGGCGCGTTGGATTTAGGTATCTTTGAATGAGTTGATGTCCAATCGATGCAAACTATCCACGTCGAAAAAAACCGAACTCATCCGGCGCGAGTAGTTTGAACGTGCTCATTTGCAGAACAGGCGTTCAAAATTCCTGCGAGCCTTTTCAACAGATTTAGTCACGTATTTGGACTTACTTTCGTCGATGATGATCTAGTCTGGAGCATCGGTTTTGCAGCCAGAACCTAAATCGTTAGTAAAATGCTCAACGTCCCGTCGGCACCATAAGTGAAAACAGGTTCCGCGACCGAGCGCTTTCAAGCGTCCCGAAGAGCTTCAGTCAGGAAAGTGGTGTATTCCTGCGCAATTTCCGCGGCGCTTGCCTGCAGCAATTGATGCCCAGCTTCAGGTGTCGCCAAAGCCGAGTGGGACCCAACGCGACCGTCGGGAAATTCGGCGCGATGCTCGTGGGGTGGCCCATGCCGGTCTCTGGAATGCGCTCGAATAAACTCGGCACTTAGTGGTTTGGGTGGTTCCGCAGCCTGACCCGGAGGGATTGCACCTAATAGAGCCTGTGTGATGGCTACTTCGGAAGGCGTCGCATGCATTCCCTCCCATGCGCCATACAGCTCTGCGCGCATCTCGTTGACCGTTTTCGGCTCCCACCAGCTGCGTATCCTGAGCTTGCTCGCAGGTAGGTCTTTCGCGATCCGTTCGAGTGGGTCCAGATTAGCCCCGTGGCCGTTCACAACGAAGACCCCCAAAAACCCCTGATCGAGGCAGGCCTCAATCACCTCGCGGGCGAGGTTCTGAAATGTTGCATCTGAGACAGAGATTGTTCCGGGGAATGAGGCATTGAACAGGGCAGGGGTGTAGGCGATAGGGGGTGCTACGATGGCGTCGCACATCTCTGATGCGGCCAAAGCAACCGCATTTGCGCAAATCGTGTCTGTCCCGATCCGGCCCATGGGACCATGCTGTTCCGTCGAACCGACCGGAAGCAGGATTGCCGCCCCTTGTTCGATACGGGCTTCGACTTCGCACCACGTCATGTCGTCAAGTTTCATTGCGGTCCCTTTGGCTTATGGCACAGAGTGTTCTTTTCCTTTTTGCACGACAGCATTAGGCTGAGCCAATGGAAGATTCACCAGCCCTTGAGTTGAAAAAGAAATCCCTGGACCAGCTGATCGGTTTAGCTGTCAAAACCCATCGGCGTCTTGCGGAACTGACTTTGTCGGAATTGTCCGCAAGTTCGGGTGTTTCGACCGCAATGATTTCCAAGATTGAGCGAGGTCAGGTGTCGGCCTCTTTGGCGACATTGGAGGCTTTGGCCGAGGGTATCGGTGTTCCGCTGATAAACTTCTTTGCGGCGACAGTGGAGCGTTCCGACGCATCGTTCGTTGCTGCCGGCGAAGGTGTTACCGTTCAACGGCTGGGCAGTGGCTATGGGCACAGCTACAAGCTAATCGGTCGGGCCGAAGCAAAACATGTCAGTTTTGAAAGCTTTAGCGTCACGTTGGAGGCCCCTCTGGATGCCCGTCCACTGTATCAGCATCAGGGCGTGGAATTCATCCATGTCACGGATGGGGAGATGGTCTATGGCTGTGGCGATGCGTCTTACCACATGCGTCCCGGTGACAGTCTGAGTTTTGATTCAAATGTGTCACACGGGCCAATTGAGCTGAAAACGCCAAAGGTCAAGTTTGTGACGGTTGTGGCCAAAGCCATAATCGGCGGAACCTGAAAAGCCCGGCCAAAATGGCCGGGCTCTAGTTTTAGTGGGATCAAAGCCCCCACTTTTCCCG
The DNA here is from genome assembly GCF_001458295.1 of Ruegeria denitrificans. Classification (GTDB taxonomy): domain Bacteria; phylum Pseudomonadota; class Alphaproteobacteria; order Rhodobacterales; family Rhodobacteraceae; genus Ruegeria; species Ruegeria denitrificans. The sequence goes on from NZ_CYUD01000020.1 coordinate 4,875, forward strand.
GTTCTGTTCAAAAAAGCCTTGGGCTTTTTTAACCTCGATCCAGTTGTTTACGTAGTTGATCCAGACCTGATCCCCCTGCGGAAGGATCATCGCAATTGGCGAAGGTGAGCGGGGGCCGGCGTTTTTGACACGTACCACTGGGAATTTGGCTTCAAGTGTAGATCCCTCGATATTCGACGTGATGAACACGTCAGCGCGTCCTGCGATCACTTCTTGAAAGCCACGTGCCGGGGCTTCGACCACTTTGATTTCAGCGTTCGGGAACCATTCGCGTACGCGTTTTTCAAATGTTGTGCCCAAGGTCGTGGCTACTGTGACGCCCGGTTGGTTAATGGACTCGTAGCCATCAAACTTGTCTGCCTTATCCTTGATTGTGTAGGGGAACAATTCAACAGCAATATAGCTGTCCGAAAACCCTGCGACCTTCATGCGCGGCGGAGAGATCGAGGCAGACCCCGTCAGGTGATACTTGCCCGCGACAACGCCGTTTACCAGTGTTTTCCAATCGGTTGGGACATATTCGACCTCAACACCCAGATCACTGGCCAACTCGTTCATGATGTCGATGTCATATCCCTTGTAGCTGTTTGTCGCCGGATCACGCAACGACATCGGATTCCAGTCACCAGTCGTGCCGACCTTTAGGACGCCGGAATCCAGAACTTCGTTCAATGCCGATTGTGCCTGAGCAGCGCCCGACACGATCAATCCGATCGCCGCTATGGCAGCGGCTTTGCAAAAATTGTTCATCTACTTCTCCTGTTGGTGATGTTTCGGTCTTGTTGCCATGTTCGTTATTGATTTAACCGCAAACCCAAAGTTAATCTCAAGAAAATATTCTACCGGGAATAAAAGGGGCAAGTCAGCCAATGTCAGATGCCGCCATCGAGCTTGCGGGCGTTAACAAGTGGTTCGACACGTTCCATGTTCTCAAAGACATTAACCTCACCGTGAAAAACGGTGAAAGAGTGGTCATTTGCGGCCCGTCCGGTTCCGGCAAGTCGACCGTGGTTCGATGTATCAACCAACTGGAAAAACACCAGCAAGGCACAATTCGGGTCGATGGCGTCGAATTGACGGATGATCCGAAATCGGCTGCCTCCATTCGGTCCGAAGTTGGCATGGTGTTTCAACAGTTCAACCTGTTTCCACATCTTACCGTTCTGGAAAATCTGACACTTGGCCCGATAAAGGCGCGAGGTCTCAGCCGTAAGGACGCCGAAGAGAAAGCCCGGAAGTACCTGGATCGCGTTCACATTCCCGATCAGGCCGACAAACGGCCCGTCCAGCTATCGGGCGGTCAGCAACAGCGGGTCGCCATTGCGCGCTCGCTTTGTATGGAACCGCGCGTATTGCTGTTTGACGAACCAACCTCGGCGCTGGATCCCGAGATGATCTCGGAGGTTCTGGATGTCATGGTCGAACTTGCCCAAGAGGGGATGACGATGGTGGTCGTCACGCATGAAATGGGCTTTGCCCGCAAGGTTGCTGACAAGATGATCTTTATGGATGCCGGTGAGATCGTCGAAGAGGGGCACCCCGAGCATTTTTTCACCAACCCGCAATCCGAGCGGTGCCGCAAGTTCCTCAGCCAAATTCTGCAACACTGAGGAGGGGGGAGATGAAGAAACTTTTCCTGATAGTACCCTTCCTGATGCTGGCGGGCTGTTCGTCGTCTCAGACCTGGGGATGGTATGTGATCGACCCGACCACGCAGACGGGTTGGACCAATGTGAAGTTCTTGATCTCGGGCATGTGGGCCACGATCCAAATCTCTCTGATCGCGGCGGTGTTGTCGATTGTGCTGGGGTTGATGGTGGCACTTCCTGGATTGTCGGAAAAACGCGGCTGGCGGCTGACTAACCGGGTCTATGTGGAGTTCGTTCGCGCCATCCCCTTGCTGCCGATGTTATTCTGGGTCTTCTACGGCCTGCCCATCGTGTTTCAGTCGATGGGTCTGAACGTTCCCATTGATCCGTTTTGGGGCGCGATCATAACCTTGGCGATCTCCGACAGTGCGTTTACGGCCGAGATCTACCGGGCCGGTATCCAATCCATTGCCCGTGGTCAGCGTGAGGCGGCGCAGACAATCGGGCTGAATTACGTGCAGACAATGCGCTATGTGATCCTGCCGCAAGCGATCCGGCGCATTCTGCCGCCACTGGCGAACCAGTTCATCTACATCGTGAAGATGAGCGCTTTTGCCAGTGTCATCGGGATGCAGGAACTAACCCGCCGCGCGAATGAGCTGGTGGTGACTGAATACCGCCCGCTGGAAATTTATACGCTGCTGATTTTCGAATACCTGATCCTGGTTCTGATCATCAGCGCAGGTGTGCGGTGGCTGGAGCGCCGCATGGGTGCGGACGAGCGCGGATAAGGAGCAAAAAACACATGGATTGGAAAGACTTTTTGGCCGAAACCGAGGCGAACATTGGCGCCTTTTCGAAAGAGGTGCCAGAAACCGTGCGCGGCTTTGGCATCATGGGAAAAGCCGCCAAAACCGATGGCGCGCTGAGCGAGAAGACCAAGGAATTCATGGCGCTTGGCATTGCAATTGCCACCCGTTGCGACAGCTGCATTGGGTTTCACGCACGCTCACTGGTCCGTCTTGGCGCCACCCGTGAAGAAATGTGCGAGGCGCTGGCCATGGCGACCTATATGGGCGGTGGGCCGTCCTATGCCTATAGCGCCAAGGCGCTCAAGGCCTATGACGTGTTTTCGGAGTGAACCGCATGCGTCCTGATCTCGCCGGTGCCAAGGGGTTTATTCGCAACAGCTGGTATGTTGCCGGTCGCTCCGAAGATTTCGGACGAAGTCTCAGTGCTGTTCGGATGCTGGACGAAGACATTGTGATTTACCGCGATACAGCAGGCAAAGCTATTGCGCTGGAAGATGCCTGCCCGCACCGAAAACTGCCTTTGTCGCGCGGCACGATTGAAGGCGACCATGTCGTCTGTGGCTATCACGGGCTAACCTTTGGCTGCGGTGGAGAATGTGTCAGCGCGCCAACGCAATTGGACAACCCGCCCCGCCGCGCTGCAGTTCATGCTTATCCGGCCGAGGATCGCTGGGGTTTTCTGTGGCTCTGGATGGGAGATTCGGGCCAGGCCGACACGGACGACATTATTAGTATCCCTAATTTCGACAATCCCTCGTGGGGCAAGACACAGACCGGCGCGATGGAAATGGCCTGTCACTACCTCTACATCATCGACAATCTGCTGGACCCCAGCCACGTGGCCTGGGTGCATTTGACCTCATTCGCTGGGGCCGGAACTGACAACCGGCCACTGGATATTGAAGAAACCGAAGAGGGCGTCATAGTCTCGCGCTGGATCAAGGATGAACCAGCGCCGCCATACTATGCCCCGATCCTTCCCTTCGGCCCAAGCTGTGATCGCAAACAGCATTACGAGTGCCGATTGCCGTCAACCGCAATCAACATGTCCGTTTACACGCCGGTTGGCGAAGGCGGGGCGGATCAACCACTGTCACCCAACGCTTTCGTCAATATCTCATACAATTTCATAACACCGGTCGATGCTGAGACCTCTCGCTATTTCTGGTTCCAACACCGCAATATGCACGCCGATGACACAGCCATGTCACAACGCATGTTCGAAGGCGCGATCATGGCATTCAACGAAGACAAAGAAGTGCTGGAACATGTTCAGACAGGGATGGCAGGTCGTAAAAGCGGTTACATCAATCTGGGCCTGGATGCCGGCGCCATGCGGTTCCGGGCACGGGTTGCCAAGCTGACCGACGCTGAGGTTTAGCGGGCAGATAATCTGCCGTTCGCGCCTTGCCCTACTTCTTGCGCGGGTGCATCGAAAACAGATTTGATGCAAGGACAGGCGGCCAGGATTTCAGCGCCTCCGGGGATCTTCTCGGGGCGGAAGACGCCGTCCTTCCATACAGCTACCCCGTCAATGCGGATCGTCGGATCCAGCACATTCAACGAGATTTCGCCCGGTGCGTAGTCACCGCAAGTGTGAAAATGCAGCAGACGGGGATTGCCAAATGCCGACCCGCTCCATCGCTCGTAGTTTTCAAAAGCAGGCGATGTATATGCACAGCCCGGATGGATGCCAGCATGCCATGAATGCATGGTCATAGGATCCAGATCGAACATTTTGCCGACTTTCTCATAGTGCATCTGGGCACAATGCACATCCATTGGATGGCCGGAAAATCCGATCAGCCTGCTGCAGTCGAACTGCACGGCCAACGGCTCATTCAATTCACAGCCGTAGGGTTCGTAGAACCTCGACCCGGTTCCAACCAAAAAACCGTCTTGCATGACGACCCCGGAAAACCCGGCCACAGGAACCGGTGCAAACACCGACATCGGAAACCGCGTTACACTGACATCCGCCGCTGCGTTCTTTGCAAATGCAGCACCGGGGCCACTAAAATCTGTTCCCAAAGGGCAGGTCACATGGATTTTCGATGCAATCGACAATGCCGTATTCACCGCGCCCTTGAGGGCGACAAAACCATCGTAGTTCGCGCGCCCGAACCCTGATGCCAACATATCGGCGTCCAGCGCATAGGACATGATTGGGCGAATATCGGCCATTTCAGCATTGAAGCGAATCTGATCTCCGGTGCGAGACAAAAACAGCGTGCGGTCAGCCGATTTCATCTCGGTTATCAGATCGCTCGACAGGTGCGCCTTAAGTGGATCGAAGGGGATGGTTCGAACCGAGGTTCTAATGTCGTGCTGCTTCGCACATTCCACGATAATGTCCGTGATATCAGCGTCGTAATAGTCATGCTCGGCGCTTTCGCGAAGGATGAGAAGATGGTCGTCCGTCGTCAGCCCGCCACATCTGAACAGCAGGTTTTCAGCCCCGGCAATATGGTTTGGACCGATCACAATGACACTCCTACACGCCCTCGGCTGGCAAAATACATGCTTCACATCTCTGTGATCCACAAAAAAATGTCGTCCGGGGAAAATTTTTTACTGACACGCTCGACGCCTTTGCTCATAAGTTTGAACTGCACATAACAGAGGGCCTGGTAATGAGCGCTTGGATCGAAATGATTGCTGATGAACATGCCGAAGGCCGGTTGAAAGATCTTTTGGACAAAGCCCGCACGCCCCATGGAACCGTTGATACTGTGATGCGCGTACATTCTTTACGTCCTGAAACAATGAATGGGCATGTTACGCTTTATCGTTCTGTGCTTCATTCCGACGACAATCAGCTGCCATTCTGGTTTCTTGAAATCGTGGCAAGCTACACCTCGATCTTGAACGACTGTAGTTATTCCCTGACGCACCACTTCATGAATGTGCGGAATCTGTTGAAAGATCAGCCACGCAGTGACCGCATTTTTGTCGCGCTCAAGGCGCATCGCCCCGAGAATGAGTTCGAGGGCAAGGAATTGGCTCTGTTGCGATACGCCGCCAAGCTGACGACAGACGTTGGACGTATGGTGAAGTCGGACTTTGAAGCCCTGAAAATTGCCGGGTGTACTGACGGAGAAATTCTGGAGGTTAACCAGGTATGCGCCTACTTCAATTACTCTAACCGCTTGCTTAACGGCTTGGGAGCGACGACCGAAAACGATGTGATTGGCTATTACAAAACCGAAGACTGACTGTGAAAGGACAGTCCGGTTGCGCGCACTTTTCAATCTTGGTGTGAATAGTCTGGCGCCGCAACACTTCCTGTTTAATCGTCGCAGGGAACGCCGCAAGATGATTACGGCGAATACCAATTGCCGCAGTGCTCGAATGAGGAGATCCACCGAGAGAGTGAACTGGACGACGACGGCATCCTTGAGTTCAGTTTCGAAAATTCCAGCATTGCGACCGGCCCTATATGGCATCGCCCGTCATAACGTGGTGCCGATGCCGATTGTTCCTGACGCTGACTTTTTTGGTCCCAAACTCAACTGGTTGTAGGAAATAGGGGAACGTATGGTTATGCGGCGGTCTGGCCGGTTCCAGCAATCCTGTGTCTTTCGACTGGCCTATTTTACTTTGAACGGGCTTAAACTCTCACTGAACTGTTCAATGAATTCCAGCGTCACCAGTGACGGTTGTTTCAAAATTGGACGTACCAATGAGAGTGTGTGCGGCAAAAATGGCTTGAACGGACGATAGCATAATCCCCGCGTTGTGTATTGAACGGCGTCCAGTTCGCTCACGACGGAAACGCCGACACCTTTAACCGCCAATTCACATGCTGCCGTGAACTGCCTGACTTCGATATGGGAGTTCAATTCGACATTGGCGTTCTGAAACGCTTTTGAAAGACGTCCGAAAAAGTCACTATCGCGTCGCGTGTGAATAATCTTACTATTTGCAAGGTCCGCTGGAGTAACCGCGGAGAGGTTTTCCAAGTTATGCCCCTTGGGGAACACGCAAACTGTTCGGACGTCGATGTTCCTGCTTTCGACCGCCGGATGACCGTTAAAGCTGTCCGTGATTCCGAAATCATATTGGTCACCAATCATCCATTCGAGGATACGTTCTGGCCTGTCCGGTTCGATCGTCAATGTAACGCCCGGCCGATTTTTCAAAAAATTGGCGACAACTTCCGGCAGGTGACTGGTGGCAAATCCGGGCAGGCAGGCTACGCGGATATGCCCGGCCTTTCGTTGCGTGATATCTTGGCTGACATCCGCGATCTGCCTCATCAATTCCAGCACGCGTTCTACGCTGGGTTGTAGGTAGCGAACTTCTTGCGTTGGTATTAATCGACCCTCACGCCGGTCAAAAAGTTGAAACCCAAGTGATTTTTCAAGATCGGAAAGCAGGCGGCTGACTGCAGGCTGGCTTACTCCAAGATCCGTGGCGGCTGCCGTAACCGAGCCATTCGTGGAAACTGCCATAAGCGCTTCCAATTGCCGGATTCTCAAAGTTTGACTCATTTTGAAACCAGATTCCTTCTTGGTTCAGTATGTTTATAATGTAGTGTTATGTTTTTTCCAAAAAATAAATGCTTGAATTATAAATTTGTAACGTTAACGTCGTGAAATCGTCATGTGTGCCGATTACGCGTTGCGGTCGGTATTCAACGAAGCATCGAACCTGATGCATGGGAGGAATCATGAAAAAGAATTTTCTCGGCGCTCTCGCCGTCACAACCGCCTTGTCCCCTGTGGCTGCAATGGCGCAGACTGAAGTTCAGTTCTGGCATGCCTTTACCGGCCGCCTTGGAGAGCTTGTTAAAGCTCAGGTTGAAGAATTCAACGCCAGTCAGGATGAGTTTGTCGTGGTCGAAAGCCACAAGGGCAATTACTCGGAAACGCTGAACGCTGGCATTGCTGCATTCCGCGCAAGTGAGCAGCCGCATATCCTTATGGTCTTCGAGGTTGGCACCGCAACGATGATGTCGGCGGAGGGCGCGATCAAGCCTGTTCACGAAGTAATGGCCGAAAGCGGTGCGTCCTTTGATCCTGATGCGTATATCGGTGCGGTCAAAGGCTATTACACGACGACGGACGGAGACATGCTGTCTCTGCCCTTCAACTCCTCTACTCCAGTTCTTTGGGTCAATCGCGACGCATTCGAAGCGGCAGGTGTTGACCCTGACACGGATCTGTCGACTTGGGAAAAAGTCGGCGACGTTCTAGAGCAATTGAAAGCCGGTGGGGAAGATTGCCCGTTGGTGACTGCATGGCAAAGCTGGATTCACCTTGAAAACCTGTCAGCCTATCATGATGTGCCCTTCGCATCGCAGGATAACGGCTTTGCCGGTCTGGATACTGAACTGATGCTGAACGGTCCTGCTCAGGTGGCTCATTTGACTGCCATGGGTGACTGGGCCAAGGACGGCAAGTTCATTTATACTGGTCGCAGGAACGAGGGCGGGGCAAACTTCCGCGCTGGCGAATGTGCGTTGTTCACCGAAAGCTCGGCCGGCTATGCCGGTATCAGTTCTGAAGCTGAATTCGACTTCGATGTGCGGCCGCTGCCCTATTGGGAGGCCGTCATCAGTGAGCCGCAGAACACCATTATCGGCGGAGCGTCGCTTTGGGTGATGGAAGGTCATGAAGCAGAAGAGTACAAAGGCGTCGGTGAATTCCTGAGCTTCCTGTCCTCTTCTGATGTGCAGGCGAACTGGCATCAGAACACCGGTTACCTTCCGATTACGGCTGATGCAGGTGAAGTGACCCGTGCCGCTGGATTCTATGAACAGAACCCCGGCACCGACATCGCCGTGATCCAGATGACAACCAAAGAGCCAACCGCAAATTCGAAAGGTCTTCGCCTGGGATCGTTCGACCAAATACGCGGCATCATCGACGAAGAGCTTGAGGCCGTATGGTCCGGTGAAAAAACCGCTCAAGAAGCGATGGACAGTGCAAAAGAACGCGGTGACACGCTGCTGCGCCGGTTCGAATCCGCCAACCAGTAACTTACGAAAAACCATTGCGGGCTCTGAAGGGCCCGCAATCCTTTTTCTCGGTGGAGCATCAGGATGGAAAAACGCGTCACCTTTCGCGGCTGGCTCTTGCCGTTGGCGTTGATCGCTCCGCAAGTCATCATTTCCGCTGTCTTCTTCTTTTATCCCGCCGGGCAAGCCGTTTGGCAGTCTCTGTTCATTCCTGATCCCTTCGGGCTGTCTTCGCAGTACGTCGGTTTAGGCAACTTTGAGTTTTTGCTGAGCGACAAGTTTTACCGCGCTTCATTTGTAACAACGGCGATTTTTTCGACGCTGGTCACGCTCTGCTCGATGATCCCGGCGTTGTTTTTGGCCGTCATTGCCGACCGGCTGATCAAGGGGTCGGGTGTTTACCGGACGCTGCTTATCTGGCCCTATGCTGTCGCCCCTGCAGTTGCGGGTGTGTTGTGGCTTTTCATGTTCAACACGCGCGTCGGGGTCGTATCGTGGTACCTTGGACAACTCGGCTATGATTGGAACCACGTTCTGAATGGCACCGAAGCTATGGGGTTGGTGGTTGTCGCCTCGGCCTGGGGGCGTATCAGTTATAACTTCCTGTTCTTCTTCGCCGCGCTGCAGTCGGTCCCAAGGTCGGTGATCGAGGCCGCCGCGATTGACGGCGCGCGCTTCTGGCGCCGGTTCTTTACCATTGTCTTACCGCTGTTGTCTCCGACGGCGTTTTTCCTACTGGTGGTGAACGTTGTCTATGCCTTCTTCGAAACTTTCGGAGTGATTCACACGATCACCGGGGGCGGCCCGCAGCAATCGACGACGATCCTTGTCTACAAAGTCTTCTCGGACGGGTTTGTGGGACAGGACCTTGGCTCATCCTCGGCGCAATCGGTCATCCTGTTGATCGTCGTGGGCCTGTTGACCGTGATCCAGTTCAAATACGTAGAAAAGAGGGTGCATTACTGATGGCGGCCCAACAACACGGAATGGTCGAGAAACGCGGCGCAGGCATCTGGCTGACCCATGCCTTCATGATCCTTGGCGTTCTGATCATCTTCTTTCCGATCTGGCTGGCCTTTGTGGCCTCGACCGTGACCCAGGCTGATATTGTATCGCCGCCCATGCCCGTATGGCCGGGCGATCAGTTCTGGGTGAATTACAAGGCGGCGCTGTTTTCAGGGATAAACGTGCCCGTCGCGACGATGCTGTTCAACAGTCTGGTGATGGCCATTGGCATCGCAGTGGGCAAAATCATTATCTCGTTGCTTTCAGCTTTTGCGATCGTCTATTTCAAGTTTCCCGGCCGTACGACCTTCTTCTGGCTGATCTTCCTGACGCTCATGCTGCCGGTTGAGGTGCGCATCGTTCCGACCTTTGAGGTTGTGGCCGGGTTCGGCATGCTCAACAGTTATTACGGGTTGATCTTTCCCTTGATCGCCTCGGCAACTGCGACGTTCCTGTTTCGACAGTTCTTTCTGACGATCCCGGATGAATTGGCCGAAGCTGCCCGCGTGGATGGCGCTCGCCCGATGCGGTTTTTTTTCGACATCGTGGTGCCGATGAGCCGGACCAACATCGCGGCGCTGTTCGTCATTCTGTTTATCTACGGGTGGAATCAGTACCTCTGGCCGCTGCTTATCACCACCGACCCTGAAATGAACACCATCGTGATGGGTATCAAGCAGATGTTCCCGTCCGGCGATGATTTTGCGCATTGGCCGACAATCATGGCGACATCCATTCTGGCGATGATCCCGCCGGTCATCGTGGTGGTGTCAATGCAAAAGCTGTTTGTCCGCGGCCTTGTCGATAGCGAGAAATAAAAAATGGCGACAGTCACCTTAGAAAATGTCAAAAAGAGCTTTGGTCCGACGGATGTGATCCATGGTATTGATGTCGATATCTCTGACGGAGAGTTCATTGTTATCGTGGGCCCGTCAGGTTGCGGTAAATCCACACTACTTCGGATGGTGGCTGGGCTGGAAACCGCTACTTCTGGGGAAATCCGGATCGGTGAGGAACGGGCGAACGAGAAAGAGCCAATGGATCGCGACATCGCGATGGTGTTCCAGAATTATGCGCTTTATCCGCATATGTCCGTACGCCAGAACATGGGTTACGGACTGAAGATCGCGGGCCTTCCCAAGAACCAGATTGACCAGAAGGTGACCGAGGCGGCCAAGCTGTTGCAGCTTGAACCCTTGCTTGATCGCAAGCCCAGACAGCTTTCAGGCGGGCAGCGTCAGCGGGTCGCGATGGGCCGCGCCATTGTCCGTGAACCTGCGGTGTTTCTGTTTGATGAACCGCTTTCGAACCTGGATGCCAAGCTGCGGGTCCAGATGCGCCTGGAAATTCGTGAGCTCCAGGAAAAGCTGGGGATCACATCGCTTTATGTCACCCATGACCAAGTAGAAGCCATGACAATGGCGGACAGGATGATCGTGATGAATGGCGGGGTGGCCGAGCAGATCGGGACCCCGCTAGAGGTTTATGAAACGCCGAAAACTTTGTTTGCGGCGCAGTTTATCGGCAGCCCCGCGATGAATGTATTTGATGCCCAGCGTGAAAACGGGATGCTCAAAGTCGGTGAAATTGAGGTCGGCTCATCCCAAGGCCCCGATACTGCGGTAAAGCTGGGGATCCGACCGGAACATCTGATGCATGATGACAATGGTTCGATTGAAGCTGCAATTCAGATGGCCGAGCCATTAGGGGCAAACACATTGTTACACGGTCAGCTCTTGGGGTCTGGCGACGCGATTACGATCAGCCTTTCTGGCGTGCACCCAATCGAAGGCCGCCATCCGAACATGCGGTTTTCGGTAGCTGCAGAGAACATACATTTGTTTGATCATTCGACGGGAAAAAGGCTGGAAAGCTGATGATATTCCCGCAAGTCGACGCTTTTCGTGGCGGTGAAAACCTGATCCGGGTTGTGGGTCATCGAGGGGCACGCGGTGTTTTGCCAGAAAACAGCTTGATCGGCTTTGATTTTTCGCTGTCCATCGGCGTTCCGCTTCTTGAGTTTGATGTTGTCCTTACGGCCGACGATGTACCGGTCATAACTCACAACCACCGGCTGCACGCGCCTAGCTTTCGCGATGCCGAAGGGCTGTTTTTGACCGGAGAAGAGCCGAAAGTTTCCTCTCTTACCTTTGAGCAGATTCAGGAATTCGATATCGGGCGACTAGACGGGCATTCCGCCTATGGTCGCCGCTTCCCGGATCAGGCCCAAATGGACGGTGTTCGTGTTCCAAGGCTGATGGATTTGCTGAATTTGATCAGCGACCCAAAAAACGGTGATGCCTGTCTGATGCTGGAACTGAAGTCGGACCCTGACTTGGCCCATGACACGCGATACCGCGAAAAATTAGTCGGGCGAGTTCTGCAAGAGGTTCGCGCCAGGGATCTGTCCTCTCGCGCGGTACTGCACAGTTTCGACTGGAATCTTTTGGAGGCATGTCAGCGACAAGCCCCTGACATGCCGTCTTCGTACCTGACACAGCTACCAGAGAACGCGGATGATGTAGGAGAGGATTCCTCGAAAGCGGTCTGTCCGGATTTTCGCGGTCGTCGCGATGACATTCCGCATCTGGTCAAGCAAGCGGGTGGCTCACTTTGGTGTCCATATTACGCGGATGTGACGGCCAAGAACGTCGAACTGGCCAAAGACTTAGGGTTGTGTGTTGCCGTTTGGACAGTCAACGAGCCAGAAGATATCGCTAAAATGATCGCCCTGCGTGTAGATGCAATTGTGTCTGACTATCCGGGGCGGGTTCAAAGACATCTATCGGACTTGGGCATGGTTTGGTGAGTTGCCTTCGTGTGGCTTGTAGAGCGATTAGAAGAGGAAGAAGAAGCCTGTACTTGTCGCGGTGTTTTTGGGCATGAACTTGACGGGCCCGATGATCAAGAACGCGATCGTTCTGATCGACCAGATCAATGGCGATTTGACCGATGGCCCGATGAGTTATGATGCGGTTTTGAAAGCCGGTGCTTAAAGGCTCCGTCCGGCATCTGCGGTCGTTTGATCTGATCTTTCACATCGAATATGGATCGTTTTGTCCGCCAGAACGAGGCAAATGGTTGAATAGCCTGTTCATTTTTCTTTGGCGAGGCAGGTATTGGATAATAACAGTTCTGCTCGTCTTATTTGTAGGCGCAGATCACGAGTAAGCCTTTCGGGTGTGATCGGTCAGCTTGCCTGACGTCAATGCGGCAAGCGCAACCATAACAGCAGCTGTGCCCAGAACCAGGGGAAGGCCTCCGATCTGATAAGTCAATCCGGACAGGAGGGTGCCCACAAGACGCCCGGTCGCGTTGGCCATGTAATAGAACCCGACATCCATCGTCACCCGGTCCGATTTGGTGAACGCCAGGATCAGGTAAGAATGCAGTGCTGAGTTGATGGCGAAGAGTGCCCCAAACGCCAGCAAACCCAGAACCAACGTGACGGTTAACCAGGTTTCAGGACCCGAGGATAACAGCACAGCAACCGTCAGTGCGACTGGTATGCAAAACAGCGCTACGGCCCAGCTGCGGGCAGCGTGGATCAGATCCCCGTCGGTGCGTTCGCTGGCGCGCAGAATTTGCGGCGCGCTGGCCTGAACCGCGCCATAAAGGATCACCCAGACGGACATGAAACTGCCAATCATAAAAAAGGCCGCACGATTTCCATCTGTCGTGCCATCTGACAGTACGGCATAGAAATAGATTGGGATACCTACCACGAACCACACATCTCGGGCACCGAACAGAAAGACGCGCGCTGCCGACAACCAGTTCACATTCGCGGATTTCGAAAACACCTCCGAAAACTTTGTTCCTTTGCGCCCTTTGGGCAGACCCGGAGGCATGAACAGTATCACCGCAATCAACATCAATGCCAGAACGGCGGCCATGACCAGTATGGCGGTCATAAACCCCAGCGTTGCCAACAACACCGCACCCAGCAGAAACCCCAGGCCTTTCACAGCGTTTTTAGATCCGGTCAGCACCGCAACCCAGCGAAACAGCTCACCGCCTTCGCTCGGCGCCAGCAGTTTAACAGAAGATTTTGACGACATCTTGGCCAGATCCTTGGCCACACCGCTGGCCCCCTGTACCATCATCACGAAGGTCACCGACATCCCGATGGTCCAGTTCGGATCAAGCTGCGTCATCGCCAGCAATGCCATAATTTGCAGCCCCAGACCTGCATAAAGCGTCGAGGTCAATCCGAACCGCGCCGCAATCCAGCCTGCCGTCAGGTTGGTCGCGATCCCCGCGATCTCGTATAGAACAAAGAGATAGGCCAGTTGCACAGGCGAGAAGCCCAGCGAGTGAAAGTGCAGTAGCACCAACATACGCAGCGCTCCATCGGTCAGCATAAAGGCCCAATAGGCTGCCGTAACCGCGATATAAGCCGACAGGCCCTCGGGTCTCTGGGTCACAGCCTGGCCCCAACCATCAGGGCGACGTCTGCCAGTCGATGCGCATAGCCCATCTCATTGTCGTACCAGGCATAGATCTTCACTTGTGTCCCATTCACTACCATGGTTGAAGGCGCATCCACGATCGAAGAGCGTTCATCGTTGGTATAATCGGTCGACACCAAGGGCCGGGTTTCATAGCCCAGGATACCCTTCAGCTCCTCCTCGGCGGCAGCTTTGAACAGGGCATTGACCTCTTCGGCGGTAGTTTTCCGTTCGACTTCGAATACGCAATCGGTCAGCGAAGCGTTCAGCAAAGGCACCCGCACCGCGTGGCCATTCAACCGTCCTTTGAGTTCCGGATAAATCAGTGTGATTGCAGTTGCTGAGCCGGTGGTGGTCGGGATCAATGAATTCAAAGCCGAGCGTGCGCGGCGCAGATCCTTGGCCGGACGGTCCACGATGGTTTGCGTGTTAGTCACGTCGTGGATGGTGGTTATCGAGCCGTGGCGGATGCCCAGGTTTTCGTGGATCACCTTGACCACCGGCGCCAGGCAATTGGTCGTGCACGAGGCGGCGGTGACGATCTGATGTAGGGCCGGGTCATAAGTCTTGTCATTGACACCAACGACGATATTTGCCGTTGGGCCGTCCTTAACCGGGGCCGAGACGACAACCTTTTTCACGCCAGCCTCGAAGTACGGGGCCAACTTGGCTTCGGTTTTGAATACGCCCGTGCAGTCGATCACCACATCGACATTGTCCAGTGGCAGAGCGTTCAGGTCCTTGGTGCCGATAAAAGGCAGGCGCGTGCCATTGATCGTGACGCTTTCGGCGTCATGTTCGAATTTGGCGTCCCAGCGACCGTGGACTGTGTCGAATTCCAGCAAGTGCGCATGCATTTCGGGATCACCTACCGCGTCATTGATCCAGGCGATCTTGGCGCCTTTTTCCAGAAATGGTTTAAGGGCCAGCTTTCCCATTCGGCCCAGACCGTTCAGTGCGTAGGTCGTCATTGTGTTTCCTCGACAGGCGTTCTGCCGATGTCATCGACAGCAGATTGCAATGCGATCCGGTCGAGACTTTCGACCGGCAAAGATGTGAACGCTTCGATCCTGCGCTTGAGCGCGCCATATGCGTTCTGGAATGCCAGGCTTTTTTCGGCTTCCGTGCCCGTGGCCGTAACCGGGTCATTCATCCCCCAATGGCCACTGATCGGTTGACCGTCCCAGGCGGGGCATTCCTCGTTCGCGGCCTTGTTGCAAACGGTAAAGACGAAATCCAAATCGGGTGCGCCAGGTCCCGAAAATTCAGATATGCTTTTGGACCGCAGGGCCGAGGTGTCGTGGCCCTTATCCTCAAGAACTTGTACCGCGATGGGGTTCAGTTCCGAGAACGACCTGGTTCCGGCGGAATAGACGTTGAACCGGTCTCCGGAGATGTCCCGCAGCAAGGTCTCGGCAAAAATAGAGCGCGCCGAGTTTCCGACGCAGATGAAGAGTACGTTGAATTTCCGGTCCGTCATTGCACCTTTTCCTTGTTCGGACGGCATGCAGATGTCGGGACGGCCACGGCAGCAATCGTTCAACAAAAACCCGAGCATGTGCTGCACGTTCTTCATGTTGACCGAATAGCGCAGAGATGTTCCTGACCTTTCTTGCGTCACCAGTCCCGAGCGCTGCAGGGCGTTCAGATAGTTCGACAGTGTACTGGGTTTGATGCCCAGCTCGTCTGCTACTTCACCCGCCGGAACGGTGTCGGGATAACGCCGCATCAACATGCGAAACACGGAAATGCGATGCGGATGGCCCAGGATGGCAAGCTGGTTTGAAATCATATCTATCATATTTCATGAAATATCGAAATAAGATATGCGCGTCAATTCGAATTTTTTCGGGGACCGGATATGCTTCGCTGTTGCGTGGTCAAAGCTGGCCGGGATCGTGATGGATAGGTCTTCCCCATTCAGCGTGATTGGCTAAACCCTCGGTTCATCAAGAGGCTTGTCTTGTGATTTAGACATCCGCAGTTCGATCGTATGGCAGTTGCATGACGACTCGGGTGACATGTCTTTTGGTCTAGGACAATCAGCGGGCGGAAGTTGTCCCTGGTGGTCGAGTTGGGGATCACTGTGGTGATGATCGTCCATGATCTGGTGATGAGTCCGGAATTCGCCCCCCATGTGGCGTTGATGACATCCTGCAGGCTTACAGGGTTTGGCCCTATGGCAGAGGTGCTGACCCCGGACAGGGTCCGTGACACGTTCGGTGTTGATTCCCTTTGTTTTCATCACGAAGGCCGAACGATTCCGGCGCCGGACATCCAAAAAACCACTGTTTCAACTTAATCCAAGGAGCCTTCTCCTATGAAATACACCTTGTCCGTGGCGCTGGTTGTGGCCACGGCGGGCGGTGCGATGGCACACGATGTCACTGTCGATAAATGCGGTGCGTCGCTGGTGTTCGAAACCGAACCTGAACGTCAGGTCGTGCACGACATGAACATGACAGACATGGCCTTTGCATTGGGTCTGCAGGATAAGATCGTTGGCCTGACCGGCATTTCTGGCTGGTACAAGACCAGCCCGGATTTCGATACGTTGCGGGGCGATACCCCCGAACTTGCACCGAAATACCCCGTGGTTGAAAACCTCGTGGCAGTTGAGCCTGACCTCTTCCTTGCAGGTTGGCACTACGGGATGAAGCCGGGCGGAGATGTGACCACGGATACGTTGGTTCCCTTTGGCATCAAGAGAATGATCCTGACCGAAAGCTAAGTGCATCTGGATCACGACCGCTCCGAGGCCAGCATGGATCTGCTCTTCAACGATGTCCTGCGACTTGGGCAGGTCATGCATGTTGAAGACAAGGCAAGCGCGTTGGTCGATGGCTGGAATTAACGGCTGGCAGCGATCGAGGCACAGACCGCCGATTTGCCCAAATCCCGCGTTTTCCTTTTGGACGGTCCGGCCGATGCGCCCTTTACCGTGGGTAAATTTGCCATCCCCGACGCGATGATTGCTGCTGCGGGTGGCGAGAGCGTGACCGATGGCATGTATACAAGCTGGGGGCGTACATCGTGGGAGGCAGTGGCCCCTGCCAATCCAGAGTTTCTGGTGCTGCTAGATTATCAGACCGGAAACGGAGCGGAAGACACGTTCAAGTTCCTGCAAGACCATCCGGTCATGTCTCAGACCGATGCCGTAATAAACGAGCGCTGGATCGGATTGCGGTATGAGGAACTGACCCCAGGACCGGCGAAAATCGACGCGATTTTGAAAATGGTCGCTGCCATGCATCCGGGCCTCAACTGATATGGGCCGACTTGGCCGCCCTCTTGTTGATTTCGACTGTTTATGGAACCACCTCAATTCCGGCGACAGACGGTTTTAGGGCGGTGGTTCTGGGCACCGGGCTGGCCGACGGTGACATATCGCCGTTACATCCGATCGTGTTTGATCTTCGAATGCCACGAGCGTTGCTTGCCGCCGTAATCGGAGCTGTCCTGGGCCTTGTCGCCGAGGTGGAAAGGCACTGGACGGACCAAGATGAAAGATTGCTACGGTGGGTTTGGGGCGCCTTGGTTATTCAGGCGTGGTCGGCTTGAACCTGCTGCCTTTCGCAGGATATTATATGCGGGGTTTGAGGCAGGCTTTTGGCTTATCGCTAGTGAAAACCTCTGGGTCCCCGACAACAAGATTTATCTGAATACGGATCGATTCGTAGCGAAAGTCAGGAATCGTGAATTTTTTTGATCACGAATCTTCGAAAAAATTACTGAACACACTCCATATCGGTGAATAAATTCTGAAAAACCATAAACATTGTAATGGATTCGTAAAAATATATAGACAGGATGCGTTTTTCGCAGTTCACTGCTGTGCAAGCAGTCAGGAACACACTTACACTCTGGCTGTCGTGCTGATCTCAACACTCTGCGTCAGGAACCTGAACGATGAATGCAATTACCACGTTGCTTGAGTCTTTCTATGAAGATACTACCCCAAAGCGCGGCTTACCCGCGGATGCCTATAAGGATGTGGAATTCTGGAGGGCTGAATGCGCCTCTGTCTTCACCCGCAACTGGATTTGCGTCGGCTTCGCTCATGAGTTGCAAGCGGCAGGAGATGCCGTTCCGGTCACTGTGGCTGAACATCCTCTGTTGTTGGTTCGCAATATGACCGGACAGATCAAGGCTTTTCATAACGTTTGCCGCCACCGCTGTCTGACTTTGGTCGATGCGCCAAAGAATGTAGGCAAGCTTATCCGCTGTCCTTATCATGCCTGGGCCTATGATCTGGATGGCCAATTGCGCGCGGCGCCTCACTTTGGCGGCGTCAATGAGCATGAAGCGGACGGGTTCGACAAATCAAAGAATGGTCTGGTGCCGGTCCGTACCCATGTCTGGAACGATTGGATCTTTGTTAATCTTGATGGAACGGCCACGGAATTTGATACGTATTCCGCCACCATGCAGGCCCGTCTGGACGGGATCGACTGGGACAATGTCAACTGTATCGGAACACTCGATTTTGGCGAGGTCGCCTGTAACTGGAAGTTCATCATGGAGAACTTCATCGAGCCCTACCACGTTCAATTCGTGCACGCCTCAACCACAGATCAGCCGCTTGAAGATCACTATACGATCGTTGATGGCAATTGTTTGGGCAGCGCAGTTGATCTGGGGGAAGAGATCGGCACAGCAGGCAGCTTGGGCGTTAGCTCGCGCTATCTGACGCTCTATCCGAATTTCATTCTGGGGCGGTACTTCCCGGATCAGATGGGCGTTTACCTGAATATCCCTACGGGCCCCGGCACGATGATGCAAAAGCGGGCCCTGTATACCACCGAAGGTCAGACTCTGACGCCAGAGGCGATCGAAGGTCTGAAGAAGCTTTGGTGGGATGTGCACAGGGAAGATCATGAGATGACGGAGCGGCTGCAACTGGGTCGGGCTTCGACTGTGTCCGAGGCAGGTGGCGTGCTGTCCCCGGCCTGGGAAGACAGCGTCCGCGCCTTTCAGGAATTGGTGGCACAGGATGTGACCACCGTCGAACAATCGAACAGAGGAGAATAGCGTGAGCGATAGCATCAACAGCGGATTTCGGCTGGCTCACACCATGCTGCGTGTGATGGATATGGAGAAATCGCTGGAGTTTTACTGCGGAATTCTGGGGATGCTGGTTTTACGGCGTACGGATTACCACGAAGGCAAGTTCACCAACACCTTTATCGGCTACGGCCCCGAGGCCGAGTCGCCGACGTTGGAATTGACGGCCAACTGGGATCAGGAAGAGCCATATGAAAAAGGCAATGGCTGGGGCCATATCTGCATCGAAACCCCTGATGTTTACAAAGCCTGCGAAGACCTAGCAGCCGCTGGCGTGAACATCACGCGCCCACCGGGACCGATGAAAAACGGCACCCGCGTCATTGCGTTTTGCGAAGACCCGGACGGTTACAAGGTCGAACTGAACGAAAGCATTCTGAAACATCTGGCCAAGGAAGGGTCCTGACCCATGGGAAACGCACCAAAACTTATGAAATGGGATCTTGTCGAAGACCGTTACAACAAAATCAGCGAAGGCGACAGCGACACCTATATCAAACCCATGGTGACCAGCGCGTTCAGCGATACGATGTGCGGTGGCATCAATGTGCTCAAGAACATCAAGATTCCATGGGACCTGACCTGTGACGAGATCATTTATGTTCTGGAAGGCACGTTCCGACTGGTCTGCGAAGGTCAGGAATACATCTGCGACCGCGGTGATGTTCTGTTCATACCCAAGGACAATCACATCTCATACGAGGCTGATGATCGCTGCGTGATCTTCTATGCCGCCTATCCCCACAACTGGAAACAACTGGCTGGGATCACCCAGGTGCCGGGTATTGATCCCGATGATTTTGTGGCGGGCTAACAGCTCGCAATGACCAGAAGGTAAGCGCCCGAGTGTTTTCTGCAAGCCGGCGCTCTTGCTTTCCCCCGGCGGCCAACATGCTGCCTACATTAAAGACCGCCCGACTCTGAGGTCAGAGCTCGGGTGGCGTCCTGACAGGAGGAAGCCAAATGCCCAAGGATAACCCAAACAGCAAAATCTACTACGAAAGCTTTCAAGACGCGGTCGAACGCAACCGGCCGAAAATACCCGCCGTCAAAAAGCAACTGGAAGACGCTGGCGTCAAATATGTCATGGGCGCCTGGATCGACCTGCATGGTATTCCCAAGACCAAACCCGTCCCGATGAGCGATTTTGAACAGCTGTGTCTGGGCAAGGGTCCGCAATTCGCGGTACACTCGATTTCCTATGTCCCAGAACTCAGTCCCGCCGACAGCGATCAGGTCGTGGTGCCGGATCTGGATGCGGTTTATATCTGCCCGTGGGACACCTCGATGGCCATCATCTTCTCGGATCTTTACTGGGAAGACGCGCCTTACAATGTTTGCCCGCGCCAGGCGCTGAAGCGCGCGATGCACGAGGCCGCGCAAGAGGGCTATACCGGTTACGCAGGGGTTGAACCCGAGTTCATCGTCATGAAATACGACGAGAACGGCCTGCCGGTAAAAGCATTCGATGACGATCCGGCGAATGGTTTACGCCCGCGTCGTCAGGCCTTTGGCTATGATGTCGAATACTCGGTCGATTCAATGCCATTCCTCAAGGACATGATCGACATCATCGAGGGGTTGGGCTGGAACCTGCATGACGTTGTGGCCGAAGGCGCATATTCCCAATTTGAGCTCGATTTCCACTATACCAACATGTTGGAAATGTCGGACCGGCTGGCGTTCCTGCGTATCGTGCTAAAGGAAGTGGCCAAAAAGCATGGTATGTTCGTGACCTTCATGCCGAAGCCAACCGTGGGCGACTGGCGCTCGGGCGCGCATATCAACATGTCGATGCAGCATGAAAGCCGCCCCGGCGAGAACATTTTTGAAACCCCCGATGGTGAGTGGAGTGATGAAAGCCGCTGGGCTGTAGGCGGGCTGATGCAACATGCCGAAGCGATCACCGCAATCACCTGCCCGACGGTTAATTCCTATAACGGTCTGGTTCCGCGCGTAGGCGGCTTTGAAGGTGGTACGGTGACCTGGGCGCCGACAAACATCACCTATGGGTTCAACAACCGTTCGGCCCAGTTCCGTCTGCCGCAAAGCCGCCATTGCATCGAAAACCGCGCCTGCGACATGACGATGAATGTCTATCTGGCTATGGCGATGCATCTGACCTGTGCGGTTCAAGGGATCGAGAACAAGATCGACCCGGGTAAACCCACCGATTTCGACCTGTATTCCAAGACCGAGGCCGAATTGTCCGATCTGGGCATTCGCCGCCTGCCGCGCACGCTGTACAATGCGATCGAAGCGCTGCGCGGGGACGACATGGCCAAACACGTGATGGGCCCGGTCATGCGGAAATCCTACCTCGAATATAAGAATGACGAGTGGGAACGATATCACCAATCCGTCACGGATTGGGAAGTGCAGGAATACCTCCGGCTCTACTGACGAAAATACAGACGGCCCCGACGTTCACCGGGGCCGTTTTTCTATAAGCTGCAGAGACCATTATGACCCAAGAATTCCAGATATTCGAACTCGGTAATTTTCCGTTGTTGTCAGGTGAGGTCCTGAAAGACGCCAAACTTGCCTATCAGACATACGGCACCCTGTCCCCGGCACGAGACAATGTGATCGTCCTGCCGACCTTCTACACCGGCACTAATTCCCGCAACGAGGGGTTCTTTGGGGCAGGGCGGGCGATTGATCCGGCGCGGCATTTCATTGTCAGTCCCAACCTTTTCGGAAATGGTCGTTCCTCGTCGCCATCCAACAGCCCGGCGCCACAGGACGGTCCACACTTTCCGCTGGTACAAATGTGGGACAATATCACCGCGCAGCATCGGCTGATCCATGACCATCTGGGTATTGAAAAGATTGCGCTTGTAGCCGGCTGGTCGATGGCTGGCTGCCAATCCTATCAATGGGCGGCACAGTATCCGGATATGGTCGAGGCGATCCTGCCGTTTTGTGCCTCGGCCAAAACCTCTCCGCATAATTTCGTGTTCCTTGAGGGTGTCAAAGCTGCGCTCTGCGCCGATCAGAACTGGAACGGAGGAGATTACGACAGCCCTCCGGTCGCGGGCCTGAAAGCGTTCGGGCGGGTCTATGCAGGCTGGGCCTTTTCGCAGACCTTCTACCGAGAAGGTTTGTACAAACAACTTGGTTTCAAGACGATCGAAGATCTTCTGGTGGATTGGGAGGTCGACCATGTTGAAGGCTGGGATGCTAACAACCTGCTGGCCAAGCTGGCGACGTGGCAGGCCGGTGATATCTCGGCGGGTCCACTTTACAACGGAGATTTCCAAGCAGCACTCGGGGCGATCAAAGCCCGCGCAATCCTGATGGCCTGCACACAAGACCTGTATTTCCCGCCCGCGGATAATGCCATCGAAGCGCAGTATATGCCGAATGCTGATTTCCGCCCCTATGACTCGCCCTGGGGTCATTGCGCAGCCAACCCGGGTAACGATCCGGGTTTCACTGCTGCTTTGGACAACAACATTCGCGAGCTTTTGCAGGGATAGTCCAAAGGGGATGGCTGGAATTGAAAAGCTTCTACACTTTCAACAAAACACCATCGCAGTGAAAGTCACGGTTGCGGAATTAAATGAACGCATTGAAGCCAATGACAAGTTTTGTATGGGCGTCTGCGCGCTAGGGGTGGGGGTGCAAGCAAATGCCGCCTGCTTGTGTCTTCACGGTAATTGGGGCGAAGCCCAGGATACGATGTAAACCCGCACCACAACTGACGTTCGTGGTAAATCGGTTTGATGTTCTGGCTGGTTCGACTTTATGATCAGAATTCAGTTAATGAGCCCGTATGCCTGACGCAGCTAAAGGAAACATTGTGAACTTATCGCGCAAGTCAGAAGCCGAAAAACCCACGCGTCAGCGAGGTACGCATTCGGTGGAAGAGCGCTTGAACAGCGAAATCGTTCAAATGCTTGAGCTGGACGGGCGTATGCCTTTTTCGGAAATCGCCCAGAAGCTCAGCGTGTCCGAGGGAACGGTACGAAACCGCGTCAACGCCATGAAAGAAGCGGGCCTACTGCGTATCGTTGCTATCGCGGACCCCACGGCGTCAGAGTACAAGGCAGATGCGATGGTTTGCCTGAAGGTGGCGCCAGGCACGACCCCGCAAATGGTTGCGGAACGGTTGGGTGAGGTGTCCAGCGTGGTTTATATTCTGTGGGTCACGGGGCGGTTTGATCTGATGGTCGAGCTG
The DNA here is from genome assembly GCF_001458295.1 of Ruegeria denitrificans. GTDB lineage: Bacteria > Pseudomonadota > Alphaproteobacteria > Rhodobacterales > Rhodobacteraceae > Ruegeria > Ruegeria denitrificans. The sequence continues at coordinate 27,941 of NZ_CYUD01000020.1, forward strand.
GTGTGCGACGAACCAGACGATCTTGCGAGTTTCCTTGAAGACCACATACACGGCGTCGAGGATATTGTGGACGCCGAGGTGATGCTGGGTTTGAAGAACTTCAAGAACCAATTCCTGCTCAAACGCAATTGGGAACCGCGCTCCAAAATTTAAGCCGGTCTACATTTCGTCCTGGTTTTGCCCGGCCGCCGAGCGCATCAGCGCAGTGATCTCACGTTCGCATTCCGGATAGCCGGGCAGGGCGATCAGCTCTTCCTTGCTGTGCAGGTCGACGCCCTTTTTAAAGTCCAGATTCAGAATGGTTTTCAGCTGGCCGGGATTGGCTGAAAGAAACACGATCTTGTCTGCTAGGAAAATAGCCTCCTGAATGTCATGGGTGACGAGCAGGATTGTGGTATGAGTTGTCTCGACAATCTCCAGCAACATTTCCTGCATGTGCCAACGTGTTTCAGCGTCCAGCGCACCAAAGGGTTCGTCCATCAGCAGAATTTCGGGTTGGTTTGCCAAAGTCCGCGCAATGGCCACGCGCTGTTTCATGCCACCGGAAAGGGTCTTGGGATAGGCATCGCGAAACTGTGTCAGATGCACAAGGTTCAGGAACTTTTCCGCGCGGGCACGGCGTTCCTCCTTGGGAACGCCATTCAGTTTCATGCCGTATTCGACATTCTGAATAACCGTCAACCATGGGAATGAGGTATAGCTTTGAAAGACCATACCGCGTTCGCGCGCGGGGCCAAGAACCTCGCGCCCGTCCAGTTGAACCATGCCGCTTGTCGGTTCTTCCAGCCCTGCGACGATATTCAGCAAAGTAGATTTTCCACATCCTGACGGACCAAGCAAAACGCAAAGCTCGTTTCGCTCGACCGAGAAAGTCACATCACGCAGCGCTTCGACCGCACGGTGATTGCCGCCAAAGGTCTTGCAGACGTTGTGCGCGGTCAGGATGGTGTCGTCTAACGGCATGCTAATTCCCGGTGGTCAAGGGGTTGGTCCGGGCGGATTCTCCACCCGGGGATTGCTCAGCCGCGATAGCCAGTTTCGTACAACTCGCGGTGCAGGTCGCATTCAACGCCGGTTTCCGGTGGGCTGACCTGTTCAATCAGACTGAACTTGACCCACCATTCACTCATAAGATTCCAGTGGTCGGTCATCTGTCCGTTGGATTGGTCAAACGGTGGGTTCCCCGGCGCCGCGCCACAAAATTGCGCCGCTTCGATGAAGTCATAGACGTAAAGACCACCATCCGTGCGGCTGCCATCTTTGCCAAGAACTAGTTCCACGTCGGCCACGCTCATCTTCATGCCGTCGGCGATGATCTGGTTGCCCTCGGTGGGGTTCTCCTGCCACCAGGCAATCGCATCATAAAGCGCCTGTAGCGTCTTTTTGGCGGTATCCCGGCGTTCAGTCACGAACTTGTCGCTCATATACAACCCGTCGGCGATAACGCCTTGCTGCAGCCAGAAAGGTTCGCGCGACTGGGCCAAAACACTGGACCCTTCCAGCGCTTTCAATGTGTTAGCCCCATAAGGCTCCCAAAACTCGGATGCGGCAACCGAGCCACCGATCATCGCCGCAAAGGCGTCGTCAGCGATAATGTTACGATAGGTCACCGCGTCAAACGGTACCCCGTTTTGTTCCAACCACATTGCGACGAATATCTGGGCTAGACCGCCTTCAAGAACTGCAACTTCCTGCCCAACCAGATCTTCGGCGTTGTTGATGCCGGGTGCCGCAACAATCTTGTCTGTACCGTAGGAGAGGTTGCCAAAGGCGACCAGCTTGATCGGTAAGCCGCTTGCAATTCCAACTGGAGTGAATTCGACGGTTGAGCTGACCACATCCATCTGATCGGCCGCCACCAGATTGAAACTCTCATAGGGGTCTTCGATTGCCTGGTAGTCGATATTCAGATCGGGGGCCAAACCCTTTTCAATAGCGATGTACCAGAACCCGTAACCGGGCCAAGTGAAACCTGATATCTTCACATCTTCCGCCGCTTGCGCAAATGCTGGCATCAGAGCCATAAGCGCGCCTGCAGCAACGGACTGCAGCTTTGTGAGTTTCATAGTTATCTCCTCCTGTTGTTTGTGCACCTTCGGGCGTGTTTTGGGCGTCAGGATTTTTCCTCAAGATAGGGGAAGGCGATCCGATATAGTTGCCTGAGCAGGTAGTCGAACATCAGACCCAGAATGCCGATCACCAGAATTCCGGCCATGATCTGATCGACATGCAGGAACCGTTTGGCGCGCATCATCATTGCGCCGATGCCTGCGTCGGCAGCGGTGATTTCGGCGATTACAAGATAGGTCCAACTAACCGCCAGCATCTGGCGCATTGCGATCATGATATTTGGCAGAGACGCGGGTACGACCACCGTGCGCAAAATCTGTATCCGCGATCCGCCCAGCGTCATGGCCGTGCGGATCAGATCTGACGGAACAGCCTTAACGTGGTCCATGATCAAGGTGATCAGAAACCACACAACGCCAATGAACAGCAGGGACAGTTTCTGCATGTTTCCGGCGCCAAACCACATCAACAACAGCGGGATGAATGATGGGGCAGGCAGATACCGCCAGGCTGAGACAAATGGACTAAAGAATGCCTCGACCACTTTGAAGGTGCCCATCAGGATGCCCAGCGGGATGGCGACAGCGCAGGCCAGTGCGAAGCTGAGTACGACACGCCAGACACTGATCAGGATATCATTGAAAAAACTGTTTTCGACAAACAGCGTATAAAGCGCAGAGACGACTTTGCCGGGGCCGGGTAACAGGATTGGGTTGGTCCATTCCAGTAAGACAGCCAGTTCCCACAGGCCGAAAAACAGTACCCAAACCAAAATGCCCAAGCCGATCGACCAAGCCTGCGGTATGTCCCGCTTGAACTCGAAAACCCTTCTGCGACGGCTTGGACGCGCGGCGTCAGTTTCCGTTTTCGCACCGTGGCTCGGTGTTGCTGTTTTGGTGGTCAGTTCGCTCACGATATCTTTCCCGTATCCATGTCGCGCAATTTGCCAATTCCATGGATTATTTGAGCATCGTATGATGAAACCTCAAAATAATGAACAAAAAACATAGTAATTCGCAACAAAACTTAGATTAGAAGAAGTAAAGGAGTAAAAAGTGCTCCAAAATTAGAGTGATTCAGTAATTCGCGGGTTTTGGCTTTCAGGAATCGATAAAATCCCGCGCAACAGCAGATGCTCTGTGTCATGGAGGGAAAAGGTGACAGCACATCAATGGCTTGAGGTTTACCTTGAGGGATGGCGCACGGGTGACGCCCAAAAGAGCCTGGACGCGACGGCCAAGCCACTATAGGTAAATGTTGACGAGCTACCGACCAGCAGTTAGGCTGCTGGTCGTTTTCGTTTAGAAATATGAGCTTGTGACGTGCCGGAACCCAAGAAGGCTTCGCAAAAATCTGCGAACAAAATGAGAACTCGACTTCCTCGCCTGCCTGGAGGTTTCTCAGTCAATTTTTGCCGCAATCCACTTTGTGACCTTTACGGCGTATTACCTGACCCACGAGATGGGCGCGGCCGACCAGCTACTCCTGGTTCGAATTTGGCGCGGGGCAAGGTCTCCGGATCCGGAGATCAGCGCACCTATGTTTGCCCAAGTTGCGGACGGTCTAGCATCCTCAAATCCAACAAGGCATTGGCGGAAGAATACGCAAGGCTCTCCCGCCTGAATAGAAGAACAAAACGTGAAAGTTGTCCGAGTGTTGCATGTAGCAATCATGGAGCGACCGTTGGGCTCATGCCGAGCCGGTATCGAAAGTTCGGTACGACGGCCAAAGGAGATCCAAGATATCAGTGCAAAGCGTGTAAGAAGACCTTTTCGATTGGTCGCTCAACGAGGCGACAAAAGCGTAGCGATCTAAATGGTAAAGTCTTTAGATCGCTGGTTAATGGCGTGACACTTTCAGCTATCTCACGATTACTCGATACATCACTTCCGGAAGTCTATTCAAAGATCGACTTCATCCATGAGCAATGCCAAGCCTTTGCAGCAGATCGGGAGAAGCGACTGCCCGAAGTTTTTGAAGGTGACTGTCCTCACTTCGCCACGGACACACAAATCCTTCAGGTGAATTGGCCCGACAAAGGTATTCGTAAACTTGTAGAAGTGCGCCACATGTGCACCGTCCACAGTGATAGCAAGTATGTCATCGCATCTACAACAGATGTTGATCCCGACGTTCACCCGCTTGCCGTCGAAAAGGCGATGGACATTGTCGGTGACAAAGACAAGCCTCGTTCTATGCGGGAGAACGCTCGGATTTGGTTTGCCAGTGAGTACATCGAGTACATTTGCAAACGACACGAGGCGACCAACCCAAAATCAAGTAGGTGGCACCGTAACAAAAAGCCGAGAGAGCTTGATGACGATATCAGGCTCCTTGAGATGGCCGCTAGGGTTCGACAAGACGCGGCCGAGTTTGCGCATATCATGCTGCTCAAGAAGAAGATCGGTCGGAAGTATCGGCTGCTGAACTTTTCAGTTGACCGCGATACGGGTGTCTCTTCAGCCTTTTTGGCTGTGTTCAAAAATGAAGTGCAGAAGAGAGTGGTGCGGATTGCAGACGTCACCATGGCAAAGAATGAAAGCCATCCGCGGCGCCTGGGGTTTGTGGCTGATGGTAACAGGGAATTAGAGCGCGTGGAGTATTTGATGCGTCAGGCAGGGTTCTTGCCTGGAGGTGGTGATCAGGCTGTCTCCAGGCCACAGGACGGCGCCATGGAGTACCTTTTGGAAGCCTCCTTTGGCAATATGGCACTCTCCGATATCAGGGAGCTCCTAATGGATCATACCGGTCAGTCTGAAACGGCCGGCATTCACTATCCGTTCCACTTCATTAATGAGCCGCATAAGCGGGTGATTTTCCGCACTGACCCGACACGATTAGACTATGCCCAGATGGCCCAGTTCGCAGTTCGGGCGGGAACGCATCCGGTAGACATGTATCACGCTCGGGCACGGACCAAGGTCATGGGATTTGAGCGTGGCTTGTCAACCTCGGGCCGCAAAAGCCTGTGGTACTACAAGCAGTACTACAATCCGGTTATGGTCATGAAGCTGGTGGATATCCTGAGGTTTGCCCATAACTACACCGACCTCATGGTAAAAGAACACAAGAGCCCAGCTATGAAGCTCGGTATTGCAAAGGGCTTTGTGTATGATCGGGATCTCTTCAGTTTCTGATCTAGTCAAGCGCAAAGCCGCTGTTTACTTTAGCATTTGAGCGGTCGAAAATTTTCGTACCAAAATATCTCTCCGCTTTCTGTAGTAGTCGGCCCAGTTCTTTCTCCTCCACGTTTGACGAAGTCTATTTCTGGGTTCGTACAAGAGGGAAATTTGACAAATAATTGAATCGCAATAACATAATGTGAGTTGTTGGTTCTCTGCCGTTTTCCACTGACAGCCTTCGTTGAACATGAGGCGGCGAAACTTTTATTCGGGTAAAGCAAGCGCTATTCGTGGGTTAAATCACTCAAAAAAGTGAAACGTTGATTTAGGCTTAAAAACGACGTCAGAGATTACCGAGGATGATCGCTGGGATCATCCAAAGTTTGGTGTCCTATCGACTAGTTGTTCGTTGTGATTAAACGGCGCCCCGACAGGTTGAAGTATCCAAAAGTATAGGAGGACTATTCGGAATAGGTCGTAGTGTGTTCAGTTTAGCACTGTATCAAAACCTTTAGAAAAGCGCGGTTTCACAACTTTAATACTTTTTACCCGAAGTAGGAGACAAACATGATTAAACCTCACCAAGCTGTCACACCATTGGCTGCTTTGTTTTGTACTTTCGCGATCTCCGCGACGGCTCAGGATTTCGATCCGACGTCTTTGTCGACCTACGGCAGCAAGCCCAACATCATTATGATCGTTTCTGACGATACTGGGTATTGGGACCTTGGTGCCTATCATGGAGGCGCCGCGCGCGGCATGGACACACCCAATCTTGATCAAATGGCCAAGCAAGGGATGATGTTCACAGATTTCTACGCTCAATCCTCTTGTACACCGGGGCGTGCAGCGATGCAGACCGGGCGTTTCCCGAACCGCTCGGGCATGACGACGGTTGCTTTTCAGGGTCAGGGCGGTGGACTGCCGGCGGCAGAATGGACTATTGCGTCTGTTTTGAAGCAGGCTGATTACAACACTTACTTCATGGGAAAATGGCACCTCGGAGAAGCAGATTACGCCATGCCGACAGCCCATGGCTACGACAAGATGGAAAACACATTCCTCTATCACCTAAATGCGTACACCTATGCGCTGGACGACTGGAATGTGCAGATGTCCGATGATCAGAGGGCATTTTACAAAGAGAACACCACTGGCGTTTTTGAAGGCGTGGCCGGAGATCCTGCCAAGGAAGTGCTGACTATCGAAGACATGACGACTGCTGATTTGGCTGCGCTGGACAAGGTTGGTGCGGAAAAGGCGGTAGCAGAATTGGAGCGTCTTGCCGGTCTGGATAAGCCATTCTTCATGTCTATCAACTGGGCTGCGAACCACCAACCTAACCTGCCGTCGCCTGATTTTGTGGGCAAGTCGGCGGTAAAGAACAAGTATGGCGACAAGGTGGTCGAGCTTGATTTCCACACTGGTCAGATCCTCGACAAGGTGGAAGATCTCGGAATTGGGGAAAATACCCTGATCATTTACACTGTTGATAATGGCGCGTGGCAGGATGTGCATCCTGATGCCGGCATGACACCGTTTCGTGGCACCAAAGGCACTGACCGTGAAGGGGCGTACCGCGTACCGTTCTTTGCCAAATGGACAGGTAAAATTGCGCCGGATTCGAAATCGAGCGACATTACCGGCGGTACTGACCTGATGGCCACCTTTGCTAGCCTTGCTGGAGTGCCACTGCCGACCGAGGATCGCGATGGTCAACCCACAATTTTTGACAGCATCGACATGGCGCCTGTCCTGTTTGGTGAAGCTGAGCCACAGCGTAATTCCTGGGCATACTTCACCGAGAACGAACTTTCGCCAGGTGCGGTGCGCGTCAACGAATGGAAGGCCGTGTTCAACATACGTGGAGACAACGGCGCACGGGCCGGTTCCGAGGCCCCAGCCGCCGAATTGGGATGGCGCGGTGCCGAGAGTTACGTCGCCACAGTTCCACAAGTGTTCAACCTTTGGGAGGATCCGATGGAGAGATATGACATCTTCATGACAACCGGGCGTGAGAACACCTGGACTGTTCCGACACTGATGGGCGAACTTGAGCGCGTGGTAAAGACATACATTGAGTATCCACCTCGTCCGGTGCAGAGCGAGTCTTATTCTGGCCCGATTACGCTCACCGAGTATCACCGGTTCAAGACTGTGAGGGATCAGCTGGAAAAAGACGGGTTTTCGCTGAGTCTTCCAACTGGCAATTAACGCAAATGGTTGGGGCGTCGTTATGCGGCGCCTCGACAAACTCCAAAATGTAAAGTTGAGGGTGAATTCCTTATCCGGCTTTCAATCGCCTTCCTAAAGCGCCTTAACATTTGCTTCTGAAAGGGATCCATATGTCAAAACACTGGTTGATCAGAGCAGCCTTTGGATCCGCTTGTCTGGTAATCGCCAGCACACAAGCCTTCGCTGCCCCCTTGAAGTCTTGGAACGACGGTGCGACGAAATCTGAGATAATCGACTTTGTTACGACTGTATCGGATGAGACGTCCGATAAGTTTGTGCCTTCGGAAGACCGCATCGCAGTGTTTGACAATGACGGCACTCTTTGGGTTGAAAAGCCGCTTTACACTCACGCATACGCAATTTTTTCCGAAATGAAGCGTCAAATAGAAGCCGATCAAACCTTGTTGACACGGGAGCCATGGAAATCCGTCGCGAACAAGGATTTTGGATACTTCGAACAGCTATACGCAACTTCAGAATACGAGACGCTCGCAAGCCAGCTATTTGCTGCTCCGTTTGGTGGAATGACATCGGATGATTATGCGAAATGGGCTCGGGATTTTGCCGATAGTTTCAAGCACCCCGAGCTAGGTGTTGGAATAGATGAGTTGACCTACCAGCCGATGGTTGAACTGATAGACTTTTTGAAAGCCAACGATTTCACAGTTTACATATTCACCGCAGACGAGGGTGCCTTCCTGAGGGTTCTTGCCCAAGACCTCTACGACATACCACCCGAACGCGTTTTCGGGACCACCGTCCGTGAGGAGTTCGTGATCGAAAACGACGAGCCGCTGCTCGTACGAACCTATCGGGTGGATCACTTAAACAATTGGGATGGTAAACCCCGCCTTATCCAGAAAGTTATCGGTCGCACACCCATATTGGCAGCAGGAAATTCAAACGGTGATCAGCAGATGCTGCAAAACACTGCGCTGAGAGGGGGGATGTCTATCCTCGTGCATCACACCGACGCAGAACGAGAGTTCGCTTATGACAAGCACACTGAAAAAGTCATGCCGCTAGCGGACAAGGAAGATTGGATCGTGGTGGATATGGCAAAGGATTGGAACAAAGTCTTGGCGGAAGCATCAGATTGACCCCGCCAACTGGGCCCGGCGCACTTAAGTCAGGCTATGCGTGATGTAAAACCGTTAACAACCGGCCCCGAAAGTCATTTCAGATTGTGGTTCTTGATGCAGGCTAACGTCCAAGGGAGTTTACCTTGATACAACTTGAAAATCTTAAAGATTCAAATCAACTGGAAGTCACATTGAGCGGCAAAGTTATTGCTCATGATTATGAAACCGTCCTGACGCCAGGGATTGTCGAAGCCCTCTGCGAGCATGACTACATTCGTTTGCTTGTCGGATGCGAGGATGATCTCTCCTACGACTTTGGAGGCGCTTGGTCTGACTTGAAGCTCGGCCTGAGCCACTGGCACGGATTTGACCGAGTGGCGGTTGTAACGCAGCTCGGCTGGGTTCGTGCAACGGTTAGCGTGATAGCTCCATTTACACCATGCCCTGTCAGGATTTTCGATCCATCTAAACAAGAAGATGCACGCAGATGGCTGCGAGAATCGTTGGGTTCGATACACATTCAGGAACTCAGTCCCGGAGTACTGCATATAGGTTTGATGGGTAAGCTTGATCCTGAAATTTACAGAAACAAGGATGAGGACATCAATTCTCATTTGAAAGACTTAGACCATTTCAACCTGTTATTGGATTTGCGTGAGTTTCAGGGCTGGGAAGGTCTTTCGTCGGTTTCTGCCCACTTAAGCTTGATCAGGGAACACTCTGCTAAGCTCCGAAAAGTCTCAATCGTGGGAAATAGTTCTTGGCAAAAGATGGCGGAACGCTTCGGTAAACGGATTGGTGGCGTTGATTCCCAGTTTTTCGATGGTGACCATTTCGATGACGCAGTCGAGTGGGTTAAGGAGTAGCAAATTGCAGACCAATCTGAAGGCTTCAGGTACAAGTGTAACTTCGACCCGGAATTTCCTTGCCAGGTTCTTCTTTAGCCTTTTCGTCTTTCTGGGAGTATCTACGGCAACAGGCAATCCTGTGGTTGCACAGGAGAACGACGCGGCCTCAGCAGCAGCTCAGGCGAATAATCCGCTGGCAAATTTCAAAGCGGTCAACGTTCAGAACTATTATATCGGCGATATTTCCGGAACGGACCAAACTGGCAATCAGTTTTGGCTCAGGTATGCGCAACCTTTGAGCTTGGGGAACACAAATTGGGTTCTAAGGGCCTCTTTGCCTTTAAATTCATTCCCGGCACAAAGTGGGAAAACGACGGGCGTTGGTGACCTCAACGTTTTTGCCGCTTACCTTATAGATATTGGAAATCCGGCTGTTAGCTTTGGTGTTGGTCCTCAATTAACCGCGCCAACAGGCTCGACGGATGGGTCTGGATCTAAAAAATGGTCAGCCGGTATCGCGAACGTATTGTTCAACGCGTCGTCACCGATATTCCAATACGGTTACCTTCTGACTTGGCAAGCCAGTTTTGCCGGAGACAGTGATGCAAAGGATGTAAATATCGGAGCTTTTCAACCTTTTCTGTTCTACCAACTCGGTGGAGGGACATACCTAAGGTCAGCGCCAATAATGACCTACGACTTTGAATCGGACAGCTATAATGTGCCAATCGGCTTGGGTATCGGGAAAGTATTCAAAAAGAAGGACATCACCTACAACGTCTTTGTCGAGCCGCAGTACTCAGTTGCGAGCAAAGGGCCAGGGCAGGCAAAATGGCAGATCTTTGCTGGCTTCAATACTCAATTTTGAAGGTAATGCCTTTTTCCAACTACCTCCATGTCGGCCGCTCTCGCGTTGTGAGGTCTTTCGCTGCACCAAAATCCAATGCCTGTTAGTTGGTGTCAATTTTCCATCGTCTCAATCGGAGCAAAAAGAAAAAGAGGCTGAACTCTCAGCCTCTTTCAACATTTACCTATAGGGCCTTGCGCGACGGCTGCCACGTTCTTTTACGACGATCCCGCTACCGGCAGAATCGGACGCACGGAATTCATCGCTTTTGTCGAAGACTTCAAAGCGGCCGGGGCCGAGCTAGCCAATGGGAGCGTGCCATCGCCGTTCCTGCAATATTCCGATTTGACCATCTCGGATACAAATCCCGCAACCGCGTGGTGTTGGCGGCGTGTGACCGGCACCGATCTACAGGGATCTGCGCTTATTCGGTTTGATGACAGTGGCGTCCTTTCAGAACGCATCGCCTATTTCACCAAAGACCCGGTCGCCACGCCAATTCCGACTGTGGTGGAATAAAAGGCGTAACGCGTTCTTTGGTCGGACTTTTCGTCCCAGAAGGTTGGATTCGAAGGGGAGTTTGGACTGCAATTCATAGCCGTCCTCAGTAATCAGTACTTGTTCTTCCAGTTTTACACCCTCGCAGCCTCCAGCCGCACCGACATAGCTTTCCGCGCAAATTGCCAGTCCCGGTTCAAGTGCGCCATCATAAGCCAGAGCTTGAACCTGTGGATAATAAATGCAGGGCCATTCGTCGGACATTCCGATACCATGGGCCAGACCGGCATATTGTTGATCCTGGAATTGTTCCGGATGCATGTGGCCCTTTTCCATAACTTTTCGGAAAGTGATGCCGGGCGTCATCAGCTCCAGATTGTGCTGAATTTCCTTATAGGCGCAGTAATAGAGCGTGCGCTGTTCGTCACTGGGTCGACCAGAGCCACAAAACAAGGTGCGCGAGACACCTGCGGAATATCCGAATGGGCCGATCATATCGATATCGGACACCACCTGTTCGTCCGAACGTATGATGCGGTCCGAGGCCTCTTGTAACCAAGGATTGTGTCGGCCGCCGGCTGCCAGCAAGCGCCCATCGATCCAGTCACCGCCAGCCTCGACAATTGCCTTCCACAGATGCGATCACAGTTCGATTTCGGTTATTCTGGGTCGCAGCGCTTCGCGTATTCGCCACATGCCGTCTTCGGCCACGGCGTAGTTCATACACAGAATTTCCTTTACGGATTTGATGGCGCGATCTGGTTGACCCACCGGTCGATCACTCCGTCCATCACCAGCCCATCGCCCAATGGCTTGTCTTCGTATGTGCACATTCCGCCGGTGGCAAAGAACTCATCGGGAGTGTTGTAGGTGGCGAGGAACTGTCCATCCAGATCAAGTGTGATCAGGCCCTCGTCGTCGATGTCATCGGTTGCGCAGGCGTCAAGCCATTGCTCTGCCTTGTCTTCTTCTGCTGGGCTGTCCGCAAAGGTCTAACGGATTATGGTCGAGCGATCATCGCGTCCGAGTGAACGACGGATGGTGATCTTCAGAACCTCCCACTGGGTGCTGAGAAAGCCGGCATCCGGGTTGGGCTGTTGGCCAGCGATGGCCTCACTCAGGTCTGGCAACGCGGGGAAGGAAACGGTTGGGTAATGGTGATGCTCGATCTGGTTGTTCATGTTGAAGTACAGGAACTGAAAGAACCAGTTGGTCTGAAAGGATCGCGTGGATTGCAGGTTGTTGGGCTGATTTTAGGCTATTTCAACATGCTGCATCAGGATGAATGCGTTCATGATAGGTCCGTCCAGAACGCGGGGGATCACGAACAGCCAATGGGGTCACAGCCAGCCGAACCGAATACTGATGGCAACAAAACCGAGGTAAATCGAAACATAGATTTGCGTGTTGCGTTGCTTCCACGGCGGCTCGCTTTCGGGTGTGACGCGCTTTTTGTCCTCAGAGAGTTTCCTCAGGGAAAGAAGGACAAACATTCTTGCCTGATGCCAATACAGCCCCAGCCCAAGGATTTCTTCGGCCCAACCCAGAAATGTCAGCGGAATCGGGGCATAATGCATCTGATTGTCTTCACCTTCGATCCGCGTATGGGTGTGATGACTGGCATGGGAATAGCGGCGATGCAGCGGGTCTGAAAGGCTGTTTCATGAGCGCACTCGTGGGACAGCGCATAGGCAGAGACCGCAAAGAGTCCGGAATAAATCAGAAGGGCCGGGATCATCCGCCATGTTCCCATCGATAGCATCACCAGCGTGCCGGTTATGGCCAGCAGGCCAAGCCAGCAACCAAGATAAATCAACCCGGGCCGATCGCTGCGGCGCATCAGCGCTTTCTTGTACAGACTGATGTTGGATGTCTTTGCGTTCGTGATCCTACCTAAACTCCAAAATCCCGAACCCGGTCGATTATTGTAACCAGGCGTCTTTTTCGTTGATTTCTATGATGGTGGACCTCTCTGCCTGCAGGGCAAATTCCAGCGCTTCGCGCAGTTCGTTGGCACTTTGCGGGCGGCGTCCATGGGCCCCGAAGGCTTCGGCGATCTTTTTGAATTCCGGGTAGTAGATTGTGCAGCCAATGGTGGGCTTGGACAGTTTCTGTTCGACCGCAGCGGCCAGTTCTTCATAGGTCATCTGAAACGACCCGTCGCCGGTAATGCAACCCACGGGCTTATCGCCCGCACCGACTTTCACGCCGATGGTGACGGGAACACCAAACCCCATGGCGGCGTAGCCATCGGAGAAGTGAAATAGGTTCGGATGTTTCATGGGATAGTGGTACAGGCCTGAATAGCAGACCTGTGAGGCGTTGGCGCTGATAATTGTGACTTCTGGTCAAACATCATGAATGATCTGCTGCGCCTTTTTGTGGTTTGGAGATTCCATGCACAAGTCACTGCGGATTTTGGCATTTGTGTCGGCCACCAGTTCCGCAGCCAGTTGGTCGTGCTGCGGACCATTATGGTTTTCCAACGCTTTCAGAATAGCTTCGACCGCCAGCGTTGAATCGCTCAGCAAAGCAGCGGATGGTTTGGAATAATGCATGATCTGCCCGGGATCGATATCAATGCGGATCAGCCTTCCGTAGATCGGGCAATCTTCGGTGAAATACCGGTTAGGCTAGGCGAATTCGGTGCCGATGGCCAGCACGGCATCCGCGTCGCGTAACAGCTCGCGCACCGGGTCGAAGGCCTGAGTAAAGCCCAAACACAAAGGGTGGTCTTCCGGGATTACACCCTTACCCGCGCGAGAGTTGATGACGGGTGCGTCCAACCGCTTGGCCAGGTCCAGTACCTGTTTCGAGGCAGGGATTGCACCGCCGCCCACCACGATCATGGTGAACGTGCTGTTCGTAGCTTTCCGGCGATCTTGTTCACTGCATTGGGGTCTGGCCCGGGTTTAGGGGCAGGGGCCAGGCCTCGATCCCGGAATTCGTCGGGCGCGCTATAGGCCGAGCCTTGTTCGTGCCGCGTGGTGACCTGACGGATGTATCAAGATCTCTCATGGCTGTTTCGTTCCTTCGACGACAAAGATACGGTCGACCAAAATTCGCATAGGTGATCACGTTTCTTAACCCATTCAATCAGCGCCTCTTTGCTGTCGACCCGACCAATCCAGTCGGGGAAGGCCTCGGCGGTCATACAGGGATCATAGGCAATCATTTTGCAAAAACGGGCCGCTGCCTTGCGAGCGGCTGCTAAACGATGCGGCAACAGCCCAACAGACCAAAGGTCATATCATGTGTGTGGTGCAGGAGGCCGGGTTCTCCGTCATTCCAGCGCTTTTCGCGGACGGAGCGGTCATAAACCATAAGATGCCGAACCAGCGACAACGCCATGGCGGCGGCATGAAACCCAACCTCTGACACCCAAGCATCGGGAAAATGCGCGATCCAGACACCATGTCGATTGGACTCTGGCAAGGTTCTAAATCTTGAACAACCGTCAGCTTGCGACCGGATGATTGGCCAATCGCTCCAGCGCTTTGACCATGCCGGAATGGTCATCTTGCGCGCCGCCATTGGCGCTGCAGGAATTGAACAGCTCTTGTGCCGTAGCCGTGTTCGGCAGCGATACACCCAAAGCACGCGCAGATGCCAAGGCCAGATTGAGGTCCTTTTGATGCAACTCGATGCGAAAGCCGGGATCCATCGTCCGCTTGATCATACGTTCCCCATGAACTTCGAGGATTTTGGATGAGGCAAACCCGCCCATCAGCGCCTCGCGCACGGTTGCCGGATCGCACCCCGCCTTGGAGGCAAAGACAAGCGCCTCGGCCACGGCTTCGATGTTGAGGGCAACGATGATCTGATTGGCGATTTTGCAGGTCTGGCCCGCGCCGTTGTGTTCGCCGATCAGAGTGATGTTCTTGCCCATCAGCTCAAACAGAGGCTTGGCCCGGTCAAACGCTTCTTGTGGTCCACCGCACATGATGGTCAGGCTGGCAGCCTTGGCCCCCACTTCGCCGCCCGAAACTGGCGCATCCACATAAAGGCTGTCCTGTTCATTAACTGCCCGTGCCAAGGCTGCGGTTGCAATTGGGCTGATCGACGACATGTCGATGATCAACGACCCCTTGTGCACGTTGATCAGGACACCGTTTTCCCCGGTGATCACACGTTCAACGTCCGGTGTGTCCGGGACCATGATGATCACGGTATCGCAATGCGCGGCAACCTCGGCGGGTGTGTTCACCACCTCGACACTTTTGCCTGACAACGTTTGGGGTAAGGGGGAGCGGTTAAGACAAGTAAAGATATTATGGCCCGCATCTGCCAGATGCCCTGCCATCGGCGCACCCATGACTCCCATTCCGATGAATCCGATATTCATTATGCGCTCCTCAATATCCAAGTTTGGGATCAATGGGATTCAGCAACGGCTTGCCGGCAAGGAAGAGTTCCATGTTCTGAAAGAACAACCCCAGGGTCAGGGGGATATAAGCGTCCCCGTCATCCGCCGACACGTGCGGCGTTATGATCAGGTTTTTCGTATCCCAAAGCCGCGAGTCTGCTGCGATGGGTTCGGGATCGAACACGTCAAGGATAGCGCCGCCCAAACTGCCTGCGTCCAGCTTGTCGCAAAGCGCGTCATAGTCCATCACCGCCTCGCGGCCGATATTGATAATACCTGCCGTGGGCTTCATCAGATCCAGCCTCCGACGGTCCAGCAAACCGCGCGTTTCCGGTGTGTCGGGCGTGGCGATCAGCAGGTAATCCGCCAGCGGCAGAACTTCGTCCAGTTGAGCTGTCGGTACGCAACGATCGCAACCCTCGACATCGCGGCCTGAGCGATTGACGCCAATGACATTGACCCCCAGAGGCTTGATCATCTTCGCGCCCGACCCGCCCAGAGATCCGGTGCCCAGAACAACCACAGTTTTCCCCGCAATGGGTGAGCAATAGAGCGATTCATAAAGCCCCTTGCGCTGATTGGTGACGATGGCGGGCATATGCGAATGCAGCATCAGGATCGCCATCAACCCAAACTCACCGGCTTTGGCCGCATGAACGCCTTTGTTGTTGGTCAGGGTGACGCTGTCAGGCAGCCAGTCCATAGGCAACATGTGCTCGACCCCGGCACCAATACAGTGAATCCATTTCAGGTTGGGCGCGACCTGCGTCAGATTTTCGGTTGGCATATTCCAGGTTAGCAGAACCTCGGCATCTGCCATTGAGTTTTGCCAATTGTCCGTATCCCAGTCGATGAACGGATCAAGCTTGCCGACCACGTCAGGGTGTTGCGTCTGAGCGGTGTCAAAGCGTTCGCGCGTAATTGTAAACACCTCTTCGCCTTCCGGCGTGTTCGGAAACGATCCTTCGGCCCAACGGTTGTTTTTGACGTGAACTTTCACTGTCATGGTACGTCCCTTGTTCAGAGTTAGTAAAAAAACCTCTACGGCCCAAAGATCACCAGGCACGCGGAGGAAGCACGGGGAGTTCACCCAATACCGTTGGCTTCCATTTTCTTTAGTCTTTCGACGATCGCTGTATCGCGGTTTTCGTCGCACCAGTCTTCGTGCTCGAATTGCATCTCCATCACCGCTTCACCGATCTTCAGCAGGTACGCGCTGTCATCCTGCCCTTGGATAGGGGGCAGATGCAGCACGGTGTCCTGCCCGTAGGTGCGCACTGAATTGGGACCGTGACGCAGGGGCTGGGGCGGCTCGATCCCGTCGTTTTCCAGATCACGGATCGCTTTGCGTACCCGGCGGCGATACAGCGAGATACCGCGGTCCGTGGGCATCAGGTTCTCGCCCTTATGGGTTGATATAGGCCCCATCCCTTCAACAGCTTCGGAATCCGCCGGATAACGCTGTTTCTCTTCCGGCGTGCGATCCAGAACCTCACCCTGTTCGATCATCTCGTGACCTTCCTTGGTGTTGTATTCATGCGGATCCCAGCGGTCGCCAAAATTTGCCCAAGCGTAGACGATAGTGTTTTCGTCATCCACCGGCACGACCCAGCGGGTGAAACAGGATCGCCCGAAATAGCGCTGTTCCGTGCCGTCGGCGGCATAAGCCGATCCAGCTTGGGTGAAGTTTGGCAGGACCAGTTCGTTCGCTCGGACCCAGGCGTTTTCCCCGATACGGCGCGTAGACGTCCCCAGAAAGTGGTTTTCGTATCGCTCATAGAACTTCAACTCGCCCGAGGCCATCATCCCTTCGGAAAACTGCGGATGGCTGTTTTGGCTGTGCAGAAATGTCGTATGGGTCGGATCCATGATCGCATCCTGCACTTGAATCCAGTTGCAGATATAAGGTGCTTTGTAAGGAGCGCTGGTCATGCCTTCGTGTTCGAAGGCGTCGTAGATCGGGAAATCGGGCTGCTTTTCGGGAGGGCCCATATAGGCAAAGACCAGGCCGCGATACTCGACGACCGGATAGGCTCCCAGACGTGTGCGTTCCTTGACCATCTCGACCGCGCGGGCGGTCTGATCCTCGGCCGGGGCCTCAAGAATTTCACCGTCCGGCGCAAACAGCCAGCCATGATAGCAACAACGAATGCCCCGGTCTTCGCATTTACCATATTCCAGGGATGCGCGGCGATGTGGGCAGTATTTGTGTACCAGGCCGATCTGTTGCTTGTCTTCGCCATAGCGGAAAAGAACCAGTTCTTCGCCCAGGATTGTGATGGCCTTGGGCAGATCTCCCAGATCGTTGGTAACATGCACCGGATGCCAGAAGCGGCGAAGATATTCCCCAGCCGGAGTACCCGGACCAACGCGTGCGATTTCCTCGTCGATCGCGGCCGGATTGGATTGTGAATATCCTTTGAAATTCCCTGCAAAGATTTTGACCTGCGGTTTCACTGCTACGGATGACATGTTTGGCTTCCTCCCGTTTGGTCAGGCGCTGGAGCTTCCCGGGTCGCAGAATTGCGACTCGGCATAATTCGAACTTTGATTGCGAAATAATCTACGTCAACGATAATTTTTGCTGCAATAATTACGAAATTCGTAGTAAATTGTGAAATAAGTAGAAAAGTGGAGCACCTGATGGCACGGGAAAGTGACAAGAAGCCAAAGTCCGATCAAACCACCAGTACTGGTCTTCGACAAAGAGAGGCGGCATCTCTGAATGACCGGCTAAATCAGGATATTGTACGGCAACTTCAAAAAGATGGCCGAACCCCCTTCGCGGAAATTGCTCAGAACCTCAACGTGTCCGAAGGTACGATCCGAAACCGGGTCAACGCGATGAAAGCCAGTGGAAGCTTGCGCATTATAGCTGTGACAGATTCCGGTGCGTCCGAGTACCGGACCGAAGCCATGGTCGGTATTCGTATCGCGGCAGGACATCGACCCGAAGACGTTGCCGCGCGGTTGTCTGCACTGGAAGAAATTGTCTATGTCGTATGGGTTAGTGGAAACTATGACCTGCTGATCGAGATTGTGGCTGACGATCGGCGTACATTTCTTAGCATGCTGTCCAGGCATATTTATGGTCAGGAAGATATCGGGTCGGCTGAAGTTATGACTGGATTAATGAACTTCAAAAATCAGTTCCTTCTGAAAAGCAATTGGGGTTGACCGGGCCTTTGGGAATACGAGGGCATCATTGCAGTTCAGAATTGAAGTGCGAAATTCGTAATCAGATGAGAGAAGCTTGCGCCAAATTTTTACTTACTTAGCGAAGATGCTGCGCAAATCAGAATTACGATCCTTTCATGATTGGACAAATCACTCGAATCAGACGCGCCACACTGTCGAAGGTCCTCATGCCGAAAGGAATGGACATGGACCAAGAAGCCAAGCTGAGCCTACCAGGGCATGTCGCCGAGGTTATCGCCCGTAACGCGGTTCCTGCCGGATCGACACATTCAACACCATGCCGGTCGATATGGAAGAAGATTGAAGCACTAAGTTGAAATTGCACGACATCGCCGGGATTGCAGACCTGCGAGCCATATAGGCGGTGCAATACGGCGCCCGGCACGGCCTAAGAACGCAGATCACTGCGCGTCAGGCGGGCAGACGTATCCAAAGGCGGATCGTTTTGTCTGACCAGTCAATCCAACAGTAAGGAAACCCAAAAATGAAATCGAACCTGTGGTCACCGACTGGGCCGGACTGATCCCAAGCCGGATGGCTGGACGGGTCGATGTAATTACCAGAGGTATGCATATTCTGGATGAACGTTGCGCCAATATCGACTTTTCGGAGCCGATCGGTGAGTTTGGCGTCGCCTTCATTGTCCTCGAAGGCAATCCTGAGGGCCTGGATACCTATGATGCCATTCGCGATGCCGGTGTCACAATGGCCGCCGTTGCGAGCTATGCCAAGGTGGCGCGGGCGCAGGCCGCTAGCATACCGGACGACAAGATCATGCAATTGCCGGGCATCACCGAAGTCCCGGCGGCTGTTAAATCCGGACGGGTATCGGCCGGGGTGATTACGTCGCTCGAAGCTCTGGAATTGTCCAAAAAGAACGAAGGCATCGACGCAACTGATCAGAACGCCCTGCCCAAGGCAATCTTCAACTGCGTTGGAATTGGCTTCCATCCTGACGATGATGCTTTCCGCGCGGAATTTAACGTAGCCCGAGCCAAGCGGTTACCCCGGCAGCGATGACATGATGCAGGGCCTGGAAGAATTCGATTACGCAGCCTTCAACATTCCCGATGATACAACTGCCGACTGGGCCTGCTCTAACAGGTGACCCCAGACAGCGGTCTAGCTGATTGCGAAACACCGGCGCCTTGTCGGGCAGGGCGTTGGCTTTTGTAACTTTCACCCCGTGAATTGAAACGAAGCGAGCGGCGCTTGCCTTATCTCGAATTCCTCGAGACCTATGGTGGGCGACGGCTGGAAGGGTCGCTGGTCGCGCTGATTTCGGTGACAGACCTTATGTTTGAGGTTCGCCAGATCAAAAATTCAACCTTCTTGTCGGTTCAGAGTTTCAGCACCGCCCTGATCATCTACTACGTATTCGCCCGGTTCCTAATCACACCCTTCATGCGGTATTTCGAGCGGACCATGCCCAACAAGATCGGGAGGGCCTGACCCGTGGAATGGCGTTGGGATTGGACCTGGGAACTGCTGCCGCGTTTCATTGATGCGACAGGAAAAACACTGCTTGCAGCGGGGTGAGAGTGCGCAATTGCAGTCGTGCTTGGGTTTTTGCTGGTGCTGGCGAACGCACACCTTAACTGGACCGTGACAATCTGCGTGAAGTGGTCGAGTTTGTCCGCTCTACACCGCTTCTGCTGCAGGTGTTTTTTTCTTCTACGTGGGGCCGCAGTTCGGTATCAACCTGTCCCCCTGGACATTGGGCTTGATCGCCATAGGCATTCACTATGCCGCCTACCTGTCCCAAGTTTATCGGACGGTATTGAAAGCATGCCAAAAGGCCAGTGGGAGTCAGTAACGGCTATCAACATGCCGTTTATGCAAACCTATCGCCGTATCACCATACCCCACGAGCTGCCGCCGGCGATTTCAAGCATGGGGAATTATCTGGTGGGTACTTTCAGGGACACGCCCATACTGTCCGTGATCGGTGTGGCCAAACTGATGCTCACCGCATACTTGATCACCCTGTTCGAAAAAATGGGTGCGCCATAAGATAGGAATGAGAAAAATGACCGAAGACATGGGCTAACACCCGTTGCGTCCGGAGGGCAACAGTATCCCGATGGTTCGGTTTCAGAACATGCGCAAAAGCTATGGCAGTCCGATTGTGCTCGATAATCTGAACGTGGATATCGACGCAGGCGAGACAGTGACAATCATCGGGCCGTCCGGGTCAGGCAAAACCACAGTCTTACGGATGCTGATGACGCTGGAAGCCATCAATGGCGGAGTCATCTATTTGGACGGCGAACCGTTGACCCATATGGAAAAGGGTGGCGTCCTGGTGTCGTTAAACCCTGCTGATATCAGAAGAATTCCTAGCTAGAGTGGGACGTGTTTTCAACGCTTTAACTCGTTCCCGCAGATGACGGTGCTGCAAAATTGCATGGAAGGGCCGGTTCAGGTTCTTAGCTTGCCGAAACAAGAAGCAGAAGAGCAGTCGATGGAGCTGCTGCAGACAGTGGGAATGGCGCAATAGCGCGATCAACATCCCTCGCGCCTGTCTAGTGGCCAACAGCAACGCGTTGCCATTGCACGTGCTCAGGCCATGCGTCCCAAGGTCATGTTGTTTGACGGGGTGACTTCGGCGCTGGATCCCGAGGTGATCGGCGAAGTGACCAACGGTATCCGCAAACTGCTGGATGCGCACAATTTGACGATGTTGATGGTGACTCACCAGATGGGATTTGCGAAAGACATCTCCGACCGGGCCTGTTTTTTCCTCAGCGGAGCGATTGTAGAACAGGCATCGCCAAAAGAGTTGTATGAAAATCCGCAACGAGAGCGCACGCAACAATTCCTGAACGCGGTTTTGTAATCCAACTGACACAACAGGTTCAGCGATTTTGCGGACTGAAATCGGGGATTCATATCCTTTGATCAGGGTTAATCCGCCATTTCTAACTCACGCCATCGGTGGCAGCTTACCGCGTGGCCAGCCTCGAAGGTCTCCAGATGCGGCTCTTCGCGCCGGCACTGGTCGGTGGCAAAGGGACAACGGGTATGAAACTGACAGCCGCTGGGGCGATTGGTAGGCGAAGGAATCTCACCTTCGAGTTTTTGCGCTTTGCCCCGATCATCCGGGTCCAGAGAGGGGATCGCTGAAAAAAGGGCTTTGGTGTAAGGGTGGCGCGGCGACTGGAACAGTTGGCGCGTCGGAGCACTTTCCATGATCTGACCCAGATACATCACGGCGACATGATCGCAGGTGTGGGCGACCACCGACAGATCATGGCTGATAAACAGATAGGTCAGCCCCATCTCATCCTGTAGTGACTTCAACAGGTTCAGGATGTCGGCCTGAATGGATACATCCAGCGCCGCAACGCTTTCATCTGCCACCACAAACCGGGGTTTGGACACCAGCGCGCGGGCAATGGAAATACGCTGACGCTGACCGCCGGAGAACGCATGCGGGAACCTGCGCAAATGCTCCAGATTAAGTCGGCACAATCCGGCGATTTCACGCACACGCTCGTCCACCTCATCGCGCGAGTTGCACAGACCCATAACTTCAAGCGGTTCAGCAATGATGTCGCGCACTGTCATGCGCGGTGACAGAGCCGCATAAGGGTCCTGAAATATCAGCTGCGCGCGGCGGCGGTATTCCTTCAGGTCGGCCCCGGCCAGCTTGCCCAGATTATAGTTGACCTCTCCGTCATCATAATGGGCAGAGCCACTGGTGATTGGTGCCGCATTCAAAAGAGCGCGACCAAAGGTTGTCTTGCCCGAGCCGCTCTCGCCCACGACTCCAAAGAACGAGCCGCGGGGGATAGAAAGGGAAACTTCGTTCACTGCCATTAGGGTGCTTTTGTTGAAGATCTTCCCGCCAACAGGAAATCCAACCGACAGGTCTTGGGTTTCGATCAGATTGTCGTTGCTCATGCGGATTGTCCCTGGTCACAAAGGTGGCAGGCTGTGCGATGGTCTTCGCCAGTGTCTGACCAGCCCGGAACGATCGTTTTACAGACATCGCCAACGATCTTGCTGCAACGGGTATGGAAAACGCAACCTTCGGGGCGTTCCAGAGGTGATGGAATGTCCCCGGGCACCGGCATCAGCGGCTTGTCCAGATCGTCAAGCTGTGGCAACGCGTCGATTAGCCCCTGGGTATATGGGTGATAGGGGTTGCGGATTACTTCGCGGACCGGGCCTTGTTCAATCATCTTGCCCAGATACATCACCGCCACCTTGTCCGCCGTCTGGGCAACCACGCCAAGGTCGTGGGTGATAAAGATGATTCCCATGCCAAATTCGTCCACCAAATCTTTCATCAGGTCGATGACCTGCGCCTGGATCGTCACGTCCAATGCTGTTGTGGGTTCGTCCGCGATCAGCAGTTTCGGTTTGGTCGATAGAGCCATGGCTATCATCGCCCGCTGACGCATGCCGCCCGACATTTCGAATGCGTATTGCCCGAACCGGGTGGACGCATCGGAAATACCGACTCGGTCCAGCATTTCGATCGACAGTTCACGGGCCTGTTTTTTGGACATATCGGTATGAATCAACAGCTGCTCGACCATCTGGCTGCCAATGGTCATCGCAGGTGCAAAACTGGCCATCGGTTCCTGAAAGATCATGCTGATCGCACCACCGCGCACGACTTCCATATCTCGCGGGCGTTGCAGGGCAAGGACATCCACCGGCCCGCTGTCCAGATGAAGCGTGATGCGGCTTTCCGGAGCATAGACTGCATTGCCCGGATTAAGCTTCATCAGCGATTTCGCCGTCACGGATTTGCCCGAGCCGCTTTCACCCACAAGGCCCATGACTTCGCCCGGTGCCAGCGAGAATGACACGTTGTCGACTGCGGTGATCAGCCCTTCGTCGGTTTTGAATTGCAGCGTCAGGTTTTCGACGTCGATCAGGCTCATTTACGGGTCTCCGAATAGGGATCGGCCGCATCACGCAGCCCGTCGCCCACAAAGACGAAGGCCATGACAAGCGCGATGAAGAAAAGAACCGGGATGAAATACCAATGATAATTCAGCAAAACATCCGCTTTGGTCACATTCTGCAGCATGACACCCAATGAATTCACCGGGTCCTTGAGGCCCAACCCGATAAAGCTGAGAGCCGTTTCCGACAGAACCACATAAGGGAATGAGATGACCAGATCGACGATGATATAGCTGGTAAAGCTTGGCAGAAGATGCCGTCTTATGACGTGACTGGCGGGTGCGCCGCACAATTGGGCGGCTAAAACGTATTCCTGATTGCGCTCGGTCAGCAGATGGGTCCGCACCCGCCGGGCCAAGGTTGGCCACCCCACCAGCCCGAGGATTAGGGTTATAACAAAGAACCGGGTCTCGGCTGACCATTCGGGTGGGATAAATGCGGCAATCGCCATGAAAAGCGGGATGGATGGCACAGTTCTGACCGCATCGGTAATCATCTGGATCACGCTGTCTATGGCCCCGCCATAGTAGCCAGCCACCCCACCAATGATCAAAGCCAACACAAACGAGATCACCACACCCAACGTCCCCACTTGAAGCGACGTCCAGACCGCGTGCAGCGTGCGTGAGAAGATATCCTTACCCGCACTGTCGGTGCCGAAAAGATGGACGTAACCCTGATCCATGCCGAACAGGTGGATGTTGCCCGGAATGAACCCGAATAGTTTGTAACTGTCGCCCCGCACGAAGAACTGCATATAGCGGCGCTCATCCTCGTTTATCTTTTCGACCCAGCGAAAGTTGGTCGCAATGGACCGTTCGCGGGTAACCGTGTGCAAGAACGGACGAATCGAACAGCCGTTCTTGTCGCAGAACTTCGGAATCTGAGGTGCCCCGTTCAGATAGTCCTTATCCCGGCCTGCGACAGTTGGATCGTAAGGCGACAGGAACGGCGCAAAAAGGCCCGACAAGATAAGCACCACCAATACGGTGGCGGCAATCATCGCGGCGCGTTGTTTTTTGAACCTGGCCCAGATCAGCTGTCTTTGCGACGCCGTGAAATACGCTTCCTTGGCCTTTTGATCGTCGATTTTCGTGGCGGTTTTTGCAGACATGGATCTTACCTCAGAATGCTTTTGCGCACGCGCGGATCAATCACGGCCAACAGAATATCTGTGGCGAAGTTCAGCGTGACGATGGCGGCTGTCAGCAGGAAGATTATGGCGCCAGCCAATTGCTGGTCGTTTGATCGTGCCAAAGCCTCCAGCAGCAGCGATCCCGCCTCGGTTAGGGTCAGGATCAGGGCGACAATGGGCAGCTCGTTAAAGATGCGGTTCAGGTCAAAGCCCAGTGAATTGACGATTGGTCCAAGCGCATGACGGGCAGGATAGCGCCACAAAAGGCGGCGGCCATAGATGCCGCGCGCCGCAGCAGCGGTGACATACAGCTTACCGATCTCATCCGACATCAGCGCGCGGACAGTCTGCAAGGCGAAGGCAGTCGCTGACCAGCCTAGAATGAAAATGGGCAGCCAGGCATGTTTCAGAAGGTCCACGAATTTGGCCCATGACCAGGGGGCCTCGCGATATTCCGGGCTGAACAGGCCGGTGAGTGTCTCACCGAAATAGATGGTGGAAAACAGCATCACCATCAGCGCCAGCAGAAAGTTGGGCATGGCCAGACCCAGATAGCTGATCAGGCGCAGCGAATTGTTGAGAACTGCATTCTTGGAAGCAGCCGAGATAATGCCCACAGGCAGCGCGATCATATACGCCAGCGTCAACGACCCAAGGCAAATCCAAAGTGAAATCCAGAACTTGTCGCCCAAAAGCTGCGCGATATTTACGCGCAGGATACAGCTTTCGCCGAAATCCCCGCGGAACGCGCCGCTTAGCCAGCTGGCCCAGCGTGTCAGGAACGGGCGATCCAGACCCAGGCGGGCCCGTTCTGCCTCGATGTCCGCCAGAGTGATGGCCGAACCTTGGGTGTTTTTGTAGGCGAGATAGCGTTCGGCACAATCGCCCGGTACAAGCTCCATCAGCGAAAATACGATGAGTGATACCAATACAAGAGTGACCACAGCCATCACCGCACGCGTGGCGGCAAAGCGAGCGAATTGGAGCATGTCTTTGTTCCTGGCTAGCATTTGGAACGGGGCGCGAACGCCCCATTCCGTCGTCTCAGATCGAGGATCGGCTTATTCCGACAGCCACCACTGCGCGGGGCGGTACGGATAGGTCCGATAGAACTCGTAAGACTGCGTCTTGAACTCGGTGAAGTTCTGCAGATTGTTCGAGTGGTAGATCGGCGCAGGTGAGTTGACCGTGCCAATGAACAGCAGTTCGCTGGTCATGATCTCAACCATTTTCTGAGCAGCCGCGACGGATGCTTCTGACCCAGGCGCGCTGGATTGGTATGTGTCCAGAGCAGCTTTCAGATCAGCAACCCATGCGGGCGGTTCCACACCGTTTTCACCGTTCGAGCTGAGGTATTCAGCCCAGAGCATCCCGGTACGAACATCGAAGTAGCCGTCGAATGGCGGCACCCAGATTTCACCGTCGCCCAGAACCGAACCGGCGGGCTGGCTCTTGAGCCACATCCCCATGTCCAGCGTGTTGGCCGACTGCGCTGCGCGGAATTCATCCGAGGTAACTTCCTTGATCGCGGTGTTGACGCCCACATCTTTCCAGTTCTGAGCGATCAGTTCCACCAGCTGAGCGGATGCGGATTGCGTCGAGAACTGCCAGTCCAGCACGAGCGGGTCACCGTTTGGCAGATCGCGGAAACCGTCACCGTTTTGATCGACAAGACCGGCCTCGTCCAGCAAAGCATTGGCACGATCCTGATCGAAACCAGCCTCGTACTCTGCCCATTTTGCATCAATGAAGTCCGGCCGCGGCGAGAAGCCGATATACTGTGTCGGTTCACCCAATCCAAAGGCAGTAACTTCGTTCAACTGATTGCGGTCCATCGCAACCGACATGGCCGTTCTGAAACGGATGTCATTGAATAGCGCCCTTTTGGCCTCATCCTCGGCAGTCACGTTGAAGGTCAGTACCGGATAACCGATCGCGGGCTTCACTTCTAACGTGTAGTTGCCGCTTTCCTGACCTTCCAAAAGAACCGGAGCCGATGTCAGGTTCACACCCTGAGATTTGTAGTCCACCTCGCCATTCAGCAGCTTGAGGTTACGCACTTCTTCATCCGGAACATATGTTTCATCCATTTCCGAGATGTAGGGCAGTTGGTTACCCTGCGTGTCGACCTGGAAGAAATAGGGATTGGCGACATAGTGGCGCCCTTCGGTGCTTTCTTTCACCAGGATGTGGCTTTCAAGGGTTGGCATGGCGTCTTTGGGCAGACCGGCCAACTTGTCTCCTGCTGTCAGCATCGGTGACGGAGTATCCATCCAGTCCGAGTTGCCATAATAGGCCTTTATCAGCTCATAACCGTTTTCATAACCCAAAGCCTGCGCATTGGCGTCCGCATTTTCATCCAGAGCCGGGTGGAACTTTTCAAAGAAATGCTTGGGCTGGTAGGGCTGCACATAGGTGAACGAGAACGTCTCGGTCAGGCCCGGCTTGGGCGCGGCCAGAGTGAACTGTACCGTGGTATCATCCAGCGCCTCAACCGTCATCGGCTGACCACCAGCCAATGCGTAATCCTTGGCTTCGGCAATGACATTGGTGTCCATCATCAGGTTGTCGTACCAGAACACAACATCCGCCGCGGTGAACGGCGCGCCATCCGACCACTTGTGACCCGCGCGCAAATGGACAGTCAATTGGGTGAAATCATCGTTCCATTCCCAGGACTTGGCAACGTTCGGCACCAGGGTCTGAAGGTCGTCGGAATAGCGGAACAGGTTCACATGGCGCACGGACAGAAAATCGGACGTTCCGCTTTCGGTGGCATTGGACAGTGCATCCAGAACCCCACCGTATTGGCCGATCGAGTCATAGGGTACGATGATCAGAGGCTCGGCTGGCAGGCGATCCGCCAGCGCGGGCAAGTCGCCATTGCCGCGGATTTTTCCATTCAGATCCGCGATTCCCGGGTTCTCGGCAAAACTCAGTGTACAGCCCGCTGCCGACTGAAATTCTGCCAGATCGAATTGCTGCGGATAAGCGCCGTCAGATACACCCTGCATATCTGCAACTGTCGCTGCCGGACAATTCGCCCAGGCAGTTCCCCCCAGAGTGACCAAGGCCACACCTGACATCAGAAGCTGTTTCATGTTTTCTCCCTACGGTAACGTCAATTTCGTTTTTTTGTTTGTGAAACCGATTAGCTGACTGCGGCAACGTCGGTTTTCTTATTCTTTTTATCGCCACGCCGCGCGGCGACATGGACTGTGACCCCAGCATCCTTCAATGCAGTGGTGAAGGTTTCAGGCGGGGCAATATCGGTCACCAAATCGGTAATCTGATCAAATCGGCAGGACACGTTGGCTGCTCTTTCACCGAACTTCGTGTGATCGGTGGCGACAATCATGCGCCGGGTATTGTGACGCAACGCGCGCGTCAGTTCAGCCTCACGCGGGTTTGAGGCCAACACGCCGCCCGAAAGCGACAGCGCATCAGCCCCGCATATCACGGCGTCATAGCTGTACTGACAGGCAAGTTCCTCGGCAGCTCGACCGAAACTGCCGCGCTCGGATCGAATGACCTCGCCCCCGGCAAGGATCGCCCGTGTTCCGTTGTGATCGGCCAACGAGGCGACAACTGACAACGAATTGCTGACCACAGTCAGGTTCTTCAGATCGCGCAACTGTTCGGCAATATGCGTCGTTGTCGAGCCCACCGTAATGAACAGCACCATGCCATCTTCGATCATCTGGCTGACTTTATTTGCGATAAGCGTTTTTTCTTCGGCGTTTTGCTCTAACGCGCCGGAAAACATCGGCGTGTCCTGCGCACGGGAAAGAAACGTTCCCCCATGTACCCGCTCTACCATGTTTTTCTGCGCCAGTGCTTTAACCAGTCGGCGCACAGTTTCCTCGGAAACATCCATGACCTGCGCGATCTGGGTATTGCGCGCCGAACCGCCCAGCCTTGCCAGCACATCCAGCAATTCGCGACCCCGATGGGGGATGTTATCGCTATCGTGATCCATTTTAGAATCCCAACACAGTTTCATTTAAAAAGCCACAAAAATTATGAATGTTTTGTGACAATATTTGATTTTTTGTGAATTATTATTGTTTTCCAATAAATCCGGTCATGCGATGGACGCCCTCTGTTCTACTGAAGTTCGGTCCGGCAGACAATCTGCCGGGCCTATTGGGATCACAACGCGTTATTGAAGAGTGCGGTCAGGTTTTGTTCGTTGAGTTCGATGG
>NZ_CYUD01000021.1 GCF_001458295.1 Ruegeria denitrificans
CTCGTCAATATAGTCAGACCAGTTGTATACACGCACCTCTTCGGCAAAAGCCGCCTGCGCAAAAAGTGTCGCCGCCAAAATGGCAGCGCTGGAATTCAAATTCAGCATATATTCCTCCCATAAAAACTGATCGCCAAATGGCGGGTTTTCCGCACTTTTGATCAAAAATAGATTCGTTGCAACCTTTTCCTAAAAATTTGATAGTTTCAACGCGAGCAGTTAGGTTGCTTGGCTAAGACCGACGGAAGATAGGCAAGAAATGAACCACGTGAGCGATAAAAAACCCGAACACGAGACGATTTATGTTCGTGTTAAGGAGATGATACTTTTTGGAGAGTTTATACCGGGTCAACCGATTACAATTCTTGGTCTTTCAGAATCGATTGGTGCCGGTGTCACTCCGGTCCGTGAGGCAATTCGGCGTTTGACCGCCGAAGGTGCATTGCGCTCTTTAAAGAACCGCCGCGTTGAAGTGCCAGAAATGTCCGATCACCGATTGAGTCAGATTGAATTGGTTCGAATGTCTGTCGAACCCGCCTTGGCCACGATGGCGGCAGCAAATATTGATGATCGTGTGATTGCCGAATTAGAACAAATAGATACCCTTGTAGACAAGGCCATCGATAATGGCGATACGCGTGAGTATCTGGCAGCGAATTACCAATTCCACTTCACACTATATGAAGCGGCAGACGCATTGATATTGCAACGGATTGCGGAATCCCTTTGGCTTCAGGTTGGGCCATCTTTGCGGGTCGTATGCGGGCGATATGGAACTGCGAAGCTATTGGATCAGCATCGGGAGGCGACTCTGGCTTTGCGTGAGGGTGATACAGAGAAGGTTAAGAAGGCGATCGAAGAAGACATCCGACAGGGGCTAGCCTTAGTTCGGCAGACCCTTCGGGCTTAGGTTTATGCGACTATGGCCACTCTGATTTCAAAGTTGCGATTGACTAACTAAAAATTTTGATCAAAAGTTGTGGCAGAAAAATTGAATGCCTCGCGTCTTGAGGCATTGTGGAGGTTTTGATGAAAAAGGCGATCACATCTAGTTGGCAAGACGATCTGCCCGAAGAGTTTATCTCATTTGCCCAAGGTCGCCGGATCGAGGAGGTCGAGTGTATTGTCCCTGATCTGGTCGGTACCTCGCGTGGTAAGGCAATGCCGGCCGTGAAGTTCAAGCCATCCAC
This sequence comes from Ruegeria denitrificans, assembly GCF_001458295.1. Lineage (GTDB taxonomy): Bacteria > Pseudomonadota > Alphaproteobacteria > Rhodobacterales > Rhodobacteraceae > Ruegeria > Ruegeria denitrificans. The sequence continues at coordinate 1,191 of NZ_CYUD01000021.1, forward strand.
AGATCTGGCACTTCCGGTTTCGCTGTTTTATCAGACGATCTCGGGCGAGTACGTTGATATGGAAATCGAAGGTCAGTGGCTCGAGCACGATATCGTCCTAAGGCCCGACATGAGCACGGCTTGCTCGATTCCGTGGTCAAGCGATCTGTCACTGCAAGTGATCTGTGACATGTTCAACCGAGACGGAACTCCGCTTGAAATCGCACCTCGTGAAGTTCTGCGACGAGTCGTCAATCTCTACCGTGAAAAAGGTTGGAAGCCCGTCGTCGCACCAGAATTAGAATTTTACCTGACCAAGCCTAACCATGACCCGAACGAAGCAATTGAGCCCCCGGTAGGTCGGACAGGGCGCAAGGGCGCCAGCCGGCAGGTCTATTCTATGGCTGCTGTGGACGAGTTTGGCGAGGTTATCGACACGATCTATGACTTTGCCGAAGCGCAGGGGTTGGAAATTGACACTGTCATCCAAGAGGGTGGTGCCGGCCAGATCGAAATCAACCTGATGCACGGCGATCCCTTGCGTCTTGCTGACCAGGTTTTCTACTTCAAGCGCACGATCCGCGAGGCCGCTCTGAAGAACGGCGTGTTCGCGACTTTCATGGCCAAGCCGATCCGGGACGAACCCGGTAGCGCAATGCACGTGCACCAAAGTATCGTGGATATCGAAACCGGTGAGAACATCTTTTCCAAGGAAGATGGAACAGAATCCGATCTGTTCCGGTGGTTTATTGGCGGGTCCCAAAAGTATCTGATGGAGGTTGTGCCTCTGCTTGCGCCTTATGTGAATTCCTATCGGAGGATAACGGTTGAAGGGCAGAGCGCTCCGGCGAACATTGAATGGGCATCGGATAACCGGACAACCGGCCTGAGAGTGCCGCATTCCGGGCCGTCCGCGCGTCGGCTGGAAAACCGCGTAACCGGTATGGATTGTAACCCATATATCGCAATAGCCGCGTCGCTGGCATGTGGTTTCCTAGGAATGATGAATAAGACCGAACCGCGGGCAGAAGCCAAAAAAGAAGTCTGGGACGCGGAATATCCGTTGCCCGCCAGTCTGCGCGAGGCCTTGGACGTCTTTGATGAAGCCAAGGAGATCCGTAATTTGTTGGGCGAAGAGTTCTGTTGCCTATACGCGGACATCAAGCGCGCCGAAAACGAAGAATATCAACGCGAAATCTCCCCCTGGGAACGCCAGCACCTATTGCTGAACGTCTGATTTGAGAGGCTAACATGACAACTGTAGCAAATCATCTGCCGACCACCGAATTGCAGGCCATTGACGCTGCTCACCACATGCACCCGTTCACAACGGGCAAGGAAATCAATGAAAATGGTGCCCGTATTATCACCAGCGCCAAGGGCGTTTGGCTGAAAGACAGCGAAGGCCAAGAGATTCTGGACGGTATGGCGGGCCTGTGGTGTGTCAATATCGGCTATGGCCGCCCAGAGATCGCCGATGTCGCCGCGCGTCAAATGCGGGAATTGCCATTCTACAATACGTTCTTTCAGACCTCACATGTGCCTGCTCTCATGCTGGCTAAGAAGTTGGCCGAGCTTGCTCCGGGCGACCTGAACCACGTGTTCTTTGCCAATGGCGGATCGGATGCCAACGACACCAATATTCGCATGGTGCGTACATACTGGGCAGAGAAGGATCAGCCCGAACGTGATGTGATTATCTCGCGCTGGAATGGCTACCACGGCTCGACCATCGGTGGTGCTTCGCTTGGCGGTATGAAAGGCATGCATGCGCAAGGCGGTCTGCCGATCCCGGGTATCGAGTTCATTGACGAACCGAACTGGTGGGCAGAAGGCGGCGACCAGACTCCGGAAGAGTTCGGTCTGGCGCGCGCGCGACAGCTGGAAGAGAAGATCAAGGAAATCGGACCGGAAAAGGTCGCAGCCTTTATTGGTGAGCCGATCCAAGGTGCGGGCGGCGTCATTATCCCGCCTGCGACTTACTGGCCTGAAATCCAGCGTATCTGTGACAAATACGGTATCCTGCTGATCGCGGATGAAGTGATTTGCGGGTTCGGTCGGACCGGAAACTGGTTCGGGTCGCAAACCATGGGCATCAAACCCGACATCATGACAGTGGCCAAGGGGCTTAGTGCGGGTTACGTGCCAATTGGCGCCTCGATCGTGTCGGACGAGATTGCCAAGGTTATCGGCGATACTGAATTCAATCACGGCTACACCTATTCCGGTCACCCGGTTGCTTGTGCTGTTGCTCTTGAAAACCTGCGTATTCTCGAAGAAGAAAATGTGCTGGAGCATGTGCGCAACGTGGCTGGCCCCCACCTCAAGAAGCGGTGGGAAGAGTTGGCGGAGCACCCGCTGGTCGGTGAAGCAAGGGTTGAAGGCCTGATGGGTTCCATTGCTCTGACGCCCGACAAGGCAACGCGCGCGCCATTTGCCGCTGATGCGGGAACCGTTGGCTATATTTGCCGCGAACGGTGTTTTGCGAACAATATCGTTATGCGCCACGTTGGAGACCGGATGGTTATCGCGCCGCCGCTGGTCATCACGTGCGAAGAGATCGATATCTTCGTGGATCGTGCCCGCAAATCGCTTGATGAATGCCTCGAGAAAATCCGCGCCGACGGTATTTTCAAAGCGGCCTGAAAAATAAGAGTTCCCAATGGATCTGCTGACTGCAAACGATCGTCAGGGTGAGTACCCTAATTCTTACTATGCAGACGTGGCTGAAACGCTTGCCCCGTTTCCAAAGGCGCAAGGTGCATTGGAATGCGACGTTTGCGTCGTAGGGGCAGGCTTTACCGGCCTGTCCGCTGCATATCATTTGGCACAGCGTGGATATGACGTGGTCGTGCTGGACGCACAACGCGTTGGGTTTGGCGCATCCGGTCGAAATGGCGGTCAAGTCAGCATGGGCCAGAGGGTCGAGCAGGACGGTCTGGAGAAAATGGTTGGTGAGGCTCACGCCCGCCAACTTTGGGATATCGGCGCCCAAGCGGTCGATCTGGTCCGTTCGTTGACCCAAAAACCAGAAGTTCGAGCTGAGTTCCATGATGGAGTGATCCACACGGTACACCGGGAGCGGTATCAGGCGCATAACGCTGAGTATGTCGAGCATATGTCCAGAAAATACGGGTACGATAAGATCCGTTTGCTGGACAAGGACGAATGCCGCCATCTGGTTAACTCGCCAGCCTACAATGGCGGAACCCTGGATATGGGGGCAGGGCATGTGGACCCGTTTGAGCTGGTGCTTGGTCTTGCCCGTCTGGCGGTGAACTCCGGGGCGCGGATTTTCGAGCAATCGAAAGTTGTTGAGGTCAAGGAAGGCGACCCTGCCACCGTGGTGACCGATGAAGCGACCATTAAGGCGCGATATGTGGTCATGGGGTGCAATGGGTACCTAGGCACCATGCACAAGCATGTGGCCCAGCGGGTCATGCCGATCAACAACTTCATCGTTTCCACGAAACCGCTTGGCCGCGAGGCTCAGGAAGAAATCATCCGCAACAACTATGCTGTGGCGGACAGCAAATTTGTGATCAACTATTTCCGTTTTTCGGACGATCACCGTCTTCTGTTCGGTGGAACAGAATCTTATGGCTACAAGTTTCCAGCTGACATAGCTGGCGCTGTGCGCAAGCCGATGGCCGAAATCTTCCCGCAGCTCAAAGATGTCGAAATCGATCATGCCTGGGGCGGGACGCTGGGGATCACTATGAACCGCATGCCCCACTACGAACGCATGTCTGGTAACATTCTGTCGCTCTCAGGATTCTCGGGTGCTGGCGTTGCCATGGGAACGTTGTCAGGGCAAATCGCTGCAGAAGCTATTGCCGGTCAGGCAGAGCGGTTTGATATCATGGCCAAGGTTCCCACAAAGACCTTCCCTGGCGGTCCGATGCTGCGCACACCTCTGCTGGTACTTGCAATGCTCTGGTTTAGTTTGCGCGACAAGCTGTGACGCTTTAGCCTGGGCATTAAGTCCCCAATAATGAACTATTCATGTAAATTCATCATAAGTGCGGGTCTACGCTCGCCTTTAAGTAACGTGGGTTAGACAGGTTGGTCCGCTCCTGACGCTGTACATCTGATCTACACGCTTGCTTGTTGTGCTAATTTGATTAATTGAGAATTCTGCGACAAAAGCTTGGCTTCAAATTTCTCGCTAGAAACATTGGGTTTTCGAATGAACTTCAAAAAGCTCATAATTGCTGAATTTGTTATCACAGAAGCAAGGTTATCGGCATAAACATAGTTGGGCAAATGCCCTTCAACTTTCAATTTTTGAATTAGAATCAAAAATTGATTATGCATCTGAGTCAGGCATTTTTCGTATTCTATTGCGAAATGGGTGTCAGGATGGCTAATAAATGCGGCAATTGCAAAGCGCCACATATCTTCTGTCAGGCCATGTTGGCGGCGAGAGAAATGGGCCAATAACAATTGATTGATGGCCGTTATTCCATCCGATAAAGGACCTTCAAGTATCAGACGCCCATTCTTGAAACCAAGCTCGAAATCTTGAATTAAAACAGCTAGTAGCAAGTCATTTTTGGTTTTGAAATAGCTGTAAAGCGTTCCCGGCGAAACTCCCGCTTCATGTGCGATTTCTTCAAGTTTCACCGATTCATAGCCACGAGATCCAAACAGCGACATCGCCGCTTTCATCATCTCTTCTCGTCGCAGTGCTTTTTGACGTTCACGTAGTCCAGTCATGTTCGAAACATATATGAAAATGAAGTCAACTACAATAATGAAGTGATCTCTTGATAGCCTGATGGCATTTTTGCTCAATCTTCGAAATTAGTCCCTTTTAGGGGTGGTCGAAGGTGAAACTAATTTATGCGAATAGAGCTATGCTCAAATAGTTTCAAGATGTTCCATGGTTTTAGGTTAATCGCCCAACGGATTCAACGCGCTGTAAGACATCAACTCGTCACTGTACCTAGGTGGTCAATTTGGTTGTGTGTGCGATTTAGGTAGCTAAACCTCTAGATTGCAGTGGTTTCCTAGAACATAAAAGGGTTTTCAAACTTCAACGTAGTGCCTTGCCAATGTCGAAATGATAATAGTTCCGCCATGTAACGACGAGGTTTTAACAGTCAAATGCTAGACTTATAATAAAGTAGTCCATTCTGATTATATTGAACCGAACATTCAGACAGCCAAAAACCTTTGAACTGAAGCACAAAAAAAGACTGGGCAGCATATGCCCAGTCCTTACTTGGCGTCACATTACTGTAGGCGCCTTAGTTGGCTTCAGGATATCTCACCCATGCAGAGATACTTGATCTCAAGGAAATCCTCGATCCCGTATTTCGAGCCTTCGCGACCCAGTCCGGATTGTTTGACGCCGCCAAAGGGCGCAACCTCGGTCGAGATCAGGCCAGTGTTGATACCCACCATGCCCGATTCAAGCCCCTCGGCCACACGCCAAACACGCGCCAGATCACGGCTATAGAAATACGAGGCCAGACCGAACTCACTGTCATTGGCCATGGCGACCACGTCGTCTTCATCTTCAAACTTGAACAGCGGTGCGACGGGGCCAAAGGTCTCATCCTTCGCCACCACCATGTCACGGGTCACACCGGTCAGGACGGTAGGTTCAAAAAATGTACCACCCAGATTCGAGCGTTTGCCACCCAGTGTGACGGTCGCGCCTTTCGACACTGCATCCGAAATGTGCTCTTCGACCTTGGCGACTGCCGCATCGTTGATCAGCGGCCCGGTGGTCACGCCATCGCCGAACCCGTCGCCGACGTTCAGGGCCTTGGTCCTTTCGGCCAGCTTTGCGGCGAACTCATCATAGACACCGGCCTGAACATAGATACGGTTAGCACAGACGCAAGTCTGGCCATTGTTGCGGAACTTGGCGATCATCGCGCCATCGACGGCTGCATCCACATCCGCGTCATCGAACACGATGAAGGGCGCATTGCCACCCAGTTCGAGCGACATTTTCTTGATGGTGCCTGACGCCTGGCGCATCAGGATCTGTCCCACCCGAGTCGACCCGGTGAAGGTAATCTTGGCAACTTTTTCGTTGGTGCACAGCTCGTTGCCAACACCAGAGCTGTCGGTGCCTGGGATAACGTTGAACACGCCAGCGGGGATGCCTGCGCGTTCGCCCAGTACAGCCATTGCCAGCGCCGAGAGCGGCGTCAGTGTCGCTGGGCGGGCCACAAAGGTACAGCCCACGGCCAGCGCCGGACCGACCTTGCGCGCGATCATGGCGTTGGGGAAGTTCCACGGGGTGATCGAGCCAACCACACCCACGGGCTGTTTCAGCACGACGATCCGTTTGTCGGGCTGATGGCCCGGAATGACGTCCCCGTAAACACGCTTGGCTTCTTCGGCGAACCACTCGATGAAGGATGCGCCATAGAGAATTTCCCCGCGCGCTTCAGCCCAGGGCTTACCCATCTCGGCGGTCAGGATCGTGGCAAGATCATCGGCGTTTGCGACCATCAGGTCGAACCATTTGCGCAGGATTGCCGCCCGCTCTTTGCCGGTTTTAGCCGCCCAGTCTTTCTTGGCTGAATAGGCCGCGTCGACGGTTTGCGCGGTGCCCTCGATGTTGACATCCGTCACATCGGCGATCAGATCACCCGTGGCGGGGTTGTAGACCGGAAAGGTCGCCTCACTCTCAATCCATTTGCCATTGATATAGGCGCGGGTTTCCAGAAGACCGGGGTCTTTCAGTTCCAGCTTGGTGATTTTGGTATCCAGCATAATCAAGCTCCTTTCGCGGCATCGATCGATGCTTCGAGAATGTCCATCGCCTCAGCGAAGATTTCATCTTGAACTGTCAGTGGCGCCAGGAAGCGGATCACATTTCCATAAACACCACATGTCAGCAGGATCAATCCACGCTTCAGCGCCTCGGCGCGCACGGCGTTGGCCATTTCCGGGTTCGGAGCGCTGCTATCAGCGGTGTTGAACTCGGTCGCGATCATGAAGCCCGGGCCACGGATATCCACAATCTCGGGCGTACGGGCACGGATCGATTCCAAGCGTTGTTTTAGACGCGAGCCCAGCTCATTGGCACGGCCACACAGATCTTCTTCCTCGATCACGTCCAAGACAGCGTGGGACGCTGCGATGCCCAGCGGGTTACCGCCATAGGTGCCGCCCAGACCGCCGGGGTGTGCCGCATCCATCAGGTCGGCACGCCCAGTGACCGCTGCCAGAGGCAAGCCGCCCGCCAGACCTTTGGCCATTGTGGTGATGTCTGCGGCAACGTCATAGGCGTCCATTGCGAACAGATTGCCGGTACGGGCGAAACCTGTCTGCACCTCATCAGCAATCAGCACGATCCCGTGTTCGTCACACAGGGCACGCAGGCCGCGCATCAGTTCTGCGGGTGCAGGATAAAAGCCGCCTTCGCCCTGAACCGGCTCGATGATAATCGCGGCAACGCGGCCAGGATCCAGATCAGCCTTGAACAGTTTGTTCAGCGCCCCCAGCGAATCCTCGGTCGACGTACCGTGCAGTTCAACAGGGAAGGGCACGTGATAAGTGTCGGGCATCATTGCGCCAAAGCCCGCTTTATAGGGTTGAACTTTGCCGGTCAGCGACATGCCCATGAACGTCCGACCATGGAAACCGCCGCCAAAGGCGATCACGGCGGGGCGGCCGGTGGCAGCGCGGGCGATCTTGACGGCGTTCTCAACTGCCTCGGCACCCGTTGTTACAAAAACGGTTTTCTTGGCGAAATCACCAGGAACCTTTTCGTTAAGGCGCTCGGCCAGGCGAATGTAATTCTCATAGGGCAGAACCTGATGGCAAGTGTGGGTGAAACTTGCAGCCTGCTTCTGCACCGCTTCCATTACTTTGGGGTGGCAATGTCCGGTGTTCACGACGGCAATGCCAGCGGCGAAATCGATATAGCGCTTACCCTCGACGTCCCAAACCTCGGAGTTCTTTGCGCGATCAACATAGACCTGCGTCTGCATCCCTACGCCCTGTGCGATCGAGGTGTTACGGCGTTCAGCAATCTGAGCGTTCAGCATCTTGCATCCTTTACGGTTGTCGGGCGCTGCGCCCGCGTGTTTGATCGCGCGACTGTAGAGGCTGTGAGGCCAAGCGAAAGCCTATTTCTTGTGAATCATAACTCATTGATTTACCGTTCCGGCGCAGAAAAGTGTTGCGGATATTGAACATGAAAAACGCCAATCACGATGACCTGACCCTTGGATTGCGCCTGCGTACCCTGCGCGAACGTGCGGGCCTGTCGCAGCGGGCGCTGGCCAAGAAATCGGAAGTTCCGAACTCAACTATCTCGCTGATCGAATCGGGCAAGATGAACCCCTCCGTCGGCGCTTTGCGGCGCATCCTACAGGGAATACCGATTGGTATGTCCGACTTTTTCTCTTTTGAGATCGAGACGGAACAGACTGTTTTTTATGCCGCCGAGGAGCTGACCGAGATCGGGAAGGGCGGGCTGTCACTCCGGCAGGTGGGATCGAACCTGCATGGGCGCGCGATGATGATCCTGCAGGAAACCTATGATCTGGGCGCCGATACAGGGCGCGTGATGTATGGGCATGAGGCCGAAGAGGGCGGTATCGTGATCTCGGGTCGGGTCGAGGTGACTGTGGGGGAACAGCGCAAAGTGCTGGGACCAGGGGATGCGTACTACTTTGACAGCCGCACGCCGCATCGGTTCCGGCAGATGGGTCCGGAAAAGTGCCGGATTGTCAGTGCCTGCACCCCGCCGACCTTCTGAGGTTCGTCGCACGGATTTCCAAGCACTATGATTCATAGTGTTGCAACATCACAAAATTTGATCCACAGTATGATGCATAGTGCGGGAGTTTCCCGCATATTCCTTTGGACAACTCCCGCCCTATTCGGAGATTTCGGATATGAAAAAGAAACCTGCCACCCTGCCGCGCGGATATCGCACTTGCACTGCATCGCTTGCGGTGGCCGACGTTCCGGCTGCCTTGCAATTCTATGAGAGTGCTTTTAACGCAAAGATTCAGGCCTATGATGCTGAGGAAGCCCCGAGCTTCGCAGCGATCAAGATTGGCAACTCGATGTTGTTCGTCACTGCTGGCTGGGGCGCGCACGTGCCTGTCGGTTCAGGAACAGTTACGCCGGTTGGTCATCACATGTATGTTGAAGATGTCGACATTGTTCTGTCGACCGCGTTGGAAAATGGAGCAAACCTAATTGCCGAAGCTAACGATACATATTGGGGCGAGCGTTGTGCCACAGTTGCTGATCCGTTCGGCCATATCTGGACGTTGGCAACGCGGTTGGAAAACCTCAAATCCGAAGATATCAGCGAGCGTCGCAAAGCACTGTTCGACGCAATTCAGGATCTGGACTCTGAAGCAGAGCTGGATACGCCAGATCAGACCGAGGCCGCGTAATCCCGTCCGTGGTTGAACAAAACATGGATCGTGAGGTACCGGAATAGGTGTGTTATTTTGATAGGCAAATCATGAACGTCACCCCTCTTCCTTCTTTCACGATCCGACAGAACGACCTGGCCATCCTGGCTGCTGAGAACCGCATTGGTGATTACCCGGTAGCCGTGCGTACCGCGCGCGAAGTGGTTAGCGGCGGTTTTGCCAACCAGGTGGCCCATCCCAACACCTGGATTGTCTACTTTCTGGTCGATGGCCAGTGGGCGCTGGTAGAATCGACGCGCGGGCTGCGGCGGGAATGGGCTAGCCTGGATCGGTTGGAGAAGTGGCTGCGCAGTTGCGGTTTTCGGTTCTTCTGGGTGCGCAACGATATCGACTTTACTGAGACGTTAGGCGAGGAAGAGACGGGATAACTGAAACTCTTGCGGCCAGTGGGCTTGCACGAATATGCGATTTTATGTTCCGATGAAGAATGCCGGATCAAACGGTGGTCGCAATCGGCAAGAAAATGAGAAGAAAAGAAAAATGACCCCTTTTGCGATAACCGGAATTCAGATGCATGTCGGCGCTTTGCAATCGAATGTCGAGGCGATGCTGCACCGGATCGACATCATGATGGCGCGATTCCCATGGACCCAGATGGCCCTGTTCAGTGAACTGGCACCCCATGGTCCGCTCGACCGGTTTGCCCAGCCCTTTCCCAATGACGACCTGTCACGCTTTCAGGATGCGGCGCGGCGCTATGGCATCTGGCTGATCCCCGGCTCGATGTTCGAAAAGCGCGAGGATGGACGCATCTTCAATACGTCCGTGGTGATCAACCCGGATGGTGAGATCGTCTCGAAATACTCCAAGATGTTTCCGTTCAAACCTTATGAACAGAACATCGCCTCGGGCACCGAGTTCTGCATCTTCGATGTTCCGGATGTGGGCCGGTTTGGCCTGTCGATCTGCTATGACATCTGGTTCCCTGAAACCACACGCCACCTGACCAGTCAGGGGGTTGAGGTTCTGCTGCACCCGGTTCTGACCGGCACTACCGACCGTGAGGCTGAGCTGTCGATTGCCAAGGCCACTGCCGCGCAGTTTCAGTGTTACGTGTTCGACGTAAACGGGTTGGCTGCCGGTGGCGTGGGCCGCTCGTTGGTGGTTGATCCGTCGGCCACCGTGCTGCACCAATCAGCCGGGCAAGAGGATATCTTCCCCATCGAAATCGATCTGGATCAGGTTCGCCGTCAGCGCGAGGTCGGGCTGAAAGGCCTGGGGCAGGTTCTCAAGAGCTTCCGTGACCGCGAGGCGGATTTCCCCGTTTATGACCGCACCAGCGGGGCGGATGCCTATCTGAACACGCTGGGCCCGCTGCGCATTCCGCAAAAAGGTGATGTCGCAGGGGTTGCGGCATCCGACCCCAGAACGGCGCTGGGATATAGCGAAAGCGCCGAAACGAAACCCGACAATCTTTATCTCTACAAAGGGCGCTCAGGCACAGACTGATCCCGAGGCAGCTTTTCGGTATCGGCAGAAAGGACACAGATTTCATGCACGGCATTTCCGATAGCGAAAAGCTCCACACCATCTCGGATTACTACAGCGCCTCTCAACTGAGGGCAGACCGATGGAGCGCGCTACGGGAAACAGCTGAGTCCCTGTATCGCGACGGCGGTGACAAATACCGCGCTCGGGCGCTTGAGTTGTTGCACGCACTGGCCCCGATCGAGATGTATTTCGCCTTTCCAGGGGCGTCGGCCTTCGACTATCTGCGGCGCTTGCTTGAGCATGGTAATTTCACAGATTTCTCGACAGCCGTGCGTCGGGTGTCCCGCGCGCTGACATCTGGCGCATATCGTCGCCGGTCGATCCCGCTGATTGCGGATGAGACCGAAGGCGATGAGTTCGAAGATGAGTCGACCCAAACCCATGAGGCGCGCGCGCTGGGGCGGCCGTATTTCGAGGTGATGATCGTCGATGATGTCAACGAACACCAAGAAAGGTTTCTGCAATCCAGCCTGCAACGGATGCGGCGCAGCGAAGACCCGTTCATTTATGAAACTGTTGTGGTTCCCAGCGTTGAGGATGCGCTGATCGGGGTTCTATTCAACCAGAATGTGCAAGCGGTGATCGTGCGCCCTGGGCTTGGCCTGAAATCCAAGAACGAATCCAATGTTCTGGGTCGGTATGTCAGCCTTTATGGCGAAGGCTCCGATCTTGACGCTCTGTCGCCCTCGGAATACGGCCCGGAAACCTGTCGCCGCATCGGCAAGCTGCGCCCAGAGCTGGATGCCTATCTGATCACCGACCGTTCCGCCGAGGATATCGCGGGCCTTGATCTGGGTCTGTGCCGGCGGGTGTTCTACAATCAGGAAGATTTTCTGGAGTTGCACCTCAACATTCTGCGCGGGGTGCAACGGCGTTTCAAAACTCCGTTCTTCACCGCACTCAAGGAATATTCCAAGCAACCGACCGGTGTGTTCCACGCCATGCCCATCAGCCGCGGCAAGTCCATCAGCCGCAGCCACTGGATTCAGGATATGGGGGCGTTTTATGGATCAAACATTTTCATGGCCGAAACTTCGGCCACTTCAGGCGGTCTGGATTCGCTTCTAGAGCCACGTGGTCCGATCAAGGAAGCACAAGAGGCCGCTGCCCGCGCCTTTGGGTCGAAACAGACGTTCTTTGCTACCAACGGCACTTCGACCTGCAACAAGATCGTCGTGCAGGCGTTGGTGCGCCCCGGCGATATCGTGTTGGTCGACCGAGACTGCCACAAGTCGCACCATTACGGGATGGTTCTGGCGGGGGCGAGCGTTGTCTATATGGACAGCTATCCGCTGCACGATTACTCGATGTACGGCGCGGTGCCGATCCGCGAAATAAAGCACAAGCTGCTTGCATTACGCGCCGCAGGTAAACTGGACCGGGTGCGGATGGTGTTGCTGACCAACTGCACATTTGACGGCATCGTTTATAACGTTCAGCGAGTGATACAGGAATGCCTGGCGATTAAGAAAGACCTTGTATTCCTGTGGGATGAGGCCTGGTTCGCCTACGCAAGGTTTGCGCCAAACTCGCGTGTACGTACTGCAATGCGGTCGGCCAATATTCTGCGCGAACAATTCCGTACGACAGAACATGCCGAGGCCTACGAGGCCCAACAGGCGGCTCTCGATGGCGCAGACGACGAGGTCTTGCTAAACACCCGCCTGATCGCGCCGCCTGATGCGCGGGTCCGAGTCTATGCAACTCAATCAACCCATAAGACGCTGACTTCATTGCGGCAGGGTTCGATGATCCACGTCAACGATCAACAGTTTAAGGGAGCAGTCGAAGAGGCGTTTCACGAGGCTTACATGACCCATACCTCCACCTCGCCCAACTATCAGATAATCGCTTCGTTGGATGTAGGCCGCAGACAGGTAGAGATCGAAGGATATGAATTCGTCCAGCGGCAGGTCGAAAGCGCCATGGCAATTCGCAGGGCGGTCACAACCCACCCTTTGCTGAGTAAGTATTTCAAGCTCGTCACGGCAGGCGACATGATTCCCGAGGAATATCGTGAAAGCGGCATGACCAGCTATTTCGACCCCGATCAGGGTTGGGCCGACGTCTGGGATTGCTGGGCCAAGGACGAGTTCGTTCTGGATGCCACCCGGATCACCCTGCATGTCGGCGCGACCGGCTGGGATGGCGATACGTTCAAGACCAAGATCCTGATGGACAAATACGGCATCCAGATCAACAAGACTTCACGTAATACCGTGCTGTTTATGACCAATATCGGCACCACGCGTAGCTCAGTCGCCTATCTGATCGAGGTGCTGGTCGAGATCGCCAAGGAACTGGACGATCTGATGGATGACGCGTCGAAGATGGAGAAACGGGCCTTTGACAAGCGCGTCAGCAACCTGATCGAACACGTCCCGCCTCTGCCCGATTTCAGTCGGTTCCACGATGCGTTCCGCTGTGAAGCAGGTACCGAAGCCGGTGACATCCGCACGGCGTTTTTCCTGTCATATGATGAAGACAATTGCGACTACGTCGAGCCCGACAAAGAAATGCTGGAACGGCTGGAGGCCGGAGAAGAGATGGTTTCGGCCACCTTCGTGATCCCCTATCCGCCGGGATTCCCAATTCTGGTGCCGGGGCAGGTGATCAGCCCCGAAATTCTGAAATTCATGCAGGAACTGGACGTGTCCGAGATCCACGGATTCCGCGCCGATCTGGGCCTGCGCATTTTTACCGAAGACGCTTTGAAATCAATCAAGAGCCCCTAAGGGGTCAGGGAGGACAACAAACATGCCAAAGAAGGTGCTCAAGAACATCTCGGAAATTCGTCGTTATTTCCACACCAACAAGGACCCGATCTATTTTGTGTCTGCGACCAATTTCAACCTGTTGGGGCTGGATGAATGGGTGATGAATTTCACCTATATCTGCTACATGGATTGCTTTGACGGGCGACATCCGAACGTGTTCGTACCCTCGGAAATGCCACATGATGAGTTTCAGTCGATTGAGGATATCAACAACTACCTGCTGCAGCACAAAGAGGTCATTGACCTGATCAAACGGCGCGGCGGCAAGCCGAAATTTGTCTTCCTGATGTTCGATGAGACCACCGAGAAGCTGGTCAAGGAATTGGGCGGACAGCTGTGGTTCCCCAAGGCCAAGCTGCGCACGAAATGCGACAACAAGATTGAAACCGTGCGCATCGGCAACAAGGCGGGCGTGCCCTCGGTGCCCAACACCTTGAGCGTCGTCAAAAGCTATGACCACCTGCGTAAGATCTGCGAAAAAGCCGGGTTAGGCCATGATCTGGTACTGCAATCGGCCTTTGGCGATAGTGGCCACACAACGTTTTTCATCAAGTCTGAAATCGATTTCAAAAAGCACGAACACGAGATCGTCGGCGAAGGCGAAATCAAGATCATGAAGCGGATTGACTGCCGTGGGGCAGCGATTGAGGCCTGTGCCACTTCGGAGGGAACAATAGTGGGCCCGCTGATGACCGAACTTGTGGGCTTCAAGGAACTCACCCCCTATCGCGGGGGCTGGTGCGGGAATGAAATTTTCTCGACCGCGTTCCCCCCGAAAGCCCGCGAGCAGGCGCGGCGACTGACCTTCGAGTTCGGTGAAGAGCTACGCAAATCCGGCTATCGTGGCTATTTCGAACTCGATTTCCTTATCGACAAGAAAACCGACGAGCTGTGGTTGGGCGAACTGAACCCCCGCATCACCGGTGCCAGTTCGATGACCAACCACGCAGCCTTTGCCCATGCGGACGCGCCGCTGTTCCTGTTTCATCTGCTGGAGTTTTCGAAAAAACCGTTCGATCTGGATGTTGAAGAGCTCAATGCCCGCTGGGCCGACCCGGACATGATCGACAGTTGGTCACAGATGGTTATCAAACACACCGATGACAGCGTTGATCGGATCACGCAGGCCCCGCAGTCGGGCATCTACAAGATGCTCGAGGATGGCCGTGTGGTGTTCGACCGGTTCGACTATCACCGCCGGGCGGTGGGAGAGAATGAGGCTTTCTTCCTACGCATCTCGAATGTCGGCGACTACCGCTATGAAGGTGCTGATCTGGGGATTCTGGTGACGCGCGGCCGGTCAATGACCAAGGGCTTCAAACTGACGGACAAGTCTAAGAAGTGGATACACGGCATCACGTCGGCCTATGCGGCCGAGCCTCTGCCCGCCGCCCAACCGATGGAAGACCCCGCGTTCAAAATCATGTAGAAAGCTCCATGGCGCTTGTATTTCGCTCAATCGACGAAGAACAGCCCGGCCCCAAGTTGGCCGGGCTGTTTGCCGAATACTGGCCCGCCTATCACAAGTGGTGGGCGCAAGAGGGGTATTCGGCCCGCCCCACCTATCGCGAATGCCTACGCGCGCTGCAAAAGCACATGCCCGAGATTCTGCCGCTTTATGAAGAGGTTGTCGAACTGGTCGGGGGCAGTGACAGTCAAGCGCGGTTTCTCAGCTTTTATTGCCCCCCGAAATACCTTTCGGGCTGCAGTCAGGCGGTATGGCGGGGCAAGACACCATTTCTGGTGCGCAACTACGACTATCATCCAAAAACCTTTGACGCCGCCGTGCTGAAAACCCACTGGGACGGACGTGGCGTGATTGGAATGAGCGATGGTGTGTTGGGTCTTCTCGACGGTATCAATGACTCAGGACTGACGGTTTCGCTTACCTTTGGCGGTAGGCGTGAAGTGGGCGACGGTTTCGGTGTGCCGCTGATCCTGCGCTATGTGCTGCAAACCTGCGAAACGACAGAGCAGGCGGTCGACTGCCTGTGCCGCATTCCCTGCCACATGAGCTATAACGTCACCCTTCTGGATGCGAAGTATAACTACAGCACGGTCTACCTTGCCCCCGACCGGCACCCACAAATCTCGAACGTGCCGGTGGCAACCAATCATCAGGGCCATGTCGAATGGTCCAAGCACGCACGTTTTACAGCGACTGTCGAGCGGGAGAGGTTTCTGTTAAACCGTCTCAATCAGCACCCTGAAAGTGAAAAGCGCTTCATCGACGCCTTTCTGCGCCCGCCGCTTTACTCCACGGCCTTCAACTCGGGCTTTGGCACGCTTTATACTGCTGTCTACCGGCCAGCAGCAAAGCAACTGCAACTAGTTTGGCCTGGGATGTGCTGGGACCTGTCGCTAGACAATTTTAAGGAAAGTGCACGCTATGTTCATTTGCCCACAAGAGAGCTGCATGCCGAGTTGTAGACTTGGTACATCGCCTCAAATTTGTAGGATTCAGGCGCAAACGCGAAATTCGCTCACTGACTTTGGCAAGGAACAAATAATGCGCAGTATCTAAGCTATTTGCTGTACCCCGAAAGTCAATTCGTCAACAATTCGACTGGCGCTAGGATCGAAATTTCGTGCGTAGCAAACCTGTTTCCGAAATTTGTGTGAAAAGGGGACAATCTTTCCAACAACGTGGCGAGTTCAGTAAGTGCAACAATGCTCTTTTGGAATGATTTGCATTGTTGGTCGTTGAGCCGTTTAGAATTAGGTTTCGGTTCCCATAGGCGCATAAAATATTAGCAATGACACGGATAATACTCTGGCGAAGGGTCAACGGTTGGGATCGCATGGCCGGCAACAGGACGAAGGTGTTCTGGTGATACGCACAATCGCTATGCCTGCAGACACAAATCCGTCTCGGAATATTTTGGTGGTTGGCTGATGTCGCAGATGGATCTTGCTGCCGGCAACATGGCAGGGCGTGTTTCGCAGGGCCGTGGACCTACAGTATCTGTAGAGGCTATGCAGTTTCTGCGCCCCATCAAAGTAGGTGACGAAGTTACACTATACGCTACATTGCGCAAAGTTGGACGAACCTCCATATGCGTTCATGTCGACGCCTGGGCGCGCCCGTGGTATTCAGACAAAGCCCAAAAGGTCACCGATGCTGACTTCGTTTTCGTTGCTCTGGACGTCAACGGCATTCCACGCCCTGTCTTTGAAAGCTCGTAACCAGTTTGGTCATGAAAGTTTGTATCCGCACATGTTCGATTATCGTCGCAGCCGACGAGGTCAGGCATTTGCTGCATCTGGATTTTTGGGGCACTGCTCAGATTCTAGACAAACGCCGATCATCTAATCAAAATATCTGATGCAAGTGTCGTTGCCTGGTAAGAAAGAAAGCTCCGAAATGGTCACATTAACTGGAAAAGTCGCTATTGTCACAGGTACATCTGCACCAGGAGGCATTGGTCGGGCTATCGCTTGGAGGCTGGCACAAGATGGCGCTGCTGTTGTGCTCACTGATATCGACGAACCTCTTGAAACGCCCGACGGAGCTATTGGTAAGGCGGAGTTGCTTGCTCTGGCGGTGAGTGAATTAAAGGCATCTGGCGGCACAGCAGCATATTTTATGGCGGACGTCACCAAGAAAGAAAATGTGCAGCGCTGCATTGAGTTTGCCAAAGCCCGATTTGGCGGGGTGGACATACTCGTTAACAATGCCGGATCTCTCGCCGGATCAGCCAACATACTTGATACGGAACCCAGTCAGTGGGAGGATAGTTTTCTGGTAAATCTGCTAGGTCCAACCATGTTGTCCAAAGCCGCAATTGTAGAAATGCGCAAGACCGGATCCGGATCGATAGTCAACATCGGATCGACCAAAAGCCTTGGGGCCGAAGCGGGGTTTGGCGCCTATACTTCGATGAAACATGGGCTGATTGGCCTTACCAAAACCATAGCCGCCGAATATGGCGTAGACGGAATTCGGTGCAACGCTGTTTGCCCAGGATACATCAATACTGAAATGCACATTCTGGCTAACAAAAAAATTGCTGCAAATCTGAACCTTTCAATCGAAGAAGTGAAGGAGCGCAGATACGCAAATGTCGCACTGCGGAGTGCCGGAGATCCTGAAGATGTAGCCAACGCTGTTGCTTTTCTGGCAGGGCCGGAGTCTGCTTACATTACAGGTGCCGTTTTGCCGGTTGCTGGTGGTGCGCCCATCGGGGTTTGACCGATGTGAACTTAGGGACAAAGCTCAGGACCTATAGATTTCCGCTAGGCTAATTGATTCACAACTCCCCAAAAGCATTGAACACATCTGATCTATTCTTCTGCGAAATACTGTTTGCGGATCGCACGGCGAATGTTCTTTACGACCTTCTCACCGTGGCTCGGGTTGGTTCTGGGTATGATGTTGCAACCAAGTTGGAATGTCACTTGTTTAGCAAAGCCTGACAGGGCGAGACTTCATATATCGTAGCTCTGGATGGCTTTGCGTTTTCTTTCCGCGAGTGTGTTCTAGCCATTGTTTCTGCGCCCGTTCTTGCGATGACCATTTCGATCGCATTCTAGTTTGACTGTGGTTTTGATCGGGCCTTTTTCCTGTTCTTCCTTAATATGGGCGAGGAAAGGGACATTCCTGAATTGTTCGCGGGTGACATTTTAACTTTGCTAGAAGTCTCAAGGGTTGTTGCGACGGTTCCCGCTATCTCAGCTTCATGAGTTCATCTCTGAATGCCTCGGTTGGAGTTTGCCATCCGAGGCACTTTCTCGGGGTTCCGTTCAGGCGGTGTGAGCGATACCTGAACCGCGACTCCTATTGCCTTTGAGGGAAGGGGACTCGACCCAATTTCTCCAGCATCTTTTGGCCGAACGCTTCGGCGGGTAATGAACATTATGTTAAAAAAGTCATCCATAGCTTGTTGATGCGTCTGCACTCCTTACAGATGTCCCGACCTGAAAATACTAAGGTCTCCGGTTCAGCTTAGAACCGGAGACCTCTGGTTTTGGAACAGACCTAAGTGATCGGCCTATAAAGTTTTCAGCTTATCTCAGGACCACAACACTGCAATTCGAGTGACGTACCACCCTTGCGGCCGTTGATCCCAATAACAGATCAGACAGTCCAGGTCGGTGCGATGAAACAACAACGCAGTCTGCCTTGTGCTTTTCCTGCCAGTTCAAGATCGTATTTGTCGTATGCCCGGACACCACATGGATATCGACATCCGATCCGAATTCTTCCGTCAAAGTGCCCGACAGTTCTTTGCTAGCTTTCTCAAACTGATCTTTGGGAAAGTATGAGACCATGTAAGAAGGAAGCTCTTCCATAATGGACAGAATCGAAATTCGACCACCTTCTGCCAACAGTTTGCGTGCTGCGTCAATGGATTCCGAATATTCCTTTTCATGCCCGGGTGCGACTGGAACAAGTATATGTTTGAACATTTGATATCCTCTATTTCAGCGCGTTAGGCAGCCAGGTGGCGATTTCCGGGAAGATGAAGATCAACGTCAGGCCGACAAACTGCAGAACAACGAAGGGACCAACCGAGTTGTAAACATCACCCATGCTCACGTCTTTGGGTAGAACACCCTTAATCCAGAACAGAACGAAACCGAACGGAGGGGTCAGATAGGCGATCTGGATGTTTACGATGAACAAGGCACCGAACCACAGTTTGTCGATCCCCAATTCGTCAATGATCGGGATGAATAGAGGGGTGCACAACAGGATGATGGCCCAGTCGTCCATTACCATACCCAGGATCAGGATGATCAGCATCATCATCAGCAAGATGCCAGTGCTACCGCCAGGCATGGACAGAACCAGATTGGTCAGTAGGTCCTGGCTGCCCAATGTGTTGAACACGTTGAGGTAAACGGTTGCGCCAATCAGGATCCACAGGCCCATTCCGCTGAGCTTCACTGTCGAAACCAGGGATTCAACCAGAACGGCCTTGGTCAGCTTGCCATAGATAAAGTTGATGACGAAAGCACCTGCAGCACCAAAGGCAGCAGCCTCGGCCGGTGTTGCGATACCACCCCAGATAACACCCAGCACGATCACAATCAAAAGCGCGAATGGCCAGATGCTCAGAACGGCGCTGAGTTTCTCTCCTGCAGTGAATTTCTCATCCGACGGCAGGGCGGGCCCGAGTTCCGGCTGAAATTGGCAACGAACACCAATGTAGATGGTGTAGAAGAGTGCTAGCATAAGTCCCGGCATCAGACCGGCCATAAACAGGTCGCCAATGGAGACTTTTGCCAAAAGACCGTAGAAAATGAACGGCACGCTTGGCGGGATCAAAGCGCCTAGGGCGCCACCTGCCGCGATACACCCGATGGCGATCCTACGGTCGTAATTATATCGCATCATGGATGGGTATGCGATCTGCCCCATGGTCGTGGTTGCGGGCGGCGTGATGCCGGTAATGGCCGCAAAAACTGTACAAACCTGAACCGTACCCATCGCCAATCCACCGGGAATGTGTCCAATCAGCTTATAGACAGCGTCATAGGCGGCCTCGGCTATTCCGGAAAATCGTATCAGGGACCCCATGAAAAGGAAGAGCGGCACTGTCACCAGGATCGAGCTCCATGGAGTCGAATAGAAGGCACTTGGCACTGACAAAAGTGCGCGGGGTTCTATGATCAGTGCGAACAATACTGCTGTACCGCCAAGGCCAAATGAGACCGGCAAACCCATGAAAAGAATGGCGAATAGCACTATGAAGTACAGCGCTGTGATAAGTTCAAGGCTCATTTTTTGTCTTTCCTTAGCACGTGGCAGCCTGAGAACGTCGGCATATGCGCGGTTCCAAATGCCGTATTGATGGCGGCATTGTCTGGGGGACCACTGGCTTGGTTTACAAGCCAGTGGAATTTTTTTGCGTCATGTCTGACGAATTAAAGGGGGATTAGTTCCCTGCGGCTTTATCTTCGAGATACTTCTTGTAGATCTCGACGCCTTTGGCGTTCCCCTTAGACGCGGCAGCAACTTGCGGCCAAACTTCTGCGATGGATTTTTCACGCATTCTTGCCACTTCTTCGTCGCTCAACGTGATCACTTCGCCACCGGCATCGCGCAGGATTTGCAGTGCTTCTTCAACACCATCCGCATGCATTTGGCTGGTTTGGAAGTACGTTTCTTCAAAAATCCCGTCGATTTGCTCGCGCTGCCAGTCTGTCAGGGCGTTCCAGCTTTGCAGGTTGATGAAGATTTCCTGGTGCTGTGCAGGGTTCCAACCGGGCATGATCGCGTAGTCGATCACTTCCTGGAAGGACATGTCGTCAATCCCGCCGGTATCCCAGTAGGTGCCTTCGATCGTTCCCAGCTTGATGGCGGTATAGATTTCACCACCGTTCATGGAAACCGGAGCACCGCCCATGGTCGAGTGGAAGATCGCCTGAGGACCACCTGCACGCATTTTGTGCCCTTCCAGGTCTTCCATTTTTTCGACCCGGAATTTGGTGAACATTGCGTTCGGACCCTGGTTGGTCCAGCCAGCCCAGTGCAGGTTACGTGCATGTGCTGCTTCCTGAACGATATCGCCAACGCGATAGTCAGGGTTGCCCCACATTACTTCCCATGCTTCCTCGGTGTTATTGGCACCCATCGCCATGCCGAAAGCCAGCATGCCTTCCGGCATGTCACCGCCATAGACAGAACCCCAACCGGCATAGCCATCGGTTTGGCCCGCAGCTGCGGCCGCAAAGGCTTCGGCACCGCTCACCAGCGCACCGGCAGGCTCGACACGGATTTTAACCGTTCCTTGGGTCGCTTCTTCGACAGCTTCGACCCATGGGATCAGACCGTTGTCCCAACCGGCGTCCGTTTGGTCAAATGCCGGTTGGAAAACCCATTCGGTAACCTCATCCGGCGGGCCGTCCGCAGCGAAAGCAACGCTTGCGCTGGTGGCAAGAGCACCGGCCCAAAAGGCTGTCTTTATGGATTTTTCTAGTTTCATTTGTATCCTCCTTGTTTGTAGAGATGATTTTTTGATTTGAACTTGTTCAGATAAGGACGTGACCGAAGTCCGGCTTACGCCTCATCTGGTTCGCCGCCGAAGATTGTTTGCAAGTCCACAAGCAGCTTCTTGATGACGATCAGCAGAACAAAGAATCCGGCGAGAGGGATTGCAAACTTGATGGGATAGATCGGAATCGGAACCGAGGTTGGCGTCCACTGATTGAGCATCAGAGAAAGCTGGCCCGCCTCGTACCCTTTCCAGATCAGAGTGACCAGAAAGAGGATTGCGATGGGCGCCGTCAGAACGTCCAGAATGGCTTTCTTGCGGGTCGTTGCATTTGCATAGAAAAGATCGAGCTTCACAAAGCTGTCATGCTGAAGCGAATAGATCCCGCCCACACATGCCAAGAGCACCATAGCGGCTTGCAAAGTGGTGCCGATCCATTGCGACGGATTGTTGAGCAGGTAGCGCATGAAAACGTCTGAGACGCCAAACGCCATACAATACAAAATCAAAAACCATCCGATCCAACCCGCGAATTCGGATATGGCCCTTGTAAGAGCGTCAAGTCCTCGCATCAGCACGCTGTGTCCTCCCCGTGAAAATGCCTATTTTGAACAAGGTGCTGCAACGATTCCACAGGCCCCGCTCTGTTCTCCCTGAAGGAATATGATGCGTTCCATACGAGAGTAGGCGCAACCCCTCATTTCGCAGAAGGCTTGCATCGTCCCCCTTGCGTCAAGTTAAGATTATGCAGGCCAATAAGCGAAAGGCACAGATCGGTGAAAATATGGGCACAGATCAGTGCAATGTTTACCGTATTGTAAAATAATGATAATTATCAATTACGAGTTAGAATCAAGCGGGTAATTTTAGTGTAGATGGGAACAGTTAGCGC
This sequence comes from Ruegeria denitrificans, assembly GCF_001458295.1. Taxonomy (GTDB): domain Bacteria; phylum Pseudomonadota; class Alphaproteobacteria; order Rhodobacterales; family Rhodobacteraceae; genus Ruegeria; species Ruegeria denitrificans. The sequence goes on from NZ_CYUD01000021.1 coordinate 23,698, forward strand.
TAGTCTGGCGAACATCGATTCAAAGGATCGTCCCTGCGGTGGTTCTTCGGCGTCTTGATGCGTTCTAAAGATGAGATTCAGAAAAAGACCAGGATGCAGCACAGATTTTGCATAGCCACGTGTCAACAATTTTACGCAATCTTTGGGATCAGCTTCGTGTGAAAAATTTGCCAGAATATGATATGGCGCCTCAGCATCTCAGTGCGAGAGTTCTAATGACAGTCGCTCAATCCAAGCATTGGGTCAGAGATCTTTACCGTCGGTAAAATTGAATTTAGCGCCCGTACGAATCCCGGATGACCATCTGGATGTCATGGTTTTGAGCCGGGTATTGAATCGCACTCCTTCCATGCCGTGGATGTGATGATCGCCGAACAAGGACCGCTTCCACCCTCCGAAGGAATGATAAGCGACCGGAACCGGGATTGGCACGTTTACTCCGACTATACCTGTGCGCGCTCGCGCCCAGAAATCACGCGCAGCGTCGCCTTCGCGGGTAAAAATCGCCGTACCGTTTCCAAATTCATGATCGTTTATCAGACCAACTGCGTCTTCATAACTGGCGACACGCACCACTGAAAGCACAGGCCCAAAGATTTCATCTTTGTAAATGGGCATATCCGCCGTCACATGGTCGAATAGGCATCCGCCGATGAAATAACCGTCTTCGTATCCTTGCAAAGTGATGTCGCGCCCATCGACGACAAGTTCGGCTCCCATATCAAGGCCCTGTTCTATGTAGGTATGGATACGATCATAGCTTTGTTTGCTGATCACCGGACCAAGCTCTGAGGACGGGTCAGTAAACGGGGCAACCTTCATGGCCCGCACTCTGGGTACAAGAGCTTCGATCAGGCGATTTGCAGTGTCTTCACCAACGGGCACGGCAACCGACATAGCCATACATCGTTCGCCGGCTGAGCCAATAAGCGCGTCCGTTACCCGGTCCAAATCCGCATCCGGCATGACCACCAGATGATTCTTTGCGCCGCATAGCGCCTGAACACGTTTTCCGTTCGTTGAGCCTCGTGCGTATATATGTTGGCCAATTGCTGTTGAGCCGACAAAGCTGATTGCTTCGACTTGTGGATGGTTCAAAAGGGCGTCCGCAGCGACTTTGTCGCCGTTCACAACATTGAAAACCCCGGGTGGCAGTCCCGCCTGCGCAAACAACTCTGCAATGCGCATTACCACGGATGGATCTTTTTCCGAGGGCTTCAGGACAAATGTGTTCCCGCAGGCAATGGCAACCGGATACATCCACAGCGGGATCATTGCAGGAAAATTGAACGGCGTTATCCCTGCGACTACTCCTAACGGCTGTCTGACGGAAAAACTGGCTACTTCTTCTGCATCAATTTCTGAATGCTCATTTTTCAGAAGCTGAGGAATGCCACAAGCAAATTCCACGACCTCAATGCCGCGTGCAATCTCAGCTTTTGCATCCGGCAGAGATTTTCCGTGCTCCGACGACAGCAACTCTGCCAACTCATCGGTATGTTTTGTTAAAAGGTCGCGAAACTCGAACATGATCGTTGCGCGGCTGGCAGGCGGGGTGGCAGCCCAGGCCGGGGCCGCCAGCGCAGCAGTCTTAACGATGGTGTCCACGTCTTCTATGGATGCCAATGCAGCCTTTCCCGTTACGGCCCCGGTCGCTGGGTTTCTGATTTCGGAAATTCTGTTGCTTACACCTGGCCAAAATTCGTTTGAAACAAAATGCCCCAGAATAATCATCAGCCACCTCCTGATTTTCAACCTGACGGACCTGTGGGCAAGGTGATTCAAAACAAAAGAAGAACTTGCTTTCGCGTGGGCAAGTGACTTGATCAGACCAGCCCGAATGGTCTTGCCCCTTAATTAGGGTAAGCCTGTCGGTCTGTTGGATAGACACAGATTGGTTTAATTGTGGGTACAGTCAGAGCGTATCAATAGCACTGCGCAAGGTGCGAAGGCCTTGCTCAATTTGACCCGCCGGAACGGCGGATACGCCAAGCCTGAAGGTTATATCGCCTTTGTTTTTATCAGAAAAACAGACACTTGAAGGTTCGATAATCACGCCCCTTTGGCGCGCGGCTTCGGCGATCTGATGCGCGTTAAGCCCCTGCACGCTTCGGAAAAAAAAGTTCGTGCTGCCATATTCGTATTGCAATTCGAAGTCAGGGAATAACTCCTGAATGACCTGTGATGCAACGTGCCAGCGTTCATTGAAAATTTGATGCAGCTTTGCCCGATGCGTTTCGTGGTGACCGAAACGTAGAAACAGCGATGCGGTGTGTTGAATCACGTGGGGAGGATGGCGGATCATCATACCGCGCAGGGCGCGCGCTTCCTGGACCAGGGATTCCTGAGCGACCAGATAGCCCAGCCGCAATCCCGGAGCCAAGCTTTTGGACAAGCTGCCAGTGTAGATGACTCGCCCCTGAGAATGACCGCTATACAGTGGAAGCAGACTGTTCTCATCGAAGTCCATATCTCCTTCGTAATCGTCCTCGATAATCAGAAAATCTTCTTTCTTTGCCATTTCCAGCAACCGCCGCTTTCGCGCCTGGGACATTGACAGAACTGTCGGCATCTGGCGGTTTGGCGTCACATAGACCAGATCGCACCCAGCTAACCTGTCATCTACGACAAGGCCTTCGCCGTCGACCGGGATATACCTTACCTCATCGAATATTTGTTCGAAGATGTTGCGCGCGTCCGCGTATCCCGGATCTTCGATCGCAACAACACGGCCAAAGCTCCGCAGCAATGCCGCCACGATATAGATGGCCTGCTGCGCGCCCATGGTCACAAGCACGTTTTCAGGTTTCGCGACAATCCCCCTTTGCGGCAACAGCCGGCTGCAAATTTGTTCGATAAATGTGTCGGAATCCCGATATTGGTTGTCACCTGTCCAATTGCTAAGGTCACGCATGTTCAGCGCTAGACGCGAACATTCACGCCATTCTGCCAACGGAAACCGGTTCGAGGCGGCCTGATTACACACAAATGGAAACTGATAGTCCGGCCAATCTGCGGGCCGCGTGATACAGCCTGCTTTTGATGGCAGCTGCCTTCGGGTTATTCTTTCGACGATATTTGGAAATTCCGCATTGTTTTCCTGATCTGTCTGGGCCTGTGCCCGGTTCAAGTTAAGCGAAACATAGTAGCCAGATTTTGGCTTTGAAATGATCGTACCTTCGTCTACCAGCTTGGAATAGGCTCCCAACACCGAGTTCACCGAAACACTGAGATCCCGCGCAAGCGCCCTGCAGGACGGCAGTTTCGCCCCGTTCTGCAATACTCCGTTTGATATCAGGTAAGCCAATTCAGCACGAATCTGATCGCGAATTCCAAGTGTGTCGTCACGGTTAATATTCATTACGTTGACCAGATTTGACGCCGGACGCTGGGTCTCGGGTGTCTCCGAGAGATTTTTTGTTAGGATCTTTTTGCTCATCATGAACTGGCCATTTGATAAAACACAGGTCGTATAGTTGAAGCCCCAAAAATCTTTGCCCTTTGGGGTGCCCCAGACAAGGCGCAACGCGCATGGTCAGCCCTGACGCTTTCCCTGATAACAGGTGATAGCCTAAAACCACCCTGTTCCATGAAACCTCTCGATTGGATGTCGGCTCGGACTACAATCCGATCGTTTCACGCTATCACCAATGGGGCAAGATTAGATCACCTAAAGATCAACAGGAAAATATGGGGGTTCTCCCAATGTTTCCGAAGGATAGGCATTCGAGATCGAAATTCAAAACTGTTGTCTAAGCCACGAATTGAAGGCTTCGACCTGAGGGTGAACGGTTGCGGGGAGTGCCCTGTGGACTAGATAGTGTGACTGTTCTAGTGCGGCCGCTTCACCAACAATGCGGATGTTTTGCTTGGTCTTTATCGCCTGTTTCGCAAACCGCTCAATGACGACGGCACAGCCTAATCCGGAGGCAACCATTTCAATAGCGGCTGTGGACGTGTCAGTTACCAATTTCGCTCCGCGATTGGTCGGTTCCAAAGAGAAGGCAGACAGGTAACGGGCCCAATGATCGTCAAAGCCCAGGATGTGAATTGAAGGATGCTGCAACAGGTCCCTAGGGCGCTTAATCTCGACATCGGATGTAGCGCTGAAAATTGGAACAATAGCCTCTACTGAAAGCGGCTCAAGATTTGGGCCTGCATACTCTTTGGATGCCAAAATGATATCGACATCAACCGGGTGTTGATCTGACGAATCTTTCCAGATCGAGGTCATCAGTTTGACGCTTGTATTGGGGTTAGTTTGAAGAAAGCCATCCAATCTTGGAGAAATCCACATGATAAAGGCCATCGAGGCACGAACGGTGATCGTTATTGCCTCACGAGGACCGAACAGGCCGCTGGTCGACATCTCAATCGTGCTAAGGGCTTCGCGGACGGAAGGTAGATAGGCTTTGCCTACATCTGTCAGTTGCAAACTTTTTGGACGGCGTACGAACAGTTTGGTGCCAAGCTGCGCCTCCAGTGCTTTGATATGCTGGCTGACAGCCGTCTGAGTCAGGCCGATCTCATGGCTCGCCGATGTGAAACTCAGCAATCGCGCGGCGGCTTCGAAACTCCGCAGCCAGTTGAGGTTCAGGTTGTGGCGCATTCCTTTTCCATAAAATTTTTATGTCCATGGGTGCATATTGTTTCGTTTTATCTGATCTTCGGGTCTCTGCATAGTATCGAAACCTGACACTGTTCTTCTGACCGATTGCATTTTCTTGGAGGAGACCATCATGACTGCCATCAGCCAAGCCCAACGGGATGTCGCTTTGGATTTCATCGACCTTGATCGTTATCCGATTGCCGATCTGGAAAACAATTCGGGTGCAGCATTTCTGGCCGAGTGCCAGCACAGCATTGAAGCCAAGGGATGGTGCAATCTGGAATGTTTTCTACGTCAGGACGCCTTGCACAAGATGAACGCAGAGGCGAATGCGCTGCTGCCAACCGCTGAAGTCCTGCGTGTTAAGCGAAACATTTACCAAGGTGCGATTGATCCTTCGCTGCCAGATAATGATCCGCGCCGGAAGGAATTTATTCACAGCGCGGTGCAGCTTGCGGATGATCAGATACCAGCTGAGACAGGCTTAAAACAGCTGTATCATTCGGAAATTCTGACAGAGTTTGTGCGGCGGGTGCAGATGAAAGATCAGCTGTATCGCTGCGCCGACGAGTTTCAGGCGCTCAACGTTGTTGCCTTGCAGCCCGGCAGCGGGCACGCCTGGCATTATGATACGAGCGAATGCACGGTGACCCTGTTGTTGCAGGCCGCTGATAAAGGAGGTGAGTTCACCTTTCTGCCGAATTCTCGAACGGATGAGGATGAAGACCGAGAGGCCGTGGACCGGTTGTTGGACGGTGATATGTCGCATGCGCAGACATTCTCACGCGGGGCGGGAACGCTGACCTTGTTTCGGGGGGGGTATTCGTTGCACGGTGTGACCAAGGTTGAAGGCAGCCATCCGCGCATTACGGCCACCATGACATATGACGAGCAGCCAGGAACCGTTATCGATGACGAGATCAGTATTCGCATCTATGGCAAGCGTGTGGAAGACATACTGGCCAGCCGCAAGGCCGGAATTTCAGGCTAAGGACAGAAAAAGATGAAAACCGCACTACTGGTGATAGATGTACAGATGGCGCTGGCGCACGAGGATGCATCTGGTACGGAACGCTCTTGCCCGGAAGCGGAAAGCAACATTACCCAATTGTTGGAAAAATTCCGCAGCGACAGGGGAACGATCGTTCACGTGCACCATCATGGTACGGATCCTGATGATCCGTTTCACCCTGATGCCCCAGGATGCGCCGTTCAACCATTCGCCGCCCCGGCTAATGACGAACCTCTTGTCGTCAAAACTGGCAGCAGCGGGTTTGTTGGAACTCCATTACAAGCAATTTTGCAAGACGCTGGCGTCGAACGGGTCATACTGTGCGGTGCGACCGCCAATCATTGCGTGGAATCGACGACGCGCAGCGCAGCTGATCTTGGGTTTCAGCCAATCTATACGGCTGATGCGGTCTGGACATACGGGCTTACCGGCCCGGATGGGCAGTCCCACAGTGCACATCAAGTTCACTCAGTCAGTATGGCAACGCTTGAGGGTGAGATCGCAGAGGTGAAATCCACAAAAGACGTTTTGGCCATGTAACGCCCATGACCATGAAGTACGTCGCGTGGTTCATCGTCATAGATAAGTTTCGTCAAAATATGGTCGGGCCGAGTAGCTTGACTTCAGTGCATTAATATCCTTTATTTCTGTTATGACAGAAATTACTGATTTATCCGAATCGTCTGCCAAATCCAAATTTATTCTGTATTGGGGGGATATGGGCAGCCAATGGGGCGTGAACCGTTCTGTCGCGCAGATACATGCGCTTTTGTATCTGAGTGAGACGGCTCTGAACGCCGAACAGATTTCCAATGAGCTGGGAATTGCCCGGTCAAACGTGTCAAACTCGCTTAAGGAACTGGTTGGGTGGCGATTGATCCACCGGGTGCCAGTACCCGGCGACCGACGGGAACATTTCGAGGCTGAAACCGACGTATGGGAGATGGCTCTACTGATTGCCAAAGGCCGCAAGGAACGCGAAATCGATCCGGCCATGCGCGCCCTAGACATCTGTGTGTCTCAGGCCACGTCCGAACCGGGCCTGCATCCCGTTGTTCTTGAACGTATGCACAACATGCAAGACTTTCTGAATACGGCAGATCGATGGTCCAATCAAATGCTGTCGGTCCCAAAAGCGAAACTGTCTAACCTTATGAAAATGGGAGATAAAGTTATTAACCTTTTGAAAATAGGAGGAAAGAAGACGGGCAGTTAAAAAAAATTTTCCAACATATTTCTCTTTATACAGAAATAACCGTATTACCAGTATCAGGTGGATCATGAAGCAGGTTAACTTTTCACCCCATTGTCCGATTTCCACTGATAACCGTTTTCGCGAGCTTGTCGGGCGAAAAGCCTGGTCTGCTTTGCCCCAACGGTTGCAGCATCGATTTGGCCATGCTCTGTCTGACGGTGTTAGCGTTGTCTATCAGGGCAAAGTGGTTGCGATGCGTATGAACGCGGCAGGTCGCCTTGTGGCACAGCTTGCACGGTTGTTTGGGGGTCCCCTGCCCTTTGACACCTCATGCATGGATCAACCTGCTATTGTGACCGTGACCGAGGATTGTGCCGGTTTTGGGCAGTTCTGGGTCCGCCAATACGGCCGTGCCGCCGGGTTTCCTCAGGTCATTCACAGCTCAAAACGTTTTGCAGGTCCCACCGGGATCGAAGAATATATCGGGGGCGGGATCGGAATTGCTCTGCAGGTCAGTGCCGATCACGCAAGTATCAAATTTCACAGCGATCACTACTTTTTTCAACTTGGGCGCAAAAAGCTACGGCTTCCGAAATGGGTGTGCCCGGGTGTTCTGACCATCGCGCATACCGATCTTGGTGGCGCGCGCTTTTTGTTTTCGCTCAGCCTGCGCAGTCGCCTGTTCGGTGAGCTGATCCGTCAGGATGCGATTTTTCACGACAGTTAGGAACGGATATGAACGACACTCTACTTTGGACGTTGATTTCTATTCAGGTATTCATGGGGGCGTTTGACACACTCGTGCATCATGAAGGCACGGAACGGCTTGCCTGGCGGCCGTCGCAAAAGACAGAATTGCGCTTGCACGGGGTTCGCAACCTGCTCTATGCAGTGATCTTTTTGAGTTTTGGCTGGTTCGAACCCCACGGGTTGTTCACAATTGCCCTGAGTGTTTTTCTTGCTTTTGAGGTATTGATCACGCTTTGGGATTTTGTCGAAGAAGACATGACGCGTCGCTTGCCGGGCAGCGAACGCATCAATCACACGCTGCTGGCATTGAACTATGGAGCGATCCTGGCGCTTGCTGCGCCCTACTTGTGGGCCTGGTCGGCTTTGCCCACCGCACTTGTTCCCGCAAATTATGGCTGGTGGACCGTCATGGCCACCTTCTCGGCCATCGGTGTCGTGCTGTTTGGTATGCGTGATTTGACTGCCGCAGGCCGCTGCGACCGATTGATGAAAGATAATCCCTTAGCTCTTGTTGCTCCCCTGCCCCCAAGGCAGCGCGTTTTGGTTACCGGCGGCACCGGCTTCATCGGTCGGCGGTTGGTGCAGGCGCTGGTCATGGGTGGGCACTATGTCACCGTTCTGACGCGTGATCCGCGCAATGCCGATGCGGTGCCCCACCCTGTGCGGATCATCAGCAGTCTGAACCAAATCCATAATTCCGACCGGTTTGACGCTATCGTCAATCTGGCCGGAGAGCCCGTTGCAAACGGCCTGTGGACCACCCGGAAGCGGGCGCGGATTATCAATTCCCGTGTAGATTTGACAAGTGCACTGGAAGCTGTGATTGAAAGGTTGGATCACCACCCCGAATGCCTGATCAACGGGTCCGCAATTGGCTGGTATGGGTTGCGTCAGGACGAAGAACTGACTGAGGCTTCTCAGCCCACCCATGCCTTTGTTCATCAGGTTTGCGAGAGCTGGGAAGATGTTGCCAACAAGATCGCAGCGTATGGTGTTCGGGTTGTTACCCTGCGCATTGGGCTTGTTCTTGGCGTTGAGGACGGAATGTTGGCCCGGTTGCTGACCCCGTTTGAGTTCTGTGGTGGCGGTATATTGGGAAATGGGCAGCAATGGATGTCCTGGATCGAATGTGATGACATGATCCGCGTCATCGCCATTACGATGGCGCGGCAGGATATCAAAGGACCCGTCAACGCAACGGCACCAGAGCCGGTTCGCAATATAGACTTCACGCGCGCTCTGGCGCAGGCTTTGAACCGACCCGCTTTCCTGCAATTTCCCGGATGGCTGCTGAGGGGTCTGGGGGGTGAAATGGCGCGCGAAACAATGCTGGGCGGGCAACGCGTAATGCCTGAACTGTTGCGGCGGAAAGGGTTTGATTTTGTCTATCCGGAATTGGCCCCTGCTCTGCGCGCAATCACTGGGGCGCACGGAAACCCAGACGAAGATGGGTATGATAGTGCAATTTGGCTCGGACGAGCAGATAAGGACCTGCGTTAATCCGATCCTTCCCCAAGTCGTTGAAGATGGTGAAAGCCGGGATATTGACGGCTGTAGACTATGCCAAGGCGAGAGCAAACCGTTTGGCTGCCCGATTGTCAGGTTCTGGCACATTCAGAGGCCGCGGTCAGCCCCATGTTCTCAGCCACCAAAGCCGCATGACGTCCTGGTCTTAAACTTATCTTTCCTGCCCATGGCCGATCGTCAAAATTGATGCTCTTGCGTCAATTCTGCGACTGTTTCAATGATATCATTTTCCAGTTTGCGTGCCGCGGGGGACAATGCCGAACCCGCTTTGCGCAACAGGTGAATTTGGCGTTTCACGATCTCATCCGCCAGTGGCCGGAACACAAGTTCGCTTGGACCAAAAGAGATTGCAGCCATTTCAGGTAGAATGGTTACACCGATACCTGCCCTGACCATCCCCAGAATAGACGTCAGGTTATGGGCCGAAAGCTTCGATCTGGCGTGCAGTTTTTCTGCTTCGGGACCAGGAATGCCGTCGGACAGGCTATTTGCAACCAGGCGTTCATGTTCCAGCGCCTTCCAACCTATAGGACCGCTCTCTTTAGCCAGCGGATGATCCGGAGCAAACAGAACGCCGAACCGGTCCGTCAACAGAAGTCGGCTGTGGAGGCTGGATCCGTTGACGCCAAGTGTTGCGATGCCGATATCAATTCGACCGCGCGATAATTCGTGCAGGACAGACTTGGAATCCATATCGCGCAGGTCAATGCGAACTTTGTCATAATCCTTGATTTTTCGAGAAAACACCTGTGGAATTATTGTACCAGCCACCGATGGAACGGTTGCAATTCGAACATGCCCCAGGCTGGCATCGGCGAAATTTTCGATAGAACGAACCGTATTGTCGAAATGTTGCACCTCCTGCTCTGATTGCTCGAGCACGAATTCTCCCAACGCGGTGAGTTTGTTTTTCCGGTCCGTTTCGAACAGCGGCTCCCCAAGATGGGTTTCCAGTTGTTTCATCATCATTGACACGGCCGACGGTGTCCGTTTCAGGACCAAAGCTGCGTCTGTCAGGTTTCCGCATCGTGCAACTGCCACAAAGCCGCGAAGTATTTCGATTTTGAGTGTCATCCGTTTATTTCAGTTTTGCTGAAGTAAAGTTCAATAATTTTAGTTTGATTGATGGTGCCAAAAAGGTCCATACCTAATCAACACTTTCTTAATGAGGCGACACAGCTATGGCTGACATCCAAAAGAACCTGATCGCTGGCGAATGGCTGGCAGGTGAAAGCGAAATTGAAAACCGCAACCCATCTGATCTGAGCGACCTGGTTGGGATGTTTGCGCAGGCCAGCGCCGATCAGCTAGAGGCAACGCTGGATCAAGCACGCGTGGCGCAAGCTGAATGGGAGGCCTATGGGCTTGAACGTAAGCAGGCAGTTCTAAATGCCATCGGCAATGAACTGATGGCCCGAGCCGAGGAACTGGGCACTCTGCTCAGCCGGGAAGAGGGTAAGCCGCTGGCCGAAGGTAAGGGCGAAGTGTATCGCGCCGGTCAGTTCTTCACCTATTACGCCGCCGAATGCCTCCGCCAGATTGGTGAGAACGCCGATTCCGTACGCCCCGACATCGAGGTTGATGTGCGCCGCGAGGCCGTAGGCGTCGTCGCTATCATCAGCCCGTGGAACTTCCCCACGGCGACGGCCTCGTGGAAGATCGCTCCGGCGCTGTGTTACGGCAACGCGGTTGTGTGGAAGCCCGCCAACATCACGCCGGCCTCGGCTGTGGCCCTGACCGAGATCATCAACCGTCAGGACATCCCCAAGGGTCTGTTCAGCCTTGTGATGGGGTCGGGCCGTTCGATCGGGCAGCGCCTTGTCGAAAGCTCCAAGGTCAACGCGATTTCCTTCACTGGATCGGTGCCGGTCGGCAAGGGAATAGCGGCGGCGGCCATCCAAAACCTGACCAAGGTTCAGATGGAAATGGGGTCAAAAAACGCCCTGGCCGTTATGGACGACGCCGATCTGGATTTGGCGGTAACTTTGGCCCTGGGTGGTGCCTTTGGTGGCACGGGTCAAAAATGCACAGCTTCCTCCCGGCTCGTGGTTCACGCAGGCATTCACGACGCATTTGTTGATAAGCTCGTCGCGGGTGCACAGGCGATGAAAGTGGGCCACGCGCTGGAGGAAGGGGTTCAGATGGGCCCCGTCGTCAGCCAGCAGCAGTTGGCCGAGAATCTGGGCTATGTAGATCTGGGCAAATCCGAAGGCGCGGAACTGGCTTGTGGTGGTCAGCGTTTGGAAATGCCGCATAACGGTTATTACATGAGCCCCGGCGTGTTCCTGAACACCAACAACGACATGCGCATCAACCGCGAAGAAATGTTCGCGCCGCTGACCAGCGTCATCAAGGTGGGCAGCTATGACGAAGCGCTGAGCGTCGTCAACGACACCAATTTTGGCCTGACCTCGGGCATCGTAACCAAATCGCTGGCCCGGGCCACGCATTTTCGCCGCAACGCCCGCACCGGTGTTGTCACCGTGAACCTGCCCACAGCAGGTACCGATTATCACGTGCCGTTCGGCGGTCGCGGCGACAGCTCTTACGGCCCCCGCGAGCAGGGCAAGGCCGCAGCTGAGTTCTACACGACGGTCAAGACCGCCTATATCAGCGCTGGAAAGCCGGATTGATGCTGATCGATTGCCTGCAATACGCCAACTGGTCGGAAAGGATATTCCGTCAACTGCGCGAAGGGGGTGTGGACGCGATTCACGTCACCATCGCGTACCATGAGAATTTCCGAGAAACAGTTTTGAATTTTGAGAAATGGAACCGTTGGTTTGAGCAATACCCCGACCTCATAATGAAAGGTCGCTGGGCCAGCGACATAGATGTGGCGCGCGAAACGGGTCGGACGGCAGTGTTCTTTGGGTTCCAGAACCCCTCGCCCATCGAAGACGATATCGGTCTGGTCGAAATCCTGCACGATCTGGGCGCGCGGTTCATGCAACTGACCTATAACAACCAATCGCTGCTGGCGACGGGCTGTTACGAGGCCGAAGACACCGGCATCACCCGCATGGGCAAGCAGGTCATCAAAGAGATGAACCGGGTTGGCCTAGTCGTAGACATGAGCCATTCGGCGGATCGGTCAACCATCGAGGCGGCCGAGTTCTCCGAACGCCCCATTGCCATTACCCATGCCAATCCGCACGAATGGTCGCCTGCCTTGCGCAATAAGCGGGACACGGTGATCCGGGCGGTTACGGAAAACGGCGGGATGCTGGGCTTTTCGGTCTACCCTCATCACCTCAAGGACAAGTCCGACTGCACGCTTGAGAGTTTCTGCGAAATGATCGCGCGCACTGCGGACAAATACGGCGCCCAGCATTTGGGGATAGGCACCGATTTGTGCCAGGATCAGCCTGACAGTATCGTGGAATGGATGCGCGTGGGTCGCTGGACGAAAGAGATCGACTATGGTGAAGGCTCTGCCTCGGCCCCCGGTTTCCCGCCCATGCCAAATTGGTTTCAGGACAACCGCGATTTTGGGAATATCCGGGACGGTCTGGGCAAAACCGGTCTGAACGCCAATGAAGTCGACGGGATCATGGGCGACAACTGGTATCGCTTTTTTAGCGATAACTTCGGGCCAACAGAAAGCTGAGGGAGCATAGCCGAATGACTGATGTTGCCAAACGCGACCCAAAGCTGGTGATGCGTCTTGCGCGCCTTGGATCAATGCACCAGTCGCGCCTGTCATTCATGCGTATTCTGACGCGGCGGCTGGCCCGAGAAAATTGGCGGTTTGAACAATCTGCTTTCGAGATCGACGAAAACGGCGTCGGCCATGCCGTGTATACCGCGCACGGGCCGAATTCATCCTATTCGCTGATCGCCTATGCCCATGACCTGCCGCCCGAAAAACGGTCAGACCGAGTGATTGCCGAGGCCTGGGATGCCACATTCACTTTGTTTGACGGGGTGCCATCCGCCGACGACATTGAACGCTTGTCGCTGAATATCCCGGTGCAAGAGGCCGGACGTGTGACTGGTACTGAACTGTCGGTTTCGCGGGCAAACCGATCCGTGCGCCTGTGGGAACATGTCGTCAGCGAACTGGCCGAGGGACGCCAGCCGTCGACCGCAAAGATCGAAGACGTTGGTTACCTGATGCGCACGACAGCCGTTTACGGCTCGGGCAAGCTGGGTGCGGCAGATCGTGAGATGATCGCCGACCGCCCTGAATTCCGCGTGCCGTTCCAAGTTGAGATGCTCTCGGTCTATCTGACGCGGTGGTTCATAACCGATTTGGTGCAACATATGGCCGATAAACGCGCAACGAAAAACGGATCCCAGGCTGCGCGGCTGGACCCCGGGATTGCCCGCTCGATCGGTATTGGCAACTCGACAGGGTTGGGCATGGCGCCGTTCCTGTTGAACCACCCGGTGCTGTTCAACAACTGGATGGCTGCACGAGAGCAGGCCATTCAGGCCGTGCGCGCCGTTCAAAAGGCAACCGAGGCTGAAATCGCCCTGTTTCGCGATATGCTGGCACGCAACACGCAGATCGTTGAAACCTGGCATTCAGAACACCCGATCCAGATTGAAAAACTGGCGGCTCTACGCGGCGATGTCGGCAAGGTCACCGAATATCTGACCGGCGCCGATCTAGGAGCGGACTATCCCTGGGACGCACTATATACTTGGGCCGAGAATAGCCTGACACTGGAAGGGCAGGAGTGGATTGCGTCGCTGATCCTGGAACCATACGGGGAACTGGTGGACGGGTTTGCCGAAGGCATGGCGGCAGACAACACCGCAACCTTTCGAATTGCGGGTGCCATGAAGATCGGCGATCTGCGGGTGTTGTTGAAGGACATCTATGGCTGGGCGATAGAGACGGATTGGTCGACCCCGGCCAGCAAGGCCCGGGCCTGGTACGTGTCCGAAGAAAAGCTGGAACCGCGCCTGGGTGAACGTTTCGAGGAACCCATAGAGGAATATGAACAGCCTCTGGCACCCGGGCGGGATGCGGCGCTTTTGTATCACTCTCTGGCCCATTGGTCGGACGAGGCGCAGGTTGCGAATTTTCTGCTGCGCCATCCTGAACACCGTCACGTCCTACGACGTGTCCAAATCGTAGGCCGCGCACCTTATGCTGAAATCCGGGATAATACGATCTCGGACCGGGTGCTGCCCATCGACATGTTGCGCTGCAAATTGTCCTTCTTCGGGGCGACCAAGTTTGATCCCCGTTCGGACCGCTGGGTCCGGATCTGCATGTATGAAAATGCCCCCCTGCCCTACGAATTGACGTCAGAAAATGCCGATTTCTGGATCTTCCCCGAGCTTGAAAGGGCTGCGGTATGAGTCATTCGCTGAATGAAATCGAAGCCATGAGTAAACGCGCCGCGCGCGGTGCAGGCCTGTCTTGGGGTCTGGCCGAAGAGGCCGCAAAAGGTACACGATGGCTGTCGGCCTTTGGGTTTTCCGGGGCCGGAATGTTGGCCGATCTGCTTGAGATGAACGACCGCATCCCCTCGATTGACGTATCGCCGGTCTCTCTCAGCGCGGAAATATGGCATGCCCCAACCCGCCGGATGAGTCCGCTGATCGCCGGAGCATCACTAAGCGATTGTGCCGTGCGTCTGATGGAGCGGGGCTTGATCACCATGGAAAACGTCAGCCTGCCCTTGTTGTCGGTGCCGTTCATGGGTGGTGCGGCGTTGCGTCTGGGTGTGCCGGTCGCCGCCGAATGGGAGAGCGCGCGGCTGGCAACAGACGGACGGCAGGTTTGTGTTCAAGCCTCACCTGATGCGCTTGAGGCGCGCCATGCTGAAAAGCTGGTTTTTTCTGCGCCCGCCGAGATGACCGGGCGTCTAGAACCGATGCTGCGCGCCGATGTGTCCGAGCAAAACTGGAACAGACTCAGCGCCTTTGCCCACCGCACGTTCGCTCCCGCAACCGAAGAAAGCCGCCTGCGCGGCGCCGGTGCGGGTCTAAGCGACAACGACTGAAACGCAACCTCTGCCCCAGGGGGAGCACAACACACACGAACGGAAACCATAATGATCGCCACCGAATCCCTATCTCTGTCCGAAATCGAAGATCTGGCCTTTCGCGCGCTAGTCAATGCCGGCACGTCCGAGGAAAACGCGCGTCCTTTGGCGGTTGCGACTGCGATGACCGAAGCGGATGGGGTGGCTTCACATGGGCTGGCCTATATTCCGATCTATGCCCAGCATGTCGAATGCGGAAAGGTGGACGGCACTGCGAAACCGGTGGTCACGCTGCCGCGCCCTGCTGTTGTCACCGTGGATGCCGCCACCGGCTTTGCCCACAGTGCAATTGATCTGGGTTTTGAGAAACTGATCCCGCTAGCGCGGGAACTGGGCGTTGCGGTTCTGGCGGTCAACAACTCGTATAATTGCGGCGTTCTGGGCGTACATACGCAGCGCCTGGCACAGGCGGGCCTGCTGGGTATTGGGTTTACCAACGCTCCCGCCTCGATTGCGCCTTCGGGTGGCGCAAAACCCGTTGTTGGTACCAACCCGTTCTCGATTTCCGCCCCTGATGCCGACGGCAACGCCGCGCTGCTAATCGATCAGTCCGCCAGTACAATTGCCAAAAGCGAGGTGATGAAACACGCCCGCGAAGGTCGACCCGTACCAGAAGGCTGGGTGCTGGATGCAAACGGTCAACCGACCACCGACCCCGAGGCCGGTCTGAAAGGCTCGATGGTTCCTTCGGGCGGCTACAAGGGCGTGGGTATTGCGCTGACAGTCGAGCTGATGGCCGCCGCCATGGCAGGTGCTGCGCTGGGATCAGTGGCCAGCCCGTTCTCGGGCACGGCGGGCGGCCCGCCGAAAACCGGTCAATTTTTTATCGCCATTGACCCACAAGCAACGTCGGGCGGGCTGTTTCAAGACAAACTGGCCGAGTTGATCGACTCGGTCCGCTCACAAGACGGTGCCCGCCTGCCGGGCGATGGTCGCAAAAAGTGCCGGGAGGGTGCAGCAAAGAAAGGTGTAGCCGTGAACGCCGCCCTTCTGGAAAAAGTCCGCGCGCTTCTGTGACGCGAAGAAGCGAAAAACGGACGGAGAAGAACAAACTGAGCTGCGCCCCATCTGTAAACTTGGCTGGTATGGCGCACTTTCAAAGAAAATAACAAGCCATTTACCGACAAGGGAGAACAGAGATGTCGATAAAGGAACCGTTTACGGACTTAGAGATAAAAACCGCGGATGACGGTTTTTACGAAAACTACAGCGTACCCATTGCGCTGATAAGCAAGGCGATCATGGTTGCCTTGGTGTTATGGGCGCTGATGTTTCCAGCTAATGCCAATGGCACTTTGGGCAGCTGGAACGGCAAACTATTGGAAAGCTTCAACGGCTTCTACGTCATCATCGTTGGTCTGTTTTTCCTGTTCCTAGTGGTGGTGGCCATCCTTCCAGGTACCGGCAAGCGGGTCATGGGTACACCCGGCGAAAAGCCCGAGTTTTCAAACTTTTCATGGTTCTCGATGATGTTTGGGGCCGGTCTGGGCGTGGGTCTGATGGTGTTTGCCACGGCCGAGCCGCTAGGCCTGTGGGGTTCGAACCCCGTGGTGGTTGCAGGCAATGTTCCGGGCAATGAGCCCGAGGCGATCCAATCGGCTTATCGCTACACATTTCTGCATTATGGCTTTCATGCCTGGGCGATTTATGTGGTGACCGGCCTGTCGCTGGCCTACTACGCCTATACACGCAACATGCCATTGACGATCCGCGCGGCTCTGACGCCGCTGTTTGGCAAGCTGATGAACGGTTTTCTGGGTCATGTGGTGGACGTTCTGGGCGTGGTTGCGACCATCCTGGGTGTATCGGTCACCATCGGCTTTGGTATCAGTCAGTTTATCGACGGCGTTTACGCGATTACAGGCATTCAGTGGATAATGGATCTGAGCGGTGAAGTGCCGGCGCCATCCAAAGTAGGCCTGATCGCGGGTCTGATCGTCATCATGGCGCTGTCGATCATCTCGGCGGTGTCGGGTGTTGGGCGCGGGATCAAGTACCTGTCGAACCTGAACCTTGTGCTGTCAATCATCCTGCTGGGTACATTTGTGATATTTGGCTCGTTCGTCTTTGCACTGACCACGTATGGTTCGGCGATGGTGGACTATATCTTCCACTTCCTGTCGCTTAGCTTTGGTGCATACGGTCCGTTGTCGGCGGAAGCATTTGCTGCAGCCCTGCCTGCAGAAGCACAGGCGCATGCTGCAGATCTGATGGGTGGCGCAACCAATGCCTGGGGCAGCTTTGACGGATTCAAAGGCGGGCTGGAAGGCGCGGCCGCCGAGCTGGACGAAGCAACCCTGGCAGCTGCCTATGCCGCCGGTGAGCAAGGTCGTCAGTTTGGCTGGCAATCGGGTTGGACCACGTTCTATTGGGCTTGGTGGATCGCGTTCTCACCATTTGTGGGCCTGTTCCTGGCGCGCATCTCGAAGGGTCGTACCGTGCGTGAGTTCATCCTGGGCTGTGTTTTCGCACCAGCGCTGGTGTGCTTCGCGTGGATGACGGTTCTGGGTGGCACAGCAATCGACCTTGAACTGGCGGGCGCGGCCGAAGGTGCGATCATCGGGGCCTCGAACACCAACAAGCTGTTTGTGACACTGTCTTACATGATCGACGGTGGTCTGCTGTCGATGCTGAATGTCATGTGCGTGATCCTGATCATGACCTTCCTGGTGACCTCTGCGGACTCGGGCATTCTGGTGATGAATACGATCATGTCGGGTGGCAGCCAGGAAACGGGCATCAAGCATCGTATCATCTGGGGTGTGATCCTAACCGCGGTGATTGGTGCGCTGACTCTAGCAGCGGGTGAGAACAACCCGATGGACGCACTGCGCAATGCAATGATTATTGGTGCACTGCCATTCACCATGGTGATGGGGTTGATGTGTGTCTCACTGGCCAAGGCGCTTTACCGTGACGGGCAGCGCGACAAGCTTGAGGGCACTGGAGTTCAAGCTGCCGAGTAAGCCTGGCCAAACAAACCAACAAAAACGCCGCTCACTTGAGCGGCGTTTCTCTTTCAGTCACATCTGCGCCTGCTGCAGGTTTTCAACCTTAGGTATTTGTGCCCAAATCAGCGACGCCAGAATGTCTGGGGAAGATATTTAGCATAAAGTTGCTTTGGTCTGTATCGTAGTTGACGCAGCCGAGCTCTTTTACCCCTCTCGATACCTGGCACATTCAAACGTGACTGCGTACTTCAACCCAATTCTGTTGGGTCAGTTTGCCGTCTTGTCTGCGATGAATTTATCCACGGGCCTTAGAACACTTTGCAACGCAACACTCGGTATTTCTGGCTTATTCAAAACAGGTAATTCGAATACATCCGATGATGTAGTCCGGTATCGGTTATGCAAATTTGGTAATTCTACTTTACCAATCCAACAACCGCCTTGGGTATACAGACACAAGGAGAAAGACAATGCTTAGCAACACGCAGTATTTCGAACTGATCAACAACGCTCGGAAAGAACGTGATGCGTCCCTGTTCCGGTTCCTTTTCCGGTCGAATTTCTTTTCGTTCAAAGCACCGCAGCCTGCATCGACAACTGGCTGAAGGGCAACCGGCAGACATAAGTGGGATCAGCTAAGTGGCGCACAGGATTTTCTGGTTTTTGATATCCACGATTAATCCTGTGATCATCGGAAAAGCACCGCTCGCCAATCCCCACTCATTATCATCGTTCGCGCAACGTCGCGGCATCCCGTTGCGGAATGGGTCTTATGTTAAATTCCGACATGGCAAGGGTCGAGGAACAGGATTCACCCGAGTTTCGTCTGAGTGCACTGAACACTCAGGTACGGGAAATGGTGAACACCGTTCTGCGGCCACATGGCCTGAAACTGGTTGAATGGCGGTTGCTACAATGTCTTGCTGATCAAGTCGATCTGCGATCCTGCCTCATTGGCAGATATCGAACGCACGGAAACCAGCCGTTTGATCGACCGTATGGTGGACAGAGGCCTTATCGCAAAGGAACAGTCACCAAATGACCGTCGGTTCTCGTTGGTGACATTGCGACCTGCCGGACAGGACCGGCTGTCAGCATGCGCAGCCGGCGTGACAGCAGCACGGGCTGAGTTGTTCGAAGGGTTGAGTCAGGATGAAATTGGAACACTTCTGGCAACGCTGAAATAGCTGCACCAAAACCTTACCGGGGCGAAGTTACAATGCCGCCGGCCCGCAAACGCACAGCGAATGGGCAGCTACTGAGGTGTCGGTTGATAGCTGTCGGGATGCATGATGAAGTCGAAGTGGTGCTTCCCGGGCTGAAGGTCAAAAGTCATTGCGCGGGAGGCAGGTTATGGATCGGGGACAGATCGCCAATGTCCGTTTCCGTCAGATGCAAGGGGTCGTTGACCGTCGTCCGCACATTCAACGACAATGTCATCCAACCGGGCGGCGGGGGCCAGCGTATAGTTCAGTGTCGCTAAGGCCGTGCTACTCCCGACAATCGGCTGTGCCACTGCGGTCGATTCCCGCTGGCTGAGCGCCTGCCAATAGCCACCATGGAAAAAAACATGAAACGGCGCGCGGTCTGAAGGCGCCGGGAAATAATCCAGCACATGTGCTTAGGACGGGCCGTATTGCAGGTTTTCACGCACATTCAGCGCCACGCGGGCGGCGGCGCTCATATCCGTGTAAGCCTTGAGATAATTAGAGAGATCCCCCTGATCTGTGCGCTCGGGGAATATTCCCGCTTCAGCTCGTCGGTGGAGAACCCGCGAAAGTTCAAGCGTCACTCTCCTGCGCGTAAAACAGCTGCGAACGCATGTCGTAGAGGTCATGAAAGAATTTCAACTCCAGCGCCTTTTTCAAAAACGCCACGCCGCTGGACCCGCCGGTGCCCGGCTGCATCCCGATCACCCGCTCTACTGCGGTTGCATGGTCAAAGCGCCAGCGCTGGAACAGGGATTCTACATCCATCAGCTTTTCGGCCAGCGCATACAGATCCCAGTATTTTCCAGTGTTCTTGTAGACCTCGATCCAGATTTTCACGACCCGCGGATCGCCCGCGTACGGTTGCGAGAAATCTCGATCCAGCAGATCGGCCGGCACATCAAAACCCTGCCGTGCCAACATCATGATCACTTCGTCATAAAGCGAGGGCTTGTTCAGTGCGGCATTAAGTTCTGCCATCACCTCGGGGTCGTGTCGATGGACCTTCAGGGTTGAGACATCCTTATTGCCCAGAATGAATTCGATCTGGCGATAGCCATAACTTTGAAAACCCGAAGAACTTCCCAGCGCGTCGCGAAATGTCATGTAATCCGCCGGCGTCATCGTGAGCAGCGTTTCCCAGGCTGCAATCAGCTGGCGCTGAATCGCCTTGATCCGATCGATATTTTTAAGAGCCGGACCAAAGTCATCCTGTCGCAGAAACCGCCGCACTTCGACCAACTGATGATGCATCAGCTTCAGCCACAGCTCGCTGACCTGATGGATGATCAGAAACAACAGCTCATCCGGTTCCGCTGGGTCCTGGAACGTTTTTTGAAGGTTTAGCAGAGTCTTGAGCTCCAGAAAATCGCCATAGCTGCTGCGGTGCTTGGTGGCGAAATCGGTGACCAGCGTTTCCTCGACGCCCCGTTTCAGCAGACGCTCGCCCTTGTCGTTCGTTTCCAATGTCTATCCCCTTTACTGGATATTCACGCCGCACGTTGTTCGTTCAAAAGCTTTTTAATACTCAGGTAAGCTTCCGAAGTCAGAGCGACATGCTTTGTCTGCAGAGTACAGGCGCGCTCAATATCGCGCGCCAATACGGCTTCCATCAGTTCGGTATGAGGTTGCAGGCCCATGATCTGCGCTAGACGCGCGTTGACTACGTTGCACAAATCCGATTGGGCCATTTCCCCAACGCCCAGCAGAATATTCCTGTGATATCGCTTGCGTTGTGCGTCGATCGTGTTGGCTAGACGCCGCAGCCACGGCGACTGGCAGGTTGAAAACAGCGCCTCGTGAAAGGCTTCGTGGCGCTGCTCCCATAGGGTCATCGCCGCGTCATCGGCGTCGTATGAGGGCGGATCAAGCTTGCCCAGCTGATAATGCGCAGCGACGATTGCACTCTCCCAAGCGTCGTCACCACGTTCCATGGCTTCGGTAAGCATAGCCGTTTCCAGTAAAATCCGGGTGCGGCCGAGGTCTTCAAGCTCAGACAGGGAAATGTCGGCGACCCGAAAACCCTGATTGAAGTTCGAGACAACCAGGTGCTCCGTATTCAAACGATTCAGGGCCTCGCGCAGCGGTGTCAGGCCAAATCCGTATTCATTTTTTAAGGCGGTTGCCCGCAGATTTTGAGCGGCCCTCAGCGTCCCGTTCAGGATCAGAGCCCGCAAATCCGCGTAAACCTGTTCTGCGGTGGATAGCTTGTTTTGAGTCATATTTTATATAATTCATAATTTTGTATAAATTATAGGAATTTGTCTTCAATATTGTAAACAAATTTCTAACAGCAGGCGTCGTCGCCCGAAACTTAGAGGGACACGTTCGATGCTGACACGTAACCATTGCGCTGAACTTGATGCACAGGACGAATTCGCCGGGCTGCGTGGATAATCAGGTGGCAGCTGTTTTGCTGTCAAATGTCGACTACCGCTCGGGTCAGTTGATGAATATGGAACGCATGACCCGGTTGGCTCACGAGGCGGGCGCTCTGATCATCTGGGATCTGCGTCATTCCGGCGGGGTAGTCCCCATGGATCTGGACGGGTTGGGCGTCGATTTCGCTGTAGGCTGCACTTACAAATATGTGATTGGAGGCCGTGGTGCCCCGGCCGATGTTTATGTGGCCGAGCGTCATCATTCCGAAGCAAGGCAACCGCTTTCCGAATGGTGGGGCCATGCCGTACCGTTCGATTTCGGAGATGGCTATGCTGTCGTCAGGGCAATGATCGAACAAGGCGTGATCGGCGATTTCTGCGAACCGGGCATCATGCGGTTCGGGTTAGCACCGTATTATTTGCGCTATGTAGACCTGTTTGATGCCGTTGAAGTGATAGCGGATTGTATGCGCCGCAAAGTGTGGACCGATCCGGCGTTTGTCGAACGCGTAGTTGTTACGTGAACTGAAAACCTAAAGCGGCAATACTCGCTGAAACCAATGTCTCCGTTGCGGGTCAGATTCACAGTTGAAGGACAAGAAAAGGAACAGACGCTGAAGATCACGTCAACAGGTGATAGCCCCCCCGATCCTGGTGAACGGAACCTCGCCGCAAGCCTGGGGCGATTTGCCTGATATGTTGGCTACCAACTTCACTGTCATCCGTTACAGTCGACGCGGTTTTCACCAATACACACCAAGGCTCTGTCCCTTTCAACAATTCAAAGAGCTGGTCGCATACCAAAGCAGGTCAGATGTAATTCTCTGAACTTCAGTAATCTTTGCAACAGAAGCGGGCCAAGATGCGATAGTTCGCTAATAGGAGCGTACGGCGGCTGTGCGGACGAAACGGACATTCCGGGCTACTGTATGTGGTTGTCATTTTCCTGCATAAGATCACCTGAGCGGACAATCAAATCGTTCGCCGTGTAGTAGAAAGCCGTCACAAAACTCGCATTTATTTGACATGCGATCTGTCTGCAAATTGTCGAAACGGCTCCCAACACTTGTTGGGAGCCGCACTTGTTAAAAATGGATGCAGTTGGAAAGTCAGGCGTGACCACCACCGATTAAGCCGATACCCGAAGTCAGACCGAACCAAGCTTTAACCCGTAGACCGACCGCCTTGATGATACCCATGGCCTGAATCCCGTGGGCGACAAGTGTTCCTTCCATTTCGCCTTCAAAATTGGTGGTGTAGGATTGTACAATGCAACCGCTACCTGGAACCAAAAGTTCGCGGTGCTCTGGGTGCACCAGGTCGAGATGCACAACGATCTGACCCCGTTTTGCCTTCTCACTGGGCTCAATCAGGCGACCGCTAGGCGCTAGCTGACCGGAAGAAATCTGCTCCTGAATACGTACGATCCTTGCAGGAAGAACGGTGTTGCGCATCGAGATGTTGAAGTTGCTTTCGCATGCCACCTCTGCGGCCATACCTTCGTACAGTTCGGTGCGAGAAACCTGTGAGAAGCCGGCTACGACACGTCCTTTCTCTACATCTTTTCGGTCGGGTACGATCAGCATTGCGGGGCTCATCGCAGCTTGTGCCGCGCGTGACCCAACGTTTAGGGTGACTTGTTCAACTACACCGTCGACAGAGTTGAGAGTCAGAGTCTTTGACAGCTCCACTTGAGCCTGCTTCAAAGATGCACGCGCTGATGCAAGTTGGGCGGGCAGAACAGCAGTTGCCTGAACTTTTGCCACACCAAGTTGCGTTTCGGAAGCCTCAACCTCGGCTTCTCGAGTGCTCAAGGTCGCCTGCGCGCGTTCCAGTTGACTTACTTGAAATGCCGCAGAGCCTTTTGCTTGTAGCGCCTCGTGATCCATGAGTACCAATTCGGCCTGCTCTCTGGCGGTGATCGCGGCATCCAGAACGGCCTGCGCGGTCTGGACTTGCAACTCAGCAGCCAATTTCGCGCTTTCGATCTCTTCAACTTTGCGCGTCGCGAGTTCTACGGCGGCTTGTTCAGAAGCGTTCTCGACGGCAAACAGCGGATCGCCCGGTTCTACCCGATCACCGCCCTTTACATAGATGTCTGTGACGGTTCCACCGTTCTCGGCAACGACCGGAACAGTTCTGAAAGGCACGAGGCCAGTGTAGGATTTAGGGTAGTAGTAGAACACGGCAAAGAACACGATCAGGGCCAGGACGAACCACATGAAGAGCGCCCGGTGAACATTGTACAGGGTGACTGGCAGCCCGCGCCATTTCAGATAAATCACGCGTAGGACAAACGGAAAAGATGTGACGAGAAGCTCAATCATTTTACCAACTCCTCTTTCGATGGACGCCACCACAACATGAAGTCGCGGGCGATTGCGGTCAGGATTAGGGCGCCCGGCAGTAGACTGCTGAAGTGGCTCAGGGCAGGCATCAACTCATACGCCAAGGCGACAGTGAGCATCGTCGGAATTGTTGTGCGCAGCGGAGTGCCGATTGACTTGTGTTCGGTGTAGCGTTCAAAGCGCGCATAGAGGTGTACGACCAGCAGGATCGCAAGGGCGAGAACGACCAAGCCGACCCATGCGTAGGTGTCGGTTTGATTGGGCGCGACCCACCATCTGGGATCACCGCTAGCAGCGAAGGCAGGAGTTGAGATGAGGCCAAGTACAGGCGCCATCAGGAACGCGGGTGGTTTCATTTTTCATGTCCTTTTGTAGCGCAGCCGCGCTGCGCGTGTAGATTTTCGGTGTTTGGAGAACTTCAATTCTCGGTTTGTTGTTGTGTAGGGTCTGAGGGCTGTTCCGGCGGGGTGTAGGGAGGGTCCCAGCGACGCCCATCCGGTGTTTTTTCACCAAGCGCCGAAGTGTGCAGGCCGTGGATGCTCTCACCGGACCATTCTTGTTTGGCGGAGTTTTGAATTGCCTTCAGTACGCGGTAGTACCTTGCGAAGTAGATCATGGTCATTTCCTTTCTGATGATCGGGACCTAACCGTCATCGCGTCCTCGATCCTGAGGGTTCTGGACATTTGTTATTGGCTTCTGGACAATTGCAGTGACTGCAGGGAGTTGCGTGCAAGTCAGGGGAGAACGCAAAAGTGCCACGCATCAGTGCTTACAGACTGCAAAATGTCGCGCTGCGTTATTCGCAAGAACCCGGCGCGCGGGTTCCGTTTCTTGAAGTCCTGGAAATGGCGGGGGCACCCTCTGATATCGTTGACAGCCCCGATGCCACTGTCGAGCTGCTGCATGAAGCAGGCGCCGTTGAAATTGCTTGTCGGGTTCTGGAAGACAAAACCTTCGCAGTGCGGGTTGGGCTTTCGGCGCAAGGTCCCGGAACACTTCTGACCTACATCGTGCGGGCAGCCGAAACGGTGGAAGACGCGTTGGCATTGACGCAGCGCTTTTACGCAATGCAAGACCCTGACCTGCGCCTAGACGTCGTGGGTGCACCAGATGAGCCAAAGATCACTCTGGAGAGCAGTATTATCCCAGCGCATCAATACCCTCGCCACCGCGAAATGCTGATATTCGGTCTTTATAAGCGAGTTCAACAAATCACCTCTGGCGGGCTTGCACCGATCTCTATCGAGTTAGAAACGGACGATGCGGAGCACTGTAGGCTGCTGGCGGATTTGGCGGGATGTGAAGTCTCAGGTTTCAAATCCGGATACGCCTTGGCTCTACCCCCAAACGGCATGAGTTTTCGGATACCAACGGCAGACCCCACTTTGTTGGGGCATTTACGTAGGCACGGGGAAGCGCAACTGAAGGCTCAGCCTGATGCAGTCCGTAGTCTGTCCGACCGCATTGTGGACATGCTCGGGGAGCGTCTTCCCGGACCGATACCAAACGGCGACGATATAGCCAAAGAGCTTGGACTGACGCGGCGCACTATGAGCCGGCACCTGTCGGCCGAGGGAGCAAGCTTCAAAGCACTCTTAGAAGGGGTGTTGTGCGATCTGTCAAAACGGATGCTTCGGAGTGGAGAAGGTGTTGCCCGCGTCGCTTTCATGCTTGGATTTGCGGATCAGGCCGCCTTTTCGGTGGCGTTCAAGCGCTGGACAGGTGAAACGCCTGCCAGATTCCGTAAAGCTGGCCGCTAGAGGGACTGGCACCGGGGATCGAAAGATGTCCAAGATCCACAAAACCTTGTCCCGTCTCCAAAAGAAAGCGGGCCATCGGGTCACCTAGTTCAATGGCACACAGCAGCCACGGTGGTTGCTAACCCAGAACAAGGATGAACCCTATGAAGACCTCGAAGAAATTCATTATCGCCCCGATCTCAGGCGCACTTCTGATCACCATGGCGGCAACAGCTCATGCTGACTATGTCACCGACAAGGCGATCAAGGGTGCAGTTGTCGGCGCCACTGTCGCCGGTATCGCAGGCGAAAGCATCGTGGGTGGCGCTGCAGCGGGTGCCGCAGTTGGTGCCGTGGGCGGTGCGATCCAGAAGGACAACTTCGAAGACGCGCAGGACGAAGCTCAAGAGCGTCGCGACGACTTCAAAGAAGAACACAAGGACTGGAACGACTAAAGTTTGATCACTAGTGAAATAGAAAAAGGAGAAACATAGCCGAACAAACCTGACCGGTCAGCATGCGCTGTTAGCATCCAGACGCAGTTTGACTGTCCATCCCGCACAGAACTCGTACAGTTTCTGATAGGTTGCCATCCGGCTCGATAAATGAGCCGGATGGCAACTTTGTTTTGGACCCTCAAGCGTCACACGTTTGAGGAAGCCGCGGTTCCGGACTTCAGTCGCCAATCTCGACCCCGGTATTGTCCAAAACCCAAAAACAACCGTCCAGAACCCAAATGAACTGATACAGGCAACAACCCAAATCCGGCTCATCTGAATGACATCGACGAGCTGGCAGCCGAGGTACTTCTGCTCACTGCCGCACTTTGCAACCCAATGCCAAAGGAAACGGCAATGAACTTATTCGCAAACTTTGACGCAGAGACTCTGGCACGCATCCAGTTTGCCTTTACTGTGTCGTTTCACATCATCTTCCCGGCCTTTTCTATCGGCTTGGCAAGCTTCTTGGCCGTTCTCAATGGCCTCTGGCTATGGCACAAGGACAGGACTTACCTCAACCTGTTCAACTACTGGAAAAAGATCTTCGCAGTTGGTTTTGCGATGGGTGTCGTGTCCGGGATCGTGATGTCGTACCAATTCGGTACCAATTGGAGCACATTCTCGGATACCGCAGGCCCTGTAATCGGGCCCTTGATGGCTTACGAGGTCATGACGGCCTTTTTCCTGGAGGCAGGCTTCCTCGGCATTATGCTGTTCGGTCGCGAACGCGTCGGTCCGAGCTTGCACATGATGGCCACAGCGATGGTCGCTCTTGGCACTCTGATATCGGCTACGTGGATCTTGTCGGTCAATTCTTGGATGCAAACCCCGGCTGGGTTCGACATCAACGAGCTGGGGCAGTTCATTCCCGTTGACTGGTGGTCGATTGTATTCAACCCGTCCTTCCCCTACCGCCTGACACACATGGTTCTAGCCGCCTATCTCACCACTGCATTTGTGGTGGCCGGGGTTGCGGCATTGCACTTGCTACGCCGCAATCGCACGGCTGAGGTCACTCGAATGTTCTCGATGGCAATGTGGATGGCCGTTCTAGTCACCCCTCTGCAGATCGTCGCCGGCGACCTTCATGGTTTGAACACACTGGAGCATCAGCCGCAGAAAGTGATGGCGATGGAGGGTCACTTCGACAGCCATCCCGAAGGTGCCCCACTGATCCTGTTTGGTATTCCAAACGAGGATGAGAAGCGCGTGGACTATGCCATCGCTATTCCGAAACTTTCGTCGCTGATCCTGAAACATGACCTGAACGCGCCACTTGATGGGCTGGACACCATTCCTGACGAAGAAGAACCCCCGGTTGCGATCGTCTTTTATAGCTTTCGTGTCATGCTCGCTATTGGCTTTGCCATGTTGGGTGTCGGCTTGTGGTCGCTTGTTCAACGGGTTCGCGGCCGCCTCAACGAAGATCGTTGGTTGCACCGGACATCCGTTCTTTTGGCGCCCAGTGGGTTTGTGGCGGTGCTGGCCGGTTGGATCACCACCGAAGTGGGGCGCCAGCCGTACACGGTGTACGGGCTGATGCGGACATCAGACTCCCTGTCACAAGTGGATGCGCCTGCTGTCGCAGCATCTCTTATAGCCTTCATCGTCGTATATTTCGCGGTTTTCGGAGCAGGCACGTTCTACATGCTGCGCCTCATGGGAAAACCACCTGTCGAAGGTTTCCAGCAAAGTCACAAACCCATTGAAGTCTCTACCTTGGCGGAGGCAGCGTAATGCTTGAACTTTCGACAATCTGGGCAGGTATCATTGCCTTTGCCGTTCTGACTTATGTGATCTTGGACGGGTTCGATCTTGGAATTGGAATCCTCTTTCCATTCGCGAAAACCGACAAAGATCGTGATGTCATGATGAACTCGGTCACACCGGTATGGGACGGGAACGAGACCTGGCTGGTCATGGGGGGCGGCGGTTTGTTCGCAGTTTTCCCGCTGGCCTATTCTGTGGTGATGCCTGCGATCTATATTCCCATCATCATCATGCTTCTTGCGCTTGTTTTTCGCGGTGTCGCCTTTGAATACCGGTGGCGAACGGTTCGCGGGCGTTGGCTGTGGGATGTTGCGTTTCACGGTGGGTCAACCCTGGCCGCCTTCGGCCAAGGCATCACGCTTGGCGCCCTGGTTCAGGGTATCCCGATCGAGGATCGGGTGTACGCAGGTGCACAGTGGGATTGGCTGACGCCGTTCTCTGTCCTATCGGGTGTGGCCTTGGTGATCGGGTATGCCTTGCTGGGCGCGACCTGGCTCAATATGAAAACAACGGGCGGAATACAGCACCAGATGCGTTCCTATGCACGTCCACTGATGCTCATGACGCTCGGGTTGATTGGCCTCGTCAGTCTTTTGACCCCGTTCCAAGATCCGATCTATCTGATCAGATGGTTTTCGTGGCCCGGTGTAGTTTTCTCTGTGTGTGTGCCGGCTGTTGTTGCTCTCATTGCTTGGATGCTTCATCGCGGCCTGAAGACACAGCGCGACTATCAGCCCTTCTTCTGCGCCATTGCCTTGTTCGTCGTGTGCTTCATTGGCATTGGGATCAGTTTCTATCCCTATATGCTACCCCCAAGCCTCACGATTGCCGAAGCCGCAGCGCCAGACAGCAGCTTGGCCTTTGCTTTGGTCGGAGCCGTCATTCTGCTGCCTGTGATCCTGGCCTACACCGCCTACACGTACTGGGTTTTCCGCGGAAAAATCGATCCAGAGGAGAGCTATCATTGAAACTGCTAAAGCAAGTATTCTGGTTCAGCGCAATCTGGTTCGGCAGCGTCTTGTGCCTAGCCAATGTCGCTTACGTAATCAGGTTGTTCATCACCTGAAATTGCAAAGATACCAATGCTCGCACGTCGGCATGTCCAGCTCGCGCAAACATTAGTCCAAGCGCCGAAAGAAACCCCGTTCCAGCTCACCAGATTTCCAATAACACGCGGCTGGCTGGGTCGTCTCAAACTTAACAATGCAAGGGGGCTGTAATGCTTTCTCGTCAAAAACAAATGTCTGTGCAGTGGGATCAGATTGACCCGGCTCTGCCCACTCTACCTAAGCAACAAAAGCTGGGCGATAGCCGCTCGTCTGGCATGTTGCCAAAGCTATTCACAGGGCTCCTTGCAGCAGGGTTTGCGACCTTCGTTCTATTGCCATTCACTTCGGCCCTTACAGGAACTGTTACGAAAGACCTCTTCCCAATTTTGGATATGTTGCTCGTCCTGCTCTCTGCGCTTGTCGTTTTTGCTTCCACAGCCGCAATAGTACTGAAAGGTTCAACACTGCGAGCCGTCCTTGGGCGAGGATTGGCCTCTCTCGGTGCAGCGCTTATCATTTCGCCCGTAGGGCTTTCGATCCTGTTCGCATTATACCTGAAAGACTGGGTATCGATCGTAGTAGACACGTCTATCGAGCAGGCGGGAAGAACAGCGATATCCCTGTTTGGCGGTATCTTCGTTGCCAATGCCCTCGTTATGGGATTGGCGTTTGGATGTTTGTCTTTGCTACTTGGGACCAGGCTAATGCAAAATCGTCCAAAACCACTCGTTTCGCTTTAGGCGAGTGAACTTCCGCTTTGGGCTCAGAGTAGCCGTTAGAGGCGACGCAGCATCCCGCAAGCGAAAGCCATTCTGCCCAAACAAGGAACGGCCCATAAGAAACATTCGCCAAGGTCTCCACCGCCGTAGTGCAACTGGCCACCAAGCGGGCCTTCGCTGCATTTGCAGCACTGATCACCATCAACGGCATCTGTGGGTGGCTCCTGCATTGCAAGTGTTTTCTGGTGATATTCGCGGTCTTTTT
>NZ_CYUD01000022.1 GCF_001458295.1 Ruegeria denitrificans
ACCCGCTGAAAAACGCCCCCCACACGGTGCGCGATCTGGTCGGCGACTGGGACCGACCCTACAGCCGCGAACAGGCCTGCTTCCCGCCGGGATCGATGGGCGTCGACAAATACTGGTCCCCCGTCAACCGCGTCGACAACGCATACGGTGACCGAAACCTCGTCTGCACATGCCCCCCAATGGACGCATACGCAGACGCAGCCGAGTAAATCACCAAAACCTCGCCGAAGATTTTGGCGGGGTTTTTCGCCAATAGGAAACCTGTGTTCCAAATTGCGCACCCTTCCTGTGTCGTTTTCTGCGGATGAACGGTCTTTTTTGCTTGCTGCATCTGCGAAGGCCTCATACCCCTGTCCGTGGGACACCCCTCCCCAACGAGGGGCGTGTATCTGGAAGGGTAATACACATGACTACAGAACAACCGGTCACGCGGCCGGCGAATCCGCGTTTTTCCTCGGGCCCCTGCGCCAAACCCCCCACATTTGATCTGTCCAAACTGGCCGATGCCGCGTTGGGTCGGTCGCACCGTGCCGCTGTCGGCAAGGACAAGCTGAAGGCAGCCATCGAAGGCACGCGTGAAGTGCTGGGCATTCCGGCGGATTACAAGATCGGCATTGTTCCCGCCTCGGACACCGGCGCGGTTGAGATGGCACTGTGGTCATTGCTGGGCGAACGCAAGGTCGAAATGCTGGCGTGGGAAAGCTTTGGGTCCGGCTGGGTGACCGACGTGGTCAAACAGCTGAAGATCGACGCCGAGGTGAAAACCGCCGACTACGGGCAGCTTGTCGATCTGGCTTCGATCGATTTTACCAATGACGTTGTGTTTACGTGGAATGGCACCACGTCCGGCGTGCGGGTTCCCAATGGCGACTGGATCGCGGATGACCGTCAGGGCCTGACGATCTGTGACGCAACCAGCGCAGCCTTTGCGATGAACCTGCCCTGGGACAAGCTGGATGTCACCACATTCAGCTGGCAGAAAGTGCTGGGTGGCGAGGCCGCGCATGGCATGCTGATCCTGTCGCCTCGCGCAGTGGAGCGGCTGGAAAGTTACACCCCTGCATGGCCGCTGCCGAAAATTTTCCGCCTGACCAAGGGTGGCAAACTGATTGAGGGTATCTTCACCGGAGCCACGATCAATACGCCTTCGATGCTGGCGGTAGAAGATTATCTGTTCGCGCTGGATTGGGCGCGCTCGGTCGGTGGTCTGCAGGGTTTGATCGCCCGGGCTGATGCCAATGCCGGTGCGGTGCATGCATTCTGCGCGCAAAATGACTGGATCGCCAATCTGGCCGAAGATGCCGCGACGCAATCGAACACCTCGGTTTGTCTGAAATTCACCGACGCGCGCATTCAGGATGGCGCAGCATTCGCCAAAGCGGTGGCCAAGCGACTGGAGGCCGAGAATATCGCGCTGGATATCGGTGCCTATCGTGACGCGCCGGCGGGCCTGCGCATCTGGTGCGGCGGCACGGTCGAAACCTCGGATATTCAGGCGATGCTGCCCTGGCTGGCCTGGGCCTTTGAGGCCGAGATCGCGGCGCAGACAGAAGCCGCCTGACCTTTTCCACCGGGCTGTGACTGGCCCGGACTTCCCATACAATTCAAGGACCAGAGATATGGCCCCTAAAGTACTCGTATCCGACAAGCTCAGCGAAACGGCTGTTCAGATTTTCCGCGACCGTGGCATCGACGTGGATTTCATGCCCGACTTGGGTAAGGACAAAGACAAATTGGCCGAGGTGATCGGCCAGTATGACGGTCTTGCCATCCGCTCGGCGACCAAGGTGACGCCGACCTTGCTGGAAAAGGCTGAGAACCTGAAAGTGATTGGTCGCGCTGGCATCGGCACAGACAATGTCGACAAAGAAGCCGCCTCGAAGAAAGGCGTGATCGTGATGAACACGCCTTTTGGCAACATGATCACGACGGCCGAGCACGCGATTGCGATGATGTTCGCCGTGGCGCGGCAAATCCCAGAGGCCAGCACCTCGACCCATGCGGGCAAATGGGAAAAGTCCAAGTTCATGGGGATCGAGCTGACCAACAAGACCCTCGGCGTGATCGGTGCGGGCAATATTGGTGGTATCGTTTGTGAACGCGCGCTTGGTCTGAAGATGAAGGTCATCGCCTATGATCCCTATCTGGGCGAAGAGAAAGCCGCCAAGATGGGCGTAGAGAAAGTCGAACTGGACGAACTGCTGTCACGCGCTGATTTCATCACCCTGCACGTGCCGCTGACGGACCAGACCCGCAATATCCTGAGCCGCGAAAACCTGGCCAAGACCAAGAAAGGCGTGCGCATCGTCAACTGTGCTCGTGGTGGTCTGGTCGACGAGGACGCGCTGTCCGAGGCGCTGCAATCCGGTCATGTGGCCGGTGCGGCCTTTGACGTGTTCAGCGAGGAACCGGCCAAGGAAAACGCCCTGTTCAACCTGCCCAACGTGGTCTGCACGCCGCACCTTGGCGCGGCCACGACCGAAGCGCAGGAGAACGTGGCGCTGCAGGTGGCCGAGCAGATCTCAAACTATCTGCTGACGGGTGCTGTGGAAAATGCGCTGAACATGCCCAGCGTCACCGCCGAAGAAGCTAAGATCATGGGCCCATGGATCAAGCTGGCCGGTCATCTGGGCAGTTTCATCGGCCAGATGACGGATGAGCCGATCAAGGCGATCAACATCCTCTATGACGGTGTTGCGTCCGAGATGAATCTGGCGGCGCTGAACTGCTCGGTCGTCGCGGGGATTATGAAAAAGTTCAACCCCGAGGTGAACATGGTCTCGGCCCCGGTCGTCGCCAAAGAACGCGGCATCCAAATCTCGACCACCAATCAGGACAAGTCCGGTGCGTTCGAAGGCTATATCAAAGTGACCGTGGTGACTGAAAAGCGCGAACGGTCGATCGGCGGCACTGTCTTCAGCGACGGCAAGCCGCGTTTCATCCAAATCAAGGGGATCAATATCGAGGCCGAGGTGGGCGCGCATATGCTCTATACCACCAACGAGGATGTGCCGGGCATCATCGGAGCGCTGGGTCAGACCATGGGTGACAATGACGTCAACATCGCTAACTTTACCCTTGGCCGGTCCGAGGCCGGGGGCGAGGCCATCGCGTTGCTTTACGTGGACGAACCCGTTCCGGCCGAGGCGCGTGCCAAGCTGGCGGAAACCGGTCTGTTCACCCAGATCAAACCACTGGAGTTTGACGTTGCTTAAGCTGCGGCGCTGACTTGGTGACTCATTCGATGCCCGCGCATACAAAAGCGCGGGCATTATCTTTTGCGCAGCTAGGTTTTGCGTCACAAGTAGGGGCAAACCGGCCACCAAGGACACGCTATGACAAATCTGATCTACGCCGTCGGTGACCTGCACGGTCAGGTTGCGGAATTTGAACGCGCACTGTCGCTGATCGAACACGATGGCGGTCCAAACGCACGTATCGTGTTCCTAGGCGATTACATCGACCGCGGCCCCGACAGCCGAGGCCTGATCGAACGGCTTATCGAAGGCCGCGAGACCGGGCGGGACTGGATCACCCTGCTGGGAAACCACGACCGGATGTTTGCATGGTTCCTTGAGGACACTCCGCGGCATGATCCGCATTTGCTGGTGGGGTATCACTGGCTACATGAACGGCTGGGTGGGGTAGAAACGCTGCGCAGCTACGGGGTCGAGTTCGAGGAAAGAATACGGTTGGAAGATCTTCACCGCATAGCGCGGTCGGCGGTGCCGTTATCACACAGAACCTTCCTGCGCGATCTTAGTTTGATGCATCAGACGCCCGAACTGGCTTTTGTACATGCAGGAATCCGGCCCGGTATCTCGCTGAGCGAGCAGAACGCGAATGATCTGGTGTGGATTCGGCAGTCGTTTCACAACCATTCCGGCCAGCATCCGAAACTGATCGTCCATGGCCATACACCGGTGGATCGTGCCACGCACTATGGAAATCGCATCAATCTGGACACGGGTGCGGGCTATGGTTGTGCAGCAGGCGTGGCTGTTTTTGAAGGCAGCCAATGCTGGCTTCTGACCGAAGCCGGGCGTGTTCTTCTGGAGCCTAAGCCTTCTTAAACAGGTCTTTGTAGTCCTCACGCAGGATATTCTTTTGCACTTTGCCCATCGTGTTGCGGGGCAGTGCGTCCAGCACGATCAGCTTGCGGGGATGTTTGAACCGGGCCAGCGTGTTTTGGACGTTGGACAGGATAGCCTCGGGGTCCAGCGTATTACCCGGCTCGGGCACCAGAATGCCAACAGGGGTTTCGCCGAAATCCGGGTGTGAGACGCCAATCACGGCGCTTTCCAGCACACCGGGTTGGTCATCCAGCACCAGTTCGACCTCTTTGGGGTAAATGTTGTAACCGCCCGAGATGATCAGGTCCTTGCCGCGTCCGACAATGTGGACATACCCGTCCGCATCCACGCGCCCCAGATCGCCGGTGATGAAAAAGCCATCCTCGCGCAGTTCGGCGGCGGTTTTTTCGGGCATTTGCCAATAGCCCTCAAATACGTTGGGTCCGCGTACCTCAAGCATGCCTATCTCGCCCTGCGGCAGGTCTGCGCCGGTTTCGGGGTCGGTCACCTTCAGCTCGATATCGGGCAGCGGGAAGCCCACCGTGCCCGCACGACGTTCGCCGTCATAGGGGTTCGAGGTGGTCATGTTGGTCTCGGTCATGCCGTAACGTTCCAGGATGCGGTGGCCGGTACGGGCCTCGAACCGCTCATGGGTTTCGCTCAGCATCGGCGCCGAACCTGAAGTGAACAGCCGCATATGCCGGGTCAGATCGCCGGTGAACCGGTCATCGTCCAGCAGGCGGGTGTAGAAGGTCGGAACCCCCATCATCGAGGTGGCCTGCGGCAACAGTCGCAAAATATCCTCAGCATCGAACTTGGGCAGAAAGATCATTGACCCGCCCGCGGCCAGCACCACATTCGTCGCCACGAACAACCCGTGTGTGTGAAAAATCGGCAGCGCATGCAGCAGCACGTCATCTGCCATAAACCGCCATTCTTGCGCCAGCATTTCGGCGTTTGATAGCAGGTTGTCCTGTGTCAGCATCGCCCCCTTGGACCGCCCCGTGGTGCCCGAGGTATAGAGGAACGCGGCCAGATCCTCTTCGTCGCGGCGGACCGGTTCAAACGCGGGCAACATTCCCAGTGCCCGGCGCATCAAGCTGCCTGACCCGTCGGCGTTCAGCGTCTCTAACCGGGCGTCCTGGGCGGTGGCGATGGGGACCAGCCCCTCTTGCTTTGCGGCGTCACAGACAACCAGTTTTGCGCCGCTGTTTTCGATGAAATATTGCAGTTCAGCCGTGGTGTAGCCGGTGTTCAGCGGCAAAAAGATCAACCCGGTCTGCACACAGGCAGCATAAAGCGCCAAAGCCTGGGGAGACTTTTCCACTTGCACGGCCACCCGTTCGCCGGGCTCAAGCTCATACCCGGTCAGGGCATTGGCGATCTGCGAGGACATGTCGAGAAAATCGGCATGGGTTAGAGTTTGACCATCAGGAAGATGCAGGAACGGCGTGTGTTTGCCCGCGTGAATGCCAAACAGTCGGTCGTATAGCGGGTTGCCCATTTCGTCTTTCCTCTGCGCCTGCTCAATCCCGGGTGAATCTGTATCGGATTGGGTAGGGGGTAAAGAGAAATCCGGATGCGGCTTAGAATTGCGTAGTCATGCGGTACCCAGCGGCAAAGAACATCTTGGCAAAGGTTACTGGCTGACCCTGCAACCAAGTGATCCGTTCACCGGTAAAGACTGGTTCCCCTTCAGGCACGTCCAGGAATCCAGCGATTGTCGCATCGGCACGGCTGGCCAGAAAGCTGAGCTCGACATTGGTGAATGGTACGGTCTGGATCAGCCACTCATTCGGCCCGATCTGTGAGAAATCCGCCTGTTTCACCTGCGGGACCGAGGCCGGAACGATCCAGCGATCCTCATACTGAAACGGCGTGTTGCCGTTAAAATGCATACAGCGCACATGCATCACGTTTTGTCCCGACGACAGAGCCAAACGAGCGCTTAGCCATTCAGGAGCAATCTCTAACTTGGAGGATACCAGCGCATAGCGGTAGGTGCCGCCCATCGCTTCCACCTCGTCCCGGACCATGGGGATGGTGAAGCGGGCCTGTCGCTGCGGCGCGCTCAGCACCCGGGTTCCTGCTTTGCGACGGCGTTCCAGATACCCCTCATCCGCCAGTTCCCGCAGGGCCCGGTTCACGGTGGTGCGGGTGCAGGAAAACTCGACCGCCAGGTCTTGTTCGTTTGGCAGCAGAGAGTCTGGCTGCCATTCGCCCGAGCGGATACGCGACAGAACGGTTATCTTGATGTCTTTGTAGCTAGTGGTGTCGCTGGACTGGGGCATAGTGCTTGTTCCTTTAGACCGAGGCCAGCAGGCCCGCAATTGCGGATTTGTAAGCGGGAATGATCTGATCACGCGCAACGTGGCGGCCCTGTTTCACCATATGTCGCCCGGCTGACCACAAGTCGGTGACAAGCCCGTCCGGGGCGGCAAAGCACAACCCGTCCAGCAATTGATCGTCCGCCAATGCGCAAAGCGTCGGGTGGGTCCGGTCGATAGCTACCAGATCGGCCAGCTTGCCCTCGGCGATCTGGCCGGCATCGCGGCCTAGGGCCTGTGCGCCACCCTGTGCAGCACCAATGTAAAGCGCATGCCCGACCGAACCTTCAGCGGGTACCAGAACTGCGCGTTGATGGTCGCGCAGACGCTGGGAATACTCCAGGGTCCGCATTTCCTCGGGCAGGGAAATCCGAATATTAGAGTCTGATCCAACACCAAACTGTCCGTTTTCCGCGATGTAGGTCGCGCCATTGAAAATACCATCGCCTAGATTGGCCTCGGTGATCGGGCACAACCCAGCCACAGCACCGGACTGAGCCAGCGCTCGGGTTTCGACATCGGTCATATGAGTCGCATGGATCAGGCACCACCATTCGTTCACGTCTGCATTGTCTAGCAACCAAGCCACAGGACGCTGTCCCAATGCGGCCTGCACATCGGCGACTTCCTGTACTTGTTCCGCGATATGGATATGCACAGGGCCATCGGGTGTGGCCTGCAGAACTTGGGAAAGGTCGGCAGGAGAAGTCGCCCGCAAAGAATGTGGCGCTATCCCCAATATAGAGTCTGAATATGGAAGGATGGTGCGGCAATCTTCCACCAATTTTAGAAACCGAGATACATCATTGCCGAACCGCAACTGCCCGCCAGTCAGTGGCTCCTGCGCAACGCCGCCATAGGTATAGAGCACGGGCAAGTGTGTCAGACCGATCCCTGTCTGTTGTGCTGCACCAAAGATGCGCTGGCTCAGTTCCGAGAGTTGATCATAAGGCGCACCTCCGGGTTGGTGATGGACATAGTGGAACTCGCCGACCGAAGCATACCCGGCCTCTTGCATCTCCATGAAAACCAGCGCGGCGATGGCTTCGATCTGCTCGGGCGTCAACCGATCCAGAAAGCGATACATCAGGTTGCGCCATGTCCAAAAGCTCTCACGCCCGGCCATGCGGGTTTCGGTCATACCGGCCATGGCCCGTTGAAAGGCATGGCTGTGCAGGTTTGCCAATGCGGGCAACAGGACATCCACGCGGGTGTCATTGGGCGCCGCCGGTGCCTGAGTCTGCACTCGCTCGATGCGTCCGAGGTCGATTTCTACCCGTACATCCTGAATCCACTCTGAGCCTAACAAGGCCGTTCTGGCATGAATCTGCATTTGACTTCCATAATGTGTAGACTTCATTCTTTTACACATATACATAAAAATCAAACAAGAGGGGAGCCGAAAAGAATCGCCATGACCAGAAAAGCGGTCTTACTCAGTGCCGGGATGGCCACGATGTCAGAGGGGGGCACGCCCTATGGGTTGTGTCAGGATGCAGCAATTGCCGTTGATGGGCCCAAGATCGTTTGGGTTGGTGCGCAACACGACGTACCGCCGGAACATATCGGTTGGCCGGTTGAGGATTTCGGAGCGCGTCTGATTACCCCAGCGCTGATCGACGCGCATACCCATGTGGTGTTCGGCGGTAACCGCGCAGCCGAGTTCGAAATGAGACTGAACGGCGCTTCATACGAAGACATCGCGCGCGCCGGGGGCGGTATCCTCTCCACAGTCAACGCCACGCGGTCCGCCAGTGAAGAAACGCTTTTGGCAAACGCGCTGCCCCGCGTGGATGCCCTGATTGCCGAGGGTGTCTGCACCATCGAGGTTAAATCGGGTTATGGGCTGGACACCGAAACCGAGATGAAGATGTTGCGCGTCGCCCGCCGGATCGGAGAAGCCCGCCCCGTTCGGATCAAAACCACTTTTCTGGGCGCGCATGCGGTGCCACCAAACTATGTCGGCCGACCTGATGACTATATCCGCGAAGTTTGCATCCCAACCCTGCGCACTGCCCATGCCGAGGGGCTGGTGGATGCGGTTGATGGGTTCTGTGAAGGGATCGCCTTTACTCCCGTGCAAATCGCGCAGGTCTTCGATGTGGCGAAAGAGCTTGGCCTGCCGATAAAATTGCATGCCGAGCAATTGTCCAACCTGGGTGGGGCGCAACTGGCGGCCTCATATGGGGCCATGTCCGCGGATCATATCGAGTATCTGGATGCCGAAGGCGTGTCGGCCATGGCGAAGGCCGGAACCACGGCGGTGCTGTTGCCGGGTGCTTTCTACACGTTGCGGGAAACGCAGGTGCCGCCTGTTGACTTGCTGCGCCGACATCAAGTGCCAATGGCCCTGGCGACCGATTGCAATCCCGGTTCCTCACCGCTGACCTCGCTCTTGTTGACCATGAATATGGGCTGCACGCTTTTCCGTCTGACGCCCGAAGAGGCGCTGGCCGGTGTCACCCGGAACGCCGCGCGCGCGTTGGGGATCACGGATGCGGGCACCCTGGCACCGGGGCAGAGGGCAGATCTGGCCATTTGGAATGTCAATCATCCGGCCGAGCTGGCTTATCGCGTTGGCTTCAACCCTCTTCACAAACGTCTTTTCGGAGGGATCACATGACGTCTCTGACTTTGCAGCCCGGACAGGTTTCTTTGGCGCAATTGGCCGAGATCTACTGGGATCAACCTCCAGTGTCATTGGACTCGTCCTGCAAGCCCGCGGTGGATGCGGCGGCGCAACGTATTCAGGCTGCAGCGCAGGGTGATGACGCGGTCTATGGCGTTAATACTGGTTTCGGTAAATTGGCCAGTCTCAAGATCGCGCCGCAGGACACCTCGACCTTGCAGCGCAACCTGATCCTAAGCCATTGTTGCGGTGTCGGCCCTGCCATACCGCGGAGGCTGACCCGGTTGATGATGACACTCAAGCTGTTGTCCTTCGGTCGCGGCGCTTCAGGCGTGCGGTGGGAGCTGATCGAGCTGTTGCAGCAGATGCTGGCTCGTGGGGTTACACCGGTGATCCCAGCACAGGGTTCGGTCGGTGCTTCGGGCGATCTTGCGCCGTTGGCACATATGACTGCGGTGGTCATAGGTGATGGTGAAGCCGAGGTGAACGGCATTGTTCTGCCGGGTGCAGACGCGCTGAAATCAGTAAATTTAGAGCCTATTCAGCTGGGCCCAAAGGAGGGGCTGGCTTTCATCAACGGTACGCAATTTTCAACGGCCTTTGCCTTGGCCGGGCTGTTCGAAGCCTGGCGCGCGGCCCAAAGCGCGTTGGTTGTTTCGGCCTTGTCGACCGATGCGATCATGGGGTCCACCGCACCCTTACGGCCTGAAATTCACACTTTGCGCGGCCATCGTGGTCAGACCGAGGCCGCCAGTGCCATGCGCGCCGTGCTGGACGGGTCGGAAATTCGGGAAAGTCACCGTGAGGGTGACACCCGCGTTCAGGATCCCTATTGCATCCGCTGCCAGCCGCAGGTCACGGGTGCAGCGATGGATGTCTTGCGGCAGGCCGCCGCCACGCTTGAGGTTGAGGCCAACGCAGCCACCGACAATCCGTTGGTTCTGGCTGACGGGATCGTCTCGGGCGGGAATTTCCATGCTGAACCTGTGGGGTTTGCGGCCGATATGATTGCGCTGGCTGTGTCCGAGATCGGTGCCATCGCGCAGCGCCGCATTGCTTTGATGGTGGATCCGACGCTTAGCTTTGATCTGCCGCCTTTCCTGACCCCTGATCCGGGGCTGAACTCGGGTCTGATGATCGCCGAAGTCACCACTGCCGCTTTGATGAGCGAGAATAAGCACCTCGCTAATCCCTGTGTCACGGACAGCACCCCCACTTCGGCCAATCAGGAGGATCACGTTTCGATGGCGGCCCATGGTGCGCGGCGCCTGATCCGAATGGTCGAAAATTTGAACTACATTTTGGGCGTCGAACTGCTTTGCGCAGCACAAGGGATCGAGTTTCGCGCGCCGTTGGTCACCAGCGGTCCTTTGCAGCGGGTCATCGCGCGGCTGAGGGCTGACATTCCGGCCCTGACCGAGGATCGTTATCTGGCCCCAGAGTTGGAAGCCGCGAAACAACTGGTGGCAGAGGCATCGATCCTAAGGGCCGTTGGCACTCCATTGCCCGAGGTGGTGTGATGCAGGTGGTCAGTGTGCATCGCGGGGATGGCCCTATCGTATTGGGACAACCGCATGGCGGGACGTACGTGCCGGACGATATCGCGACTCGTTTCAATAACACCGGACGCGCGTTGGCGGATACGGATTGGCACATAAACAGGCTCTACACAGGGCTAATAGGTGGCGTGACGGTGGTTCAATCGCATGTTCATCGCTATGTCATCGACGCCAACCGCGATCCCGAAGGCCTTTCGCTTTACCCAGGGCAGAATACTACAACGCTGGTGCCGTTGACCGACTTCGATGGGCAGTCGATCTGGCAAAGCGGGCAGGAACCGTCAGAGGACGAGATCGGTCAGAGGCGCGAAACCTTTCATGCACCCTATCATGCCGCGCTTACCGAAGAGTTGGAGCGCGTGCGGGCAATCCATGGCGTGGCTGTTCTGTTCGATTGCCACTCGATCCGTAGCCACATTCCGTTTCTGTTCGAGGGTACCTTGTTCGACATGAATATTGGGACCGATGGTGGCGTAACCTGCGCGTCGGGAATTGAGTCTATTGCGAATGAATTTGCCACGTCATCGCCCTACAGCACCATTCTGAACGGGCGGTTCCGGGGCGGCTGGACGACTCGCCACTATGGCCGCCCGCACGAAGGGCTGCATGCCATTCAGATGGAGCTGGCCCAGTCCACCTATCTGAGCGCGGAAAGCCCGCCGTGGCCCTACGACCCCGCCAAAGCCGACCGCCTGCGCCATTGGCTGCACGATATTCTGGAAGCCATCCAAGACACTGCATTGGAGACGACGCCATGACCGACCCTCGCAAGAACACGCGCGATATCTACCCGCCGATAGGAACAGAGTTGAATGCTAAAAGCTGGCTGACCGAGGCACCCCTACGGATGCTGATGAACAACCTGCACCCGGATGTAGCCGAAAACCCGCATGAACTGGTGGTCTATGGTGGTATCGGCCGCGCCGCCCGCACCTGGAAAGATTTCGATACTATAGTTGACGGTTTGAAGGATCTGGAAGACGACGAAACCCTTATCGTTCAATCCGGCAAGCCGGTGGCCATTGTGCGGACGCACAAGGACGCGCCCCGCGTGCTGATCGCCAATTCCAACCTCGTGCCCCATTGGGCAACCTGGGATCACTTCAACGAGCTCGATAAGAAGGGTCTAATGATGTACGGCCAAATGACGGCTGGATCGTGGATCTATATCGGCACACAAGGCATCGTTCAGGGCACGTATGAGACCTTTGCCGAGGCT
The DNA here is from genome assembly GCF_001458295.1 of Ruegeria denitrificans. GTDB lineage: Bacteria > Pseudomonadota > Alphaproteobacteria > Rhodobacterales > Rhodobacteraceae > Ruegeria > Ruegeria denitrificans. The sequence goes on from NZ_CYUD01000022.1 coordinate 11,808, forward strand.
GGACGTCAACACTATGGCGGCGATTTGACCGGCAAGTGGATACTGACCGGCGGTCTGGGGGGAATGGGGGGCGCGCAACCGCTGGCCGCTGTTTTTGCCGGTGCCTGCTGCCTGGCAGTCGAATGCAACCCGGACAGTATCGATTTTCGCCTGCGCACCAAATACCTCGATGAAAAAGCCGAGACCCTGGACGAAGCGTTGGAGATGATCGACCGCTGGACCAAAGCGGGCGAGGCGAAATCTGTTGGGCTGCTGGGCAACGCGGCCGAGGTGTTCCCCGAGATCTACCGCCGCATGTCCGCGGGCGGAATGCGCCCGGATATCGTCACCGATCAGACCAGCGCGCATGATCCGATCAACGGGTATCTCCCGATAGGGTGGTCCATGGGACAGTGGCGGGAAAAGCGCGAAACAGACCCTAAATGGGTTGAAAAGGCTGCACGTTCATCAATGAAACAGCATGTGGCAGCCATGGTCGATTTCTGGAACGCGGATGTCCCGACGCTGGATTACGGCAACAACATCCGGCAGGTGGCGCAGGATGAGGGGCTGGAAAACGCCTTTGCTTTCCCTGGTTTCGTTCCTGCCTACATCCGTCCGCTGTTCTGCAAGGGGATCGGCCCGTTCCGGTGGTGTGCTTTGTCGGGTGACCCCGAGGATATCTACAAGACTGACGCCAAGATGAAGGAGCTGTTCCCCGAAAACGAGCACCTCCATCGCTGGCTTGATATGGCGCAGGAACGGATTGCGTTTCAGGGGCTGCCGGCGCGAATTTGTTGGATCGGGCTGGGTGATCGGCACCGCGCCGGGCTGGCGTTCAATGAGATGGTCGCCAATGGCGAGTTGAAGGCGCCGGTTGTGATTGGTCGCGATCATCTGGATTCGGGTTCAGTTGCCAGCCCGAACCGTGAAACCGAGGCGATGCTGGACGGATCCGATGCTGTAAGTGACTGGCCACTGCTGAATGCGCTAATCAATACAGCCAGCGGTGCAACCTGGGTGTCTCTGCATCACGGCGGCGGGGTTGGAATGGGGTTCAGCCAGCATGCGGGGGTGGTGATTTGTGCCGACGGCACCGAGGACGCGGCCAGACGGTTGGAGCGGGTGCTGTGGAACGATCCGGCCTCGGGCGTGTGGCGGCATGCGGATGCGGGGTATGACGTCGCTAAGGACTGCGCCCGCACCCATGGGCTGCGGCTGCCCGGCATTCTGGGGTAAACACGTCAACTGTCTCTGGTGAATTGACGGCCTCTGCGCTATGCGCAGAGGAGCCTGCAGGAGATCGATGATGTACGTAGCCACTTTGTTGACCAACCCGAACACACCAAAGCTCGAGCAGGCTCTGGTTGAGGCGCTGTGCAATGCGTGGGGTGGGGACGATCTGGTTTGGCTCAGCGAAGATGAGGCGGCGCAATTCACGTTTCCCGAGCTGCCCGACAATCAATGGGATGTCTGGGCCGAACTGCAGTTGCTCGAGGTTGACCTGATCGTGCAGCCGTTCGGGAAACGCCGCAAGTTAATGCTGCTGGCCGATATGGACAGCACCATGATCCAGCAGGAATGCATCGACGAGTTGGCTGATGAGGCAGGGGTTGGAGATCGGGTCAAAGACATAACCGCGCGGGCCATGAATGGTGAGTTGGATTTCGAAGGCGCACTGATTGAACGGGTCGGCCTGCTAAAGGGTCTGGATGAAGCGGTAATCGACAAGGTTCTGAACGAACGCATCACGCTGATGCCGGGCGGCAAGGAACTGGTTGCTACGATGCGCCTGAATGGGGGCTATGCGGCGCTGGTGTCGGGTGGGTTCACGGCCTTTACCGCCAGAGTGGCCGAACTGTTGGGCTTTGACGAAAACCGCGCCAATAAGTTGCTGGCCGAAGGTGGCAGGCTGACCGGAGATGTGCAGCACCCGATACTGGGCAAACAGGCCAAGGTGGATGCGCTGGCGCAAATCACCAAACGGCTGGGCCTGTCTGAGGCGGACGTAATGGCTGTGGGCGACGGCGCCAATGATCTGGGCATGTTGAGCCGGGCCGGAACCGGTGTGGCGCTGCACGCCAAGCCGTCGGTTGCGGCTAAATGTGATATCCGGATCAATTACGGTGATCTGACAGCTCTGTTGTTTCTTCAGGGATATTCAAGGGACGAATTTGTCGAACAAGAGTGAAAATCAGGCTGAAGGCGTGGCAACCACTTGTTGCCCTACCTTTCTAGCGCCGTCTGACAGAGTACATTTTTTGCAACGCATCCGCATCCCAATATTGTTTAAGATCTTCCTTTGTATAGCCAAGCTTGATCGCCAGTTCGAAGACTGCATCCAGCAACTTCTGGTCCGTGGCATCAATTTTTGTGCGAAGAATCTTTTGGGATTTGTCCACCGGGGCCGACGTCGTATCGTAGTCAACTGTACCGGCAAAATCTGATAGAAAGGAAGTCAGTTTTGGAGCTTCTGGATTATAGAGGTCTTCAAAACGATAAAGTCCGATAAACCCTTCACGTTGATGTTGTTCCAGTGCGAATTGGTTTATTTCCAGCCAGTTGAACAGATTTTTCTCGAACGGTGTAAATTTCGCGGCATTCTTCGCGACCTCTTTAAAATGCACTGCCGGGTCCTCGGGATGGATTGCGGCAACTTTCTCGGTTCGCCTTCCACGCGGAACTGCGGGAACAAAGATACCATGCGTGGCATGTGACGAAGCTGTTTCGAACGGGTTTCGAACGAGATGGGCGAATTTAAGTTCTTTTTCAAATCGAGACGCGAAATAGGGTAGCCATGCATAACAAGGCCAGCCGACGTCGATATATGATGTCCCACTGGCCAGCAGATCCTCAATCTCTATGAGTTTTCGTTGGATTGGGACGTGTTTCCCTAATACTCCAAAAATATTTCGTGGTCGGCGAAAGACCTGGCGTGAAAAATAGTTTGGGCCAAGAGGCTCATGCTCGACAACGGTTTCAGGTAAGTGGGTTTGGAGAACGGATGCAATATTCTGAGTAGAAGTACGGCCGGTTGAAAGAAGGAAGCGGACATTCGCCATATTGAATCCTGTCTACGTTTTGGCGACGAAAATGGCCTTCTAACATAGGAAATGCAACCAGCCAAAGGCATCCGTTTGGGCTGGTGCACGAAACAGGCTTGTTGTCTGTTGCACTGGAAGGATCGGAAGTCAGGGCTGATGGGAATTTTTGATCTTCCCTTTATTTAACAATAATGTTAAACAATGGCTATGAACACGCTTCTGACCGCATTCTCGGCTTTGTCCGATGCCACCCGATTCTCGATCGTCGAGCAGCTGATGCAGGACGGAGAGTTACCCGCCGGTGATCTGATCGAAGGGCGTGGCATGTCCGGGGCTGCGATCTCGCGCCATCTGAAGGTGTTGCGTGCTGCCGGGCTGGTGCAGCAGCGGGTGCAGGGCAGCCAGCGCATGTATTCCATCCAGACCGCGGGGCTGCGGGCCATCGCGGAATGGACTATCTCGAAACGGCAATTCTGGGAAAACAGCCTCGACCGTTTGAACGATTTGATTGAAAGGGAGAATTCATGGCCGAACTGAAACTGGAACGCGCGTTCCCTACATCCCAAGAAAACCTGTTCGCCTGGATCAGCGATGGCGCAAAGCTGTTGCAATGGTGGGGTCCCGAGGGGATGCATGTGCCCGAACATGATCTGGATTTTTCACGCCTTGGGCCGTGGCATTCGGTCATGGTGAATGCCGAAGGGCAGCGATACAAAGTATCCGGGCAGGTCACTCATGTGGACCCGCCGAATTCCGTGGGCTTTACCTGGGGTTGGCATGATGATCAGGATCAACGCGGTGCAGAAAGTCATGTGACCCTGACCGTCTCGGCGACGGAATCCGGCGCAAAGCTGGTTCTTGACCACCGCGAACTGGCCGATGCCGAGGTTGCAACAAACCATAATCAGGGCTGGACCTCGTCACTGCGCAAGTTGGAAGCTCAGTTCTAAAAAACTTTTCAGGGAGGAAGAAAAATGCCTCAATTCTTGTTTGTCTATCATGGCGGCCACACCCCGACTGATCCCGCCGAAATCGAAGCGACCATGGCTGCTTGGGGCGCATGGTTCCAGAATATGGGCGACGCGCTGGATATCCCCGGCAATCCTGTGGGCCAATCCTATACAGTCAGCGACAGCGGGGTTGTAGACAATGGCGGTGCAAACCCGGCTTCGGGGTTCACGGTCATCAAGGCCGACAGCATCGACGTCGCCACCGAGATGGCCAAAGGCTGCCCCATGGTCGTCAACGGTTCAGGCTCGGTCGAAGTGGCCGAGATACATCCGATCGAGATGTGATGGCCTTAGCCGGGGAACCCCGGCGCAGGCTTGATGATGCCGCATTCCAGTCCGCGGCGACTGTATTGAATGGCGTTCATGAATTTGAGGGTGGCCGGGTTTTCGGCCTCCAGTACACCCAGTCGGACCAGAATGGATGCAATGGCGCATTCGGCGGCGCGCGTGGTGCCGTCAGTGATCTTCAACGCCACGCCCATGCGTTTTTCCGGAATGATGGCAATGAACACGGCTTCGGCCCCGGTCTTGATCGCGGCGCGGCCCTCCATGGCGCGCATCAGCTCGGTGCAGGCGCGGTTTTCGCCTGCGACCAGTTCGGGATGCTTGATCATCGCGGCGGTCAGTTGTTGCGCCGCGTCGCTGGCCCGGTCCGACCGGTCGGCGGCCGAGGCAAACCACGCCATCGACCGCGCCAGCCCTACCAGCGAGGTGGCAAAGTTCGGGGCTGAACATCCGTCAATCCCATAGGCCGGGCTTGTCTCGCCAGTTGTTTCCTCGATCGCCGACAGGCAGGCCTGCTGCACCGGGTGGTCGATTTCCAGATACTCTGGCCCCGCACCCATATGCTGGGCCACGGTCAGGAATCCGCAGTGCTTGCCCGAGCAATTATTGTGGATCTGGCAAGGTGTGTCATCGGCCAGAATCAACCCGTCCCGCGCGGCCATGTCCTGCGGCTCCTGCGGGCCACAGCGCAGATCATGTTCGGACAGGTTCAGATGGTCCAACCAGGCCGTCACGCGGTCTGTATGAATATGCGCGCCGCTGTGCGAGGCGCAGGCCAGTGCCAGATGCTCGCTGTTCAGCCCGTATTTCGCTGCTGCACCCGATGTAATCAGCGGTAGCCCCTGGATCATCTTGGCCGAGGACCGGGGGTAAATCACCGCATTCGGATCCCCCCAACTGTGCACGATCTGCCCACTGTCATCGCAGATCACCGCATGGCCCAGATGCAGGCTTTCCAGCAAGGGTCCACGCCAAAGTTCTGTCATTGGTACCGGCTGCGTCATCTGGCCCCTCCGTAATATGCGCAAAATTCTGCCAATCGCCCTTTCGCCTGTGGCGAAACCTGCGTTAGTGTGTGTATGTCGACAATCATCGGAATACGCAACTTACAGACGAACCGGTAGAGTTCGCAGCTATGTCCGATGGGTATGAGGTAATAGGTCGAGCTAGGAGGCTGGACAGATGAGATCGAAACTCGTCCGTGTGATCGCGGGTTTGTGCATGGCAGGGATGGCCACAACCGCAACCGCTCAGCAGGCGTCAAGCACCAACCGCGTGGCAGCCAAGACCGATTGGAGCGTGTTCGTCGAAGACGATCCCACGGAATGCTGGAGCGTGTCCGCCCCCAAGGAAACCGTCAACACACGTGGTGGCCGGGTGGTATCAGTCCGCCGCAGCGATATTCTGCTGTTCGTGTTCTATCGCCCCAATGCCGAGGTGAAGGGTCAGGTGACCTTTACCGGCGGCTATCCTTTTGCCGCGGGTTCGACGGTCAATCTTGAGATCGACGGAACCGAGTTCGAGCTGATCACCGAAGGCGAATGGGCATGGCCCGCAACCGAAGGCGAAGACCTTAAGGTGGTCGCAGCGATGAAACGCGGCACCGAGGCCGTGCTGACTGCGCGGTCTGAGCGTGGGACCCAGACCAAGGATACCTTCTCGCTGCTGGGCTTTACGGCGGCGATCGAAGACGCCGAGACGCGCTGTACGAACTAATGCACATTTGCAGACACACGAAACCCCGTCATTTGGCGGGGTTTTCTTTTTTCATTGCAAAACGTCAACTTAACGTCACGTCTGTCTGCGCATTTGATCCGTATCAAGGCGAGCTTCTGATTTTTCTGAACTAATCAGTTCAGGAAATCGGAAGGAGCTTACGAATGCTGAATAAGTCCATTGTCGCGTTGATGATGACAGCCGCCCTGTTGTTGAGCGCGTGTGAAAAAGACACCGACACTTACCCGGTGACCGGTGAACAGTGCGGACCAGAGGACCCGGTGAAAACCTTGGACGCAGCAGATTGTGATATCCTACCTGCGGGCGTTTGAAGAAGTTGACCTACTCAAAGAATCTTGGCTGCACCGGCGCTGGCGGTGCGGCCAAGTCATATTTGGGACTCAATTCTACGCGTGCTACTGTTGGACGGTAGGAAATCCCTGGCAGGAACAGAACATGCGATACACATTGATTGCACTGTTGTTTTCATCTGCAGCACTGGCAGACCCCACACTGGAATGTGCCGACGCCAACTCTCAGGTGGAAATCGGGGCCTGTGTTGGCGAAATGGAAGAGCGGGTCAATCTGGCGCTGGAGGCGAGCTACGGATTTGCCGTGCAAGCCGCCAAAGAGTTGGACGAAGTCACTGGACGAGTGGTGGCACAGCCTGCCTTGGAATCCGCGCAATCCGCCTGGGAAGGCTACCGAGATGCGCAATGCGAAGCAGTGGGCGCATCTTATGGAGGTGGGTCCGGAACGGGTATTGCCATCACCGCCTGCCGGGTCGATCTGGGGCGGGCGCGCGTGGATGAGCTGCTGCGCTTTGCGAATTGATTGATACGATTCCTTTTGATCTTTGCGCGCGATCCTATATAGAGGCGCATCCCAAGCCAGAATCCATTGAGATAGCCACATGTCGCCCAAAGCGCCGATCACTCAAGACGTCTTGACCATCCCCCGCAAATTGCCCGAGGGGAAGATTAACCTTGTCGGCCTGACCCGCGACCAGTTGCGCGATGTTCTGATCGAAAACGGCACACCGGAAAAGCAGGCCAAGATGCGCACCGGACAGATCTGGCAGTGGATCTATCAATGGGGCGTGCGCGATTTTGCCGAAATGACCAACCTCGCCAAAGCGTATCGTGCGCAACTGGCTGAGACTTTCGTGATCGAAATCCCCGAAGTCGTGACCCGGCAGGTGTCCGAGGACGGCACGCGCAAGTACCTGTGCCGCATCGCGGGTGGCCATGAGGTTGAGGTTGTCTACATCCCCGAAGAGGATCGCGGGACGCTGTGTATCTCGTCTCAGGTTGGCTGCACGCTGACCTGTTCCTTCTGCCATACCGGCACACAGAAACTGGTGCGCAACTTGACCGCAGCCGAGATTGTCGGTCAGGTCATGATGGCCCGCGACGATCTTGAGGAATGGCCGGTTCCTGGCGCGCCCAAGGACGAAACCCGCCTGCTGTCAAACATCGTTCTGATGGGCATGGGCGAGCCGTTGTATAACTTCGAAAACGTCCGCGATGCGATGAAGATCGCCATGGACCCCGAGGGGATTTCTCTGTCGCGTCGTCGCATTACCCTGTCGACCTCGGGCGTGGTGCCCGAGATAGCGCGCACAGCTGAGGAAATCGGTTGTCTGCTGGCGATTTCATTTCACGCAACTACGAACGAAACCCGCGACGTACTGGTGCCAATCAACAAGCGTTGGAATATCGAAGAGTTACTGCAGGCCTTGGCCAGCTATCCCAAAGTGTCGAATTCCGAGCGGATCACCTTTGAATACGTGATGCTGGATGGTGTTAACGACAGTGACGAGGACGCGCACCGTCTGATTGACCATATCAAACGCCACAATATCCCGGCCAAGATCAACCTGATCCCATTCAACGAATGGCCAGGCGCGCCGTATAAGCGCAGCTCGAACAACCGTATTCGGGCTTTTGCAAATATCATCTATCAGGCGGGCTATGCCTCACCCATTCGCAAGACCCGCGGCGAGGACATCATGGCGGCCTGCGGTCAGCTGAAATCGGCCACGGAACGCGCTCGCAAATCGCGCAAACAGATCGAGGCCGAAGCCGGGGTGCAAAACTGAGGCATATTATTGTCCCTGAAGGGTCGACAATAAATTAATTTCCACCTTGCTGTTCTTTGCATGCAAAATTTGGTATGTTTTCCGGGTCGGGGCTGGATCAGCGCATGTCACTCTTGCGCACAAAGCGGTGAAAGCCGTGGTCTGGCCGTGGCGCGTTTGTTCAGGGCCGTTATGATGTTCCAAACATGATATGGGCGTTCAGGCGAACCTTAAGAACTAGGTAGGCCATTCAAATGTATTTACGATTTACACGTGTGTTTTTGATCTCACTGACCTTGCTGACTTTTTCGGGTTTGTTCGCGACCCAAGGCTATGCGCAAGCAACCGAGGAGGACGCGCATCTTGCCATCGAAAATCCAGCGGATTTGTCCAAGGAAGAAGCGTTGCGCATTTATGAATCCCTGCAACGGCGCATGGCGCGGGGCTACGACGCCGCGCAGTTGGATTTGCTGATGAATTACCAGAACTGGCCGCTGTTCAATGATGCACCCTATATCTCGGCCACCCATGGTCAGCGATATGTGAACAGCTATGCCAATCGCATGGCGCATAATTACGGAACTTTGGCCGAAGGGGAAAAGCTGCCTAAGGGCTCGGTGCTCGCCAAGGACAGTGTGACCGTCACGGATGAAGGCAATATCCACCCCGGTGCCTTGTTCGTGATGGAAAAGCTGGCCGAAGGCGAAAGCCCCGAGACAGGTGACTGGCGCTATATCATGGTGATGCCGGACGGATCGCTGTTTGGTGACACGAAGGGCGCGCGTGCAAACGCGGTCGCCTATTGCCACGATTGTCACGAGGCGGTGGCCGACCGGGATTACACCTTTTTCGTGCCCGAAGAATACATAGTCGGCAACTAATCAGCTGCGTTTGAAACGGGCGGTTCCGATCACCTCGATCAGGGTCTGACGTATCGGTTCTGGCTGTGCTTCGACCGCGTTCAATACCTCGCGCAGTTCCGCGCGCAGGCCGTGCATCTGGTCGATCAGCGAAATCATCATCGACAGCGCGTCGGGCTCCATCTCGTACTGATCGTGCAACTCACACGCTAGTTCCAGTCGCGCCACGTCGAGGCTGTGATAGGCCAGCCCTTGATCGGTTTGTTCGGGGATCACGATCTCGGCGGCCAGATACTCGGTCAACCGGGCCGAGGTCAGGCGGGTGACGGTTGCGATCAGCTGTTCTTCGGTCAGAGTGCGGGTCATGACGGCATTCCTTTGCGCGGGTCATAGCTGTGGCTTTCGCGCCAGGTTCCCATGAATTGCTTTAGGTCGTCGTCGACCTGATCGGGCATCGCGATTGTCAACTCGATCAGCTGATCTCCGCGTTCAGATGATCCGCGTTTCTTGACCCCTTTGCCGCGCAGACGCAGGGTTATGCCGCTACTGGTGCCCGCCGGGACGCTGACACTCACGCCACCGTCGATAGTCGGTGCGGGAATCTTGCCGCCCAGAATGGCCTCATCAATGGTGATTGGAAGTGTGATGTGGATGTCGTCGCCCTGACGATCGAATACCGGGTGTCTGGCAACCGAGACGGTCACCAGCGCATCGCCCGGAGGCCCGTCGCCGAAGCCCGGATCACCCTTGCCGCGTAGGCGAATGGTCTGTCCGTCGGTGATCCCCGCAGGAATCTTGACCTCAATCCGGTCGCCATCGGGCAGAGTCAGTTTTTGACTGGCTCCAAACACCGCATCCAAAAAGCTGATCTGCAGGCTGTAGCCGCGATTGTGCCCCGGCGCGTGGAATTCCTGTGCGCGCTGGCCGTGCCCACCCCGGCCACGCATGAACTCAGCAAAAATATCCGACATGTCATCCGGATCTGCGGCGCGACCCCTATAGGGGTTTCCGGCGGCCTCGGCATAGTCGCGGTAATATTGCTGCTGCGGGCGTTCCTGACCCGAGGCGTCAATCTCACCATTATCAAATTGCGCCCGCTTTTCGGGGTCTTTCAGCAAATCATAGGCGGCAGCAGCGGCCTTGAACTTGGCTTCGGCCTCGGCATCGCCGGGTTTCAGGTCCGGGTGGCATTCCTTGGCGATACGCCGATAGGCCTTTTTGATCTCGGCGGCGCTGGCATCTTTGGCGACACCAAGGGCGGAATAGGGATCGTCGCTCATCTCACCTCTCGCGGGTCGGGCTGAACAGGATGGGTTTTATCATGCGTTTTCAACGACCCAAAAGGAAGAGGCTTTTGAAACCGCTCGCAAATCCCCGCAGGTCTGTTAACATATGCATGTTTCAAATTGTTTTCTGACGGAGACCCCCATGACGCGCAGAATCAAATCCGCCTTGGCCCTGCTGGCCGGCAATGCCATCGGGTTGCTACTGGCCACGCTGCTGCTGTCGGGGTTTGCGATCAAGCCGATCTCGTTCATCGTCGTGGTGATCGTCTTTACGCTGGTGCAGGTGGTGGCCGAGCCGCTGATTCTGAAGCTGGGCGAGAAAAAAGCACCCGCGCTGAAAGGCGGCATCGCGCTGATCGTGACCTTTGTGGGCCTGTTGATAACCGATCTGGTCGCCTCCGGGCTGACGGTTGGAGGTATCTCGAACCTGTTGGCGGCCACGCTGCTGGTCTGGCTGGGGGCGCTGATCGCCAGCATTGTGCTGCCGATCTACGTGTTCACCGAACTGCGCGAGCCCAAGAAGAAATCATAGTGCGTTCAGGCTGGTTTCAATCGCCTGCCACAGTTCCTCTACCGGTTCACAGCCGACAGATAGGCGTATGAAAGCAGGGTCGACATCGTCGCCCCAGCGCGCGCGGCGTTCGGCGGAACTGTGAACGCCACCGAAGGATGTCGCCGGGCGCAGCATCGGGCAGGCGTTGATGAAAGTTTCGGCCTTTTCTTCTGTCTCCAGTGTGATCGACAACAGGAACCCGAACCGGGCCGTCTGCGCTGCGGCCAGCGCATGCGATGGGTCGCCGGTCAAACCAGGATAGCGGATCTGCTTAACGGCCGGGTGATCCGCCAACCGCTCAGCCAGCACTTGAGCCGAGGAACACATACGTTCAAAGCGCACGTCCAACGTTTCCAGCCCGCGATGCAACATCCACGCCTCATGCGGGCCAGGGATCGCACCCGAGACACGGCGCCACTCTTCGACTCGCTCCATGATCTGTGCATTGCGGCTCGCCACGTGCCCCATCAGTAGATCGGAATGCCCGGCCATGGCCTTGGTGTCCGAGGACACAACCACGTCGATGCCCAATTCCAGCGGGCGCTGGCCTAGCGGAGTCAGGGTTGTATTGTCGGCAATCGTAATCCCGCCCGCTGCACGTACTGCAGCGGCGATGGCGGGCAGGTCCAGCATGTCCAGACCGGGGTTCGAGGGGCTTTCGACAAAGACCACATCGAACCCGTCAAACCCGCCTTCGGTAAAGGTAGTCGTCGGGCGTTCGGTGACCGACATACCCAGCCCGGACAGGAACCGATCCGCCAGCACCCGCGTGACGTAATACCCGTCCGATGGGATCAGCAGGCGCGATCCCGTCTTCAGGGTCGCAAACAAAGCTGCCGAGATCGCCCCCATGCCGGACGGAAAGGTCAGGCAGGGCGCTTCTTCCAAATGGGCCAGCACATGTTCCAGATGCAGCCATGTGGGGTTGTCGACGCGGCCGTATGTGGGCAGCCCATCCGTTCCGCCCGGCAGGTGATACATGCTGCTTTGGGTCAGCGGCAGCGCCACGGGATCACCCGCGTTCAGCGCATTGCCGCGCAGGTGCAGCATTTCTCCGGTCTTTGGAGCCATAGTTTAGCGCCCCGGAATTTCGTTGCGGGGCGGGGCGGGTTCCCAATTCTCGATGATCTCAACCGCCTCTTGCGCGGTGTCGACGAAGCGGAACAGGTCCAGATCTTCGTCCGAGATGGTGCCCGCGTCCGCCAGTGCTTCCCAGTTGATGACCTTTTCCCAAAACTCACGTCCAAACAGTAGGAAGGGCACGCGATCCATCCGGCCAGTCTGGATCAGGGTGAGGGATTCGAACAGCTCGTCCATGGTGCCAAACCCGCCGGGAAAGATGGTGATGGCGCGGGCGCGCATCAGGAAATGCATCTTTCGGATCGCGAAATAATGGAAGTTGAAGCTCAGCTCGGGCGTCACGTAAAGGTTCGGTGCCTGTTCATGCGGCAACACGATGTTCAGGCCGATGGAACAGCCGCCAGCATCCTGCGCGCCGCGGTTGCCGGCCTCCATCACGCCGGGGCCGCCGCCAGTGACGATCACGTTCTCGCGGCAGCCGGTTTCGTTGGATTTCTCGGTCATCAGCCGGGCGAATTCGCGGGCCTCGTCGTAATATTCCGACAGGTTGGCCAGCGTCTGGGTCCGGGCGGTGTGCTTTTGGGACGGTTCGGGAATACGCGCGCCGCCGAACATGACAATGGTCGAGGTGATCTCGCGCTCGGTCATGATCATCTCGGGCTTCAGCAATTCCAGTTGTAGGCGCACCGGGCGCAGCTCATCGCGGCACAGGAAATCGTCATCGGCAAAGGCAAGGCGATACGCGGGCGAGCGTGTTTGCGGCGTGTCCGGCACCTCGCTCGCGGTCGAGCGGTCGGTCTGCGCGTCGCGGAAAGGGCTGAGGCGGTCTTCTCTCATGGATAAATGTTCCCTGCTTGCGTGTTCTTGAAACAGCTATAGGGTTCGCGGGCAGAGTGCCAGTCACGGAAGAACAAGAATGAATTGGAAGAGTGAAATATTGGCGGCCGCCGACCGGATCAACGGTTATGCGCAGGTGACGCCGGTGATGGAAAGCCGGGCATTGGGGTTGGATTATCCGGTTGAGATGAAGCTGGAGCACCTGCAGCATACCGGCAGTTTCAAGGCGCGGGGGGCGTTCAACACGTTGCTCAGTCAGGATGTGCCTAAGGCAGGCATCGTTGCAGCGTCTGGTGGTAACCACGGTGCAGCGGCGGGCTATGCCGCGCGTGCTTTGGGCCATCCGGCCAAGATATTCGTGCCGGAAATGGCGGGGCCGTCCAAGATAGCGTTGATCGAAAGAACGGGTGCGGATCTGAGCGTGGTGCCCGGCGAATATGCCAACGCCCTGACCGAGGCGCAGGCACATGAGGACGCAACGGGCGCGATGCAGATTCACGCCTATGACGCGCCCGCAACCGTAGCCGGACAAGGTACCTGTTTCGCTGAGTGGGAGGCGCAGGGCCTACAGGCCGACACCGTTCTGATCGCCGTTGGTGGCGGCGGCTTGATCGCAGGGGCTCTGGGCTGGCTGCAGGGCGCGCGCAAGGTTGTGGCGGTCGAGCCCAAGACCTCATGCGCGTTAAACGCGGCCGTCCAGGCCGGAGAGCCAGTGGATGTCAGCGTCTCGGGTATTGCCGCCAACGCGCTGGGCGCGCGGCGGATCGGGTCGATTTGTTTCGATCTGGCGCGGGGGCTGACATCGGTTCTGGTTAGCGATCAGGCCATCGCCGATGCCCAGCAGGCTCTATGGCGCGCGCACCGGATTCTGGTGGAACCCGCCGGGGCAACCGCATTGGCTGCGCTGCTGTCTGGGGCCTATCAGCCGGAACCCAATGAGCGCGTGGCGGTGCTGGTTTGTGGGGGAAATCTCTCACCTGACCCTCTGAACGGCTGAAACTGCAGCAATCAGCCGCAAAGCGCGCGTTCTGCGTCGCATTGCGGCCAGTCCCTTGCTTGCGTATAGGCAACACCAACGTGAACAGATTCTGCAGGGAGCCGCCAAATGTCCAACGCGCAACTGGAAGCCGCCATCGAAGCCGCCTGGGAGGCACGCGATACAATCACCCCAGCCACCTCTGGCGAACAACGCGAAGCGATCGAAGATACACTGAACGCGCTGGACAGCGGCTCGCTGCGTGTTGCAGAGAAGCTGGACAGCGGTGACTGGCACGTAAACCAATGGGCCAAAAAGGCTGTGCTGCTGGGCTTTCGCATCAAGGACATGGAAATCCAGAACGGTGGTCCGCAAGCCGGCGGCTGGTGGGACAAAGTGGACAGCAAGTTCGCCGGTTGGCGTGAGGACCAGTGGCGCACCGCCGGGTTCCGCGCCGTGCCGAACTGCGTGGTTCGCAAATCCGCCTATGTTGCGCCGGGCGTGGTGCTGATGCCGTCCTTCGTGAACCTGGGTGCCTATGTCGACGAAGGCACCATGGTTGACACTTGGGCTACCGTTGGGTCCTGCGCGCAGATCGGCAAGAACGTGCACCTGTCGGGCGGTGTCGGCATCGGCGGCGTGCTTGAACCGATGCAGGCGGGCCCCACTATCATTGAAGACAACTGCTTTATCGGTGCGCGTTCCGAGGTGGTCGAGGGCTGCATCGTCCGCGAGGGTTCGGTTCTGGGCATGGGTGTGTTCATCGGCAAGTCGACCAAGATCGTCGACCGGGAAACCGGTGAAGTCATGTATGGCGAAGTGCCGCCCTATTCAGTGGTTGTCGCCGGTTCGATGCCTTCCAAGAACAATGTCAGTCTGTACTGCGCGGTGATCGTGAAGCGCGTAGACGAAAGGACCCGCTCGAAAACCGGGATCAACGAGCTGCTGCGCGATTGATAGCTCAGAACAAAAAGAAATGCCCGAACATGGCTCGGGCATTTCATCTGATTTAAGTTTAGCCGTCAGCAATTCGGGATTTTGAACGACATCAGTTCTGATCCCGTCGCCTGACCGGCGGCAGAAAAAAAGTGGGTCAGCGATCTTCAGCCGGGCGTTCGACTGCGCTGCCACTGTCTTCGCCGTCGGTGTATTCACGGCCGTCATCGTCACCGTCGTCTCCGCGGTCGCCATCGTCACCGTCGTCTCCGCGGTCGCCATCGTCACCGTCGTCTCCACGGTCGCCATCGTCACCGTCGTCTCCACGGTCGCCATCGTCGCCGTCGCCTCCACGGTCACCATCGTCACCATCGCCTCCGCGGTCGCCGGATTCACTATCCTCTTGAGCTTGCGCAGGGTTGGAAGACGCAATTGTCACAACAAATGCTGTGGAAGCTAGGGCCAGAATGGACACGCTAGCTGCGGTAGTCAGGAGTTTGGACAACGTACTCATCGAACTTTCCTTTTCAAAAAATTGCGACCAATAGTGGGGGTATTCTAAATTTCGCTTGCCAATCCTCGTATCGACCCAAAAGTGCAGTGCTGCGGTAAGCCAATACTTGCGCAAAATCCCCAAAACGTCGGCAAACTGATGCCGTTTTCAACCATGCGGATTCTGGTTGAATGTGATGTCAATCCTTTGGAGATATTTTTGTCGGCGATATGTGTCAATTTTGCACACTCTTGGGTGCCGTTTGACCCTGGTGCGGTGTATTTAACTTGCTTGCGCACCGAATCGGACCCAATTGCCGGATCGTTCTATGAGTTGACCATGTCTTATTCCGCCCGTAAGGCAGGCTGCATGGAAAAGCAAAAGAAACCCTCTCGTCAACAAGTCTATACCCTGCTTGTGCAGATCGGCCGAAAGGATGGCGATGGCCTGCCCGAAGGTGCGACTGGCGCGGCGTTGATTTGTTTTGCCAGCGGCGTGGATGAGGCCGAAGCCGTGCGCGAAACCGTGGCGATCCTGAAACAGGCTGACACAGCGCCTTTGGATGTGACCGGCTATGGCACTTTGGCCGAGCGTGAGGCGCAGGGCCATGACATCGACCCGGACGAACGGGCGCTGATGCAGCGAGCATTGGACGAAAACGCGGTCATCGTCGCGCAGATGACGCCGTTTTTCGGGGATGAAGAAACGCCCTAGTTCCGTACCCCAAACCACTTGCGGTAAATCTCGTCATAGGTGCCGTCTTCGCGCAGCGACAACAGCGCCTGGTTGACGTCCTCGACCAGTGGAGACCCCGTCGGGAAGGCGATGCCATAGCTTTCGCGCAAGAACACGCCTCCGGTCATCGACGCGAACCGGCGCCCCTCGTGCGCGGCATAGTAGGACAGGATCGGTGCGTCAAAAACCACCGCGTCCAGATCTTTTTCGCGGAAGGCGGTCAGCACCTCATCCAGACCTGGATATCCGGTGTATTCGATCTCGCGCCGGGTCAGGAAATTGGCAGCGGTCGAGTTCGATATTGTCCCAACCTGTTTGCCGTACAGATCGTTGACCGAATTCACGCTGCCGCTGATTGCATCCACCGTCATGACCGAAGTGATCCGCGCGGTAAAAACCGACACGATGAACAGCGATGACACCACCAGAACCACGCCCAGCACGCGTCCAAAGGGGGTGCGCGGCATGCGCTCCTCGAAGCCGCCATTGACCACCAGGTTCAGCGCCCACCAGAAGGACGGGAACCACGCCTCGTTCAGTTTGCGGTCGAAATAGGGTTGCGAGCGGCGCTCGAACCCCCACATCAGCATGCCGCCACCCAGCAGGATGGCAAAGGCAAGGCCAATGGCGATGAACAGTTCAGCCGAGAGCAGCGCCTGCAGCAGAGAGGGGCGCCGCGCAGCCTCGGATGGGACCATGATCTGCAAACCGGCCTCAAAAATTGGCTGGCTGAAATCCATCTGCGTTTCGCGCGCGGCGGTGATCGAGATATTGGCGATGGCCAGATCGGCGGTGCCGTCCTGCACCGCACCCAGCATATCGCTGAATGCCTCGACCCGATTAACCGAATAGTCCCAGCCCAGCGACTCGGCCAGAGCTGCCAGCAGATCCACAGAAAAACCAGTCTGGGCTCCGTCTTCGACATAGGAAAACGGAGGGCGGGTCACGGTGGTGACTTCCAGTGTCTGCGCCTGAGCTTGTTGTGCAAGCGTGATGAAGGTCAGGCAGATCAGGGCGAATAGGGCGCGTATCATCGTCAGTTTACCTGTTTCGCGCGGCTCTAACGCAATTTTGAATGGCCCGGCAAGGTGGTCGCGGGGTAAAGGCCCGTGTTTTATTGGGGTGTCAGGGCGATACAAACGAAAAAAAGCGCTCGGATTTGGGCGGGCAGGGGTTGGCAATCGGTCCAATTCGTTGAATCTGTGCGCGAACCAGCGCGCGAATGAACCAAAGAGGCCCCACCATGACAGATCCGGTAGAATTGACGGTGGAGCTGATCCGTTGCCCATCGGTCACACCCGAAGAGGGCGGCGCGCTGGTGTTGCTGGAAAAGCTTTTGTCGGATGCAGGGTTTGAATGCACACGAGTTGATCGTGGTGGCATCGCCAACCTGTTCGCGCGGTGGGGTGAAAAGGGTCATGCGCGTAGCTTTGGGTTCAACGGTCATACCGATGTTGTTCCAGTAGGGGATGAGGCTGCCTGGACCATGCCACCTTTCGGCGCAGAAATCCGCGACGGCGTGATGTACGGGCGTGGAACGACAGACATGAAATCCGGCGTGGCGGCCTTTGCGGCGGCAGCGGTGGATTTCGTGCGGGACACGCCGCCGGACGGAGCCGTCATTCTGGCCATCACCGGAGATGAAGAAGGAGACGCCGTGGATGGTACGACCGCGTTGCTGGATTATATGGACAGCGCGGATGAGCGTATGTCGGTCTGTTTGGTTGGCGAGCCGACCTGCCCGAACACGATGGGTGAGATGATGAAGATCGGGCGCCGCGGCTCGATGACGGCGTGGTTCACGGTAACCGGCGTGCAGGGGCATTCTGCCTATCCGCACCGGGCCAAAAACCCGCTGCCCGCGATGGCGCGGCTGATGCACGATCTGGCCAGTCATGAGCTGGATCAGGGTACGGACCATTTCGATGCTTCGACGCTGGCGGTTGTTAATATCGACACAGGAAACACTGCGACCAACGTGATTCCTGCGCTGTGCAGCGGGGCGGTGAATATCCGGTTCAACGATTTGCACTCGGGCACAAGCCTCAGTGACTGGTTGCGATCCGAGGCGCAGCGCGTGGCTGAGGCGTATGACATCAAGGTTGATATCAAAATCAAAATCTCCGGCGAAAGCTTCTTGACCCCGCCCGGCCGGCTCTCTGATCTGGTGGCGCAAGCGGTTGAAGCGGAAACGGGCGTGCGCCCCGAGATGTCGACCACCGGCGGTACTTCGGACGCGCGGTTTGTGAAAAACCACTGCCCGGTGGTTGAATTCGGCCTGGTCGGCCGGACGATGCATCAGGTGGATGAATGCGTCGAGGTTGCGCAGATCGTCCAGCTCAAGGCTATCTACACTCGCATCCTGCGGGACTATTTCGCCTGATCTATGCAGCGCACTCTGGTCATCATGGTCAAAGAACCGCGTCCGGGGCGGGTGAAGACCCGTTTAGGTCGCGATATCGGCATGGTTGGCGCGGCCTGGTGGTTCCGGCATCAAACCCGGTCGCTGATCCGGCGGCTGCGGGATCCGCGGTGGCAGATCGTGCTGGCGGTGTCGCCGGACCGCGAGGGGCTGAACAGCCGTATCTGGCCGGTTGATCTGCCACGCGCCCCGCAGGGAAATGGCGATCTGGGCCATCGCATGGGCCGGATGCTGCGAGGCATGCCGAAAGGGCCTGTTTGTCTGATCGGTGCGGATATCCCCGGCATCACGCGGGGGCATATCCCGCAGGCGTTCAAGGCGCTGGGCTCAGCTCAGATGGTGTTCGGGCCTGCACCGGATGGCGGCTATTGGCTGGTCGGCGCGCAGCGCTATGGGGCCTTGCCGACAAATCTGTTCCGCGATGTCCGCTGGTCGACCGAGCACGCGCTGGCCGATACGCTGGCCTCAATCTCCGGAACACGAGTGGCCTTTCTGGATCCTCTGCGTGACGTGGACACTGTTGCCGATCTGAAACCCTGATCTTTTTTGGTCATGACGCCGTCGCATCCCCGTGATACGCCGGAATTATGACTCGCATTCCTACCAAGCAAGAGGTCCTCGACTGGATCTCGGCGAACCCCACCCTGACCTCGAAACGCGATATCGCCAAGGCTTTTGGCATCAAGGGCGCGGATCGGATTGATCTGAAGCGTATCCTCAAAGAGCTTGAGGCCGAAGGGCATCTGGAAAAACGCAATCGCAGCTATCGTGACCCGGACCGTTTGCCGCCGGTTAGCGTGTTGCAGGTGAAAGCGCCGAACTCAGATGGCGACTTGTTCGCGCGTCCGTTGGAATGGCATGGCGAAGGGGTCGAGCCTATTGTTCTGATCGTTGCCCGCGCCAGTGACCCGGCCTTGGGCGAAGGTGACCGAATTTTGGCCCGGCTGACAGTGGTGCATGAAGAAGACCACAATTACGAGGCCCGCCTGATCCGTCGCGTTGGCACCAACCCGCGCAGGATCGTCGGGATCTTCCGCAAAGGGGCCGAAGGAGGGCGGATCGTCCCCATCGACAAGGCCGGCTCGACCGAATGGCTGGTGCTCGACGGAGCCGTTCTGGGTGCCAGGGACGGTGAGTTGGTTGAGGCTGAACAAGCCGGTCCCAAGAACCGCATGGGCTTGCCACGCGCGCGCGTCGTGGAACGGCTGGGCGATCCCTCGGCACCCAAGGCGGTGTCGCTGATTGCGATCCACCAGCATGGTATTCCGGATGATTTCCCCGACAAGGTGATTGCTGAGGCCGACAAGGCCAAACCCGTCGGCCTGAAAGGCCGTGAAGACCTGCGGGACATGCCGCTGCTGACCATCGATCCCTCGGATGCGCGGGATCATGACGACGCCTGTTATGCGCATGCCGATGATGATCCGAAAAACCCCGGAGGCCATGTAATCTGGGTCGCCATCGCCGATGTCGCGGCCTACGTGCAGCCTGGCACTGCACTGGATCGTGAGGCGCGCAAGCGCGGCAATTCCAGCTATTTCCCGGATCGTGTGGTGCCGATGTTGCCGGATCGGCTGTCGGGCGATCTGTGTTCCCTGCACGAAGGCGTCCCGCGCGCCTGTATCGCCGTGCGGATGCAGATCGACGCCGACGGCAACAAGATCGGCCATCGCTTTGTGCGCGGCCTGATGCGCTCGGCCGCGTCGCTGCATTATGCCGAGGTGCAGGATGCCATCGACGGCAATCCGAATGATCGCACCGGGCCTTTGTTGGAACCTGTTCTGAAACCGCTCTACGCCGCGTATGCGACCCTGAAGAAGGCCCGCGCAGAACGGCAGCCGCTGGAGCTGGACTTACCGGAACGCAAGATCGTCCTCAGCGACGCGGGCGAAGTGACCAGTGTGGCGTTCCGCGACCGGTTGGACGCGCATAAGCTGATCGAGGAGTTCATGATCCTCGCCAATGTCGCCGCTGCCGAGACCTTGATTGCCAAGCGCCGCCCGCTGCTGTTCCGCGTGCATGAAGAGCCCGCGCCGGAGAAACTGGAAAGTCTGCGGGAAACGGCACAAGCGGCCGGCCTCAACCTAGCCAAGGGGCAGGTGCTGCAGACCCGGCATCTGAATGCGCTATTGAACGCTGCCGCCGGGACCGAGGATGCAGAGTTGATCAACCTCAGCACGCTACGGTCTATGGCGCAGGCGTATTACAATGCCGAAAACTTCGGCCATTTCGGTCTGGCGCTGCGCAACTATGCGCATTTTACCTCGCCCATTCGGCGCTATGCCGACCTGATCGTGCATCGGGCGCTGATCACGGCCCATGGCTGGGGTGACGACGGGCTGACCGAGGACGAAATCGCCCGGTTGGACGAAACCGCCACCCATATATCGGACACCGAACGCCGGTCGATGATGGCCGAGCGTGATACGACCGACCGCTATCTGGCCGCCTATCTCAGTGAACGGGTGGGCAATGAATTCTCGGGTCGCATCAGCGGCATCGCCCGGTTCGGGGCTTTTGTGAAGATGGACGAGACCGGCGCGGATGGTCTGGTTCCCGTCCGGTCGCTGGGGCGCGAGTTCTTCCATTTTGACCGCGAGGCCGGAACGTTGATGGGCTCAGACACCGGGTTGATCATCGCCATTGGCCAGCGTGTCACCGTGCGTCTTGCGGCGGCGACACCAGTGACCGGCGGTCTGGAGCTGGAGTTGCTGTCTATCGACGATCAGGCACTGCCTCGTGGGCGCGGCCCGAAAGGGCGACCAACCCGGCGCAAAGCAGTCAGCACAAAGCGCAAGAAAGACAAGATCAAGCGCAAGGTTGAACGTAAACGCCGTCAAAGGTGATAGGTCAGTGCCCGCGCAATCAGCCAGCCATGGCGCGTCGGGTCGATCTGCGCGGGGTCGTCAAACAACACGGCCCTGTTGCCATCTAGCCGATCCTCACCCGGAAAAGCCGAAGTGAAATCGCCCATCAGCCGGCTTTGACAATGGACGAACAGGGCAAACCGCGCGGATTTATGTGTGCCGATCCGGATCGTCGAACCTTTCGGAGCCAGATAGGCAGGCTGACCCCAGCGCAACGATTCTAGCAGAGGCTGAGCACTAGGCAGCGACGCAGCAGTGTCAAAAATCAGACCCCGCAAGGTCAGCGCTCCGGCACGAGCATCTTCTGGTAGCGCCTCAAATGCGGTGGCGACTATTGGATCGTCAAAGGGTGTCATCCCAGCAGCTTATTCTGTTTGACCGGGCGCGTCAGGTATTTTGGTCTGAGTGCTTTGTGAATCTCTCACTTTGCGCTATCCTGAGGTTGAGCAGTAATCAGGATTTTCGGAATGCGTAAGTGCGTAAGTGGCATCATAGCCGCTGCATTGTGGGCATCCATTGTGCAGGCGGAATCCCTCAACTCAGCAGATGGGTCACAGACCTTTCAGCTGGCTTCGGCTGATATAACCGTGTCGCTCCGACCGGTTGTGCGGCCTTCGTTCAAGGAGTATCGGGTGTCAACCGAAGGAAACGCGCGGTTTCAGGCGTGGCTGGGGGCGTTCCGCGAGCGCGCGGTGGGACAGGGCGTTTCCTCCGCGACGCTGGACCGGGCGCTGGCGGGCCTGACCTATGACAAGAAGATCATCGAACGGGATCGCAATCAGGCCGAGTTTTCGAAACCGATCTGGGAGTATCTGGATGCGGCTGTCTCGGACAGGCGGATCAGCAATGGCCGTGTCGGGCTGGACCGCCATAAGGCAACCTTGACTCGGATCGAGGCGCAATATGGCGTCGAGAAAGAGGTTGTAACGGCGATCTGGGGGCTTGAGACCTCGTTCGGGACGTTCCGGGGCAGTGATCAGACTATCCGCTCGCTGGCGACACTGGCCTTTGATGCGCGGCGGGCGCAGTTCTTTGAAACCCAGTTGATTGCGGCTTTGCGGATCGTTCAGGCCGGGGATGTCAGCGCCGAAAACATGGTGGGCAGCTGGGCGGGCGCGATGGGCCATACGCAATTCATGCCGACCTCATATCTGGATCACGCAGTGGATTTCGATGGGGACGGACGGCGCGATATCTGGTCGGACGACCCGACAGACGCGTTGGCCTCAGCTGCCGCCTATCTGGCGCGGCACGGGTGGACAAAGGGTCAGCCCTGGGGCGTTGAAGTGCGCTTGCCCGACGGGTTCGACTATGCCAGGGCCAAACGGGATTACACATTGCTGCCCTCGGATTGGGCCGCGCACGGAGTAGTTGGGCGCGACGGCAAGCCGGTTCCGGATCACGGACAGGCGGCCATCCTGTTGCCAGCCGGAGGGCAGGGCGTGGCGCTGATGATCTTCGACAATTTCGGCGTGATCGAGAAATACAACGGCGCCGATGCCTATGTGATCGGTATCGGCCACCTGTCCGACCGTCTGGCGGGACATGCCTCGTTTCAGCGGGATTGGCCGCGCGGCGACCGGGTGCTGAGCTTCACCGAGAAGAAGGAATTACAAACCCGCCTGACTGCGGCCGGATTTGATACGCAGGGCATAGACGGGCGCACCGGACCAAACACGACCGATGCCGTGCGCGCGTACCAGCTGGCACAAGGGCTATTACCCGACGGCTATGCCAGCCTGAACCTGTTGGAGCGTTTAAGGTGACTGAAAAATGGGCCGACTGCTAGTTGCGTTAGGCCGCTATGGGAACGAAGCTACCGTTCGAAACACGAGTGTCGGCGTCGGCTTTCGTTTCCGCTAATCAGAGGCAGGTATTCGGCAAAGCGCGGTCTCACATTCACCTACAGCCCTCCGTTCACGATGAATAACCGTTTGGAGAAAGCGAGGAATTGCCGCATTCACAGCTTGACCAAATTTTCGGACTGTTGCCCCCCTAAAATTGGTGGATACCGAGCTCAGCGTAGAATATCAGCTTACTTGGACTGGTGAATCCGTTCAGGCTGGAAGTCCTGTCAATAAACCGGTCATCGACTTGCAAATAGGATCTCTAGCCCATGAAGCGATCAATTGAGCCAGCATACACCGAAGCTGATCTCGCACTGATAGACGCGGCTTATGAGAAGTTACGCCCTTCTGACACGATCGCGGATTGGTTTACACAATACTTCCGCAACCATAGAAAGCGGCTTGCCACTGACCTACGAATGCTCCGTGATACCGCATCCGAGGGCGATACTGTGGTTGAGTTTGGGTCGGCTCCTTGTCTTTTGACGCATGCTGCTCAGGCGGCTGGGTTCCGAGTGATCGGTATCGATTTAGAACCGGACCGGATCACGGAAGCTGCCGGATCATTTGAGATATTAAAATGCGATATCGAGAAAGATACCGTGCCGCTTGACGACGGCGTCGCCGACGTCGTGTTGTTTAACGAAGTATTCGAACACCTGCGGATCGACCCCATATTCACAATGGGCGAAGTCGCTCGGGTATTAAAGCCAGGTGGGCAACTGTTTCTCTCGACGCCTAACCTGCAGAGCCTCGCAGGAATACGGAACCTGGTGTGGTCGAATCGCAGCGCCTTTGTTTGTCCCGACCCGTATTACGAATACACAAAGCTGCGAACGCTGGGCCACATGGGCCATGTGCGCGAGTACACGACACGCGATGTGACGGAGTTCCTTGAGCACTTTGATATCACAACTAAGGAAATCATTTATAGGGGAATGCGCGGGAAGCGTCGTTTGACGCGCTTGACGCAACGCCTTGTACCGCGCCTGAGGCCGTTCTTTTCAGCAGCAGCGACAAAATCTGGTTGATGTTGAGTGTTTCTTCCAAGCACATTCTGGTCGGGGTGCTCACCTGGTTGGAATTTCCAGGCCGCGCTTCGAGAACAAAAATGCATAGGGCTTGGTCGTTGTAGCATCGACCTCTTTAGGCTCAAAGGGGACCACCGCGATGAAGAATACTCAATAGAACGAGGGGCGACTTTTGCGAGCTGCCCTTAGCGTTCCCTGGTGTCTCTTTCTGTCGGCCGACGCCGCCACTTTCCTTAACCTCTGCGCGATGATCTCGGCATGTGCCTCATCCAGCAACTTGTAAATCCGCACGAACATCTCGTCGATGTCCGCAGGGGTCAGGACCAGCGGGAGTGAGATGATCATCCGGTTGCCCACATGGCGCATGATCAGGTTGTTGGCAAAGCAGCGGTCGCGGCAGATATAGCCGACTGTGCCGGGTTTGGACGCGAATTGGGCGCGGCTGGCCTTGTCCGGGGTCCGCGCGATGGCTGCCATCATGCCGACGATCTTGGCCTCACCCACCAGCGGGTGATCGGCCAGCGCTTCCCATTTCTCTTTCAATTAGGGCGCGGCCACATCGCGGACGTGTTTGACAATCTTTTCCTATTCAAGGATGCGCAGGTTTTCCAGCGCCACAGTCGCCGCGAATGGGTGGCCAGAATAGGTATAGCCATGGTTGAATTCGGTACTGCCGATGACCCTGGCGATCTCATCACTGACGATGGCCCCCCCGACGGGCGCATAGCCCGAGCTGAGTCCCTTGGCGATGGTCATGATTTCCGGCCGAATGCGCACGGTCTCCGAGCCGAACCAGTTGCCAGTGCGACCGAACCCGCAAATGACCTCATCCGCGATCAGCAGGATATCGTATTTGTCACAGATGCGCTGAACCGCGGGCCAGTAGCTGTCGGGTGCCACGATTACGCCGCCCGCCCCCTGCACGGGTTCGGCGATAAAGGCGGTGACGCGGTCTTTCGCCCAGCTCCAGAATGGCTTCCTCCAGCTCGCGCGCGCGAGCAAAGCCGAAATCCTCAGAGTTCATGGTGCTGCCCTCGGACCACCAGCTCGGCTGGTTGATGTGGTGGATGTTCGGGATCGGAATGCCGCGCTGCGCGTGCATCCCAGCCATTCCACCCAAAGACGCGGACCCCACAGACGAGCCGTGATAGGCGTTGTGACCGCTGATGATGATGTTTTTGTTGGGCTGACCCTTCTCTGCCCACTAAGTGCGCACTAGGCGGATGTTGGTGTCGTTTGCCTCGGACCCGGCACCGGCGTAGAACATATGTTTCAGATCGCCCTGTGCTAGCTCGGCAATCTTGGCAGCCAACGCAATAGCGGGTACATGGGTCGTCTTGAAGAAGGTGTTGTAATACGGCGGCTCACGCATCTGGCGGGCGGCGACCTCAGCCAGTTCATCGCGGCCACAGCCGATATTGACGCACGCCCCTAACTGTCGATCAGGGCATCCGCCATCAGTTCCATCCCCTGTTCGATGTCCTGAGCGGTTGCTTTTGCTGCCATTTGAGCATCTTTTGCGCGTAGGGCGACGATGATGTCTTTGTGCCGGTCCGGTAGGCTTTGCGTGCCAAAACGGCCGCAAACCACACGCAGAGACGGCCCGAATCTCAGCCACAGTCGTTCGGTCAGATCGCGCAGAATCGGGGCGTCGGCGAAGGAATAAAGCGTTTCGTGGAACGTGTGGTTCAGATTCAGGTATCCGCTGACATCCCCATCTGCGATTGTGCGATCCAGCCGTTGATCGATGCGTTCCAAATTGTCGACATCCGCGCTGCTCATATTCCCGGTCGCGCGTTTTGAGAGCTCTGATTCTATTGATATTCTAGCGAAAATCATCTGTTCGACATCACGGGCGGAAAACAAAGGCACACTGACCCTACGGTTGCCCTGAAACACTAGTGCCCCATCTGAGATCAGGCGGCGGATGGCCTCGCGCACGGGAGTCATGCCCACCCCGAGCGAATCAGTCAGACCCTGTATCGTGACGGGCTGTCCGGGCACCAGTTCACCGAACATGATCTGTGCTTTGAGGGTTTGATAGACCTGTTCATGCGCGGGTTGTTTTGCAGCCTTTGCTTTTGTGTCGAATGCCTTATTTTTGATCAAATCCAATTGGTTTACCCCATTTCCAATGATGATGTCTTGCCAGATTTCAGACCTTCTGGAACCATACGCGGGATCGGGAAAAATGCAAAACTTGATCAAATCCGAAAAAACGGGATTATACCCGTACACTTTCAGGGAGAAAAAAATGTCACTCAAAACGCTGACGATGACGGCGATCATCGCATTGGGGAGTTCGGCGGCTTTTGCCGAAGAGGTGCGTGTATACAACTGGTCTGACTATATTGACGAG
>NZ_CYUD01000023.1 GCF_001458295.1 Ruegeria denitrificans
GTCAGGCCGAAGTGCTGGTCGAAAAAGCAGGCCAGATCGCAGCAGCTTGATCGCAGGTAACAGGCCAGATTAATAGATCAGCGCCAAACTGTTTTGTGTATCGATCACTGTTACAGTTTGGCGCTGCGTTTATCGGGTCACTCAGCCAGAAGGCTTGAAAGCTTGTCCGCGCCCTGTCGCAGCGTTTCCAGAAACGACATCAGGCTGGCGACATCATGGCGCTGTGTCGGGGCGTGAACTGATAGCGTTCCCACCAACCTGCTCTGCCCGTCCAGAACGGGTACAGCAAGCGCAGACATACCGGTCATGAATTCCTCATCATCGGTGGAAAATTG
This sequence comes from Ruegeria denitrificans, assembly GCF_001458295.1. Classification (GTDB taxonomy): domain Bacteria; phylum Pseudomonadota; class Alphaproteobacteria; order Rhodobacterales; family Rhodobacteraceae; genus Ruegeria; species Ruegeria denitrificans. Next base: position 336 of record NZ_CYUD01000023.1, read on the forward strand.
TTTCTCGGAAATGCGTTGGATTTCAACCTTTAACGCCTTGGGGTCTGTCAGCGAACGCTCAGTCTGTGGTTGCAGCTTTCCGGCCGAGAGAAACCCGTCCAGCGTTTTCTGACGCAGTGTGGACAGGTACATCTTGCCACTGGCCGTGCAGTGAAACGGAACCTGCGAGCCCACCGGCAACTGAATGCGCAGGGGCCATTTGGTTTCCACCCGGTCCAGATAGATCATCCCTTCACGGTCGGGAATGGCGAGGTTGCAGGTCTCTCCCACTTCTTCGGCCACGCTGCGCAATATGGCCAAGCGCGCAGTCCGCAAATGCTCGGCGGACATGGTGTTGACAGAGAGCAGTCGCAAACGACGGCCAGGGCCATAAGACCGGCCATCCAGATCGCGTTGCAGAAACCCCTCGGCCTCGGCCGTTTGCAGCAGGCGGTGAACGGTGGGTTTTGCCAGACCCAATGCATCGATCAGGTCTGACGGTTTGACGGCTACCCCGCGCCGTGCCACCTCTTCCAGGATCAGCAACAGGCGCAGGTTCGTCGGGATCTGAGTTTCTTTTTCTTGTGTTTCCGTTTCGGCCATCCCGCAACATTCTAGTTATTTGGTAGCAGGATCAAGGCCAGATCGGGCACCAGCGATACCAAAATCCAGACTGACAACAGAGCCACAAGATAAGGCACCGTATACCGCAGCAGGCGGAAATAGGGCACGCCCGTCACACCCGACGCCACATAGAGGTTCAGACCGTAGGGCGGCGTGATGAACCCGATAGAGGCACCCACAAGGAAAATCACCGAGAAATGGATCGGATCAATTCCGACAGACGCTGCAATCGGTGCCAGGATCGGGGCGAGGATAATCGTGACCGGAAGGCTTTCCAGCACCATGCCCGAGAAGAAGACGATAACCATCGAAGTAAACAGCACCGCGTGATAGCCCCCCATTGAGGTCACGAAGTTCCCGATAGTTTCTTGTGCGCCAAGCAGCGACAAGATTTGCTGCATCACAACCGAAATCGCGATCAGCGGCGCAAGGATACCGGTGATCTGCGCTGAACGGATCACGATCGAGGGGATTTCGGGGATCGTGAAACCTTCGACAACAAACATCTCGGCGTAGGTTTTTTCCGTCGGCGAAATGTCATTCCGCGCACCCATGATCCGGTTGATCGGATAGCTGACCAGTCCCGCGATAACGCAGAAGCCCACGGTCACACCCGCCGCCTCGGTCGGTGAAAATTTACCTGTATAGATGCCCCACAGTACCAGACCGATGGCGAAGAAGCCCAACCATGCGCCGAACGCGGTTTTCAATACCCGGTTCAGTTGCAGCGGGATCAAATAACCCCAGCCATTGATCCGGCAGATGATCCAGCAGGCAAATTGCATGCCAAACACCATCAGCGCGCCGGGCAGGATCCCCGCAACGAACAGCTCGGAAATTGGCAGGTTCATCAGAAACCCGTAGACGATGAAGATGATGGATGGCGGGATGATGATCCCAACCGTGCCACCCGCTGCTGCGGTCGCGGCACTGAACCGTTCGTCATAACCGCCCTTGACCATTTCAGGGTGCAGCATCGACCCGATGGTTGCGGTCGTCGCCGAGTTCGATCCCGAGATCGCCGCGAACAGCCCGCAGGCTCCCAGCGAGGCCATAGCCAGCCCGCCGCGTATCCAGCCCAGACAGGAATAGGCAAAATCGCTAAGCCGCCGTGCGATGCCGGATTTGTTGATCAGGTCCCCTGTCAGAATGAACAATGGCATTGCCAGCAGGGCGAAGCCTTTGTTGAACACGTTCAACAGCTCAGCGCCCATATTGTCCAGCGTCAGGCCCAGCACAAACGAGCAGCCAATAACCCAATAGCCGATAACCAGCAGCACCGGCACGCCCAGCATGAACAGAAAGGTGACCCCAAGCGAGATCAATGTGACCATGGTTCCATCTGTCATCAGTCTGCTCCAATCACGGCCTGCTTGATCAGCGGCTCACCTGTTTTCCAATTGTGCAGATCGTCGGCGAGGTTCTGAAACACCCGTCCGACCATCAGAAAGAACGACAGCGGCGCGGCCAGTAGGAACCACCACTGCATGATATTGTCCGTGCCAAGAACGATCTGAAAGTTTGATGCCGACAACGCCACCAGCCGTGAGGTGGTCACGATGACAATGACCGCGAAGATAAACCAAAGTACGGCGTCGAGGATCAAACAAGCCAGCTGTCCGCCACGGGGCATGGAGGTGCGAAATTCGCTAAAGCTCAGATGCGTCCGCAGACGAACGTTGTACGAGGCCCCAAACCACGCCATCACCATGAACAGCAGCGGCGGTATCGTGGTGGACCAGGGCTCCTGATCGTTGAACACGAACCGGTCGATCACGCCCCAAAAGATGATGAGGGCAATGGCAAGGTAGGAATAAACCATGACCGACCGTTCGAAATGGCGCTCAACGAAGGGCACCGCCCGATAGATCAGCATGACCACAAACCCGCCAAGAGCCGAGACTACCGCGCCCAACACCCAAGCGGCGTCGGATTCCAGTGCGGATTGAATCTCGAACGAATCCTGGCTGAGAAAGGCACTGAAAATCGCGCCTATATCTGCCCAAAAAGACATGTACCCCGTCCTCCCAGTCGGTATTTGGTTGAACCGGCCCGCTTGGGGCCGGTTCGGATGAGTTTATCAGGCCTCGCCTCTCCACCAGCGGCGTGGTTCGACATTTTCCGGCAGTGTATCAGCCGGAATCTCGCGCGCGATGTCGTAGATTTCCTGATAAGTATCAATGCCACCGGCCCATTTGTTCAGGCGTTCACGCCACTGCGCCCAAGGCTCGGGGTTATAGTTCGGGGCGCACATTTCTTCGGCCAGTTTGATCTGATCATCCGCCAGGAAGGCAGGACGCACACCGTTTTCGGCAAAGATCGTATCAGGCAGTTGCGGATCCGAGAAACCGACTGTGTTCAGCAGTGCCGCTTCGTTCGCACCTTGAATCAGCGCCTGCGTGAAATACGAGGATTCCATTACGGCATCCTGCAACTCACCGCCCAGCCCGTCGAACACCTTGGCAGACATCGAAGTATGTTCGGTGCCGCAGAAGAATTTCAGGTTCACCGATTGCGACACCACAGGCGACATGTTGGCGTAAGCCACGGCCGAGGCCCAAGTCTCGGCCCCGTCAATCAGACCTGTCTTCAGTGCGTCCAGCGTTTCTTCCCATGCCACCGGGACCGGGTTCAGGTTCAGAAGCTGCATGGCGATACGACCCAACTGCGTGCCGGTTACCCGGTTTTTGGTACCAAACAGTTCCTCTAGCTTGGTGACGGTCGGTTTGTCTGAGAAAGTCGAGCCCATTTGCAGGCCGCGCAGTTCACAATGGGTGAACAGGAATTTGAGCCCGTGCCGTTTTTCCAGCGGCTCGCGCAGGATGCGCTGGCTCGCCGGACTATAGAAGAAGTGATACTGCGCTGCGCGGCTGGGGAACATATAGGCATAGTCCAGCACGTTCAGATACGGCGCACCACCGGCTGAGTTCTGGGTTGAGGCGGCATAGATATCGACAATACCCTGCTGGGTTTTCTCGACACAGCTCAGCTGACCGCAGATTTGGTTGTCGCCGATGAATTCAATCCGAATCTCACCATCGGTGCGCTCTTCCAGATCCCGCGCGAATTCAATGGCGCCAGCACGTTCGATCAGCAGGTTGCGGGTATTAAAGCCCGAAGCGCCGAATTTCAGCGTGTGTTTCGGCTCTTTCGAAAAGCGTTTCTCATAGGTCGATTCGGCGGCCTGCGCCAGATTCGCCAAACTCATCGCTCCGCCGAACCCACCTGCAGCCAGCAGAGTCGAACTCATGCCGTAACGGCCCGCCACACGGAAAAAATCCCGCCGTGAGATACCACTTAGTTTCCGTCCGATCTCCATCGCTTACCTCCCTGTTCGCAATTATTGAGACGTTTTGTATCAAAAAAGGCTAGTATATTTCTTGCATCTTGCATAGAGTTTTTTTCAGCGACGTTGGAAGGAGCCTGTTATGGAAGTGGATTATGCGGTTGTCGGCGCGGGGTCTTCGGGCTGTGTCATCGCCAATAGGCTCAGCGCGCGACCGGGTACGACTGTGGCGCTGCTTGAGGCGGGCGGGCGTGATACGAACCCGTGGATTCACATCCCCGTAGGCTATTTCAAAACCATGCATAACCCTTCGGTCGACTGGTGTTACCGGACCGAACCCGACCCGGGACTGAACGGGCGATCCATTGACTGGCCGCGTGGCAAGGTACTGGGCGGATCGTCATCGCTGAACGGGTTGCTATATGTGCGCGGCCAGAAGCAGGATTACGACCGCTGGCGACAGATGGGCAATGAAGGCTGGGGCTGGGACGACGTGCTGCCGCTGTTCAAACGCTGCGAAGATCAGGAACGTGGTGAGGACGAATTCCACGGCGTCGGCGGGCCTTTGTCGGTGTCGAACATGCGCATCCAGCGACCCATCTGCGATGCCTGGGTCGCAGCCGCACAGGCTGCAGGGTATCCGTTTAATCCGGACTATAACGGGGCCAAGCAAGAAGGCGTGGGTTACTTTCAGCTGACCACCCGCAATGGCCGCCGCTGCAGTACCGCCGTGGCGTATCTGAAACCCATCCGCGACCGGCAAAATCTCAATATCATCACCAATGCCTTGGTGACGCGGGTCATGCTGGAGGGCAAAAAGGCCACCGGCCTGGTCTATCGGGATCGGTCGGGCACCGAGCAAACCCTGAAAGTTCGGCGTGAAATCATCCTGTCCGGCGGCGCGATCAACTCACCCCAGATTCTGATGCTGTCGGGGATCGGCGATCCGGATCACCTGAAGGAAAACGGAATCGAACCGCTGCACGCCCGGCCCGGCGTCGGCAAGGGATTACAGGACCATTTGCAGGCAAGGCTGGTGTTCAAATGCAATGAGCCCACGTTGAATGACGAAGTGCGCAGCCTGTTCAATCAGGCTCGCATTGCCCTGAAATACGCGCTGTTCCGCGCCGGTCCGATGACCATGGCGGCCAGTCTTGCGACAGGGTTCATGAAGACCCGCCCCGACGTTGAGACCCCTGATATTCAGTTCCACGTTCAACCCTGGTCCGCTGATAGCCCCGGCGAAGGGGTTCATCCGTTTTCGGCCTTTACCATGTCTGTCTGCCAGTTACGGCCCGAAAGCCGGGGAGAGCTACGCCTGAACGGGCCGGAGCCGTCCAAACATGTAAAGATCATCCCAAACTACCTGTCGACCGAAACGGATTGCAGAACCATCGTCGACGGTGTGAACATCGCCCGCGGTATTGCCAAGCAGAACCCGTTGCGTTCGAAGATTTCCGAGGAATTCCGACCCTCGGCGGACCTGAGTTGTGACGATTACGAAGGTACGCTGGATTGGGCCCGGTCGAATTCGACCTCGATCTACCATCCGACTGGCACATGTGCGATGGGCAGCTCTGCGGGGTCGGTTGTGGATGCAAGGCTGAAGGTCCACGGAATTGACAATCTGAGGGTGGCGGATTGCTCGATCATGCCAGAGATCGTCAGCGGCAACACAAATGCTCCGGCGATCATGATCGGTGAAAAAGCCAGTGATCTGCTGTTGGCGGATAGCTAGCCAAAAGCGGCTTTCTGACCCGATCCGGCCGGTTTCGCGCATATTCTTGATCGACGCAGGTCCTGTCTGGAGTCCGCGACGTCAATTTTTCGCGATAGATTTTGTATATCTTATGAAAATGGGCAAAAATGCTGGCAATATCAGCAGATAGGTTTCATCGAATAGCCTAAGCTGCGCTCGGAGGTCGCCTTGAAGCCCACAATATCGCAGGAAACCATCGCCAAATGGCAGCGGATCGTCGATCTGATTGCCCGGGTTGCTGATGTTCCTGCAAGTCTTGTGATGCGGACCCATGCGCCTCATCATTCCGTTTTTGTCACAAGCAGAAATACCGACAACCCTTACCCTATTGGCTGCAGGTTTACCCTGAGTGAAAAGCTGTATTGCTATGGAGTTCTAAAGCGCGACGGTGAACTGACGGTTGAAAATGCAACCAAGGATCCAGACTGGTGTGATAACGACGATCTAGAGCTCGGGATGAGCTTCTATATAGGATACCCGCTCAAGTGGCCCGACGGCACGATATTCGGGACAATTTGCGTTTTGGATTCCCGGCGCAACCAACGCGCGCTGCTGTTCCGCGAGGGCCTGCAGGAATTCGCAAGGGTTATCGAATCCGATCTTTCATTGCTGGTTGAAATCGACCGCCGCACCGCGCTTGAGGCTGAACTGCAAGCCACTTTGGACCAGTTAGAACAGCGCGTGGCCAACCGTACAGCGGACCTAGAAGAGGCGAATGCTGCACTACGGGTGTTGTTAAACAGCGTCGAAACTTCACGGCAAGAATATGACGCCAAGATATTAAGCCAGATCAGAGGGTTGGTTGTTCCGCACCTGGCGAAACTTCGCGGACGGATGGAGGGTGACCCTTCTGGCCGAATCTATCTGGACCTTGCCGAAGAGAGCTTGAAAACCATCACGTCTGAAATGAGTGGTCAGCTAACCACAGTTTTTGAAGACCTTACACCCACCGAGCAGGAAATCGCGCAGTTGATCATGCGGGGGCAGACAACCAAGGATATTGCCCGAACGCTGTCGCGTGAACCCAGCACAATCGAGTTTCATCGCAACAATATTCGTTCAAAACTCGGGTTGAAACGAAGCGGAAAGAACCTGCGCAGCCTGTTGTTGTCGATCCAATAAAACATGGGGATTTCCCCCATGTTTCCCCCGTAAATTTTCGATGCTCTACTAATAAGCCTCAGTTGCTACCCTGTTTCTGTTCCGGCGAAGACCGGAACGAGAGACAACAGGGAATACCAAAAATGGAAAGAGATGACCTGAACCTGAAGCCAACGCTGCTGCGTGGCGACAAGGATGATCTGACGCCGGGCCTGTCACGACGTTCCTTCTTTATGGCCGCGGGTGCTGCCGGTGTTGGCGGGGCCGCCTCGCTGCTGACCACCACTTCTGCCAAGGCGCAATCTACCGACTGGACGCAACCCGGTAACAACAACGGCGTGATCGAGTTGCAGAAAACCACCGGACAATCCCTGGATGGAACCGTTGGTGTCGACTTCTATGGTCACTGCGCCATCAAGATCACCTCACCTGGCGGTGCCACGGTTCTGTTTGACCCTTGGCGTGACGACCCTTCGGGCGCGTGGGGCCTGTGGTTCAAGAATGAATTCCCGGAAACCCCGGTCGATATTTGCATGTCCACGCATACGCATTTCGACCATGACGCCATCCACCGCCCGGTTTCCACCATGGTTCTGGACCGGATGGTCGGGAATTTTGAGTTCGCGGACATCAAGATCACCGGATTCGCGGACAAACACGTATGCCGTGCGCCGGGCTGGTACGACTGGACCAACGCACTGGGAGAGTTCGGGGTACAAGCCTGCCCGCCGGACAATGTCAGCCACATGGACATGGTGGTGTATCTGATCGAGACCGGCGGTATCCGCACGCTGATCTGGGGCGACAACCGTCACAATCCGCCACAGGAATTCTGGGATGCCATTGGTCAGGTCGATGTTCTGACATTGCCAGTCGATGGATCGCAGCACATTCTGGATTATAAGCAAGGCAACGACATCGTCGAAAAGCTGAAACCCAATATCATCATCCCGACGCATTATCTGAGCGAGACCACAAGCTATACGCTGACAACGCTCCAGGATTCGGATGAATATGTGAAGTCACAGAAAAGCTACAAGATGCTGGATTCCGCCAGCTTGTCCCTTGAAGCCGGTGACGTGGCTGGAATGGATCGCGAGTTCCTGTATTTCGGAAACCACGCACAAACAGCCTAACTTTAGTCGGACCGGCGGGGCGGCTACCTGCGCAGGCCGCCCTGCCCCAATTCTGAACTACTCAACTGACCCGGCCTAGTGTGGGGTCAAATTCAACCGTTCAACCGCCGCTGAACATCTTCGTCATATTCTCCTGCGGCCATGCGCTTGAACGCCCGTTTCCATCCATCAGCCAATTCCGGCATCTGCGCCAGTTCCCCGGCCTCAGCGCGGGTCGCTTTTCTGAACAGCCGAGCCGATGTGAGACGCGCGACGGTCCAATCCGGTTGTGGCCGCTCGATCAGCGAAAGGTTGTCACCGATTGATACGTGGCCCCCTTCCAATACCCGGTAATACCAGCCCGTTCTGGACGTCTTCTGAAACAAGTAGGTCATCTTAGGATTTTGAGTGTATTCGCTTACCTTCCAGCAAGGTTGCCGGCCCTGACTGATTTGAACGACAGCCGTACCCAAATGCAGCACATCACCAATACACACGTCCCACTCGGTCAAACCTGTTGTGGAAACGTTTTCGCCAAATGCAGCCGGGGTTGTTCCGTCAGGAATGTGCCCTTCATTTATCCACGTTGGATAATGTTCAGCCGCATAGTGATGGATCGCCTTATCCACTCCTCCATGGTGTTCGGGGTCCGCCTGAGCATCTGACACAAAGCCCAGTTTTTGAATGTCCTGACGACCCAGTACAGGCAACTTGTGAATGGCTGACGGTGGGCGATCTTGCCACAAATTCTGGATTTCTCCAACGAAAAGCCCTTCAATTTTGCCGGAAATATCTTTTGTTTTCATGCTGTTTCAATCCGCAGAATTTGGAAGGCCTGTAAACGCATCCGGTCAGCCCTCACCATTGATGGAACTGCATGTCGGCTAAGCCACTCGGGCACAAGCAGCGCTGTATTGGCTACACCGAGTCCCTCTCGAAATCTCATGTATTGCCAAACGTATCTTGGAATTACTCATGCCACAATCTGTTGAGAACGCGAGCGTCACAGCCAATTCGAAAATCAATACCAAGTAATGGTCTGAAAAATGGACCTAGTTCTTGAACAGGCAAATCTCGTCTAGAGACGGATATGTGTCCAGACTTGAGAACAATTCGTAGATTACAAAGCGGACAACGAGCAGGAACCTTTCCAGTCTCCACAGGTGCAATATGCATCTTGGCAAAAGTCAGCAGATCGGACTTTAATTCGTACCAAAGACCTAACTTCGAGCAATGCGATTGCCGTGGTCGAGCATACAAGGAGAAGAAACTTCCATGCAGGATTTCGGCGAATTCGACTATGTGATCGTTGGTGCAGGCTCGGCTGGCTGCGTTTTAGCCAACCGGCTGAGTGAAGATCCCAATTCACGGGTTCTGTTGCTTGAGGCAGGTGGCAAGGACAATTACCACTGGATCCATATTCCTGTTGGCTATCTCTATTGCATCGGCAATCCGCGCACCGACTGGGGGTATTCCACTGCGGCCTGCGAAGGGCTTGGCGGGCGCTCTCTGCTTTACCCTCGCGGTCGGGTTCTTGGAGGGTGTTCGTCAATTAACGGAATGCTCTACCTAAGGGGTCAGGCAGCGGATTATGATGGTTGGCAACAGATGGGGAACACTGGCTGGGGCTGGGATGACGTGTTGCCCTTTTTCATCAAATCAGAGGATTATTACGCAGGCCAGGACGAGGTCCACGGCACCGGCGGAGAATGGCGGGTGGAAGAACAGCGGCTAAGCTGGGACATCCTGGACGCCTGGAAAACCGCCGCCATACAGGCCGGCATCCCCGAAACCGCGGATTTCAACCGTGGCGACAATCATGGCGTCGGGTTCTTCAAAGTCAACCAGCGCTCTGGCTGGCGCTGGAGTACCTCCAAGGGGTTTTTGCGCCCCGCATTGTCACGACCAAATCTTGAGGTCATGACGCACGCACAGGCCGAGAAGCTGTTGTTTCAAGGCAAACGTGCGACCGGCGTTCAGTTCAGGCGCAAGGATCGCCCGGCTAAAGTAAACGCAAGACGCGAAGTGATCCTCGCCTCAGGCGCCGTCGGTTCACCGCATCTTTTACAGCTTTCCGGGATCGGTCCGAAAGAACTGCTGAAAAAACATGGCATCGAAGTCCTGCATGACGCACCCGATGTGGGCGGCAATCTGCAAGACCATCTGCAGGTTCGTTGCGCTTATAAAATCCAGGGCGCGAAAACCCTCAACGACCTGAGTTCAACCCTGTGGGGCAAAACCAAAATCGGCTTGGAATATATCCTTAAGCGCAGCGGCCCAATGTCAATGTCCCCAAGCCAGCTCGGCGCGTTTTCCTATTCTGATGAAAGGATGGAAACTCCGGATCTGGAATATCACGTTCAACCCGTCACACTGGAAGCTTTCGGTCAGGCACCGCATGATTTCCCCGCAATAACCGCAAGCGTCTGTCACCTGCGTCCGGAAAGCCGCGGCTACGTTCACATCACCTCACAAGATCCCCGCGCCCATCCCGAAATTCAGCCCAACTATCTTTCGGCCGAAACCGATCGTTTGGTGGTTGCGCGTGCCATCTTGCAGACCCGCCATATCATGGCCCAGCCTGCTTTGGCCCCCTACAAGCCAGAAGAATTCAAGCCTGGCCCACAATACCGTACCGACGCCGAGCTGGCCGAGGGTGCAGGGCAAATTGCCTCGACGATTTTCCACCCGGTTGGCACTGCGCGTATGGGGGTCGATGACAAAGCTGTCGTGGATCCACAGTTGCGCGTAAACGGAATAGAAAACCTGCGGGTGGTCGATGCATCGATCATGCCGCGCATCACGTCAGGCAATACGAACTCACCCACTATCATGATCGCCGAGCGCGCCAGCGCCATGATTAGAAATAAACTTCATTGATCTGATATGTGCTCTGGTTCTGTAGCAAAGATCTGTTACGCAGAAAATATCACGTAATTACTGCAAGTTAGTCATGTTCAGAAAATTGACATACGGCCTTTCGCAGATTTCAGGCCCAGTGAACGGTAAATTCGGCCATGCGGGGGAATGGGAACAGGTTGATGGCGCGACAGAGGACATAACGAGGTTGTGACTTCACCCGTTAACTCATTGATTCAACAGGCACAGGCGGCACGGGAAAGCATCACCGAAACAAATGCGGATGGCTTCGATCTGGCCTGGTATGATCAGCGCACCGCCCCCGGTATCTACAAGGATGTACATCCGGCCTGGGCGGATGCAAACCTGCATTCGGTGGCCGAGCAGGTGTCATTAGGGTTGTTTCTGGCGCATGTACGGGCCTCAACCTGAACGGCCACCAGCCGCGACAATTGCCACCCGTTTAGCTGCGGGAAGATCTCGTTCATGCATAATGGTCAGGTCGGGGGCTTTGATGCGAAGTCTACCATGACGAAGTGGTTTTTTTAACGCCTTGGGCAGGAAATTACGCATACCCGGTTCGTCATCAACCACCAAAACCGACACGTTAGAAAGCTCGGATCTAAGTCGCTCGGATGAAGTATCTTTTTTCGCGGTGGTGATTTTCCATAGTCCACGGCCATTCCTGGCCATAGTCGGCCCCCAACGTTCTCAACAAGATTCATGAGTAGCGAACAACTGCAAATTGCAACCTAATTCCCCAAACGAATGTTGTCCTGCCAAGTAAGGTGGTGGCCCTTTCGGGTGCTCGCATGTATTTGCCGCCAGGGTTGAGAATGGCGCCGCGACAACGGTTTTGGGACCGTCTGCCCAACCGGTGTCTGATCAGAAACCGTGCAGCCGTTTGGCCCATTGGTAGCCGACAATCATTCCCTTCATCCGTGGCAACAGGAACAGGGCCAGCCCAACCGAGACGATCGACATACCAATAGCCAGCACCCAAGGGTCCGGGCGCCAGGCAACCCAGGAAATATGCAGGCCAAATCCAAGAAGGTGCCCGACCAGCAAAATCGTCAGATAGGCGGGCCCGTCGTCGGCACGTTGATAATGCAAAGGCTGCGAACACGCGCTGCATTCGTCGTTGACCTTCAGATAGCTGTGCAACAGGTCACCGTCACCGCAATTGGGGCATTTCAGACGCAGCCCTTTCATCACGGCGGGCTTCAGGTCGCGGTCATCTTCAGAGGTTTGGACATCGTCGGTCATAACACGAGCTTTCTTGGTTGCAGCGCCGATATAGGAGATGAGTTTTAAATATGCAATCATTATCCATACAATTTTCTTCTTTGATCGGGTAATGATGTTGCAATGATTGGCAAAGTAACCTAATTGCTGCTTAAGACCCAAGCCCAGGCCGCTCTGGTAAGGAATGACTCTGATGCAATGGCACCCTTCTCTGCGCCCCACCGGCAAACCGCGCTATCTCGAAATCGCCGAGGCGATTCGGGCGGATATCGAAGCCGGAGTGTTGTCGCCCGGTGATCGTCTGCCCTCGCAGCGCAGCGTGGCGCAGACCCTTGGGCTGGATTTTACGACCGTTTCACGCGGCTATGCTCAGGCCGCAAAATCCGGTTATGTCGAAAGCTTTGTAGGCCGCGGAACATTCGTTCGGGCCCTAAATGAGGGTAGCGAAGATCCCGATCCGCGCCGCGCGATGGCCGAAGACCCCATGATGAACATGCCGCCCGAGCCCGATGATCCGGATTTGGTGGCGCGTATGGAACAGGGGCTGAAACACGTATCTGCCAACCTGGTGCCGTTGCTGAGATACCAGTCCACTTCAGGCAGCTTGCAGGACCGCGAGGCCGCCGCGCAGTGGATGTTGGAAAACGGCATACCGACCTCTCCTGGCCGGTTAGTTGTCACCCCCGGTGCGCATTCCAGCGTGCATGCAGTTTTGACACATCTGAGCGAACCCGGACTGACCGTATTGTGTGAGCGAGTGACCTATCCCGGCATTCGCGCCATTGCGGCTCAGTTGGGTCTGCGCCTGGTCGGCGTTGACATGGACGAGCACGGCATTTTGCCTGACGCACTTGCCGAAGCAATTCGGGAACACTGGCCTGCCGCCGTATACCTGAACCCCACTCTGCAAAACCCATTGACCTTCACGATGCCTGCCGAGCGTCGCAAGCAGGTCGCACGGGTCCTTGAACAATATGGCACGCCGCTGGTCGAAGATGACGCATGCTGCTTTGTCGCCTCGGACGCCCCGGCCCCGATCTCGACGCTGGTGCCCCAATTGGGTTGGCACATTGCCGGACTGTCGAAATGCCTGGGGGCCGGACTACGGCTCGCCTTTACCACCATCCCGGAAAACCATCCTAAGGAACCTTTTTTGCAGGTTCTGCGCGCAGGCAGCGTGATGCCCTCGCCGCTGAGTATAGCATTGGTAAGCCGATGGATCGAAGACGGAACCGCACGCATGATGCTGACGGCCATTCGCAAGGGTGCCACTGAACGGCAGGCTGTGGCGGATGCCACGCTTGAAGGATGCAATTTCCGAAATCAAAGCCAGGCCTTCAATATCTGGCTAACCCTGCCACCCGGTATCAGCCGCGCTGAAATCATGGGCCGGATGTCCAATGCTCAGGTCGGGATACTGCCCAGCGACACATTCACAGTGTCAGAGGCCAAGGACGAGGCCCTCAGGGTATGTCTGGGGGGGCCGATTTCACTGGCCAATTTGACCGATGATCTTGAGGCCCTCAGAGATGCGGTCCTGCACAAAGGCTGGGTCGGTTAAACCATTGCCCAGCCCTGGCAACCAAATTCAGACAACAGACGAAACTTCAATCTCCGGACCCCACTCATGAAAGACTTTTTCAAAAGATCCCAGTCCGCGATACCGGCTGGCAAAGCGGCCCTTGCGGGCGTGGGCGGTGCGGTCGCCATCGCGATTGCTGGCCTGCCTGCCGAACTGACCAATGTTCCGTTGCTGATGGCCCCTTTTGGCGCAAGCTGCGTGTTGCTGTTTTCCGCTGCGACAAGCCCGTTTTCGCAACCAGCCAACGTGATCTTTGGGCATGCATTGTCGGCCCTGATCGGTCTGGTCATGCTTGCCCTGCTGCCCGCGACCTGGTGGGCCGCTGCTATTGCAGTGGGCCTTGCAATTGGCCTTATGGCCGCTTTGCGCGTAACCCATCCACCGGCCGGGGCGAATCCGCTGGTCATTTTCGTGGCTCAGCCCGGCTTTGATTTCCTACTGTTCCCGGTAACGGCCGGGGCCGTCTTGTTGGTGCTGGTTGCGATCGCATTCCATCGTATGAACGGCGTGGCCTACCCAGCGAAATAACCCCCGCGTTAGTGGGAAGCACCTGATTTTACGTTAAAATATCGTAGGCCATGACATCCACAACGCTGCTACACAGCCTGATACTCGTTGTATCAGCGATGATCCTGATCGTGATCGGAAACGCCGCCGGCAAGGCATTGACCGCAGGCGGCGTTAACCCATTCTTCGTTGCCTGGGTTCGATTTTCCCTAGGGGCATTGGTATTGCTGCCACTGCTGCGCGCACTGCTTCTGACTGTGGGGTTCGGCGGGGTTCTGCTGGTGGTGAAACCCGGGTTCGGAATGAGCCCCGGATTGCTTTTTTTCTTCTTCGCCGAGTGCGCCCATGAGTGTTACCTGACCACAACGCGCTGGCTGTCCGAAGACTAACGCGCGCGGTTCCTGATCTTCACTCAACTGACTATCGGAGGCGTCGTACTGACCCCTTTGGGGCCTGCTGGTCATTATCATTTCGGGGTTGGGGTCTTTGTGGCTGGCCCGTGTGGGGCGCTGATCCCTCCGGGTGTTGACCCTCGGTTGTGTTTGGGTTCTTTGACATCAATCACATTGACATAATTGAACAAACATCAACGTGACCCAGAAGGCTGAATTCCTGGATCGTATGGGTTTGGACATGCCCATTATTCAGGCCCCGATGGCAGGCGTTTCAACACCTCAGTTGGCCGCCAACGTCTCAAATTCAGGCGGTTTGGGATCGCTAGGGCTGTGCGCAATGAATACAGAGGCAGCGCGCAAAGCGATACGGGACACCAAGGCTCTGACCAACGGCGCCTTCAATGTGAATGCGTTCTGATACCGACCAGCCAAAGATGATCCCAAAACACAGCCCGCTTGGCTCCAAACACTTGGGTCTCATTTCGCGGAATTCGACGCCACACCTCCTGTGCAATTGTCTGAAATTTATCCGACATTCACCAAAAACCAGGCGATAACACAAATGCTGCTCGAGGAACGCCCCGCAGTTGTCAGTTTTCATTTTGGTTTACCCACGGCAGAGCGGTTGTCAGCATTAAAATCTGCAGGCGGCATTATGGACGGATTCGGGATCAAATCGGCATTGGATCTGGGCGCCGTCGCCGCGCAACTGGGAACCGCGTTTGTTGCGTGCAAGGAAAACGCTGCGAATGCGGATTACCTTAAAGAAATGGCGGACGAAACACTGTGATGACGCGCGCCATTTCAGGCCGCCCCGCCCGTTACGTGGAAAACGGATTCACGAGGTTGGGCACCAAAGTGGACAGTCGTGAAATACCTCAATACCCGATTGCCTATGATGCGGGTAAAGCGCTGAACGCCGCCCCAGCCGGAAACGATTTAGGTTATGCTGCCCACTGGGCCGGGCAAGGGCTCCATTGTCTCGCCAAATGCCGGCGGCCGAACTGATGGCCGCCCTGTCGGGAGAGGCAATACTCCAGACATAGTGATTGGCCAAATCCGCTGTTAGCAGCAACTGACGAGCACCTCTGTCGAGCATAAACCACATATGTCCGAGCGTGTGACCAAAGCTGGCTATGGTTGTGATACCAGATGCGATACGGGCTCCGTCTTCGACAAATTCGAAATGATCGACAATGGGTGTTACCAGCGCGGCAACCCCACTCGCGACGGGGTGATTTAGGCCCGGTTTCGACCAGAAATCATACTCGGCTGCTGCCGTTCCATGGCTTGCGTTTGGCAATGCCGGTCCATCGGCATTCAGCAACCCGCCAATGTGGTCAGTATGCATAATGGGTGATCACCACCCCATCGATATTCGTTGACTGAACCCCAACCGACGCCAACGCTTTAACCAAGCCCCCGTACCCGAAACACGTGTCAAACAGCACAAGCTCTGATCCAGTATCGACCAGAGTTGGGGTGAACGAAAATTGCAGTCGATCCGAAGGGATGAAATTTTCCTGCGACACACGGTGAAACTCTTCGGCAGTCGAGGTTAAGCCATATAGACCTTTGGGGTCGTTGTTCATGACACTGGCGTCCAGCAATGTGGTTACCAATAGATCACCCAGCTTGAAACTGCGGACGATGGGGTCTTGTGCCGGGGCAATCTGACCGGTGGCTTAAACCGGTGCCGCACCAAACGCCAGCGGCGTGGCTGCAAGACCCGCCTAGGCAGAACGGCGAGAGAGTTTGTAAGTGATGATGCGATCCCAATTCGTCTTGAACTCTGAAGACAGATTAGGGTGGGCCAATCCGCATCCAAATCACGGGATGGTTACCCCATTAGAAAATCGACTCCTGACGTTCACGAACAAGGCCGGGGTTCCAAAAGCATCACGTGCTTGCAGCGATCCGCGTGATCGCTTCATCGATCTACCCTAAGGCGTTTGCAACCCCGTGGAAGTCAATGGCCGCCGCCAGATACCCGTCGGTTTCGGCAGTGGCAGCGTGGTCTACAAGGCTTACGATCATTCACTGCTGCATATATCGCGACGAGAATTGTATCTGGAAGCGTGTTCGATCCGTTTCAACCGCTGTACGGCCGACATGCGCGGGAAAGTGGCGGTTTAACAGAGACCTGGCGGCCCTGCCCGCCTCGACCCATGCATCAGAGCGATCGCTGAGCGGTAGACAATAGTAATCGCACGGCATTGCGGCCAATGTCTGATCACCTTAAGGGGGTGTCCCTCGCCGCGAATGGAATTCTCGATCACAAACCCTTCGAAGGACACGCGAAGAAGGCTGCCAAACATACCTGCGGATTCATAGATCAGATTGCGCCCTGCCAATCCAGCAGCCAGAGCAGCCAACCCTTTCTCGTACTCCGCTTGCGCATCGGGCAGATTGGACTCTGTCATCGAGGTCGCGCCGCCCGAAATCAGGCCCAGGAAATTGATCAGCTGAGTAGAACCAGCAATTAAGATCGCCATTTCGACGCGGCCACCAGCATCCTCACCATAGCGCAATCGATGAAATATGCGTTTGCAGTAGGAATTTTAGACGAATACACCGGGCGCACCAGCATCATATCGAACATCTCGATACAAGTATCAACGTGGCCGCCAAAGCTGAACCTTGTGCCGATTGGCTCAGTCGTGCCGCTGGCGTTAGCGTAAACAGTGTTGATATCCTGATCAAAAATATATGGCACATCCGTGGCCACACAGCATCGGGTGAACCAGCAGATATTGTCCAGCTGATCCGCCAAACGGGTAAAGTCGTACAAATCGCGCTGGGTCTATGGGCGATAAGACCCGCTCTCTATGTCAAGCGTTTGCACGGCAGCACCGCCTGTACCAAAACGCACATCCTGCTTATTAACCTTGAAATCATGGCGCGGGTCCTGCCCAATCAAGGTCAGGGATTTGGATGTCGCGGCAATGATGTCTTCCACGAAGTCCCGCATAAAAAGCAACCGGCCATGCGCATCGACTTGACAGCCCCGCGCGATAGCCAGTTCTTTGATCTGCTCCGGGACATCGCTAATACCGACAGTGGCCAGCAAGGCGAACGCTGCATCAATCACCTAACGGCATTGGGCTTCCGTCAGCGGGCCGTACTGGCCGCCGGGTACGCCAGGAAGGGCCGGGTTTGGCACTTCATCGCCCGAGTTTTGACGTGAGGCGACACGAGCGGCACGACCGCCAGCACGGGCACGGCGCGTCATGCCAAACCCCTGGGCAGGGTGTTTTCCGGATCAAACAGACAAGGCGGACAAACCGTGGCACAGACGGTTTCGCCAATCAGCAATACTTCGAGCTCGGAGCCTCCGGCGACATGTTTCGGGTCAATATAGGCCATGGCGAGGTTTTTGTTGGTGCGATACCCCCATGAAGCCGAAGTGATCGAACCAATCGGGACGCCATCCAAAAACACGCCTTCACCGGGCTGGGCCGGCCCTTTGGTGCTGTGGATCTCCAGAATAACCCTCTCTTTACGGTTACCTGCCTTCTTTTGTGCCAACAGACCGGGTTTTCCGGGGAAGTCCTTGTGCTGATTGACGAACCGCGAGAGTCTGGCTTCGATTGGATTGAATTCGGTGATGAAATCACCTTTCCAATGGCCATACCCCTTTTCAAGCCGCATCGAGTCAATTGCGAACATACCAAAATGCGACAGGCCGAATTCAGCGCCTGAATTGGCAAGGATTTCATAAGCGGCATAAAGCTGGGTGTTGGGGATGTGCAATTCGAACGCCTGTTCGCCGGAATAGCTAATTGCAATGGCTAACGCTTCGACATACCCGATGAAAACGCGCTGTGCGCTGAGCCATGGGAAGTCAGCTTGCCCCCATTTTGTACACCGAGAAACCGAGGCCAGCAGGTCACGGGTTTTAGGTCCCGCCACGACCAGCATCGTATGCGTATTGGTGCGGCTTTTGATCCGAATGTCCGACCCTTCTGGTAACCGCTCGGTCAGCCAGTCCATATCATGGTATTCTGCTGTCGCAGCAGACCCATAGAAAACTTCTCCTCCCGGCAGGGGCACAATCGTCGCCTCACCCGCGATATTGCCTTTGGGTGTTAGGTAATAACACAGGCTTGCTTTGCCCGGCTTATTCGAAACTCTCGAACAGGTCAGGCTGTCGAGCCATTCCAACGCCCCAGTTCCGGTAATCCGGTAGTGATTGAAGCCCGACAGTTCCGCTAGTCCCACATTGGTTGTCAGCGCCCTTACCTCAGCCCCGACAACATCATGCCAGTTCTGAAAGGTATAGCCATGAGTCGTTTCGAAATCGGCACTTGGTCTATAGAATTCCGCACGCTCCCATCCATTGACGACGCCAAACTCGGCCCCTTTGCCTTTGAGCACGGGATACAGCGGAGACGTTTTGGCGGGGCGTCCTGCGGGGCGATGTTCATGCGGCAGGTGCCAGCGGAATTCGTGCTGGTAATCTTCGATGGATTTCAACGCAGTAAATTCGGTGTTGGCAAAGCTGGTAATACGACGGGGATCAAGCTGCCAGCTATCCCATTCAGTTTCCCCGTGCACCATCATTTGCGCGATCATCTTGCCGTAACCGCCCCCTTCGCCAATCCCCACACGCAAGCCATTCATTGACCAGCAATTGCGTAGGCCGGGTTGTTTGCCAACCAGTGGACCTGCATCCGAGGCATAGGAGATCGGCCCATTGACCACCGATTTGATACCGACCTCCTGCAGGCAAGGAAGGCGCTCAAAGATTGGCTCCATCTTGGGCAAGAGACGATCCAGATCGTCCAGGCACAGGGCGTTGACAAAATCCGGGTCTATCCCGTCCATGCCAAAGGTTTTGCAATCATGCTCGTAAATACCGACCAGCAGCCCCTTCTTTTCCTGCCGCATATAGAATGTATCACGTGGACAGCGCACCATAGGCACACGATCCGGGCGGTCGACCAATTCCGGGATATCTTCGGTGACAAAATACATATGCTCCATCGCGATCACTGGATATTTGATGCCCATCAGCGCACCTACCTCATTGACCCGATAGCCCGCGGCAATCACAATATGTTCGGCGGTGATTGTGCCATTGTCGGTGGTGACCAGCCATTCGTCATTGGGCAATTGTTTCAGCGCCGTGACGGGTGTGTTCCGGTGAATGGCGGCACCTGCCTTACGTGAACGCGCGGCCAGGGCCTGACACAGTTGCGCCGGATCAATATCACCGTCTTTCTCATCCCACATGACCGCCAGAACTCCATCTGTGTTCAGCAGCGGATTGCGCCGCTTTGCTTCGGCGGCATCCAGCAGGTCGAATTCGATCCCCAACCCTTTGGCAACGGAAAGAATGTGATGCACCTCATCCACATGGGTCGGGTTGGTCAGCAGCCGCATCCCGCCCGTGGCATGATGATAATTGATCGGATAAGTCGGATCGTCAGCCAATTCCTTATACAATTTGATCGTGTAGTCGCGCAGCAAAAGCAGCAGTTGATTGAACGCAACGCTTGGGCACTGGGCCGCCGAGTGCCAGGTCGTGCCTGAGGTCAGCTCATTCCGTTCGAGCAAAACCGCGTCGGTCCAGCCCTCCTGACAAAGGTGATAGAGCGCCGACAACCCGCCGATACCTCCGCCAATAACAACCACACGTGCATGGCTTTGCATCACCCATCTCCAAAAAATCTAACTTCGTTGAACTATCTGTGTGTTCCTTTGTTTTGAAAATCAGAAAATTTAAAATACAAAAATCAAAAAAAATGAATTAGGAATATCAATGGATACCAGCCTGAAAGCGTTGCGATATTTCATGGCCGCTGCCAACAGCGGCAGCATTACCGAAGCTTCCAAACAGATGCATGTGGTGCCGTCTGCCATCTTGGCAGCGGTCAATCAGGTGGAAGATGCCTTTGGATTGCAATTAACGGTGCGACATCGCGCAAAAGGGATCGCACCCACGTCGACCGGGCAAATTCTGATGCCACGTATTCAGCATCTGTTGGATGAATACGAAACCCTGATGAGCCAGGGTGCTGAGATGCGCACTCATTTGGTTGGAACTTTAACGGTGGGTTATTACGCCCCCGTGGCACCGGCATTTTTGCCCGGAATCGCGCAGTCGCTGCTGGTCGAAAACCCGCGCGTCGACATCAAATTCATCGAATGTGATAGCAACTCCGCCCAGGCCGGGTTGCTCAGTGGCGAATTTGACGTGATCCTTAGCGTCGCTGAAAGCTTAGCGCCCGGCGTGACCTATGAAACCCTGATCGACGTGCCCGCCTATCTTCTGGTTCCTGAAAAGCATGCCTTCGCATCCCAAGCCAGTGTTTCGCTTTCGGATTTGAATGACCAAGCCATGGTTCTTCTCGATCTTCCTGTTATCAGCGATTACTACAGCCGGATGTTTGAGCAGGCCGAAGTCGCGCCAAATATCGTCTGCACTGCAACAACGCTGGAAATGGTACGAAGCTTGGTCGGCACAGGCGTCGGATGCTCGCTGCTGCATATGCGTCCGAAAACGCAACTGACCTACTCTGGTCATCGTATCGTGGAAATCCCCTTACACCCCGCTGTTGACCCCTTGAAAATCGTTCTTGCATATTTGCCGAACAATCCGCGACGCGTCGTAAAATACTTCACCGACAGTCTGCGGGATTTGTTTGCAGAATCCGATGTCGACCGCTTGTTGGTCGCACCTTCGGACTCTGAATAACCGATCCTTTTTTTCAAAGTCCTCTGTACCTCTGGCAAAAAAGTCAAACGACGCTCTGTTTCACCGGCGGAACGCGCGATTGCATCCCAACTGACATGGTCGCCGTGCTGAGCCTGCATGCGCCTGATCCGGAATCTGTCGCGGATCCGTAGCTTTCTTGGCGCGCTGCGACCCCCTGCCTGACTAGCCATCGCCCAACCGACATCAATAAAAATGCGGCAGGTTTTTCTCACGCGCCGCACGGACCCAGTTGGGCACAAACGGAATTATTTTGTCTTGTGAGGGCACCATGATCTCTACGAAGTTCGCCCCCGGGTTGGCTATGGCTTCTGACAGGATTGGCTCGATATCAGCCTCTGAGGTGATACGAGCCGTTTTAAAGCCGAAACCTTCGGCCACCTTGACATAATCGACGGCCCCGAAATCGGTGCTCCAAGGTTCATCAACGTCATCAAGCAGGATTGCTTCGCCGCGAATCCAGCCAAACGCATCGTTACGGGTCAGGATCACGGTTACGTTCTTGCCCGACCGTTTGAGGGTTTCCATATCTCCGATCACAAAACCAAAAGACCCGTCCCCAGTGAATGAGATTATCGGGCCGTCATTGGCATAAGCCGCCCCGATACAGGCGGGAACCGAGTATCCCAGGGCACCCATCGAATAATTGGTGATGTAACGACGGCCGGGTATGCGAAAGGTCAACAGCGCTGATGGATAGATCGCGCTGACACCCGGTTCCGAGGTCACCACCGCGTCATCAGGCATGATTTTGTCCAGCACCTGCGACAGCCGCACGGGTGACAGTGTGCCTTCGGGCATGGGGATGTTTGAGTTGAAGACCTTATCGAGCGCGGTCTTTTTGACGGGGTTCAAATCAACTCTGGGCCGGTCAAGGTTGGGGTGCTCAGCCCGGATAATCTCAACCATATATTCAATGCTGGCGCGCGCATCGCCCACCATACCGACCTGCACCGGAAAATTGTTGCCAACATGGGCTTCGGCAATGTCGAGATGTAGGAAGGTCTTGCTGTTTGGGTCGCCATACAGCTTCCAGTGATCAGTCGCCGCGCTGTCCGTGTTTGAGCCGATGAAAAAGATCGTGTCGGCCTCATGGACGTATTGATTTGAATATTCCATGCCGCCCCGACCACCGATCACACGCAGAGCCAGAGGATGATCTTCGGGAATGGTGCCTTTGCCCGGCGTAGTGGTTCCAACGGGAATTTGCAGCAGTTCTGCCAATTCTAAAATGACATCCGACGCCTTGGAAATAAGCCCTCCCTGCCCGCAGACGATGGCCGGTTTTTCCGCCTTGATCAGAATATCAATGGCGGCGCGAATCTTCCCATGATCCGCGACGGGACGATGGGCCGGATAATGGCTGTATTCAGGCTCTGCATAAAGATCGCCGATCTCGGCCTCTTCGCCATAAATGTTGATGGGCACCCGGATATGAACCGGCGCAGGGCGCCCCGACGTTGCCACGCGGAAGGCACGGCGCAACAAAAAGGGGATGTCCTTTACATTTGTCAGGACAAAGCTTTCCTTGCAAATACTGTCATAGAGCCTGGTTTGATCGACCCCGGTCAGCCCATGTTTCTTGTCCTGATTGATCGGGATGTCCGAGCTGAAAAAGATTACCGGAACCGAGCTGAGGAATGCCTCGGTGATGCCGGGTGTGCAGTGGGTGATGCCCGGGCTTGGGGCCTCAAGAACACAAGGACGTCCAGTGATTTTGGCATAGGCCTCAGCCGCGTAGGAAGCTGTGCGTTCATCGCGTGTCAGAACAAACTCGATATCGCTGTGGGCGCGCCATTCCTTGTACCAGCCGATTGTCGTTTCACCGGGCAGACCGAACACATGGCGTACGCCGTGAAGTTCCAGCATCTTCAGGATGACCTGCGCGCCGTTCATCCGCATGGGACCTGCCGGATTCACCATTGTATTCTCCGCTTCGAGCGTTGCTTGATTGAATTGTCGACAATTAATTATACAATATTGCCGACCAGTCAATACTCAGTTCAAACTTCGGCAAAAACCTGTTAGTCCAAAGCCTGATCCTTGCCGTAGGGAAACCGGATGACAAAAACCGAAGATCGTGTTGGCCGCGTCTATGACCTTGTGCGCAAGATGGCCGAGAACTTTGAGTTCAAACCAGAATCCCAGATCAACGAAGTTGCGCTGGCGAAAAGCTTTGGCACAAGTCGGACGCCCGTCCGCGAAGCACTGAACCGTCTGGTGGCCGAAGGGTTTTTGACCTTTCAAGCCCGACGGGGGTTTTTCTGCCGCCCGCTGAGCCCCTCTCAGATTCTGTCCCTGTACGAAGCCAGAATTGCGGTTGAGACAGAAGCCGTGCGGCTGGCCATTCGTAAATCCTCGGATAGCCAGCTTGAAGCATTGCTTGAGACATTGCGCAGGGTTCTGACCGAATATGATCAATGCAAAGACCCCGGACGCTTGCTGGAATTGGATGAACAATTCCATGTGGACATTGCCAAAGGGTCCAAAAATCAGGAACTCGTGCGCATTCTTGAAAACCTCAATGCACGCATCCGGTTCGTCCGTCTCATTGACCTGAAGCATGCCTATCTGAACGGAGGGGCTGATACTGCAAGCAGCCGGATTCCCAGCCACAGCACGATCATGCAGTATATAGCGAACCGAGAAGAAAGTGCTGCGGTCGACACCATCCGGAAACATATCGAACGTCGACGCGAGGAAACTACCGAAGCCGTCGCCAAAGCGTTTGCCGAAATCTATATTGTTGATGACGACGCATAAAGTGATTGAACGGGGCTAGGACTATTCGCCTGATAGACAGGATTCAATGATGTCCTGAACCAAAATCTCAACCGCCCGCCTATGGACCACCGACGGCCGTGTGGCGAGGTAAAAGGTCGAGTTCCAGTTCAGTTTGTCCGGTGCAAGCTCTCTGAGTCGATCGCGGTGAGCCCAGGTCTCGATAAAGTGAACCGGAAGTGGCCCCAAATAGTGCCCGGTTTCAATCATCATTGCCATCGCCTCCATATTTGCCACGACAGCTTTTGGATGGACAGTCTGCAGCACCGGCGAAACCAGAATGTTATAGGATCGCTGACAGATTTGGTGTTCCGAGATTACATCCAGATCAATCTGATCGTCCGGCAAATCAAACAGGGGATGATCCCGCCCGCAATACAGGCGATGCTCTTCTTGGCACAGTTCAGTATAGGTCAGTTCCGAAACCTGATTGCGGAAGGGGGCGATTGCTACATGCAAGTCCCCAGTAATCAGTTTCTGTGTCAATTCCGTAGGCGATGCGACGACGACCTCAAGCTGTACTTCATTGGGCCGGTCCAGAAAACGCTTGAGAACCTGCGCCAGATTTAGCTCGGCCAGAGTATTGACCGCATCGACGGTTCCAATCCGCAGGTCCCCTGTAATGGTCCCGCGCAATTCCAGCAATTCTGCATCGAAATCGCGGGCACTGCGCAGGATGTCCCCGGCTTTGCGATAGGCGATTTCCCCCCGTTCAGTCAGGCGAAACCCGCCTCGACCGCGTTCGCATATCCGATAGCCAAGCGCCGTTTCCAGATCGCGGATTCGGATGCTGATTGCTGATTGCGTAATGCCCAACGCATATTGCGCATCCGTAAACCCGCCGCATTCAACAACCGTCACGAAGGTCTCGAGCAGAGTATTTCTGAGCAGTTTCAATGCCGAATTACCTTTCGGGAGTTGTCGCGCAAATTTACATTAAAACTTCTCATGTGAACATAAACAAGATGATATTTTTTTGCGTATTTTTCTATGCTGTCCTGATCCCTGAAGACCAAACCCAATAAGGCAACAGGGAAGAAGCCAACATGACCTTAACCTCTCGTCCCCTCAAGATAACTGCCGCAGCTGCATTGCTGGGCCTGACCCCTCTCGCGGCTTTGGCCGAAGACTGGAAGTTCGCAATCGAAGAGATTCCCGGCTCGATCATGGATGCCTACGCGCAGGAGTTCAAATCCCGCATCGAAGCCGCGACCGATGGCGAAGTAACTGTGACCGTCTATCCGATGGGTACACTGGGCACGCCCACCGAAACGGTTGAACAGGCCGCTGACGGCGTTATCCAGTTCACCAATGTGTCGATTGGCAATCTGGGCACCGTGGTGCCTGAAAGCCAGGTTTTCTTGCTGCCGTACCTTCTGCCCTCTGATCCGGCGGCGATCTCAAACATCCTGAGCGGCTCGGAGACCATCTATGGCCCGCTGAACGATGATTTCCGCCAGCGTGGTCTGGAAGTCATGACTATGTATTCCGAAGGGCCGCAGGTCTGGACCACCAACCGCGAAATCCGGACACCAGAAGATTTCGACAACTTCAAGATGCGGGTGATGGTGTCGCCGATATTGCTCGAGACCTACAAGAATATGGGCGCCAGCCCGACCCCGCTGCCATTCGGCGAAGTGTTCGGCGCGCTGCAACTGGGTGCAGTTGACGGTCAGGTCAACCCGATCCCGACCATCGAAGAAATGAAGTTCTACGAAGTCACCAGCCACCTGATCTGGGCTGGCGAGCAAGAGCTTGTCACCACCGTCGTGGCCGGTTCGGACTGGTTCGAGACCCTCAGCCCCGACCGTCAACAGTTGGTGCGTGACACCATGGCCGACATGACCGGGTTCATTGATGGCGTCGTCACCGATTTCAACCAGCAGCGTCTGGACATCATCAAAGAAGCCAAGCCTGACATCGGCCTGGTCGTTCTGACTGAAGTAGAGCGTGATGCCTTCCGCGCCCGCAGCACGGACACCTCTTCCGCCTATGTCGATACGGTCGGCGACCGTGGTCAGGAATTGCTGAACGCGTTGCAGGCGGAACTGTCGGGCAACTGATCCCTCCCGCCCACTCAAAACTACCTCACGCGCCTTGCGCGTGAGGGCTTTCAAAGGGAGGAAATCATGCAAAGCAATACTGTCGCTCCCTTCGGCTTGTTGGGAAAGATCGACGCCGTCATCGGGCGGATCGAAATCTGGATCTTGGGCTGGGGGATCACTCTGATGGCCGTGAACACGATTGCCAACGTCTTTGGCCGGTATGTGTTCAACCAGTCCATCTATTTCTCGGAAGAGCTGAACGAATTCCTGATCGTGATCGTCACCTTCATGGGGCTGGGCTATGCCACCCGAAAGGGCATTCATATCCGTATGTCGGCCATCTATGACGCGCTGCCTATCAAACTACGCAAAGGCCTGATGGTCGTGATCGCCACCACCACAGCCGTCGTGATGGCCGTGCTCGCCTGGTACGCGTTTGAATATGTGCAGAAAGTCGCCTCGCGCGGGCGGATCACCCCGGCGCTGCAGCTACCGCTTTACCTGACCTATGTCTGGGTGGTGATCGGGTTGACACTGGCCTCGTTCCAATACCTTCTGACTGCAATCCGGAATCTGAACTTCGCAGACGAGGATGTCTATGTCTCGTACCTCGAAATTGACAGCTATGAAGATCCGGAAACAGCGTCAGCCATCAAGAAATTCCAGGATACTGCGGAGGCAGACAAATGACCGAGTTGATGCTGGCTGTAATGATCGTTCTGCTTTTGGCAGGCTTTCCAATGAAAATGCCGTTGATTTCAGCGGCGGTGCTGGGGTTCCTCGTCTATTTCCCCGAGATGAACATGCAGATCCTGATCCAGCAGATGATCGGGGGTGTGAAACCGGCCGCGCTGATCGCGGTGCCGATGTTCATTCTGGCTGCTGACATCATCACGCGGGGCCATTCCGCCAACCGGCTGATCGACCTTGTGATGAGCTTTATGGGCCATATCAAAGGCGGTCTGGCCATTTCCGTCACTTCGGCCTGCGCCCTGTTCGGCGCAGTATGCGGATCAACACAGGCGACAGTGGTGGCCATTGGTGGTGCGATGCGGCCGCGGATGTTGAAATCGGGTTATAGCGACAGCTTTTCGATCGGGTTGATCGTAAACGCCGCTGATCTGGCCTATCTGATCCCGCCATCCATCGGCATGATCATCTATGGCGTGGTCTCGGGGACGTCAATTTCTCAGCTTTTCATCGCGGGCATCTTGCCCGGGTTGCTGATTGTGGTGTTATTCTCGGCTTATTGCATGGTGTACGCTTACCGACACGATATCCCTGTGCTGCCTCGCGAGGGGTGGGGACAGCGCCTGATCGCGCTGCGCAAGGCCCTATGGCCGATGGGATTTCCGGCGATTATCGTCGGGGGTATCTATGGCGGCGTGTTCTCACCCACCGAAGCGGCGGCGATCTGCGTGCTTTATGCCGTCATTCTTGAGGTGGTGATATTCCGCTCGATCAAGATGGGTGATTTGTTTGACATAGCACTGTCCACCGGGGCTATCACCTCGGTCGTGTTCATCCTGATTGCCGCCGGTGCCGCCTTTAGCTGGACGCTGAGCTTTGCGCAGGTACCACAGACCATAATCGCAGCTCTGGGACTGGAACAGGCCAGCCCGCTTATGGTGCTGCTGGCGATCAACGTGGCGTTTTTTCTCGGCTGCATGTTCGTCGACTCGATCGTGGTGATCCTGATCTTGGTTCCCATTTTCACGCCGATGATCAAGGCCAGCGGGTTGGATCCGGTTCTGGTCGGTGTCCTGATCACCCTGCAAGTCGCCATCGGTGCCGCCACGCCACCCTTTGGCTGCAACCTGTTCACCGCCATCGCCGTATTCCGTCGCCCCTTTGTCGAGGTGGTTCGCGGTGTGCCGCCCTTTTTGATCATCCTCTTGGTTGTGACCGGGCTGCTGATGGCTTTCCCTCAAATCGCGCTGTTCCTGCCGGAACTGGCGTACCGATAAACCATAAGAAACGGAGAACTCATGTCGGGTCATGGATATGAAGATGGTCGTCTGAACCTGCCATTTGTTGGCATCGCGACCTTTGGCAAAAAGCCTTATGTCGAGAATTGGGATAAAATTGACGCCGATGTCGCCGTCCTTGGCGCGCCATATGATTTTGGGTGCCAGTATCGATCCGGCGCCCGTTTTGGGCCGCGCGCCGTGCGCGAGGCGTCCACCCTGTTCAGCTTTGGTCACGCCGGAGCCTATGATCACGAGGATGATGCGACCTATTTGGCCAGCGATGTGCGTATCGTCGATCTGGGCGACGCCGACATCATCCACACCAAGACCGAGGAAAGCCATGCCAACATCGAATATGGCGTGAAGAAAATCCTCGATGCGGGTGCTCTGCCGGTGACCATCGGTGGCGATCACTCAATCAACATTCCCTGTATCCGTGCCTTTGCAGAGGATTGCGCAAAGAACGGACCCATCCACGTGGTCCAGATTGACGCGCACCTGGATTTCGTGGATGAACGCAAAGGCATCACCGAAGGTCACGGCAACCCGATGCGCCGAGCAATCGAAAAGGATTACGTTTCGGGCATGACCCAGTTGGGCATCCGCAATGTGTCCTCGACCGCGAAAGAAGGTTATGAGGATGCGCGGGCGCGGGGCTCTGATATCCTGTCGGTCCGTCAGGTCCGCAAACTGGGAACCGAGGGCGTTCTGGATCGTATCCCCGAAGGTGCACGCTATTATGTCACCATAGATATCGACGCGTTCTGCCCGTCGATTGCACCCGGAACAGGTACCCCCAGCCATGGCGGATTTCAGTACTACGATGTTCTCGAAATTGTTCAGGGGCTCAGCAAACGTGGCAATGTAGTTGGTATTGATCTGGTCGAGGTCGCCCCCGCCTATGACCAGACCGAAAGCACGCAGATTCTTGCGGCGCAACTGCTGCTGAACTTCCTCGGGTTCATTTTCCACAACCGGAAATAAGGTCCCTCCCCGTCAGTCCGGCGCGCAGAAACTCTTCAAATTGGCGCCGGGCTGCGACCTTCCATTCGCAGATTTTCATCCAATGCCCCTACCCCAGGTAGTCTCGCAGACTGGGCGGAGGATTGTCGAATAGATACCGGGTGGGCGCTGGGGGATGTGCTTTTTCATCAGCAACAAGAATAGTCTGACAGGCAATACGGCGCGCGTCCTGCGGGTCATGGCTGACCATAAGCAGGGTTGTTCCTGTCTCGGTCAGCAACCCGGCCACAAGATCAAGCATTTCGGCCTTCAGCGCAGGCCCTAGCGCAGCAAACGGTTCGTCCAACAACAACATCTGACGGCGCTGTACAAGAACCCGGGCCAGAGCGACCCGGCTTTGCTGCCCCCCAGAAAGCTCGGCTGGCTTACGATCACCCAGACCCGACAAGGCAACCCGATCCAGTGCGAACTGGACCTCTGAGCGTTCGTCAATGGATAGGCGTCCGTTCGAGCGTAGGCCCAAAGAGATATTCTGTTCGACCGTCAGGTGCGGAAATAGATTGCCATCCTGAAACAGCATGGCCAATGGGCGCTTGCCCGGGGCGAGTTTGGATATGAGATATCCGTCCCAGAAGATTTTTCCCTGTTTGAGGTCACGAAACCCGGCAATCGCCTCAAGCAGCGTCGACTTACCTGCGCCGGACGGCCCAATAATGGCTATACTAGCACCGGCCTCGACGGCAAAATCAGCCCGCAACGAAAATTTTCCGTTCTCGATTACGCAGCCATCAAGTTTCAGCATGCAACCGCCCTCCGCGATCCAATAGCCAGAAGGCCCCCATTGAAAGCAACAACAGCAACAGCGCCGCACCGGCCGCCGCTTGCATCTGATACGCGCCCATCAATCGGTAGATCTGCAAGGGCAAGGTCGCGATCTGTGGATCGGCGAACAGGGCAATAACTCCCAGATCTCCCATCGACAACGCGGCTGACAAACCAGCGGCAAAGCGGATCTGTGGGTGCATCCGGGGCAGCAAAACACGCGTAAAAAACGTTCTCTTGTCCATATCCAGCGACAGGGCAAGCCGCCCGTGCCGCACCACCACATCATGCGCCGCTGGTACTAGAATGCGCAGAGCGAAAGGCAAGGCCATGACAGCATTCACCAGCGCGGTTACCGGCAAGGCCAGTGTAACCGGGTTGGCCACAGGACGGATTAGGATGAACAGTCCCGTGCCAATTACCAAAGGCGATGCCGCCAGCCCCAGTATACCGCTAAGCTCGACAATCCCGTGACGACCGGTTGCCACCGCCATGGCCATGGGTAGAGCGAGTATCAACAAAACAATGGTACTCGTGGCTGCGACCAAGACCGAGATCACCGCCGAACGGAATACCAAGGCAGGCATCTCGAACAGCCCGGTAAGCCCGGATATCACCACTGCAGCCAAAGGAAGAAGTAGAAACGCCGCCGCGACTCCGATCCAGCACGCATCGACCGCGGGCGCGCCACCGTCCCATCGCCGTATGGTTCGATCCAACCCTGCTCCGAACCCATCACCGCGCGAGAACTTCAAAGCGGCCAACGCGGCAACAGCGGTCAGGGCCAGCTGCAACCCGGATAGCAGCGCTGCGCGGCCAAGATCGAAATCATAGGTGAAAGATTGATAGATCGCGAGTTCAAGTGTCGTTGCGCGGGGGCCCCCGCCAAGGGTCAGCGCGACAGCAAAGCTTGTCAGGCAAATCGCGAATATAACGGCAAGAACGCCCGGCAGGATACGCCGCAGCATGGGCAGTTCGATCAAGCGGAACATCGTAAAGCCGTCGCACCCCAATTGCGCGGCCAGACGAAACCGTTCTGCTGGGATTTCCTGCCACGCCTGCAGGATCAGGCGCGTGGCCAGAGGCAAGTTAAAGAATACATGGGCAAGAACTACCCCGTGCAAGCCGTAGATGCGCAATGGCGGCAGACCAAACAGCCCTAAGATGTCAGAAATCCACCCAGCACGACCAAAAACCTGCAACAGCCCAAGGATCGCTACAATGACCGGTAGGATAAAGGGGGCACCCAACAAAGCGATCAAGGCCGACCGCCCACGAAACCGACGCCGGGCAAGCGCTCGCGCGACAGGAATAGCCAGCCCTGCGCTGAACAGGGCAGACAACACCGCCTGAACCAGCGTAAAGCGCAACGCCGCCCAATCGGCCGGGCCGAACCCGCCCGCTGTATCAGCGCGCAGGGCCACCGCGGCCAAAGTGCCCAATATCAGCGCAGCAACCAGTGCCGCTGCGCCAACACCCGGCCAGGGGCTTACTGGCTGAGCGCGCCCAGCCATTCCGCAAGCGCCTGATCCCGAACGGCAGCGGCTTCGTCCGGTGTGAACAGCAGGGATTTTTCCGGCGTGATCAGCGTGTCAAACCCTTCGGGCAGACCCGCAGCAGGAGTTACCGCCGGATACATCCAGTTGGTGGTCGGGATGATCTGCTGGAACGTGTCCGAGACCATGAACTCCAGAAATTGATCCGCCAGTTCGGGCTGATCGCTACTGGCCAGCTTTGCCGCAACCTCGACCTGCATATAGTGCCCTTCGTCAAAGGCCGCCGCCGCTTTGCTTGCATCCTCTTCCGCGATCAGGTGATAAGCGGGCGATGTGGTGTAGCTGAGCACCATGTCCGCTTCACCCTCAAGAAACAGCCCATAGGCCTCGGACCAGCCTTTGGTCACGGTCACGATATTATCGGCAAGCCCGGCCCAGATTTCGGGCGCTTCGTCACCATAAGCTGCCTTGACCCACAGCAACAGCCCCAGACCCGGAGTGGACGAGCGCGGGTCTTGGATAATGATCTTGGACTCACCCTCGGCCAATTCACGGAAATTGGCAGGTGCCGCTCCATCTGCGTTATGGACAAAAGCAAAATAGCCCCAGTCATAAGGTGCAAACACGTCATCCGGCCATTCAATCGGCAGGGTATAATCGGCACTGACCGAATTCGGGGCGAACAAGCCAGTTTCCTTGGCCGCCGAAATCAGGCCGGTGTCCAGCCCTAGTACGACATCAGCGTCTGTGTTTTCACCCTCAAGCCGCAGGCGTGACAACAGCGCTGCACCATCCTCGACACCCACAAGGTTCAGATCGCAGTCGCACACTGCCTCGAAAGCCTCTTCCACTTTGGGGCCGGGACCCCAGTCTGAGACAAAGCTGTCATAAGTGTAAACGGTCAGCTGAGGTTTATCGGCCGCGACAGCCGCTGTTGCACTCAGAAGTCCCGCAGCAATCATCAGATGTTTCATGTCATCCTCCATTGCGGCGAGAGGGCAAGGTGGATGAAACCGCTACCTTTCCCTCCGCCGGTTCTAGCCGGTTCAGGTTCTACGGGTTCGCCAATGGCATCTCAGCGCGGCAGGCCACGCACCCCGAGGTGAGGATGTCAGTAGGTCGGAACGGAATAAAAGACAACCAATTTAATCGGTCTGAAGATCAGCCATTGATCCTGTCCGCTCCAGCGGCGTTCGGCCGGTAGAATTCGCGGTACCATTTGACGAACTCGGCCACACCTTCCTGGACCGAGGTTCTGGGCTGATAGCCAGTCAGATCCTGAAGCAGTGACGCATCGGCCCAGGTGTCAAGCACATCACCGGGTTGTCTGGGCATCATGTTCTTTTCTGCCGTGATGCCGGTGGCGGCTTCGATGGCTTCGATGAACGCAGTCAGCTGCACGGCATCATTGTTGCCAATATTCACCACCCGATGAGGGGCCACTGGCGACAAACTGTCCCCTTCGGGGACCTGACCGTCTGCGGGGCGCATTGGCACAGCGTCCATCAGCAGGCAGATCGCCTCGACCAGATCGTCGACATAGGTAAAATCGCGTTTCATGTTCCCATGATTGTAGACGTCAATCGCCTCGCCCTCGAAGATCGCTTTGGTGAATTTAAACAGCGCCATGTCCGGACGCCCCCAAGGCCCATAGACAGTGAAAAAGCGGAACATGGTGATCGGCAGATCGAACAGATGGGCATAAGAATGGGCCATGTTTTCGGTCGATTTCTTGGTGGCCGCGTAGAACGATATCTGATGGTCGGCGCGCTGCGTTTCCTTGTAGGGCATCTCGGTATTGGCGCCAAAGGCCGAAGAGGTAGAAGCCAGCAGCATATGTTTGGGCGGATGTACCCGCGCCGCCTCAAGAATTTCAAAGGTTCCGATTACGTTGCTTTCCAGATACGAGCGCGGGTTTTCGATTGAATACCGCACCCCGGCCTGCGCAGCCAGATGGATGACATAGTCAAACCGGTGCTCTTCGAACAAACTCATCATCAGACCCGGAGTTTCAACCTTGCCAATGACCGGCGTAAAGTGCGCACCATTAGGTTCATGCGTCAGCATGTCATGGCGGGTCTCTTTCAAAGAAACATCGTAGTAGTCGTTCAGGGCATCTAATCCCACCACGCGATAACCTTGGGCAAGCAGCAGTTTGCTCAGATGAAAGCCGATAAAGCCGGCCGAACCAGTAATGAGAACGCACTGCATAATGTTGCCTTTGTTAAAAATCATGGTGTTCCTCGGCTATTTAGAGCGAGATTAATGGAAGTTTCCACCACAGAAATCGCAGGTCACGTTCTTCTCTTCTACAGCCGCATCTTTTGAACACTGCGTAAATCCTGTCTCTCCGCAGGTCTGACGTCGGCAAACTCACAGGCTATAACCACTCGCCATGCGCATATTTGACGCGCATGTTTGATGCGACTATCCTTGCTCATGAAAGGGCATGTCAGATGAACGTTCAATCGCGCAAACCAACCAATCTGTCATTGGACAGCACATTGCTGTCCGAGGCCAAGGCTTTAAAGGTCAACCTTTCCCGCGCAGCCGAGGAAGGTGTTCGTATTGCGGTCGCCGCGGCAAAAGCCGAACAGTGGAAAGCTGAAAACGCCGAGGCCCTCAAAAGCTCGAACGACTATGTTGAACAGCATGGTCTGCCGCTGGACCAATTCAGACAGTTCTGATGCCAAAATACGATGTTTTTCCGAACCCGTCCGGCGAAGGTTACCTGCTGGACATCCAAACCGATCTGCTTGGCGACCTGAATACGCGGGTTGTAGCGCCTTTGATGCAGTTGGCAAAAGCCCCAAAACCGGCAACCCGGCTTAATCCGGTATTCACTATTCAAGGTGAACAGTTTGCCATGGTCACCCAGTTCATGGCCGCGGTTCCGGTTGGAGTTTTAAAATCGCCAACCGCAAACCTGAAAGACGAGGCTGATCGGGTCACGGTTGCCATAGACATGCTTATGCAGGGTTTTTGACAACCGTGAAGTACCGTAGTTCGAATAGATCTGAAAACCTTCGTCAGCCGTCCAGACCCAGAACTTTGATGGCACCCAGAAGGCGGGCGATTTCCTGTTCGGTGTTATAGTGACAGAACGAGATGCGGATGCAATCCGACAGACCCAGCGGTGTAAGAACATTGCCGGAATAGTGATCGGCCTTGCGTGTATGGGTGCGGATACCCTGTTGGTTCAAAATCTCCACCACATTTTCCGAAGCGTGCCCGTTGACCACAATCGACACCAATCCTTCGCGCGCGGGATTGTCTGCCCCGGCCAGAATGGAGACGTGGGCCATATCGCGCAGGCCCGGCAGATTACCGGTCCCATTGATGGCAGCGTTGGTCAGGTGCGTCTCATAGGCATGAATGGCGCGACCCGCGGCCTCGATCCGCTTGCGCGGCTCGGTCTCGTCTGACACTTCTCCACCCAGCCAGTCAAAATAGGACACCACATCTGACACGGTCGCGTAAGACCCGGTGTCACGAGTACCGAATTCCCAACCCCTCGCAGGCGCGTCGATCAGCATGTCATGCGGCGTGGTGGTCAGTTTGTCGGAAATCCAGGCAATGCCGTAGCCATGGCGCGAAAACACCTTATAGGGCGAGATCGCATAGCCATCGACATTGTAGACATCCAGATCCAGCTGCCCGTGGGCGGCGTGCTGAATGCCATCAACAATGATCAAGCATTCCGGCGCCACTGCCCGGATCGCGGACGAGATCGCCGCGACATCCATGCCCATACCCGTCACGGGCGAGGCGTGCAGGATTGTCGCCACCGCCACGTCCGGGGTCATCCGCGCGGTGTAGTCCTCGGGCGTGACCAGACCGGTTTCGTCGTTATGCGGCACGTTTACGTAGTCCAGACCGGCAATCTCAGACCAGCGACGCGCGGCGCTGCGCGTGGCGGGGTGTTCGATCGACGACCCGATCACTTTGGCACCCTTGGGTGCGGCCAGACAGGCGGTGCGGATCATCCGAAACAGCAATTCGGTCCCGCTTTCTCCTGCAAAGAACTGCCCTCCCGAGGCGTTCATGAGGACCGCCAGATCATCCTTGGCCTTGTTAATCACATTCTGAGTTTCCTGCCCCGCCGGGTTGATGCGTCCTGGATTGTCGGGGATCGCAGCGTAAAAGGCCGAGGTGTCAGCAACGGATTTCAACGTCAGCGCACCGCCAGCGTTTTCGAAAAAGATACGCTCGCCCTGAAACGGGCAACTATCAACATGGGCAAACCGGTCGCGAATGGCGTCGATAAGGGTGGGGTTATTCTGGATCATAGTTCAGTCCTGTAAGTTGTCAGGGCGCGCGGCTTGTGATCATGCCGCTGGGTGCGGCGTTGGCGATGGGCCTGACGGTCAATATGTCGTAGCATTCAGCGGGGCTCAGCAATTGCTCAACATCCGCACAACCCGTCATCGCCGCCCTAAGCGCAGGGATGACGCGTTTGTCCAAATCAGTATCCACCAACTGGTTCACCCATTTGGTCAAGGTCTTATCAGCCATTCGAATGCCCCAATACAGCATTTCTGCAATCCAAGGATGATACGGCGGAATAGCTAAGTCTGGCGCATTGACGACATCACAGTGTCTGCCACCGCCATCGCTCGTCAGTGGCGGTCCGCTGGCTATCATCACTAGAACGCCCAAACGCAGAGACAGAATTCGACTGGTTGACCTACCACGACTGAGGGGATTCTGCATTTATCAATGAAGAATAATATCCCCAAAAACCCACACTTGATGGCTGTAAACAAATAAAATCGGCTTTCCTGAGTTGCATTTGTCCGAATTTGTGGAATTATAGAGCAAATGACAACGAGAATCCCTAATCCAATGCCGCGAGAACACAAAAGCCTAAAAATTCAGGATTGGATTGCTGGCTCAAGCGGTCCAACTCGCACTGGCCATCTCAATCGTGGTTTCGACCCAAACACCACAGATGCGCAAGGTCTGGAGAGGGCAACTAATTGGAAAAATGCGATCCCGATTAGGTCGAATGCTCAGCCAAGGTACCTTTTCAACGCCCATTTCGATCAAAATATTGCGTCCCCAAACACGTTCACAGGAACCGTAGCTACGGCCGGGTTTCATATAACGTTTTCAGAACTACTAAAACCATGGCTCCACAATTCATAAACAGACAGGACGAACCCGGATGCTGAATCCAAAAAGCTCGAAACCGACGGTAACGGCCGATCTGATTTCGCATGCGATGGCGGTTGCTGATTTGGCCAACACTGCTGCCCGAGGGTATTTTCGTGGAAAACTGGGTGTTGAGTTCAAGTCGGATGAAAGTCCGGTGACACAAGCCGACAAGGGTGTCGAGGCGCAGGTACGCACCTATCTGGAACAACATTTTCCGGATCATGGCATCTTTGGCGAAGAACACGGGTTTGAGGGGCAGAATTGCCGTGAAGTCTGGATCATTGATCCGATCGACGGCACAAGGTCATTCCTTTCAGGGCATCCGCTGTTCGGCTTTCTGCTCGGGCACCTGGTCGATGGAAAGCCGGATATCGGCGTGATCGGTATGCCTGCGTTGAACGAAGTTTTCACGGGTGTTCCCAGTCAGGGTGCGACGCTGAACGGAGATATAATTACAACCTCGAACCAAAAGCGACTGGATCAATCCATTCTGTTTGTGAACGAAGGCGACAAGATCTACCGCGATCACCCTTCGCTTTTCGCAAAACTGATGCAATCCGGGCAGACCCGCCGTTTCGCATATGATTGCTACCCGCACGCCCTACTTGCAGCGGGGCATGTGGATGCGGTGGTTGATTATGACCTGCAGCCCTATGACTTTTTGCCTGTTCTGGCCGTGATTGAGGCTGCAGGGGGCGTCATGACCGACTGGGAAGGCAAGCCGCTCGACCTGAAGTCTGACGGTCGAGTGATCTCGGCAGCGACATCCGAATTGCACGCGGAATTGCTGAATCTGGTGAACGGCTAGGATTAGGGTGCCGCCCGGACGCGAGCGGCACAGGTGGACCGGGCGGCGCGTGTGGGCGATGCGATCGAGACCGGCACCGTGTTCATGA
>NZ_CYUD01000024.1 GCF_001458295.1 Ruegeria denitrificans
GAAAGGAACGGACCGCCTCGATATCAGCGCATGGGCGATCCGTGCAACAACGCCGTTGCCAAGCTCTGTTTCAGTTCATTTTGCCTGACAACGTTTGTGTCGGCAGTTGTCCAAAGAGTGCTCTGTAGTCTCGCGCGAACTGACCCATGTGCCAAAATCCGTAGGCGTTTGCGATGTCCGATATACTCTCCTCTGGCGAGCAGGATACCAGTTCATGGCGCACAGCACCGAGACGGGCTCTTAGATAAAACTGCTTGGGGCTCACCCCATATGTTTCCTGAAACGCGCGACGAAGAGTGCATGCGGATACCTGAATATCTGCACATACTTCACCGATTGAAACGTTATCCATCAAATGGGCCCGCATGAACTCAACGGCTTGTTGTGCTAAACGGGTTCTGTTTTTACTGTTTCGCCGATCAGCCCATTTTTCGCCTACCACCAGCATTTCCAGAAGCTCTAAGATCATATCACTCTCTTCACTATCAGAGCTTGGTCCGGCCGCTGATCCAATTAGAAAGCGCACTTTGTTTTTGACTAAGGAATGAAGCTTGCCAGCGTCGCTAACGAAAGATCTCAAAGCGTCATTTCGCACGGTGCTGATATCAAGACCGCAATCGTCGGCGATCCGTTGAGCCCTTCGGATGTCGATGCCAAAGGTCAGGCCTGTGAGCGTTGAATTGCTCACGCCTTCAAAAGGGTCTCCGCTACCAAAATTCATCAGAGCGGTGTCTGAGGGGGAGCCGTTAAGCCAAGTCCGTATACTCCCTTTGTCTGGTAAGCCAAACGCTAGAATGTCAGGGCGAGAAACACCGGTTTGGTACACAGCCTTGTCAAACGACAAATCAATCATTTGAAGGTCAAGACCTGCCCAAACGGATACCGAAGAGTTCATAGTTCCCTCTTCAATTTGGCGTAGCTCGACATCCCATTGGGACAGCTCGCGGAATTGCGAAGGGTCCTGCAAAAAAAGTGTGTTTGGGGCGCAGGTTTTTTTGGGGGCTGATCGTTTTTTGATGTCGTCCATTCCGCCCCGCAGGTAGTTTTCATGAAATGTTATTCGAATATGTAGGCTTGGACAATTGCAAGACAAAGCAGACAAATCGAGGGGGAAGAGGTTCGGACGCCCATCGTTGCCTGACGATACTGCGCGCACCGAACGCGTCGTAACGCTGCTAACCAAAAGCGAAAAAGAGTTGTTGCGCTCACAGGCTGAAGACAGCGAACTCTCCCTTTCAACCTTTTGCCATCATCTGATCCTTGAGGGTCTGAAAACAAGTAAATCATGAAACAGGGGTATCTCATGAAATCAAAACTGTTCCTCTCCGCGCTGGTCTTTGCCGGCTCCGCTATCACGGCGGCAGCTCAGGACAGCAATATCGTGCATGATGCGGAATACTATGTGCTGAAGCAGCAAAACGAAGCCGTTTGGGTCGAGAACGACGCACAGGTTGACCAACTGCTGGCCGATTTTCGTGAGAAAAACGGAGGGAACCCTCCAAACATCTTCTACATCCTTATTGACGATATGGGTTTTGGCGACATGGGTATGCCCGAGATGAACGCGATACGCGGGTATTCGACGCCCAATATCAACGCGCTCGCGGAGGAAAGCATGCGGTTTGCGCGCATGTACACCGAGCCGTCCTGCACACCGTCGCGGGTCGCCTTCATGACGGGTCGCCAGCCGTATCGCAACGGGATGGGCGATACCGCCGTCGATATTTCGGGTTTTGGCCTTGCCGATGAAGAAGTCACAATTGCCGAAGTTCTGAAATCCGTAGGCTACAACACTTCGCATGTTGGCAAATGGCACATGGGCGACATTCAGGAATCCTGGCCTACTTATCAGGGCTTTGACTACGCCGCGTTCCCCATCCATCAGCAGGGCCAGTTGGCCATCTTCAACGAAGATGCAGCCAAGGAAGAAATCACCATGGCCATTGGGGAAGACAACTACAACTCCAAATACACGCTGGATGATTGGTTTCGCCCTGATCCGGGACACATGATTACCGGCCTTGAAGCTGTTATTGGCGGGGAGGTCCGCGAAGTCCATATGGAACCGGGTGAGAAATGGACCCAGGACAAATATAATGAAATGAACATCCGCTATCAGGCACAGGCGATGGAACAGTTGCGCCTGCTAGCAGAACAGGATGAACCGTTCTTCCTGCAATACTGGCCGCTTGTCCCTCTGTCGACAACGCGCACGACGAAAGAGGCGTTCACGACACCCAACGGCGGTACATTCGTTGAAAGCATGGAAGAGCTGGATGAATGGATCGGGGTCATTCTGAACGAAGTCGATACGCTGGGGCTCAGGGACAATACCCTGATCGTTTTGATGGGCGACAACGGTCACTTCACCAAATATGCCCCCGGCAGTGGGTTTTCGCCGCTGGTCTTCCGCGGCGGCAAGGCCGATACGTCTGAAGGAGGCGTTCGGGTGGACGCGTTTGCCCGCCTGCCCGGCTTGATCGAGGGAGACTCGATTGTATCTGACATTATTCATATCTCTGATTTGTTCACGTCAATTGCGCGTATCGGTGGAGCGATGGATGCCATCCCCCGCGACCGGATCATTGACGGTGTCGATCAGGCGTCCCTGATGTTCATTGGCGATACGCATGGGCGCCGGGATCATGTACTGATCTACTCGATCAACTCACTGAAAGAGGTGGTAAAGGAACACATCAAACTCAAGGTTCCGGCCAAAGGTGAAAATGCTATCGTGGCCAAGTTCTACAACCTGTTCCGCGACCCCCGCGAAGAACAGAGCGTATCGACAGAGATCGGCGCGTGGGCTGGACATGAGTTTAACCGCATTATTGCCCGCCACCTGAAATTCAAGGAAATGTACCCCGATCAACCGGCCGCGACCGGACGTCCCTATGAAGGTATCGTGAACCTTCGTCCTGAAACCGTCGCAGCGGTGGATGCCTTTGTAGCCAAGCGGGACATTCAGCCCGACTAAAAGGTTAAAAGTACTGCAAGCCCCGCATCAGAAAATGATGTGCTTGATGTGGGGCTTGGCATCCACAACAAAGTTTCTGGAAACAATATGAAATTCCAAGCGCTTGTACTTGTATTGGCAACTGGCATTGTCGCGACCCCAGCAATTGCCGATGAAAACGCTTCAAACCCTTTGGCCGCAGTCAATAACACGGACATCCGGTATCAGTATTTTGATTTGGGCAACGGTGCCGACAAGCAGGACGCCTTTATAGAAGGCGCATACATGCTGCGGCCTGATCTGAAACTGAAATATGAGTTGCACTACAACTCAACGGATGTGACCGGAACGCGGTTCACTGACTTCGAGAAAGTGAGCCTCAAAGCGATCTATTTTCCCTCTCAGAGACCGCTCAACGACACATGGGCCATCAAGTCGGCCATTGGTCTGGAGTGGATACTGGACCTTGGCGACCCGGAAAAAGGGATTGGAACCGGGTCCGATCAAATTGCGCCTTTTGGCGGGTTCGCCTTTGCAAACACAAGATCAGGGCTGACGCTGATCCCCTTGCTCCAGCATTTTGCTTCGTACAATGGCCCGACCGACATCAGTCAGACCGCGATGCGGTTGATTGCGCTGCAACCGTTTGGCGACGGGTATTGGGCCAAGGCTGATATCAAGGCACCATATGACTGGGAAAACGATGCTTGGCCAGCGACCGCTGAGCTCCAGATTGGCAAGAACCTCAGTCCGGGAATAGCGATTTATGCTGACTTTCTGATCGGAATAGGTTCTGACCGCCCTTACGACAAAGGTGCCGGCTTAGGTTTGCGTTTTAACTACTAGCTCACCCACACCCAACCTCGGCGAAGATCATCAATGTCACAGTCCAGAACTCTGTTCAGCCATTTGTTTTCTGCGTCTATCTTGACCCTTCCTGGAACTGCCTTGAGCCAATCCCTGCCCGCTCCGGGCTGGTAGGAAATAAATTGGCGTCACGCCGCATCATTCTATCTGTTCACTCCGCTCTGAACTCGGGGAAGACTCAACAGTCTCTGGGCGATCCGCTGAGTTGGATTTGAACCTTGAAGCTGAATCCGTCGTTCGCGCTTCTAATCCCCAGCCATCGATGCTTAGGCCCAGAGTTCTGAGAAAATAGACTTCTATTACGATCTGTACCCAAGACTTTGCAGAGTCCGCTTTACTGCGCAGTGCTGACATTTGTGCCGAACGCAACATCGGTCACTTTGGGCTCGCAATCAGATTTCGCCGCTACCGGGGCCAACCTCGGCTCTTCAGAAGCAAACGGCAGCGTGCCGCAAAGTATGCGGCGAGATCAGAGCGTTGGATAGACTGGCAGATGGCCGGTTCCGGTCTCGCAAAACCGTGGACTTTGCCGCAAGGGCATTCGGCAGCTTCGAGCCCTTCCTGTACGACGCGTGCTTTTTTGACGAACGGCGGCTTATCGACTAGGATCGAGGGTGTGTTCACAGCTGCAAGCGGCTGAACGAATCTCCAGATCAGCCCTTTCAGAATAGGCCGGTGGGCATCGCTGCAAGGAAAAAATCAATGTTCAAGAATGTGACCTTTGCGGGATGTTTTCTTGGGCTGTTTGCTATCGGCCCTTCTGCTCAAGCGAACCCGGAGTTGGTCGATGCCGCCACTGACGGTAATATTGCAGTGGTGATGGAGGTACTTGAAGCTGGCATAGATGGGCCTGACACTCTCAATCGCCCATTATTCTTTGCCGCACAACGCGGACATCCGAAGGTGGTCGAGTTACTGCTGGATCATGGTGCGAACCCCAATATCAGCTTCACTTTCGGTAGCCCAATTCACGCGGCAGCGCGTGCCAACAACGCTGTCATTGTTGAGCTTTTGCTTGAAAATGGTGCTAACCCAGACTTAAAGGCAGGTGATTTCGATCAATCGCCGATACATGAAGCGGCCGCCCGAGCGGCCTTCGAAGCTGCGAAGCTCTTGATTGCGTATGGAGCGGACGTGAATTTCCGGAACAACAAGGGGCGTCCGGCCATTCACGCCGCAGCTATGTCCGGCAAGCTGGAAATGGTTGAATTTCTGCGCGACAACGGCGCGACCCCGAATTTGCCTGAGCCGATCACACTGATTGAACTTGAAAACGCCAATATCAAAGCCGGGCAACGGGCGCTGCACGGTTGCAATACCTGTCATGAGACCGAGGAAGGCAAACCCGCGACAGGTCCGCATGTTGGTCCGACTTTGGTCGGCGTTTTCGGCGCGGCGCGAGCCGGAAGGGAAGACTACACATATTCCAGCGCTATGAGCCAACTGGACGGTGTTTGGGACGTAGAAGCGCTCAATGCATTCCTGTCTGATCCGACAGGGGTTGTACCGGGATCAGAGATGCTTCGCGCACCGGAAATGACACGGGAAGAGCGGATCGGGCTCATTGCGTTTTTGCGCGAAGCCGCTCCTTAGCGCGTTCGCGTGCATATTGAGAGCCTCGTGCACAAAGGTAGTGGTTGGACATTGCGACTGTAGTCCGCTCGGCTTCTCCAGCAAGTGCATTGCTACCGATGGTACATCTGAAAGCGACCATCGGTGCAAATGCAGCAAAATGGTGCTTCGTCCGCGACCGGTGATTTCGACCCTTTATGATCGCTGCGTTTTCTATGAATGGCCGGTCTTCACGCCGCGTTGCGACACCGAATTTTTAGCAGTTGCAGCATTAACCGTGCCGCGAGCGCACGCAGCGAAGAATCTGATCGTCTCCTGTGGGCTCTTTTTCCTCTTTCGCGGCGTGACCTATGAACGGCTGCACAAAAAAGGCTTGGAGTGTCATTTCGCCCCGGTATGCAACAGCCCCGCTTTGGTGATCATGTCTCAAAGAGTGTAGAAACTGAGACGGTTCCCCTGTCGGGTCTCTTTCAATGTCTCATTGGGCGTTTCAGGCATTGTTTTAGAGGTCTTGAGACGCTTGATGACGCGCTGTCGCCGAAAAATCCTTAACGCCCTATTCTGCACTGAGCCGGACTCGACCCCAAACTTGGCCCTCGTCTACGACATCAAAAAAAATCCAGAGTACAAGCATCGATCCGAATGGCGACCAACACAATGAAATGATCCACCAAGGCCATGGACTGTGACCGCGGGCTCTAGCCATATCGCCTACGACGGAGAAAATCAGCCAGATGACCAAGATGACGAGCGTAAAGATTAGCAGTGGCAGAAGTGCTTCCAGCATTCGACGAACTCAGTCTTTTGATATCGTCCAGCCCATGGCGTCAGCCATCGCCCGCACAGTTACTTTGTTGACGATGATATCCTGCTCTATGTTCGTCCACCCGGCATAGATTTTATCTGTTCCCTCATAGAATGGGTCGCTGGTCACCTGGATGTTGGCCTGTTGCAAATAGCGAAAGGTGCTATTGCTGCCATCGAAGCAGTTGATCATTTTCAGCCAGAAAAACATCTCGACTTCGTTTTGCTCTGGCACGCTGATAGACTCGATCACACCATTCACGTTCTCCAAGCACAGATCGATCTTTTGCGCGACCATGTAGAGACCGTACTCCGGACTATTCAGTGCCTTATTGAGCCGAGCTCCGTCGGTATTGTCGACAAAGGTTTTCAGGATTCCGACGACTACCAGTCGCCCGGTGATCGCTATGTGCAATACATGCAATCAGCTCTAGGGCACACTGGTTTTGAGAACTACGAACA
The DNA here is from genome assembly GCF_001458295.1 of Ruegeria denitrificans. Classification (GTDB taxonomy): domain Bacteria; phylum Pseudomonadota; class Alphaproteobacteria; order Rhodobacterales; family Rhodobacteraceae; genus Ruegeria; species Ruegeria denitrificans. Next base: position 6,662 of record NZ_CYUD01000024.1, read on the forward strand.
GCAGACCAAGGACATTGTGAACTCCATCGAGAATATGGAGGCTCTTGCACGGGAGGTCGAAGATCCGCATCTGCGTGCTGCAATGGACGTGCAGATCGGAGAGCTGAAGGGCGATGTTGCCGAGCTACGCCCATACGACACCGACCTGCAGGCATACACTGCTGCTGACGACAGTTACACCACATCCATGAATGCAGCCGAATTGGACAACCTGGACCCGACGGAGGCCGAAAAATGGCTGGCTGTGCGTGATGACATTGTGGCGACCGCCAACAGCTTCTGCCTCGACGGAAACAAGTTCCTGGCCCGCTACAACGATCATGACAGCGTTTCAGTCGGCACCACGGCGACTTGGCGAGACGCGGATATTTCCACCGCTGCCGCACATCTTAACAGCCAAGGTGTTCCGGACAGCTACGAGCGCGCCGAGGCCGTAGTCGGTGAGCTGCACCAAGTTTCATCCAACAAGATTGCAGCCGTGGTCCAAGAGATTGCCCATACCCGCGAACAGGCAACCCACGTCCGTAAAGAGGATGGCCACGGCCTTTAACGACGGAAGACATTATAGATTATTGTTCGCGCTGGTGAATGTGTTGCCGGGAACAGCGAGACCACCGGGTTGGAGTAATGTGGGGTCTATTCCGATTGGGACGGACTCCTATCGTTGGACATTCCGGGCATTCGCTGCACCACGTTTGAATAGGCAAGAAGCGGACAAACCGGACATCAAAAGACAGCAAATTGACAGGAATTATACCTACTTCGGAATTGTAATAGGGTTTAGTTCCTGTTGCCATTGCTCCACTGAATCCAATGGGTAAATGACCATAAGAGTTGTTAGTGTAAGGCAATCCCTAGCGACAATTGCCGCCGTGAGTTCCAGACACAGAATGACCACGGCAATCAATGCCGTAGGGATTGCATGTGCCAGAAAAAAACCAGCGAGCATCCACAGATAATCAAATACTGCGTTCAAGACACTGTCGCCAAAGTAACCTTGATACAGAGTCGCGGCCCGAAATTTGTTCAAAACCCAATCTGTATGTTCAATAATCTCCCATGCCACTCCAGTGACAACGGCGATCACTAACAAAGATTGAATGCTCCAGGTGGGAAAGAAGAGCCTACCAAGCAACACGATCAGCATCCCGTGCACAATGTGAGACAAAGTATACCAATCAGCGATATGCTGAGAATTGCCGCTGGAAAATACTGAGCCGACCCAGAACTTAACGTATCCGCACGTACAGATTAACGGTTGCCCCCATTGCAAGAGCGTTATGCCAATGAGCGCGGCCCCCAAAACGGCGAAGGCGTAAAGCCACATGTTCAAATTCGCGCTGAAGATTGTCATTGCGCTACAGGACAGCCTTCATAAACGCCATTCTCCAAACGTTCAGGTCCGGGATCTGCAAATTCCACTTCTGGTTAACGTTTGACACCGGCACATCTCAATAATTGCTTCCCCACCGCCGGAAGACCATTCGCCGGGAATTTCGCCAATACTTTGCCCTCGTGGGTTTGCACATCAATTGTGCCACCGGCCATGTCCATGAAAGCATGGAACGCGTAGCAACCGGACGGGTCTCCGATTGCTGTTTGAATCCTGCTGCCAGAAAAATCAGCGGGGATTGTTAAATTGAACGGACCAATCAAGGACAAAAGGCGTTCGCGTTTCCTGAAGCTCCAATTTGGAGAGGAGATCATAATCCAAGGGCAACCTCGATTGGATCGCAGTTCGTTCGCTGTTTGGGACGACATCATCACGATCTGAAAACTGGCAGTTTTGGAAGCCAGTTCCGCCACACACATTTCGTCCAGTATTCGTGTCGATCCGCTCGGATAGCTTACATCCACCTCATCGGCTTCATAAAGCGTCCACGAACCGCTGGAATAAATCTTTTTGCGAGTGTCTGCTTGAGCGAAGCATGCGAAAACTATTAGCAAGCTGGCGAGCAAGTACGAAAAAAGCTTCATTTCTGGATCCCCCTTTTACTTGGAGCGGCATCAACGGCGTATTCCTCTGCACAGATCAGCTTTCCACTCTCGCGCAAAGCGAGACCCAGAAATGTTCAGCAATCTTCCGTAGGAACCCGTTTGTAGGAAACGCCTCCTTGGTACGCGGTCCTTTCAACGCAGTCTCCGGTTGAGGCCTTAAACAAATAGCTCGTCGAACCCTCTGTCCGAACAACTTCGTAGCCATCATTTAAAAGCACACTGTCCGGCGGACCACATGCTACCACAGAAGCAAGTGCAACAGCGCCGAATGCAATTCTGAGCGTACTTTTCATGTTGCTTTCCTTATTTTGTTATTGGTCACAGCCACTCTTGGTCCAAAGTTACTGGACGATTTCGAGTTCTACGAACGATTGCGAGACGACCCGCCTCAGAGCTGATTGACAGTACGCACGCACATTCGACTTTTCGGCAGGGGTTAACCGCCCCCAAGTACCTCCCGCAAGCTGGAATGGTAACTTTTCAACGCCCATTAACGATCTTCCTTGCTTGATCAATTCACCCGTTTTTGCGTTCAACAATACAGGGGTTATGCCAATAGCGCAGTGATTGGGTCCGCTTCCGTCGCTACCGTTTACCTCAAGTATTGAGCGAGAACTGTAACGTCGTGGGTCATCGATTATGATGTAGCCCATACCTCCTGCAGCAGCCGCAGCTGCAATACTAACCGAGCTGAGCAACACATCCTGTCCGGGTGTGTACTGTTGTCCATACTGATCAAGAGGCGTTTGTTGCAAAACGATCAAAGCGTCGGCATCTCTGGCCACAGCACTATTTTTATCGCGCGTGACAACAACCGAAGCTCCGGTACGCCCAAGGATTTCAGTGGAAATCTGGCCCGTCCCGGCTGCGGCGTCCCACCCTAATCGAGACTGTGAAACTTCAAGCTCTGCCATGTTTGACCGATGTACAGATAGCAGGTTGTCATTCACCCGCGGGATCACAGCGATCGATTGATATCTTGCTTTCGCGCCGGCAGGAACTCCTACCTGAGATGCGGCACATGCTGACAACGTCACAATCAGACACAGCAAAATTGCTTTTGAACAGTAGGCGATCAAATTCGAAGGATTCCGGTCACAGTGCATTGGCGATGCTCCTGTCTCCGGAAAATTTCCTTGCGATCCCGCTGACGCATTTACCGGACAAGTCCGCAATCATTTTGTCAGAAGGCCAAGCATAAGTGCGAGAAACACAAACATCCGAATAGGCGCGTGTCGTGCCGCCCACAGACACCTTAAGCGCGGCGTCTATTGTCACATCCCAATAGGTTGCAGTTGCGGGCGTGCTAAGTGCAAATCGTTCCACGACGCCAGTTACTCTAGTCTGCCCGCCGGTCACGCTATGCCCGGCCGCCGCTAACTCAGACTTGATAGCCTCTGTGAACAATGCCTCGGGCGGAGGGTTCAACGTAACATGGCCCATAGTAACGTTGCCAACGGTTGTCCGTTCGCCAATTCTGCCAGGCAGTACCCCGACGCCTCGTACCATTGTGAACGGTTGAACATTTAGGGCGCGCGGTGAGACTGAAGAAAGAACTCCGCCTCCGCTGGACGCGCCTTGCAGCGAAGCATTTGCAGTGGTGTCTTGAACGCCCGCGCATGAAACCAAACCGATCAGCGCTGCAAGTGTAGCCAGGTACCTCGAAACCCATTTCAACATTCCCATCGCTTCCCCTCCCTAAAAGCAAAATCCGGAGGACCAATTATATTCCACTCATTGAATGTGTCTTTGATTTACATCAATTGGCTCAAGAGCGCGTGATCTGACGATCGACTGCTTTGGGCTCATCGGTTTGCTTCGCCGCGCGCGACACGAACGACCGCTTGTTCAAACAGCTTGGGCGTTGCGCGCGCATTCGCAATAAGATTGTATGCTCGATTGTTCGAGATTCCGGTGCTCGAACCTCTGGGATTTTGCAATACAGCACCCACGTCAAGCGGAGGCGCTACTTTCAGGCCGTTTGGCTCTCATTTTCTCCATCGCCATGTCTTTTGCGGACCGGCTTTTTCGTTTTGCAACGGCGCGCTGCGCATCAAAAGCTGCCCGAAGTTCCTGATCTTTTTCCGAAACCTCTTTCACCGGGGCAGGCGCCGGTTTCGCATCAGCCGCTGCCTTTGCCGTGTCCTCTGCCTGCTCTTCAGCAAGATCCAGGTGTGTCCCTTTGATCTTTGGCGTGTCGCCACCAAGGAACTGCATGAAATAAGGATCTTCGAAATATCGAATCTTGTTCGCAATCACGGGCATCTTGCCTTCGCGGATCAGCACAACCTCGTTTTCCGGCAGACGACCAACGTGCTCTGGCCGGAGCAGCCGAATGCCTTCTTCACGCTCTGATATGCTGCCCATTTCCATCTTGCCGAGTGCTCGAGACTTCGACTTGCTCATGACCGTTTTGTCCCCGATGGACCTGGACACATGTTCGCGTACTTCGGAATCCTCTGAGGCGGCAAACATCTGGGTTCCAGCGTTTGCCAGCATCGCCCGCACACCCTCGTGCCCATAAATGTCCTGTAGGCGCGACAGTGTTTGCGAAATCACCACGAGCCTGCCCCCGAACGATCGCATGGTGGGATCTGTTGCAAACTTTTTGCCATTGACGCTCAAGAACGCAGAGAGTGAATAGCGGCCGGTGTAATTCAGCCGAAAGTCAGTTCATGATTTCTTTCAAGGGTGCGCAATATCCGAAGGATGTGATCCTGTTCGCGGTCTTTTTCTACGTTCGATACGGTGTTTCATACCGTGACCTGGAGGAAATCATGGGTGAGCGCGGTGTTTCGGTGGACCACACTACACTGAACCGCTGGGTGAAAAGATACTCCAGCGCGATTGCTGAGGCCGCGCGTCGCCGCAAAAAGTCTTGCGACCGTTCTTGGAGAATGGACGAGACCTACATCAAGGTGAAAGGGGTGTGGGTATATCTCTACCGAGCTGTCGACAAGCACGGTAAGACGCTTGATTTCATGCTTTCACAGCGTCGAAACAAACCTGCCGCCACCAAATTCTTTGCCCGGACACTGGAGGTCAACGGACTCCCGAGAAAGATTGTCATCGACAAAAGCGGAGCTAACACGGCTGGCATCAAGGCCATAAACAAGATGTTGAAAGGCTTTGGTTGCCCGATCCCAATTGAAATGGTCAGGCGGAAATACTTGAACAACATTGTGGAGCAGGATCATCGTTTCATAAAAAGACGAACCCGCCCGATGCTGGGGTTCAAAGCCTTCGCATCAGCAGCAGCAACATTGGACGGAATCGAAGTGGCGCACATGATCCGCAAAGGTCAAATCACGCCCGGACTCTGTCCGTTTCGTCAGTTCGCGGAACTCGCCTCTTAAACCTGCTGCTACAGCGCGTACTCTTATTCCAACTGAAACTTCGCAACAGAACCCCTCCACCTCCTTTTATTCTCTGAGCCTTGGCCCCGTTGATGCCCTTTTCGATCGACTTAGCGATACGATCCATGGCTTCGTTGATCTCGGCGAGGCTCTGTTCACGCTCTTTGATCGGCAGATATGTCAGGTCGATATCAACCGAGAGTCGCGGTAGATCGCGATAGAATAGGTTGATTGCTGTCCCGCCCTTGAGCGCGAATATCTCTTCCTGCGCGACGTAAGGCAATACACGCACGAGAAGGGCGACCTGGGATTCATAATTCCTACGCGCCATTTTCTGCCCCTGTCGTGACGAACTCTTCGGGTACCATGATGCGATATCGCGGATGTATCCGGCCACCTTTGACCAATGCTCGATCCCCCGTCCCGAGGTTGAAGGCGTCAGCATCAAGTCGTTTGCGCCAGGGGTGATTGTGACGATCCGCAAAAACGAAGAAGAGGCGCCTGACCTTTATTTTCTTGCAGCTCAGCAAAAGTGCCGAGAGCAACTTAGGTCGTAGCGTCGTCAAGCCCTCGAACACCATGTCGAGGTTGTGAAAACTCTCATGGTCCGGCAATTCGTCAATGGCTTCCATGACCGCCCGCTCGGGAGTCGACATGCGCAGTTGCCAGTCCCACGGGAGGGAATTTTCAGATTTTATGTCGTCATTTGTAACACCAAGTGCCTGGTCCGCGAACAGCGATGTATTGCGCGTTTCTATAGGTGCATTGAGTGGCAGCTTCGTGAGCCAGTTGGGTATTTTGTAGCCATAGATCCAGACGGGTGCGTTATTGCCCAAACGCAGGTAGTGGTCGTAGCCCTGTTGTGAAAGAGCGGTTTTGCCGCCGACATGAAAATTATAGCCCATGATATGTTGCATCGAGATCAGGCAGGCCTTCCAGTCAACGGTGTTTGATGCGGACGGATTGGGAACAGGTCGGCGGAAAACGCCGCGGTGAACGCGTTCGAGCCAGCCCCGTTTTACATAGTCACGAAAGGTTTCGTAGGCTATGCCATGGGCGGTGAGCCAGTTGGCATCGACGAGATATCCTGCGGGCACCGAGTCGAGAACTTTCTTCAGGTTTTGCGATCTTCCAGCGTTCATGACGCCCTAAATCAAATAATTTCGAAGAGAAGGCAAGAGGGCCTCTTTGAAAAGCACATTTTTAAAGCGTCTATAGCGCTGAAAATAACACATAATTAAAAACACAGCGCCACGCGGAAACCCATCGGAATACCCGGGAGAAATGGAAGATTCCGGCGCCAAGGGCGGGAAGCAGACCTTCGTTGCACCGTTCGTCGAGGTTCGCAGAATGGAGCGAACCAGACGTTGGTTAGGCTCGGAGACGGCGTATGAGGTGCGTCAAGCGTGATGTCAGTGGTCGAAGGGCTGGATCCAAGCATTTCCAAACCAAACTTTCTGCACCCTTGTTAGTCAAAAGAGATAGGGTGAGGCTTCAAGTGGTGTAGCTGCATTTGGGGGATCGTATTTTGAGCCTCGTCTACCTATGGGCATTTCTCGTCACGCTTGCGCAGGTGTCTTTAGCCTTCGGAGTCACCGTGCATGCTGTTCTGAGAAAGCGCGATACGCGCGCGGTCATTGGCTGGTCAGCCCTTGCTTGGCTTGCGCCGTTTGTTGGCTCGTTGGCGTACATCATACTGGGCGTCAATCGGATCAACCGGGCTGGTACACGGATGGGCCTGTCAGACACCATGCGCCGAATTCCAGGTTTCTCTCTCTCGGAAAGTGAGAGAGTGTTGTTTGAAGAGGCTAATATCCAACTACCTCACTTGGCCGGATTAGCCCGTGCCGGGGAAGCTCTTAGCGCAAAGCCACTTTTGCCGGGAAACACGGTCGATTGCCTGCGAGATGGTGATGAGGCCTTTCCGGAGATGATCGCGGCCATAGATAGTGCCAAATTATCGGTTGGATTGTTGAGCTATATTTTTGACAGCGACCGAGCAGGAGAAGAATTCTTGAATGCGCTCGTCCGCGCCAAGGATCGCGGCGTGGTAGTGCGTGTTCTTATCGACTGCGTTGGCGCGCGCTACAGCAAAGAAAATATGGTTACTCGTTTGGAAGAGGTGGGCATTGAAGCCGCGAGTTTTCTTCCTACGAGCGGGTTCTCCTCACGCCGCTTTTCAAACCTCAGAAATCACAGAAAAATCCTTGTTGTGGATGGCTGCATTGGCTTCACAGGCGGCACCAATATTCGCGAAGCGCATTGCCTGAACCTCGATCCCGAGGCGCCGACACAATGCCTGCACTTCAAATTCGAGGGGCCGGTTGTAAGTCACTTCAAACAAGTGTTTGTCACGGACTGGGCTTTCACCACAGGTGAGCAGTTGAGCGGCCCGGCATGGTTTCCAGAGCTTACACGCCATGGCACAGTCTGGTCGCGGGGGATTTCGCACGGACCAGACGAGGATTTCGAGACGCTCAGCAAGCTCATTTTCGCGGCACTATCGGCCGCGCGCGAACGCGTACGCATCGTCAGCCCATATTTCCTACCGGATTCTCGGCTGATAGAAGCGCTTTCAGTGGCGGCGCTCCGTGGCATCAAGGTCGAAATCTTCCTGCCATCCAACAACAACGTTAAGGTTGTCGAGTGGGCAGCTATGGGGCAGATCGGGCAAATTTTGGAACATGGTTGCCGGGTTTTCTTCACCAAGCCACCGTTCGATCACACGAAACTCATGCTCGTGGACGACGTTTGGGCTCTTGTTGGAAGCACAAATTGGGATCCCAGAAGCCTGCGATTGAATTTTGAGTTCAATGTTGAATGCTATCACCGAGAGCTGTCGGAAGAACTCCATGTCATCCTTGACTCAAAAGCACTTGGCGCTCGGGAAATTAGCCTTGAAGAGATCAATGATCTCCCGCTATTGACCAAATTGCGCAACGGTTTCGCCCGGCTACTTTCCCCCTACCTTTAGGAAGCACAACTTAGCCTCAGGCCCGAATTTCCCTAAGGATCAAAACACTTGACTGCCATGACCCTGGTTGCAGCTCAACAGGATCGTGCTGTCTGTTTTTCAGAGGCAGACGACAGGCCAATGGCGTCTCAAGTGCATGGGGGTTGGTTCTGTCCGCCGCAAGCGTTAGCACCAATTTGCGCACCAGCAGCGGCTCCTACCAGAGTTGCAGCTGTTCTCCCACTGCCGGACCCGATTTGGTTCCCCACCGCCGCGCCAACAAGTGCTCCGGAGGCCGCGTTCACGCCTTGATTATTTGTGCAAGCGGCAAGACTTGCTCCACAAAAATCAACACCACAGTTGCCCTAACAATTCCGTTCATAGAATCCTCCGTTTGCTACATGTGTCCCAACTATTCGTGCGCTCGGACAAATGGTTCTATTTCACAGCCAAATGGACGTCAGATACGATGCCGTGGTAGAAGACGACTTCGATTGCGTCACCCTGATCCATTTGCCAGAGTTCAATTTTGCCGATTTCAGAAAACTCCAAGATACTTTCGCGAGCGAAACCATTGCGTTGCAACCAGTTTGTGGCCGACACATCGCGGCTTCCCACAAGGCTTTTGCGAACAAATTCTGTACCGGACACTTCTGAGGAACCGGTTTTGCCAAGCTCCCGGCAATTCCCCGCGACCCAGCCCCAATCCTCCGTAAAAACCATGACTTCTGATTCGTTTTTCGGTGCGCCACCAGACTTATCCACGAGTAATACTTCGGCAACATCCAGAAAGGTGCCTGTAAAAACAGGGTAACCCTCGGTATTGGTCGCGTAGTAGTTAAGCGTAGAAACCCGCGTCTCACCTTGCGGCCCCGTCCAGATTACATGCAGAAACCGGCCGTCGAGCGCATCCGTGGTAAAGGTCCAATTGTCGGAAGCATCCCCGCCGCAGCTTGTCTGAACACCAGTCCCGCTGTTCCCCCACGACTGCCCAGTGAAAGCAATAAGCGAAAGCGCCAAAGTCGCCGCCGCAACCAGAAACTTGTCCTTAAATTCTGCATCTATCACGACGGCATCTACCTACTGAAAGTCGAAAGGGTCACGGGTAGTTGAGCATGCCACAGACTGCCCCCTGCAGTCAGATCGGTCAAGCGCGCAGTCTGGTAGCGTTCTTTTTGGCATCCGAAATGCAATTAAAACTTGGCCCAAACTGAAAATTGCGAAGGGTTTTTCAGTTATGCAAAACGGAAGCCTAAACTGCACCTTGTCTATTTCGCGGTGTTGAAAAGTTGCGCCAACAAGCTCGCGTGGCTATCATCTGGATATGGAATTTATTGTGGGTGGCATAGTTACGGTTGTTCTGGTGATTTGGGGCGCGGCCTCATTTTGGCGAGCGCCCTCAAATGACCGAAAAAAGGAAAAAGACAAAAAGTAGCGGCATCGTCTGCAGGCATTTTGAGCACGCCTCATGGGATGCATCATCATCCAATTCACCAAACAAACGTATTCGCCGACTTTATGGATAGCGTTGCAGCGACGACAGGGTGAACATTGCCCCCTTTCTCAATAGACATTACCCATCGAATACTCGCGACCAGGTCTCCTGATCCAAAAGCGAAACGAGTTGATCACGTGAGTCGAGTACCGCGCTTATCGCTCGATCTCTTTCCCGATCCAGTTCACTAAAAACGGCTCTTGTGGACGATGCCGATGCTGATTTGTCCGTCGAACCGAGAATGGCATTGTCCGCAGCACCTTCGACCGCGGCACGGAACCGATCAACGGCAACTTCCAAGTCGCTCACAATTTTCAAGGCCGCGGTCCGGACATCGCTGTCTGCGGGCGAAATAGCCTTATCCAAGGCGGGTCTCAGCGTATTGGGCTCCAGAAATGATGGTGCTAAATCAGACGATCCGTCCAACAAGAAAGTGACCGCCGTTATCGTCGCAATTACTGGCATCTCACAACTCCAAACTGGTTCCCGAGGCGACTATGTCTGCCTTTTCGTACAGAATTTCAGCAACTTCCGGCCAGTACTCTTCCGGGATTGCCGCCTGCAATTGCCCCTGCAATACCAGCAGGTTATCGCGTTGCGAACGGCGTTCGGTGTCATATCTGTCTGAAACAGCTATCAACTTGGAACGTTTTACAGAGCGGTTGGCGGACAACCGGTTGAATTCTTCAATAAAGGCCGCGTGCGCCTGGATCATCTGTGTTGAATTCGCCTCAATCTCCCGGGCAATCTGAACCAGATCTGAGCCATCATCAGAAGGTATCTGTTCCAACGCGGCTGCGAGCTCAGAATTCATGTCGCCGATCGAAATACTGCGGTCGAACGGGGCGCAACTTGAGATGCAACAAAGAGAAGCTGCAGCGGCCAGGTTGATAAAATCTCGCCTCGGCAGAGAGGCATCGCAGGTAGCTGCCATCATGTTTCCCCCTGATCTGTGATCCACCTATTTTTAGATCTCGTCCTTTGTTGCTGGGCTCACCGAAGACGGCCCAATCGTCAGAAATACTCAGGCATTCAATACATCCGCGTGCCGTGCTGGATAATGAGCCGTGCAAGACTGCCTAAATCTTAATCGTTCCGCAATGACATTTAAATGTTAGGATGTGAGGCAATGCTTTTCAGACAGCTTGATCAATAGGGGGAAATACGATGGCACCTAATCGGCGCGACTTCATGAAAACTGTTCCAGCAATTGGGGCCGCGTTTGCGGTAAGCCCTACTTTTTTGTCGGAAGAAGCAGCAGCACAAACCACATCGACAGCCGCGCCATTAGAAGGCCACTTTCACCCTAAAGGAAAAGCACCGTCCGAGCACACGCTCAAAATCCTGGCCGAAGCGAAAGAAACACTGCCTTTCTCAGACACTCAGGACTTTGACGAAGTTGCCAAGGGTTTCATTGCCCAGATGCCGGAACCTCAAATAATGGCAGACGCGGGCAATGTCGCCTGGGACCGGGGCGCATTTGATTTCATCGACGAGCAAGACGAGTACGACAGTATCCACCCGTCATTGATGCGTATCAGCAAGCTGAATCAGAACTATGGTCTGTACGAGGTAATACCCGGCATCTATCAGGTGCGCGGGTTTGATTTGTCCGACATCTCATTCGTGCGCGGTAAAACGGGTTGGATCGCCATTGACCCGCTGGTTTCGGCCGAAACGGCGCGAGCCGCGTGGGAATTGTTCTCGGAACACAAAGGTGAAGGGTTGCCGATTACAGCAGTGATCTACTCTCATTCACACGGGGATCACTGGGGCGGCGTGCGTGGCATCGTCTCTCAAGAAGACGTGGATTCTGGTAAGGTTGAGATCATTGCGTCGCGTGATTTCATGGAACACACGATTTCCGAGAACGTGTTTGCAGGCAACGCCATGAACCGCCGGCTGTTCTATCAATATGGTCTATTGTTGCCCGTGGCCCCGCACGGGTTCGTCAATCAGGGTCTCGGCAAACGTGTTTCCGCCGGTGCCGTAGGCCTTATCGCACCGACCCGAATTGTCGAGGATGATATCGAAGAGTTCGAGGTCGACGGCGTGCGGATGATCTTCCAGAACACACCCAATACAGAAGCACCGTCAGAGATGAATACTTACATCCCCGACATGAAGGCCCTGTGGATGGCGGAAAACGTGACGGCCACGTTGCACAACATTTATACATTGCGCGGCGCGCCGGTGCGTGATGCCCTTCGATGGTCAAAATACATCTCTCGTGCCCTGTTCCTGTTTGGGCAAGAGGCAGAGGTCATGTTCGCTTCGCACCATTGGCCGCGCTGGGGCAATGACCGCGTGCAGCAGGTTTTGAAAGATCAGCGCGACCTTTATGCCCATATGAATAACCAGACCCTACATCTGGCCAATCAGGGCGTGACGATTAACCAGATACATCACCACTATGAGCCGTCACAGGGTTTGCAGCAGACATGGCATACCCGTGGCTATCACGGCTCACCTCAGCACAATTCGCGCGGTGTTGTTCAGCGGTTCCTTGGATTCTGGGATTGCAATCCCGCGACCCTGATACCGTTAGAACCAGAAGCTTCAGCCCCGCTCTACGTCGAGATGATGGGCGGCAAAGATCCAATTATAGCCAAGGGTTTGGAACTGCACAATGCAGGGCAATATTTCGAAGCGTCCGAGATTCTGAACAAGCTGTTCCTGTCGGATCCATCAGATCAGGAAGTAAAAGATTTGTTGGCCGACGTTTACGAACAGCTTGGCTACCAGCAAGAGAACCCGGGCCTGCGGAACAGCTTCCTGTCTGGTGCCTATGAACTTCGTTCTGGCATCCCCACCGGTGAAACGGCCGACACGTCCAGCCCAGAGGTGATACGCGCTATGTCGACTGAGCTGTTCCTTGATTTCCTTGCGATCAAGATGGACAGCCGCAAGGCCGAAGGCATCGAGTTTACGATGAACCTAAGCACACCCGACAATGGTGAGATGTTTGCGATCGAGCTGGCCAAAGCAACACTCACAAATGTCGAAGGTTTCGCTTTCGATGAGCCAGATCTCACTCTGACTTTGAACCGATCCGATCTGGAACTTGTGATGACTGGGGAGGCTGATTTCGAAGATTTGCTGGCCGACGGCCGCGCAACGGCTGATGGTGACGTCAGCGTTCTGATCAAACTCGCTGGAGCCATGGTTGAGTTCGATCCTCTGTTCGAAGTTCTGCCTGGGACAAGTACCGGTCCAACAGAAGTAGCAGAGGCTGAGCCGTTGCAGGCAGTGACCGGTCAGGTCGTTATCGAATGATGTTACACGCGGGTCCCTTCGGACCCGCGTTATCCACTTTTGCAATCCAATACGATTTTGACGATGTAATCCAAATCACCCGAGGAGACTTCAATGGCTGATCTTGTTGTTCTTTCATTTGATGGTGTCGACAGTGCAGATGCTGTTTTGACAAAACTACGACAGCTCAAAAAACAGGAATTGATCGACCTGCTGGACGCCTGCGTCGTTGTGCGACCCGAAGAGGGAGACATACACATTAAGCAGTCAGTGAACATGACCCGAATTGGTGCCAGTACGGGCCTGAGCACCGGTGCAATAGTTGGTATGTTGGCCGGTATTCTTGTTCTCAACCCACTCGCCGGCATGGCAGTGGGAGGTTTGGCCGGGGCGGCAATGGGAGCGCTTGGAGGGTCCCTTTCCGATTACGGCATCAATGATGATTTCATCAAAGAACTGGGCGAGACCATCCAACCAAATTCATCGGCTCTGTTTCTGCTTGTCGCCAAGGCCACACCGGACAAAGTGATCGCCGAGATCGAACAATACGACCCGAAGATACTTCAGACGTCCCTATCCCAGGAACAAGAAGACAAACTCCGCGAAGCGCTCGCCGCTGCGCATAGCCAGTGATTTTTTATAGAGATCGACGGCCAAGCTAAAGCATGGACGGCCTTCTTCAAATCATAGGGCTTAGGTTGGGAGCACTGCAATATGGTAGGCGAATCCGCTAATTGGCATGAGGAAAACACCGGGCGCGTCGCAGATGCGCTCGTCAAGCTTGGCCAGATCGGTTTCTGGGTTCAACTGGTTTTTTTGATCATTGTCGTTGTACTGGGCGGCGTTGTCCTTGGCGTTGTCGGAGGCGGCGCAGGCGTGGGCAACGTGCTGTCCTTCTTAGGTTTGATCCTGCCCGCTTTCACCACATTTTGGTGTTGGCATTATTTGTCTATGGGACGAAAGCTGAAAGAGACTGGAGATGACCCCTCAGCCGCCCGGCTTCAAAGTCGCGTGTGGATCGGCGTTTGGGTCGGAACCATCGGCGCTGTTCTGACAATTGTTTCATTGTTTGGAGCAGCTTTTGCGCTTCTGGTCACAATGCTGGCCAACCCTCAAGTTGGCTTGCAGATATCCGCAGCTGAAACCGGTGCCAGCCCCTACACGATTTCGGCGGTCGATGCAGTCAGCATCATGACCTTACTTATGACGCTAACCGCTGAGTTGCTTGTTGTAGCGATTTCTTTGCGTATCGTTTTCCTGATCTCTCGTTCTCTGGGAGGAAATGACGTCTGAGTACGCAGTACACCTGCCTTAACGAAACCTTGCGAAATTAAAGAGCATGGCTAAAAGCAGTGCTATGTGCCACCCAAAAACCGCTTAAAAACAACCGAGGCCGGTAAAGCCATACAAACCCCGATCAGAGCAAAAAGCAGGATAGTAGGGATTGCCGGGTAAGACAATTCTGACTGCTCAGCAATGTAAAGAGACAATCCTATGTTCCTTGCAATTGTTGCGATGGCAAGGCCCGCTCTTTTCGATCTGACCGGGCCCCCAAGCGTGTAGCCACTCGCTAACGCAACGGCACAAAGTATGACGACCGAAAAAGCAGTGGTCCACCCAATTGCAAGTGATTGCCGTAGGTCTGGCAAAAGCGCCAGCGCGGCTAAAAGAGCGGCAAGGAACAAGAGATAAAGTCCCTTGGACACAATCGCCACCACCTTGTTGTGGCGATTTCGCAATCGCGGCACCGCGCGCGCCGATGCCCATCCAAGCACTGCCGGTAGAAAAGTCACCAGCCCGACCTGAGCGGCCACAGTATCCAACGAAACAGGAGTAGCCGCGACCTGGGGCAGATGACTAAATAAGAATAGCACAAACGGCGTATAAACCACTGCCAACAGAGCAAGAAGCAACTGCAATGACGCAACATAGTTGAAATCGGCGGCTGCGGCTTCGGACCGGCGCGTTGTGAGAGGCGCTCCGGGCGCGGCGGCCAAAATGGCCAAACCCAGAGCAACCTCAGGACGCACGGGAAGCAAAAACATTATAACGAGTGTTGCCAAAGGCATCACGACGAGAACTGAAATCAGGGAACGAAACAAAAGCGAAGTATCGGACAGCAACGCACGAATGCTCCCAACTTCTTGCCGGGTTCCCAGCCCATACATCTGAGCAAAAACGACAACACCTGTAAAAATCAAAACGACTTCGGGCATCTATTTGCGTCCTTCTGATCCCAAAGTGCTGGATGACTGACTGCGTTTCGCATCGATCCAAATACGGGACTGTTCCATGGCATCATTAAGCGCTGCCCCGATTTCAGCTTGCTCCTCAAAGACGTTCTCTTGCGACAATCGCTTCAGCAGTCCGGTTCGTTTCAATTGTCCTTGCAACTTGTTGTTCACACCGGTCAAAACCAGCTTGCTGTCGTGATGTTCAAGCTCTTTAGAGTATCGGCTTAGCAATCGAATGATCGTGCTTCCCAAGTCGTCAACGTCACGAAGCACCAATAATACCACTGAATGGCGTCCCGTATCTGCTTCGGGCAACTGAGCTTCAAGAGCCTGCGCCGACGCAAAGAACAGTTCTCCGCGAATGCGAAGAACCGTAATTTCGCCTTCCTCAAGAGCGGTCGCACCAGGCCGCTCTATTGGGAAGCCCCCTTCGACCAAGGAGATCTGCCGAACTTCGATCTGGTTAGCGGAGCGCAGAATTTGAAGAACGAAAGAGATTGCGATGCCCAACAGGATTGCAAACTGCAGCGGCAATAACAGCGTTGCCACCAGCGTCGCAGTAAAACCAGCACGGGCCATCGTTCCGGTCCGCCAAATGACAGCAATAGACTTGGGTTGGACATTCTGCACGCCCACCACGAACAAAAGCCCACCCAGACCGGCCATGGGAACAAGCTTGACCATGTCCACGAACAAAAAGACGATCAATACCACTGTTACGCCTGCAAAGATGTTTGACCAGCGCGAACACGCTCCGGCCTGAACACTGACAGCCGTTCCCGACATTGACCCACCTGAAGGGATCGAACCAAACACGCTTGCTGTGAGATTGGCCGCGCCTTGGCCGACGAAATCACGCGAAGTATCTGGAAACCGCCCATCGGGGTTCGGAAAGCTTTGACCAACACCGGCGCCCTGTACCAACCCGATCACTGCGATGGCAATGGCGGGCAGGATCAGTTCTGGAAAGTAGCTTAAGTCCGGCAGCATTGGCGTGGGCAAACTTCGGGGAATGATCGCGACATCTTTCACCAGCACGATCGAGCCGCCTTGAAATAGCGTGGCCAACCCGGTTGTCGCACCCAGAGCAAGGACCAGCGAGAACTTACTTAATCGCGTTTGCTGGATCAGAAAAATAAGGACAATTGTGGCCACGCCGATAATAACCGAAGCGGTATCGAAACTACGCCAGTTCAATGCGGTATCGGAAAGGCGCAACAAATGATTTGGCTGTGCGCTCTCAAACCGAGTGATATCAGGAATAGAGCCAAGAATGATCAGAGCTGCAATCCCGGTAATAAATCCTGTCATCACCGAGTTGGATACATATCGGACCAGCCGCCCCATACGCAGCAGCCCAAAAATCAACTGCACCATCCCAATCATCATAACCAGGCCGATCAATGCGCCGATCTTTCTATCGTCCTCAACCCCATACAATGCCTCACCGACGGCAACCGATAGTGCGCCAGTCGTTGATACATTCATAAAAACGGAACTGGTGAAGATTGCGCCGACGGGCATGGCGACCATTAGCGCGTAAAGACCAGCGACAGGGTTGACGGTCGCAAGAACAGCATTGGCCATTCCTTGCGGAACGTTGACGATTGCGAACGTGGCACCTGCGACAAGATCCGAAACCACGTTCCTGCGATCAATCTTCAACCCGTCAAGCATGCAGCCGCGATCCAGTATATTTTGGGTATTCGGCGCGGGAGCACCACATCACTCAGGCACCACGCCCTTCAGTTCTTCCGCGTCATAGGGGTCGTGTTCAATAGCTTGTTCATCACTGGCGCGTGTGCCCGGAAAGACTTCGTATTTTGGGTCGAAATCCACCAGCAGACTGGCCAGTGTTTTCAGAATAGAGGGGTCACCCGTGACCTGAGCGGAGCCTTCGGCAAGGTGTTGTTCAAAGCTCTTCTCTCCGGCCAGAGTTTCTTCCAGCTTTGCACGGTCAATCGCCAGCGTCAGGTCAGCAGTTTCAGCCTGATACCCCCTTGTGTTCGTCAACGTCGCGTTTTCCAGTTCGACAATAAATTCCTCTCCATTATCCGGAGTTCTCAGATTGATCGTAAACCTCAGCCCCTCAGCTTTTTCGCTATCGAGCCGGATTCCGAGGAAGTTCAGAAACAGCTCAGTCGACATGGCGCGCATAACGTCAGGATTGGTTGTTTTGACGGCCTGCCCGGAAGGGATACCGGATCGCAATTCAAAAGCGCCCGCCAAGAATGAGTTGCGAAGCCCAGGGTTTTCCTGCTGATAACCGATTTGCTCGAAGGCATCCGCGAGAAGATCACGAGCGACTTCGTTTTCGGGTTCGGCAAGCGCAACCTTGTTCAGAATTTCAGCAACCATCAAATAATCACCGGCTTCGTACATTTCACGGCAATTAGCGACAATTGCCTCGGCCCCGCCCATCATTCGGACGTAAACCGGCGCTGAGTTTTCCGGTGAAGGCGGAATCAGTGTTGCGGGATTACAGTCCCAAAATCCGAGGTATCGCTGGATTACACCACGGCTGTTGTGCTCAGGTGAGCCATGGTAACCGCGAGCGTGCCAGTGTTTCTGAAGACCCTCGGGGACTTTGTAGACGTTATGGATTTGGTTGATTGTGACGCCGTTGTTTGCGTGATGAAGAACCTGATTGTTCATATTCGCGTAGATATCGCGCTGCGCCCGCAGCACCTCTTGAATCCTCGCATTTCCCCATCGCGGCCAGTGGTGCGCGGCGAACATAACTTCGGCCTCTTGACCAAATCGGTACAAGGCCTGCGCTATGTACTTTGACCAAACCAACGCGTCGCGTACTGGAGCGCCGCGAAGGGTATAAATATTGTGCAAGCAGTGGGTGACATTTTCGGCCATCCACAAAGCCTTCATGCCGGGAATGTAGGTGTTCATTTCCGACGGCGCCTCAGTATCCGGCGTGTTTTGGAAAACCATCGGAATGCCATCCACCTCGAATTCCTCATAGTCTTTTGAGACGATCCGCGTAGGGGCAATCAGTGTCACAGCGCCACGTGATGCAGCCTGTCCCAGACCCTGTGTGACATAGCCATGTGGATCAACGGGTAGTAGAATACCGTACTGGTAATAAGCCCTGCGATTCATAGCGTTACCAGCATAAACGTTTTCGGACACCGTATTGTCCATGAAGCCAACGGGAGCGATGATTTCAACTTTGCCGGCTGCCACATCTTCTTCCGATATGATACCCTTTATCCCGCCCCAATGATCCACATGATTGTGCGAGTAGATCACAGCGGTAATGGGAAGCTCTCCGCCAATATGTGATCGAAACAGTTCCAACCCGGCGCGTGCGGTTTCCGCTGACACCATCACGTCGAAAACGATCCAACCAGTTTTCCCGCGAACAAAAGACATCTGGGACAGGTCGAAACCGCGGATTTGATAAATACCCTCGACGACCTCATATAGTCCGTAGTCCTGGTTCAGCTTTGCCTGACGAAACAGCGACGGGTGAATGCTTTCGTAACTATCCGCCTCGTCAATAAAATCGAACTGCCCCATGTCCCACGCAACGTTACCTGCATCCGCCATGATTTTAGGATGCTCCATTTTTGCGATCAGACCGCGTTCGCATTCGTCGAAGTCGCGGGTATCGTCGAAAGGCAAGGCATCGTGTGCAGCCTCCAGAACGGATTTGGTGTGCTGTGACGGAGGATTGCCTTTGGCATGAAAATGTGGCCGTTCGCTGGGCATGATCAAATTGCTCCTGATTGTAATGAGAGATTCCTGGACAGAACCGATCCGTGAAGGTTGGATAGGTTATTCGCTTTGAGTTGCATCACCGCCGACGGGAGCGATCCGGGTCGGGCCCTCTGAACGAGTGAATAGATAGACCATGAACAGGACAAAAAGGATTGCGACAAAGCCAACGACGCCGGCCATACCAAAAAGCGGTGCCCGATGCCGTTCATTCTTGTCGTTTGGATCGGTGTTGTTTGACGACATGTTGATCTTCCCCCCGAATGATCATTGTTTCCAAATCTCCGATTGCACCGCGTGATAGGTCGCACGGACACAACACGTGCCGATGCAAAGACTGGCACTCGGCAATAAAAGATAATGTATTCTATATGTAAGAATATCATTATGCTTAGGTTTTGTCGTGAATTTTGTGACGGGTCAGTTAGTCAACAACATTCCTGGCTCGCGCCGCAAACTTCGCGAATTTCTGAGCTGAAGCAGGGCGGGCCCAAGCTTTACGATAGGAAGGATGAGGGAAATGGTTCGGTTGCGCGCATTTATTGCTGGATTGTCCATTCCTTGTTTTCTGCTTGGTCTGATTTTGTTTGCAGCGTCACTGACACCGTCCATGATCCCCCGAGGGCCGATGGCGCAAGGCGTTCTTGGTGGCCTGGTCATGTCGCTTGGATACTTGATAGGGAAAGTGATTGGCTTGATCTGGCTTGCAGCCGACCTGCCTGTAATTCCACGTAAGCTGGCTGTTCTGCGTGATGTGTTGCTTACGGGTACAGTACTGACACTCGCGGTCTGGTCGATCACCCTTAACCTTGAGTGGCAGAACGATTTGCGTAGCAAGATGGGGCTTGCAGAGGCCGAAACCCAATACCTGATGACAATGCTACCCATCGCCTTGCTCACATTTTCCGCCGCCTATCTGATCGGCAAATTGATTGAAGGCATGTTTCGATGGACGCGCGCTAAGTTCTATCGCTTCATGCCGCCAAGGCGGGCCAATATCCTCGGCGCTTTGACAGTGTTCACAGTACTGTTTATCGTAACTCGAGATGGCGTTTTCGATCGGGTAGTCGCTACGCTCGACGAAAGTTACGAGGCGGCTCAGGAACTTTTTGACACCGCGCCACCAAAGCCTGCCAATCCAAACAACACCGGGTCGTCTGCCTCGCTCATCGATTGGGCGGCTATGGGCAAGCCGGGCCGCGACTTTGTCGAGACCGGACCGGATGCGGAAGTTATTTCAAAATTTTCTGGCAGACCCGCTTTGGACCCAATCAGGGTTTATGTGGGTCGGGCAAATGCCGACACACCAATGGAGCGGGCGGAACTGGCCTTGGCGGAGCTGAAGCGCCTTGATGCATTCGAACGAAAGATCCTGATTGTTACAAGCCCCACCGGAACCGGTTGGATGGATCCAGGATCGCACGATCCTGTCGAATACATGCACAACGGAGATATAGCGACTGTAAGCGTCCAGTATTCCTATATGCAATCACCACTTGCTTTGGTTCTTGAAACCCGCACTGGCCTGGATCAGGCGACCGCTCTTATGGAAGTTGTGCACGACTATTGGCGAACCCTCCCAAAAGATGACCGCCCCAAGCTTTACGCACACGGACTAAGCCTCGGGGCCTGGTCGTCGATGTATGCAACCAACCTGTTTCGTCTGGTTGGTGATCCTATCGATGGAGCGTTCTGGGTGGGGCCGCCATTTCCTTCAGACTTTTGGCAGCGTGTGCAGAATTCCCGACAACCGGGCAGCCCTTGGGTTTTGCCTACAATTGGTGATGGTTCGATTGTTCGCTACGCTTCCCACTTCGCGGACGCGTCTGAGGCTGCGGCTGATTGGGGCCAGATGCGAATTGTCTTCTTGCAGTACTCAAGTGATCCAATTGTCTTTTACGATCCGTTTTCCTTCTGGCGTGCTCCTCCATGGATGAAAGAACCGCCCGCGGAAGATGTTTCAGAACACCTTACATTTATACCGGTTGTGACCAAGTTTCAGTTGGCCCTCGATATGGCATTATCTTTCGGGACACCACCTGGACATGGGCATGCCTACTTTGCCGAGGATTACATAGGTCCGTGGGTGCAGGTTACTGCACCCGAGAACTGGACTGAAAAAGACACAGAACGCCTCGTTGCTCACTGCGATGTTGGATTCCAGTATGGGTGTGTAAACAATTGACTTCACTTTGCCCCCGAAGTGCCAACTAAAACAACGACATAAATTAGGGAGTAAACCGTTAATAAGGGAACAGCATTGGAGCGATGATCACCGCGACAGTGCCGGTCAGTATTGTGAGCGGCACACCGAGTTTGAGGAAGTCAGCAAAACTATACCCCCCGGGTGCAACGACCAATGTGACCACAGGCGTTGAGATCGGAGTCGAAAATGACGCGGATGCAGCTATCAGAACACACAGCGCAACTGGGTATGGTGAAATCCCAAGCGCTTCGGCGGCTGAAATAGCAATCGGCGCAACAAGTACCGCAGAGGCAGTATTGGATAGGACTAAGCCCAATAAGGCCGTTAAAACAAAGATCGCCGCCATGACTGCGCGCGGACTGGCTTCTCCGACAAGGTAAAGCAGTTGGTCGACGATTAGGTCCGATCCGCCCGTAGCTTGCAGCGCGTCGGCAAGTGGCAACATCCCGGCGATAAGAACGAGGCTTGGAAGCTTTACGGCGCGATACGCGTCTTCGGCGGAAAGAGTGCGAAGCAAGACTGCCGCTACCGCGGCCATCAGTACTGCAGCAGTTATTGAGACGATTTCTGAGACCGTCAGGGCAACCATCGTGGCCATGATGGCAATCGCAGCCCAAAAACCCTTAGCTGCCGGTGGGACGGATGTCCGCTCATTTGGGAAGGACAGAAGCACCAACATATCATGCCTTTCAACCGCACGATCCAAGTCTTCCCATGATCCGGCAAGCATAAGACGATCGCCTGATTGCAAAACTGTAGTGTTGGGGTGTTCGACGGGCTCGCTGTTTCTCACCAGGCCAACAATCTCAATCCCTTTGGATTCGAACCCGGGTGCATCATGCATTTGTCGATCAATCACATTAGCCTCGGGGTGGATCAATACATCCGCAAGACCCAACTGATCGATCCAAACAGCGCTTGATTTCTGAAAACCCAAAGTTTTGGCAAACAACGCATTTGTTGATAACTCCGCCAGTGCGTCTTGGGATCCTCGAATGAATACAATGTCGCCCGGTAGCAGTTCCATACCTTCACGAAACATGGCTGCGAGGTACTTTCCTTTGGCGCCAGGCCTCAGTCGAACGAGTATTGCCGTGCCACTTCCCAACAGCTTGTCAACGTCCTCTGAGAGTATTTTGCCAGTGACCTTGAAAGTCGCGGAATGTAAATCCAATCCAAAGGTTTCCCACATACCAGCAAGCGTCGTTCCGGAAATTGCGAACCCTTGCTCATCAGGGGTCGACTTGGTCTTCAACCGGTAGCGACCCCAAAACAAAACAAACAGGACTGCAACAACCAGAACCGACGCACCGATCAAAAAAAAGGAAAACAAACCGAAAGGTTGGTATCCCTGCGCCACCAACTCATCACTTACGACAAGGTTCGGAGGCGTGGCGATCAGGGTCAGCATGCCACTTATCAACGCGGCATAGGACATTGGCATCAAAAAACGAGCCTTGTCGTTTGCCGTTTCTTGAGCAATTCGCAGAATGACCGGTATGAAAATTGCGACGACGGCTGTTGAGCTCATAACGCTCCCCAGAAGCGCCGTGCTGATCATGATGAGCACCAGCAATCCAGTTTCACCACGACCACCGTGCCGCATGATGGCGTCCCCTACTGCGCGAGCAACGCCGGTTCTATCCAACATTTCGCCCAGCACAAGAAGGCAGGCGACAAGGATTACAACGCTGTTCCCAAAGCCCGATAGGCTCTCCCCAATTGTCAGCGTGCCGCTGAGGGCAAGCGCAAGAACAACTATCAAGGCAACGAAGTCATAGCGAACACGGTTGCTTGCCATCAGCACACCCGCGACGGCAATCAGAGCGAACACAAATCCGGCTTCATTCGTCATTATTTTACCCCCTTCAAACGATAGGGCGTCTATTCATGCGTGCAAATTTCAGGTGGTCGCGTCAGCCATATCCACGCCTGCTTCCCGCAGCAGTTCAAACTTCACAGCTGTTGCACTGACCTGTCGATAAAAGGCAATCAGCTGCCGCGTCGGGCCCTGAAGACGTGTCAAACCTACGGTGGCGGCGACGACTGTGCCGACATCCGTATTGCCTTCCAGGACCTGCCAACCGCCCACAACAAGAACCCCCACCGTCCCGGCGCCGTTAATGGCACTGAGTACAAATTTCGAAGACAGCTTCCAGACGAATATCCGGGAACGGGTATCGTAGATCTCGTCAAATTTAGGAGTGACCTCCGCGGCCGAGCGATCAGGGTCAACAAGCCAGTTTGTGGCTTTGCGCAATGTGTGAACTCTGTCTGACACAAGGGAGTTCACGCGCGTCTGCACGAGAAGAACAATAAACACCTGCGGGACAATCATGCCAATTGCAATCAGTCCCAGAGAGGGTTGATTGGCCGCAATATACCCAACGATCACAACAAGGGTGCCGGCCTGTACGATGGGTTCAGACAGAGCGCTACCAGAGAACTTTCCCACTTGTTCGGCTTCGGCCGACACCATTGTTGCTTTAGCACCATAGGCAACTTTCTCGGAACCTGCCGGGTTTTCGCGCGACAGATTGCAAATGCGCTTGCGCAGTTTGCGGATCATGTCTTCGCCCAGGACGCTCGAAAGATACCCCAGCACCCATTTCAGCGCGAGACTCAGGGTTATCACCGCGCACATAGCAGCACCAAGCCACAGCAAGCCTCCGGGGCTTATGTTCTTTTCGGTCAGACCGTTCACGATTTCCTTCTGGTAGTTCAGTGGAAACGCCGCCAGGGCGGCAATGGCCAGCGACAGCAAGATGTTGACCACCTGACGATGTCCCGTAGTTCTCAAGATAGATTTGTAAAATTCGATCACTCGCTCCCCCAAAATCCAAGAGCACCTTTGCTTGAAGGTGCGGGTACATTGTTGTGACTGCACCCTAACACTCAATCCAATCTGAATATAAATCTACCTTTTCTTTGGACTAAACGACTACGCTTGAGACGCTCGAATTCAGGAGCAACGATATGAGTGAAAACATATAGCGGGAATTGAGAGCGGCCGCTGAGGTCCAAACCTGGAGAAGCGGAGCCGCACTAAATTGACGAGAGATCTCGAGCACGATTTGTTGGATTGGCCGAATTTCAGGTTGACCAAAATCTGAGATTAGTACGAACGTCGGCTCTTGATCAGCTGCAAAGCAGCATGTGATTGCACGATGAATGGCATCTGTGGGTGGCTCCTGCATTGCAAGTGTTTTCTGGTGATATTCGCGGTCTTTTT
>NZ_CYUD01000025.1 GCF_001458295.1 Ruegeria denitrificans
AAAGACCGCGAATATCACCAGAAAACACTTGCAATGCAGGAGCCACCCACAGAGGCCATTTGTCCAACCCTTACTTTCTGCTCCGCGGCTACGGCTTCTCTGAGCCTAAAGCTCACCTTTGAGGTATGGTACTTAAGTGATCAGTTAGGGCGCGAACCTGCTCTGGATTCACATAAAGGCGATCCAAAAGAGCAATAGTGTCAATTGTCGGCCAGTTTTGCTTCAAGTCTGTCTCCAAGGCTAAGGCCTCTGCTTGATTTCCGAGCGCCGCATTCGCTGCTGCGAGGTAGATCAAAGTGGGAGCCGAAATCGGGTCTCCGGCGCGGGTGGCGGCATTGAGAGCGTCGATGGCTTGCTCGTATTTTCCTGCGTGAAAGCTAGCAGCGCCATAGATACTCTTGTTTGCAAATCGTCCTAAGCCCGAAGTCCGCGGACGGTCGCTCGTCGACGCGGCGAGTGCTGCGTCAAAGTCGCCAGTCGCAAGCATGACCATTGCATAGAAATCTAGTACGTTGCCGTCCTTAGGGGCGAGATCCAAGGCAATGTCTGCGTGCTCCATGGCTCGCTTTGTATCTCCTTCGGCAAGGTCAACCCAGGACAGTGCCGATTGCGTCCATGAGTTGGCAGGAGATAGAACTTCGGCTTGGTTGGCCAAATGGCGCGCCTCCTTTAGCAGAGCAGAACGCTCAGGACCGTCTGGCGCAAAAATCGCAAAAGCAGCCAAACACTGGGATGCACCTGCATATCCGCCAAAGTAGGATTCGTCCTTCTCGATTGCATGACGGAACATCGCCAAAGCTAATTCAACCTGTGCCCGCTCAATCATGGGAAAAATCAGATTTCGCGCCTGATCTGAGAGCGTCACCGCTTGAAGGCTAGACGGCGACTTCGCCAGATGTGCGCGCCTTTCTGCCTCTAGCGTGGGATCATTTGAGGTCTCGAATTGTCCGGAAACGTCGGTCGTGGTTTCTCCCATAGAACTGATTGTGATCCCCAAGCCTAAACCGACACCAAGCGCCACGAAGATGCTTACGGCAATCTGAATCGCCCTGTTTTTCAATCTGCTATAGGGTTGCAAATCTGTCGCAACGCCCTCAGTCTGTGTGTCCGCGGAATACTTGAGTTCGAAACGAGGTACATACCCGCCGGGATCGATATGAATATGGATTGGGTCGTCTCTTCCCGGGCCGGCAAAATACTGTGCAAGCCGGCGCCTGAGACGTCCAGCGTCAACCCGAACGATGTTATGGCTGTCACCGTTTTGATCCGGAGGTCTGCCGTAGACATCCTCGGCGATTGCTTTGGCGAGCGGCTTTCGTGTGGGATCAAGAAGGTTCTGTTCTACGATGTAGTCCAGCAATTCAGAGAGCCGACTCGCGCCTGAGAAAAGCTCGCTGGACTTTACACGATTGAGCTCTTCACGAACTTCTTCCAACTCCAATTGCCCCGACCAAAGCGGGTGCTTGTTGGCTGTAGTTTCCCTAGGACCCATCCCAGCAGACTACTGATAAACGGTCAAATTGAAAGGATTTTCACCCCTTTCTCACCGTGTGAAACTCCCACTGGCTTCAGCGGTAGGTAATGTGATCTTAGCGGGAGATAAAGGGTTCGACAGGCACATGCGAGTATTCGAGAAGCATTTTGGTGGACTTGCAGAAAAAATTCAGAAGCGCCGAAAAACGGACGCTGAGCTTGACGAGATTTGCAGAGATTTCGAACTTTTGATGACGAGCCAGCAATGCGAATTCGCTCAACAGGATGTCTGGAACGATGCCTTCAATAGTAGCCTTGCAGGGTTGAAGAAGGAAATTTTGGCAAAGCTCGAACCCGACTGAACAGAGCGGGGTCAATTGGAACAACAGACAAGAGAGTTTGGAACGCCCGGGTGATTTTCGTGCGCCGCGGACACCGTTTCACAATGCAACAAAAAGAGGAGCAAAAATGCGAAGTCTAAATCAATTACTAGTGCCGGTTTTCGGAGTCGCACTTGTCTTGTCGACATCCATAGCTCAGGCTCAAGAAGGTTCGATTATTCGAGACGCCGAGTATCGAATTCTGGAGCGCCAGCACGGTGATCGCTGGGCAACTGAAGACAAAGACATCGACGTCAAGCTGGCGGAGTTCCGAGAAAAAAACGGCGGAAACCCCCCAAACATTCTATACATTCTGCTGGATGACATAGGGTTTGGCGAAGTCGGAATGCCAGATCTCGACGTGGTACGTGGATACTCGACACCAAACATCACGGACTTCGCAGACCAAGGTATGTCCATGATGCGGATGTATACCGAACCGTCTTGCACACCCACTCGCGTCGCCATGTTGACCGGGCGACACCCGGTCCGGACCGGTTTCGATGAGGCCAAAGCGGTGCCTGAGGGCGAGGGTTTGGCGGACCGCGAAGTAACCTTGGCCGAAGTGCTGAGCGAAAATGGCTACGCAACGGCTCATATCGGCAAGTGGCACATGGGTGATATCGAGCAAAGCTATGCGATCAACCAAGGTTTCGATTATGCCGAACATCCGATTCACCAACAGGCGCAACTTGCCTTGATGAATTCGACGGCTTTGAACGAAGGACATGTTGATGGTGTCGATCTGCGGCTTCGTTCAACTGATCTGATGCTGGATGACACATTCCGCATCGACCCTTACGCAATGGTCTATGGAACCGTCGGTGAAAAAGGTGGAGCAATACGCGAGGTCCACATGGAGCCGGGACAGAAGTTCTCGCAGGACGATTATGTCGCCATGGGGCAGCGCTACAAGCAGAGCACTCTAGATCAACTGGAAAAGCTTGCCAAAGGCGACAAGCCGTTCTTCTTGCAGTACTGGCCGTTGTTCCCGATCAGCTTTACCAGGACTGATATCGAACAGGCCCAAACTCTAAACGGTGGACCGGTCGCAGAAGCTATCGTTAAGGTCGATGGTTACATCGGTGAAATCCTGACCCGGATCGAGGAACTTGGAATAGCAGATAATACGATCATCGTGATCATGGGAGATAATGGCCCGTTCATGGAGTTCGTCGACAAGAGCGGCCAGTCCGACCGGATCTATCGCGGCGGCAAGACCGAGCATCTGGAAGGTGGCGTTCGTGTTAATGCCTTTGTCCGCTGGCCCGGGATGATTGAGGAAGGGACACGTGTTAAAGATATCACCCACGTTTCTGATCTTTTCAGCACCTTTGCGCGACTGGGCGACGGCGAGGCGAGCATCCCACGCGACCGGATTATCGACGGGGTTGATCAAACCGCGCTTTGGCTTCTCGGGGAAACGCATGGGCGTCGAGATTATGTATTTGTCTACGAAGGTTTTGTGCTGAGATCTCTGGTCAAGCAGCAATACAAGATGCATTTGCCACCTCCGGGCGGAAATCCCATCCTCGCTGCCATGTATGACCTATACAAGAACCCGCGTGAGGATCGGCCGCAGGACTCCATTCGTATTGGAGTAGGTTTCGGTGCCAATTTCAGTCTGATGGCCCAACGCCATCTTGCCATGAAAGAACTTTATCCTGACATGCCTCCCGGGCATGGGCCACTATATGGCGGAATTGAAAACCTTCGACCTGAAACAAAGGAACTCGTGGACAACATCCTGTTTGCTCAAGGTCTCACTGGAAAGTCGGACTAAACGGCCCCCGATCAAGTGTCCTGACCGGCGCAGTCCGGTCAGGACAATTTAGAACTTGCGCGATTGAAGGACCGAATGTGATGCAACTTGCTTTCTTTTTCTCATCGAAAACCCTGGCTCTTATCGCTGCTGCTTTCGGCATAATGTTACCCTCGGTCACGAAGGCCGAACCCGTAGCTCTCTCAATTTCTGAAGACTGGCGACATGGCGTGACTGTCTACGGTTTTCTTCCGCAATCGCTAACGGGGACGTCGACTATTGCAAATACCAGCGTTGATCTTGATTTGGATCTTAAAGACGCGCTGGAACTCTTAGACTTCGGTATCTCGGCACAATACGAAGGTTGGACGGGGAATTGGGGTTTCATAGTCGACGCAAACTACGCAAAGCTAGGGACCGAACAATCCATCCCACTTCCGGCCGGGAACATTGACGTTGACCTCGATGTTAAGCAATCGTGGATCGGATTTTTGGGCGGTTACAAAGTTGCAAATGGGGTTTATGGCAAGAACGATCACCGGTATTCCGTCGATCTTCAAGCTGGGCTTCGCTACAACGAACTGAAGCAGGAGGCTGACGTTTCCACTATGGGGCCTAGCGTTACCCTTGGCGGGACTGAAACATGGACCGAGGTGGTTGTTGGCGCTCGTGGCACGTGGGAGCTCTCGGACCGTTGGTTCTTGGTTGCTGCGGCTGACGCAGGCCTTGGTGGCGAAAATGTCAACTCCCACTGGCGTGTTTCGCTGGGCTTCGCCTATCAAGCTTGGGAAAATACCTCTATTCGTTTCGGATGGCGGCACTACGAAATCGATTATGAGACGGAACGGTCCGATGGGACATTCGCCTATGACGTCATGCAAACAGGACCACTGGTTGGTGTAACCTTCTCTTTCTGATTACGAGCGTGTCGTAGAGGAAAAACCAAGTCCTTGTGATTGTCATTCGTGGTCTTCGTTCATTGGTAAGGTCGAACTTGCGTTCTGTGGCTGCTTTGTCTGCAGAGCAGACATTCCTGCTAGCGCGGCGATTGACTACTTCGAGCCCAAATTTCCGTATGCTGCGGTGTGGATAAATAACCGCCTTGGTTTGTTGGAGGAGCTGCGCTACTGCAGATGCAATGTAATCAAACGCCATGCCAACATATGCCTGCTTTGGGCAGGGAGAGTTGTATTTCGGTGCTGTCGGTTAGACTATACGAAAGCGTTCACTTACTCCGATGCAATGGTCCAATTAAACGATTTGACGTGTTTAATCAGCGCTTGAACAGGGAGCTGGTCTTCGCGACCAGCAGGGATTGTCAAATAAACCGATCTGAGTAGTTTCTGATCCTGCAAAATCACTGATTTCAGGCCAGCTGAACTGGCAGAACTTTCCGGCATGATCGAGATACCGTGATCCTGCGCAAGCAATGACTTTATCCAGTCTTCCCGCTCACTGCTGGCCACTACACTTAGGCTCACATCGTTCTTGTCAATCATCGACAGGATCATATCGCGAAACTCGCATCGCAACCTGTCGATATAGGGGAATTCGGCTATCATCTTCAGGGGAATCGACTCGCGTTGAGCTAGACGATTTTGTGAACCGCAGGACATTACCATGCGCTCCTGAAACAATTCATGCGTGCGCAACCGCGGAACAGCTTCGACAGGACTGCCAAGGATCGCGACATCGACCATGCCATTCAAAAGCGCCTCTTGAATCGTTGCGGCGGTGAAGTCCAGCAACTCGATGGACAGGTTCGGGTGGTCTTGCTGAAACTGTGCCAAACAGCGACCGACTTTGCCTGGATCTATTGTGCACATGATCGCGATACGGATACACGGGGTTTCGGTCTTCACAATTCGCGATGCAAGCTGTCCAGCTCGATTTGCCGCGTCCTCCACTTCCTGAAGAGAGTTGCGCATGCGTTCACCCAGGCGGGTCAAGTGCGTCAACCTCCCTTCTCTTCGGATTAGAGATCCGCCAAACTCCGTTTCAAGCTGTTGGATGGCTTTACTCAATGCAGGCTGCGAGATCTTCAATTCTCTCGCAGCCTGAGAAAAATTGAGTGTACGGGCGACGGTAAGAAAATATCGAATGCGACGAAGATCCATAGTGTCTTGTACCTCAGGGAGGTGGGTGGGCCGGTTATACAAACTATAACCAAAATATAAAATTTGGGGCACTAGATTTGAGGTCAGCCAAAAGGAGACCTCTCGATGAAGCTAACACATTACGCCACTGCCACAGGAATTGTCGCATTTGTTTTGGCGGGTGCAGTTCTAGCTCAATCCTCAGCAGAAACTATTACCGAAGCAGTCTTTAATGACGACGGGTCAATCAATGTTCCCACCGATTATCGTCGCTGGGTTTTCATCGGCTCGCCACTGACCCCCAATGCCCTGAATGACGGCGAGGCACCTTTTCCAGAGTTTCACAATGTCTATGTCGAGCCTTCGGCCTTTGACCACTTTGCCAAAACCGGTGAATGGGCGAATGGTACGCAGATTGCCAAAGAATTGGTGATGATCCGCGAAGGCGACAATTGCACAGAAGAAGATGGCGCCTGTTTCGAAGTGTCTGGCAACGGGTACTTTCAGGGTGAATTCGTCGGTCTTGAACTGACGGTCAAAGATACGGAACGGTTCAGCAGCGAACCGGGCGGCTGGGTCTACTACAGTTTTGGGCACGAAGGTGAACCATATGCTGAAACAGCGCAGGCCTTCCCGGCAGAATCCTGCAACGCCTGCCATGAATCCAATGCAGATACTGATTTCGTATTTACCCAGTTCTACCCGGTGCTTCGTGCCCTTCAGGGAAATTGAAAAGTGATGCGTCTATTGGGTTGCCTCGCTCTGATAGGCCCAATCGGAGCGCTTCCCGGGTCGGCACAGGAGTTTTCTGTGTCGACCCAAGGGGTCGTTGGATCAAATGGCAACATCCACATGCCCAGGGGCGAGTTTCGTACCAGTTGGCCAATGCTGGGTAGCTGGACCATTCTGGACGAAGGCGAAGCCACCGGACAGCACGTTGTTTATACGCAGCCGGGCGTGATTGAATATTATCTGGAACGCGGGTCGTTCCCCGACGGTGCGGTTTTGATCAAGGAACTGCTAGAGAGCAAAACCGATGAGTACACCACTGGTACCGCAGCCTATGCGACCGAGACTACGGGCTGGTTTGTCATGGTGAAAGACGAGCACGACCGGTTTGACGGAAATGACCTTTGGGGCGACGGCTGGGGTTGGGCTTACTTCGATGTGGAAGATCGTGAAACGACCACGACCGAAGACTACAAATTCGAATGCAAGACTTGCCATGTGCCCGCCCGGGAAACGGACTGGATTTATACCGAAGCTTACCCAGTGCTGAGCGCGGAGAAGTCGCACCAGATTGATTGAGCAACCTGTGCCCCCACTCACCCTGAGGTAACAAAGCGGGGATTGGTTTAACCCGATCCAATCCCCGCTGCCGACGGGATGAACATGCTGTGCCTGTATCAACTTTGCGGATTTCAAGTGTATCTGAGCGTCCAATCGGAGTATCCGAATGAAGTGTTTTTCAAACCCGCAACGCCCGCCGAGATTGGCAGCACAGGCATCGGTGGATTATACTGATCACCTCGATACAGCGATTGCCAGGCTGCATGACGAAGGACGTTACCGGACCTTTATTGATATCGAACGCCGCAATGGGCACTTTCCGCATGCGGTTCGGACCCGTCCGGATGGATCGCAGCAGAATATCACCGTCTGGTGCGGCAACGACTATCTGGGCATGGGGCAGCACCCCGAGGTGCTGAAAGCCATGCATGACGCGGTTGATGCGGCTGGCGCAGGGTCGGGCGGAACCCGCAATATCTCGGGCACCACGGTCTATCACAAGCGCCTTGAGGCTGAGCTGGCTGATCTGCATGGCAAGGAGGCAGCGCTGCTGTTCACCAGTGCCTATATCGCCAACGACGCGACGCTGAGCACCTTGCCCAAACTGTTCCCCGGCCTGATCATCTATTCCGACGCGCTGAACCACGCCTCGATGATCGAAGGTGTGCGTCGCAATGGTGGCGCCAAGCGTATCTTTCGCCACAACGATGTGGACCATCTGCGTGAGCTGCTGGAGGCGGACGATCCCGCCGCGCCCAAGCTGATCGCCTTTGAATCGGTCTATTCGATGGACGGCGATTTCGGCCCCATCGAAGAGATTTGCGATC
The DNA here is from genome assembly GCF_001458295.1 of Ruegeria denitrificans. Classification (GTDB taxonomy): domain Bacteria; phylum Pseudomonadota; class Alphaproteobacteria; order Rhodobacterales; family Rhodobacteraceae; genus Ruegeria; species Ruegeria denitrificans. Next base: position 7,829 of record NZ_CYUD01000025.1, read on the forward strand.
TGGCCGGTGAATTCGGCGCGCTGACCTATATCGACGAGGTACACGCGGTAGGCATGTACGGCCCGCGCGGTGGTGGCGTGACCGAGCGTGACCGGCTGGTACATCGCATCGACATCATCAACGGCACGCTAGCCAAGGCGTACGGTGTCATGGGTGGCTATATCGCTGCCAGTGCCAAGATGTGTGACGCCGTGCGTTCCTATGCACCTGGCTTCATCTTCACCACGTCGTTGCCGCCTGCGGTTGCAGCTGGTGCGGCGGCTTCGGTCGCCTATCTCAAGCGCACGCCGGAACTGCGCGAGCAGCACCAGACACAGGCAAAAATCCTAAAGCTGCGGCTGAAGGGGATGGGCTTGCCGCTGATCGACCATGGCAGCCATATCGTTCCGGTCATCGTCGGCAACCCGGTGCATACCAAAAAGCTCAGCGACATACTGCTGGACGATCATGGCATTTATGTCCAGCCGATCAATTTCCCAACCGTCCCGCGCGGCACCGAGCGGCTGCGATTTACCCCGTCGCCCGTACATGGTTCATCAGATTTTGATCACCTTGTGACTGGATTAGACGCTCTTTGGACCCAATGTGAATTGAACCGTGAACAGCGGGCCGGATGACACGTCGCTGTCCAGTCCGCATGCCACGCCACTTGCAGGAGCAATAGAGAATGTCTGACGTAACCAGTGTGGTCCTGAACATCCTGGAATTCTTATCTTATGCCTTTATCTTTGCCATTGGCATCGCGGTATTGTGGGTCGTGGTGATCTACTTTCGCGACAAGACCCAAACCGAAAGCACGTTGCGGCGCAATTATCCTGTCGTCGCTAGATTTCGATATTTTTTTGAGCATATGGGAGAGTTCTTTCGGCAGTACTTCTTTGCCCAAGACCGTGAAGAAATGCCATTCAACCGTGCCGAACGATCTTGGGTCTATCGGGCTGCCAAAAACGTGGATTCCACCGTGGCCTTTGGGTCGTCGCGTGATCTGCGGCCAACCGGCACGGTTTATTTCGTCAATTGCCCGTTTCCCACATTGGAGCAGGACGCCGAAGACCCCTCGTCGGTAACGGTCGGGCCATTTGCGCGAAGCCCCTATACGACCGCCTCTGTCTTCAACATTTCAGGCATGAGCTATGGTGCAATTTCGGTTCCGGCCGTGCGTGCCCTGTCCGAAGGAGCGAAAAAGGCCGGGATCTGGATCAACACAGGCGAAGGGGGCTTGTCGCCTTATCATCTGGAAAGCGGAGCAGATATAGTATTTCAGATAGGGACCGGCAAATTCGGTGTTCGCAAACCAGAAGGCGGGTTTGACGAGGACAAGCTACGCACAGTAGCGAGGCATGATGCCGTGAAGATGTTTGAAATTAAGTTAAGCCAGGGCGCGAAACCCGGCAAGGGTGGCATACTTCCCGGTGCGAAGGTCACCGAAGACATTGCTGCCATTCGCGGACTTGAAGTCGGTCAGGACGCAATCAGCCCCAACCGACACCCTGAGATCAACAATGTGGGCGATCTGTTGGACATGATCGACTACGTGCGCAACGTCACAGGCAAGCCGACCGGCTTCAAGGCGGTGATTGGGGCATACGGATTTTTCGAAAGCCTGTGTGAGGAAATTCTGAAGCGTGGACCAGAAAGCGCTCCGGATTTCATTACCATTGACAGTGCCGATGGCGGGACTGGCGCTGCTCCCATGAGTTTGATTGACAACATGGGTATGCCGTTGCGCGAGAGCCTGCCGCTGACAGTTGATATGTTGAAGAAATACGGCTTGCGCGACCGGGTGAAAATCTGCGCCAGCGGCAAGATGATCAACCCGTCCGAAGTGGCCTGGGCATTTTGCGCAGGGGCGGACTTTGTAAACTCGGCACGGGGTTTCATGTTCGCGCTGGGATGTATTCAGGCGTTGCAGTGCAACAAAAACACCTGTCCGACAGGGATCACAACCCATGACCCCAAGCTGCAGTTTGGCCTTGATCCGGCCAGCAAGTCCGAGCGCGTCGCAAGCTATGCCAGGAACATGAAAAAAGAGGTTGGCATCATTGCCCATAGTTGTGGCGTCGCCGAACCCCGGTTGCTGAAACGATATCATGCACGCATCGTTCTGGATAACGGGCGTTCGGTTTCTATGGACGATCTGTATCAGGAACCGACACCGGTATCGGCGGCAGAATAATCCTTTCAAAATCAATGGAACAAGGTAGCCGGTGCTGCCTGCGGGCTGGTCGTGTAAGATTAACCCGCACAAATGCAGGAGAACGCATGTCAGATTCACAAATCAGCACATCATCCCACACCAAAGCCTCAGACTTGTTGGTCGCTGCGCTGGAAGCTGAAGGCGTCGAGTATATCTTTGCCGTTCCCGGTGAAGAAAACCTGGATGTTCTCGAGTCTCTCAGAACATCCTCGATCGAACTGGTTTTGACACGGCACGAACAGGGGGCTGCCTTCATGGCGGCCACATATGGCCGCCTGACCGGAAAAGCAGGTGTCTGCATGGCAACACTTGGACCGGGTGCTACAAACTTCGCCACACCCGCTGCCTATGCGCATCTCGGTGGAATGCCCCTGATAATGATCACGGGGCAAAAGCCAATCAAGAAATCAAAGCAAGGTCAGTTCCAGATAATTGATGTGGTGGGCTTGTTTGCACCAATCTGCAAGATGTCCAAGCAGATCGTCCACGGCAATACCATCCCGTCGCTGATCCGCGAGGCATTTCGCGTGGCACAGGAAGAACGCCCCGGCGCAGTGCTACTGGAACTGCCCGAGGATATCGCGGCCGAGGACACGGACGAATGCGTTCTGCAACCCCATCTACGCCACTATGCCGTGGCTGGCGATACTGTCCTGAACGAAGCGGCCGAGATGATCCGGTCTGCAAAAATGCCGCTGTTGTTGCTGGGCGCAGGCGCCAACCGTAAACACGCACGCAGTGCGCTTAGCCAATTTGTGAAGGACACGCAAATCCCCTTTTTCAACACCCAGATGGGCAAGGGCGTGGTGGATGAGCGTTCCGATCTTTTCCTTGGAACCGCGGCCCTGTCGGACGGGGATTACCTGCATTGCGCCATCGACCGGTCCGATCTGATCATCAACGTCGGGCATGACGTTGTCGAAAAACCGCCCTTTTTTATGGAGGAAGGCGGCACCAAAGTTATCCACGTGAACTACAAGGCCGCGCAAGTCGATCAGGTCTATTTTCCCCAAGTCGAAGTTGTGGGGGATCTGACGCAATCCATCGCCAGGCTCGGGCACATTCTGGGTGGGCCGTTGGAATTTGACCGCAGCTATTTCCACCGTATCAAAGAGGAAACGGACCTGCACACATCGGCAGGTTCCGACGATGCCCGTTTTCCCGTCATCCCGCAGCGCTTTGTGGCTGATACCCGCAAAGTCATGGGGGATTGCGATATCATCGCGCTGGACAATGGGATCTATAAAATATGGTACGCGAGAAACTACAAAGCCTATCAGCCAAACACTGTGCTTTTAGACAACGCTCTTGCAACCATGGGAGCCGGATTGCCGTCAGCCATGATGGCGGCAAAGCTTAACCCAGATCGTCGGGTGATGGCGATCTGCGGTGATGGCGGTTTCATGATGAACAGTCAGGAAATTGAAACGGCGGTGCGGCTCGGGCTCAATTTGGTGGTGACCGTGTTGAACGACAGTTCGTATGGCATGATCCGCTGGAAGCAGTCGCACGCGGGATTTGATGACTGGGGATTGGAGTTCAACAACCCCGATTTTGTTCAGTATGCCAACAGTTACGGTGCAACCGGTCATCGCATCGAACGTACGGAAGATCTGGTGCCGGTCTTTGAGCGGGCATTCGCAGCAGGCGGAGTTCATCTTGTCGATCTTCCTGTTGACTACAGCGAAAATCAGCGTGTGCTGATTGATGAACTGGCAGCGAAGGCGTGCCTGATATGAGCGAAATCACCCTGGACGTTGTTAACCCCTTCACTCTGAAACGCATTGGCACGGTTGGGCTCTGTTCAGACAGTGAGATCGACGCCATGCTTGGGGTGGCTCATGACCTTTACCGCAATCGTAAGAGCTGGTTACCGGCGTTCAGAAGGATAGAAATCCTCAAGACTACCGCTCAGCTTATGACCGCACGGCATGAAGAGCTTGCCCTGCTTATTGCAAGTGAGGGCGGTAAGCCACTGGTTGATGCGCGCGTAGAAGTGACACGGGCCATCGACGGCGTTGAATTGTGCGTCCATGAGATCGGTCAGATGACAGGCAAAGAGATTCCCATGGAACTGACCGCAGCCGGGTCAGGTCGGATAGCATTCACACAACGTGAGCCGATTGGGGTTGTGGTTGCAGCAAGCGCTTTCAACCACCCGCTTAACCTGATCGTCCATCAGGTTGCCCCTGCCGTGGCCGCCGGGTGCCCCGTACTTGTAAAACCTGCCCTGGACACCCCCTTGTCCTGCCGGGCGTTCGTCGACATTCTTCGCCAGGCCGGGCTACCCAAAGACTGGTGCCGTTTCGCGGCATGTCAAAACAATGTGGCCGAGAAAATGATCACTGACCCGAGGGTCGGGTTTTTCTCATTTATAGGGTCGGCGAAGGTGGGCTGGATGCTGCGGTCCAAGCTTGCCCCTGGAACACGATGCGCCTTGGAGCATGGCGGCGCAGCACCTGTTATTGTTGATGACAGTGCTGGTATCGACGCAATGATCCCGTTGCTGACCAAAGGAGGCTTTTATCACTCCGGTCAAGTTTGTGTTTCCGTTCAACGGGTCTTTGCCCCAGCAAAAATTGCCGCTGAAGTTGCACAGAAGCTAGCTGATGCGGCCAGCGGGCTGAGAGTTGGCGATGCCACGGACGCCAATGTGGATTGCGGTCCCCTGATCCGGCCCGCCGAAGTCGATCGGGTCGAACAATGGGTGGATGAAGCTGTTCAGTCGGGTGCGTCAGTGCTTACCGGTGGGAAACCCTTGGGACAGACAACCTATGCTCCGACAGTTCTGCTAAACCCGCCTCAGGATGCCCGCGTGTCAACAGCGGAGATTTTTGGCCCAGTCGTTTGCGTCTACGGTTATGACGATATTGAAACCGCATATCAGGCTGCGAACAGTTTGCCTTATGCGTTTCAGGCATCCGTCTTTACCAAGACGCTCGACGTTGCGATGCAAGCCATTCAGCATTTGGACGCAACAGCGGTTATGGTCAATGATCACACCGCATTCAGGGTAGACTGGATGCCCTTTGCCGGGCGTCGCCAGTCGGGCTACAATACCGGTGGTATCGGTTACACCATACATGACATGACTCAGGACAAGATGGCCGTAATCAAGATCTGAGGTAATGGGGCCGGTGTTGTGCCCGGCAAATGGGTGCTGTCAGACGAATTCGAACCAGTCTCTAATAGGCCAGTGACGCTGTCCTTTATCCAGCACCAAGTTCGCGCCACTCGGCAAGAGCGGCGCTTCGTGTCAACTTGAAGGTGTCCCGGCTGGTGAGCGATCTTTCCTGGTTGAAGTGGTTATAGACCGAGGAATGGACGGAGGCGAATTTCTGCAAACTTCGCATGCGCCTGAAACATTGCATCGCGCGTTCGCGTCGTCGAAATGGCAGGTGCGAGTTCTCGACGCGGTTGTTGAGCCACCTTCCCGTCTGTTGTTTTTAGAGCGCGCCCAGCTTCTGAGCGCGGCTTTGTATGAGGCGAAGCGATCCGTGACGACGTTTTCCGCTTTACCGTGTCGCTTCATCAATTTCCTGAGGAATTTCAACGCGGCCTGCTTGTTTCGGCGTTTGGTGACGACTGCTTCCAGCACTTCGCCCTCATGATCTACAGCCCGCCAGAGGTAGTGCCTCTTGCCATTCACCTTCACGAAAAACTCGCCTACATGCCACTTCCATTTGGAGAACGCGCGCAACTGCTGAATACGCTTCCGTCTGATCTCAGCAGCAAACATCGGGCCAAACCTGTTCCACCAATATCGGATAGTTTCGTGGCTCACGTCGATCCCGCGTTCGTGCAGCAGATCTTCGACATTCCGAAGCGAGAGCGGAAATCGGATGTACAACATCACCGCAAGGCGGATGATCTCGGGACTGGTTTTAAAGTATTTGAAAGAAGCAGGTCTGGTCATGGGCAAAAGCTACGCAACCACCCTGCCCCGCTCAAGCAAAGTTAATCTGACAAGACCCCTGCATGCGACCTTCACCCCCAAGGGCCAGTCCCGGATGATGGTTTTCTGCTACGAGTATAGCTGCTTTCGTCGGCGGGGTTAGACTGTTGGGCTAGCATTCGCAAAGCAGCTATCCGATTTGCCGTCGACGGGTGAGTTGAAAACAGCTTGTCACGTGAGTGCGCATGAAGTGGATTGATGATGAACATATGTGCGGTCGCCGGGTTTCGCTCTGCAGCGTCGTTGTCGATGCTTGCAGCTCCTTGCTGAATACGTTCGAGGGCAGATGCCAATGCCAGAGGTTGACCGCAAATCTCAGCGCCGACGCGATCGGCGGCGTATTCTCTTGTCCGACTAATTGCCATTTGGACCAAACCCGCAGCCAATGGCGCCAAGATCATCAGCGCAATGGTCCCTACTAGTCCAACGGCGCTATCCCGTCTTCCACCAAAGAACAGTGCGAAGTTTGCTAGCATCGTAATTGCACCCGCGAACGTGGCAGTTACGGTCATAATCGCAGTGTCATGGTTCTTGATATGTGCGAGTTCGTGCGCGACAACGCCCGCCATTTCATCCCTTGTGAGGGTCTGTAGCAACCCCGTAGTGACGGCAACGGCAGCATTGTTGGGATTACGCCCAGTAGCAAATGCATTAGGCTGGGGTGTTTCTATCAAATACACAGCGGGCTTTGGCATGCCTGCGTTTTTTGCAAGATCCCCGACCATTTGAGACAACCCCGCATGGTCACCAGATGAAACTTGCCTTGCGTTGTGCATGCGAAGGACCATTTTGTCTGAGTTCCACCAGGTAAACAGGTTCATGCCTGCTGCCAGCACCAATGCGAACAGCATGCCGACCGCTCCGGCCAGAAGGTATCCCAATCCCATGAACAAGGCCGTCATTGCGGCCATCAATAATGCAGTCTTCGTATAACCCATTCGAAGCAGACCTCTACGCGGCTCATACATGATGTGTGATCAATATGTTCATGTTGCAATGATTGTCGCCCCGATCTGCAGCAATCGGGGTTATTACGCTGAGTAAATGGCGATTTCCCTTCGAACTAAAATAGAGATAAATCATTTAAATTCAATAATATGAACCTGAACCCTCACTAAGAAGCGTGCTGCAATGTGTGAACAATCTTACTTTCAAGCAGTTGGGTTTCTGACAGTATAGACCTGTGTGTTTCAACGAGTGTTGTTGGTTAGAAGATGTATTTCACCAAATTCGAAGAACCGTTTTGCGCGATCGATGACATCCGCAAAGATGAGTTTGCCCGGAAATATCCGTTGCTGGACAATAGATCTGTTCATGCGCAGTGGAAGAAAGGTTCCTGGCAAATCACGCGAATAGGTGAGATCTGGAAGAGGACCGGAAAGGTTTTCTCTGTTCCATATGAAGGCATCGACGCGTACCCATCTTTTCAGTTCGCAGAAGACGGAACTCCGCTTCCCTTGATGGAAACTGTGTTAAAAGCGCTGCCGGCCGATATGACGCCCTGGCAACGAGCTTTTTGGATGACCTCCCCTCAGGCTGAACTTGGAGGAGGCTATCCCGCGAACTCCATTCAAACTGACGATAACCGTGTGGTCGACGTGGCAAGTGAATTCGGTGAAGATTTCCTCAACTAAATGAGGTCCCAACAAGGAAATTCGACTACGGGTGGGATTTCTTACCGATCTATTGCCGTCCATAGCAACAGAGCCACAATGCATTTCGAACAAAACTTCAGATTGGCCAACCTATCCAAGCCAGCGCCATGTTGGGCTTGAGCAAAATGACCTCGTCTCCGTGTTGAATTTGAAGAGAGTGCAACTGCGGAAGACTGCTTACCGCATCATTCAGCGCCACCGTTTGTCCCCGCGCATTGTGCGGATCAGCCATTGCGGTTACCAACAGAGACTTTCGGCGAGTAATCATGGCATTCACTTGGAAGTCGATCTCCGAGTGTCCAGACACCTATGCATCGTCGCAGCACTTTTGTTCAAGATGAACGAAAAGCCCCTCGAAATGCAAAATGGGATTTGAGGCAACAGGAAGCTTTGTTTGTACACTTGGCTGGCACCCGATTGCATAGGAATTGTGGTAGACTGGCCCCGAGGACATTCTAGCAGGAGATCTCCCGGTGCTACCGAATTCACTCCGTCTCACACTCTCCGTCATGACAATTGCCATCGCGGCAGGCGCACTGCCCGACCGGGTTGAAGCGATATCACAAGATGTCCCAGCGTGGTTACAAAAGCACGTGGGTACGGGTGACGGGCAAATCGCCCCGATCGTTTTGAAAAGGGCGCGAGCGCTTTACAAAGAGAAAGTACGTCGAGGCGAGGTAAGGAACCCCTGCTATCTTGCCAAAGATGCAACCCGCCCAAGTACCACAAGAAACGGCAATCCCGGCAAGCGGTTTTACGTCATCTGCGAGTCGCAAAAGTCCTTCCGAGCAGTCTCGTCCGGCTACGGCAATGGTCGAAAACTCAAGCGTGCCAATTTCTCGAATGGTCGGCAATGCGCGAAGAACTTCAGCAATGCAGAAGGATCGAAACTGACCGCCGGCGGTGCCTATGTGACGGCTGAAACCCGCACGTCATTCAAAGGCTATTACAGTCAATCCGGCAAAACGCAGCCGTTCTACCGCACGTTCCTTTTATTTGATGGTCAAGGAGAAACGAGCAATGCTCGGGAGCGCGCCATCGGCGGCCATCCAGCCGTTTTCCTAAAGTGGCAATGCAGGTTCAAAAACCCACAAAGCACACATGCAGACAATGACGGCTTTGTCCCCTACGGAAGGCTTGTGAACTACACGGGTGGTCGCAGCAATGGTTGTACAACCTGGTCACAGTCCGCCTCTAAAGAAATCCTGGCGCTTGTAGAAGGAAACCCGACGACCCTCTACATCTACCCAGAATCGAAAGACATCAAAGCTGTCGCCAAGGCGGTACAAAAAGGAAAATCACTAACGCGAGCAGAAGTTTACTGGAACGCAGCTTGCCTACAAGCAATCGGCGCACCAAAGTTTTGGCCCAAAAGCAGCCTCCAACCGATCATAAACAGTTGGAGAGCTTCCTTGCCCAAACAACCGCCACTGGAATTGCCGATCTGCAAGTAGAATAAACTACGCAGGCGAACCTAAGCGCGCTGCACTCACGCGTTTTTGCTTCGGTCTTAACGAAAACGTATGCGTGTATTTGTCAAACGTCCTCTTGGGGACGGGTAGCCGAATGGGTGCTGTCAGACGAATTCGAACCAGTCTCAGTTTGCCGCAGAAACCACGAACCTATCCGGAACAAAGTTGACGCCACTCGGCGAGAGCGGCGGTGCGTGTCTGCTTGAAGGAGTCTCGGCTGGCTAGCGATCTTTCCTGGTTGAAGTGGTTGTATACGGAGGAATGGACGGCGGCGAATTTCTGTAGACTTCGTATGCGCCTGAAACGCTGCATCGCGCGTTCGCGTCGTCGGAAAGGAAGGTGTGAATTCTCGACGCGGTTGTTGAGCCACCTGCCCGTCTGCTGTTTTTCTGTAGCACCAAGCTCTCTGAGCGCGGCCCGATATGACGCGAAGCGATCCGTGATGACGGTTTCCGCTTTGCCGTGTCGCTTCATCAATTTCCTGAGGAATTTCAATGCTGCCTGCTTGCTTCGGCGTTTGGTGACTACGGTTTCCAGCACCTCGCCTTCGTGATCCACAGCCCGCCAAAGATAATGCCGCTTGCCATTCACCTTCACAAAAACCTCATCCACGTGCCACTTCCAATTGGAATATGCTCTCAATTGCTGAACACGCTTTCTTCGGATCTCAGCAGCAAACATCGGGCCAAACCTGTTCCACCAATATCGGACAGTTTCGTGGCTCACCTCAATTCCCCTGTCGTGCAACAGGTCTTCGACATTCCGAAGCGAGAGCGGGAAACGGATATACAGCATCACCGCAAGGCGAATGATCTCGGGACTGGTTTTGAAGTACTTAAAAGAGGCAGGTCTGGTCATGGACAAAAGCTACGCAGCCGCCCTGCCCCGCTCAAGCAAAGTTCTTCTGACAAGACCGATTGCTGCGACCGAAGCTGCAATTGCCGAACATGGTCCGGCAACGAACAGGCCCGTTCTCATTCATGGGCAGTTTCTGCGCGAAGATCAGGTAGATGCCATAAATCGTCTTGGACTATTCCCGTCGCTCTTTCCTATGCACACCTTTTACTGGGGCGACTGGCACCGAGAACGCACCGTAGGGCCCGTGAATGCGGATAATATTTCGCCTACTGGTCGGGTCCGCCAGCGTGGAATGATTTTTGGAACGCACCACGATGCACCGGTTGCATTTCCCGACAGCATGCGGGTCTTAGATGCGACCGTGACGCGGCGCACGCGCTCCGGCGATATTCTTGGTGCGCACCAACGTGTGGACGTAATGACCGCTTTGAAGGCGATGACCATCTGGCCGGCATGGCAACACTTCGAGGAAGACAGGAAAGGCTCAATTGAGGTTGGGAAGCTGGCTGATTTTGTATTGTTGTCAGGTGATCCCACTGCGATTGATCCTGAGGAATTGGACACACTTCGAGTGATGGCGACAATCAAGGAAAACTAGGTGATATATGAAGCAGCGAATGGTGAAGACCAAGGCCAAGTGCTCCCTGGCATGTATCGAGACTTTTTCCCTTCGGGCGATCACCCCCACGGAGGTCATGTTTTTCTCGAGTTAGCAATTGCGGGAACTCAGGCCATGGCTGAATAGTGGCTTCATTAGGCTAAAAACGGATTGACCGCTTCGGGCTCCAAGCGGTCGCTCGCTACGCAGCGCATCAACAACCGCTGCGCGGACAAAGCCGCCGCTCAATGGTCACCGGCGCGACGCCCGCTTTCTTTCGAATGCAATCTTAGCGTTCTTTCCAACATAGATTGTCCAGACGGAGACTTTCCACAAAATTGGGCCGAGCCTCAGCGACCCGCTACAGTGGCCTGATAAGCGTCAAGCTCAGTGATCAGCTCAGTACCTGTAGGCGCGCCGTTTCTGGCGCAAAATTCAGACCACACCGCTCCGTAGGGTAGGTCCTTCAGTTCCTCTGTCACAACAAACCGGCTTGTGAAATCCAGCGCGTCCTCCGCTGCTCGCAAGCGATCCCAGGGCTTCAGAAGCGCCTGCAGAAGCGCCTTTTGCATGTTGCGCGTGCCGATCACCCAAGCGGCCGTGCGGCTGATCGTGGCGTCGAAGAAATCAAGCCCGATATGGGTCTTGCCCAACAGGTCGCCACTGACCAGTTCATGCGCCATCGCCAGGATGTCATCGTTCAGCATGATCACATGGTCGCTGTCCCAACGCATAGGGCGCGACACGTGCAGCAGAAGCTCATCCAGAGACAGGGCCACGGCGCTCAGTTTGTCGGCGATATTCTCGGTCGGGTGGAAGTGCCCCATGTCGAGGCACAGCAGTGTCTTGTTGCGGATCGCGTAGCCCATGTAGAACTCATGGCTGCCCACCGTGCAGGCCTCGACCCCGATGCCAAAAAGCTTGGATTCGACCGCATCCAGCATATCCGATTTCGCCTCGGCCAGCATGGTGTCGAGCGAGGCCTCAAGCCGGGCCCGCGCCGCCATACGGTCGATAGGAAGATCCTTGAACCCATCTGGAACCCAAATGTTGTTGATGCAAGGTGAACCAAGCGCGGCTCCCATCTGCGCCGCAATGTCCCGCGTGCGTTTCCCATGTTCGATCCAAAAATCCCTGATGCCCTTGTCGGGGTGCGCCAACGTCAGGTTGTCGTCGGCCTTTTTATGGGCAAAGAAGGTCGGGTTGAAATCCAGCCCGATGCCGGTGCCCCTGGCCCAGTCGACCCATGGCGCGAAATGGCGGTACTCGATCTCATCCCGGTCCGGGGTATCGTCTGTGTCCATGTACATCGCGTGCAGGTTCAACCGATGTGACCCGGGAATTTTTGCATAGGCAAACTCAAGATCCGCCCGCAGTTCGTCGGGATTGCGGGCTCGGCCCGGATGGTTTCCGGTTGCCTGAATGCCCCCGCCCGAGGTGCCGGTCTGGTTTTCGAACCCGACCACATCATCGCCTTGCCAACAGTGAATGGAAATCGGGATGTCCTTCAGAGCCTTGATCGCAGCGTCAGTGTCGACGCCCCAATCAGCGAATTGCGCTTTGGCGCTCTCATAACTCATGGACCGTCTCCCTATCGAGTGAAGGCCTGAACGTTACCTGCATCAACGTTCAGAATGTTGCCCGTGGATTTGGCCGACGCCTCGGCGGCGAAGAAATAACAGGCCTCTGCGATATCTTCTGGCAGGACTGAGCGTTTCAGCATGGATCGGTTGCGGTACATCTCTTCCAGCCCCTCCTTGTCAGTGCCGTAGGTCGAAGCCCGCTGATCCAGCCAATCGCCTTCCCAGATCTTGGAGCCCCGCAACACCGCATCCGGGTTCACAACGTTGACCCTGATCCCGGCCTCAGAACCTTCCAGCGCAAGGCAACGGGCCAAGTGGATTTCCGAGGCCTTCGCCGTGCAGTAAGCCGAGGCATTGGGCGAGGCGGCAAGCCCGTTTTTCGAGGCCACGAAAACGATAGATCCTCCCATGTCCTGGACCCGCATGATCTTGAAAGTTTCCCGGCTGACAAGGAAATACCCCGTGGACAAGATGTCCATGTTCTTGTTCCAAAGGTCGAGGGACGTTTCCTCAACCGGGGCAGAGGATGCGATCCCGGCGTTCGAGACAAGGATGTCGATGCCGCCAAATTCGACGGATGTTTCAGCCAACGCCTGGGCCACGGCATTTTCATCCGTGACGTCCATCAGGACGGAGCACACGACGTCCTCGCCGAACTGCTGGGTCAAGACCCCTTCCGTCGCGGTGAGGCTGTCGGGATTGATGTCGGCCAGCATGACACAGGCGCCCTCGGACAGGTAACGTTCTGCCGTTGCCGACCCTATGCCGCCGGCGCCGCCGGTGACTAGCGCGACGCGCCCAGCCAGCGATTTTGGTTTCGGCATGCGCTGCAACTTGGCTTCTTCCAACAGCCAGTATTCAATGTCAAAAGCTTCCTGCTCTGGCAGGCCGCAGTATTCGCTGACGGCACTTGCCCCGCGCATAACATTGATCGCGTTGACGTAGAATTCGCCGGAAATGCGGGCCGTGCCCTTGTCCTTGGCAAATGTGATCATGCCAACCCCGGGGATCAGGTAGACAACCGCATTGGGGTCCCTAAGCGCAGGTGAGTTATCGTGTTTGCAACGGTTGTAATAGGCCGTGTAGTCCTCACGATAGGTCACGACTTGCGCGGGCAGGCCTTCAAGCACTGCGTCGATGTTGTTCAGGGCCGGGTCGAAGCCGACGACCAAAGGTCGGATCTTTGTGCGCAGGAAATGGTCGGGGCAGGACGTGCCAAGGGCCGCCAGCGCCTCCATGTCTTTGGAATTCACGAACTCAAGCACCGAGGCGCTGTCGTTGAAATGCCCGATCATATGCTGGTTGCCACTGACAAAGCCACGGATCGCCGGCATCAGCCGGGCGGCAACTGTCCGCCTACCTTCCCGGGCGAGGCTCTCGTGGACCGCTCCGCCAAAGGCCGGAACATCGGCGGTCTTTTCGGCCAACCACTTGGTCGCGACGTTGATCACGTCGATGGTGCAGTAATAGCAGTCTTTCGCCGTGTCAGCCCATGTGAACAATCCGTGACTTTCAAGGACAACACCATCGGCACCCGGGTTTTCCAGGCAGAACTTTTCAAGCCACAGGCCCAGTTCATACCCCGGCCGTTTCCACGGCAGCCAACCGATCCGGTCACCGAAAATTTCCTGGGTCAGCTCCTTCGAATTCTTCGACGCTGCGATCGCAATAATCGCGTCGGCGTGGACGTGATCGACATGTTTGCGCGGCACATAGGCGTGCAAGGGCGTGTCAATTGAAGCCGCGCGCGGGTTCAGTTTGAAGGTACAGTGGGGCAGATAGCCGACCATTTCATCTTCAAACTCGACCCCGCGATAAAGCCCCTTCAGCGCGTTCAGCTTGTCCATGTATAGCGTGGAGAAGCCGTCAAGTTTCATGGACCCGATGTCACCGCCGGAACCCTTGACCCAGAGCACCTCGACCTCTTTGCCGGACAGTGGGTCGGTTTCCATGACCTTCGCAGAGGTATTGCCACCGCCATAGTTTGTGACGCGCTTATCCGATCCCAGCGTGTTGGAGCGATAGAGAAGCAGTTCCGATTCGGGCATACCACCTGCCACAGCGTCATCCCAGCGGTTCTCAAGAAGCTGATTTTCGATGGATTTCAACGTTCTGCCCTCCTCACGATGCAGCGGTCGGTACTGCACCATCGCATTTAGGCTTAGTAGTGTGCATCGTTATGTCAATCAAAAACAATCACAAACAGTCATTCTGCAATGCAGAATGATTGAAAGTGATCGAAAATGATTGACAGCTGCGACGAATCTGCGCAGCGTGGAGTGAATGGGAGGTGGCTTTGCACGAAAAAGAACGCCATAGGATCATCATTTCTGCGGTGCAGGATCGCCCCGTCGTGACGGTTGGGGACCTGTGCACCTTGACCGGCGTGTCCGAAGCCACCATCCGGCGCGACATTTCAACACTTCACATGAAACAGAAGGTACGCCGTATCAGAGGCGGCGCTGAGGCGATAACGCCACCGCAGTTCGCCGGGCTGGCGGGCCGTCCGTTCGTCGTCAACGAAACCATGAATATCGCAGCGAAGCAGGCGATTGCGCGCGCGGCGGTTGAGATGTGTAGCGAAGGTGACAGCATCATCATCAACGGGGGCACAACGACCTTTCAGATGGTGCATCCGCTGGCCAACCGCAGGATGCAGGTCTTTACCAATTCATTCCCGATTGCCGAGCACCTGCTGAAGCATTCGAAGAACACGATCATGTTGTCAGGCGGCGCGATCTACCGGGAACAGAACATAATCCTTTCGCCCTTTGACAACGACGTGACCCGCAACTTCTATGCAAATCGCATGTTCATGGGGGCGCAGGGGCTGGGCCCCATCGGCCTGATGGAGGCCGATCCGCTTCTGATCCAGGCAGAACAGAAACTGATCGGACAGGCGGATGAGCTTATCGTTCTGGTCGACAGTTCGAAATTCGCGCAGCGCTCCAGCCTAGTGCTTTGCCAGTTGGACCGGATCACGACCGTGATCACCGACGAAGGAATTCCTGACAAGGCGGCGGCCATGCTTGAGGCTGCCGATGTGAATCTGATCGTTGCCCAGTCGGGCAGTGTTCAAGAAAACGAGGTGGCCTCTTGACCGCCTCCGAAACCCGAGACCCAAACATGACTTTCTGGGAGGAACTATCATGAAGCGTCGTACTTTCACATCACTTGTCGCAGGGATGAGCCTTGCCGCTGGTATGTTTGGCACCACGGCGATGGCGCAGGACAACATGCGCATCGCTCTGGTCGTAAAAGCGCTTGGTATCGGCTTCTTTGAAGCGGCCGCCGAAGGCGCTGAAGAGGCTGCCGGAGAGCTTGGCAATGTCGAGATCATCTACACCGGCCCGACCGACACCACTGCGGAAGGTCAGATCGAGGTCATCAACTCCCTGATCGCGCAGGGTGTCGACGCCATCGCGATTTCGGCAAACGACCCCGATGCACTTGTGCCAGCGCTGAAACGCGCGATGGACCGCGGGATCACCGTGATTTCCTGGGACTCGGGTGTGGCTAAAGGCGGACGCCAGATGCACCTGAACCCATCCTCGACCCCGCTGATCGGCAACACGATCATCAAGCTTGCCGCGGATCACATGCCGGATGGTGGTGAAGTTGCGATCCTGTCGGCGTCGGCCACGGCAACCAACCAGAACGCCTGGATCGAGGCCGCGAAAGAGGTTCTTCCGAACTATGACGGCGTCGATCTGGTGGCCACCGTCTATGGCGACGACCTCAGCGACAAATCCTACCGCGAAGCACAGGGCCTCATGGCGTCCTACCCTAACCTGAAGGCGATCATCGCGCCAACGACCGTTGGCATCCTGGCGTCCTGCCAGGCGGTGACCGACGCGGGCAAGATCGGTGAGATCAACGTGACCGGTTTGGGCCTCCCGTCCGAGATGGCAGGCTGTGTTGATAGCGGTGCAACCAAGAGCTTCGCGATCTGGAACCCGATTGACCTTGGCTACTCGGCCACCATGCTGGCGCATGCAATCGCCAACGGTGCTGAAACCGGTGCCGGTGCCGAAATCCCGATGGGCCGCATGGGTTCGGTGACGCTGGATGACACCGGCTCGGCAGCCATGGCTGATCCGTTCACCTACGACAGCTCGAACATCGAACAGTTCAAGTCGATCTTCTAATCTGAAAGACGTGTCTGGGCGTGTGCGATGACCCACGCCCAGACTCCCTACTCTTCCCACATCCAGAAACACCGTCCATGCAGTTGGAATTGAGACCAGACGTGTCGAACGCCGCCGCCCCTACACCGCTTCTGAGCCTGTCCGGCGTGACCAAGACATTTCCCGGCGTGCGGGCCCTTTCAGATGTTTCGCTAAACCTCTACCCGGGCAAGGTCACGGCATTGGTGGGCGAAAACGGTGCTGGCAAGTCTACCGTGGTGAAGGTTCTGACGGGCATTTATCAACCCGACGAGGGTGACATCCGGATCGATGGCGAGGCTCTCAGTTTCCCGACACCGCAATCCGCCGAAACTGCTGGCGTGACCGCCATCCATCAGGAAACCGTCCTTTTCGACGAACTGACGGTGGCGGAAAACATCTTTCTCGGCCATGCGCCAAAGGGGCGATTTGGCCTGATCGACAAAACCGCCATGGCGACCCGCGCGCGCGAGATTCTGGATGGAATCGGGGCCAAGATTGATCCGGGCGCGACGCTCAAGGACCTTGGAACCGCGAACAAGCACCTGGTTGCCATTTCCCGGGCGCTGTCCATCGACGCGCGCGTTGTGATCATGGACGAACCGACCGCAGCCCTCAGCCAGAAGGAAATCGAAGAGCTTTACGAACTCGTCGAAAGCCTGAAGGCGCAAGGCAAGGCGATCCTCTTCATTAGCCACAAGTTTGACGAGATCTTCCGCATCGCCGATTTCTACACCGTCTATCGCGACGGCCAGATGGTCGGCGAAGGGGCGATTATAGATGTCAGCGAGCCGGAACTGGTCAAGCTTATGGTGGGCCGCGACGTCAGCCAGATTTTCCCCGAACGCGACCACAACGTTGGCCACGATATCCTCGAAGTCGCGGGGTACGACCACCCGACCGAATTCGCGGACATCGGTTTCACGCTCAGGCGCGGCGAAATCCTCGGGTTCTACGGGCTGGTCGGCGCAGGTCGGTCCGAATTCATGCAGGCCCTTTTCGGGATCACCCGCCTCTCGGGCGGAACCGTGAGGATCGACGGTGCACCGGTTTCGATTGCATCGCCCGCCGACGCGGTCGCAAGTGGCATCGTCTATGTCCCGGAGGACCGGGGCAAACAAGGCACAATCAGCGCGCTGCCGATTTTTCAGAACGTGACGCTGCCGTCACTCGCTCGCACCTCGCGCAAGGGGTTCATCAGGCTGGCCGAGGAATTCAAGCTGGCGCGGGAGTATACCGAACGTCTCGACCTGCGCGCCGCTTCGCTGGACACCGATGTCGGCAACCTGTCGGGCGGCAACCAGCAGAAGGTCGTGATCGCCAAATGGCTCGCCACCCAGCCCAAGGTCATCATCCTGGACGAACCCACCAAGGGCATCGACATCGGGTCCAAGGCCGCCGTGCATGAATTCATGGCGGAGCTTGCCGCGCAAGGGCTCGCCGTCATCATGGTCAGTTCCGAAATCCCCGAGATCGTGGGCATGTCGGATCGTGTGATCGTCATGCGCGAGGGGCGCATAGTGGCGGAACTGGCCCGCGACCAGATCACGCCCGAAACGCTTGTCAGCCACGCCGCAGGGATCAGGGAAGCGGCGCAATGAAACGTATCTTCGCCTCCCGCGAACTTTTGCTGCTGGTCGCCATCGCATTGGTGCTTGGCATCATCTCAAGCCGCTTCCCGGCATTCATCACGCTGTCGAATCTGGCTGCCGTCTTCAACGACACCTCGCCGCTGATCCTGCTGGCTATCGGCCAGATGATCGTGATCTTGACGAAGTGTATCGACCTCTCGGTCGCCGCCAACCTCGCGCTGACCGGCATGGTCGTGTCCCTGATCAATATCTCGGCACCAGGTCTGCCGATTATCGTAACGCTGGCCGTGGCCACCGGGTTCGGGGCGTGCCTTGGAATGTTCAACGGTATCCTTGTGTGGAAACTGGACATCCCGCCTATCGTGGTGACGCTTGGCACCATGACCATCTTCCGGGGAACCATCTTCCTTCTGACAGAGGGCAAATGGGTCAACAGCCACGAGATGAGCGACACTTTCAAGGCATTCCCGCGCACCGAGCTTCTTGGCCTTCCGGTGCTAAGCTGGTTTGCCATCGCGGCGGTGATCCTTTTCACCATCGTCATGACCCGCACCACCCTGGGCCGCGCCTTCTACGCTGCCGGGGGCAACCCCCATGCGGCGACCTATGCCGGGATCAACGTGGGCCGGACCCAGTTCTGGGCCTTCACGATCTCTGGCGCGCTGGCCGGTCTGACCGGCTACCTCTGGGTCTCTCGCTTCGCGGTTGCTTATGTTGATGTTGCTGGGGGGTTTGAATTGACCGTCGTGGCGGCCTGCGTCATTGGCGGCGTGTCGATTATGGGTGGCATCGGTTCGGTCCCCGGCGCGCTGCTGGGCGCGCTGTTCCTCGGCATCATTGCCAATGCCCTGCCGGTCGTGAACATCTCTCCCTTTTGGCAGATGGCCATCTCGGGCGGTGCGATCATCATCGCGGTTGTTCTAAACGCCCAAGCCAACCGGACGAAGGGCCGCGTCATCCTAAAACGCGCGGAGCACGCGACATGACCACGACGACACGCTCGATCCCCGATCGCCTGCGCTCGCCGCTGGAGCGGAACCTAAAAAGCTGGGAAAGCCTGCTGATGCTGGTCGCAATCGGCATCTTCATCGCCAACAGTTTCGCCTCACCCTATTTCCTGAATGCCTGGAACCTCTCCGACGCGACCTTCAACTTCACCGAAAAGGCGATGATCGCCTTTGCCATGGCCCTGCTTATCATCTCTGGCGAAATCGACCTCAGCGTCGCCGCGATCATCGCACTGGCCTCGACCGCCATGGGCGCCGCCGTGCAGGCGGGTGTCGGGACAGAGGGGCTGGTCCTTATCGGTCTGGCCGTCGGTCTGGCCTGTGGGGCGGTAAACGGTTTCCTCGTCACCGGCCTTGGCCTGCCATCCATCGTCGTCACCATCGGCACGATGAGCCTTTTCCGCGGGATCAGTTTCATCGTGTTGGGCGATCAGGTCTACAAGGGCTATCCAGCCGATTTCGCCTTCTTCGGGCAGGGCTATGTCTGGTGGGTGATTTCCTTCGAATTCGTCCTTTTCGCCATCATTGCGGTGATCTACGCGGTCATTCTGCACATGACCAATTTCGGCCGCGCGGTCTATGCCATCGGAAACAATGCCACCGGGGCGCTGTTTTCGGGCATTCGGATGGGCCGGGTGAAGTTCACCCTGTTCCTGCTGACGGGCCTGATGTCTGGGGTCGCCGCCGTCTGCCTAACATCCCGCCTCGGCTCGACCCGACCCTCCATCGCCTTCGGGTGGGAACTTGAGATCGTGACCATGGTCGTCCTTGGCGGGGTCAACATCCTCGGCGGCTCCGGCTCCATCCCCGGCGTAGTGATCGCTGCCTTTGTCATGGGGCTTGTGACTTTCGGACTTGGCTTGCTGAACGTGCCCGGTATCGTGATGTCGATTGTTATCGGGGCGCTGCTGATCACGGTCATCGCGCTGCCCCGGCTCTGGTCGATGTGGAGGGGCTGACATGGAAAAATACGCCTTCAAGATGAAGCTCAACCCGGGCTGCAGGGATGAATACGAAAAGCGCCACGATGAGATTTGGCCAGAGCTTGCCACGCTGCTGAAAGACGCGGGCGTGTCTGACTATTCGATCCATCTGGACGAAGAAACGAATATTCTTTTTGGCGTCCTTTGGCGCACCGACGACCACAAAATGGATGCCTTGCCCCGCAACGAGATCATGCAGCGATGGTGGGCGCATATGACGGACATCATGGAAACCAAGCCCGACAACGAACCCGTGGCGGTGCCGCTGACGCCCGTCTTCCACATGCCATGACCCCCCGGCACGTCGCCGTCATCGACATCGGCAAGACCAACGCCAAGCTTGCGCTGGTCGATGCGACTGACATGTCCGAAGTGGAGGTGCTGACCCGGCCTAACATGGTTCTCGCCGCTCCACCCTATCCGCACTTCGATGTTGAAGCGATCTGGCGCTTCCTTCTGGACGGGTTGGAGCAGTTTCAGAAGGCGCACGGCGTAGATGCCATTTCCATCACGACCCACGGGGCGTCTTGTGCCCTGATCGCGCCAGACGGCGCGCTTGCTGCCCCGATCCTCGACTATGAGCACACAGGCCCTGATGATCTGGCCGCGGCGTACGACGCCATCCGCCCGCCCTTTGAGGAAACCGGATCGCCAAGGTTGCCGATGGGTCTGAACCTGGGTGCGCAGTTGCATTGGCAATTTGAGCAGGACCCCGCGCTTCGCGAACGCACCGCCGCCATTGTTACCTATCCGCAGTACTGGGGGCATCGCCTGACAGGAGTGCCGGCCAGCGACGTGTCGTCCCTTGGTTGTCACACGGATCTGTGGAAACCGTCCAAGGCGCACTATTCTTCGTTGGTCGAACGGTTGGGCATATCTGAAAAAATGGCGCCCGCGCGCAAATCTGCGGAGGTTCTCGGACCCGTGTTGCCGCAGGTCGCATCGCAAACCGGCCTGCGCTTTGACACGCCGGTGCACTGCGGCATCCACGATTCAAACGCATCGCTTTTGCCTCATGTACTGACCCGAACCGGGCCGTTTTCCGTCGTTTCGACCGGGACATGGGTCATTGCCATGACCGTCGGCGGCGAAGAAGTAACTCTGGAACCTTCGCGTGACACGCTTCTTAACGTCAACGCACTGGGTGCCCCGGTACCCTCCGCCCGTTTCATGGGGGGACGCGAGTTCGAGTTGGCGATGAACGGTGAAACCACTCAATGTGCAGAGCAATTCCTTGACCTGGTCGCGAAAGACGGCCACATGCTCTTGCCCGCAATGGTCCCGGACAGCGGACCGTTTCAGGGGCAAAAACACAGCTGGATGGGGGCAGAGCCTTTGCCCGGAACCCAGGAACGCGCGGCGGCGGTGAGTTTTTACCTCGGATTGATGACCGCGGAATGCCTGTCGCTGACCGGACACAAGGGCCCCATTATCGTCGAAGGTCCATTTGCGAGGAACAAAGGCTTCGCCAGTATGCTCGCCACGGCGACAAACTGCAGGGTCGACGCGACCGTCACCGCAACAGGGACGAGCCAGGGAGCCGCCCTCTTGGCAACAGGCGCACTCCCCGAGCGCGCGGCCTTCGACGTCGAAACCTATTTTCACAAGACCGACGTGAGCTACCAACGTTACGCGAACAGTTGGCACAGAGCCGTAAAAGCAGGCCTGGAACCACGCCCATAGGATACCCTAAAAACCTGCACGGAACTCCGATACCAGACATTGGGGACCAGCGTGAAACTGAACGGAATGGGCTCATGGCTGTCGTTAGCTGCAGCATCATCAAAGTCCGCACTGCGGACATAGTTGACATTCACCCTAGACCAATAACTCTCTTTTCGTCG
>NZ_CYUD01000026.1 GCF_001458295.1 Ruegeria denitrificans
AGCACTTAGCCTCGCATCGCGCGAGGCCCTTTGCTTTGCACCAACGCCCGGTGCTACAACGGTGCTACACCACATAGAAAATTACAGCACAGCAAAAGTATCAGTACTTTCCAGTGCAGAAGCCGAATCTCTCTCCTGACGACAAATTTGCTACGAAGTCACCGTCAGAACTGTCAGCACTGTCAGCCAAGTAAAACTGCGTTGCCCGTAGACGTATACATAGGGAGAAACCACGGCCCAAGCCGATCTCTCGAATGACGGCTCTGAGCCCAAACTTACCAATGCTGCGCTGGGTCCAAATGACAATCTGGTGCATAAGCGGACCTTCGTCAGCAGATGTTTCTCGCGAGTTCTTGTTAGGATCGGGAGGCAAGGATTGGTGCCTCCCGCGAATTGATTTCTACTGTGACATCCCGCCTTCGGTCGAGATTTGTTCTTCAACGTGACCTTGGTTGGTGACGTCCGAACCCCGTGGAGGATAGTCCTTGAACGTAGAAAGGTGGTTTTGAACGATTTTGGCCGCCGGCCCAAATGCCCACATCTTGTTGCCCATCCAGCGGGTGTACATCCCGGATTCCTCGGCCGCTTTTTCGTAAGGATCGCGACGCAGGTTGAACAGCAGGGGTGCGTTCAGTTCCTCCTTGGGGCCAGCCCAGCCTTCGGATTGGATCGTGAAATGTGCTTTCCAGTCACCATGGCGTACAGCTTGCAGGTCCGGTCCTTCGTAGTAGATGATCTCGTCCCGGCTGTTCTCGCCCTCACCGGTCAGGAAAGACAGTTGGTTATATCCATCGAGATGCACTTGATAGCCTTCATAGCCTTGCAGCAAGGAGTCCGGCAGATCGCCCGGCCCTCCGGCGGCGGCAACAAGGGTGGGCATCCAGTCAAGACCGGCAAAAATACCGTTACTCACGGTTCCGGCCGGGACTTTTCCGGGCCAGCGAATGATGGCCGGGACGCGGAAACCGCCTTCCCATGTCGTGCCCTTTTCGCCATGGAATGGTGTTGTTCCACCGTCCGGCCAAGTCATGGTTTCGGGGCCGTTGTCAGACGTAAAGACAACAATCGTGTTGTCTGAGACGCCCAGTTCGTCCAACCGCGCCATGACTTTGCCCACGTTGTCGTCTAGCTCTTTCATCACGACGTCCTGCAAACCGCGCCCTTCGCCCAGCATGGCTTCGTATTTGGGGCTCAGATGGGTCCAGACATGCGCGCGCGCCGGTGCCATCCAGACAAAGAACGGCGTATCGTTGTCGACTGCGCGGTTGATGAAGTCCAGCGTATGGGCCGTCACCTCGTCGTCCAGCGTCTTTTGGCGTTCGGGCGGGGCCGGGCCATCGTCGATGATGCGTTGCTTGCCAACCAGACCCCAGCGTGGGTCCACAGTTTCATCGACTGTATCCGTGGCATAAGCGTGAATGATGCTCCGAGGGCCAAACGTGTCGTTGAATTTCTGATCTTTTGGCCAGTCCGGGTCGGATGTGTATTCCATCGCGTTTAGATGATAGAGCCAGCCCCAATATTCATCAAAACCCTTCACCGTCGGCAGGAATTTGTTCATATCGCCCAGGTGGTTCTTGCCGAACTGCCCAGTGGTATAGCCCAGAGACTTTAGCATATTGGCCAGCGTCGGGTCATTTTCATTCAGACCCTTTTCAGGATCTCCGGGCAGGCCGACTGTGTGCATTCCGGTTCGAACCGGTAATTGTCCGGTGATAAATGCGGATCGCCCAGCAGTGCAGCTTGGCTGAGCATAGTAATCCGTCAAACGCATACCGTCGGCAGCCAGTTGATCAAGATTGGGGGTTTTGATGCTCTTCACACCCTGATGATAGCTGCCAAGGCTGGCCCAACCAACATCATCGGCCATGATGACAAGAATATTGGGTTGGTCGGTTTCGGCCAAAACTGGCAGGGCACAGACCGAAGCTGTGGCCAGCGTGGCGGAAACCGCAATGGATCGAAGAATGAACATTGTTACCTCTGTGGACGTGGAAGATGATATCGATGGTGGGAATATCGAAGGGTCCATCAGGGATAGCGATTGAGAGTTTCTTGTCGCAACAGAGCTTTACCATGATTTCATATTGTGAAAACTAAAACACAAAACCTGAAACAATCAGACAGTATGATGAACGAAAACGCTTTGACTGCCTTTCTCGCATTGGCTGAAACCGGCAGTTTCCAAAACGCCGCTCGTGCGATGGGTGTCTCCAACGCGTCGTTGTCCCGCTATGTCGTGCAGGCTGAGGATCACACGGGACTTGTTTTGTTCCATCGCAGCCGCAACAGCAGCACGTTGACACGCGCGGGGCAGGAGTTCTTGCCAATCGCCCAGGCTTTGCGTGAAGACCTAGACCGCTATGCGACCCGTGTTTCTGGATTGCGCGAAACCGGGCCGGGCACTTTGCTGATCGGTTGCGGACCGCTCACCACGAGGACCCTGATCCTGCCCGTCTTGGGAGCCGTCCGAAGAACAATGCCTGATTTGCGCTTCCGAATTCTGGTGAGTGCCTACGCGCGCCCGCTAGATTTGTTGCAGGAAGGGGAATTCGACTTGTTCCTCGGTGATCTGACCTACACACCTGAAGCCGAAGATGTTGAGATCATTGTGATGGAGAAGCAACCCATTCAGTTCGTTGCTCATCGAGATCATGAGATTCATCAGCTCGGCCCGCAAACTATGGCAGGCATCTTCGATTTTCCCTTTGCGTCACCCCATCTCCACAAACATTGGAGAGCCGCTTTGACAAAAGCGCTTGGTGGCGGCGCCGAGGCGGTCAAAAAGGTCGATGCGCAGCCGCATATCGAATGCGACGACTACAACCTCCTGACTGGACTGCTGGCAGAGCCTGAATTTATCGTTGGAGGGATGCCGGACACATTCGCAGAGCTGATCCGTGCAAAGACCGCAAAACCCGTGTCGATGAAACAGAACCTTACATGGAACATTTGCGCAGCGCGCAAGTCGCAGAACACGTCTGCCGCGGTTGAATTGGTTTGGAATGAATTTGCCAAGTATCGGGCGTGATCGGTGGCGGGAGGCACAGGGAGACCTGTAACTGAAGCATTTTCTGGCCCAAACGTAGGTCGTTTTCTTAGGCCCGTTAGAATTGCCGAAGTTCCGCTTAGGTACCGAGAGTAGCTTTTTGAATGCAATTGACCAACGGCAGCAAAGTCCACATTGCTGACATTCGCTGCCAGCGCAAATTTTGAGGACCGCCAAATTTACAGATCGCAGACAAAGCAGGTCTTAGCTTCTCGTTGGCCGATGTCTGCATTCAACGCGAAGACAACTAATCGACCGCTTTGACCGCAGAGTAAAGCCTGCGAAACCGCAATAATCGCTCGGACATTGCAGATGGGTCAGACGGTTCAAATATATTGACAGCCGGCGGCCGAAGCGCGAGATCCGTCATGCTCAATGCGCCGTCGCCACAGGCTGCCAATCGGGCCGCGCCGCAGGCCGGACCGGAATCCGCGTCCTCTGAGCGAACAATGGGTTTTCCGGTAACCGATGCGATCATACCCAGCAAAAGATCTGATCTGCTGCCCCCTCCGATAGCAGCCAGTTCCGGCAAGCCGTTGATCGTGTCGCCGAAACTCTGTGCCGCATCGGCAAAGCAAAACGCAATGGCCTCCAATACAGAACGGCAGATGTCCGCGCGTGTCGTCGCATCCTCAAGACCGAAGAAACAGGCGCGAATATGAGGATCGCCAAGCGGGCTGCGCTCACCAGTCAGATACGGCAGGAAAATTGGAACGCGATCACCGCTGACCGTTTCGGCAAGTGCAACAACTTCGGCTGCGGACAGTCCCAGTTGACCGCCAATCCATGAAATCGGCCTTGCGCCATTCAGCATCGCTGCCATTTGATACCAACGGTCGGGCAAAGTGTGTGCAAAAGCATGTACATAACGTTCGGGATTGGGTTTGTAAGCCCGGTCCGCCACGAACAACTGACCGGACGTTCCTAAAGAAATGAAGCCTCGCCCCAGTTCGGTGGCACCCAAAGACACCGCGCCGGTTGCCGCGTCCCCTCCTCCGGCCACGACGGGCACAGCAGGCCTCAATCCCGTCTCAGCTGCAGCCTGTGCCGTCACAGTGCCAACGACACTGTGGCCGTCGAAAATCTGCGGCAGCCAATCGCGTGCCACGTCAGAAGCCTCGGCAATTCCGGCATGCCAGTTGCGCGACGCCTGATCCAGCCATAATGTTCCGGCGGCATCGGACGCGTCGGTTGCCAATTCTCCATGCAGGCGCAACCCGACATAGTCTTTTGGCAGCAGAATATGGGAAAGCTGTGCATAGTTGGCAGGCTCATTTTTTTTCAACCAAGCAATTTTGGGCGCGGTAAAGCCCGGCAAGGGAAGGACGCCGGCAATATGGCCAACCTCCGGCTGGGCCGCGCGCAGTTCCTCACATTCCTGTACTGCCCTGCTGTCATTCCACAGGATTGCTGAACGGATCGGGTGCAGGTCGCAGTCCAGCAAAACAGCGCCGTGCATCTGGCCGGACAACCCGATGGCTTTGACCTCCGAGAGCGCGATTTGCCCGGCAAGGTGAGTCAGTGCATCACGCGTCGCCTGCCACCATAGCTCCGGGTGTTGCTCTGACCAGCCGGGCTGCGGCGAGGAGGTCTGGAGTCCGACGGAAGACGACGCAAGAATTCGATCGGTGTCCGCACAGACAAGCTTAACCGCTGACGTTCCGATATCGATCCCGAGATACATTCGATCCCCTTGCCCGACCCATGCCTGGCTATTGATTTTTTTGCGCGCGCAAAGAATATGTAAAACGATGATAAGATCAAGGCGGCTATGATCCGTAGGCAGACTGGCATGACCAAAATAAAGAATATGGAAGAGTTCGCAGCTCTCAGTGGGATCTCGCGGCCCACGGTGTCCAAGTACTTCCACGACCCCGACAGTGTTCGTCCGACGACAAGAGCTCGCATAGAAGCGGCGTTAGAACGATTTGACTACCGCCCGAACATCTATGCTGTGAATCAGAACCGGAAGTTGACCAAGAATATCGGTATTGTCGTACCCTATCTGGCTGACCCTTTCTTTGCCGAGATCGCCCGGTATCTTGAGCAAAGCTGTATCGCAGCTGGTTATCGGCCTTCGTTGTTCAGTTCGCATGGTGAGCAAAAGCTGGAAAACGAAATTCTGGACGGGCTGCAATCCATGAAGCCGGCCGGAGTTTTGTTGGCTCCGTTGGGGCGGGTTTCAGATCGGTCTGCTATCGAGAAATTCTGCGCAACAGTTCCGACGGTTTTATTCGATAGTAACCTTGATGGTCTGGGCGCCGCGTTTATCGGATCAGACAATTTCAGCTTTGTTTCACAAACTGTGGAATATATGACCCGGACGGGCGAGCCCCCATCTTTTTTCGAAATGCGTACGCCTGCAAACCCGAACGCGAACAAACGCCGAAAAGCCTATGTTGAAGTCATGGAGCGTCTCGGGTTCGAGCCTCATATCATCAAAGTCGACGGTAAGGGCTGGGCGTTTGAAGAGATCGGTCACAAGGGCGCGCTGAAAGTTCTGGCGGAAAATGAGCTGCGAACAAACTCGGTCCTGTGCAGCAATGACCGGCTGGCAATCGGCTTTCTGGCGGCCTGTTACGAACAAGGGATTCGGGTCGGTCGACGGGACGATTGCGCGCTGCGTCTGGCTTCAAATGACGATCATCCCTTCGCAAAATTTACGTGCCCCTCTCTGACCACGGCTGCGCATGACTATGACAACGTTGCCGGGCGTAGCGTTGAAACTCTGTTCGAACTCATTGAAAGTGGAGGGAAATTTGAAACGCGGTCGGAAACGTTGTTCCCTGCCAGACTGGTTTTGAGGGATTCTGCGTAGTCCCAAAATTTAACGCGCGTAAAGTTTTCATTGACGCCGCGACAACTTTCACATTAGGTTCTCTGTACGACATCCAAGCTCAGGGAGGACAGGGATGTATTTGAGAAACGCACTTCGTGCGGCGACTGCAATGACACTCGTCGCGACGGCAGCAGCTCATGCGGACACCTTAACAATAGCGACCGTGAACAACGGCGACATGATCCGGATGCAGGGCTATACCGATAAATTCACCGAGGCGACCGGCATTGACGTCGAATGGGTGACGTTGGAAGAAAACGTGCTGCGTCAGCGCGTAACTACCGACATCACGACCAAGGGCGGTACGTTCGACATCATGACAATCGGCATGTATGAGACGCCGATCTGGGGCGCGAATGGCTGGCTGGTACCGCTGGATGGCCTGTCCGAAGAATATGACGTTGGTGACATTCTGCCCGCGATGGCAGGTGGCTTGAGCCATGACGGAACGCTTTTCGCGGCGCCGTTCTATGGTGAAAGCTCGATGATCATGTACCGCACTGACCTCATGGAAAAGGCGGGCATGGAAATGCCTGAGGCGCCGTCCTGGCAGTTCATCAAAGAGGCCGCCGCCGCGATGACCGACCGCGACGCCGAGATCAACGGCATCTGCCTTCGCGGCAAAGCCGGTTGGGGTGAAGGTGGAGCCTTTATCACTGCGATGTCCAATTCATTCGGTGCCCGCTGGTTCGACGAAGAATGGAAGCCTCAGTTCGATCAGCCCGAGTGGGCAGATACACTGAATTTCTACGTTGAAATGATGAACGAATCCGGTCCTGCCGGCTATGCCACCAATGGGTTTAACGAAAACCTGTCGCTGTTCCAGCAGGGCAAATGCGGCATGTGGATCGACGCGACAGTTGCAGCGTCTTTCGTGACCAACCCGGACGACTCCACGGTCGCGGATCACGTAGGGTTTGCGCTGGCACCTGACACCGGATTGGGCAAACGGTCCAACTGGCTTTGGGCCTGGGCACTGGCTATTCCTGCCGGTACACAGCAAGAAGACGCTGCCAAGCAATTCATCGAATGGGCCACCTCAAAGGATTACATTGAGCTAGTCGCCGAAAGCGAAGGATGGGCAAACGTTCCCCCGGGTGCACGTACGTCTCTGTACGAGAATCCGGAATACCAAAAGGTTCCGTTCGCCAAGATGACACTGGACTCAATCCTGTCAGCTGATCCGAACAGCCCAACGGTGAAACCCGTCCCGTATGTTGGCATCCAGTTTGCCGCAATCCCGGAATTCGCAGGCATCGCCACACAGGTGAGCCAGGAGTTCTCGGCGGTATATGCCGGACAGCAAACGGTTGAGGAGGCACTTGCCAAAGCGCAAGCTTTCACAGCCGAAGAAATGGAAGCCGCCGGTTACTGAGGCATCCTCCCAAACGGGCGGGCAGAGGTCTGCCCCCCGTTCAACCCTTCCACAATTCGCGTTTTTCTCGCAGGCTGAGTTACGCCTGAACAGAGAGGGTTTGCCTAATGGCTACTCAACATTCCCGATCAGTTGCCCGCCTGATGATGGCACCCGCAGTGGTCCTGCTGCTTGGCTGGATGCTCGTGCCTCTGACGATGACGCTATATTTTTCCTTCAAAAAATATCTTCCGCTGCGCGGCGGTGATCTGGGCTGGGTCGGGTTCGACAACTATGTCCGATTTGTCTCATCAAGTTCGTTCTGGCCAGCTGTTCAGGCAACCCTGATGATCGTGGGTGGCGTGTTGGTCATCACGGTAATGTTGGGAATTCTGTTGGCGATGCTGCTGGACCAACCAATGTGGGGACAAGGCGTTGTTCGTATCCTTGTGATCGCGCCGTTTTTTGTCATGCCGACCGTTTCAGCGCTGGTCTGGAAGAACATGTTCATGGACCCGGTGAACGGGCTGCTGGCCCATCTGTGGCGCTTTTTCGGGGCCGAGCCGATCTCGTGGCTGTCAGAGGCGTCCATGACATCGATCATCATGATCGTCTCTTGGCAGTGGCTTCCGTTCGCAACGCTGATCCTGCTGACTGCAATTCAATCGCTGGACAGCGAACAGCTGGAAGCGGCCGAAATGGACGGTGCCCCGGTGTTGAAGCGGTTCTATCACATCATCCTGCCTCATCTGAGCCGCGCGATTACCATCGTAATCCTGATCCAGACGATCTTCCTGTTGTCGATCTTCGCAGAAATCTTCGTGACCACCGGCGGTGCATTCGGCACCCGAACCCTCACCTACCTGATCTTCCAGCGCGTGCTGGAAAGCCAGAACGTTGGCCTCGGATCAGCCGGAGGTGTTTATGCAATCATTCTTGCCAACATCGTTGCGATCTTCCTGATGCGCATCGTCGGCAAAAACCTGGACGCGTGAGGAGATAAGACCCATGACCCGCTCCGTCACACCCCGCCGCAAAACGCTGAATACTGCCCTCGCATGGGTCATCGGTTTGCTGATCTTCTTCCCGATCCTCTGGACCATCCTGACCAGCTTCAAGACCGAGGCGCAGGCCATTGCCAGCCCGCCGCTGTTCCTGAACTTCAACTGGACGCTCGAGAACTATGCCATCGTGCAGGAGCGCTCGGACTATATGCGGTTCCTGTGGAATTCGGTCATCATCGCGGGTGGGTCGACCATACTGGGTGTGATCATCGCAGTGCCCGCCGCATGGGCGATGGCCTTCGTGCCCTCGAAACGCACCAAAGACATCCTGCTGTGGATGTTGTCCACCAAGATGCTGCCTGCGGTTGGTGTTCTCTACCCGATCTACTTGGTGTTCATCCGTCTGGGTCTGCTGGACACGCGCGGAGGGCTGGTCGTGGTCCTTATGCTGATCAACCTGCCGATCATCGTCTGGATGCTCTACACCTATTTCCGCGAAATCCCCGGAGAGATCCTTGAAGCTGCGCGGATGGACGGGGCGAGCTTGAAAGAGGAAATCCTCTATGTCCTGACGCCGATGGCCATTCCTGGCATCGCCTCGACCGTGCTTTTGAACTTCATCCTTGCGTGGAACGAGGCGTTCTGGACCCTCAACCTGACAGCGGTTGACGCGGCCCCGCTTACTGCCTTCATCGCCAGCTATTCCAGCCCGGAAGGCCTGTTCTTTGCCAAGCTCAGCGCGGCCTCGACCATGGCGATTGCACCGATCCTGATCCTTGGCTGGTTCAGCCAGAAACAACTCGTCCGCGGCCTGACCTTCGGCGCTGTGAAATAAGGAGCCTTCCGTATGGGACGCATTCAACTCAAGTCCGTGACCAAAAGCTTCGGCGACGTACAGGTCATTCCCCCATTGGACCTGACCATCGAAGACGGCGAATTCACCGTCTTCGTCGGCCCCTCGGGCTGCGGCAAGTCCACTCTGCTGCGCCTGATCGCGGGGCTCGAGGATATCACCAGTGGCTCCATCGACATTGACGGATCGGACGCCACCGATGTTCCACCTGCCAAGCGGGGTTTGGCGATGGTGTTCCAGTCTTACGCGTTGTACCCGCATATGACAGTGCGCAAGAACATCGCCTTCCCGCTGCGCATGGCCAAGCTGGATCAGGTCGAGATCGACAAGCGCGTCGAAGGGGCGGCCAGCGTTCTGAATCTGACCGATTATCTGGATCGACGCCCCGGCCAGCTCTCAGGCGGTCAGCGTCAGCGCGTTGCCATTGGCCGTGCCATTGTCCGCGAGCCGGCGGCGTTTCTGTTTGATGAACCGCTGTCGAACCTCGACGCCGCGCTACGTGTCGGCATGCGGCTGGAGATCAGCGAATTGCACGAACGTCTGGCGACGACCATGATCTACGTGACCCACGATCAGGTCGAGGCGATGACCATGGCCGATAAGATCGTGGTGCTTCAGGCCGGTGTGATTGAACAGGTCGGCAGCCCGCTGGAACTCTATCGCACCCCACGCAACCTGTTCGTTGCAGGTTTCATCGGTTCACCCAAGATGAATTTTATCGAAGGCCCGGAAGCGGCAAAACACGGCGCGCAAACCATCGGAATCCGGCCAGAGCATATTGCAGTTTCGGAAACCGAAGGCGAATGGTCAGGTATCGTCAGTGTCTCCGAACACCTTGGCTCGGACACCTTTTTCCACGTCCACGAAACCGGTCTGGCCGAGACAATCACCGTCCGTGCGGATGGTGAGGTCGGGTTTCGCCACGGGGACCGCATCCATCTGACTCCACGCGTCGATGTCATTCACCGGTTTGACGCACAGGGGCTGCGGATCGAATGATACGGCTGGCAGAAAAAACCGCCCTGATCACCGGGGCTGCGCGTGGCATAGGGTTGGCCTTTGCCAAGGCTTATGTTGCCGAGGGCGCGCATGTCGCAATCGCCGACATAGACGGCTCTCGGGCGCAAAAAGCCGTGAACGAAATCGGCGAGGCCGCCTTGGCCGTCGATATGGACGTGACCAGCCAACGCAGCATAGACGCGGCCGTCGCACGCACAGCCGCACATTTCGGCCCAATCGACATTCTGATCAACAATGCCGCCATCTTCACAGCCGCCCCAATCGCTGAGATCGAGCGCGCCGACTATACCCGCGTCTTCGACATCAACGTCGCGGGCACACTGTTCACGATGCAGGCCGTCGCGCGCCACATGATCGAGTACGGGACCAAAGGCCGGATCATCAACATGGCATCACAGGCTGGGCGCAGGGGTGAGCCTTTGGTCGCCGTGTACTGCGCCAGCAAGGCGGCAATCATTTCCCTGACCCAATCGGCCGGACTGAACCTGATCTCTCACGGGATCAACGTGAACGCCATAGCTCCGGGTGTAGTGGACGGCGAACACTGGGATGGTGTTGATGCGTTCTTCGCAAAACACGAAGGCAAACCCCTTGGACAGAAGAAAAGCGAAGTGGCGGCGGCCGTCCCCTATGGCCGGATGGGGCGCGCCGAAGACCTGACCGGTATGGCGGTGTTTCTAGCCTCGGACGAGGCCAAGTATATCGTCGCCCAGACCTACAATGTTGATGGCGGAAACTGGATGAACTGATGAACCCTGTGACGAAGGCAAACCCTCCGGCGCGGCTGCGGCGCGATGGTCTTTCTGACCTGCCGGCAACCGTCAGGACTCCGGCGTATGAGCGCTCGGACTTGGCGCCGGGGATCGTCCATATCGGGCTGGGCAATTTTCACCGTGCCCATCAGGCCTGGTACATCCACCAGATGATGCAGCAGGGTCTGGCCTATGAATGGGCGATCATCGGGGCTGGTGTACGGAATTATGATGCCGTGATGCGCGAGCGTCTGCTTGAGCAGGACTGCCTGACCACCTTGATCGAACTCGACCCGAAAGGAATATCTGCCGAGGTGATCGGCCCGATGGTCGACTACCTGCCGATTGAGGACACCAACGCTGCCCTGATCCGTAAGATGTCTGACCCATCCATCCGGATTGTGTCGCTGACAGTAACCGAGGGCGGGTATTTTCTGGATGCCAACACCGGGGCCTTCGACACGGATCACGAAGATATTCGCCATGATGCGAGGAATCCGGACCAGCCCCGCACGGCTTTTGGTGCCATTGTAGCGGCGCTAAAGCAGCGCCGGGCGAACGGCCTCAGGCCCTTTACTGCGCTCAGCTGCGACAACCTTCAGGGCAATGGCAGGATCCTGCGCGACTGTATTGTTGGTTTGGCGCGCATGTCCGACCCTGATCTGGCCAAGTGGATTGATGAACACGGTACGTTTCCTAATTCGATGGTGGATTGCATCGTACCCGCCACGACGGACCAAGTGGTCTCGCAAAGCCTCGCGCTTGGCATCGACGACCGCGCTCCTGTCTCGCACGAGAATTTTCGCCAATGGGTGATCGAAGATGACTTCTGTGCCGGGCGGCCCCCTTTGGAACAAGTGGGTGTCACGCTCACCCATGATGTCCACAGCTACGAGATCATGAAACTGCGGATTTTGAACGGGGGGCACCAACTGCTCGCAAATGTCGGAGAAATTCTGAGTGTCCCGACGATTTCAGATTGCATGCTGGACTCTGATATCCTGGCGTTTTTTGAGAAAGTTCAGGCGGAAGAAATACTACCTCACGTCCACGCTGTACCCGGGACGACCGAGGAGGAATATCTTGAATTGGTAAAGAAACGATTTTCCAACAGTGCAGTCCACGACACAACACGCCGGGTCGCATTTGACGGATCTTCCCGACATCCGGTATTTTTGCTCCCATCTTTGCGCGATGCGGTTGTATCCGGGTCTTCCATACATGGGCTGGCATTGGCCGAAGCATTTTGGTGCAGGATGTGTACTGGCATTCGTGAAGACGGCTCCGAAATTGCCCCTAACGACCCGCATTGGGAAGACCTTCAAAAGACGGCACTGGCGTCCAAAGCCGATCCGGAACTTTGGCTGAACCAACGCCAGTATTATGGTACGTCGAACATAAGCAAACAGTTTTCCGAAGCCTTCACCGCGTGGATGACGACGATCTGGCAGAGTGGCAGTCGGGGAGCTATTGCTGAATATGTCACTCTGGCCTGGCAGTCACATTAACACTCGCCGCAAGTCAGGATCGGTCTTCGATACACTATTCATTTTCTGATGGTCAGAAATATGGCGTCGGCTTACCTACGTTACTTGAGCCTCTGTTAATGCACTTGCAGCGAAAGTCCGCTTTTCGCCCACTTTGTCAGATGCTGCACCCTTCGTCGTTGTCGCCTTTGGGCTCGAACCGAACCACTGCTGCGGGGCAACCGTAGGTCTGGTCTTGATTGGCGAACGGCAAGTGCCGCCCGCCAACATGGTTCAAATGTCGATTTGCTCGGCAATGCTCAGCGCATCTTCAAGTTCGACACCAAGATATCTGACACTGCTGTCAACCTTTGAGTGTCCGAGCAGCAGTTGAACCGCTTTGAGATTTCCGGTTTTACGGTAAATCTCCGCCGCCTTGGTCCGGCGCAGCGAATGGGTGCCGTAGCCGCTGGGTTCCAACCCAATCGCAGCAACCCAATCTCGCACAAGTCGGCCATATTGGCGGGTTGAGATATGTAGGCGGTCATGAAACCGGCTGGGAAACATGAAACGGCAGCCGCTCATTTCCGCCGACTTGATCCATTCAGCAATGGTTTTGCGAATGTTTTCAGAGAGCTCGAACTGAACGGGCCGCCGAGTTTTACTCTGGATCACAGACACCCTCTCGCGAACGCGGTCATCTCTGACCAAATCGCTGACGGACATTTTCACCAAGTCGCATCCGCGAAGCTTGCTATCAATCGCCACGTTGAACAGCAGGAGGTCACGCAGATTCCTGGCCATTTCGAGCCGCGCGCGGATTGCCCACACTTGTTTCGGCAACAGCGACCTTTTCTGGCCGACGATCCGGCCCTTGTTCCAGGCTCTTCGTTTCGGAGTGACAGCGGGAAGTTGGACTCTTGGCATATTGGGCCCTCCAATCCTCCCGCCAAGCCCCGACATCAGCACCGCGCTGATACCTGAATTTTACTGTTGGTTTGAATGGCTGTTGTCCGAATGCTTGTTCTTCGGGAAACGCTGCGGGTGCATTGGGTTGGTCGAGCCCATTCTTTCAATCGTTCCGCATTGCGGCGAATGTCTGCTTCGGCGCACCTCAACGAGTTATTACTGCGCATCGCCCTCCTACACATCGCCGACGTTCATGTCGAAACGTTCAGCCAGAGTTTTACCGATATGAGGACTAACACGCAGCTTGTTCACCACGTTGCTGCGGCACCTCACCTTTCAGCCAGTCACTAAAACACCGTACCGGGCGGCTGCCTCGGTCTGCGAAGGGTTCAACGAGGAAATAGCCATAGTCCGAAAGCTCGGACTCAGACAATCGAACCAGGCTGCCGTGTTTGATCTCGTCGGCAACAAGCGCGTCCATCAATGCGATGCCTTGCCCATTTTTAACAGCCTGCACGCGCACGTTTGGATCCGGTATGATCAGCGTGTCGCGCCGCTGGATTGCAGGTAATCCAGCCGCTTTGATCCAATCGCTCCAGGCATCGCTGTCGTCATGATCGCGCAGCAGTGTGAGCTCTGCGATTGCCTGATCCAGGCCTAAGGCTTCGACCTTGGCAAGGGCGTCGCGATTTCCAACGGCCCAGGCCGGCATGCTCAGAAACTGCTCGACCTTGGCGTCGTTCCATTGGCCATTACCCCAGCGGATTGCAACATCGACCCCCTGGTTCTCCAAATCGAAGAGTTGGGTCATTGGCTGCAACCTGAGCCGCACGTTCGGGAATTCCTCCATGAAGCTCATCAAGCGTGGCGACAGCCATCTGGCTGCAAAATAGCTAGAAAGGCCAACCGTCAATTCCTGGTCATTGGCTTGGGCAATATCCCGCAACCCGGCCTCCAGAGCCGAAAACAGTGGTTGGCAGGTTTCAAGCAGAAGTCTGCCTTGCCTGGTCAGCGCGATTCCCCGGGGCTGGCGGTGCAGTAGTTGCGTTTGCAATTCTTCCTCCAGCACTTTGATCTGATAGCTCAAAGCCCCCTTGGTCATATTCAGGGCGTCTGCTGCGGCAGACAGGCTTGGATAGCGCACAATTTCTAGGAAAAGGCGCAAAGAATCGTGTCTTTGAAAGCGCGTGGTCATTGCATCTTGTATAAATATTTTGAACATTTTGTGTTAAAAAATTCGATCCTCATCTCAATTTAATAACGTTATCCTTCGGGAAATCTTGACTGGAACAGGCACTTGGGTTGGAAAATTTAGACACAAACATTCAGCCAAAGCTGCGCAGTGCCGCAAGGCGTGGGCGTGGACGCATGGCGCGTCTCGGGGCGTCTGCACCGGTTGCGTCTTACACCAGACGCAATATCCCTGCGTATCAGGTGCTTGATGATGCCGCCCTTTTGGCCATCGAGGCGCAGGCCGACTGGATTCTGGACAGGATCGGTATCGAGTTTCGGGGCGACGACGTGGCATTGGACTTCTTTCGAGAGGCCGGGGCCCGCGTTGACGGTCAGCGGGTGACGTTTGAGCCGGGGCATGCACGGTCCTTGTGTTCTACGGCTCCTGAGCAATTTACTCTCTATGCTCGCAATCCTGAAAAGAATGTTCAGCTTGGCGGCGATCATGTCGTCCTGATGCCGGGCTACGGATCCCCTTTCGTAAGCGATCTGGATCGGGGACGCCGCTATGCGACACTCGAAGACTTTCAGAATTTCGTCAAACTGACCTATGCGACCCATTGGCTGCACCATTCGGGTGGTACGGTCGTGGAACCCACCGATGTGCCAGTGAACAAGCGGTATTTGGATATGGTGTTTTCGCATCTGACGCTGTCGGACAAGCCGTTTATGGGTGGCGTGACATCTCCGGATCGCGCGCGCGACAGCATTACCATGGCGCGATTGGTGTTTGGTCCTGAGTTCATGTATCAGAACGCTGTCATTCAAGGCAATATCAACGTCAATTCACCTCTGATCTACGACGACACAATGTCGGGGGCACTACGAGTCTATGCCGAGGCGGGGCAGTGCGTCTGTGTCTCCCCGGCGATTTTTTCCGGCGCCATGGGGCCGTTGTCACCTGCTGCCGTGGCCGCGCAGACTCTGGCCGAAGGCATGGTCGGCATCGCCTTGGCTCAGTTGGTGAAACCGGGTTGCCCCGTTGTTTTCGGCAGTTTCCATTCCACCATGAACCTGAAGTCTGGCGCGCTGACCTTTGGATCGCCCGAAGCAAACCTTGCCACTATGGTGCTGTCTCAGCTGGGTCACCGGTTGGGGGTTCCTGTGCGGTCCGGCGGGGGCCACATATCCGCGTCGAACGCCGCAGATGGGCAGGCGATGCAGGACAGCGTCGGCGCGATGTGGGCCACGCTGCTATCGGGTGCGCATCAGGTCTGGCACGCGGCGGGCTGGCTCGAAGGTGGGTTGGTGATGTCCTATGAGAAATTCATCATGGATCTCGACCACTGCGGCGCGATGATGACTTTGCTGCAAGGATTTGAAGCGACCGAAGAAGCCTTTGGCCGGGATGCCTATCTTGAGACCGGCCCGGGCGAGAATTTCCTGTCGACGGCCCATACGCTTCGCCATTTTGCCACCGCCAACTTCCAACCAGACATCCCGGAAGGCGGACCGTTTGAGACATGGAGCGAAAACGGTAGCCTGCGGGCAGATCAACGCGCGACGGCGCAGTGGAAAACGATGCTTTCGGCCTATGAGCCACCCGCGCTGGAAGACAGCATCAAAACGGCGCTGTCGGACTTTGTCACCGAACGCAAAACCGCAATGAAAGACGAGTGGTACTGATGAGCAACAACCACGTCGGCGAAACCCACTGGAGACCTTGAATGAACGAAAAACTCAGTCGCACATCCGCTTTGGCCGCGCGCCATACCGCCCTGGGATCGAGTCTTGAAGACTGGAACGGGATGGGCACGGCCTGGACTTATAACACAGACCCTAATGACGAACACGATGCGGTGCGGGAAGCCGCCGGAATGTTTGATATGTCACCCTTGAAAAAGATGTTTGTCCGCGGGCCGGATGCCGCAGCAACTCTTGATCATTTGACGACACGTGACATCTCAAAAATCACGCCCGGCAAGGCAGCGTATCTCTGCGTGCTGACGGACACAGGTGGGATCGCCGATGACGCCATCGTCTCAAACAACGGCGGCGATGAATGGATGATCGTGCACGGGTCGGGCGACACCATGGCTCTTCTGGAAGCCTCGGCCGAGGGGCGCGATGTTCAGATCGAATTCACTGATGATCTGCACGATCTGTCCGTCCAGGGCCCCAAGGCTCTGGAAATTCTGGACGCCCATTGCGACATCAGCCTTTCAAACCTCGCTTATTTCGAGCACGCACCCGCAGCACTGTTTGGTTATCCCTGCCGGATCTCGCGCACCGGGTATTCCGGAGAGCGTGGCTATGAGATCTTCGCGAATGCATCGGTGATTGAAGACATATGGGATAAACTGGTCGCGGCAGGCGTGGTCCCGTGCTCTTTCACCGCGTTGGACAAGGTCCGGATCGAGGCCGGCCTGCTGTTCTACGGATACGACATGACCGAGGACAACACACCCTGGGAAGTCGGCCTTGGCTTCACTGTCAGCACGACAAAGGGTGATTTTCGCGGCAAAGAGGCGGTTTTGGCCGCGCGTGGCAAGGAGGCAATCAGCAATGTATGTTTGGACATCGCGCATTCTGACATGGTCGCAGGTGGTGAGGCCCTGACATTGGATGGGCAAGAGGTCGGCCTGATCAACTCGCCCTGCTACTCCCATCGGCTTGGTAAGTCCTTAGCGCTCGCTCATGTGAAGCCATCGGCCGAAACAGGGGTTTCCTTGAGGGTCGTGTGTGATGGCATCGTCACCACTGCTAAGGTTGTGGCCATGCCAATCTACGATCCAACGAAAGCAAGAACCCACGCTTGAACGGTCGACAGGACGCAGTCGACTTGCTTTTGCAGGAATAGGTGAAACGGACATTGATAGCTGAGCAGCGAACGTCCGCTCTGTCCGCAACTCGGCCGTAGGTCCTGTTCAGACCGATGACCGGTTCCAGTCGTATTCTGGGCATTCGACAATGGCGCTCTGATGGCCGCGTCGACCCGGCGCGCCTCTGGGTTTGAAATCGGAACTCTGCTAAGTCGCTGAGAGAAGCGCATCGAAGGAGCACATCGTGGAGATTCACCGCGCCGGGGACCGGCCCTCTCAATTTCCCGGCAATGAGTATTTCACCGGTACGGTTCGCTTTGATCCCGTTGTGACAGGGAATGATCCCTCGCCGGTCAAGATTCTTACGGTGACTTTTGAACCCGGCGCACGGACAGCTTGGCACACGCACCCTGCCGGTCAAACGTTGCATGTTTTGTCGGGCTTCGGCCTGGCTGGGTCTGAGGGACAGCCAGTGCAGGTGTTGCGCCCTGGCGATACGGCGTGGTTCGCGCCAGGAGAGCGGCATTGGCACGGCGCGTCGCCAGACTGTGCGATGACCCATCTGGCAATGCAGACCTCTGTCGAGGGCAAGACTGCGGATTGGATGGAGCATGTCTCAGACGAGGATTACAGCGCAGCCCGCACAGAATGAAGCGTTTGAGCCCTACCGAGCAAGTCGCAGCGGAGTAACCCCTACTACGCCCATTCAAAGAGGGGTTAATGGATTTTTTCATCTCGTGACAGGCGCGGCCCTCGTTTCGTCCCTGAGGGGTCCGCACAGCGCGTTTTCACTCTTCTGGATTTCTGGCCTCCTCAGCCACCCATTTACCCTGCAAAATCCCATCGCTGCAGAACGTCTCTCGCCCGTGCCATTTTCTGCGCGTTGGCCACAACCTCATGCGCTCCGTCGCGCACCGCCTCATCGAACAGAAAAGGCTCCTCGTACCCACATGCATTGCAGGCAGCCTTCTCACCCGTAACCACCGTATCCAGCGACCCTCATTCTGGGCATCGTGCCTGGACATCATCGTTGAACATATCGCGACCTCTCCTTCCTTTACCGATTGCCAGAACCGGGTCCGCCCGCCAACATCGCTGATTGGCGCATCCGCTTGAACTCGTCGGGGGTGACGGTTCCGCTGATGACATCGATACCTTTTGGTATGCGCGCTCTCTTGTGTCCGATCGCACGAACGCTGCCCCTTGTGATCTCCAAACAGGTCGACTCGTAACATGTAAGTCCGCTTGTGTTGATTTGAATGGCAGTCTGACCGTTCGCATCAGTTACCAATGGAGCCTGTGTAGGTGGGCTGCACGCTGAAACCAGCAACGCGAACCCAAAATAAATCCATCTGTTCATACGAAAGTCCCTTTTTCCCCAAAATAGGCTGGCAGCTGTTCAGTCAAATCTGTCGGGTGTCAGCTTCGAGCGCATCGAAGACGCTCTCGAAATATCATCGCATGATCGCATCGAGTCCAAAGCGGACCAGCACCAAAACCCGTAATGTTCTCGCACGGACGAAAATCTCAAACGTCGGTCAATTTTACCATAGTAGCAGGCTTGCTTTTTGCGCCTCGAAACCTTTTGGCGTCGGAAAAAGCGAGCGCATCCTGGCAACAAGTTCGATCTCACCATCCAGCATCTTTCGGACAGTGTTCAACCAGTTATTGAAGGTTTCAGATTCCCAATGATCTTGGACCGCGGCTTCGTTTCTGAACACTTCGTAGAAATAGAAACGATTTGGGTTTGTCTCATCCACCATAATATGAAACTGGAAAACATCGGGTTCTTCACTGACAACATTTTGCGCTTGGAAGATGCTGGCGTCCAAAAATGGCTGCCGATACTCAGGTTTTACGTTGATCACGAAGAACCCACCAAACATTGCATCGTCCATATTTGTCTCCCTCATTGACCTAAAAGCGGCGAAGGTCGCAAAATACACCTGTCCTGCTGGATGGCGTTAACCTACAGCACTGCGATACCCACGAACCTAAGCGGGTATCCTTTCTTTATCTGCTTCACCCCATCCTAGCGCGCGTGCAAGTTCGTGTGACATTGTGGTAAGTGTATGGCCAATCTTTTCTCGCTTCGAAGGTGTAAACACCCGAAGAGACGCCGTAGCGCCGATTGAAAGCGTCGCACCAACACCTGTCTTGGTCAGCGTTGTTGCGACAGAACTGATCCCGCGCTCGAGCTCTTCAACACATACGGCATACCCTTTGGCTCGAATGACATCGAGTTCCGCGGCCAGATCCTTAGGGTCTGTAATCGTGCGATCTGTGTACCGCTTAAGTTGCCCATCCAATCGGTCTTGAGACAGCAACTCAGGCGACACGGCGGCGATTGCCTTGGCGCAAGAGCACGCGTGCATTGGTCGTTTGCCCATACCTGGATGAAGAAAAGACACGCCCGTCTGCGGTGTCTCCACATGAATAATCTCAACCCAATGGCCCCGTAGCCGAGACAAGAAAAACGCAGCGCCATAGTCATTAGCGGCGCCAGAGAGGACAGGCGCAATCACTTGCAAAAGTGCGGGATCAGAGTGATCGCTCAACGTGATACGCTTTAGCCTAATCCCAATCGCGAACTCACCGCGGGTTGGTGATTCAAGGAGGCCGGACAAAACAAGGTCTTGAACCAGCCTGTAGGCCGTCGGTTTAGGTATATCGGACTGGGCACAGATATCCGCTACGGACGCACGTCCTTTTTGACCCACGATTTCCAAAATCAGCGTTAATCGTTCGAGATGCATTTTTCTCACTTTATGATAACTAAGTTTTCGATATACGATACAATTTAGGGAATCAAGGGAGGAGCATACGATGGATGGACAATGCTGTGGACCGGGCTTCAAG
Source organism: Ruegeria denitrificans (assembly GCF_001458295.1). GTDB lineage: Bacteria > Pseudomonadota > Alphaproteobacteria > Rhodobacterales > Rhodobacteraceae > Ruegeria > Ruegeria denitrificans. Next base: position 20,101 of record NZ_CYUD01000026.1, read on the forward strand.
AGTCCGCAAGAAGCCATCAAAGCCCCCCGAGAAAAGCTACTCTACACGATCGCCATCTACACCGGGACAGGGATCCAGAAACCTGATTATCTTGCTACAGTGGATGTCGACCCTGACAGCTCGACCTATTCTCAGGTAATCCATAGGCTGGAAATGCCGGGGATTGGGGACGAGCTTCACCACATGGGGTGGAACGCCTGTTCGTCCTGTCACGACGACGGCTCGATGTCCCGCAAATACCTGATCCTGCCGGGCGTACGCTCTAACAACCTTCATATCGTTGATACAGCCACTGACCCGCGTGCGCCGCGGTTGCATAAGGTCATCGACGGGGCCGAAATCAAGGCCAAGGCAGATTTATCGGGCCCGCATACGGTGCATTGTTTGGGCTCGGAAATCATCATTTCCTTCCTTGGAAATGCCAAGGGTGAGGCTCCTGGAGGCTATCTGCATCTCGACAAAGAGTTCAACATCGTCGGTCGCTGGGAAACCTCGATGGGCGATATCAAATTCGGCTATGACTTCTGGTACCAACCACGCCACAACGTGATGGTCAGTTCCGAATGGGCTGCGCCCAATACCTTCATGCCGGGCTTCGATCTGGAAGAAGTGGGCCATCTGAAATATGGGCGCGAGCTGCATTTTTGGGATTTCGAAAAGCGCGAACCGGTCGAAAGCTTCTATCTGGGTGAAGACGGGCTGTTGCCACTGGAAGTCAAGTTCCACCATGACCCCGACAGCACGCATGGGTTCTGTGGCGCAGCTCTTTCGACCAATGTGATCCATTGGTGGCAAGACGACGCTAATAAGTGGCGGTGGGAAAAGATCATCGACGTGGAAAACGAGATGCACCCCGAATGGCCGATCCCGTTGCCGGGGGTTATGTCGGCGATACTGATCTCGATGGACGACAAATACTTGTACCTGAACAATTGGTTGCATGGAGATATGCGCCAGTATGACATCACCGACCCGCATAATCCCAAGTTGACCGGCCAAGTGTTTATGGGGGGCCTTTTGGGTAAAGCTCCGATCGTTAACGGGGTCGAGGTCGCGGGTGGTCCGCAAATGTTCCAGCTCTCTCTCGACGGACGAAGGCTTTATGTCACGACCTCGCTGTTCTCGACTTGGGATAACCAGTTCTATCCCGAGATCCGCGAAAAGGGCGGGGTTATGGTGATGATCGATTGCGACCCTGAAAACGGTGGTATGAAGATCAACGAGGATTTCATTGTGGACTTTGGCAAAGAACCGAATGGTCCATCGCGCTGTCACGAGAGCCGGTATCCGGGCGGTGATTGCACAAGCGACATCTGGCTATGACTATGTATACCGTGACGATCGCGAACAGAGATGGCGCGCAATACTGTGTGGATGCGCGGCGTCCACTTCTGGAAACGCTGAGAGAACAGGGCGTCGACTTGCCTTTTGGGTGCAAGTATGGCGGCTGCATTACCTGCGCGGCAAAACTAAAGACTGGCGCGATTGATCAACGCCGACAGGTTGCGCTGAATAATCGGCAAATCGCGAACGGCTATGTGATCCTTTGCGTGGCACGTCCGACATCCGACATCACGCTTGAGATCGGGGTCGAGAGCCATGACAAGCTGTACCGCAATCCGTTTCTCGACCCTCTCAAACCCCACGAACTCAAGGCTGACATTGCGACGCCGAAGGAAGGTTAACCGATGCCCGAAGCAGATATCGACCGCATCTACGATTACGACCCCAAATACCTCGCCGACATCCTGCAGTCGGTCAAAACCATTGCAATGGTGGGGGCTAGCGCGGACAAAACAAAATTCAGTTATGGCGTTCTGCGACAGCTGAGTGAAATCGGCTATGATATTCTACCGGTGAATCCTAACCCGAATGTTTCGGAAATTAGAGGGCTCAAGGTCTACCACTCACTGGAAGAGATCGACAAACATGTTGATATGGTAGACGTTTTCCGCCCGAAGGAAGAGTTATATGCCTTTGCCGAGAAGGCTATCGCAATCGGGGCAAAAGTTCTTTGGGGTCAAATCGGTGTGTACGACGACAAAGCAGCGCAACTCGCCGAAGCGGCGGGCCTTAAAGTCGTGATGAACCGATGCCCCAAGATTGAACTCTTCCGCCCTTTTTGGAAGCCACGCCTGGACCTAAAGATATGATGGAAATTCGATTGGTAGCGGCCTCCTCAGCATCCAATGAGGGTGCCAATTGAGATATTGTGCTTACGAAAGAGAAGACAAGTAATCCTGTCACTCTACACAACCGCCTAGTCTAAAACCAAAAATGTCCGATTTGTTTGGAGAACCAAAGGCCGCTTTGTCCGCAGAGTGGTCATTCGTCGCAACTCTCTCCAATATCTGCTTCGCGGACAAAGCCGTCTCAGGCCGGCGCTGCAGACTTCGCATTTCCACCGACAACCCACAAAAACAACACCGCAAGCAAAACCTCTATCGCAAATGCGGCAAGAATGTTTTCGGATGG
>NZ_CYUD01000027.1 GCF_001458295.1 Ruegeria denitrificans
CGGCTTCTTGTTCGCCTCACGGGCGATTTCAATGTCGGATTTGTAGCTCATTGGGTGCTGGGCTCCGTGCAAAGTAAGTTTGACGAACTCAAACCCGTCCGCATCTGCGACCGGGGGAGGAATCGGATACTTTCTTTACGGTAAATAAATATTCCCTTGGGTCAACCTCAGAAATGCGAGGACATGATTGAAAGGGCATTTGATACGCGATAGCGCCACGGATCACGCATAGCGTTTACGCACCGCGCTAAGCCCCAACAACCAATCCTCTACGATGCGTAATTCCGGGAATACTTTTTGCGTTGGGTTTTTAAGAAGATAGTACCCAGACTGTGTTCGCACCGATACGTCCTGAATCGGTCTGACCAACGCGCCCCTTTCAAGCAGTGGGTCGACAAGATGGGCCCAACCTAATACGACACCCAATCCGTCGACTGCTGCTTGTATAGAGAGAGGATAGGTGTTGAAGGCCACAGCGCGTTCCATCAATGAGGTAGAAACATCATTGCCGTTAAGCCACGTGTGCCATGTCATCCATTCCGCGTGACTACTGGTCACCTCAATCAGATCCAACTCCGGCAAAGCAGTTAAACTTGTCACCGTCGGATTATTCTTGAGATACTCTGGGCTGCAAACCGGGAAAACAGTTTCCCCAAATAATAGCTGAGCATCATATCCGGGCCAGTCCCCGTCTCCACGCAAAATCGTTAAATCCATCGAATCTGACAGGCACTCTGCATCACTGTCGGAAGACACCAACGAAATACGGATGCGTCCATTGGATTTGTTGAATTTTCTTAGCTGGGGCATCAACCAGAGTGACGCAACCGAATTGGTCGCAGAGATCGAGACTGTATTGGCTTGATGTTTGGCCAGCATGTCTCGGCTTACATCCCGCATCAGGTCCAGCGACTTTTCCACGGTTGCCAACAAAATGGCACCTTGCTGCGTCAGAGAGACCGACCGATGACCTCTGACAAACAGCGGAACATCATAATGCTGCTCCAACAGTCGCACCTTGCGGCTGATTGCCGTTTCCGAAATGTTGAGCACCTTGCTGGCCTTTGCAAAGCTCTGCGCTTTCGCAGCCGCTTCAAATGCCAAAAGGTAATCGAGCGGTGGAAGGACCTTGCCGGTAATTGGTGCTTTCTTTGGCATCTGAAGGCGGTTTCCCAATCTGAAGATGATCGCAATCAAAAACATTTGCCCGTTTCGACTGGAAACCGATCAGGCAACTTACTGTTAAGATAGTGAAAAGTCAAATTTGCCTCAAGAATTTATAGGCAATGCCTCTCAAATTTCTGTTCTGCGTCTCGCAAAAATTTAGGCAGAATGAGAAAATTCGGGGCCGGAAGAGTCCGCAGATACAAAATATTCGTCACTCAGGGAGCAAACATGAAACTCACAAATCTATTTTCTGCTGCAACCTTGGCAGCCGTAGCGGGCACCGGAGCGATTGCCGAAGACAGCAGCGATCCGATCGTCATACCAATTCACAACTGGTCCAGTCAGATCGTGATGTCTTACGTTACAGGTCAACTACTCGAAGAGATCGGTGACAACGTCGAATACGTCACAACAGACAGTCAGGCGGTCTACGAGTCGGTGCGCTTGGGCGATGTCACACTTGAGATGGAAGTCTGGGAAGGTGCATTCGGCGCATCCTTCCGCACCGCGCTGGAAAAGGGTGGTCTGCATGATGCAGGTGATCATGATGCAGTCACGCGCGAGGATTGGTGGTATCCGATGTGGACTAAGGAATCCTGCCCCGGCCTGCCCGATTGGCAAGCGTTAAACGACTGCGCGCATCTTTTCGCAACAGCGGAAACCGGGGACAAAGGTCGGTATCTGGATGGACCCGTCGACTGGTTGAAGCATGGTAAGGAACGTGCCGAAGCGCTTGATTTGAATTTCACGGTCATTAATGCGGGTTCGGCTGCAGCCCTTTGGGCCGAGATCGGAGCCGCAGAGGCAGATAAGAAACCTGTTCTGGTCTTCAACTGGACACCCAACTTTGCCGAAGCAGTCTGGCCTGGTGAGTTTGTCGAATTTCCGGCCTGGGAAGATGGTTGCGACAAAGATCCATCCAAAGGTCCGAATCCGGACGCCTTGTATGATTGCGGCAACCCAGCCACCGGTTATCTGAAAAAAGCCGCGTGGGATGGCATGAAAGACAAGTGGCCGGCTGCCTACTGCGTATTGACTGAAATTTCGTTCACCAACCCGCAAATCGCGGAAATGGCAAAGCTGGTCGATACAGACGAGCTGGAACCGGAAGAGGCAGCAGCCGAATGGCTGGATGCCAACCGCGCTGTTGTTGACCCCTGGATTAGCGCCTGCAGCTGATAATCCGGTTATTCGCAACGAAACTGGCGCGGCCTTGCAGATCTCGGAGAAGCAAGGCCGTGCCTAACAAGAAAGAAGGCAGCCATGTCCGCCACAGCGCCCGTCATCTCAGCCAAAAACGTCTGGAAACTGTTTGGAGCCTCTCCTGAGGCCTATCTGAAATCTATGCCCGCGGGCCGCAGCTTCGATGAGATACGTACGGACGGTTACATAGCCGGGGTCAAAGACGTCTCGATTGAAGTTGACCGGGGTGAAATGCTGGTCATCATGGGGCTGTCCGGGTCAGGCAAGTCTACTCTGGTACGGTGCTTTTCTCGCCTTCATGACATAACCGGCGGCACGATAGAGGTTGATGGTCAGAACATCATGAGCCTGAGCGAACGCGACCTGATCGAGTTGCGGCGCAACAAGATGGGCATGGTGTTTCAGTCCTTCGGTCTGCTGCCGCATCGTACGGTTCTGGATAACGTGGCCTTCCCGCTGGAAATGCGCGGCCAGGATCGCCATGACCGACGCGAGCGGGCGTTGGAAGTAATCAAGCTGGTCGGCCTTGAGGGTCGTGAAGAATATTTCCCGCGCGAGCTCAGCGGCGGGCAACAGCAACGCGTCGGCATCGCCCGGTCTCTGGCGATTGAGCCGGATATTTGGTTTCTGGATGAACCGTTCTCCGCTCTTGACCCTTTGATCCGGCGTGAAATGCAGGATGAATTCCTGCGGCTACAAGAGATGCTGGGCAAAACCATTGTCTTTATTACCCATGATTTTGACGAAGCGCTGCGTTTGGCAGACCGGATCGCGATCATGCGCAACGGCGCGGTTGAACAGTGTGACACGCCCGATCAGATCGTCATGAACCCCTCCACAGAATATGTGGCGAAATTTACCGAGGACATCGACAAAGCCCGCGTAGTTCATGCGAAAGGATTGGCGAAACCGGTCAACGGACACGCTTTGGAAGGCGCGCCAATCAATGGTGGCGCAACGATCCACGAACTTGCGCGGGTTCTGGTCAATGACAACCGCATCCTTTTGCCGGTTGCAGATGACAAGGGCGTTGTCACCGGAGTCCTGGAACGCGACACGGCACTGAATGTCCTGCTCGGAGCCGAATAATGGTGACGCTGTCCACTGATCTGACGGAGACATCGGACAAGCCGTGGGGACGTTCCCGAGTACTTACCGCGCTACTAGCAGTGGCTTTCGCACTGATCCTTGCCAAAGCCGTCGGTATTCTGCCTGAATGGCTGAACCGCATCCCCGAGGCGGCGATCCCACCCACCGCACAGGTTCTGGATGCGATTTTCAGCTTCATCCAGAATGACCTGGGACTGATATACGTCACTCGCTTCATCGCGGAAGGTCCTCTTGAGTTCCTGCTGGATACATCAGCCAACCTTTTGGAAGGCAAGCGTCGCTGGCCCTATCTGGGACCGATCCCATGGTCTGCGATTGCCGCCGTTGCCGCGGTTGTGGGCTATGCTGTCGGTGGATGGAAGTTGGCCGCTTTGGGCGCGGGCACCTTTATCTGGACCGCAGCAATCGGCCAGTGGAAGATCGCCATGCAAACAATGTCGGTGATCGTGGTTGCAGCACCCCTGGCGTTCCTGCTGGGGTTGGCTTTGGGTATTGCCGCATGGAAATATGGTTGGTTCGAGCGGATGCTGAAGCCCATCCTGTCCATATTGCAGACCCTGCCCTTCTTTACCTACCTGCTGCCTGCGGTGATTTTCTTTAAGGTCGGACCAACCGCCGGGGCGGTTGCAACGATTACGTTCGCGATCCCGCCGATGATCCTGATGACAACGCTGGGGCTCAAGAAGGTTAGCCCCGAAGTGATCGAAGCGGGTCAGATGTCCGGCTGTACTCGCTGGCAGATGCTACGCCATGTATACATTCCGGCAGCGCGCACCGAAATTCTGGTTGGTGTCAATCAGGTGATCATGCTGTGTCTGGCAATGGTCGTTCTGACCGCCTTTATCGGCATGCCGGGTCTTGGCGCAAAACTGTTGGCGATGATGGGAAGTTTCAAGCTCGGACGATCCTTCGAGATTGGCATCACTATCGTCCTTTTGGCCGTGACTTTGGACCGGATGTCCAAGGCCTGGGTGGTCAAGCAACCAGTTCACTTTGAACGCAACACTCCCTGGTGGAAGCGGCATCAGATCTCGCTGGTAGCACTGGGTCTGTTTATCGGGTTTATCCTGCTGTCGCAGCTGTTCCCAATCCTGGCCGAAGTTGGCCGCAAACAACACCTGAGCCAAGGCAAAGAAATTGATGTGGTGATTAAGTCGTTCCTGGCGATCGAGGCTATTAAGGGAACTACTGAATGGTTGCGTTGGTTTCTGAATGTCAAAGTTCTGATCCCGTTCCGGGATACGTTGCTGGCGATCCCGACCCCCGCCTTCATCCTAATAGTCGTTGCCTTTGCATATTGGGTCGGCGGACGCCGTCCGGGTATCTATGCTGCGGTTTTCTTTACCATTGTCGCATTCTCGGGTTGGTGGGATCGATCTGTGATCACTCTATACACAGTTATTTCGGCTGTTGCTCTGGCCACCTTGATTGGCATACCGCTCGGCGTAATCGCAGCCCGATCAGAACGTTGGTCAAAAAGCATCCTTCTGGCCTGCGACACAGCACAAACCTTCCCCAGCTTCATCTATCTGATCCCGGCAATCATGCTGTTCGGCGTTAATGACGTAGCTGTTGTGTTCTCTATCCTGATCTTCGCCGCGGTACCATTGATCCGGTACACCATTATTGGCCTCAGCAGCGTGCCCCCAGAAATGACCGAAGCGGCGGACATGTCTGGGTCAACGCGGCGGCAAAAGCTGATGTCAGTTCAATTCCCGCTGGCGCTACCGACAATGGCAGTTGGGTTCAATCAGGCCATCATGTTTGCCTTTTTCATGGTCATCATCGCGGCCTTCATTGGCACTCAGGATCTGGGACAGGAACTGCAGCGTACGCTGGCTGGCACCGAGTTGGGCAAGAACTTTGTCCTCGGCCTGAACGTGTCGCTGATGGCTCTGACCTTTGACATGGCCATCAGCAGCTGGACGGAACAGCGTAAAAAGCGACTGGGGCTCGATTAAGATGGCACAACTGCAAAACATGCGTACCGTCACCCGTTTCGACGATACCGGCTTTGTCAGAATGCATATGAAAGACCTGCCCGACGAACAGGTCTGGTGGAAGAATGTCAGCTTTGACGAAGATACCGGGCAAGGCAGCTATCTGATGAAGATGGCGCCAGGCACACGCTCTAATCCGCATATTCATCACGGTCGGGAAGAGTTCTTTGTCCTCGAAGGCGATCTGACAGATCACGATGGATTCAGCTATCGCAGTGGTGACTTTGTCAGTTTAGCCGCCGGATCCAGCCATTTCTCACGCACCGAGGCGGGATGCCTATTGGTGGTAATCCACCGCGGTGCAACGGAATCCATTCAGGAAGGTGCACTATGAATGTGAAACCGATTTTCGAAGTGCCATATGAACGCAGCGGGGTTCTGGCCCCCGGCCTTCCGATCCTGCCCCATGGAACGGAGCGTCATCCCGTCCCTGGCGCAGGATCGCGCGCGGTTCCGGTGTCCAAAGGCGACACGATCACATTGCTGGATCGCGATGGGATGCAACCCGCCGAGATGGTGTTCTTTGCCCCTGATCGAAGCTCGGACGCTGCCATGCTTGGCACGCAGGGGCACGGGCGACCAGAGGGGCTGATTGCAACTCTGGCGAATGGCTCGGCTTCGGGTAAGAAAGTGCTGCGCGCCTTAGAGGTTGCAGGTTTCGACATCGGACGTGGGGATGCGATCAGGGCTTTCTCGGATGGATCACGCCCCGGCGACATGGTGCACTTCGTGGCCGAATGCGACGGTCTACTGATCGTCTCTGCTCCCGGCGAAGCGATGCGGCCGGAAGACAACAACCCGCCGACCGACATTATCCTGTACATTCAGCGTGCCGCTCCCGGCTTGGAAAAACCCGACGTGGGCCCACCCGATCCGCTGGCCGACCCACTTGGGGATATCAACATTCAGCCTGGCAATGCCAAATCTTATGAGGTCAAAGCCGGAGAGTTCATCCAGATCGTGGATATCAGGGGCCGCGAATGCTCAGACTTTCAAGCGTTCAGCCGACGTGCATTGGATCAGGGGATCGAGCGTGAGATTGATCCCACCACCACCCGCAGCCTGATGGGCAGCTTGTATCCGCAACCGGGTATATTCTCGAAATACTGGTCGGTGGATCAAGAACCTCTGGTCGAAATCGTGCAGGATACATGCGGCCGCCACGATACGTTCGGGCTGGCCTGCACAGCACGGTATTATGAAGACTTGGGCTATCCTGGCCACGTCAATTGCTCGGACAATATCAACAAGGATCTGAGCCAATATGGCATCCGCCCCCGCGCAGGATGGCCCGCGATCAACTTCTTTTTCAACACGATGTTGGACGATGACAATGCTATCGGCATGGACGATCCGTGGTCGCGGCCCGGAGATTTCGTGCTGCTGCGCGCACTGACGGATCTTGTCTGCGTCAGTACCGGCTGCCCCTGCGACATTGACCCGGCCAATGGCTGGAATCCAACCGACATTCAGGTGCGAACTTACAAAGCGACCGAGGATTTTAAACGGTCCTATGGCTACAGAAAATCTGCGGAGGCGGATGTGGAAGAAACCAAGAAAACAGCATTTCACGACTGCTTTGCGCGTCATACCCGTGATTTCGTCGAATATAACGGATATTGGCTGCCCAATACGATGACCAATCACGGCACTATTGCTGAATACTGGGCCTGTCGGGACCAAGTCGCTGTGATGGACCTGAGCCCGCTGCGCAAGTACGAAGTCGTTGGTCCAGACGCCGAAGAACTGATGCAGCTTTGCGTAACCCGCAACATGAAAAAGCTAAGCGTTGGTCAGGTAGTCTACACGGCCATGTGCTATGAACACGGTGGCATGATCGACGATGGCACCGTCTATCGCCTGGGGGAAACCAATTTCCGATGGATTGGTGGCAACGACACCAGCGGTTTGTGGCTGCAGGAACAAGCGCGCAAGCGCAACATGAATGTCTGGGTGCGTAACTCTACAGATCAGTTGCACAACGTCGCGGTACAGGGGCGGCACAGCCGCGACATCCTCTCGCAGATATTCTGGACGCCACCCCAGCAGCCAACCATTGAGGAATTGCCTTGGTTCCGGCTTACAGTGGCCCGGGTTGGGGATGTGCGCGGGACATCCGTCGTAATTTCTCGGACCGGGTACTCCGGCGAGTTGGGGTATGAGATCTTCTGCCATCCCAAGGACGCTGTCGAGATCTTCGACCGCGTCTGGGAAGTCGGTCAGGACTATGGAATTACCCCGCTTGGCCTTGCGGCACTCGACATGTTGCGGATCGAAGGTGGCTTGATCTTTGCCGGGTCCGAATTTGACGACCAGACTGATCCGTTCGAGGCCGGGGTCGGCTTTACCGTCCCATTGAAATCTAAAACCGATGACTTCATCGGGCGCAGCGCAATTGAGGAACGCAAGGCTCACCCTCACCGCAAACTGGTCGGGTTTGATATAGAAGGTGGAACAGTCCCTTCTCCGGGTGATTGTGTACGTATCGGAAAAGCACAGGTCGGCGAAATCACCAGCGCGATGAAATCACCCATCTTAGGCAAGGTCATCGCCCTCGGGCGGATTGCATCAACCCATGCGCTGGAGGGGCACGACATTGAGATCGGCCAACTGGATGGGCAGCAAAAGCGCCTGAAAGCAAAAATTGTTCCGTTCCCGCATTTTGATCCAGCAAAAGAGCGCGTGAAAGGTGTTTACCTAAAAAACGATTTCCCGGATGCGGCTGAATGATAAATTGACAACCAAGCAAACGGCCAAATCTGCGGTCGATTGTTTATTGGGATTTGTCTTGGCAACTTCGCCAGAAGTCGGCTTCGCGGGAGCATGTGACCGGGTCACCGCACTAGAAAACTACAACACCACCGGTTTCTCGCCGAAAGGAGCGATGTGCGAACCTTATGTCGGCCTGGCCAATGTCCAAGGCATTTCTTGCCGATGGGAATTTCCATTCCGAGACGCCGAAGCCAGTCGCGCATTCAACGACCTATGGACTGAAGTAACACGTTGCAAAGACGGAGCTCAGAAACAACTCGGTAGTTCCGTTAACCACCCTGACAGCTACGTACAGAGGGAACTTATCACCTCGGACGGTCTTTATCGCGTCACTCAAAAAGACAAGGGCCAAATCAAACGCACATTGGTGTTCCTGAGTTTCGAGCGTGGCAATTCATAGCCTCTTCACATTGACCGGGCATCAATAGTTGGTTGTGTTGTAGACTTTTTTGTTTTGGATCGACGAGTGAGCGAGACACGAGATCAGTTCTAAGCAAATTTCTCCGCAACAGGTTTCAACAAGATCCAATTGAATGGCTACCATTTTTGAAAAGATGCCAACTTTCATTCTGTTTACTTCTATCTGCAATACACTGTGCCCTATCTTGACCTGTAAGAGATCTTAGCCGTTCAGGGTGTTGGGATTAACCGAGCGCCCCTTTACAGATGGATAATGACTACTTGCAGACGATCACGGTTGTGTCGCAAATAATTAGAGCGCCCAGAGCTAGCGCTATGATAGATTCTGCTACCCTGCGATTTCAGCGAACATCCGAAAGCCGGAGGTCGTATCGCTAGTGAATTGTTTCTTCCGGACCATGTTGGCTACCTCTATTCCATCCAGTGTGGCTCGAGCCGATCTGAAAGACTTGAAGCCACACATGTGCCGCACGCGTCGTTTGATGAATCTGTGATCCAGCTCGATCAGGTTGTTCAAACACTTGGACCAGACTGTTTGGATTTTGGCTGAGCAGTCGAACCGCTTCAGCATCCTGTTCACTTCTCGAATGCCAGCTGCATTTGCGCCACTCTTGTCTATGACGATTTTATTTGGGATCCCGTTTGACGACAGTGCTTTGGCAAAGAACTTGGTGGCTGCTGGACGATTTTGTCGCTCAGACAGCATGAAATCAAGAGTGTTTCCCGCTTTGTCGGCCGCTCGATAGAGATACATCCACTTACCGCGCACACGAATATAGGTTTCGTCCATGCGCCATGAACTCTGAGTTGGACGCTTCTTTGATTGCGCATTGGCGACGACGATCGGCGAGTATTTCACAACCCACCTATTCAATGTGGCGTGATCAACTCGCACACCGCGCTCTGCCATGATCTCTTCCAAGTCACGATAAGAAACCGTGTACCACAGGTAGAAGTATACAGCGTACAAAACCGCATCTTTGGGAAAATGACAGCCTTTCAAGGAAATCATGCTGAAACCTGTTGGCGAACAATACGCGGACAACAAACGTCGAAATCTACAGGCTCGTCAATCCGGACCCAAAGTTTGCGACACATCCAGATATATTCCTAAAATCACATGCCCAGGGTAATTCATTCAGAATAAAACAACGTGTTGCTGGTATCAGCGGATCCGGCAGACAATTTAACAAAATTTACGTTACCAGCCAGTATTGCGCGATTGCTAGTAGATGCTCGACCATAGGCACAAATCGGTTAATCTGAGGCTTCGCCAGAAGAATAGTAGAATGCAATCGCTTGCGTTCTGTTTTTAACCGAGAGCTTTTCATAGATGTTGCTCAAGTGAAATTTGACGGTATTTGTCGAGATTTGCAGGTCCTTCGAAAGTTCGCGGTTGGATAGACCCTTGGCCAGCGCTTCAAGGATGACGCGCTCTTTACGAGACAGGCTGTGAATCGGATCCTGCTGCATTTTCCGAACATCGATGAACGGAAAAACCATCTTGCCTCGGGCAACGTCTGAGCAGGTTTCCAGCAAAACATCGACCTCACCTGACCGGGACGCGAACCCCGCCGCTCCTGCCTGCATAGCAAGGCGCGGAACGTCTCCGTCATCGTCTCCATAAACGACGAAACGGGGCGCGCTTTCCTGTTCACGCAGGACCTCGATCAATTTGGCGGCTCCCAAGACAGGCAAATTCCAGGCGATTACGCAGACCTTAACCGGAACCCTCATAACCGCGCCCAAGAACCCTTCGGCGGTCGCCGACGTCGCTACCAGAGAGAATCGTGGATCGCGCTCGAAAATCTCGGACATGGCCGACAACACCAGTGGATTGTTGTCGGCAAGCATTACGTTGATTGGTTGCTGTGAAGGCTCTGTCATTGATTTTACATCCAAAATCCCAAAAACCTATTCTAAAGTATAGGTATGAACTCGGTATACCTCGGTATTTCTACCAATACGGGTAGTATTTTTTTAATCCTATTAGATGTCCTAAAGCAGTAGTAAATTACGTTGCGCGATGATGCAAGCAACGCTTTCCTGATCCACAACGCGGTATTTGGGCGTGATTGACCACCCCGACGATCAAGGAGGATCGAATGACTTTCCAGATTTATCCCACACTCGAAATCCCCGAGACACTGGCTGCGGGGCCAGGGCCGGGCAATACCGACGCCCGAGTTCTCCAAGCCTTTTCCAATGCCGGGGTTGCGGATCACATGCAGGGCGACGTTTTGCGCGGGATGGTCGAATGCAAGCACATGCTGCGCGAGATCTGGGGCACTACGAACACATATACATTCGCGGTCGCGGGCACCGGTTGGAGCGCGCTGGATACCATGTTCTCGGCCGTCATGCCCGGCGACAAGGTTGTTGCATTTAATAACGGCACATTTTCAGGCATCGACACGCTGACCCTCCGCATCAAGGCGGCAACGCCGGAAGAGCATGCAGCCAATCCTCTGGACCCGCAGGCTGCAAGTGTCATCATCATAGACGTGCCGCATGGGCAGTCAGTGACTGGCGAAATGGTCGAGGCCGCACTTAGCGAGCACAAGCCCAAATGGGCGTTCATGGCGCATTGGGAAACGGGTTCAGGTCGCATCAATGATTTGCGCGGCTTCTCGGATGCCTGTGAACGTCACGGCGCAATGGGTCTGATTGATGCGGTTTCGTCTTTGGGTGTCGAAGACTTCCGGATCGACGACTATCCGGGCATCGCTGGCTGGGCCTCTTGCCCGCAAAAGGGCCTGTGCTGTTTGCCATTGACTTACGCCCCGGTCAGCTTTTCCAAAGGTTACATCGATAGCCTAAAATCAACGGGCGCCTACAGTTATGTCCACAATCCCATTTTTGAGGCCCGTCATTGGGGTATCGTCGATGGACAGGATGTTGAGCGCGGTACGTATCACAGGACTCATTCCGGGTACGCCGTTGCTGCCTTCCATGAATCCTTGCGCCTAACGCTAACGGAAGGGTTGGCCAAGCGGTCAGCCTCGTACCGCACCCATGAAAAGGTGCTGCGTGACGCAGTATCCGCAATGGGATGCGAAGTAACTTCGGATATGCCCAGTCTTCTTGTCCTCAACCTGCCGCCTGAACTGGCCGGTCGCGAGATGGAACTGGTGCAGAATTGCCGGGCGCGCGGGTTCGGAATCTGGCCGACGCTGAGCACACCGGTACAAGTCCGGATCGGTATCCTCAATCAACTGAATCGCCAGGCGATCAGCCAGATCATTCGCCTGTTTGCTGAAGCCATGTGCGAACTGGGTGGCACCGTCGATTTCGAAGAGATCGAGGCATTGCTCGAAAGCCGTTACGGCACGTCGATCGCTGCTTGAACGCACTGCATAAACGGGAGGAATGCAGATGGATATTCATGAGTATCAGGCGAAAGAGGTTCTTTCGAATTTCGGTGTCGCCACACCATCCGGTGCGTTGGCCTACAGCCCCGAACAGGCCGCCTATCGCGCACGTGAACTGGGTGGGGACAAGTGGATTGTCAAAGCGCAGGTCCACGCGGGTGGACGCGGTAAAGCGGGTGGCGTCAAACTGTGTAACAGTGAAAACGAGATCCACGAGGCTTGTGACGAGATGTTCGGCCGCAAGCTGGTGACCCATCAAACCGGACCGGAAGGCAAAGGCATCTATCGTGTCTATGTCGAATCCGCCGTCCCGATCGATCGCGAGATTTATCTGGGTTTTGTTCTGGACCGCTCCAGCCAGCGGGTTATGATCGTAGCCTCCTCGGAAGGTGGAATGGAGATTGAAGAGATTTCCGCCGAACGCCCTGACAGCATCGTGCGTTCGATCGTCGAACCCGCCGTTGGGTTGCAGGAGTTTCAGGCCCGCGAGGTGGCTTTCAATCTGGGCCTTGAGGCTCGTCTAGTTCAGCAAATGGTACGGACGTTGCAGGGTTGCTATGCCGCCTTTAGCGATCTGGACGCCACGATGGTTGAAATCAATCCTCTGGTTATCACTGGCGACGACCGGGTGCTGGCACTGGATGCGAAAATGAGTTTTGACGACAACGCATTGTTCCGTCATCCCCAGATTTCCGAACTGCGCGACAAAAGCCAGGAAGACCCGCGCGAAAGCCGCGCGGCGGACCGAGGTCTGTCTTATGTCGGCTTGGACGGAAACATCGGCTGCATCGTCAACGGTGCCGGGCTGGCTATGGCCACGATGGACACCATCAAATTGGCTGGCGGCGAGCCTGCGAACTTCCTCGACATAGGCGGTGGTGCCTCGCCGGAACGTGTAGCCAAGGCCTTTCGACTGGTTCTGTCCGACAAAAACGTTCAGGCGGTTTTGGTCAATATCTTTGCCGGCATTAACCGCTGCGACTGGGTTGCAGAAGGCGTCGTGCAGGCATTGCGTGAATTGGAAATCGACATCCCCGTTATCGTGCGTCTTGCCGGGACGAATGTCGAAGAAGGTCAGAAGATTCTGGCCCAGTCCGGCCTGCCTATCATCCGTGCCACGACTCTAATGGAAGCCGCTGAACGGGCGGTGGGCGCATGGCAGAACGATCTGTCCCAAAACACCAAGGTGAGGGCTGTATAATGAGCATTCTTCTCGACCGCGACACCCGCGTCATCGTACAAGGCATCACTGGACGCATGGCGCGTTTTCATACCAAAGACATGCTGGCGTACGGCACCAATGTAGTCGGTGGTGTCGTTCCCGGCAAAGGTGGCGAAACCGTAGAAGGTGTGCCCGTTTTTGACACCGTGAAACAGGCTGTCGAGGCCACCGGCGCAGATGCAAGCCTTGTGTTCGTGCCCCCGCCCTTTGCTGCCGATTCAATCATGGAGGCCGCAGATGCAGGTATCCGCTATTGCGTGTGTATCACTGATGGCATCCCGGCGCAGGACATGATCCGCGTAAAGCGTTACATGTATCGCTATCCCAAGGACAAACGCATGGTGTTAACCGGCCCGAACTGTGCCGGAACGATCAGCCCCGGCAAGGCGCTGTTGGGTATCATGCCAGGTCACATTTACCTGCCTGGCAATGTCGGCATCATTGGCCGTTCGGGCACGCTGGGCTATGAGGCGGCAGCGCAGCTGAAAGAGCGCGGCATCGGTGTATCGACCAGCGTCGGCATCGGCGGAGACCCGATAAACGGTTCCTCGTTCCGAGACATTCTCGAGCGTTTTGAATGGGATGAGGACACTGAGGTTATCGCGATGATCGGCGAGATCGGCGGACCACAAGAAGCTGAAGCGGCAGAATACATCCGTGATCACATTTCAAAACCCGTCATTGCCTACGTTGCCGGACTGACCGCGCCAAAGGGCCGGACCATGGGCCATGCTGGTGCGATTATCTCGGCCTTTGGTGAAAGCGCCTCGGAAAAAGTCGAAATTTTATCCGCCGCCGGAGTGACAGTTGCTGAAAACCCTGCCGTAATCGGTGAAACCATTGCGCGCGTTATGGGAAAGGCTGCGTGATGGTTAAGCCTTCGGTTCTTGTCACTCGTCGTTGGCCTGCTGCGGTCGAAGCGCAGTTGGTCGAGAACTATAACGCGGTACTCAATACTAGGGACAAACCAATGTCCCCGACCGAAATCCGCGATGCGCTGAAACACTATGACGCGGTTCTGCCCACCGTCACTGATACGCTCAGTGCCGAAGCGCTGGACGTGCCAGCGGCACAGACCAAAATCCTCGCTAATTATGGGGTTGGATACAGCCATATCTGCGAACCCTCAGCACGCGAACTTGGGATGACCGTGACCAACACTCCGGATGTCCTTTCCGAGTGTACGGCCGATCTGGCCATGACGTTGCTACTGATGGTTGCCCGCCGCGCTGGTGAAGGAGAACGGGAGCTGCGCGCAGGACATTGGACCGGATGGCGTCCGACCCATCTTATCGGAACCAAAGTTAGCGGCAAGACGCTGGGTATCATCGGCTTTGGCCGGATCGGTCAGGCAATGGCACGGCGCGCGCATCACGGTTTTGGCATGAAAATCGTGGTTCAAAACCGTAGCCGTGTTTCACCGGATGTTCTGAAACTGTGCAACGCAACACAGGTTGAATCAGTGGACGATTTGCTTCCGCGCTGTGATTTTGTTTCGCTGCATTGCCCGGGCGGTGCAACCAACCGGCATCTGATCAACGCACGTCGTCTGGACTTGATGAAGCCTGATGCATTTCTGATCAACACCGCGCGTGGTGAGGTGGTCGACGAGTTTGCCCTGATCCAGGCACTGATGTTCGATGTGATCGGCGGAGCCGCACTGGATGTCTTTGACGGCGAACCGCGCATCAGCCCTGACCTGCTGCAATGCGACAAACTTGTGATGCTGCCACACCTCGGCAGTGCCACGCGCGAATCCCGCGAAGCGATGGGGTTTCGCGTTCTCGACAACCTGAGTGATTTTTTTGCTGGCCGCACCCCGCGGGATCAGGTGATCTGATGCAAGCTCTGGCCCAAAGTATTCAGTCCCCCCTGAACCGGTCAACGTATGCCGAAGAATTGCGCACGGAATTGCGAGCGTTGTGGCGGAACATATTGATGAAACGGGCGCCGCATGTAGCGACATGGGCCGAGTCTTCGCCGCTGCAGCCTATTCCCACCGGGCCCGAGGCGACTCCGTATTTGCAGGCCCTGTCGATCTGGTTCCAACTGTTGCGCATCATCGACGAAAACGCCGAAGTCAGAGATCGTCGCCTGACCGAGACCAATAGCGGCCCCGAAGCGGTCGAAGGCGGGTTTTCCGAGGTGTTGTCCGACCTGTCCTTAACGGACAGCCAAATGGAAAAACTGACCGCTGATCTTTGTACCGGCCCCACCCTGACCGCGCATCCAACCGAGGCCAAACGGGTCACTGTACTGGAAATCCACCGGCGGATTTATCGCAACCTTGTCGGTCTTGAAACGCAACGCTGGACCCCAACCGAGCGCGCCGAATTGCTGAAAGGCCTAGAAGGCGAAATTGATCTTCTGTGGCTGACCGGTGAACTTCGCCTGACGCGCCCAAGCCTGCACGATGAGATCGAATGGGGTTTGCAATTCTTCCGGGACGCAATCTTTGACGCTGTCCCGCAAGTCGTGGATCGGTTCGACCAAGCTTGCTTGCATTTGCTGGGAAAGACCTTGAGCGAAACACCCGATATTCGCTTTCACAGCTGGATCGGGGGGGACAGAGACGGCAATCCGAATGTCACGACAGAGATGACCGCGCTGGCCTTGCAACGTGGACGCGAAACGGTTCTGGACCTTTACGGTCAAGCCCTTGAACAAGCGGCAGGCAGGCTGAGTATCAGCGCACTCATATTGCCACTGCCCGAGCCGCACAGGGCACGTGTACAAGAAATTGTCGATCGGGCTCCGGACACTGGCCGCAATCAGAACGAACCGTTCCGGAAGGCTTTGGACGCTATTCGCCATCGGCTGACAAATGACGGCTATAGCCACATATCGCAATTCGCGAACGATCTTAACGCGCTTGATGCCGCTTTATGCGCGGTCAAAGCCGATATTCTGGCACAGCGGCATATCCGCCCGCTGCGCCGGGCAGCGGCAGTTTTTGGGTTCCGGACCACAACATTGGATATCCGCCAGAATTCGACTGTCACAACCGAGGTTCTGGCCGAAATTTGGTCGCAGTTTGGGCAAGCTCCGAAATATGGCACGCCAGAATGGTCCGCCCGATTGAGGGTCGAATTGGCGGATCAGAACTTGCCCTATCAAAATCGGGAAGCGCTAAGCGATCAGGCCCAAGAGCTCCTTGCCCTCCTGACACTTGTTTATAGCGTCCGATCGGGGCCGGACCCAAAGGCAATCGGACCATTCATCCTGTCAATGACCCGTTCCGCCGACGACATTCTCGGTGTCTATCTTCTGGCCCGGTACGCAGGATTCGGGTCCGAAACTCTGGATATTTCAGTGGTCCCACTTTTCGAAACGATTGCCGATCTGCGCAATGCCCCAGCAATTCTGCTGGAGGTTCTTGATGTTCCGCTTTCTCGCCGCAGCCTTAAGACCGAAGGTAACGTGATCGAGGTGATGCTGGGTTACTCCGATAGCGGCAAGGATGGCGGCTATTTCTGTTCAACTTGGGAATTGGAGCGCGCACAACGCAGGATTGTCACGGCACTGGCCTCGCAAGGTTTCAAGGCTACGTTTTTTCATGGGCGCGGCGGCTCCGTCAGCCGGGGCGGAGCACCTACCGGGCGCGCCATCGCCGCACAACCCAGCGGAACCATTGCCGGACGCTTGCGCGTTACTGAACAGGGCGAGGTTGTTTCGACCAAATATGCTAACCGCGGTACAGCTGCAGCGCATCTAGAATTACTGCTCTCAAGCACGCTTCGACATACTGCAAACCCCGGCGAAGCCCCATCGCGGCCCGAATTTGACGATGCGCTGGATGCGCTATCGGAACTGTCGCAAACAGCCTATGTATCGCTTCTGCAGATGCCGGGTTTTCTGGATTACTTCCAGCAGGCCAGCCCCGTCGAGGAACTTGCTCGCCTAAAAATCGGCTCCCGCCCGACCCGTCGGTTCGGCGCAGCCAGTCTCGATGATCTGCGGGCTATTCCATGGGTTTTTGCGTGGTCGCAGAACCGCCACCTGATTACTGGTTGGTACGGGTTTGGTGCAGCCATGGCCAGCTTTCGCAAGTTCCGAGGTTCGCGCGGTGACGAAGTTTTGCAAGAAATGTTTCAAAAATCTCGCCTGTTCCGCCTCGCTGTCGATGAGATGGAGAAATCGCTCTATCAGGCTGATATGGGCATCGCCACGCAATACGGCGAACTGGTGCGCGATGAGAGCACCCGCCATAACATCTCTCAGGCGATCAAATCGGAATTCGATAGCGCCTGCAGCGCTGTGCAATTTCTAACTGGCGGGCAGACCATCGGTCACCGTTTTCCCCGGCTGTGCGAACGGTTTGATCGCAAACGGGCGGAACTTGCCCGCATTCACGCGTTGCAGGTCGAACTGTTGCAACAAGCCCGAAACAAATCGCAATCAGGAACGGTTCCCGTACCCCTACTTCAATCTATGAACGCTATTTCCGCTGGCCTTGGCTGGACCGGCTAAACTATTTCAGGAGATTTGCCTCGTGAATGCCCCGCATCGTACAGACGATTTTTTCACCCAGT
>NZ_CYUD01000028.1 GCF_001458295.1 Ruegeria denitrificans
ATGACCATCGCCTGCCTGCTGGCCAACACACTGACCGCCTGCTGCCGCGCAAATGCCTTGCCAGAGCCCGAAGGTCTGACGGCTTGAGATTTGCTGCCGCTCTTCACTCAGGCGGTGGCAAGTCGGCTAGTTCCAAAGTGCTACAATATTGGCGATTGGCGGGCCGCGCCATGCGTATAGTGATTGTATCAATTGGCCACTCTTCGACGAATGTTGCGCGCGTCCGTGCTTTGATAGCCCGCACGGCACAAACAGACATGGCAGTGGATCAGCAATTCTGGGGCAAAGATATGTCGCAGGGCGAATGTCGAACTCAGATTAAACAGCTAAACGACGCGGTGGATATCTATGCTGTCCTTCTTTTGCCTGACGCGCCTGCGCATATTGACGTACTCAACCTGCGAAGTGAATTACTGGGACACAAAGACCTCATTCGCCCCGGCGCATGGCACTATCCCGGACCCGTTCGTCCGGGCGAAGTTGATTGCGTATTAAACAGTGCGATTACAGCCCATCAGGCCCATAGGGTTGCGCTGGATAAGGGAGATGCTTAGATCGCGAGATATCCAATTCCAACAAAAGCGATGATGCATCCAAGCCATTGAAAAAAAGCCATTTCCTCTCTCAAAATTGCCCAGGCCAAAACAACGGTCAACAACCCGAAGATCGAGGCTGCAACGGACGCGTATTGGGCATTAGGTAACCCACCGGCGGACACGACGCACAGAATTGCCACCGCATCGAGCGCTCCCATCAGGCACAACAGGGGCAGGGCTCGTGTGCCCGGCCAAAGCGGTTTGCGAGATGCAATGGCGATTACCGCCAGCACAGGGATAGCGGTCAGACGGCCAATCAGTGAAACAGTGAACTCGTCGCCCAGTTCGGCTGCATACTGACCCAAAGCGAACGTTGCAGCGAACCCGATTGCAGCGAGTATGGAAAAGGCAATCGTCGGCCCGCCGGCAGGGTATTCCGTACCGTCGTCGGATCGGGTCGATACAATGGACACGCCGACACCAATGGCAATGATCGCCAGCCATTGCCAGATGCTGACCTCGGAACCGCGCCATATCGCAAGTGTGACAGACAAGACCGGATAGCTGGCGACAAGCGGAGCGACGAGACGTACAGGCCCGCGTTGAAATGCAGCATACATACTGAGGCCAGCCAACAAATAAAAGCCGCCTGCTACAACTGCGTAGGATACTGCTTTGGCGGGCATGGGGGCGAATCCAGCCCAGACTGCAACAAGACTGAACTGTAACAGTGCCCCAGCGACCAGCACGGTCATCAATGCGGCAATGACGCTCACGGACTGGCTGACATATCGCACAGCAAGATCGTGAAAACCCCAGCACAAAGCTGCCAGCAGACCCAGAGCAAGGGCGCTCATCCGGTCGCCTCGCGCAACTGGGAATGCCCGGAAATTTTGTATCCTACTCTCAAGATCAACCGCGCCAACATGTCACTGGTGATAAACTTATTTTCCTGATATGCAATATTTATTGACTGCGGCAACTCGGAGAAGAGACCAATATCGTCGGCTTTGGATCAACTCGGTGGTGAAGAAAAGCTGCGGACTCTTGTTGAGCGGTTCTACGACCGAATGGAGACCGACCCGGCGGTGCATTCGCTGCACAGGCTACATTTTCGCGGTCATGGATTATCTCATACAAGACAGGCGCAGTTCGAATTTCTGAGCGGTTTTTTGGGCGGTCGTGCATATTATCGTGAGCGATTTGGTCATATGGACTTGCGAGAAATCCACGCGCATGTGCCGATACGTGAAGCGGACGCCGAGCTTTGGCTGGAAACTTTTGACGCCGCGTTGGCAGATTGCGAAATGGACGGTCCAGTGGTGGACAAAATGCGAATAACGCTGCGCCGCGCGGCTTTGATGCTCGTTAACGATGTCCCCGATTGGAGGGTTGAAACAGATCGCGAAAAGAACCTTGAAGTTCCCGGTTGATCGCGTGTGATCAGACCTGTCGCAATCTGTTATAGAAGCTGGATGTTATCCTAAATTGTTCTTCAACTATTTGGTCGCTGTCAGAGACCATTTCCCACGCTGCATCTGCGGAGCCTAGCCAATCAACAGCGCATTGATGGTTGGCGGGATCGCTCATCCACGATTTGATCGTGCCCTGAACAAGCTCGGGGTGAAATTGTACACCCCACGCACAGTCCGAAACCCTTAAGGCCTGAACAGCACAGGCATCAGATTGTGCCAGAATTGATGAGTCGGCTGGCAGATCAACAGCTTCAACTCCATGCCATTGAATCACCCGGAACTGATGACGCAAGAGCTCGAACAGCGGATCACCCCGCGTGTTACCAGTCAGATTGATGGAATGCACACCGATCTCGGGCTTTTGCATGGGTGCGCATTTCCCACCCATCGCGTCAACCAAAAGTTGGTGGCCAAGACAAATACCAAAGTAAGGACGTTTGAGGTCTTGGACCCAGGTCCTGATTGCTTGCTTTTCACGGACAAGCCATGGATGTGCTTCGATTTCCCAGACGTCCATCGGACCGCCCAGAACAAGAAGCAAATCAAATTCGTCGAGCTGCGGGATCGGTTGACCATCATAGAAATGCACAATACTCGCCGTATCACCACATGACGAAATGTGCTCCAGAAACGCTCCGGGGTTTTCGCCTGGCGTATGCTGGAAAATCAGAATGTTCACGAGGT
The DNA here is from genome assembly GCF_001458295.1 of Ruegeria denitrificans. GTDB lineage: Bacteria > Pseudomonadota > Alphaproteobacteria > Rhodobacterales > Rhodobacteraceae > Ruegeria > Ruegeria denitrificans. Next base: position 2,696 of record NZ_CYUD01000028.1, read on the forward strand.
GCGGGTCTCCGTCTGACCGAAGGGGTGGGGCAGCAAAATGTTTGCAGCCCCTGATTTGTTTAGATGTCGAGTGTGTGGTCTTTTTCCCATCTTGAAAAATGGCTGACGAAGGAATTCCATTCCTGGTGTTTCATCTTGAGGAATGCGCTTGAGAATTCCTGACCCATCATGGCTTTCAGCTCAGTATCGTTGTCGTATTCGCGTAATCCGTCGAGCATGTTCAGCGGCAGTTTAGGAGCGTCAGTGACGGTGTGTCCTTCGGCATACATGTCAATGTCCCAACGCCTTCCCGGATCGGCCATCGAGCGTATACCGGACAGGCCTGCGGCGATGATGACCGCCTGCAGCAGATAGGGGTTGGTGGCCCCGTCGGCCAGACGCAACTCGAAACGGCCGGGTCCCGGAACTCGGACCATGTGAGTGCGGTTATTGCCGGTCCAGGTCACGGTATTGGGTGCCCAAGTAGCGCCCGACATGGTGCGCGGCGCGTTGATGCGCTTGTAGCTGTTCACGGTCGGGTTGGTGATAGCCGCCAGCGCGCTTGCATGTTTCATGATGCCGCCCAGGAAGTATTTGCCCTGTTCGCCTAAGCCAACCTCGCCAGTGGGTCCGTCGCCTTCGCCGGCAAAGACGTTGGTTTTGGAGTCGGCCCCGGGTGCATCCCAGACCGAGATATGAGCATGGCAGCCATTGCCGGTCAGCCCTTCGACTGGTTTGGGCATGAAGGTGGCTCGTAGCCCGTGCTTTTCGGCCACCGATTTGGTCATGAACTTGAAGAACGAGTGCTTATCGGCGGTTTTCAGAACATCGTCAAACTCCCAGTTCATCTCGAACTGGCCATTGGCGTCTTCGTGGTCGTTCTGATAGGGTCCCCAGCCCAATTCCAGCATGTAGTCGCAGATCTCACGCACCACGTCATAGCGGCGCATCACCGCCTGCTGATCATAGCAGGGCTTTTCGGCGGTATCGAACGGATCGCTGATTTGCTCGCCGTCGGGGGTCAACAGGAAGAACTCGGCTTCGATGCCGGTCTTGACATGCATGCCCATTTCAGCGGCCTCACCGATCAGGCGTCGCAGCACGTTGCGTGGTGCCTGGGCGACGTCCTTACCTTCCATCACGCAATTGCCAGCAACCCAAGCTACCTCGGGCTTCCAGGGCAACTGGATCACCGACGACGGGTCCGGCACCGCCAACATGTCAGGATGCGCCGGGGTCATGTCCAACCAGGTAGCAAACCCGGCAAAACCCGCGCCATCTTCTTGCATGTCGGCTATCGCCTGTGCGGGAACCAGCTTAGCCCGCTGCCCACCGAACAGGTCGGTGAAAGAGATCATGAAGTATTTGACGCCTTTTTCTTTTGCGAAAGCTGCGAGATCTGTCGTCACGATGGCTTTCCTTTCCCTGTTGTTCAAATGCTAAACGCGGCTCTCGTCAGAGAGCCGCGCAATTAATTTTCAGAACCCTTCTTTGCCCGGGTACCAGCTGGTCCCGGCCAATGGCACTCGTGCCATTGCGGCTGCCTCCATGGTCAGGGCGCACAGGTCTTCGGGTTCGAGGTTGTGCAAGTGGTTGTGACCACAGGCTCGCGCGATGGTCTGCGCCTCAAGCGTCATCACCTTGAGATAGTTGCGCAGACGGCGTCCGGCCTCGACCGGGTTCAGACGGGCGGCGAGATCGGGATCCTGCGTAGTGATACCTGCTGGGTCCTGACCTTCGTGCCAATCGTCATAGGCTCCGGTAGTAGTGCCCAGCTTCTGATACTCAGCTTCCCATTTCGGGTCGTTGTCGCCAAGCGCCACCAGCGCGGCGGTGCCAATAGCCACCGCATCCGCGCCAAGCGCCAAAGCTTTGGCAACATCGGCTCCGGTGCGGATTCCGCCCGAGATCACCAGCTGAACCTCGCGATGCACACCCAGATCCTGCAGCGCCTGCACAGCAGGGCGAATGCACGAAAGCGTCGGTAGGCCCACATGTTCGATAAAGACGTCCTGAGTCGCGGCCGTACCGCCCTGCATCCCGTCCATCACCACCACGTCGGCACCGGCCTTTACAGCCAGAGCCGTATCATAATAGGGGCGGGTCGCGCCAACCTTGACATAGATCGGCACTTGCCAGTCTGTAATCTCACGCAATTCGAGGATCTTGATTTCCAGATCATCCGGGCCGGTCCAGTCAGGATGGCGACACGCCGAGCGCTGGTCGATACCCTTGGGCAAGGTGCGCATCTCGGCCACACGGTCGCTAATCTTCTGTCCCAGCAGCATACCTCCGCCACCGGGTTTGGCGCCCTGACCGACCACGATCTCGATCGCGTCGGCCTTCCTCAGGTCGTTCGGGTTCATGCCATAACGCGAGGGCAGATACTGATAGACCAGCTTGCTGGAGTGACCGCGTTCCTCGGGCGTCATGCCGCCGTCACCGGTGGTGGTCGACGTGCCAGCTGCCGATGCGCCCCGGCCCAGAGCTTCTTTCGCCGGGCCAGAGAGAGCGCCAAAGCTCATGCCCGCAATGGTTATCGGAATGTCCAGTTCGATCGGCTTCTTGGCAAAGCGCGTGCCCAGTGTCACCGAGGTGTCGCAGCGTTCGCGATAACCTTCCAACGGATACCGTGACACCGACGCGCCCAGAAACAGCAGGTCGTCAAAATGTGGCACCTTGCGCTTGGCACCGCCACCGCGGATGTCGTAGATCCCGGTGGCTGCGGCACGGCGGATTTCCGCGTTGATCGGGTTGGTGAATGTCGCCGACTGGATCGGCAGGGTGCGGGGGATCTGATCGTCCATATCTTTCATACCCTTTGTCCTCAGTAAGCGGCGGCGTTATCGACGTCGAAGTTGTACAGTTGGCGAGCTGAGCCGTATCGTTTGAATTCTTCCGGACTTGCATCCGCGCCTGCGCGATCCAGCAGGTCCTTCAGAATCTCCAGGTGCTCGGGGCGCATCTCTTTTTCGACGCAGTCAGCGCCGAGGCTTTTGACCGAGCCGCGCACGAACAGTCGCGCCTCATAGAGCGAGTCCCCAAGCGCGTCGCCTGCATCACCACAGACCACAAGGTTACCGGCCTGTGCCATAAAGGCCGACATGTGGCCGATATTGCCGTGCACCACGATGTCGATGCCTTTCATTGAAATTCCGCAACGCGAGCTGGCATTGCCCTTTATCACAAGCAATCCGCCATGACCCGTGGCCCCGGCATACTGGCTGGCATCGCCATCGACGATCACCTGACCGGACATCATGTTCTCGGCCACGCCGGGCCCGACCGAGCCTTCAACCTTGACCGTCGCCTGCTGGTTCATGCCGGCGCAGTAGTAGCCGGTGGAACCCTTGACCGTCACCTCGATTGGCGCGTCCAGCCCGACGGCAATCGCGTGGCTGCCCTTGGGGTTCACAACCTCCCAGCTGGTTTGGTTCGTTTCGGTGGATTGCGATTGCAACGTTGCGTTCAGCCCGCGCAGGCCGTTTGCTTCAAGATCATAGGTCTGCATGTCAGGCGGCCTTTTCCGTCGTTGTCGGGCTGTCGTTGTGGGACCAGAAGTAAACCGTTGCGGGCTCCGGCTCCCAGACGCGGGCATCTTCAATGCCGGGCAGGTTCACAAGCGCCCGATATTCGCTGCCAAAGGCCACGTATTGATCGGTCTCCGCCATCACTGCCGGTTTGCAGGCAATTGGGTCGCGGACCACGCCGAACCCATCCTTGGTGCCGACGACAAAGGTGAAGAACCCATCAAGATCCTCAAGGCTGCTTTCCAGCGCCTCACCTAGGCTGGCACCGTTCATCATTTTCCAAGTCAGATAGGCGGCTCCGACCTCGGTATCGTTTTCGGTTTGGATCACCACTCCTTCGCGACGCAATTTGCGGCGCAGCGAGTTGTGGTTTGACAGCGAGCCGTTGTGAACCAAACACTGATCGGGCCCGGTGTTGAACGGGTGCGCACCCATCGTCGTGACCGCAGATTCCGTTGCCATACGGGTATGACCAATGCCGTGCGTGCCGCTCAAGCTGCTGATGTCAAAGCGCGCGGCCACGTCTTTGGGGAGGCCAACTTCCTTGTAGATCTCCAGCATCTCACCCCGGCTCATGATCCGGACTGAAGGCCGGATTTCTGCCAACGCGGCCCGGGCCGCTTCAAACTGCCCGGCCGGAACGTCCAGCACAGTGTGCGTGTCATTATCAGTCTGGCTTACAACCGCGCCCAAGTGCTGCCCCAGCTCTTCGGCTAGACTGGCAAAGTCGTCCTTGGGATTGGGCGACTGCAGTGTCACCTTGGTCTTACCACCTGATTCCTCACCATAAACCGCAATCCCCGCGCTGTCGGGGCCGCGATCCGTCATCGTGATCAGCATGTCTGTCAGCATATTGCCCAGTTGGGGCGCAAGAGACTGGTCTTTGAGGAATAATCCAACAATTCCGCACATGACTGGCAGATCTCCTTGTGTGTTTCGCTATGATTTTGCGGTACCAACAATTCAAACGGATATCAATAATCATAGGAAATAATTTTTCCTAACAGGCAATGGGCAAGAATTTAGATTTATGCCCATTGCCAGCTTTCAAAGCTGGATCAGTATCGTTCCAGCTGTGCTTTCACTTTTTCTGCGTCGCCGGTGTGGCGGGCCTTCTCAAGGTGTTCACCTTCTCGGACAAATTGGATGCGATGCCAGCCGATCCAGAATACGACGCCGACAATGACCATCAGAACTTCGTAACCTTGGAAGGGGTAGATTGGTCCAACTTCGGCCAGATCCACGGCCCAGTTTGTATATCCATTTGTAGACATATCTTTCTCCCTTACTTAGCTGCTACGCCACGGGCAGCCAGTTCTTCCTTGTCGGCTGCAATAATCGCGGCTTTGGCGTCTTCGTAGGCATGGTGTTCAGCGTAATCGAGACCCTGAAGTTCAACTTCTTCCGGGATGCGCAGAACACCAGCGGCCGATTGAATTTTCGCCAGAATCCAACCTGGCAAGAAGCCAAGAACAAAGAACATGATGACAGCACCAGTGATTTGACCGACCGGGTTAATCGTTGCGTAGCCTTCATATGGAGAAGAAGGCACACCCCAGAGGACAAAGCCCGAAATCACCAAGCCAACGAACCCTGCGTAGCCATGCACGGCGACAGCCCCAACGGCATCATCCAGCTTGAACCGACGCTCAACCCAATAGTGCAGTTTGTAAACGATCACGACACCGATAGCGGCAATGATCATTGCCTGGATCGGGTGATATAGATCGTTGCCTGCCGAGGCGGTGATAATTCCGGCCAGACCGCCCGAGAATGTCCAGAAGGCGTCGCCTTTGGAAACCACATACGCTGCCATCAACCCGCCGGACAGTGACATCAGGAAGTTGAAGGTAATCGCGGAAAGCGTGGTTGGGGCCAGATAGATGTTGGTTGCGGTCCACGTAACGCCGGTAATCTGACCGTCGATTGCCTCAGGCGAGATCGCGGGAACATTACATGCGGCGTAGAAGCCCCAGAATCCGGTGTAGATAAGGAATATCCCGATCGTCAGCAGCCAGGGGTTGTGCGGCGGAATATCCCGGGGTGTACCGTCCTTGGCGAATTTACCCAGGCGCGGACCCAGAACCATGATCACGCCAAGCGCGTAACCACCTGCAATTGCGTGGATAACGCCCGAAGCATAGGCATCATGGTATCCAAGAAGGCGTACCATCCAGCCGCCATAGTGCCAGCCCCATGCTGCGTCTATGATCCACCAGACAGAACCAATCATCACAGCATGGACCCAAAGGGCAGAAGATCTGATCCGTTCGATTACAGAACCTGAAACGATCGAGGCGGCCGTCCACGAGAACAGCAAGAACGCGGCCCAGAAGACGCCGGTGATTCTGTCACCCAAATTGGTCGCCATCGTATCAGCCCAGGGCAGATTGGCAGAGCCCGCTTCGGCATCCAATCCGCCCCAGAACGGAAAGTTCGGAAAGGCCCAGTAAATCCACCACCCAAAGAAGAAGAACGTGACCGTTACCAGCGGAATGATCATGATGTTTTTCATCAATGTGTGCATATGGTTGCGAGCACGGCTGGCACCGACCTCGTACATGCAAAAGCCCACATGGATCAGGAACATGAAAACGACCGTTACCCAGTAGTAGAACTCGGTAAAGACCGTCGTTAGTGCATTTAGATTACCATCCACTTCGTAGTCTCCCTGTTGTTGCAGCAGGAGATCTTTCTGCGAAGAATTTCCTGCTGGGAAAAATTATCTACTCAGGGGACAATTTCATTGGCGACCTGTCAATAGATATGTGGGGCAATCATCTTTTAGGCATTTGGTTCATGCACTTTCAGACCCGTCAAATTTCATCCCATGGCATTGATAAATAACGACTTATGCCATTCTCGATAATATGCCTTAGGGTGCACAAATTGCAGTCTAATATTCCCAACAGGAAAAAAATCTGCACATGGGTGTTGATTTTCAATCTGACATCGGCCTCAATATGGTCAACAAAAAAGCAATCAACGGGAGAGCTGAACAATGGCCATTCTTTGGAGGACGTCCGCCCTTGCGCAGCGCCATGCCGAGATCGGCGGCGAGCTTGAGGACTGGAACGGTATGGGAACCGCGTGGTTCTATGACCATAGCCCGGAACGCGCCAAAGCGGACTACGAAGCCATCCGCACTAAGGCCGGTCTGATGGATGTGTCGGGTCTAAAAAAGGTTCACGTGGTCGGCGAAGATGCGGCTTATGTCATTGACCGCGTTACCACGAGGAATGTGGAAAAGATCATGCCGGGCAGGTCGACTTATGCGTCGATCCTGAATCCCGAGGGCAAGTTTGTTGACGATTGCATCATCTATCGCCTGTCGGTGAACACGTGGCTTGTCGTGCATGGCACGGGAACGGGGATGGAGCAGCTAACATCAGTGGCGGCAGGCAAAAACTGTTCGATCATCTTTGACGACGACATGCACGATATGTCTTTGCAAGGACCGGTTGCGGTGGATTTCTTGGCCAAGCACATTCCCGGAATTCGTGATCTGGCCTATTTTGGCATCATGCAAACAAAGCTCTATGGCTGCCCGGTGATGATTTCGCGCACAGGCTACACCGGTGAGCGTGGGTATGAGATTTTCTGTCAGGCCAAGCATGCCGTGCATCTGTGGGACAACATCCTGGCCGAAGGCAAGAACATGGGCATTGTTCCGGTCCAGTTTTCGACACTCGATTTGCTGCGCACCGAAAGCTACCTGCTGTTCTATCCCGGCGACAATTCGGAAACCTATCCGTTCGACGATGAAACATGCGGCGATACGCTATGGGAACTGGGCCTGGAATTTACTGTCTCACCGGGCAAAACTGGTTTTATCGGTGCCGAGAACCACTACGCCTCGAAAGGTAAAGAGCGGTTCAAGATTTACGGTGTCAAACTGGACGGTACCACTCCGGCGGATGAAGGTGCGGACCTTCTGCAAAACGGCGAAAAGGTCGGTGTGGTTACCTTTGGCATGTATTCTGAAATCAACAATCACAACGTGGGTATCGCCCGAATGCCAGTTGGCTGTGCGTCGCCGGGCACAAACCTGACGGTCCGCAATGGCGACGGAACCGAGATTGCGGCTACAGCTGAAGAGATGCCGTTCTACGACAGGGACAAGGCCATCCGAACCGCAAAGGGCTGATACTCAGAGGGCGCGACGATAAATTCGTGGCGCTCTTTTCTTTTTTGAGGGCACAATGTCAAAGTTCGAATTTCCCAAGTCAATCGCAAGCCGCCCGGTCTGGGGCACGCTAGAGGTTCGCTCAGGTGAACATCATCTTATGATCGCCGAGGCCGAGGGGGCCGAAGCAGTAATTGACATAGCGACACCTGATCTGATGGCTAAAACCCATCTGATTTACATACCGAAAGGCACGGATTTTTCGGAAAGGCTACAGGCGCTAAACCCCGCACAGTTCTACGAAGGTCCTTCTTATGCGGCCGCGCTGCATCGTATTCGTCGCGTTCTCGAGGACGCGCATATGGGTTTACAAGTCTATCTGACCGGCACCGAAGGCATGATGGGTCAGGCCATGAACGAAGTGATGGCCGTCGGTCTGCCGCATACTGCGGTTCAAACAGAACATCGCGGTTCCGTTGCTCGCCGGATGCAATGTGTACATTGCAAAGGTGTCACCGAAGATGTCGACGTCGACCCGTTTGTTTGCGCGCACTGTGGTCTCAACCTGTTTGTGCGCGACCACTATTCCCGCCGTCTTGCCGCCTATCAAGGCGTCCGTGTTGATGCTGAGGACCATGGTAACGTGCCCGAGCCGAAGGGGATTTACGAATGAGTGGTGCCGAGAAAATTCAGGTCAAAGTGACCGAAATTACCCCGCTGAACGAATTGGTGACGCGATTCCGGTTTGAACGCGTTGACGGCAGACAGTTGCCGACCTTTTCGGGTGGTGCACATACTGTGGTCGAAATGCAGGATGGCGGCATCACGCGGCTCAACCCTTATTCCCTGATGTCCGATCCGTTCGATCAATCGTCCTATACGATCTCGGTTCGGCGCGACGATCAGGGCAGGGGAGGGTCGTTGTTCATGCACCGTCAGGTCAAGCTGGGCGACGAGATGACCATCAGTTATCCGGTCAACCTATTCTCGCTAGATCTGCGGGCCCGCAAACATCTGTTTCTGGCCGGGGGTATCGGGATTACCCCGTTTCTGGCGCAGATTAAACAGCTCGAACTGCTGCACGGCCATTGGGAACTGCACTATGCCTGCCGCAATCAGGCGCTAGCATCCTATGCGGATCAACTGACGGGCAGGCATCCGATCGAAACGCATCTGTATTACGACGATCAGAGCCAGGCGATTGATTTGGAAAACCTTCTCAGCGGGCAACCCTTGGGCACACATGTCTATGTCTGCGGCCCCAAGGGTATGATCGATTGGGTACGCAGTACTGCCGCCGCCGAAGGCTGGCCCGAAGATTGCGTGCATTACGAAGAGTTCTTGGCACCTCAGCCCGGCAAACCATTCGAAGTGCGTCTGGCGTCTTCCGACAAGGTCATTCATGTGGGTGAAAACGAAAGCCTGCTTGAGGCCATCGAACGTGAAGGTGTCGACGCCCCGTATCTGTGCCGTGGCGGGGCCTGTGGCCAATGCGAAACCGTTGTGTTGGATCACGACGGCAATTTTGTTCATCGCGATCACTGGCTGACTGACGAAGAAAAGGCAGCAGGCAAGAAGATCATGCCCTGCGTATCGCGTTTCGAGGGCAAGTCCCTCGTGCTGGACCGCTGAGAGGAGGCCCAACATGACCATTCAATTCAACGACGAGTCCTTCCGCGACGACTATACGTTCCATAACTCTGAATGGGCGATCAAACGCTTTCCGTTTCCGTTCCACGAAGACAGCTACATGTATTCGGTCAACATGGAGCAGCATCGGGGCGGACCCAAAGGTTCGGTTTACGAGATGCGGTTTGATGTGGACGAACACTACGTGTCCGAGATGAAAGACCGTGCGATTGTTCTGGATCAAGACCCGCTGCGTTGTCAGTCTTTGCCGCACATGACCTTGGCGGGCTGGGATTTGTTGGAACTGATCATGGTCAGCAAATCCGAAGACTATCCGGACTTGTTCGAGCTGCATCGCAACGGCAACCAGTGGCGATGGGTCAACAAACCATTGGGAATAGATCACAGCTTTACCTTCATGGATGAAACCACGCTGCCTTACGGGCCGATGGAGTACATTACCCGTCAGGCGCAAGGCGATTTCGCAGTGCTGGATCAGCGGGACGAGATGCTGTGGATGGACGCTGGTATGGTCACGACCCAGGCCGATTGGAGCCTGGATTTCGACATCGGCATGAACTTTTTCGAATGGCATGCACCGGTTCCAAAAGCCCATGAGATGGGGATTTTCAAGCGTGCGCTGAAGTTTCTGTTGAACATTCAACAGGGGGCTCCGGCGCGGCGCCTTAACTGGACTATGACAGTGAACCCGCTGTTGGATACCAGCCCGGAAAACTATCACAAATGGGGCATCCAGAAGACAACACTGACATCCGAAAACATAGCCCACAAACAGCATCTTCGGGTCGAGTTGCAAACCTTCTTCCGATTGCCGCGATCAAACGCACTAGTATTTCCAATCCGTTGTTATCTTTGTAGTTTTCAAGATCTGATGACGGTGCCGAAATGGGGTCGCCGCCTGCACCGCGTTGTTCGCGACCTTCCGGTCGAACTCGCCACCTACAAAGGGTTCATCGACAATCGCCCAATGATGTTGGACTACCTTAGTCAGTTTGACGATGGATTACCGACCTCTCCCGGTATATGGCCGGATCTGGAAACAGAACCGCCTTTGTCAAAGTAAGCGATCATCTTGACGTGTTTTTGCTCATATGACTGATGCAGGCAAAACACCTTGGCTCATTCAGTCCGATGACTTCGCATTGTATGATGCGCTTACACTGCTTCGTGCGTCATTTCGCTATATGGATGCCCGGATTAACCCTCCTTCGTCTATCCATAATCTAACCGTGGAAGGGATGCAGGCGCATTGTAGGGGAGGTGGTGAAATCTGGGCCATCGGTCAACCGCTTTACGCGTGCATGTTTTTGACGCCCAAAGTCGACAGCTTGTACCTTGGAAAGCTGGCGGTGAAGGAAGGAATTCGGGGGCAGGGTATCTGCCGCACTTTGGTAGAGCACGCTGCAAACCGAGCAGCAGACCTAGGCCTATCAGCGCTTGAACTGGAAACGCGCGTAGAACTCACTGAAAACCACCGCGTGTTTTCAAGGCTTGGGTTTACAATCGTAAGTACCGGCAGCCACGTCGGCTATGACAGACCCACGGATTTCTTGTTACGCAAGCCGATCAGTTTGTCTGCGGATAACTGATCACTGAAATGTAGCGTGCTGGCAGGGTGACCAGCCGTTCAGGTCCATGCGGCGCGTCAGCGTCAAAGAACAAGGTGTCACCCGGTTTCAGGGGGTATATCTTGTCACCGTGTCGGTAGTCTACCTCACCCTCAAGCATGTAAATCGTCTCGATTCCACCATGTTGAAATGTTGGGAACACGTCGGATTCGACGGTCAGGGTAATCAGGTAGGGCTCTACGATTACGCCGGAACCGTTGGCACCAATATGTCCCAACAGATTATATTGATGGTTGGCCCGTGTTCCTTCGCGCTCCAACTCAACGCCTTCACCGGCTTTGGTATGAACCGCCCCGCGACGTTCTTCAAACTGTCTGAAAAAGCTTGTCAGAGGAACCGAAAGCGCATCAGCAAGCGATTGCAGAGTCGTCAGGGAAGGCGATGTGTTACCGTTTTCGATCTTGGACAACATACCAATCGACAATCCAGTCAGCTGAGCCAATTCCGCGACCGTAGTATTCTGCTGTTTGCGAAATGCACGAACCTCGCGACCAATGGCAACTTCAAGAACTTTTTCTCTGTCACCTGTGCGAACAGAATGCGGGTCCTGTGTCAGATTTGTCGCCATTTCTTTGTCGTTTTTTTTCAATTTCATTCTTTCAATGTCTTGCTACACTTGTCCAAAAGGGTTCCGCAAGAAAACGAGCTGCATTACCCAATCCAATTCGGACTACCATAGCATCATATTTTCCTGTTAGTAAAATAATCATGCTGGCAGAAAAATTCTAGCAATCGAATTCCAATGGTTTTTCGGCTTACCGATAGCATGCCTAAGCTCGATCACAACACCGTTGCGGAAAGCAAACGAGATTACACTGAATCCGGGTTCGTGGTCGTCCATAATTCTGAATGTTCTCGCTGAACGCAGCCATTTCATAATCCAAAAGCGGGAAAGAGCCAAACAAGGCTATCGGTTTACGGGCCGGCGACAGCAGTTCGTGCTACCTGCTTAGGCTTTCGGAAGCCTGATTGCGCTCCGGCAATTAATCGCACCGCATCAACAATCCGATTTCCCCAATTTGCAGCCTTTGGCGCTTGAAACTCCGCCACTTGCTCAACTTGAAATTCGAACATCAGGGTCTCTTTGTTGACCTGAAGTATACGTCACGACGCCTCTGCACCATTGATCACTTTGGAACCCGAAGATCGCTTAAAACGGATCTAAAGATCTGCCGATTTTTTCACGCGCTTTCACACGTTAGTACCAAGCAAGAATACCTGAATGTCAGCTACATTGGTTCCAGTTGCTCCGGTCATCAGAAGATCACCCGACAGCGACAAAGCCTTATGACTGTCGTTGCTTTCCAACAGGGAGGCAGGGTCATGTCCCGTCGTGCGGATTCGGGTGAGCGTCCCTGCATCTACTATCGCGCCAGCTGCCGGTGTTGGGCCGTCGCGGCCATCCGTACCGCCGCTGAGAAAAACCCAGTTACCGGGTATTGTGCGCTCGTGCGCTAATTGGGCGACGCGAAGTGCCAATTCCTGATTGCGCCCGCCGCAACCGGTTCCTCTCAGGCGTACCGTCGTTTCACCACCAAATAGCAAGGCGGTGGGGCGATCAAAAGTGGCAGACGTGGTTGCCCGGAAAATCTGTTCGGCCGCATCGGACACGTCTCCAATCAACGCGTCGGAAACAATTTCAGCCCGGTAGGTCTGCATCGCACAGCGAAACGCGGCTTGAAGACTAATCCTGTTCGACCCAATCAGGATATTTGTCGCTTCAACCGCCATGGCATGTTCAGGAATACTCTTCTCCAGGTGGGTACGGGCGGCTTTTGGCAACCGGTGCCAAATACCGGTCTCGATGCAGGTCCTGCGGGCGTCTGCGTGGCTGCCGATTGGTAAGGCGGTTGGTCCGCTGGCTACGGCCCGAAGGTCATCACCGATGACATCCGACAGGATATACGCCGTGCTCGAGGCAGGTGAACCGTGCCGCAAAAACCCGCCGCCTTTAAGTTGGCTCAGGTGCTGACGCACAAGGTTCATCCGAACGATGTCCAGCCCCGAAGACAGCAAAACCTCATTGACCGCGATTTTGTCCGAAAGGGTCAAACCATCAACAGGCGCGGGGACCAAGGCCGACCCCCCGCCAGAGATCAGTGCAATGACCTGATCCTGCTTACGTGCTGCGCTGAGCAACGCGATGATCTGTCGCCCGGCTTTCAAACCGCGTTCATCCGGGATGGGGTGCCCGCTGGTCAATACCGTCGCGCCGGGGACTTCACTCCGGTTGTCGCTATGGGTTACGATCAGGGCGACGTGATCACCCTGAACATGCTGCAGTGCCTCCTTCATCATGGCGGGGGCAGCTTTCCCAATTGCGATTAGGATGCTGCGCCCGCCCTGTTCTGGCGATGGCAAAGGGTTTGATTGCAACCGTTGGCGCAGGGACTGCGCTGGATCTGCCGCAGCGATGGCCTCGGCAAAGATGGCGGCGGCGTTACCGCGCAGCGATATGGACGATTGCACTGTCATGATGCGATCAAGCTGCTGCGATCTGGCCTGCTTTTTCGACCAGCACTTCGGCCTGAC
>NZ_CYUD01000029.1 GCF_001458295.1 Ruegeria denitrificans
CTGCACTTTGGCACATTCGATGCCGGTGGAGCAGGAGCCACCCACCTCATCCGCTTAGGGCCGTCCGTGATCGAGCTCGGCGTCTCAAATTGGACCGATGCTGCACCGTCTCCGAGGTCGGCATCGAGCCCCATGTTGCCAATGCTGCAGATTGCACGAATGTCTGCTTCATTCTTGACCCTCACAATATCGAAACCGCCATTATTCGATAGGGAGGGTTCCGAAACTCACGCAATGGGCTAAAGCGGAATTCTGCAAGTGAATGGGCTAGCGCGAATTCTGTTGTAACCCTACGAGGATTCGACAGGCAGGGATTCGTCCTGGCTCCATTCAGCCCATGAACCATCATACAATCGAGACCTCTCAAATCCGAGACGCCTAAGTGCGAGCAAACCACAGGATGCAGCTATGCCGCGCCCACAATACGTGATCACTGACCTGTCGGGCGTGACACCCTTGCTCGCGTAATGAGCAAGGAGTGTATCGCGACTTGCCATGCGAAACGATCCTCGCTCCTTCAGTTTCTCTGCACGAGCTTCGAGCGACGTCATCGCCAGCGAAGGATCAATATTCGAAATAGCGGGAACGTTCACGGCGCCCGGCACATGGCCAGACCGACCGCCCCAAGTGTGAGATTCACGCCCTCGGTACAATTCGTCGGGTAGGCAATCAACGATGCAAACGTCTTCGTCATCTATCGCGTTTTGCACGTCGGACTTCATCGCGATCCATGATTCCTTGGCTTGCGCAACAAACTTTCCTTCGGTCGCCTCGACGTCACCTGAGTGCACTTCTCGGCCTTCGAGCTTCCACTGCTGTAACCCGCCGTCTAAGACCTGCACATTTTCATGTCCATAGTAGGATAGGGCCCACCATAGTCGTGCAGCCGCGAGGGGCAGTCCCGAGTCATCATAGACAACAACATGGGTATAATCTGAAATGCCCAACCGCGCCATTGTTCGCGCGAACTCATCTGGGCCGAGTATCATGTCAGGAGTTTCATGCAATGAATCTGCGAGTTCGCTGGCCATTCCGACAGACACTGCACCGGGGATGTGTTCAGCGCGGTAGCTTTCCCGATCATCGAACGCGACACCCTTGCCATCCTCTTCAAGGAACCCCCAACGAACATCAACGATACGCAGTTTCGGGTCGTTCAAGTGTTCAGCCAACCAAGAAGTGTTCACAACTGGATCTAAGGTCATCGGAAAGTTTCTCCGCTCAAAGTTCATCAGCAACGCCAGGTCACCTTAGCATATCCCTAACGGCCGTTTGCTTTCTGTCCGTGAAGGACAGTATTGTCCCGCATTGCCGCCCACCAGGGCCTCCGACTGGTGAACAAGCCTGACCGATGGCATAATATGAGCGGAATGAGCTCAGAAGCGACATTCCCAAATTGGTTTGGTATGAGTTGATTTGAGGCGGTCTTACGAGCGGGGCGCTGAAAACCGGAGGGAAATGACATGATCATGCGCATTTTTCAGGTATTGGTTCGTGAAGGTAAGGAAGAGGAATTCGCCAAGTTCTTTTATGATACCGCAATTCCGTTGATGAAAGGGACCGATGGGATTGTTCAAGTTCTGCCGGGTGCGCCTCGCGCGGATAGCCCACGAGAGTTCAGCTTTGTAATGATCTGGAAGGACCTCGCGTCGCTCAAGGCGTTTGTGGGCGATGATTATCAATCGCCGCATATTGACCCCGCCGAAGCCGAATTAGTCGAGTCCCGAACCATCAAGCACTACGACTTGGTAAATTGACGACTCCATTTCTGGGCACTCAAAATTGAATAATTGTTTGCACATAATCGGAGGGCAATCGGGCGATGTTGTATGAGGATTTTGCCGCTGCTGAAAAATCCGGCTGGGCCGAGGAGTCAAAGGCCGACGCATATGTTGATCTTTTCGCTCCCATCTCCGACCAATTGGTCCCCTCGCTATCGGAAGCAACACGCGCAGCTCATAGCGGTGTTATCTTGGACCTTTGTTGCGGTCACGGGAATGCCTCCGAAGCGCTCGTCGACGCAGGAGCCGAGGTGACGGGTTTAGACTTCTCACCCGCAATGCTTGCGCGCGCGCAGAACCGCGTTCCAGGCGCTTCGTTTGTCGAAGGCGACGCGGCCGACTTGCCATTCGGCGATAGCAGTTTTGATGCCGTCGTTTGCAACGTCGGATTTGGCCATTTGCCGGACCCGGATGCGGTTCTTTCTGAGATTTCGAGAGTCCTAAGGCCAGATGGCGTTGCGGCTTTGACATCGTGGCGTGAGCCTGAGTTTTCGGCAAGTTTTCAAATTGTATTTGGCGCGGTGAAGGCACACGGCGATCCGGGACTTGCACCACCCGCCCCGGATTTCCATCTCTTTTCCAAACGCGAGGATGCAAGAAGGGCGCTTGATACCGCCGGATTAAGGAACCCCCGGTTCACGGACATTGATTCGGCGTTCCGATTTAACGACCCGAGCGGTTTTGCGGACGTATTCGAGAATGCAACCGTTCGAGCGGCCATGCTCATTAGTTCGCAGAGCAAGGCGGCACGAATTGCAATTCGCGAAGCGATGACCACACGCGTGGCGAATGAGTTTGGCGATGGTCAAGGCGGGTGGAGAGTTCCATTTCCAGCGACAATGGTAACCGCCAATGCATAAGCGCTCTCACGCTACAAACACATGACAATCCCGGCGTGTGCCAATGTCAGTTCTGTCCCGCCACTGTGAGCTCGACCATATGCCGATTTTGCACGCGCGGCGAAAGGCGGGAATGCGGGCTGCGACCGCAGCATCGTTCAACTGGGTCGGATGTCGGCAATGGGCCGGCCGTTTCATAAGGAATTTGTGCTCAAGATGCGGGCGGGCACATGACTTCGATCAAGGAAGGGCCGTTACGTGATAGTCCCGCGGAAAGGGCTTTTACAAAGCCATCGATGTCTTCAATTCGTATTCCGGGAACACCATGCCCTTTAGCGAGCGCCACCCAGTCAAGCGTGGGGTTTTCCACATCAAACATTGCCTCCGCATTCTTGCCAAAACTCTCAACACCGACATTTGACAGCTCATCCCGAAGAATTTGATAGCCGCGATTGGCAAATACAATCACGGTAACGTCCAGGCTTTCGCGTGCCATCGTCCACAAAGATTGCAACGTGTACATGGCGGATCCATCGCCTGTTAGAGCAATTACTTCTCTGTCTGGACATGCAATTGCTGCGCCAGTTGCGCACGGTAGGCAAAGCCCTATCGCCCCACCGGTTCCCCCAAGCAAGTCATGTGGTCGCGCAGTTGCAGTCGGAGGAATGACGTGAAACCCGGACGTCACGGATTCATTGCAAACGATAGCATTCTCTGGAATGAGGGCCGCTAACGTCTGGCCGACTTTCGCTAGGGTGAGATCTCCGGTTGGGATTGGAGGCAGGTCGAGAGCGTATGTGTTCAGCTGTGTCTTGCTCGTGACACCTACTGCGTCTGCCAGTGATTGAATAGTCCAGGCAATATCATCCGTCGGAGCACACAGACTTGAAACCGTGCAACCGGCGGGCTCGGGTGTGCTTGGTTTGTCCGGGTATGCAAAGAAGGCAACGGGTTGGTCGGCGCCGATCAAAGTGATTGACGAGGTCTGTTCAAGCTGAGCAATCTTGGGTGCAATTGGATACACAAGTTGATCCAACTTGGCGGCCCCGGCCCCCTTCGAAATTCGAGGGATCAGAGTATCCGCCAACAGGCGGCATCCGGTTTCGACGGAAATTTTACCAGCTAGGTCACGAAGTGGACCAAAAAGCGCGGACCCACCTATCATCAAAGCCGCGTTTGCAGTTTTTAGACGCATGGCTGCGGCCTCGATGTCTTTCAAGGACGGACGATGAAGTGGTTGGGCCAGAATGCTCGTCGTCGCAGGGCCAGTCGCTGCATCCCAAGCAGTATCGGCGGGAAGAGCAAGAGTGGCGATCTGGCCGTTTTGAGATCGGGCGGCCTGGATGGCTGCGGCCCCGTCCGATGCGACGCTTGTGGCCTGATCAGAAACTCGTGTCCAATGGCTTACGGCCTGACTTACGCCCATAATGTCGCCTCTGAGTGGGCTTTCATAGCGTAGGTGATGTGTTGCGTGATCTCCCACCACATTCACGATCCCGGACCCTGATTTTCGGGCGTTGTGTAGATTGGCAAATGCGTTGCCTAGCCCCGGTGCAAGATGCAGCAGAGTGCCGGCGACGTCCCGTTTCATGCGGTAGTAGCCATCAGCGGCGCCCGTCGTTCCACCTTCGAACAAGCACAGAACACAGTTCATCTCGGGATGTCTATCAAGAGCCGCAACAAAGTGCATTTCAGACGTGCCTGGATTGGCGAAAACCGTATCCAGACCGTTGTGAAGAAAGGTTTTGACTAACGATTCTGCGCCGTTCATTCGATCACCGCCAACTCTGATTTCAACGCACTTTATGGGAGAGACAATCCAAAAGTAACTGAAAAAGCTTGCGATGATGTGCAGGCCGTCGATCGTCATCGATGCCTTCGCGTCGTAAAACTTGCCAGTTTGACCAACGCGAGATCGCGGTTGTTTTAGGCCAGTTCAAGTCGAACTCGGGTCGCCCAGACATGCTTGGGTTTTAGCGGCCGCCTCTGACCTACGATACGTCCCTTGTTCCAAGTTGGGCGAAGTGCGCGAATGGTAGGTGAGTTTGGTGTTTCCATAGCTGATCCTCCGATCCGCCATACCCTCCCACAACGACAACCCGACATTGACGAGAGACAATATTACAGGATGCTGCGTCGCCTCAGAGGTCTGCTGGGAGCTCGACGTAGCCATCCATCGTTGCTTGAGCAGGACAATAAATTGCGCATTTGACAACAAGTATTTGCGGCCCACATGCTGAAACGTGAAAATCGAGGTGTAACGACCAAAGGTAATTTCATGTTTAGATCATCAACCCGAAGTGAAGCAGGAAGTTTGTTAAGCGGACTTGCTCTTGGATTTTCTGCGGACCCATTCATGCGTTGGCTGTATCCTGAACCTGCCGATTTCCTCTCCCACTTCCCGCGCGTAATGGATTTCTTTGGAGGGCGAGCATTTGAACAGGGTAGCGCGTTTCGAAACGATGATTTTACTGCTGGCATTTGGCTTTTATTGCGGTCGATCCAATTCGCCAAGGAAAAGGGTTGGGGTCAGCGTTGGTTGAATGCTGCCTCAAACGTTGTGATGAAGATGGAAGACCTGCTTACTTAGAGTCGACAAACCCTACAAATCTATCGCTGTATAAGCGCTATGGTTTCCAAGAGATGGGTCTAATCAAAGCCGACCAAGCCCCACCCCTGTTTCCGATGTTTCGAGCCGCCCAATAGCGGTAGATCAAACGGCTGCATTGTCTGCAATCTGTGAGTTCGGCAGTTTCAGGATTTTTTTGTCCGTAGCGAATGGCGGTCTGGTGAAGCCGCACTGCGGCACCAGTGACTGCGATGAATGTCTCTTATGGGCCGGCCTCGCTTCCAAGTCGGCGTGTCAGTTCCGGAAAATGCGGAGTATGCCCGCACCGGCATCCCATAGGTCCAAAAGCCTTGCGTAGAAATGCTCACGTGCGACGAAGGGTCTCTGTCCTAGCCCGGTAAGTTCCACCTCGAGCGTATCGATCAGACGAAGAAGGCGGCGGCGGTGAATGCCAAGGCGACTCTGAACAGGGTCTGCGAACGCGCCTGCGAACGCGGCGAAAACCGACCCTATCATGACAAGCCCCGCCATGGTGACGGTGATAAGCCAGGGCGATGCGTCCGTCGGGAAAAAACCGTACCAAATCCCACCAATTGTCTGACCCAGCGGAAACTCCGTGATGGCATTGGTGCTTGCCATGGCATCAGCAACGCCCGGCGCCATCGAGATCATGCCCGGTGTTAGCGCCTGAAAGACCAGTGCACCGACAACAAGCGCACAGAGCACAGTTGTCATCTCGGCCACGGCAGACCGAGTTGCTGTATACTCGGAAATCGCGCCCGCCATTCGATGGCTGAGGGCCTCCGCATCGGCCGCACTCTCACGTTTTCGGATCATTTCGCGAAACTTCGGTGCACCCAGGATGGCGCGCGTAAGCGCTTCCGGACTTTGAGCCGCAGCCCCTTCCGCCAACGACAGTTGGAGAAGATCGGCCACGACGCAGGCCTCGACCCTTCGCGCCACAGTGGTGCGCAACAGGATACGCCGTGAGGCCAGCCAGTCCGCGCCGCCACGCCACTGGGCACAGCGGCAAAGGTATGCCGCGATCCGCGTCAGCACCAGGATTGGAGACAGCACCACATTCATCGGGGCGCGCAGAATGTCCCAGCCGAGTGCCGACCGGTGAAGGAGAAGTGTTCCGGGCCAGGTGAAATGCCTTGCCACAAACACATCCACTTCGGCCCGCCGGTCCATAAAGTACTCACGGACCTTCGGGCGGACAACCTTTTCGACTGCCACGGCGGGGTTCGATAATGACCTCATGGCGGTGACCCACGATCCCTGTCTTGTTGTGCAAGAAACGTCTTATACTGTTTCACGGAGTAGCATGCCAGCCGCACTTCCTATCCTATCAAGTGAGCATTGCTGCAAGAGCGTTGACGAGGCTTCTGGTTCACCAGTTCATTTGTGCTTTTTTCGGAACAGCAAAATCTGAAAGAATGTCGAATGTCGAATGTGAACGCCGATAAGAGCCGTTCACCAAGATGCCCTCGATTTGACTAATAGTTTGGTAATTTGCGAACTCATGGGCGCCAACAAATAGGCCGTTATCTAATGGCACCATGAGACAAATTCAGAAATTAGTGGATATCGTGGCGCAAGTGCTTGCTTAAATGCTGCCCTGTCGTGCAAGTTTAGATCATGCCAATTAAAGAAAAATTTACCATTGCCGACGTTCGCATTCCGGGCAAACGGAGAAAAACTCTGGATTCCGCCAAAGTCGAAGGCCTCGCGTACGATATGCTAGAGAACGGTCAAACCACACCCATACGCCTGCGCGCCGATAAAGGCGGCGGATACATTCTTGTTGAAGGATATCACCGACTAGAAGCCCTGCGCGCTATTGGTGAAGATGAAATTGAAGGATATCTTGTTCACGCTCTGTTGCACTGAGTGTATCCAAATTGCAGATTTCGCACTGAGTCCCATGCAATTAATACGCCGAGAGCGACCGTTCGCGAAGCGGGCGGTGACCGCCGTATCCAGATGGGCCGCTCAACAGCAGCAATGCGCAGGATGGGCCAATTTCTGAAGATCGCAAATGTCGCGACGGCCGTTTAGTAGTCTCGACACTAAACCGGAACTTACCAAGGATGTGGGCGCTCGATCCACGCTGCGGTTTGACGGACCGGAGTGTGTTCAAGGAGCACTTTTCGTTCTAGTGTCGCCAATATCTCATTTGGAGGATCTCGAGGTGGCAAGCTCAATCATTGAAGAAGATCTGACAATTGAAGGCGATCTCAACTCAAGTGCGGGAGGCATCGAGGTCAAAGGCCGTGTGGTTGGGGATGTCAGAGCTGAGACAATCACTGTTCAGATCGGCGGGTCGGTCGACGGTGCATTGTCAGCCAATAAGATCGTTATTGAGGGTAAGCAAAAAGGCAGCCTGAAATGCGACAATCTGAAGATTGCATCGAGCGCACAGATTCAGGCTGATGTATCGGCCAAGACGATGGCAACTGAAAGCGGCGCCAGGGTTGTGGGCAAGGTGAACATCGCGGGCGGGCAGCAGGGTATGCCTGACGGCAAGATTGGATGACCGCTGGGCAGCCTGATCTGATTGGCTGGCTGGTTCACTTTCGGTAATCTGACAGGCCAAGCTCATGCCACATCCAGCTGAAATCATAATCTGCAACAGGAGAGCCGGTCTGGCGCGCGCTGCGGTTTTCGATTGTCTTCAGCCAGTCGATGACTTGCTTTCTGCCCGCCGTGCTGCGAACGGCCTGGCGCGGTGTTTTGCCCCCAAGGGCCGGGATCGGCTGGTCAAGCGTGTCACGGTAGTGTTGTTCTAGATGTTCGTGGGCCATCTGACGGGCAAGGTCAGGAGGGATGTCCTCTTCTTCTGCCACTCCGCTCTCCTGGCTGTCATCCGCCATCATCTGTCCGACGGTCTGGATTGATGTCAGCGGCGACTTCACCAGATCCCCCAGCAGGTCCCGGACCAGGGCTTCGCCGCGTTCGGCGCGCGTTGCAGAATTTACAGACAGCGTGAGTGTTTTGCCTTTCAGGTTCAGAGACCCAAGCACAGAGGTCCCTGACATCGACCTGTCCAACACAAGGCCGGTGCCACGCTTGTTGCTGGACGGGTTGTCGACGGCAAGCCACGTCCAGTCCTTCTGACCAGAGATCACGAGTTCTGTTGACTGGGACAGTCTTTGCGAGACTTGGCTGTGCGTTACCCCGGTGGCGAGGGGAAAGCGTAGCTCATGGAAGACCAGATCGTCACCATCGCTGTTGCTGATCTGAGGTGGCTCCGGATCCAGCAGGTTTGGCAAATGCGCGAAGAGCCAGGCATTGGTGAAGAGGGGTGCGGAGCGCTGTAGCTGATCCTGGGTCAATCTCAGTTCATCCTGCGCATTCAGTTTCAGGACCGTCCGAAGCCCATCCTCAAACATTGCGACTGCTTCTGGATCGAAGGGAAGCAGCGCACCTGAGATCACGTTGTGATCGCCATGGGGGACAACCCGAGCCGCGATGCGGTCCCATTGTTGCAACATCTGCGTTGCGCTGTGTTCCCGGACGGTGACGGGCTTTGTGTCCGAAAGCAGGTCCCGCAGAACCATGGATTTGCCCGCTACGATCTTGCTGACCTCGTAAAGGCTGACCGGCGCATACCGCAACCCTTCGATATAGGCCCGTGTCTGGGTGCTCTCCTTCGATCCATGCCGCTTCAGGTATGCATCGACGGCATTTTCGTTGCCTGGCGCGAATGTTCGACCCAGCAGATCCTCCAGGCCACCACCCCACAGGACCGTTGGCCAGTCTTCACCCAGAAGATCGCTCAGATCCTCGAAATCGAGATCAAAGGCTTCGAGGCTTGGCAAAAAATGCTCATCCAGAACATCCGCAAGCCGCTCGTGCCAAACCTCGTCACGGGTGATGAACCTGATGAGCCCTCCAAGATCGTTCCCCGCCGTCATCTATTTCTACTCCGGATTGGTGGTCAGGTTGCGATTTATCGCAGATCGCGACCCGTAGCCAGATCGCAATCTCCTGGCGAATTGCGATGCAGCGGTGGTTACACTGCTGGGAGCGTTACTTCTTAGGCGCCCGCACAAAAAGCTCTGCAAAGAGGGCCTCCGAGCGGTGCAGGCCCTCTTCGGTCAGCACGACCGACTTTGCCTTGCCAACAGGATTCAGGATCAACCCGTTGCGGTGCAGGCGATCAAGCGCGTCCCAGTCAAAACCCTTCCAGGCACGACGCTCGTCATGCAGCGTCAGCCATAACAACGCCAGAACCGCGTCATCCACCTTGTTCTCATCTATCTCCATGCTCACAGCGGACGTCATCCGGACAGGCCCCGTCAACCCCGATCTGTCTGACGTCAGCACCTGTGGGACAGATTTGAGGATTTGAACAACGGAGGATTTCTGGTTCATCGTAACCGTCAAGGAGTGAAGATGAACAAGAAATCCGGAACCAGCAAAACTTCGGCTACCAAGTTGGTCAAAACCATCCGCCGCAAGACGCGGCAAACCTATTCGGCGGAGGAGAAGATCCGCATTGTTTTGGCGGGCCTCCGTGGTGAGGAAAGCATCTCGGCACTGTGCCGTCGTGAGGGCATTTCTGAGAGCCTGTATTACAGCTGGTCCAAGGAGTTCCTCGAAGCAGGGAAACGCCGTCTATCCGGCGATACGGCCCGGCAGGCGACATCGCCTGAGGTGAAGGATCTGCGATCTGAGGCCTTAGCTTTGAAGGAGTGTGTCGCCGATCTGACCCTGGAGAACCGCCTGCTCAAAAAAAGCATGATCGGGGATGGGGAGTTCGGGGAATGAGATACCCTGCCTCTGAGAAACTGGAGATCATCCGCACCGTTGAGGGGTCCCATCTGCCCACCAAGCAGACCCTGGACATGCTGGGCATTCCCCGCACCACGTTCTACCGGTGGTATGACCGCTACGTCGAAGGTGGCTTTGATGCCCTCGCGGATCGCTCACCCCAGCCTAAGTCTGTCTGGAACCGGATTCCACAGGTCAGGCGGGATGATTTGATCGAGTTCGCGCTGGAACATGAGGCGCTGACGACACGGGAACTGGCGGTCAAATACACTGACGAGAAGCGGTATTTCATATCTGAATCATCAGCTTACCGTTTCCTGAAGGAAGCTGACCTGATCACCGCGCCGGAATATGTGGTGATCAAAGCAGCCGACGAGTTCACGGATAAAACCACCGCCATCAACGAGATGTGGCAGACCGACTTCACTTACTTCAAGATCATCGGCTGGGGCTGGTTTTATCTCAGCACGATCCTGGACGATTACAGCCGCTATATCGTTGCCTGGAAGCTCTGCACAAACATACGGGCCGAAGACGTGACTGACACAATCGAACTGGCTCTGGCGGCATCTGGATGCGATCAGGCCATCGTTCGGCACAAGCCACGCCTGCTGAGTGACAATGGGTCCTGTTACATCTCCGGCGATTTGGCCGAATGGCTGGAAGACCACAAGATGGGCCATGTTCGCGGCGCTCCGTTCCACCCGCAAACCCAGGGCAAGATCGAGCGTTGGCATCAAACCATGGCGTTGTTGCACAGATCAGTTGCAACTCGGAACACGCCCAACCCGAGACGGAAT
>NZ_CYUD01000030.1:2500-6046 GCF_001458295.1 Ruegeria denitrificans
CGTTGATCAGCTGCACGGCTGAGAGACCATATGGGGTTGCTCATTTGTCCTCGTCCAAGTGGCGGGGGCGGGAAATGTATGTTTTTGGTTCAGAAGAATGACTGCCTTTAGTTACCAGCTGGGCGGTCTCGATCGACATTTATTGTGTCTTTCTTTTTCTGGATCAAATCAAGCGCGAGAAGGGCGTTTGGTGAATGCCTTGGCAGCAAGAGGCGATGAAAGACGTGATACTCTGCGATAAGCCATGGGGAGCTGAGAATAAGCTTTGATCCATGGATTTCTGAATGGGGCAACCCACCTGAATGTTTGTTATTGTTAGCACTGCTAATCAATAATGGGCATAACCAGGTATTTATGACCTGAATACATAGGGTTATAAAGGCAAACCCGGGGAACTGAAACATCTAAGTACCCGGAGGAAAGGAAATCAATTGATACTCCCCTAGTAGCGGCGAGCGAACGGGGACCAGCCGAGCCGGATAAGTGAGAAGAACATGTTGGGAAGCATGGCCATAGCGGGTGACAGCCCCGTATTCTAAGCTTTGACGGACGTATTAAGTAGGGCGGAACACGTGAAATTCTGTCTGAAGATCGGAGGACCACCTTCGAAGGCTAAGTACTCCTTGCTGACCGATAGTGAACCAGTACCGTGAGGGAAAGGTGAAAAGCACCCCGACGAGGGGAGTGAAACAGTACCTGAAACCGAACGCCTACAATCAGTCGGAGGCTCCTTGCGAGCTGACGGCGTACCTTTTGTATAATGGGTCATCGACTTGGTCTCACGAGCAAGCTTAAGCCGTTAGGTGTAGGCGTAGCGAAAGCGAGTCTTAATAGGGCGAATGAGTTCGTGGGATCAGACCCGAAACCGAGTGATCTAGGCATGGCCAGGTTGAAGGTAAGGTAACACTTACTGGAGGACCGAACCCACATCCGTTGAAAAGGATCGGGATGAGCTGTGCCTAGGGGTGAAAGGCCAATCAAACTCGGAGATAGCTGGTTCTCTGCGAAATCTATTTAGGTAGAGCGTCATCCGAATACCCCGGGGGGTAGAGCACTGGATGGGTAATGGGGCCCCACAGGCTTACTGATCCTAACCAAACTCCGAATACCCGGGAGTACTAGATGGCAGACACACTGCGGATGCTAACGTCCGTAGTGGAGAGGGAAACAACCCTGACCTACAGCTAAGGCCCCCAATTCATGGCTAAGTGGGAAAGCAGGTGGGACGACCAAAACAACCAGGAGGTTGGCTTAGAAGCAGCCATCCTTTAAAGATAGCGTAACAGCTCACTGGTCTAAATAAGTTGTCCTGCGGCGAAGATGTAACGGGGCTCAAGCCATGAGCCGAAGCTTAGGATGCCGTAAGGCATGGTAGCAGAGCGTAGTGTGACATAGTCTCATTCCTCCTTCACGTCTTCGGGCGGATTGGAGGAGAGAGGCTTTCGATGAAGCCGGCGCGTGAGCGATCCGGTGGAGAGATCACTAGTGAGAATGATGACATGAGTAGCGACAAAGAGTGTGAGAGACACTCTCGCCGAAAGTCCAAGGGTTCCTGCTTAAAGCTAATCTGAGCAGGGTAAGCCGGCCCCTAAGCCGAGGCCGAAAGGCGTAGGCGATGGGAACTAGGTTAATATTCCTAGGCCGTGGAGTGGTGACGGATCTCAGAGGTAGTTCATCCTTATCGGATTGAATGGGCTGCTGAGAGGTTCCTGGAAATAGCCCTCCTATAAGACCGTACCCTAAACCGACACAGGTGGACTGGTAGAGCATACCAAGGCGCTTGAGAGAACGATGTTGAAGGAACTCGGCAAAATACCTCCGTAAGTTCGCGAGAAGGAGGCCCGGTTCCTAGGCAACTAGGGGCTGGGGGCACAAACCAGGGGGTGGCGACTGTTTATTAAAAACACAGGGCTCTGCGAAGTCGCAAGACGACGTATAGGGTCTGACGCCTGCCCGGTGCCTGAAGGTTAAAAGGAGAGGTGAGAGCCTTGAATTGAAGCCCAGGTAAACGGCGGCCGTAACTATAACGGTCCTAAGGTAGCGAAATTCCTTGTCGGGTAAGTTCCGACCTGCACGAATGGCGTAACGACTTCCCCGCTGTCTCCAACATCGACTCAGCGAAATTGAATTGCCTGTCAAGATGCAGGCTTCCCGCGGTTAGACGGAAAGACCCCGTGCACCTTTACTACAGCTTCGCACTGGCATCAGGATTGTGATGTGCAGGATAGGTGGTGGGCTTTGAAGCAGGAACGCAAGTACCTGTGGAGCCTCCCTTGAGATACCACCCTTCGCACTCTTGATGTCTAACCGCGGTCCGTTATCCGGATCCGGGACCCTGCGTGGCGGGTAGTTTGACTGGGGCGGTCGCCTCCTAAAGCGTAACGGAGGCGCGCGAAGGTTGGCTCAGAGCGGTCGGAAATCGCTCGTTGAGTGCAATGGCAGAAGCCAGCCTGACTGCGAGACTGACAAGTCGAGCAGAGTCGAAAGACGGCCATAGTGATCCGGTGGTCCCGAGTGGAAGGGCCATCGCTCAACGGATAAAAGGTACGCCGGGGATAACAGGCTGATACTGCCCAAGAGTCCATATCGACGGCAGTGTTTGGCACCTCGATGTCGGCTCATCTCATCCTGGGGCTGGAGCAGGTCCCAAGGGTACGGCTGTT
The DNA here is from genome assembly GCF_001458295.1 of Ruegeria denitrificans. Lineage (GTDB taxonomy): Bacteria > Pseudomonadota > Alphaproteobacteria > Rhodobacterales > Rhodobacteraceae > Ruegeria > Ruegeria denitrificans. The sequence continues at coordinate 5,164 of NZ_CYUD01000030.1, forward strand.
CGCCGTTTAAAGAGGTACGTGAGCTGGGTTTAGAACGTCGTGAGACAGTTCGGTCCCTATCTGCCGTGGGTGTAGGAGACTTGAGAGGAGTTGCCCCTAGTACGAGAGGACCGGGGTGAACGATCCACTGGTGGACCAGTTGTCGTGCCAACGGCAGTGCTGGGTAGCTATGATCGGACAGGATAACCGCTGAAGGCATCTAAGCGGGAAGCCCCCCTCAAAACAAGGTCTCCCTGAGGGCCGTGGAAGACCACCACGTCAATAGGCCGGAGATGTAAGCGCAGTAATGCGTTCAGTTGACCGGTACTAATCGCCCGATAGGCTTGATTTGATCCAGTAATGGAAAGACAAATCAAAAACATACACCTCATTAAACATGGATAACTTCGCAGCAAAACGCTGCGGTGTTGATTGACATAACTACCGTGCGGCAACGCGCCTTTATCAAGATAAAGACGCTGCCTGCCGCGCGTCGCGCTTTGCAAAGCAAAGCCGCGACGGGGATTTTCCTCGGTTTGGTGGTCATAGCGCAAGTGAAACACCCGGTCCCATCCCGAACCCGGAAGTTAAGCACTGCCGCGCCAATGGTACTTGGGCTTAAGCCCCGGGAGAGTAGGTCACCGCCAAACCTAGTAAAATCCCCTCTTCTCTCTAACGATCAAACTGCTAAAGCAGTGCGAATTACCAGAGGTCTCAAGTAGCCGAATAGGCGGTAGACCAACGCTAAGTGTCGCGGGATGGAGCAGCCCGGTAGCTCGTCAGGCTCATAACCTGAAGGTCGTAGGTTCAAATCCTACTCCCGCAACCAAACTTTCTAGTCAGATATCAAGCACTTAGCCTCGCATCGCGCGAGGCCCTTTGCTTTGCACCAACGCCCGGTGCT
>NZ_CYUD01000031.1 GCF_001458295.1 Ruegeria denitrificans
CCATGTCTAAATTGTTTGGAGGCGGTCAAAAAGCCGCCTCCGGTGGCATTCAAGGTGATGTGCTTGCTACCGATAACAATACTGTAGGCATGGGTGATGCTGGTATTAAATCTGCCATTCAAGGCTCTAATGTTCCTAACCCTGATGAGGCCGTCCCTAGTTTTGTTTCTGGTGCTATGGCTAAAGCTGGTAAAGGACTTCTTGAAGGTACGTTGCAGGCTGGCACTTCTGCCGTTTCTGATAAGTTGCTTGATTTGGTTGGACTTGGTGGCAAGTCTGCCGCTGATAAAGGAAAGGATACTCGTGATTATCTTGCTGCTGCATTTCCTGAGCTTAATGCTTGGGAGCGTGCTGGTGCTGATGCTTCCTCTGCTGGTATGGTTGACGCCGGATTTGAGAATCAAAAAGAGCTTACTAAAATGCAACTGGACAATCAGAAAGAGATTGCCGAGATGCAAAATGAGACTCAAAAAGAGATTGCTGGCATTCAGTCGGCGACTTCACGCCAGAATACGAAAGACCAGGTATATGCACAAAATGAGATGCTTGCTTATCAACAGAAGGAGTCTACTGCTCGCGTTGCGTCTATTATGGAAAACACCAATCTTTCCAAGCAACAGCAGGTTTCCGAGATTATGCGCCAAATGCTTACTCAAGCTCAAACGGCTGGTCAGTATTTTACCAATGACCAAATCAAAGAAATGACTCGCAAGGTTAGTGCTGAGGTTGACTTAGTTCATCAGCAAACGCAGAATCAGCGGTATGGCTCTTCTCATATTGGCGCTACTGCAAAGGATATTTCTAATGTCGTCACTGATGCTGCTTCTGGTGTGGTTGATATTTTTCATGGTATTGATAAAGCTGTTGCCGATACTTGGAACAATTTCTGGAAAGACGGTAAAGCTGATGGTATTGGCTCTAATTTGTCTAGGAAATAACCGTCAGGATTGACACCCTCCCAATTGTATGTTTTCATGCCTCCAAATCTTGGAGGCTTTTTTATGGTTCGTTCTTATTACCCTTCTGAATGTCACGCTGATTATTTTGACTTTGAGCGTATCGAGGCTCTTAAACCTGCTATTGAGGCTTGTGGCATTTCTACTCTTTCTCAATCCCCAATGCTTGGCTTCCATAAGCAGATGGATAACCGCATCAAGCTCTTGGAAGAGATTCTGTCTTTTCGTATGCAGGGCGTTGAGTTCGATAATGGTGATATGTATGTTGACGGCCATAAGGCTGCTTCTGACGTTCGTGATGAGTTTGTATCTGTTACTGAGAAGTTAATGGATGAATTGGCACAATGCTACAATGTGCTCCCCCAACTTGATATTAATAACACTATAGACCACCGCCCCGAAGGGGACGAAAAATGGTTTTTAGAGAACGAGAAGACGGTTACGCAGTTTTGCCGCAAGCTGGCTGCTGAACGCCCTCTTAAGGATATTCGCGATGAGTATAATTACCCCAAAAAGAAAGGTATTAAGGATGAGTGTTCAAGATTGCTGGAGGCCTCCACTATGAAATCGCGTAGAGGCTTTGCTATTCAGCGTTTGATGAATGCAATGCGACAGGCTCATGCTGATGGTTGGTTTATCGTTTTTGACACTCTCACGTTGGCTGACGACCGATTAGAGGCGTTTTATGATAATCCCAATGCTTTGCGTGACTATTTTCGTGATATTGGTCGTATGGTTCTTGCTGCCGAGGGTCGCAAGGCTAATGATTCACACGCCGACTGCTATCAGTATTTTTGTGTGCCTGAGTATGGTACAGCTAATGGCCGTCTTCATTTCCATGCGGTGCACTTTATGCGGACACTTCCTACAGGTAGCGTTGACCCTAATTTTGGTCGTCGGGTACGCAATCGCCGCCAGTTAAATAGCTTGCAAAATACGTGGCCTTATGGTTACAGTATGCCCATCGCAGTTCGCTACACGCAGGACGCTTTTTCACGTTCTGGTTGGTTGTGGCCTGTTGATGCTAAAGGTGAGCCGCTTAAAGCTACCAGTTATATGGCTGTTGGTTTCTATGTGGCTAAATACGTTAACAAAAAGTCAGATATGGACCTTGCTGCTAAAGGTCTAGGAGCTAAAGAATGGAACAACTCACTAAAAACCAAGCTGTCGCTACTTCCCAAGAAGCTGTTCAGAATCAGAATGAGCCGCAACTTCGGGATGAAAATGCTCACAATGACAAATCTGTCCACGGAGTGCTTAATCCAACTTACCAAGCTGGGTTACGACGCGACGCCGTTCAACCAGATATTGAAGCAGAACGCAAAAAGAGAGATGAGATTGAGGCTGGGAAAAGTTACTGTAGCCGACGTTTTGGCGGCGCAACCTGTGACGACAAATCTGCTCAAATTTATGCGCGCTTCGATAAAAATGATTGGCGTATCCAACCTGCAGAGTTTTATCGCTTCCATGACGCAGAAGTTAACACTTTCGGATATTTCTGATGAGTCGAAAAATTATCTTGATAAAGCAGGAATTACTACTGCTTGTTTACGAATTAAATCGAAGTGGACTGCTGGCGGAAAATGAGAAAATTCGACCTATCCTTGCGCAGCTCGAGAAGCTCTTACTTTGCGACCTTTCGCCATCAACTAACGATTCTGTCAAAAACTGACGCGTTGGATGAGGAGAAGTGGCTTAATATGCTTGGCACGTTCGTCAAGGACTGGTTTAGATATGAGTCACATTTTGTTCATGGTAGAGATTCTCTTGTTGACATTTTAAAAGAGCGTGGATTACTATCTGAGTCCGATGCTGTTCAACCACTAATAGGTAAGAAATCATGAGTCAAGTTACTGAACAATCCGTACGTTTCCAGACCGCTTTGGCCTCTATTAAGCTCATTCAGGCTTCTGCCGTTTTGGATTTAACCGAAGATGATTTCGATTTTCTGACGAGTAACAAAGTTTGGATTGCTACTGACCGCTCTCGTGCTCGTCGCTGCGTTGAGGCTTGCGTTTATGGTACGCTGGACTTTGTAGGATACCCTCGCTTTCCTGCTCCTGTTGAGTTTATTGCTGCCGTCATTGCTTATTATGTTCATCCCGTCAACATTCAAACGGCCTGTCTCATCATGGAAGGCGCTGAATTTACGGAAAACATTATTAATGGCGTCGAGCGTCCGGTTAAAGCCGCTGAATTGTTCGCGTTTACCTTGCGTGTACGCGCAGGAAACACTGACGTTCTTACTGACGCAGAAGAAAACGTGCGTCAAAAATTACGTGCAGAAGGAGTGATGTAATGTCTAAAGGTAAAAAACGTTCTGGCGCTCGCCCTGGTCGTCCGCAGCCGTTGCGAGGTACTAAAGGCAAGCGTAAAGGCGCTCGTCTTTGGTATGTAGGTGGTCAACAATTTTAATTGCAGGGGCTTCGGCCCCTTACTTGAGGATAAATTATGTCTAATATTCAAACTGGCGCCGAGCGTATGCCGCATGACCTTTCCCATCTTGGCTTCCTTGCTGGTCAGATTGGTCGTCTTATTACCATTTCAACTACTCCGGTTATCGCTGGCGACTCCTTCGAGATGGACGCCGTTGGCGCTCTCCGTCTTTCTCCATTGCGTCGTGGCCTTGCTATTGACTCTACTGTAGACATTTTTACTTTTTATGTCCCTCATCGTCACGTTTATGGTGAACAGTGGATTAAGTTCATGAAGGATGGTGTTAATGCCACTCCTCTCCCGACTGTTAACACTACTGGTTATATTGACCATGCCGCTTTTCTTGGCACGATTAACCCTGATACCAATAAAATCCCTAAGCATTTGTTTCAGGGTTATTTGAATATCTATAACAACTATTTTAAAGCGCCGTGGATGCCTGACCGTACCGAGGCTAACCCTAATGAGCTTAATCAAGATGATGCTCGTTATGGTTTCCGTTGCTGCCATCTCAAAAACATTTGGACTGCTCCGCTTCCTCCTGAGACTGAGCTTTCTCGCCAAATGACGACTTCTACCACATCTATTGACATTATGGGTCTGCAAGCTGCTTATGCTAATTTGCATACTGACCAAGAACGTGATTACTTCATGCAGCGTTACCATGATGTTATTTCTTCATTTGGAGGTAAAACCTCTTATGACGCTGACAACCGTCCTTTACTTGTCATGCGCTCTAATCTCTGGGCATCTGGCTATGATGTTGATGGAACTGACCAAACGTCGTTAGGCCAGTTTTCTGGTCGTGTTCAACAGACCTATAAACATTCTGTGCCGCGTTTCTTTGTTCCTGAGCATGGCACTATGTTTACTCTTGCGCTTGTTCGTTTTCCGCCTACTGCGACTAAAGAGATTCAGTACCTTAACGCTAAAGGTGCTTTGACTTATACCGATATTGCTGGCGACCCTGTTTTGTATGGCAACTTGCCGCCGCGTGAAATTTCTATGAAGGATGTTTTCCGTTCTGGTGATTCGTCTAAGAAGTTTAAGATTGCTGAGGGTCAGTGGTATCGTTATGCGCCTTCGTATGTTTCTCCTGCTTATCACCTTCTTGAAGGCTTCCCATTCATTCAGGAACCGCCTTCTGGTGATTTGCAAGAACGCGTACTTATTCGCCACCATGATTATGACCAGTGTTTCCAGTCCGTTCAGTTGTTGCAGTGGAATAGTCAGGTTAAATTTAATGTGACCGTTTATCGCAATCTGCCGACCACTCGCGATTCAATCATGACTTCGTGATAAAAGATTGAGTGTGAGGTTATAACGCCGAAGCGGTAAAAATTTTAATTTTTGCCGCTGAGGGGTTGACCAAGCGAAGCGCGGTAGGTTTTCTGCTTAGGAGTTTAATCATGTTTCAGACTTTTATTTCTCGCCATAATTCAAACTTTTTTTCTGATAAGCTGGTTCTCACTTCTGTTACTCCAGCTTCTTCGGCACCTGTTTTACAGACACCTAAAGCTACATCGTCAACGTTATATTTTGATAGTTTGACGGTTAATGCTGGTAATGGTGGTTTTCTTCATTGCATTCAGATGGATACATCTGTCAACGCCGCTAATCAGGTTGTTTCTGTTGGTGCTGATATTGCTTTTGATGCCGACCCTAAATTTTTTGCCTGTTTGGTTCGCTTTGAGTCTTCTTCGGTTCCGACTACCCTCCCGACTGCCTATGATGTTTATCCTTTGGATGGTCGCCATGATGGTGGTTATTATACCGTCAAGGACTGTGTGACTATTGACGTCCTTCCCCGTACGCCGGGCAATAATGTTTATGTTGGTTTCATGGTTTGGTCTAACTTTACCGCTACTAAATGCCGCGGATTGGTTTCGCTGAATCAGGTTATTAAAGAGATTATTTGTCTCCAGCCACTTAAGTGAGGTGATTTATGTTTGGTGCTATTGCTGGCGGTATTGCTTCTGCTCTTGCTGGTGGCGCCATGTCTAAATTGTTTGGAGGCGGTCAAAAAGCCGCCTCCGGTGGCATTCAAGG
>NZ_CYUD01000032.1 GCF_001458295.1 Ruegeria denitrificans
GCCATTCACGCGCAAAACCCAAGAGCGTCAACAGTCAAAAGTTTGCAACAGAGCCCCTCGGTCTCTCTGATATTCTCGACACAGCCCGCAGCACCTTATAAATATCCGGCGTATCCAACTCTGATCCGCAAAAAATTCAGATTTTGACCATTACCCTGCCAGCGTCGAAAACATCCAATCCAGCACCGCATGAGGTGTATTGATCGAAATAAGCTCGGGCGTGGTGCGCGTCATATCTGTTGTATCTTTTCGTCAAACGGGTCGAACCAGCGCCCCTGAAACCACATCGACCCTTCGCTCCAAAATTTGCCGGACAGCAGTCTGTTGCCCTCGACCTGCTCAACTTCGGTAGCCGTGGAGGTTGTGCGATTGAACTCCAACGTCTCTCCGGTTTTGAAAGGTGGTCGGAATTTTGGCGTCTGTCCGCCAGAGATGTGGGTCTGCTCAACAACATCACCCTCATCGATGGAATTCCACAAGATCGCGCCTTTCTGAGACACACCGCAGAATTCATCCCAGAACCTGCGACCATAAGAATAGCGCGCATGCCCAAAGATCTGGATCGTTTTTGCCCCATCTCAATCGTGTCGCCGATCCCGAACAACAACCGTGCGTCATGCATGACACGCTGTTCCCCGGCAAGCGTGATGTGATCCCCATTCAGAAACAGCGTCGTACCGCATGAGGGGCATGTTACAACCTTGGAAGCATCTAAAATGGACCGGCACAAAGACCCACAATTGGGACAGTTGAATTCCTTCAAATCTTTAGGACTCGCAAGGCGGTGGAATTTTCAAGCTGCGATTTCTCCCCTATTCGGCGGTTTCCAAGCGCAGGTTACGCACTGTGGGATCAACGCGGCTGTAGGCTGCCAGCAACCGCACAGACAATTTCTGCGCGATGTAATCCGCCATGAACCGGGATGGAGCCATCAGTGTTACGGTCCCCCCTGCCCTGTCAGCTTCGGTCAAGTGCTGGAACCAACTGGCCCAAAGCTCAGGGTCACGCCCGTGTAAGATGGCTTGCACCTGTGTCCAAACGTCCCCCTCAACAGGGCCGGATGGTGCGGCTTTGACTGTAAAGGGAACGACGTTTGTATCCGCTTCGGGTTCATCTGACATTCTTGCCAGGAAATCAGGACCGATAATGGGCCAGATATCCGAAGTATCGAGCATCAATTGCTTTAGGTCCAACTCATACACCGCAACCCGCCCACGCACTGCAGGGCGTTTGACCGCTATCCACCCCTTTGTTCGCAGTTTGGCCATTTCACGTTTCACGGTGCGTTCATTTACTGACCAAAGGCGGGCAATTTCTTCTCGGCCCATCGACAACTCATTGTTGCGCCAATTGTATCGGGTGGTGATCAGCGCAATGATGCGCAGTACGCTGCGCTGATGATGCTTGTCACCAGACAGGGCGTGTACGGTCAAAGCCGATAGAATGTCATATTTTAAGGCGGGCGCATTTCTCCCGACCGGTTTTGCAACCTGCATTTCTGTTCTCACCGCTCAGTCTGCCTCAGACGGGTTATACCGTCACCGACGCGCTGTTTGCCAACGCTTTTCGTCTTGTTGTCCTGATTAGCGTCCAAACCGACGATTCTGTCAAGCGGAGTCTGATTTGAGGTCACCGATGGCCTCAATCGAAATCAAATTTAATAAAGAAATTAGGTGAAGTATTGGTGATGGGGGACATACAGAGTGACCCCCTAGTTTCCCTTTTTGTCCCCCTAATTGAGGTGGGATGATCCGCAACGCCCCCCTAAATCTTGGGTCTGACGCTCTGAAACCCTTGAGTTTCGAATCGCAGCCTTACCGAATCGATTCTAAGTCGGAAAGCTCCTGTTTTCTTACCCGTGGGTAAGTTTACACTCTCATCATATTTTCTTTTGCGTAAAGCGCAAATCAAGCGTAAATAGGAAAAATATATAAAATAGCGTCCCAAACGATGAGACACGAGGCATGTACACGCACGAAGACCTGAACGCATTGCGCAATCAGTCCCTTAAACTGCAGGGCTGGATTCGCCAGCAGACCTTCAGCCCAGAGATGGAAAAGACCCTTCGCCGCTTTTCAAGCTGGGAGGTGTCCGAGCTGATCTTTCGCGTCAACCAGTCCACCTTTCGCGGCAAGCTGGCAGCGGACCCGTCCCTGCCAGGTGGCGAAGTTGAACCCGATGGTCGCCAACGCTGGTTCAGCCTGGAAGAGGTGAATGAGTTGCGGCGGCGACTCAAAGTGAATCGCAAATCCCTGATGCCGCCCCGCCCCGTCGGCAAGCGGGCCATCCGCGCGGCCGTGGCCAATTTCAAGGGTGGTGCGGGCAAGTCAACCGTAGCCCTGCATCTGGCGCATGCCGCAGCGCTGGACGGGTATCGGGTGCTGGTAGTGGATTTCGATCCGCAGGCGACCCTGAGCCATTCCATGGGTCTGACAGACGTGGCCGAGGATTTCACCGTCTGGGGCATCATGGCCCGCGATCTGATCCGCGAAACCGAGCGGATGAACAACCGCCCCGCCGCCGCCGAATCCGGCACCGCCCTGCCCCGCCGCGAATTGCCGCCCGCGATCACGGATATGGGCCTGGGCGATCTGCGTATCTCGGATTTCATCAAGCAGAGCTCCTGGTCGACCATCGACGTTGTCCCCTCGTGTGCTAACGCGGCCTTCGTCGAATTTGCGTCAGCGCAGTACCGACATCTGAATCCCGAGTGGTCGTTCTTTGCAGCGGTGTCGCGGTATCTGGATCAAATCCCCGATGACGCTTACGACCTGATCTTGTTCGATTGCCCGCCCGCGATTGGGTATCAATCCATGAATGCGGTGTTTGCCGCTGATATGCTCTATGTCCCTTCTGGTCCTGGTTATTGGGAATATGACTCGACCACGTCTTTCATCGGACAATTGGCTGAGGCATTGGAGGATCTCGCCTATGGTTTCGACAAGACCTTACCCACGGGTAAGATTGGTCTGCCCAAAACCTTCTGTGAGCTGCGTTTTCTGCTGACCCGCTACGAACCGGGCAATGCTTTGCATCTGGCGATGTTTGATGCGTTCAAGAAAGTGTTCGGCGAGCATGTAGCGGAGCACCCCGTGGAAATGACACGTGCGGTCGAGCAATCCGGCCGTTTTCTAAGTTCGGTCTACGAGATGGACTACCGTGAGATGACGCGGGAAACCTGGCGGCGCGCGCGCTCGACCTTTGACAATGTATATGAAGAGTTCCGAGGTGTGATGTTGACGGCCTGGGACAAGCTGGAGGATGATACATGAGCCGTAAACGCAGAATGTTTGACATCGATATGCCAGCCATGGAGGACATCCCGGTTGGCAAGGTTCCGGACAAGGTACTTGAAAAACGCCGCGGACCGATGGCCGCTGCAATTTCTGAAAATGCCGATGCCTTGCGTGATCAACAATCGACGGAGAAAACTATCCGCGCCGAAAATGACCGGTTGGCACATGAGCTGGTCCGTCTTCGGTCTGAAGGATTGGTAACAGAGCACGTACCTCTGGCGGATGTGGTCACCGAAAAACTGACCCGCGACCGCAAGCCTGGCCCCGACCCTGAATTGGATGAGTTGAAGGACTCGATCCGCGACATCGGCCTGTCGAATCCAATCCGGCTGGAACGGCGTACTGACGGCAGATTCGAACTGATCCAGGGTATGCGACGTCTGTCTGCCTATCGCGCATTGCACGAGGAAACCGGCGATGAAGTTTTTGGCAGGATTCCAGCAGGCATTTCCGAGGGCGCCGACTTAAATGACAGCTATCGGCGCATGGTGGATGAGAACCTGATCCGCAAGGATATCTCATTCGCCGAGATGGGCGCCTTGGCCAGAGCCTATGCGGATGACGCGGCGAATGATTGTGCTGACGTGGACAAGGCTGTGGCAATTCTGTTCAAATCTGCCAGCTACACTAAGCGCAGTTATATCCGTGCCTTTGCCAGTTTGCTGATGATGCTGGACAAGGTGCTGATGCACCCCAATGAGATTCCGCGCAATCTGGGGGTTGAGCTAAAGCGGAAGTTTGACGCCAATCCCGGATTAATTCGTCAAGTTAGTACCGCAGTAATGAGCGAACCGGATCGCGATGGTCCGCGCGAAGTTGCCATTCTGCGGACTTTCACAGAGCAGGATGAAAGCTCACCTAAAAAGGCGGCAGCAGCCAGCGGGGGAAAAACGCGTCGCGCAAAAACTACATTTCAGGTGTCAGGCAGGGCAGGGGTCGCGAAATGTTCGGCGTCTAGCGGGCGGATTGAGCTGCGTTATGATTTGGACTTTACCCGGGTTGATCGGGCCAAGTTGGAACAGGCGATTGCTACTTTGATCGACAATTTGCAAGAGGAAGACGATCTTACCCACGGGTAAGATTCTGACCAAAATATTCTACCTAGATAAACGCCGGGCCTGAGTCTGGCGTTTTTTTCGGGCCATTGATGCCTATTTCCCGACGTCCGACATCGCTGACGCCCCTACGGTGTTTCTGTCCTGATCAGACACGTGCAGCGAGGTGCGGCCGCAAGCGGTCAGCACTCTTCAAGCGCTTTTTTCATTTTTTCGGATCGTCTGATCTGAGTGATAGCCCCAATATCTGTTGTGCCCCTGAGGCCAGCTGAATCAGCGATCAGATGGTGTGCTGAACAACTTTGACGCAATGCGTTGAGGCCTGGAGAAAAATGGCTTGCAAGGCGATCTGTCCTGACGATTGCAGCGCTGTCAGGTAGCCAAATCGTTTCCCTGGGGATGGATACCACTCAAGGAAACCCGGTTGAAATTTGTTCGAAAAAATTTCCCGTGCAGCAAAATTGGAACCGGCCGTCAGATCAGCCAAAAGGTTGTGTCGCAGCACTTTTTGTTGCGAGGTGTCGGGCATAAGGTCTGCCAGTGCGTCTTGATCTGCTGCAGAAAGGGCAGGGGAGGGGGGAAGATGGGGCGCAGTCGCAGTCGGGAACGTTATTCTGCGCGGCTTTCGTAACAAAATAAGTTAGGATTCTTTCTGGAGGTACTTAACGAATGAAAAATTGTTGTTGATGTAATAGGCAAAAATGCTGTTTTTTGCGCATATAAAGAACAGAAACCCACAGTGCTGAATTCTTCCAGAAAGCACAGGTGATGGTGTTTCCCGCTTTGTCGACGGCTCTGTGGCTCTGTTGCAAACTTTTGACTGTTGACGCTCTTGGGTTTTGCGCGTGAATGGC
>NZ_CYUD01000033.1 GCF_001458295.1 Ruegeria denitrificans
ACCGAACCGAAACGCACCCCCCTTTACGATCTCCATGTTGAGTTGGGAGGTAAGCTGGTTGATTTTGCGGGTTGGGAGATGCCTGTCCAGTATCCGATGGGGATCATGGGAGAGCATAAGCAGTGTCGTGAGAAGGCGGCGGTGTTTGATGTGTCTCATATGGGTCAGGTGATCCTGCGCGGTGAGAATGTGGGCGAGAAGCTTGAGGCGATCTGCCCGCAGGCTTATGCGACGCTGAAGGAAGGCAAGGCGCGGTACGGGTTCTTCACCAACCCTGAAGGCGGGATCATGGATGATTTGATCGTGTCGAATGCGGGCGATCATTTCTTTGTGGTGGTGAACGCGGCGCTGCGTCATCAGGACATTCCGCATATGAAAGCGAACCTCGAAGGTGTCGAAGTGACCGAGATCTTCGACCGTGCCCTGGTGGCGGTCCAAGGCCCTGCGGCGGAAAACGTGGTGGGCGAACTGTGCCCTGCCGCGCGCGATCTGAAGTTCATGGAAACCACGATTGCCGATATCAACGGTGTCGAATGCCGCATCTCGCGGCTGGGCTATACCGGCGAGGATGGGTACGAGATCTCGATCCCCGAGGATAAGGCGATTGAGGTCACGAAGGCGTTTCTGGCGCATGAGGATTGCGAACCGGCGGGTCTGGGCGCGCGCGACAGCCTGCGGCTGGAGGCGGGTCTGTGCCTTTATGGCAATGACATCGACCAGAGTACCTCGCCGATTGAGGCCAGCCTTGGCTGGGCCATTCAGAAACGCCGCAAGGAAGAAGGCGGCTTTCCGGGGGCGGATCGGGTGCAAAAGGAACTGGCCGAGGGTGCCGCCCGTAAGCTGGTAGGCATCAAGCCTGATGGCCGTGCGCCTGCACGTCAGGGCGTGGAAATCCAGTGCGCCGAGGGCAACACCATCGGCCAGATCACCTCGGGCAGCTTTGGCCCCACGGTCGGCGGACCGGTGGCTATGGGCTATGTGAGCAAGGGCCATGGCGAACCGGGCGAGAAGGTGAACCTGATCATCCGGGGCAAGGCGCAACCGGCCGAGATCGTGGCCCTGCCCTTCGTCAAACAGAATTACAAGCGTTGAAGTCAGGAGAGAGACAACATGGCAACCTATTATTCCGAAGAGCATGAATGGCTGACCGTCGAAGGGGACACGGCCACTCTGGGCATCACCAAACACGCCGCCGAGCAGCTGGGTGAAGTGGTGTTCGTCGAGCAGCAGGAAGCAGGCGACGAGTTCGAAAAGGGCGGCGAGATCGGCGTGATCGAATCCGTCAAGGCCGCGTCCGAGCTGTACGCGCCGGTCGATGGCGAGATCGTGGAAGTGAACGAGGCGCTGGCCGACAACCCCGGTTCGCTGAACGACGATCCTGAAGGCGAGGCCTGGATCTACAAGATCAAGGTCACGGATGCTTCGCAGCTGGAAGACCTGATGGATCTGGACGGCTACAAGTCCTTCATCGGCTAAACCAACTTCGGAGCCCCGCTCTTGGGGCTCCCTCGCTTCACCAGGGGCTTCCGATTTGGGGCTCCGCCCGTTCGGGCCTGAACCTGTCCACCGGACAGGTTCCGGGACGGCCCTCACCCCCCGCCGGAGGCGCCTGCCTGCCCGGCCGGACCTGACCTATTCGACAGGAGCGCTGCAATGGCCTTCAAACTGACCGATTACGAAGCCTATGACTTCGCCAACCGCCGCCACATCGGCCCGTCGCCCACCGAGATGCGCGACATGCTCAAGGTGATCGGCTTCAAGACGCTGGACCAGCTGATCGACGCCACGGTTCCGCCTGCGATCCGGCAGAAGGAACCGCTGGACTGGGGTCCGGCGATGACCGAGCGTGATGCGCTCTTTCACATGAAGCAGGTGGCGAGCAAGAACAAGGTTCTGACCTCGTTGATCGGTCAGGGGTATTATGGCACCACCACGCCTGCGCCGATCCTGCGCAACATCCTGGAAAACCCGGCCTGGTACACCGCCTACACGCCCTATCAGCCCGAGATCAGCCAAGGCCGTCTTGAGGCGCTGCTGAACTTCCAGACCATGGTCAGCGACCTGACCGGGCTGGACGTGGCCAACGCGTCCTTGCTGGACGAAGCGACTGCTGCTGCCGAGGCCATGGCAATGGCCAAGCGCGGTGGCCGCTCCAAGGCCAACAACGCGGCCTTCTTTGTCGACCGCAACTGCCACCCGCAGACTATCGCGGTCATTAAAACCCGCGCCGAGCCTCTGGGCATCGAGGTACAGGTCGCTGATCCCGATACGCTGGACGCAGGCGCGGTGTTTGGCGCGATCTTCCAGTATCCGGGCACCCATGGTCACGTGCGTGACTTCACCAAAGAGATCGCGGCGCTGCATGAGCATAAGGCAATTGCTATCGTCGCCGCCGACATCCTGTCGCTGGCGCTGCTGAAGTCGCCCGGCGAGATGGGCGCGGATATCGCCATCGGTTCGACCCAGCGCTTTGGCGTTCCGATGGGCTATGGCGGCCCGCACGCCGCCTATATGGCGACCACCGACAAGCTGAAGCGCTCGATGCCGGGCCGGATCATCGGTGTCAGCATCGACAGCCGTGGCAACAAGGCATACCGCCTGTCGCTGCAAACCCGCGAACAGCATATCCGCCGCGAGAAAGCCAACTCGAACGTCTGTACCGCGCAGGCGCTGCTGGCGGTGATTGCGTCGATGTACGCGGTCTATCACGGCCCCGACGGCATCAAGGCCATCGCGCAATCGGTGCACCGCAAGACCTCGCGCCTGGCCGCTGGTCTGGAAGAGGCGGGCTTTGCCGTTGAGCCTGAAGTGTTCTTCGACACCATCACGGTTGAGGTTGGTCATCTGCAGAACGTCGTGATGGAGGCCGCCGTGGCCCGGGGCGTCAACCTGCGCAAGGTCGGCGACAGCAAAGTGGGCATCAGCCTGGACGAACAGACCCGGCCCGAGACCATCGAGGCCGTCTGGGGCGCCTTCGGCATTGACCGTAAGGATGACAGCTCGAACGTGGCCTACCGCCTGCCGGATTACGCGCTGCGCGAAAGCGAATATCTGACCCATCCGATCTTCCACAAGAACCGGGCCGAGGCCGAGATCACGCGCTATATGCGCCGTCTGGCCGACCGCGACCTGGCGCTGGACCGGGCGATGATCCCGCTAGGGTCCTGCACCATGAAGCTGAACGCCACGATCGAGATGATCCCGGTCACCTGGCCCGAGTTTGGCAATCTGCACCCGTTCTGCCCCGAAGATCAGGCGCAGGGCTATCACGAGATGATTGCAGATCTGAACGACAAGCTGTGCCAGATCACCGGCTATGACGCGATCAGCCAGCAGCCCAACTCGGGCGCGCAGGGGGAATATGCGGGCCTGCTGACCATCCGCAACTATCACGCATCACGCGGTGAGGCGCAGCGTAATGTCTGCCTGATCCCGACCTCGGCGCACGGGACGAACCCGGCCTCGGCGCAGATGGTGGGCTATCAGGTTGTGCCGGTGAAAGCGGATGACAAGGGCAACATTGATGTCGCCGATTTCCGTGAAAAGGCGGAGAAGCACAGCGACCATCTGGCCGCCTGCATGATCACCTACCCGTCCACCCATGGCGTGTTCGAGACCACCGTGCAGGAAGTCTGCCAGATCACTCATGATCACGGCGGTCAGGTCTATATCGACGGCGCCAACATGAATGCCATGGTGGGCCTGTCGCGTCCGGGTGACATTGGCGGTGACGTCAGCCACCTGAACCTGCACAAGACCTTCTGCATCCCGCATGGCGGCGGCGGCCCCGGCATGGGCCCGATCGGCGTCAAGGCGCATCTGGAAGAGCATCTGCCCGGTCACCCGGAATACGGCACCGCCTTGGGTCCGGTCTCGGCGGCACCCTTCGGCTCGCCGTCCATTCTGCCGGTCAGCTGGGCCTATGTGCTGCTGATGGGTGGCGCCGGTCTGACGCAGGCGACCAAAGTGGCGATCCTGAACGCCAACTATATCGCGGCGCGCCTGAGTGAGGCCTATCCGATCCTGTACACCTCCGAGACAGGCCGGGTGGCGCATGAATGCATCCTCGACACTCGTCCCTTGGACGAGGCAGCCCATGTCAGCGTCGACGACATCGCCAAACGTCTGGTCGATTCAGGTTTCCACGCGCCGACCATGTCCTGGCCGGTGGCCGGCACCCTGATGGTGGAACCCACGGAATCGGAACCCATGGCGGAACTCGACCGTTTCTGCGACGCCATGCTGTCCATCCGGGCCGAGGCGCAGGACATCATCGACGGCAAGATCGACGCGGAGAACAACCCGCTGAAAAACGCCCCCCACACGGTGCGCGATCTGGTCGGCGACTGGGACCG
>NZ_CYUD01000034.1 GCF_001458295.1 Ruegeria denitrificans
GAGCCCGAAGCAGACTCCAGTTCACGACACCAGACCAACTCACGTTCAATAATTTGTCCGCGAGCCGAGATGGTTTGCAAGCTGATCAAAAACCAACCTGATCCTTCGCGCTGTTTGTAACTCAGAGTGTGTGGCCAACCAGATAGGAAATTTGAATGGCTCGCGTTCGGGCAGAACACGCTCCACACCGGGTGTAAGGGCCGCCACATCGTCTGACATAACACTAATGCCGAAGCCTTGGCGCACAAGCTCCCATGACACTATCCCGCTCTGCGATCCAATCCGAAAATTCTTGCGGGTTACTTCGATGCCAGCCGGATTGAGAAATCCAATCATCGTGTCAACATCGCCAAAGCCGACGAAACCCAACTTAGCAAGTTCGTCTTCATTTCGTGGTCGCCCAACCTGTTCGAGGTACGAAGGGGCAGCGTAAAAATGTGCCGTCGCTTCTGCCACGAGCTTTGCAATCAGGCCCGGCTGTGTCGGGCGCACATGCCGAATTGCGATATCTGCCTCGCGCCGCTGTATGTCTCGTATGTCATTTGCTGCGACAACGTCGATCTCAAGCCGCGGTGCCGCGAGCCTGATCTGTTTGAGAATAGGCGGTAGCTGATAGGCTGACACCACGTCGGAAGCAGTGATCCTGACTTGCCCTTCAACTGCTTGTGACTGGCTTGTTGCCGTCAGAGAAATCCTATTCGCGACGCTTGCCATTTCACTGACATGTACCAACAGCTCAGCACCAGCGGTTGTCAGATTAAGCGACTTGCCGACCCTTTCAAACAAGGTGACGCCAAGCGCCTGTTCCAGCGCGGCGACTTGCCGACCGACGGTTGGCTGGGTCCGCGCAAGCACGCGCGCCGCCGCGGAAAACGAACCTTCTTCTGCCGTTGCAAGAAAGGACCGTGCCTGGTTCCAATCGAAATTAATAGCGTTCCAATTCATGCATTAATGCATAACAGTTCTCCAATATCTGGCAATTCCATAAAGTCGTGTTTTAATTTACTGGCTGCTGTGAAAAGTTTGAAAGAGAGAAAAAGATGGCTGCATTGTCCAAAGATGCCGCGTTCTGGAGCAAGATTTCGCGCAAATATGCGGCTGATCCTATCCGAAATATGGAAGGGTATCTGAACACACTCGAACGTACAAAGTCCTACCTGCAAGCCGAAGACAGCGTGCTGGAAATCGGGTGTGGGACGGGGTCAACCGCGTTGCTACTGGCACCACATGTGGCTCAAGTCACTGCCTCCGATCTCGCACCGGGGATGATCGAAATCGCCAACGAGAAACTCGCTGAAGAAGAGCTGGAGAATGTAACGTTCAAAGTGGCCGAGGTTCTGCAGCACGATCCTAACGACGGTTCTTACGACGCTGTCCTCGCACATAATCTACTGCACCTTGTACCCGATATGGGCCATGCACTCGAACACATTGCGACCCTTACAAAACCCGGTGGGGTATTCATTTCCAAGACCGTTTGCGCTCCAGAGAGTGGAGGGTTCAAATATGGCTTAATCAGCCGAATAGCGATCCCGATTATGCAGTTGCTCGGGAATGCTCCGTTCGTAAATTTTGTATCCGTAGCTGAACTCCAGCACGCCATTGAACTTGCGGGCTTCGATATCGTCGAGACAGCGGATCAAGCCGGGTTATTGCCGAGCCGGTACATTGTCGCGAGAAGGCTGTGAAACAGTATTCGCGCCATAATTACTTTGCATGCAAGGGACATCTCGGGCCATCAAATGAGTACAATGATGAAAGATGGGATTTCATTTGCACGCCTTTCGGAAATCGATCCGAATGACATTGCGGTTCACATGTCCGATCCCAGAGTAGCGGAGCACATGCCGCTTTTGACGTTCGAATGGAATGTTGAGGTCGCAAGAGAATTTATCGCCAAGAAGGAAGGTTACTGGGCGCGGGACGGTCTTGGACACTGGGCGTTTTTGTCAGGCGGTCGGTATGTTGGTTGGGGGGGCTTTCAAAAAGAAGGTGACGAATGGGATTTTGGCTTGGTTTTGCGGCCCGACGCCTTTGGACTTGGGAAACGGATTGCCAAAATGGCAATCGACTTTGCGATCGCTGACAAACGTATCCCCTTTGTCACGTTTCTGCTGCCACCAAGTAGAAAAAATCTGGGTGCACTCCGGAAACTCGGTGCCAAACACATAGGCGAGATCGAATACGAAGATGCTCAGTTTCTCAAGTTTCGCCTGGATACGGAGTGAACTCCGTTCTTCCTGATTTTTCCCGGTGGTGCGCCAAATACCCGTTTGAAGGCTTTGTTGAACGCAGGCTCTGACAAGTATCCGATCTCAGCGGCAATCTGCGAGATTGGTTGATCGGTGGACACCAACCTTTCGCTGGCCAGGTGCATTCGCCACGTTGCAAGATACTGGATTGCTGGAACGCCTACCAACCCAGTAAACCGCGCCGCGAACGCGGATCTGGACATACCAGCAACCTCCGCGAGAGACTCGACTGTCCAAGCCGCAGCAGGCGTACGGTGAATGGCGACTATCGTGCGCCCGATCTGCGGGTCTCGCGCCGCTTTCAGCCAGCCGCGGTTTGCGTCTGGTGCGCTGTTCAGCCAACGACGAATGGCCTCGATGACAACCACATCTGCCAGTCGGGTGATCACTGTTTCGCCACCCGGTCTCAATTCCCGCGCCTCTTTTGCGATGAATTGCAAAGTTGCTTGTAGCCAGCTTCCGGCATCCTCTTCCCACGGGTCGATTTTGAGCACATCCGGAAGCAAGTGCATCAACATACCACTGGCGGCGTGATCGATCCGGACGAGGCCGTACATGATGCCCGTCTCCGCTCCACCACCACCGTATTCCAGTGTTTCAAAAAGCTCGGTCACCTTGCGTATGGGCAGCTCTTCCAGCGTTAAAAGCGGGTTGTCTTCCGAGCTGAAGAAACCGACCGGTGCGCCGCTGGTCATCAGCACCAAATCGCCTTTTTCGACCTCGAACGGGTCATCTTGTCCGACCTTCATCAAGCACCGCCCGTGCGTAATGACAGCAAAGCTCAGTATGTCGGGAAAGCCTGGTAGGGACACGCCCCAAGGAGCGGACATGCGCGACTGGCAGTAGAATGTGCCGGTGAGCTTCAGAAGATGAAGGATTTCCCCCAGCGGATCGCCTATCGGCTGCGCCAGCGCATCGGGGTCGGGGACATGAGGGTCAAACTGGTTCATGTCATGAGATTGGACGAAATTCACCTGCTCGTCTATTCGTTTTGGACGATTGGATAAGAATGATGGATTTTGAAGAATAGAACATCTCTAATGCTTGCTTAATTTCGGGCCATCAACTGAACTCATGGAGATGACCAATGACACAGCAAACCATTCTCGTACTTGGTGCAACAGGCAAAACCGGATCGCGGATCGCGACACGTCTGGACGAAAAAGGGCAGACAGTCCGGCGCGGGTCGCGCACCAGTGAAACGCCATTTGACTGGGAACAACCGCAGACTTGGTCCGCAATCCTCGAAGGCGTTTCGGCTGCCTATATTTCCTACTTTCCTGACATCGCATTTCCAGGCGCGGTTGAGCAGGTCGAAGCGTTCACAGCATTGGCTCGTGAAAAGGGATTACAGCGTTTTGTGCTGCTAACCGGGCGTGGCGAGTTTCATGCGGAACGAGCGGAAGCAGTCGTACGCAATTCCGGAGTTCCGTTCACTATCGTTCGTGCAGCATGGTTTGCACAAAACTTCTCTGAAGGGGCATTGCTTGATCCGGTCATGGCAGGTGTCTTGCCGATGCCTGCCGGCGATGTACGCGAACCAATCATCGACGTGGACGACATTGCCGATGTTGCCGTAGCTGCTTTGACAGAAGAAGGACACGACGGCGAACTGTACGAGGTCACAGGACCACGTCTCATGACGTTTGCCGACATGGCTGCTGAGCTTTCGCGCGCCATGGGCAGGACTGTGCAATACCTGCCAATTTCATTCGAAGACTTCCACGCGGAAATCGCGCACGCGAATGGCGAGATGATTGCTGATGTGATCACGGACATCGCGCGTGAAACGCTGGACGGACGCAATGCGAACCTCGCGGACGGTGTCCAGCGTGCGCTTGGACGCGCGCCACGCGACTTCGCCGACTTTGCAAACAAAGCTGCAATGTCTGGCGCGTGGACCAGAGCCGCTTGAACCGGGCCAAAGGACATCGGAGACAATCATGAAACTTGAACTTAGATGCAGACTTATCTTGGGCATGTCCGGATTAACGGCATT
>NZ_CYUD01000035.1 GCF_001458295.1 Ruegeria denitrificans
GCCCGTTTTGTGACCAGCGACGCGGTGATGACACCGACCGTGACGATCGCGATCATGATCGTGGACAATGCGTTGATCTCGGGGCTGACACCCAAACGCACGGCGGAAAAGATCTTGATCGGCAGTGTTGTGGCGGACGGTCCCGATGTGAACGACGCAATCACCAGATCATCCAGCGACAGGGTGAAGGCCAGCAACCAGCCCGAGATCACGGCAGGCGCGATGATCGGCAAGGTCACCAGCCGGAACGCCTGCGCCGGTGAACAGCCCAGATCCAGCGCAGCCTCTTCCAGCGACTGGTCAAACGTCACCAGACGCGAGGAGACGACGACCGAGACGAAGCACATCGAAAAGGTCGTATGCGCCAGCACGATGGTCAGGATGCCTCGGTCCAGCCCGATACCGATGAACAACAGCAACAGCGACAGGCCGGTGATCACTTCGGGCATGACCAGCGGCGCGTAGATCATGCCGGAGAACAGCGTACGGCCAAAGAACCGCCCGCCGCGCACCAGCACATAGGCCGCAGCCGTGCCCAGAATGGTAGCCAGCGTCGAGGAGAACACCGCGACACGCACGGTCACCCAGGCAGCGTCCAGAAACGCTTCGTTCTGCACCACCGATGCGTACCATTTGGTCGAGAACCCGGCCCAAACCGTGACCAGTTTGCTTTCATTGAAGCTGAAGATGATCAGGATGATCATCGGGATATAGAGGAACGCAAAGCCCAGCGTCAAAGAGACCGTGTTAAACCAGCTCATTCTGTTCATTGCTCGGCCTCCGCCTGTTTCTGCTGATTGCGCTGGAACAGCACGATCGGGATCACAAGGATCAGCAGCAGAACCACCGCCACGGCGCTGGCCACCGGCCAGTCGCGGTTCGAGAAGAACTCCTCCCACAACACCTTACCGATCATCAGCGTGCCCGAGCCGCCCAGCAGCGAGGGGATCACGAACTCGCCAATTACCGGGATCATGACCAGGAAACAGCCTGCAATGATGCCCGGGCGCGACAGCGGGATGGTCACCAGCCAAAAGGCGTGCATCCGGGAACAGCCCAGATCCTCGGCCGCTTCGATCAGGGATTCATCCATCCGCTCCAGTGCAGAATAGATCGGCAGGATCATGAAGGGCAGATAGGTGTAGACGATGCCGATATAAACGGCCGTATTTGTGTTAAGGATCGTCAGTGGGGTCGAGATGATGCCCAACCACAGCAGCAACTGGTTCAGATAACCTTCATTCGACAAAATCCCCATCCATGCATAAACGCGGATCAGGAATGAGGTCCAGAACGGCAGGATCACCAGCATCATCAGCGTCGGACGCCATTCGACCGGCGCGCGCGCCATGCCATATGCAATCGGGTAACCCACCAACAGTGTAAAAAAGGTCGAGATCACCGCGATCTTGACGCTGGAGAGATAGGCTTTCCAGTACAGGTCATCCTCGGTCAGCCAGATGAAGTTTTCAAAATCCAGCGCACTGAAGAAGTCCTTGATCCCGGCCCAGCCCTGCGACAGGTCCAGCGTGGGGGTATAAGGCGGGATGGCCAGTTCGATATCCGACAGCGAGATCTTCAGAACGATGAAGAACGGCACCAGAAACAGGGCCAGCAGCCAGACATAGGGAACGGCGATCAAAAACGCGCGGCGCATCAGCTGGCCAGCAGAACCGCGGCCGTGGCTGTCCAGGACAGCCAGACCGGGTCTTCCCATGTAAACGACCGACGCGAGATACGGCGTGTGTTGGCCGTCTGCGCCTTGATGATCGTGCCGTTGGGCAACTCGACATAATAGGTGGACAGGTTGCCCAGATAGGCAATGTCATGCACCTTGCCCTGTACCGCGTTGATCGCGTCCGCCGGGCGGTCGGCCGAGATCGTCACCTTCTCGGGCCGGATGGCCAAATGGCAGGATTGCCCGTTCGAAAGCCCGTTGGCCGAGGTTGCCGTCAGCGGTGCCTGCCCCTCGGCCCAGTCGATCTGATAGGAGTCGTCCCCATTCGCCGAAGCGCGGCCTTCGAGGATGTTCACATCACCGATGAAGTCGGCCACGTAGACCGAGTTCGGGTATTCGTAAATCTTGTCCGGCGTCGCCACCTGCATCAGCTTGCCCTGATCCATCACGGCGACGCGGCTGGCGACGGTCATGGCCTCTTCCTGATCGTGGGTCACGATCACAAAGGTGGTGCCGGTCTTTTCCTGAATATCCATCAGCTCAAACTGCGTGTCCTGCCGCAGTTTCTTGTCCAGCGCGCCCAGCGGTTCGTCCAGCAACAACAGCTTTGGCGCCTTGGCCAGCGACCGCGCCAACGCCACCCGCTGCCGTTGCCCACCCGAGATCTGATGCGGCTTCCGGCGGGCGAATTGTTCCAGCCGGGTCAGGCGCAGCATCTCTTCGACGCGCTCTTCCAGATCAGATTTGGGCATGTTGTCCCGGCGCAGGCCGAACGCAATGTTTTCCCAGATGCTGAGATGCGGGAACAGCGCGTAGGACTGGAACATCATGTTCACCGCGCGCTTATTTGGCGGGATCGGATCGATGTCCTGACCGCCCAGCATGATGTGCCCCTCGGTCGGGGTTTCGAACCCCGCCAACATCCGCATCATGGTGGTCTTGCCGCACCCCGAAGGCCCCAGCAAAGCAAAGAACTCTTTTTCGAAGATATCCAGAGACAGGTTGTCGATGGCCGTGAATTCACCAAACCGTTTGGTGACATTCCGGAACTGGATCAAAGGTTTCGCCTGTGGGTCATCCCACGGCGCAAAGACGTCAGTGTTCAAAACGGCCCCCGTTCGACAATCTGGAAAAAAGGAGCAAGGCGGCCAAGCCGCCTTGCGCAGATGTACCGGATCAGGTGCCGGACTTGATCTTGGTCCACATACGCGTCACGACGCGCTGCGTTTTTGCCGGGTAAGGCGTCGTGATATACAGGTTCTGCATGGTTGCATCATCCGGGTAAATCGCCGGATCCCCGATCACATCTTCCGCAAGGAACTCTTGCGAGGCCTTGTTCCCGTTGGCGTAGTAGACATAGTTCGACGCGGTCGCCATGTTGTTGGCGTCCATGATGAAATCAAGGAACTTATGCGCGCCCTCCGGGTTCGGAGCGTCCGTCGGGATCGCCATCTGATCGAACCACATCAGCGAGCCTTCAGCAAACGGGTGGTATTCGATTTCAACGCCGTTGTCGGCCTCAGCCGCGCGGTCCCGTGCCTGCAGAATGTCGCCCGACCAACCCACTGCCACGCAGATATCGCCATTGGCCAGCGCGTTGATATATTCCGAGCTGTGGAACTTCTGGATATGCGGACGGACGCTGGTCAGAACCTCCTCGGCCTTCTTGATGACATCCGGATCATGGCTGTCAGGGTCTTCCCCAATATACTGCAAGGTCATTGGGATCATTTCAGCAGGCGCGTCCAGGAAATGCACACCACACGAGGCCAGCTTTTCCATGTTCTCAGGCTTCAGGACCAAGTCCATGCTGTTCAGGGCAACGTCATCACCCAAGGCTTCCCTCACCTTGGCGACATTCACGCCAATACCGGTGGTTCCCCACATGTAGTTGATCGAATAGGCATTGTTCGGATCATACCCTGCGGTGCGTTCCTGAATGACATCCCACAGGTTGCCAGAGTTCGCCAATTTGGCCGCATCCAGCTCCTGAAACGCGCCAGCCTGAATTTGACGTTGAAGAAAAGTGCCAGAGGGCACAACCACATCATAGCCCGATCCACCGGCCAGCATCTTGGTTTCCAGAACCTCGTTGCTGTCAAACACGTCATAGATCAGCGTCAGACCCGTCTCTTCCTCAAACTTCTGCAACAAGTCCTCGTCAATATAGTCAGACCAGTTGTATACACGCACCTCTTCGGCAAAAGCCGCC
>NZ_CYUD01000036.1 GCF_001458295.1 Ruegeria denitrificans
CATTTGCGCGGCAGCAGGCGGTCAGTGTGTTGGCCAGCAGGCAGGCGATGGTCATCGGCCCGACGCCACCCGGCACCGGCGTGATCGCACCGGCACGCTCAGCTGCGCTGGCATAGTCAACGTCACCGACCAGCTTGTTCTTGCCGTCACGTTCGATCCGGTTGATGCCCACGTCGATGACAGTGGCGCCTTCCTTGATCCAGTCACCCGGCACCATTTCAGGGCGGCCAACGGCAGCCACAACGATGTCGGCGCGGCGGACAACGTCAGGCAAGTCTTTGGTGCGTGAATGCGCGATGGTCACGGTGCAGCTGTCACCCAGCAGCAATTGCGCCATCGGTTTGCCCACGATGTTCGAGCGGCCGATCACAACCGCATCCATGCCCGAGAGCGAACCATGATGGTCGCGCAGCATCATCAGACAGCCCAACGGGGTGCAGGGCACCATTGACTTCTGTCCGGTACCAAGCAAGCCCACGTTCGAGATGTGGAAACCATCAACGTCCTTGGCCGGATCAATCGAGTTGATCACCAGATCTTCGTTCAGGTGCTTGGGCAGGGGTAATTGCACCAGAATACCATGCACGGCTGGGTCGTTGTTCAGCTTGTCGATCAACGCCAGCAGGTCTCCTTCGGATGTGCCGACATCCAGCTTGTGCTCGTACGAGTTCATGCCGACCTCAACGGTCATTTTCCCCTTCGAGCGGACATAGACTTGGCTGGCCGGATCTTCACCCACCAAAACCACGGCGAGACCGGGGGTGATGCCGTTTTCTTCTTTCAGCTTTGCGACCTGATCTGCCACCTGGCCGCGTACTTTTGCGGCAAAGGCCTTACCGTCGATAACCTGCGCTACCATCCTTTGATCCCTTCTTTCAAAAACGGATCGGGCGCACACAGCGACCGGGTCTTCAGTCAGGGCCGAGCACGCGTTCTTCGCGGGCAATCGACCAGTCAATCAATATGCGCCAGAGTTTCTCGGCAAGATCTGGGTCCATACCCAACTCGTCGGAACTTGTGCGCACACGCTGCACCACATCTTCGACACGTTCCGGGATGCGGGCGGGTAACCCCTCGCCGGGTTTCAGCTGAGACGCACGGTCAATGTAGGTTGCGCGCGTCACCAACATCTCAATCAGTTGTCGGTCCAGCTTGTCGATCTGAGGCCGCAATTCCCGCATCGAGTGACAGTCCTGCGGCGGTATCAGAGTGGGCATTTTAATCTCCTGTGGACCGGGGTAACCCCCAGTCCACGAGATGTCTCATTCGGGTGCTTAGAACAAGCCCTCGATCTCACCTGCGTCATTGAGGCAGATGGTTTCCGCAGCCGGTTTGCGCGGCAGACCGGGCATGGTCATGATCTCACCGCAGACAACCACGATGAAGCCAGCACCGGCTGACAAGCGCACCTCACGCACCGGAACCGAGTGGCCGGTGGGCGCGCCGCGCAGCGACGGGTCGGTCGAGAACGAATACTGGGTTTTCGCCATGCAGACCGGCAGGTTGCCGTAGCCAGCCTCTTCCCATTCGCGCAGTTGGTTGCGGATCTTGTTGTCGGCCAGAACCTCGTCCGCGCGGTAGATACGCTTGGCGATGGTGTCGATTTTCTCGAACAGTGGCATTTCGTCGGGGTAGATCGGGGCAAAATTCGCAGCACCGTTTTCAACGATTTCCACAACTTTCTCGGCCAGAGGTGCAGAACCGTCCGAACCCAGTTCCCAGTGACGTGACAGAACTGCCTCGACGCCATGGGTTTCGCAGTAATCCTTGACGGCCTGCACTTCGTCATCGGTGTCGGTGACAAAATGGTTGATGGCGACGACGACAGGAACACCGAAGGACTTCACGTTTTCGATGTGACGGCCCAGGTTGGCGCAGCCCGACTGAACCGCGTCGACATTCTCGGCACCCAGATCGGCCTTAGCGACGCCGCCGTTCATCTTCATCGCACGTACGGTGGCGACTAGCACCACAGCCGACGGCGCGATACCTGCCTTGCGGCACTTGATGTTCATGAACTTCTCGGCACCCAGATCAGCACCGAAACCAGCTTCGGTGACAACATAGTCAGCCACCTTCAATGCGGTTTTGGTTGCGATGACCGAGTTACAGCCGTGCGCGATGTTCGCGAAGGGACCACCATGAACAAAGGCCGGGTTGTTTTCCAGCGTCTGCACCAGGTTCGGCTGCATGGCGTCCTTCAGCAGAACGGTCATTGCGCCTTCGGCTTTGATGTCGCGGCAGTAAACTGGTGTTTTGTCGCGGCGATAGGCCACGATGATGTCACCCAGACGCTTTTCCAGGTCTTTCAGATCGGTTGCCAGACAGAGGATCGCCATGACTTCGGACGCCACGGTGATGTCAAAGCCGGTTTCACGCGGGAAACCGTTCGACACACCACCCAAGGACGCAGTGATCTGACGCAGTGCGCGGTCGTTCATATCGACCACGCGGCGCCATGCGACGCGGCGGATGTCGATCTCGCACTCGTTGCCCCAGTAGATGTGGTTGTCGATCATCGCCGACAGCAGCGAATGGGCCGAGGTGATGGCGTGAAAGTCGCCAGTGAAGTGCAGGTTCATTTCCTCCATTGGAACAACCTGCGCGTAACCGCCACCTGCTGCGCCGCCCTTCATGCCGAAGTTCGGGCCCAACGAGGCTTCGCGGATACAGATCATCGCGTTTTTGCCAATGCGGTTCAGGCCATCGCCCAGACCGACGGTGGTGGTGGTCTTACCTTCACCCGCCGGGGTCGGGTTGATCGCGGTGACAAGGATCAACTTGCCGTCTTCACGACCCTGAACCGAGTTGATGAAGTCCTGGCTGACCTTCGCCTTGTCGTGGCCGTAGGGCAGCAGATCAGCGGAGTCGATGCCGATCTTCGCACCGATTTCCTGAATCGGCTTCTTGTTCGCCTCACGGGCGATTTCAATGTCGGATTTGTAGCTCATTGGG
>NZ_CYUD01000037.1 GCF_001458295.1 Ruegeria denitrificans
CAGGAGATTTGCCTCGTGAATGCCCCGCATCGTACAGACGATTTTTTCACCCAGTCCCTATCCGAGCGTGACCCTGAGCTTTTTGGCTCGATCACATCCGAACTGGGCCGTCAGCGCGACGAGATCGAGTTGATCGCGTCCGAGAACATCGTCTCAGCCGCCGTGATGGAGGCGCAGGGCTCGGTGATGACCAACAAATACGCCGAAGGCTACCCCGGACGGCGCTACTATGGCGGTTGCCAATTCGTTGATATCGCTGAAAACCTCGCCATCGACCGCGCCAAAGAGCTGTTTGGTTGCGAGTTCGCCAACGTGCAGCCGAACTCGGGCAGCCAGGCCAACCAGGGCGTGTTCCAGGCGCTGATCCAACCCGGCGACACCATTCTGGGCATGAGCCTGGATGCGGGCGGCCACCTGACCCACGGCGCGCGCCCCAACCAGTCGGGCAAGTGGTTTCACGCGGTGCAATACGGCGTCCGCAAAGAAGACAACATGCTGGACTATGATCAGGTCGAGGCGTTGGCGAAAGAGCACCAGCCCAAGCTGATCATCGCAGGTGGCTCGGCCATCCCGCGCGTGATCGACTTTGCTCGCATGCGCGAGATCGCCGACATGGTCGGCGCCTATCTGCACGTGGACATGGCGCATTTCGCCGGTCTGGTGGCGGCAGGTGAGCACCCCAGCCCCTTCCCGCATGCGCATGTGGCGACCACCACCACGCACAAGACCCTGCGCGGACCACGTGGCGGCATGATCCTGACCAATGATGAAGATATCGCTAAGAAAGTGAATTCGGCGATCTTCCCCGGCATTCAGGGCGGCCCGCTGATGCACGTGATCGCGGCCAAGGCCGTGGCCTTTGGCGAGGCGCTGCAGCCGACCTTCAAGGACTATATCAAGCAGGTTGTGGTCAATTCACAGGCGCTGTCGGATCAGCTGATCAAGGGTGGTCTGGACACTGTGACCCACGGCACCGACACCCACGTGGTGCTGGTCGACCTGCGCCCCAAAGGCGTCAAGGGCAATGCGACTGAGAAGGCTCTGGGTCGCGCGCATATCACCTGCAACAAGAACGGCGTGCCGTTTGATCCGGAAAAACCGACCATCACCAGCGGCATCCGTCTGGGCTCACCCGCGGGCACCACCCGTGGCTTTGGCGAGGTCGAATTCCGCCAGATCGCCGACTGGATCATCGAAGTGGTCGACGGTCTCGCCGCCAATGGCGAAGACGGCAACAGCGCCGCCGAAGCCAAAGTCAAGGCCGAGGTCGCTGACCTCTGCGCCAAATTCCCTCTCTACCCGAACCTCTAAGACGAAGGACCCTTACCGATGAGCTTTCATAACATCGACCAAGCCCCTGCCCGCCTGAACCGCAGCGAACTGGCCGTTCCCGGCAGCCAGCCCGGAATGTTCGAAAAGGCCGCAAAGTCAGATGTGGATGTGATCTTCCTCGATCTGGAAGACGCGGTCGCGCCTGACGAAAAGGAACAGGCCCGCAAAAACATCATCGAGGCGTTGAACGATATCGACTGGGGCAACAAAACCATGTCGGTGCGGATCAACGGGCTGGATACCCATTACATGTACCGCGATGTGGTGGATGTAGTTGAACAGGCCGGAGAGCGTCTTGACCTGATCATGATCCCCAAAGTTGGCACTGCTGCTGACGTCTATGCGGTCGATATGCTGGTGACGCAGATTGAAGACGCCAAAGGGTACAAGAAACGGATCGGATTTGAACACATCATCGAAACCGCGCTAGGCATGCAGAATGTCAGCGAGATCGCGGCTGCTTCCAAACGCAATGAAAGCCTGCATTTCGGAGTGGCCGACTATGCGGCGTCAACCCGTGCCCGGACCACGATCATCGGCGGCGTAAACCCTGACTATTCCGTTCTGACTGACCCAGATGCTGACGGAGATCGTATGACGCATTGGGGCGACATGTGGCACTATGCGTTGGCCCGTATGGTAGTCGCCGCGCGCGCCAATGGCCTGCGCCCGATTGATGGTCCGTTTGGTGATTTCCAGGACCCGGACGGTTACGTAGCGGCGGCGAAACGCGCGGCGGTTCTGGGATGTGAAGGCAAATGGGCCATCCACCCCAGCCAGATTACCCTGGCCAATGAGGTCATGTCGCCGTCAGATGCCGAAGTCACCAAAGCACAGCGCATACTCGTCGCCATGGCCGAGGCTGAATCGGCGGGCAAAGGTGCTGTTTCCCTGGATGGCCGCCTAATCGACTATGCCTCGATCCGTCAGGCCGAAGTGCTGGTCGAAAAAGCAGGCCAGATCGCAGCAGCTTGATCGCA
>NZ_CYUD01000038.1 GCF_001458295.1 Ruegeria denitrificans
GATCACAACGCGTTATTGAAGAGTGCGGTCAGGTTTTGTTCGTTGAGTTCGATGGGGTTACCGCCGCATGAGGGGTCGATGATTGCGCCTTTGACGAGGTCTGGGATGGCGGCTTCGGTGACGCCCAGGTCGGAGAGTTTGCGGGGGATGCCGAGGTCGTCGTTGAACGTCTGTACAAAGGCGCGGAAGCCGTCAAAGCCGCCGTCGATGCCCAGATAGTCGGCCGCCATCTGGAACCGGTCGGCAATGGCGGGGGCGTTGAACGCCAGAACGCTGGGCATACAGACCGCGTTGGTGGTGCCGTGATGGGTGTTGAAGTGCGCGCCGATGGGGTGGCTCATGGCGTGGATCGCGCCCAGACCTTTCTGGAAGCCGGTGGCACCCATCGAGGCGGCGCTCATCATATGGGCGCGGGCTTCGAGATCGGTGCCATCGGCATAGGCGCGGGGCAGATATTCCTTGACCAGCCGCATGCCTTCCAGCGCGATGCCCTGGGACATCGGGTGGTAATGCGGGCTCGAGAACGCCTCGACGCAATGGGCAAAGGCATCCAGGCCAGTGCCTGCGGTGATGAACCTGGGCATGCCCACGGTCAGTTCCGGATCGCAGATCACCACCGTCGGCAAGACTTTGGGGTGGAAGATGATCTTCTTGGCGTGGGTCTCAGAGTTGGTGATGACACTGGCGCGCCCCACTTCCGATCCGGTTCCGGCGGTGGTGGGCACCGCGATGATCGGCGCGATGACATCGGCATCGGCGCGAGTCCACCAGTCACCGATGTCTTCAAAATCCCAGACGGGGCGCGTCTGACCGGCCATGAAAGCGACCATCTTGCCCAGGTCCAGCCCCGAGCCACCGCCAAACGCGATCACCCCGTCATGGCCACCGGCGTTATAGGCGGCAACGCCAGCTTCGAGGTTATTTTCGTTCGGGTTCGGGTCCACCTCTGCAAACAGACCACGCCCCAGACCGGCGGCCTCCATGATGTCCAGCGTCGCCGTGGTGATCAGCAGATCGGCCAGACCCTTGTCGGTGACCAACAGGGGGTTCTTCATCCCGGCCGCGGCGCAGGCCTCGGGCAGTTCCTTTATGCGGCCAGCGCCGAATTTGATCGCGGTCGGGTAGGACCAGTTTCCAACGAGAGACATGTTATCGCCTTTCAATGTGGGCCTGTTGGCCGGATGTTCGAGTGCCCCTTGTTGCAACAGAGGGCCGTGACCGCCCGTGGTGGGCGCGGCCCGGGCCGCGATGCGACCCGGACGGTTTTCTTACCCTGTCACCTTTTTCAGATGGTAGGATTTGGGGCGCGTCAGGTTGTGATAACCGATGACCGAAAGGCCACCGCCGCGCCCGGTATTCTTGCAGCCGGTCCAGCATAGGCCCGGGTCCAGATAATCGGCCCGGTTCATGAACACGGTGCCGGTCTCGATCGCATCGCCCACACGCGCCGCCCGGTCCAC
>NZ_CYUD01000039.1 GCF_001458295.1 Ruegeria denitrificans
TCTGTGGGTGGCTCCTGCATTGCAAGTGTTTTCTGGTGATATTCGCGGTCTTTTTCGTCAGTACTGTCGTCTGTCCGGCCTGTTTATGTTTTGGCATTGCCTCCACTGGCCCTGATGAATTCCGCGAGCGAGGTTCCAATCGGCTTATCGACCTCAGACGGCCGCTGCCATTCCCGGAGTGTCCTTGCTCTTGGTTGACTTAATTCCGCATCATCACTTCAACGTCTTGCATCTCGTGGGCAGTTGGCGTGATTAGAACGCTGGCTGCCGGTATTCCTGTTTCTTGGTGAGCATCGCCCAGACCGCGCGGGCTGCCTTGTTTGCCATCGCGACTGTTGCCAGCCGGAACGGCTTGTCGGCAACGATCTTGGCGGTCCAGAGATCGACTTTCTCAGGCGAACGTTTCGCCATCACAGCGCGAGACGTCATGCCCACGACCAGCAACTTGCGAATGTATCGATCACCCTGCTTCGTGATCTTTCCAAGACGTTCCTTCCCGCCGCTTGATTTATTGAGAGGGGTTAACCCTAGCCATGCCGCCAGATCGCGCCCAGTCCGAAACTGATGCGCGTCACCGATAGTGGCGACAATCGCCGATGCTGTGACCGGCCCAATTCCAGGCATACGCATTAATCGACGTGCATCTGCGTTCCGCATTGCGTGTTGCTCGATCATCTTGGAATAGCCAGAGATGCGTTCGTTCAGGCCGATGAATTGGTAGCATTGGATGCCGAGCATGCCGTTCGCGATCTCGGGCATGTCCGGGTGATCGCCATCAAGGTGACGATTTGAAAAAGCCGTAACCGCTTCGATCCCAATCGGCAAAATATGCCCAAACTCGCGCAACAGGCTACGGATCATATTGGCCAACTGGGTGCGCTGCCGGACTGCTAAATCTCGGGTGCGATGGATCGACAATATAGCCTGCTGGTCTTCGGTCTTGATCTCAACAAACCGCATGGTCGGGCGTCTGACAGCCTCACAAATGGCTTCAGCATCAACGGCATCGCTCTTGCCGCGCTTCACATAAGGTTTGACGTAACCGGCAGGCATGAGCTTCACATCATGGCCGAGGTTGCGCAGCTGACGGCCCCAATGGTGTGATGAACCGCAGGCTTCCATGCCAACCGTGCAAGGTGGCAACGTCTGAAAAAACGCTAACAGCTTCGCGCGTTTGATCGGCTTTTTGAAGATAACACGGCCATTCTCCGAAATGCCGTGCACTTGAAAAACATCCTTGGCCAAATCCAGGCCTACGGTCTTTACTGTCATTGGGTGGCTCCTTTCCTAGCAGTCGTTGATAACTGCACTTTGGCACATTCGATGCCGGTGGAGCAGGAGCCACCCACCTCATCCGC
>NZ_CYUD01000040.1 GCF_001458295.1 Ruegeria denitrificans
ATGGCAAAGGAAAAGTTTGAGCGTAATAAGCCGCACGTCAACATCGGCACGATTGGGCACGTTGACCACGGTAAAACCACGCTGACCGCAGCAATCACCAAGTATTTCGGTGACTTCAAAGCGTATGACCAGATTGACGGCGCGCCTGAAGAAAAAGCACGTGGCATCACCATCTCGACCGCCCACGTGGAATACGAGACCGACAACCGCCACTACGCGCACGTTGACTGCCCCGGCCACGCCGACTACGTCAAGAACATGATCACCGGTGCCGCGCAGATGGACGGCGCGATCCTGGTTGTGAACGCAGCTGACGGTCCGATGCCGCAGACCCGCGAGCACATCCTGCTGGGCCGCCAGGTTGGCATCCCGAAGATGGTCGTGTTCATGAACAAAGTTGACCAGGTTGATGACGAAGAGCTGCTGGAACTGGTTGAGATGGAAGTTCGCGAACTGCTGTCCAGCTACGAATACCCTGGCGACGATATTCCGATCATCGCAGGTTCGGCTCTGGCGGCGATGGAAGGCAACAACCCGGAAATCGGCGAAGAGAAGATCAAGGAGCTGATGGCGGCTGTTGATGAGTACATCGACACCCCTGAGCGTGAAGTTGACAAGCCGTTCCTGATGCCGGTCGAAGACGTGTTCTCGATCTCGGGTCGTGGTACTGTTGTGACCGGCCGTGTCGAGCGTGGCGTGATCAACGTTGGTGACGAGATCGAAATCGTCGGCATCCGTGACACTCAGAAAACCACCTGTACCGGTGTTGAAATGTTCCGCAAGCTGCTGGATCGCGGTGAAGCGGGCGACAACATCGGCGCGCTGCTGCGCGGTATCGACCGTGAAGGCGTTGAGCGTGGCCAGGTTCTGTGTAAGCCGGGTTCGGTGACACCGCACACCAAGTTCGAAGCCGAAGCCTATATCCTGACCAAGGAAGAAGGCGGTCGTCACACTCCGTTCTTTGCGAACTACCGTCCGCAGTTCTACTTCCGTACGACTGACGTGACCGGCACCGTGACCCTGGCCGAAGGCACCGAGATGGTCATGCCCGGCGACAATGTCGGCTTCACTGTCGAACTGATCGCACCGATCGCGATGGAAGACGGTCTGCGTTTCGCCATCCGCGAAGGCGGCCGCACCGTCGGCGCCGGCGTCGTGTCGAAAATCATCGAGTAATTCGCCTAGGCGAATAGCTGCGGAAAGGGCGCCCCTAGGGGCGCCCTTTTT
>NZ_CYUD01000041.1 GCF_001458295.1 Ruegeria denitrificans
GGCGTTGTTGCACAGATCAGTTGCAACTCGGAACACGCCCAACCCGAGACGGAATTCAGGCGGTGCGTTCGAAACTTGGGCGGCCAAGCCCGGTCATCCGGTTGAGAACCCGGACGCCAATCCCGGCTTCTGTTTTCTGATTTTCGAAGCCCCGGGCCTTTAGCTTGGGCGCAATGACAGTCTTCCAGCGACCCATGAGAGTTTCACCTCGGCTGCGTTGATTGTAGCCAGTGGCTTTCTGCCAGGCCATTCGCCCCTGGCTTACGATCTCGGCGATATGGCGGTCTCGTGCAGTCGGATCCTGGGCTGCATTTGGGCTCAGTATTGCATTTTTGGGAGGTGGGATCGTGACCTCAATCATCGATCCGAAACGAGCGGCAAGCAAATCAGATGTAGGTTCTCCATCGTAAGCTCCATCTGCCAGAAAGAGAGCAACCGGGCCGTCGACCTGATCCAAGAGCTCTGGCAGCACCGTCGGATCGCCAACCTCATCCATAGTGAGATCAGAGCAGACGATCTCGCCGCTGACAAGATCGAGGCCTAGATGGAGCTTGCGCCAAGAGCGCCGTTTGCGCTTTGTTTTATGCTTCTCCTCGAGCCAGTCACCTTCGCCGAAGATTTTTAGGCCAGTACTGTCCACGACCAAATGAACTGACTTACCGCCTCCGGGCTTCCGCGTCGCACGCAGTGCTAGCCCACTGCTCCTGCGGGATAAGGTGGAGAAATCAGGCACTGCGATCTCAACTCCGAGCAGCCCTGCAATACTGCGCATCAGGCCTTGGGTTTGCCGCAGCGGTTGTTTGAAAACCATCCCCAATGTCAGGCACAACTCAATCGCCAGATCAGAATAGCGCGGCTGTCCGCCACGCGTTGTTCGGCGCGGTGCCGGCCACAGGGCAAGCGCGTCTTCGCTGATCCAGACAGTCAGATCACCTCGCTGTCGCAGGCCTTCATTGTACTCAGACCAGTTGGTTACCCGATACTTTTGCTTCGGGATCTTGTCACGACGAGCGGCGTTGAACTTATGCGGCATTTACAGCATCCTGAAAGGAACGGACCGCCTCGATATCAGCGCATGGGCGATCCGTGCAACAACGCCG
>NZ_CYUD01000042.1 GCF_001458295.1 Ruegeria denitrificans
GGTTCTGTTGCAGAGTTTAGAGGGCGACGAGCTATTTCAGTGATCGCTTCGGAGTTAGGTGGCCAACTCGGCGAATTGTTTGAAAGGACAGAGTCCGGGCGTGAGTTGACCTTTGCGGATCATATGAGCCACTTCGATTCCGCCGAGCGTCGCTGCCGCTGAAGCGAAGGATTTGAACCCCAGCATTGGCCGAGTGCGTCTCTTGATGAACCGATGATCCTGTTCCATTATGTTGTTCAAGTATTTCCGCCTGACCATCTCTATTGGAATCGGACAACCAAAGCCCTTGAGCATCTTGTTGATGGCCTTGATACCAGCTGTGTTGGCGCCGCTCTTGTCGATCACAATCTTTCTCGGAAGGCCATTGGTCTCCAGCGTCCGGGCGAAGAACTCTGTCGCCGCGGGTTTGTTTCGGCGCTGCGAGAGCATGAAATCAAGTGTCTTGCCGTGTTTGTCGACGGCCCGGTATAGATAGACCCACGCGCCTTTCACTTTTATGTAAGTCTCATCCATTCGCCAGGAGCGGTCGCATGGCCCTTTGCGCCTACGCGCTGCTTCAGCAATGGCGCCAGAGTACCGTGCCACCCAACGATTCAGCGTGGTGTGGTCCACCTGCACGCCTCGTTCAGCCATGATTTCTTCCAAATCGCGGTAGGACACGCCGTATCGAACATAGAAAAAGACCGCGAACAGGATCACATCCTTCGGATATTGCGCACCTTTAAAAGAGATCATGAGCTGGCTTTCGACTTAATAGGATCGAAAGCCATTCACGCGCAAAACCCAAGAGCGTCAACAGTCAAAAGTTTGCAACAGAGCC